>JAUYRX010000022.1:0-10785 GCA_030696635.1 Candidatus Melainabacteria bacterium
GCAAGCTTGAATTGAGAAGTATCATAAAACCTCCATTTTCGGGGTAGGGCACTGTAATATATAGTATGCCCTCGGAAAAACCCAAGTAACAGTAAGGCTGGGGGTCTTAATCCCAGGCTGTGTTAAATGGGCAGGTAAGAACAAAAAAACAGCAAAGTGGGTTACCAGGCCACCTTGCTGTCTCTTGAGTTTTGCCCATCAGCTTTTTGGATTACTCACAGGCTCATTTGTGAGAACTACTTTTGCGAACTACTTTTGGGGGCCAGCACGCCAATCGCGGAAGTCTTGCTTGGTCAGCCGCACCATTTTCCTCACGGCCGGCAAAAGCCAGTTCTTGTTATTGTCGAGAAAGCGAATGATCGCAGTGCGCGCCTCGGGTGTTCCTAGATGCACGTTGGCGGCTTCGGCGCCCATAGCTTCGAGCAGTGCTCTTTCGTCACGTTCGTCGGGCAGTTCGCTCAGCTCGATGCGAGCGCAATCAGGAGCAAGGCGACGAATCACCCAACCATTGTCGACGCGCAAGAAGGGGTCGTGAGAGCGCAGGCAGCCCTCAGAAAGTTCGTTGAGATAGATGGTCGGCTCTTTGCCTGCTTCTGGATGAAATAGCGACCAGGCCGACGGCATCATCACTTTGGCTTCTCTGACAATGCGGCTACCACCAAGGTCACAAATAGCCAGATAGCGTTGGCGACCGAGGCTACCGACACCAGCTTGCCGCTGAAAATAGGCAGGCTTGGATGCATTGCGCGGCAGGGCTCGAGTGATGACCTCTACCACAGCAGTTGGCACGGGGCGAGAAGTCTTGGCTTGGCTGTCGAGTTTCTTGAAGAAGTCTTGGGGGTCTTTGAGACGACTGCGAGCCATTTTGCCCAGGGTCCGGTTCTTCTCTGCCAAGACGAAAGGGCGCCCCTGCCGAACGAGAGCATCTCTGTAGCCGGCTGTGATGACTTGGCAGGCTTCTTTGAGAGAGAGCGACAGCTTGCCGTCTTCGATAGCAAAAGCCGCAGAGGTAGCCAGTCTGACGAGGTCGTTGGTGAAGGGCAGAGGGTGAGCCTCATCGAAGTCGTTGACACCCCAATTGAGTCTGCCTTCGGCGTCGCGCCACGTGCCAAAGTTCTCGATGTGCAGGTCGCCGGCGGAGAGAACAATTGGTGCCTGCATCAGCTCTGGTAGCGCGCGAGGAAAGAGTTCGGCCCAGCGGTAGAAGGTTCCTCTGAGCAAAATGAAGGGGCTGGTGTGCATCAGCTTGTGCTTCTGAGCAAGGTCGGCCTGCACGATTTCTGTGTGCTCGCTGAACCAGCGCTCATATTCGCGTGTTGCAGTGTGGATATCGGCCATAAGAGGCTCCATTGATGCTAAGCGTTGATGAGATAGGAAGCTAGAGCTGCAACGGTCCTTGTCGAACAGTCTGCGGGACACTCTAGTGCGCGTAGGGGGCTATTGGGTAGTCTGTGGTTCTTGGGTCGTGAAGGTAATTCTGTTTGTTTGTAAAAGAAATGAGGTTTTTAACCTACGCGCCTGCGCAGGAAGGAAACAATTGCAGGTGTATAAATTTCTTGCAATCAGGGGGGCCTGGCGCTGAACATTTAGGGGTAAGGAGGGTTGTCAGGCTGGGGGCGGCTTAGCGCAGCTGTGCACGGCTAGCTCACGGTTTGGTTCTTTTCGCCTGGTTCATGTCGGCGCTAGCTTTGGCTGAGTCGCCAATTTTCAAATAGGCTTTGCCTCGAGCTTCGTAAATCGAAGCTGCCAGCTCTGGTTCTTCAGCGATTGCCGCTGAGTAGTCAGCAATAGCTTTCTTCCAATTTTTAGCTTCGCAGTAAGCATCGCCTCTTTGCTTGAGCATGGTGGCGTCGTCGGGTACTGATTTAAGAATAGAAGAGTAGTCAGTTATGGCATCTTGATTACGTCCCAGCTTTCTTCGAAGCAAGGCTCGCTTCGAGAGAATTTCAAAATTGCTGTTGTCTATTGCCAGTATTTTTGAACACCAAATCTCAGCCTCTGCTGTGCGATTCAAATGCTCAAGAACATTGACTTTGAGCCGGTAGAAGCGCTTCAGCTGAGCTTTGTCTTGGCCAGCCAGTTGAATCACTCGCTCAAAATCTTCCAGGGCCTTCTCAAAGCTGCCCATATCTGAGTAGGCTTGACCGCGATCGTAGTGCAGGTAAAGGTTGTTCTGAGAGAGGGCGATGCAGCCAGTAAAGTCTTTAATTGCTTGGGGATATTTTTTAAGAGCGTGATAGCACTGGGCTCGGCATTCCAGGTAGGTAACATTTTTAGGCTCTTTGGCGATCGAGCGGTCGAGCCAAGGTATGGCTTGCTCAAATTTGCCTTCTAGAATCAGCGGGTAAATGGGTAAGCGGGCAAAGGCCGGATTGTCGTCGTCAATGTAACTGCTCACTGGCGCCGTGCTAAGGCTCACAGCGCATACTGTGAAAATTATTGTGGGCCAAAATAACCATGCCACCATTGCTCGTTACCGCAGTTGAAGATAAACATAGAGTTTAACTGCTTGGTGGCTAAGTTTCTAGGTTTCGCCTCGATGCTGTATTTGATATTGACTGGAGCCAATAAGATACAAAAATGGTTGGTAATACAAAGAGGAAGGCTTATGACTTGAGCATTAGCCTTCCTCCTTGCATGAGGATTAGTGAGAGCCTTCTTTACCCTTACAAGAGCCTTCTTTGCCCTTGGCTTTCTTGTCTGATTTATCGTCAGCTAAAAACTGCTCAGCAGTCTCAGCCTGATTTACTTTTAAGAGTGATGGCTTTTCCAAGATTCGCAAGCTTTGGTTAGAGGCGGCATTGGCCGAACCCTGTATGGCCAGCCCTAGGGTTGCTGCTAGTGCTGCGGCTACTTTTGCTTTTGTTTTGTCTTGCATCCGAAAAATCTCCTGTGAAGTGATTGATGTTTCGTAAACCGATGCAATTGCGATTTTATTCCCGCCAGCAAAAACAAATTTTTTGCCGGGGGCAAAGCCATTAAATCGAATAGAATTTACTTCACCAGAACTTCATGGAATAAATTCTGGGGCGGCACAGTATAGAGAGTTAACAGCGCGTTTGCGCTTCTGCCAGGCAGGACAAATTTTGGAAAGGTGATCGATGACTATCTATAAAAGAACGATGTTTTGGGCCATTACAACTACTATTTGTCTATCTGGCTGTTCAACCCCATCAATTGGAGCTTCGCAAAAGCCAACAGATATGAGCAAAAACAGTGATACCGATAAACCGAAGATTGAATGGAAGAAATTGACAGATAAGGAATGGCGGGCAAGGCTCACTCCTGAACAGTACCGCGTTGCTCGCGAGAAAGGCACTGAGATGGCCTTCACTGGTAAGTACTGGAACAATCATGATAAAGGTAATTATCAATGCGCTGCTTGCGGCGGCACTTTGTTTTCGTCGGCTCAAAAGTTTGATTCAGGCACTGGCTGGCCGAGCTTTACTGATCCAGTCAAAGGCGCCAACCTCGCTGTTGCCTCTGACCGTAGTCTTGGCATGGAGCGCAACGAAGTAATGTGTGCTACCTGTGGCGCGCATTTGGGCCATGTTTTTGATGATGGACCTGGGCCTAGTGGTAAGCGTTATTGCATTAACTCGGCGTCCCTGGCCTTCGATGCTAAAGCCAATGTTCCAGCTGCAGCGGCGAGTAAAAGTGATGGAGCTGCAGCCTCTGATAAGAATGCCGATGCTCTCGACTTACCCAAATATTCAGCTATTGAAGATGCAGCAGAGAAGGCTAAAGGCTTGTCTGTGGCGTACTTTGCTGGAGGCTGCTTCTGGGGAGTTGAAGACGCTCTCAAGGAAGTTAAGGGTGTGCACGGCACGGTGGTTGGTTACACCGGCGGTATCACTAAAGATCCAACCTATAGCGATGTCTGCAGTCATTCAACCAAGCATGCCGAGGCTGTCAGAGTAGTTTTTGATCCTAAGGTGATTAGCTATCAGGCTCTTGTCAAAGAGTTTCTCTCTATACATGACCCCACTACTAAAGATCGTCAGGGGCCAGATATTGGTGACCAGTATCGCTCAGCAATTTTCTATGCTGATGAGGCCGATTTGAAGCTGGCCAAAGAAACTATTGCCTCTCTACAAAGCAAGTTTGATAGCAAAATCGTCACTTCTTTTGAGCCCTTGCAGACTTTCTATACTGCTGAGAGCTATCATCAAGATTACTTTGCCAAGCATCCTGGTCAAGGCTGCCATGTTCCGCGCCGTCATCTGTAATAGCTATGTTTTTTCAAGAAAATGCTTTTCAGAAAAAGACGGTAGAAGGCTGGGTAAGGGCTTATTCACGCGAATTTTATAACTATGCTTTTATGCGCTTGCGCAAGCATGAAGAGGCTGAGGATGTTGTGCAAACCACATTTGTTAGGGCTTTTCGCTCGTTCAGTAGCTTTAAGCAGGGCAGCAATGAAAAAGCCTGGCTTTATGCCATTCTCGGCAATGCTATCAAAGATATAGTGCGCCAAGCTTCTGCTGGACCGCAGTATAAGGCTATTGAAGAAGACGACGATTTAGAAAACCTTCTGGTTGATAGTAGGGAGACACCAGATTTAGTGGCTTCACGCAAAATTGAATATGAACTGCTGGCTACTGGAATTGCCAATTTACCCGAGCATTTTGCTGCTCCTTTGCTTTTGCGAGAAGTGAGCGATATGTCTTACAAAGATATTGCCGATTACTTAAGTGTTCCTGTCGGCACAGTTATGTCTCGTTTGTCACGGGCACGCAAGGCCCTTTTCGATTTGATGACGGGTAGCAACTCTGACGAGCAAACTAATACAAAGCCTGATAAGGCTAGCAAGAAAGAACAATCAAAGAGAGGCCCAAATGAACTGTGAACAAGCCCGAGAGCTGTTAGGGCCAGCTAGTGATAATGAACTTGCTAATGAGTCTGCTGCTATGGTGGCTGGCCATATTAGTAAATGTAATCAATGCCAAAGTGAGTGGGAGCAAATACTTTCTGTCAGGGCTGGTATTGTCGATATTCTGGCTCAGCAAAAACCTAGTGATGATTTTGAGAAGCGCATTATCTCTGCTCTGCACCGCGATCAACAAGCCAGTACAGTGAAGTACATGAACACTTTTTTTATTGGTGCTGCAGCCACTGTGCTTCTTGTTTCTCTAGCGCTAACTTCTCCTTATTTCGCTGGCCGCACTCCACTGCCAGTTCAAAGTCAAAATGCAATTGTCGCTGAGAACTTAGTGGCTAGCATTGGTCATCATTCATCGGGCCCAGAAGACCCAAGCTTTGTGGTTGATTATGTGGGCAAGAAAGATGCTTCTGATTTGGCTGCTAAAGTTGGATTTGCGGTGCGAAAGATCAAGCTAGACAATTATGGTCTGTATGGTTCTGATATTGTCAAAACCAGTGATGGTAAGACTCTTGTGCGTATGTGTTTCAATAGCAGCGATGGTTCTTCGACTGATTGTATTGATTGCTATCAGGCACCAACTGGTTTGCTTTCATTGCGCAAAACCAGTATGCAGCAAATAACCCTTGAGAATGGTCAGGTTGCGAGCATCGGCAAGTTAGGCAACCAGTCAGCACTGCTGCTTTCAAGCAATGGTGCCGATGTTCTCTATGTTAGCCCGATTGCTTCGGAGAAGTTGATCAAGCTGGTGGCACCAGCGGGTTGATTTTGGTCTCTGATAATATATCTTATGTTTCATCGATTCTAGATTGGCTCAGGAAGCGCGTTTTAGCTACTGGGCTGGATGAAGGGCGCGGGGATTCTTCTCTTTGTTTCCCATCTGACCACTAGATGTGGATTAGCTTTATTGCGAATGGTTGAAAAGTAGTAATTGCGCCAAAACACTACCGGTAGTGTCTCTCGATTGTCGCTAGAACCGTACCAAAGTTTCAGGAATCGCCAGCTAGATGCCTCATTTGAGATTTCGAAATTTTGAGGCTGATCAGGGCCGACCCTCCAGCAGCTAAAGAACAGAGCTGTATATGAGCCGCCGCTTAATTGGACTGGCAGGTCCTGAAAGGCACGTGGCGTGAGCTTCGCTAGCCCTTTTTGCTGCCTCACTTTTTATCATAATGGCTCAATGATGCTGGTCTGAACCTTTGCCTAATGAAGATCCCGCAACACTGGGCGCATTGAAAGCCCATGAAAGACGAGGGTTGAGGGACTTCTAACTCAATCCAATCCCGCAGGCAATTTTTTAAAAACTCAAACAGGCTCTAAATCTTCCAACTTTTCTAGGCACCGTTGTGTCAGAGAAGCTTCGGTTGCCTGCGTCCTGGTGCGATGAGAAGTTCCACTCAACAACCTAAAAGGTAACGACAAATGAAACGAACAATATCAAAAATGCTGGGCATCACAGCCTTAGCAATCGCTGGCATCGCCGGTAGCTTTATTGCTACATCTCCAGCTCAAGCAGCAACTACGGTAAGTACATTCACGTATGGTACAGGAGCAACGGCAATAACTTGCTATGGCCGTTGGAACGATCCAGCCTTTTGGCCGAACGATGGCACGGCACCCCAAAATGCACACTACATCTATTGTGGAAAGGAAATTGCAACCCTACCAGCAAACCCGACTCAAGCTCAATTGCAGACTCTTGGCATTACACCTCTCAACGCTTTTTTAAACTTACCGGCTCATGTAAAAACGCTCTTTGACGACAAAACGGTGACGATAATTGTTTTCAAAGATATCAATCAGCGATTTGGAGCTTTTGGCCAAACAGCTCCACCGGAGCTTGCTACTCAACCATCAGCATCCGACTACATATCCTTTCCGCCCGTAATTTATATCTACGAACAAGGCTTGGGAAGCAATCCACCACAAAACGAAGTCACTTTAAATAGCCGACATGAAGCTGGCCACCAATACCAGTACTTCAAAGTTCCTGGTCGGTTAGCCAACAGTGCGTACTACAAGCAACTAGTAGCACGCGATTTCCTCTATCTCGATCTGAAACTTCCCACGAACACATATCGAGGGACTTATTCATATTGGCTGACCAACTACACAGTAGCCCCAAGGCTAGGCTACGAGGAAATGTTCTCTGAGCAGTTTGCCCTGTCACCGAACCTTCCGGCCAGTACGCCTTTGTCTACAAAGCCAGTAGATCCGATTCTTCGCGACTATTTCAAATGTGGTCAAGCTTACGTCAACGCTCATTATCAAAGGGGAACAGACCCAGTTAAATCAGATTTCACAGCTCTGAACACTGCTGCTGATCCTGATGTCTACTCACGTTGCGTCTTGCCTTACAAGCCACCAGTTGCCGCCTGTTCATATGTTCCTGACACAAGCTTGAACTACCCCTGGCTCAAGGCTGAAACCACCTTCTATGTCTACTGTGGTTCAAACCCAACAAGGTTTAAGGTGAGATCAGGTGACATCCTGATGACATTGCCAACTGCTACACCAACACAATGGAGACAGAAATTTCAATATGCTGGTTATGCATTGTACGTATTC
Source organism: Candidatus Melainabacteria bacterium (assembly GCA_030696635.1). Lineage (GTDB taxonomy): Bacteria > Cyanobacteriota > Vampirovibrionia > Obscuribacterales > Obscuribacteraceae. The sequence continues at coordinate 7,448 of JAUYRX010000022.1, forward strand.
CAAGATTCAGCACAGGCCCTTTCACTACTTGGTGCTGCCGCCGTGCCAACAACGGCCACCGCTGTTGGCGTGCTTGGCTTTCATCAGCCTCAGCCAGTTGGAAATGCAACAACGCCGTTTGTTGCTATGTTCGAACGTGTAAAGCAGCCGAATGGTACTTACCTGGAGCACCCGGGTGTCCCGACTGTTGATCTCTTCAACTACGACCAAGGACTCTATCGTGAGACAGGCCGAGGAATTGACAGGATTGCGGGCACCAATGGTTCAGCAAGTGCGCTGTTCCGCAACCGCATCACTGGTGACATTAGCCGTTTCAACCTGAAGGACGGTTGTGCCGCCAGTGGTCCTGACACCAATCTTTGGGGCAGCCTAAAAGGCACTATCTGCAACACAACGACCCACGTCAAGAAAGGAATATACGTTGGTGTTCCTAATATTGCCATTGTGCGGGGACTTTCCGTTGCGCAAATTGGCTCAGGAGCTGTGCAATTCCCTCCTGACTATCAGGCAATGTTTGCAGATGTTCCGACAGCTACTAATTTCAGTTTGATTTGGGCTGAGTTGATTGGCTTCAGACGTGCTGACATAGGTAATGACTTCAAAGGCACGCACATTTGGCTTACTAAAGTGTATCCATGTGGGAAGCTCTACACCGACGCTTTCTATACAACGGCGGCACCTATTGCCGCGACTGGTGCTTGCCCGTAAGCTATTTGCCAGGCTAATTCTAACTAGACTGTAACTGAGTAGGGGGGAGATATATCTCTCTCCTACTCTATTTCCTCTTACGAAATGGGCTAATCACGTATTGCTAAATACAAGCGTTCAGCATAGCCTGAAATAAGAATGGTCCTTCCAGCTGATTAGGTAATGAAATGAACAAAAAAAGTATTTTGTGGCTAACCTTTTCACTAGCTGGAGTTTTTAGCTTTTGCTACTACGGTCAATGCCAAACAAGCAAGGAAGTCAACTGGAATTACATGGGCGTTTATGCATCTAAATCTATTCCAGCCGGAGCTGAAGTTAAATTCGCGGATATCGAACAAAAACCACTAAGCAATACTACAAAGCCATCGATATTAGCAGACAACATAAAATCGACTTTTAGTGCTGTTGATCGCAGAGCTAAAAGGACAATTAGCAAAGGTGAACTGTTAATGAAAACAGACTTTGGAGTACAAACACCTATGGTTGGTAGACCTCATCCTGAAAATGAAATCTACTAGTTAGGAGTATGAATCGGGAAATCTTTTAATAACCAACCTGGATATTAGGTTGATGCAGCCCCGTTACTATTTCTTTGTTTTGGGCATACTGTGTTATATAGTGTTCCACCCCAAAATTGAGAGGATGTCTTATGAACAGTAGTATGACTCTGATTGAATTTCAAAGAGAATATCGCACTGAAGAAGACTGCATACAGGCAATATTTCAGGCTCGTTGGCCACGTGGTTTTAACTGTCCAAAATGTGGTCACGATTTTGGATATCGGCTTTCGCAGCGGCGTTCCGTTCAATGTGCCAGCTGCAGGAGACAAACATCAATCACCTCTGGGACCTTGTTTGAGCGGAGTAAAGTCCCGCTTCAGAAGTGGTTTTGGCTCATTTATCTGATGTCGCAAGACAAGGGTGGAGTTTCTACGACTAGAGCTGCAGAGCTGCTGGAGATGCACTATGCAACCGTGTGGTTCATGATGCACAAGTTGAGAGTGGCAATGGGAAACCGACTTGTAGGTCGCACACTATCAGGGTTGGTTGAAATAGATGACGCTTTTTTCGGAGGTAAATCTAAAGGGAAATCCGGACGAGGGGCGCACGGCAAGCTAAATGTAGTAGTCATTGTTGAGCGGTTAAATCGACGAGCTGGTGACGTAGCCTTGCTTGTACTTCCCGACCAGAGCGGTGTGGCGTTTTTAAAGGCAGTAAAGTCCGTGGTGGAGCCGATGACCCATATTCGCACCGATGCTTATCCCACCAACAGCACGCTTCACGCACTAGCCGGCAAACTCAACATGGACAAAATCGGAAAGATTTACAGCGAACATGGACCACTGGAAAACGTAGACAGGGTCATTTCTTTGGCAAAAAGGTATTTGCTCGGCACGTACCATCAATACTGCTCGCGAGCGCACCTCCAGCGGTTCCTGAATGAATTTGCTTTTCGGTTCAACCGTCGTTATCACTGGTCGCAACTATTCAGCCGAACTCTCGCCGCCGCCGCTCTCAATCCCCCTGTCCGGTATGCTGCGTTATCCTAATACGCAGGATAACCAATTTTATACTAATCTACATAGTATAAAATTCGCTTTATCGGTCACAACTTTAAGCGCTATAAGCTAGACAGGTTTAGTATCTTCCCTCTATACTCCTGCCTATGAGTGATACCGCCCGTGATTACCAGACACCTGAACCAGCTTCTACGGAAGGGATGGATGATTTATTTTCAAGTGGGACTAGTCTTGAGACAGTTGAGATTCCCACTGAGACAATCACTGGGAAAGTTGAGACAGTTGAATATCTCACCGTTTCAGCTTTAGTAAAGCGGCTTGAAATTCCTCGAAGTACCATTTACAGGCATATTCAAGCCGGTAAGTATAAAACAACCATAGGACCGAATGGGAAGCTTCTTGTCTCAGTGAGACAGATGGAGAATCTCGGTATGTCTCATGAGACAGGTCGAGAACCTAAGATTGAGACATCTGAGACAATTTTTGAGACTGTAATTCCTCGTGAGGCAAGTCTTGAGACAGCAGCGATTCCCACTGAGACAGTCCATGAGACAAGCCTAGTTACAGTAGATATCGATGAGCTGTTGCGAAAACTTGAAGGCGCTACTTACCGTATTGGCTATTTAGAAGCTCAGCTTGAATCGGAACGTCAACAAGTCAAACTATTAACGGATAGCCAGCATAAGCCGGGCTGGTGGGCAAAGTTCTCTAGCTGGTTCTTTAAAGGCCAGTAGTTTTTTTAAGCTGTAACTTGGCGCAATAAATTGCCGGTTTTCTGGCGAGATCTTTGGCAATGTTGGCGAAATATTTGGCGAACTTTGCCTCCCGAATAACGCCTGTCAGTAACTCTAAAATATGGTGAGACGCTCTAGAGTACTCGCTTTGTGAATGTAACGGTCTCTTCTGTGACGCCTGAACTATTCTGGCGCGACGTGAACTAGTGTGGGCCGTTTCTTGTGTTTTTCGTTTTTGCGTATTCCGCTGAAGCTGATCGGTAATTCCGATTGATGCTGATCACTTGCTCCGGTGATCTTGAGCAGTTTCTAAGTAGCCTGACGCTGGCATGTTGTTTTATCCGACGAGTTTGAGTTGCTTACCTTTTGTTTTCCTC
>JAUYRX010000039.1:0-208297 GCA_030696635.1 Candidatus Melainabacteria bacterium
CAGGCGCGGCCTCGCCAGCTTGCCACCGCCGTCACCCCACGACATCTGGTTCGACATGGAGGGCTACCCCCACATTCAAGGCGGCCTAGAGTATCTATTCGGAGCCACTTACCTCGACCCACAAGGTCAGATGCAATTCATTGATTGGTGGGCGCATGATCGCGCACAAGAGCGCAAGGCCTTTGAAGATTTCATAGACTGGGTCTACGCGCGCTACAAGCAGGATGGCACCATGCACATTTATCATTACGCCGCCTACGAAGTCTCAGCTATGCGCAAGCTGATGGGGCGCTTTGGCACCAGAGAGATGGAAGTAGACAATCTGCTGCGCAATGAAGTATTTGTGGATCTGTACCGAGTGGTGCAGCAGGGCCTGAGAGTTGGCGAGCCCCGCTATTCGCTCAAGAATATTGAGCATCTGTACATGCCAAAGCGTGCCGGAGACGTAGCCAAAGCCACAGATTCAATTGTCTACTATGAGCGCTGGCTTGAGCAGCAAGATGGTGGTGTGGGAAGTGGAGTGGGTGGTGGGCGATGTTTGAGAGTGGGAGCGTGAGTGGGCGGTATTTGGTTGATTTTTTGGGGGGAATGGCAGAGTCGGTTTGCCACCATTGGTGGTTAAGGCATACTGATTGATTGAATTTTCGCTCGGCCTGGAACATGGCACTAAATTGTATGCAGGCAGAGCTTGTTACTTTTCCTATGATTTAAATGTTGTCATTTCAAGAGCACAGTCTTTGGCTATTGTTGTCGGTAGCCTGAACCTGGCGAGAGCCCCATGCACCAATCTTGAGAAGCTGGATCTGGTAAGTTTGTTTTGTAGGCTTTGTGTGTGCTAGAGGATTAGTGAGGAAGTATATTGCCAGACTATGATTTTTCGAGTCTTTCGGATTCCGAATTTGAGTTTCTAGTTGCAGACCTTGGGCAGAAACGATTTGGTGAGTATTTACAACGCTTTGAACGAGGCCGTGATGCTGGCATCGACTGCCGCTACCTTGCGGCGTTTCCGGTTCTCGACCTAGCTGACGCGGAAATTAAATCGAGAGCAAGAAATTCGCTGGTAGTTCAATGTAAGCACTACAGAAAGTCAGGATTTGTTGCGCTCCTGAGAGATATGGAGAAAAAGGAAGTAGCCAAGATTACAAAGCTAGCTCCAACAAAATATGTATTGGCTACTTCTGTAGGGTTGTCTCCAGCACAAGAGGCTAAATTGCTTTCTGTACTCTCTCCCGTCTGCGCTGATGTCGAAATATGGGGGAGACTCACCATTAATGCTTTGCTAAGTGAGTTTCCCGAGATCGAGAAGCAGCATTTTAAACTTTGGCTTACTTGTACTTCGACAATTGAAAGAATTCTGAACAATAGAATTTTTAACCAAACTAGATTTGAATTTGAAGAAGTTCGTTTGAAGCTTTCAAGGTACGTTTCAACTGATTCGTTTCATCGAGCCAAGCAGATGCTTGAGAAGAATGGTTATTGTGTAATCGCCGGTATTCCTGGCATTGGAAAGACAACTTTGGCTCAAATTCTAGCTGCTGAGTATTTGGAAAAGGGCTTTAGGGTTGTTTTCGCTTCTTGCGGAATCGATGATGTTCTTGATATTTCCCTACCAGAAGTCAAAGAATTTTTTGTTCTTGATGACTTTTGGGGCAGAATATTTTGCAGCTGAGCTTCGGCAGAAATGAAGATGCTAGGCTCATTCAGTTTATTCGTGAAGTGGGCCGCTCGGTGAACAAGAGACTAGTATTAACAACTCGAGAGTATATTCTAAATGAGGCTTTTTCAAAATCTGAGCGATTACAGAATGCAAATATAGTCAGTAAAGTTGTAGTTCAAATGAGCGACTACGGGGAGCGTCAGAGAGCACAAATTTTGTATAACCACCTTTACTTTTCAGGCTTATCTGACGAACACATTAAATCTATTGTTGCAAGCAAGAGTTATCGGCGAATTATCTATCACCCTAATTTTAGCCCTCGTGTAATTGAGTGGATGACTGATTCTTTTAATGCATCATCTATTCCGGCTACTAATTTTGTTGACGAGTTTTTGGGTAAGCTTACTGATCCTAGTTTACTATGGGCACATGTGTTTGATAATCAACTGAGAGAGACGGCTAGAGCGATCCTAGTCGTTCTGGCCCTTGCTAGAGACGGTTCCTTGTATCTGACAGACTTGAGAATTGCAGTGAGAGAAGTAACAACATTACTTATAGGTAAGTTTATTGGCTCCTCTGAACTTGATCGTGATCTGCGAATACTTGACGGCAATTTCGTTTTAAGTCGCCGAATAAATGACGAACTTACGATTGTCAACTTTCACAATCCATCGGTTAGAGATTTTATTTTCTCAAGACTAAAGAGTAATAAAGCCTTGTTTCTTGAATACCTTAAAGCAGTTCCTTTCTTTGAAATGCTTGAGTTCGGTTGGCTCTTTGTTGACGAGGCCGAAGAATTGAGTGCACCAGAAGTTTATTTTTATGGCTCGTTCTTCGTCGAACGCCTGCATGAAACAGTATATGGACCATCAAGTGAGAGTCCAAGCCAAATTGATTGGGAGCAACGTGCTAAGTTCGCTCGCAGATCGCCGCAGATTTTTCGACGACTTCTTTTCTTATTGGAGGTCTCCAGGAGTTTGAATGACGGAGCTAATTTGAATTCTACGTTAGCGAGCTTGCCCGAGTACTTGCCTGCAAGTTTCAAGAACGTTGACCTTATGAGCTTTATCACTGCCGTAAGCGAATCACCATTTGTTGACTCCAACGTTAGGGGTGAAGTTTTACGACTAGCCTATGAGAAATTGTGCCACACCTGCCCAGTTGGTTTTCTGGATCTGAACATGATTGCTATGTTCTTGGAGCAGAATGTAGAACATCAGCGCCTTTATGGGGCTGGCAGTGGGCAAGACTTTTTTATGGAGTACTATATAAGTATTGCAGAAAGGGTGCTGGAGCTAAAGGATGTAGACTTGCTCGCTGGTGAAGTGAAAATGTTTGAAATGCTTGCAGAAGCATTTTCTGTTGATGTGGCGGCGTTTCTTCCTGAGTTACACGAGTTGATTGAGATTTTGACTGAAGAACGCCTCAATGATCCAGGTAGCTGGGATGATGATGATGGTGACTCATATAGAGAATCTGACGCCTACATGTCTGGTGGTGAGATGGATGGCCTATTTTCTTCGCTTGATAATTCGTAAAGTACTAGCAGCTTCACTAGGCCCCGGCAACTAGCGAAGCATATTTTTGAAAGAAAAGCTACTCAAGTTAAGTGGTCGAGCGATGATTTTGACAGGTCGCAAATTACTACTTGGGGCTTCATCGTCACCGATATAAAGGTGCTGATGGAAAAAGTTGAAGAGACTTTTTATAAAATTGAGAAGTTGTGTCGTCTTTCAAATTTCCCAAATGACACTCGCAATCTGCTAAAAATGCGAGACTGCGTTTCTTCGAGGAATTTCAAGTCGTCTTGCATCATATCTGTGATCGAAATCCATTTGCGATAATGTTTTCGCATTCTTGAACCTTCGCTTGTGTCAAATGGCCAAAGAAAATCTCGACGTGTGCGTACAGCATTTGGCCACTCTGTTACACCAGCGGCATTTTGGAGCATCGGTGGCTGCCACGAGTGCGTCAGGCAGTTTCGTAGGTTTATTATTTCATCTATTCTGCTCTTTATTAGCCAGTATCGGTAGTCGGCAAAATTATGATTATTCCAACTACCTCGAAGACTCCCCCAATCGATATAACGTCTTTGACGCACTGTTACTGTGGTTGCTGTCGGTACTCTTCCGCTTCTCGTTGGTGGCCATACTTTGTAGGTCTTGTCTTTAGTGTCGCTGTTAGGATCACAAAGGATGTAGATCAACCGTGCCAGATTATCCAAAAGGCAGCCGGCATGAAAGTAGAATTGTTTTGCGTTCTGCTTGAACTGGGCACGATTAGTTTCATTTGCATCATCTAAACATAGCTGCATGTATAGAAGTGAGCATATTACTTCGTGATGGGATTTTCCTAATTCCAAAAATGATTCCTCGATGTCTACGAGTCTTGGGCCAGACCAAATCATAGTTGAAGTATCTGTGCCACTATTTATTGCGTACCGAAATCTTTGCCAATTTAGAATATCCAAGCCCATCGTTCGCGCGAGACTTTCACTGGGTGACAGCGCCTCGCTCGCAAAGTTATACGTAGTCGGGATAATTCGAATTTTTCTCTCTCCTTAGTGGGTCGTAGTTTTTTTTAGAATGAGCTTCTCGGCGAAATCATGATTATGTTCTGCTTGATGGAATTCAAAGCCAACGGCATTAACCACAGCTTCTTTTCCAATTCAGATACAAGAAGGTTGATGATGGTCTTTGGATGCTTAAGAGTTAACACCTTCACGCATAAATCTAGAATCCAAAGACGCCTTTCTTCGACCAGCACTTGTAACCATACTTGCTTGAGAAGGTCCGACAGAACACCTACTAGTGGGCCTGCATCAACGTCAGAATCTTGAAGCTTTTCAAATACGGCAACTACGTTCCTATTTATTGAAAAGTCGTTTGCTTTCAACGCAAAGAAAAGATCTTCTGCCGAGAGCGGCAAAAACCAATAATTGAAGAGGGCCATTTTGTAAATTGCTTCGCGAAATTGCTCTTCACTTATTATGGTGCCGTCCAACAACCTCTGCAGTACGGACCGTGTCCACAGCGATTGGACATTCCAAGTTAGTTCTGCGTAGTTTCTAGACCTAAGGTCGTCACAACATATCACTCCGACCCTTTCACGTGCGATCTGAGCTGCAGCGTAGGTTGACCAGCCTAATGCATCTCTCTCTAGCGTAATCTTCTCTCTTCCGTCTTCCAGCCCGAAATAGCTGTGTGTCAAGGTGGCATGATTGTCTATGAAGTTCTTTATTCGGCCTATAAGCTCTTGCCGCTGTTTTGCTGCTTCATCGCCATACTCTGTAATCCTATACGCTTCGCCTGCCTTGCCGACATACATGCCCTTGCGCGCTCCAAATGCATCATCGTGGAGAATCAAAAGTAGCTCGTCTAGTACTGTGGTAGGGACTAGAATCTTTCCCTTGTACCCCGATGCGATTGATTCTAGCAGTCCCAAGCGCGCCCCTGCTATCAAGCCAGTTAAGTCTAGCACTAGCCACTCGGCGTTTTTTGCTACATTGAGTTCCGCGACTTGTGATTCAGTGGAACCGTCGGCCGCCCTAATCTTCGCGCTGGAATCGAGTAGGCCAAGAAATATGCTTGCACGTGGCTGCTCTAATAGTTCTGCGACTTGAGCGATAGTCAATTGGCCCGCCTCATATGCTGCAATGATATTTGTGCCGAATTTGTGTCGTTCGTCAACGGCAGCCATCAAACGTGCTTCGTGTTCTACACTTACTGTCTCGATTGCCTTGCTTTCCGGAAATCTAGTCGGGAACTCGAGAAGTATTTGCTGGAACGCTGCAACATACTCCGACTTCAGCTCTGAAATTGTGTACGAGAATTCCTCTAGGGTACCTGTCTTAAGCGTTATTTGCTCTCCGACCGTTTTGTCTAGCAATAGCCGTGCCAGTGAGTCAGTTTCGGAGAGTTCACAGGAGGCCGATATATTCTGGCCTGCAGGCAAAATCACGAACTGCAATTCAGGCCCATCAGGTTCTCGTTTAATCTTGACGCAACATCCGGCGGCCACTTTTTCTGGTGTCTTTATTTTCTTGTCGTCCGGAGAGACTCGCAAAAAGCTTGAAATGAAGAAGGTTTGGATTTGTGGATCGTTGGGGCTCTTCTTTAGTGCCCGATAGGAATAGTTAAGGCACTTTTCACTATCACCGAGGTAAGAATAGATTGCCGCAATTTCGCAAAGGGCTTCTCCGTCACCGGATATGGTGTCAGGGGAGAGTTCGTCTAGTTCTAGCTTGGCTTCGTCGAATTGATGCTTTCTTGCCTTTAAACGAATAGCTTTGATAAGATGTTTGATATTGCTTGGTTCTGCTCTATGCAACTCCTCGTATAATTTTAGGGCAAGATCGTAGTCGCCAACAAAGACCGCGATTGTCGCTTTGATGTCTTTAATAATAGGTGGCACAGTTCCATTGCTTCCTAGATCGATGGCAATCCGATGCGCTTGGTCGTACCGGCCGATATTGCTATATGCTGTTATACGTAGCTCCACGGTGGTGTTCAGCAACGAAACGTCCGTGATCATGTCAAAAGTCTCAGCTGCTTTAGTAAAATCTTTTGAATAATAGTAAATCTCTGCCAGTCGGCATCTCAATAAATCTTTCGCACTTTGATCGAAGAAGGTCGCTATTTCAGCTTCTAGGAATGCTATTGCTTCTGAAACGTTTCCGTCCAGCTCAAGCTGACGAGCAATCATGTAACTAGCATCAGCGTTAGCTGTCCAGCGAGTTCTCAAGTCACTTACTATGTTTTTGACTTCCTCGTATTCTTCCAAACTCCTATGCGCAGTTGCAAGAATGTCGAGCATGACCAATTCCCGAACATCAGTTGATGAACTGTCCAAGGCCGGAATTATCGCGTCTTTCGCTTTGCTGAACTGCTTTTGGGCTAAATAGCAGCTTGCTAGTGCAAGCTCGATCTTTGAAGCACCCGCAGATTGTGCTGCGACGAGGGCTGATATTGCCTCTTTCCACTTCTTCTGCTTAAAGAAAATCATTCCTTGGGTTTTCAGGGCTTCAGCACAAGACCGGTCGATTTGAAGCGCAACCTCCATATCGAAAAGTGCTCCTGTTTCGTCATCAAGTAAGGATCTGACAAATGAGCGATTGCATAGAGCTCGAAGGTAGGGCTTGGGATTGTCGAATTTCGACACGATCTTTATCGCTTCGTCGAGGTGAATTAGCATTTCTTGCAGTTTGTCGATGTGTGAGGGTTGGAGGTGTGAGTCATGAAGCGTACGAAGTTCTTTATCAAGGCGTAGATGAAGGACCTGCGCAATCTGTGTTCGAAGTTGCGGATTTCTGCTCTCCAATTTGATTGCTTCTGTTAATGTTTGGTAGCCCTGTTCGTAGTCGCCTGTTCGAATTGCGATTTCAGCAATCACGGACAAACAGGCGGGCCAACTTTGGACTTGGGGATTTTCTTCAACGAACTTATCGAATGCTACTCGATCGGCCAAGTCTGACAATGCTCCTAAATATGCCGCACCCGAGATTTCGTTAATTTCAATCTCTACAGCTTTTTCAGCAGTTTTTCTAGCCGCAGTTTTATCGTTCTTGCTCAGAAGGACTTGGGCCTTGTTCGATAGCGCAAGGCAACTAGTCGGTTTCAAAATTAATGCCTTGTCAAATTCTTCAATAGCACCCTTTAAGTTGTCACTTTGGAAGTAGCATACTCCGATATTGATGGCTAATCGGAAGAATGTTTCTTCTGAAGCTGACTCTGCTTTAGCTTGATTGCGAACCTCTATTAGCTTTGACAGAGCAAACGATGGTTTCCCCTCTTCGATGAGTCCTTTAAGGGTATCAATTTGCACTCCATATTTCAGATCGGGGGTCGCTCCACCAGGCAGTCTTCCGTTGACAAACTGCTCGAGATGTGAAAATTTCTCGAACAGAATTTCTTTGATTTCGGCTAACTGAGACGTATGGTCAGTTTGTTTTGATTGGGGCAATTGGCCTTTGTCGACGAGTTGATCGAACAAGGTGCGAAGTATTCCAGCCGTTATTCGCTTACCGTCCAAAACTGCCTGCTCATAAGCTTTTTGTGGGTCAGGAAGATAATTCAATCGAGCGATCTTGGATTCGTCAATAGTTCGAATGCTGGCTTTGTGAAGAAGTTGCAATAGGTCATCCGCTAGCCGTTTTAGAGCCGGTATTCCTTGCGCATCCATACCTGGGAGACTTCCGATGTGGCTGGCCAATCGTAGTTCTGCGTGTTCTAGGGCAGCCTGTAGTTTCAGAGTTAGCTTTGCAAATACTTGGCGTGCCTCAGCTTCGTCTCCAGCGTCTTTATAATACAACTCGTACCATTTTTTAAGGGCAGGGGCATCGGAAAGATTTGCAGCTGTGGAAAGTTTCGCTTCACCAATGAGAGTATCGATGTCTTGCCAACGTCTATCGTTCTGTCCTTTTTCAAAAGTTGTGTTTGTCGCCAAGCAGTATCCGGAAAAAATACCTGGAAATTTCCTTTCTGTCTTTATAAAACGGCCGATGGCATGAGTTATCTCCTCATAATCTGCGCGGAAGGCACCTGCTTTTTTGGTCTTAACTTGAATTCCGTGATACGTTCCATCGTGCTTCTTGACTAAGATATCTTCATGTAGTTCACAAAAGATGCATTCGAGTTCAAGCGCCTCGTCTAGTAACAGAAGTGCTTCATGTGCCGCGCAGATAGTTTGGTACGTATATCGCTGCAAAGTCTCGTCGCCGTCACCAGGTGGCAAGAGGCTTTCAGGGGTAGCTTCTATTTGTGGGGAATTTTCTGATTGGGACATAAAAAAAACAGAACCCTCTCTGGTGGAAACTATCGAGGATGAGCTTATAGACCTTCCCCACCTTCTCCGGATTTAGAAAGGCCATAGCGATGAATCGCCCAACGAACTGCGTCTACATAACGCTTCCGACGTACTGGATTATCGCCAAGGTATTCTCGTTCGCTCCGTGAGACTTCTAACTGCACTCCGTGCGATTTTGTTCGATTGACCAGGTTCTTGTCGCTCATTCCAGCCAATGTGCCAATTCCCCGTAACACTGAGAAACCGTGTGCATTCAGGCCATCCCAAACCAAGTCACGCAGTGCATCGTTCTGTCCGCCGATGTGTGTCACTCGCTCTAAAAAATTGTCGTTATTCGCTGCGCCGTGCACCGAAAGCGTGACCGTACTCTGAGCTTGCAGTCGCTCTAAATCCGGATGCGCAAAACAATCAGAGCTTATATGCAGCCACTTCCTAGTCTCTGATTTCCGACGCAGACCTTCAAAAATAAACAGGCTATAGTCTTTGCCGGCAATTTCCTTCGCGATTATTTCGGTGAATGGTTCTATTGTTTTTGCATGCGGTGCAACAACTAAGAGCCAAGAGTCTTTTTCGAGGAATGAAAAATCCCAGTCTCGATGCTGTTCCTCGTGCCTCATCAATTCCTCTAGTGAAGAATAGTCTTTACCTGCCGGTACCTCTGCTTGTGACTTAGTCGGCATTACTTCACTCCCATTTTTAAAAGCGCATCTAAGGATGAATTGAGTTTTTCGAGTGCATCATCGAGTTGAGCTTGCTCGAACTGGAATTGTGAGTATTCACCCGCATCAAAGTCGTACACTCCAACTGTCAGTTCGTCCGCGTCAACTTGCATGTTTTTCTGATAGGCTGCTGTCACTATGGGCAGCCGCCAATCTGATGTCCAGTCTTCCGTTTTGGTCGATAGAAACCAGAGGCCATAGCCGTGTTCCAACATGTCTAATCTCGCAAGTTGACCACTTACCGTGTAAAGTGGTTTGAGGTTCTGCTTGATTGGAATTTCAATTGGATCACGCACTTTCACCACTGTAGAATTAAGCTCTTGCGTGTTTCTTATGTACGCACGGAATTGCTCAATATAGACGTCATTACCTTTTTGGGTCTTGAAGTTATTGAGCATGCTGTCTTCAAGATATTTTTCAGCGTCCTGAAAAGAGACACCTCGATGAACTTTGTCAATTGCAAAGCGCAAATAGTTGTACCTGGTTTTTCCAAAACCCTGTTTCTCCTGCGAAAGTCGAGCGGCAAAAGCGGCCGGGTCTTTGCATAGTTCTGTAAGCTGTCTCAGGGTGATTTTCATTAGTTGCCACTCTTGTTTTGTTTCGAGGTCGTCTTTGGCCTTTGTTTGGTAGGCCGAGAAATTCTTGTCAACACCTTTGCTGCTGCTGGATAGTTTTGCAAAATTGCATTTGCTTCGGCTGCAAACCGTCTATACATACCAACAGCCATATCAAAATCAATATTGGAACTAACAAGATCCGGATAGGTATCTAATATTTGAGCATCAGATTCGTGTGTGAATCGATACGCGAATTCCGCCAAGTCGACCAAATTCCGCTTACCGTCGTCGTCAGACTTCAGTTTCGCAATGTCTTCTCTGAGTATATCTCTGGCAAATTCTGGTAGTTCCAAACCGTTTGCTTCAAGCGAAATTCTTCTTACCAAGCAAGGAACGCACTGCCCGCAGTGACGAATGGTTGCATCCGTCACTCTCACTCCACGCCAGCAACTGCTTGAGAGCGGAATGCCATCTGCATGATTGATAACCAATTCTTTGACGACTTCAGCTTTTGTTGCATACAGGTAAGGATTTCTAATCGTGAATGGAAATTGCATAAGCTCCGAAAAATATTTCTCGCTGAGACTGATGAAACTGGGATGTGCTGTGTGCGTCGAAAACCCGCCAATCCGGGCGGCGGTTAGTGGAAGGTGAATTGCCATTTGCCCGTTTTCTGCAAGCGCTACGATTTCGCTGAACCCCGATCGCCGGCTTGCTATTGCTCCAATGGTGAGAAAGAGGAACGACCTTGCGCGCTGGGTCTCTTCTCGATTATCGTCGGTTGGGAATGAGAACTTATCAGTGTTTTGCAGCCTTGTTTTCAATCGGATTCGGTTCAATTTGCCAAATTTCTTGGTCATATGCTCGAACAATGAATCCTGACTCTCGCGCGTGACACGATTAGCTGTGAGGTGGCTAGCCAACAGGAGCTTTTTTGGACCGAGCTTGTTCAAAAAATCAACAGCTCCAGCGAAGGAATCGAGTCCTCCGGAAAAGAGTAAGGTGCGACCGGAATTCTCTGGCCAATAGGTCTTACCTTCTGGATCCCCCTGCGCCTGTTCGAACGTGAGCTTCCATGAGTCGTGGGTTAGAGTCCAAAGAATATAAATCAGGGATGGCTTGAATCTTTCAAAGGCTTGGTAGTTGATCACAGGCACAGTCAAGTCGATAGCTCGCACAAAGTTTTCACGCTCCTCTCGTGGGAATGCCAAATCACATGAGAACACTGCAACTGCCAGGGTTAGCAAATCTTGCTCTAGTGAAGTAAGAGAACCAAACTGGTCCACAATCTCATCTGAGTCGAAGCGCATATTGGCGCCTGGACTCAAAATCAGATCGGCTTTTGTCACTAACGATGTGTCACTACTTACGATGGCGGTCTTCATTTCTTCGACTTGCCTCGCAGATCATCAACAACTCCAGCGACATAATCACTCCATGAAGTCTGCTTTGTTAGTTCTGCAGCTGATTTTCTTACCGATGCCGTCGTTGATTCCATTGCCGTTCGTTTGAATTCGACCATTTCCGAAACATCCTTATTTCGGTATGCTTGTCCTACAAACCCACTGATATCCCTTGAGACAAAATAGTTAGAGGCCTCTGCAAACAGCTTTTCCCGGAATTCAGTTTGTCGACTCTCTACCGGGGCTTGAGCAGCTTTGATCGCTGCGAGTCGGGCCACTTCGCATCCAAAATTTGCTTGCCCAGAGGAAGCAATCTCCATTTCAACACGCATAGCAATTTCTGCTGGCGAGCCAGTCGTTGCCGCTATCTGACCTATTCTTTCTACTATCGGTGAAGCAAGCTGTGTTGCAAGATTTGCTTTCTCAGTTGTCGCAGCTCGCCAAATTTCTGTGACCGCTCTTTCAGTGCCAATAGCCTTGGTCGTATAAACGGCTTGAACAATGTTCCACCCGCGCGTTCTGGGTGACATTTGGCTAACTGACGTTCCCATCTGCCTTTCTCTCCGTTGATGAAATTACCCTATCTTTCTTCCGTTCTTCCAAATTTTTGCGCACGGCATCCGCAGTAACGATCACTGAAGATAGGATTTTCTTCCAATCGACTGAACGTCTGTATGTTGGTTGAGCGGTAAATAGCTCCACAATCGATCGCATCTCATCACTTGTTAGACACACCAATGGGACTTGGCACTCGGCGTACAATTCTTGCGACCGATCGGTCAAAGTATTTGGACTTTTAAAGAAGCCGGACACGACAAGAAATGAATGGATTCGTGGAGCGTGTGCAGAGTATCGCTCATTGAACAGCTTGACGTAGTCACTAAATTGACGGATTGAGTCCCGGCTAAAGGCATAGCCATCTTTTGCTGCTTTGCAATCGTATAGAAAAACGAACGAGTTCGAAGCAATCAGACCATCGGGTACGATCTCAAAGTTGCGCTCTTGCCCGTATCTAACCACGCGTTCTTGTAGAAGAAATTCAAGCCCTTGCTGCACATAAATTTCAAAGAGATCGTCAGCTTCTCCTTGGAGCCCACTTGGAAGAGAGTTTCGGCCCAGTATTGTTAGATGCTCTCCATAGTCGGGCTCCAACGGCAAGAACGATTGAATCGAACCACCCAATTTACCAAACAGTTTCGACTCCGACATGCAAATCACATCATAGTCATCGCCATCAATCTCGCCGATAACTATGAGCGGAATACCTTTCGCATCTGCTATGGACTTCAGCCCCAGAATCTCGGCCTCTGCGAGTTTCCGTTCGCAGTGCGCAAACATATATGGCGACTTATGCCCAAACTCATCATAGCGATCCATTTCAAGTAACATGTACGATGGTTTTCGGGTACCAGAGACTAGTTGGAATCTAGAACCCATTAAAGTGCGTATCACATGGTTTGTTTGCGCCTTGCTGGCCATTGCTAGGTTACACCCCTCAACTCGCCCCACCTATTGAGGTTCGGGTTTTTCATGTTGCAGGGAAGCCGGTTGGCAACTGGCCGTGCCAGTTTCGTGACCGTTGGGGAGTAAAACCGAGTATCACGGATTGTTTTTGACATCATTGTCTCCCTCCCCCTTGGTAAGCTCGGGCTCATGGATGCAAAGCCGCCAGAGCGAGCTGGCTGGCTGTTTTCGTAAGTAGATGGATGGATTAGTGGTCGTTCATGTGCACGAACCTATAGGGCCTTGAATTATAGACTGGTATTTAAAGTCTTGGCTTCGTGCGCCTCTTGGAAAGCTGGCGTCATAAGGGAGCAAAAAACTGACAGGATGAAATCGACCGATCGGATAAGATATGTCATAAATTTGCCAGAGTAAACTGACGGCAAAGTTTGGCACCGGACAATTATCTATTTGTCTGAGCGCTGACGATGATTTGGTTATCGGAAATAATATTAGTCATAGCTATTGAACTGGCGATCTGCCATTTACAGAGAAGGAACCGATGGCTCAGAACGACAACAATGGTGGTAATCTCGGCTTTGAGGCGGAGCTGTTCAAGGCCGCCGACAAGCTGCGCGGTAATATGGAACCCAGCGACTATAAGCACGTTGCACTGGGTCTTATTTTCCTGAAGTACATCTCCGATTCTTTTGAGGTGCGCCACGCTGAGCTGTTGGCCGAAGATGCAGCAGCCGCAGAAGATAAAGACGAATACCTTGCTGACAACATTTTTTGGGTCCCAAAAGAAGCGCGCTGGTCACACCTGCGTGCCAATGCCAAGCAGAGCGGCATCGGTACGCTTATTGATGATGCAATGCGGGCTATTGAGAAGGATAATGAATCCCTGAAAGGTGTTTTGTCAAAAGACTACGCTCGCCCCGCACTCAACAAACTGATGCTGGGCGAATTGATTGATTTGATTTCAGGCATTGCGCTGAACGAGGGCAAGGACAGATCAAAGGATGTGCTGGGCCGCGTTTACGAATACTTCCTCGGTCAGTTCGCCGGCGCGGAAGGCAAACGTGGCGGCGAATTCTATACACCTCGTTCTGTCGTCCGAACGCTGGTCGAAATGCTGGAGCCATACACCGGGCGGGTTTATGATCCCTGTTGTGGAAGCGGCGGCATGTTCGTGCAGAGCGAAAAGTTCGTTACCGAGCATGGTGGGCGCAAAGGAGACATCGCCATCTACGGACAGGAGAGCAACTACACCACCTGGCGACTAGCGAAGATGAACCTTGCGGTGCGCGGTATTGATTCGAACGTCAAGTGGAACAACGAAGGAAGTTTTCACAAGGATGAGTTGCGGGACTTAAAAGCGGACTTTATCCTCGCCAACCCACCTTTTAACATTTCGGACTGGGGTGGTGAACGTTTGCGCGAAGACGTGCGCTGGTCCTATGGCGCACCACCTGTTGGCAACGCCAACTACGCATGGTTGCAGCACATCGTGCATCACCTCGCACCCCACGGCTTCGCAGGCGTAGTACTTGCAAACGGGTCGATGAGTTCACAACAAAGCGGCGAAGGCGATATCCGCAAGGCGATGATCGAGGCTAATGTTGTGGACTGTATGGTGGCGTTGCCCGGTCAATTGTTTTATTCAACACAGATACCGGCTTGCCTGTGGATTTTGTCGAAGGATCGCAGCAATGGACTAGTGAAGAATACCAAGCTGCGTGATAGGCGCGGTGAAGTGCTATTCATAGACGCGCGCAAGATGGGCTTGCTGGTGGACAGAACACGGCGAGAACTAAGGAACGACGAAATTACACGCATCGCAACCATCTACCATGCTTGGAGAGGTGAAGCCGATGCTGGTGAATACATCAACATGCCAGGCTTGTGCAAAAGCGCTACTGTGGAAGAAATCCGCAAACACGGACATGTCCTTACGCCGGGCCGCTATGTCGTACCGGAAGTGGAAGATGACGACGACGAAGTCTTCGAGGATAAAATGCGGCGGCTCACCACCCAACTCGGTGAGCAGATGACGCGAGGTGCGGAACTTGACTCAGTGATTCGTGACAAATTAGGAGCGCTGGGTTATGGTGTCTAACTGGCGCGAAACGACATGGGGCAAAGAAATTTCGCTTGAATACGGCAAGGCAATTCGAGGCTATCAAAAGACAAGCGGTCGGTTTCGTGTGTTTGGTTCAAATGGCCCAATAGGCTGGACCGACAGTTCACTTACTAATGGACCCGGAGTGATTTTAGGTCGAAAGGGTGCTTATCGCGGTGTAAGGTTTTCACTCGAACCATTTTGGGTAATTGACACCGCTTATTTCGTCGTGCCAAAAACAAAACTGGATATGCGCTGGCTATACTACGCCATCAAATATTATAAACTCGGCGAAATCGACGACGGCTCGCCAATACCATCCACAACACGCGCTGCTGTTTATGTGCAGGAGCTGGCTGTCCCGCCTCTTGAAGAACAGCGCGCCATCGCCGGTATTCTCGGCGCGCTCGATGACCGCATCGAGAGCTTGCGCCAAACCAGCGCCACGGTCCAAGCCATTGCCGCCGCTTTGTTTAAGTCGTACTTCATGGATTTCGACGGTGTGCCGCAAGATGAGATGCAAGAATCGGAACTGGGTTTGATACCGAAGGGCTGGCGGGTTGGCACCTTCGATGAAGTCATCGAAATCATCAGTGGTGGCACGCCGAAAACATCGGTCGCCGAATACTGGAGTGGAGACATTCCGTGGTTTTCTATCGTTGACTCACCCACCAACGGACAAGTGTTCGTGTTGGAAACTGATAAGAAAATCACTGCGCTCGGCTTGTCAAACTGCTCGGCTAAACTTCTGCCTGAAATGACGACCATCATTTCGGCGCGTGGCACGGTAGGTAAAGTCGCACTGACAGGCATGCCGATGGCTATAAACCAATCGTGCTATGGGTTGCGCACCAGGCAGCAGGGCGGTGAAGCATTTGTGTATTTCTCCACATTGCGCTTCGTAGAGCATCTGCAACGCATCGCCCATGGTGCCGTGTTCGACACCATTACGCGCGATAGCTTTAAG
This sequence comes from Candidatus Melainabacteria bacterium, assembly GCA_030696635.1. Taxonomy (GTDB): domain Bacteria; phylum Cyanobacteriota; class Vampirovibrionia; order Obscuribacterales; family Obscuribacteraceae. The sequence continues at coordinate 15,673 of JAUYRX010000039.1, forward strand.
CAAGTAGTCGCTTGCCTGCCGACAGATGAAGCCGTCGTGCGGTTCGGCGAAATCGCAGGTTCGATGATTCATCGCATCCGCACGAGCGGTCAGCTAGCTGCTACCCTAGCCGCCCTGCGCGACTCTCTACTACCACGTCTCATCTCCGGACAGCTGAGGGTAAAGCTATGAGTCTGGACTGGTGCCCAGGCATTCGTGAAGCCTGTGTATATTGGCATGACGCGCCGATGTTGCAGCAGACGTTCGAGGCGCTTGAGTGCACATTGGAGCAGGACAACGATGCCTGTATCGATTGCTCGAAGACCGTAGTCGAAGTTGTTTGCCAGACCATTGTCACCAGTTTTCATCACGGCAAGAATGCACTGCAGCCGGACCAGGAAACGCCAACCCTGTCGAGTTGGTTGAGCGCGGCTGTAAAAGCTCTCAAGTTGGGCGATGTGCGAGACGAGAAGTTCAAGAAGCTTGTGTCCAGTCACCACAAGCTATCGGACGCGCTGAACGATCTGCGCAACAGGGCTGGTCCTGCCAGTCATGGTAAAGCCCCTTATCTGGAGCGACTAGCGATCCACCATCGCCGGTCTGCAGTTCTGGCTGCGGATGCCATCATTTCCTTTCTCCATAACGCGTACTTAGATGCACAACTTGATCCAGCTAGTTCCCGGGAACCGTGGGAGCGATTTGAGCTCGAGAGTGCGCAGATTGATGCACATGTCACTATGGCTGTTGATCTAGAAGAGGAAGGTTCGCCCACTTTGCGTTTTCTGCTGCCCGATGGTAATGAATTGCCGATCAAAATCGAAATCAGTCGCCTGCTGTACATAATCGATCGTGGGGCATACGTCGAAGCCCTGAACGCCACACGCAATGCTCTTGTACTAGCGGCAGAACAAGACTAAGATCAAGGGGGAGCCTGATGACCTTTTTGTCCGAAGCCGACATCGAGAAAGCCCTGCTTACACACTTGATCGGGTTGGGATACTCGGTTGTACCTGACGAGATCATCGGCCCGGATGGCTGCGCGCCAGAACGCGACAGCCACGATTTTACGGTGCTGCAAAAGCGGTTGGAAGATGCCGTATTGCGGCTCAATCCGAATCTGCCGCCGGAAGCACGGGCGGATGCGCTGCGCAAGTTCACGCAATCTGTCTTCCCAGCGCTACTTGAAGAAAACCGACGCATTCACACTCTTATGACTGATGGTGTGGACGTGGAGTATTACGGTGATGACGGCGTACTAACAGCGGGCAAGGTTTGGCTGCTCGACTTCGAGCAACCAGAGCGCAACGACTGGCTGGCTGTGCAACAATTCGTGGTAATCAACGGTCAGATAAATCGCCGCCCCGATGTGGTGGTATTCGTCAATGGTCTACCTCTGGCGGTGATCGAACTTAAGGCGCCGGGCAGTGCCGGCGCGCATCTGGCCGGTGCCTTCAACCAATTGCAGACCTACAAGCAGCAGATCCCATCACTGTTCAATACCAATGCACTCCTGGTTACTTCGGATGGCATTGCCGCGCGGGTCGGCTCGCTGTCGGCCGACATGGAACGCTTTATGCCGTGGCGCACCACGGACGGTGCGGCGATTGCGCCAAAGGGCTCGCCTGAATTGGAAACGCTCATCGAAGGCGTGTTCGAGCCTCGCCGGTTCCTCGATTTGCTTCGCTACTTTACCGTGTTTAGTGAAACCAGCGGCGGGCTTATAAAAATAGTTGCTGGCTATCACCAGTTTCATGCCGTGAATCGCGCCATTGAATCCACAATCCGCGCTGCCGCAGCGGGTCAAGGCGTGGCCGAGGAACCGGCATCCTACGGTTTGCCCACTGTTGTTACGCAACCCAAGGGGGATCGGCGAGTAGGTGTTATCTGGCATACACAGGGTTCCGGTAAAAGCCTATTGATGGCCTTCTACGCAGGACGACTGGTGAAACATCCATCGATGGAGAATCCGACGCTCGTTGTTTTGACTGACCGCAACGATCTCGACGATCAATTATTCACCACTTTCTCCATGTGCCGTGACCTAATACGGCAGACTCCGGTTCAGGCTGAGAGCCGCGAGCATTTGCAAGAACTCCTGGCGCGGGCTTCTGGTGGCGTTATTTTCACGACCTTACAGAAGTTTGGCGAGGTTGCCGAACCGCTAACCTACCGGCGCAATGTCGTAGTCATCGCCGATGAAGCGCACCGCTCGCAGTATGGCTTCCGCGCGAAAGTAGATGCTAAGACTGGTGCAGTTTCATATGGTTTTGCTAAGTATCTGCGCGACGCGCTGCCCAACGCCTCATTTATCGGCTTCACAGGCACGCCCATAGAAGCCACTGACGTAAACACCCCGGCAGTGTTTGGCAACTACATCGACGTCTACGACGTCTGCCGTGCGGTGGAAGATGGTGCGACGGTGCCCATATACTACGAATCGCGCCTGGCACGTATTGAACTAGATGAGGACGAAAAGCCTAAGCTCGATGCTGAGATAGAGGCATTGATTGAAAACGATGCGGAAGAGGAGCAGGAAAAACTCAAACGTAAGTTGGCGACTGTTGAGGCGCTGGTCGGCAGCGAAAATCGGGTAGCTCTAATTTCGAAAGATTTGATACAGCACTTCGAGAATCGAGTCGCAGGTCTATTCGGCAAAGCGATGATTGTATGCATGAGCCGTCGCATTTGCGTGAAGCTATACGACGAGCTGGTCAAATTGCGCCCAGATTGGCACAGCAGCGACGACAACGCTGGCGCAATCAAAATTGTGATGACCGGTGCCGCAAGCGACCCTCCCGAATGGCAGCAGCATATTGGTAACAAGGCGCGGCGCGACCTACTGGCCAAGCGAGCACGTGATGCAAAAGACCCACTGAGAATTGTGATCGTTCGCGACATGTGGCTCACAGGCTTCGATGCGCCGTGCATGCATACGATGTACGTGGACAAGCCAATGCAGGGCCACGGATTGATGCAAGCCATTGCCCGAGTCAATCGTGTGTTTCGTGACAAGCCTGCTGGCCTCATTGTCGATTATATCGGTATTGCTCAGAGCCTGAAGTCTGCCTTGGCGCAGTATTCACAGCGCGATCAAGACAATATCCGATTTGATGAAGCACAAGTTGTAGCCGTTTTGCTGGAAAAATACGAAGTGGTGCGCGATATGTACCACAGCTTCGATTACACTACTGCGCTGAACGGGACACCTCAGCAACGGCTGTCCATGATGGCCGGAGCGATCGAATGGATACTCGACCAGCAGCAGAAGTGGTCTGCAGCAGAAAGCACTACTGATGGCAAGAAGAAAGCGCAGCGGCGCTATCAAGACGCCGTGCTGGCTCTGTCAAAGGCTTATTCTCTGACCTCGGCATCGGATGAGGCATGCGCAATCCGCGAGGAAGTAGGCTTCTTCCAAGCTATTCGCGCCGCACTGGTAAAGAGCGCCACCGGTTCTGGTGTCACTTCAACGGAGCGCGAGCTAGCGATTCAACAGATCGTAAGCCGCGCGGTTGTTTCGACCGAAATCGTGGACATCCTCAAAGCAGCGGGAATCCAATCACCAGATATTTCCATCCTGTCCGATGACTTCCTCGCCGAAGTACAGCAGATGAAAATGAAGAATCTGGCAATGGAGGCGTTGCGGAAGCTGCTCAACGACGGCATTAGATCACGCAGTAGGTCCAACATTGTCGAGACGCGGGCGTTTTCCGAACGGCTGGAGGACGCAGTGACTCGTTACCACGCCAACGCAATCACCACCGCTGAAGTGTTGCAGGAGCTCATACTGCTGGCTAAGGACCTCCGTGCGGCGCGTCAGCGAGGAGAGGATGCTGGTCTCTCAGACGAGGAAATCGCCTTCTACGATGCATTGGCCGAGAATGAATCGGCCGTGCAGGCGATGGGCGACGACAAGCTCAAGGTCATTGCCCACGAATTACTGGTCAACCTAAAAAGTAATATCTCGGTGGATTGGGCGCATCGCGACTCCGCCCGCGCCCGGATGCGCGTTTTGGTTAAGCGTATTCTGCGAAAGTACGGCTATCCGCCAGATTTGCAGGATGCTGCGGTACAGATGGTTCTTCAACAGGCCGAAGCCTTGTCGACTGGATGGGTGTAAGTGGCGCTCACGATTATATTCTGGGCGAGTGACGATGTTTAAATCAAACTTGTTTTATGAAGCTGTCAGTTAGACGTTTTCGATTGTCGTTTGTAATTGGTCTACAGGTTGGTATAACAGTATTTGTACTAGCCATAACGCGGAAGGTCTTATGCCTCAGGACGATCTTGATGATATAGCAAATGCACTTAATCGCAAACTGGAGAAGAATGCTAATAGTGAGGCTCGATGGAATTTAGAGAACCAGCATAAAAGAACTGAGAATGAAGAGTTGCAAACGCTTTCCCCGGCTGAGCTTACAAAATTTTTGATGGCCTTCAAAGTAAAAATTGATTCTTTGAAGAAAAAGTTGACAGTTTCTGACAACGCCTACCGCGAGATGTTAGGGTCTAATAAGGGTTACATTGGCTGGGCCGGTATTCAGTTTCTGACTTATCAGTTCGAAAAGACCGATAAGATGAATTTGCCCGCAATTTTGCATATATGGGTTAAGGGTGATGCCACAGAAACAATTAGTACTGGTGCCTACCGTTGCAAACCAATTTTCAAACTTGATGAAGGCGGAGTTAGAAATTTTTATTGGCAAGAGATCACCGTTGAAACTACTTACTCTGCCGAAGAACTTGCTAACGACTGTTTCAGGAAGTTTGCTAAGGCGATAGTTAAGCCATAATATTTATTAAGTGGGCTGCGAATGCCGAGGGGTTGTGGTGTGATTGACTAACTAGGAACAAATTGGTCAAAAACTCCTCTATCCTGTCATCACCACTTCCTGATGGGCCTCAAATTAAATTGAGGATCGTCCTTTGACTTTTCCGTTGGTGATTGACATTAGTTGTTGTCAGTCAATAGTGTAACTGGACAAGCTGGCAACGCTTTATTTTTCAGCTGTATATTGGAGGCGGGAGGAGTTGCACCTCCCTACGCTGTCCTTGGTAAGAAGTGTTCCTGTCGTCTACGCAGCTCTCATATGATTGGGCATGAACCGCTCGGGCCTCCTACAGCGCAGCACCAGTCGATACGTTTAGGATTGAAATTGCAACCATTTGAACCACCTTTTTCGCTTGTTGCGCTATTACATTTAAGCTATAGCCAGTTTTTAGGCTGACTGCAAAGGCCGGCGGTAAACATCCAATCGAGACTTCTATAGACCCATTTACACTTCCCATTTTGTCCAAGCTCATGCGTCGATTTTATCATGCACCAAGACCAGAGGTTATGAGAAACTAGTTGAAGAGTAGTGGCATCCACGGCCCGATCATGAGCTATCACTTGCTGCGCGCTAGGCAAAAATATCGAGGACCCTTCTTAACGAGCTTAAAACCTGGCAGATGAAGGCCGCCATCAGTAAACATTTCGCCAATAAACCAGAAAGGCATGTCGTGACCAGTACCTGCCGCTCTAACATCCAATAAGTCAGCACACTCGCAGCTTGAGAGCTTTTTGAGAACGGCACCTGGATTCCCTAATCTGGCATAACGAGCGGACCCTGAAATCATTAGTGCTTCATCCTTGTCAGATACGAAGATTTTTACCGGTCCTCCTACTCGGGCTATAACTTTTTCGTGATTTGCGAACGCTTGTGCATCTACATCTGCGGCTACGAAGTTTGTTGCATGAAATGCTTTTACATCCTGACCCTGTTGTATCTCAGAACGCCTTACCAAATATGAGTCAAGAAACCGGTTGCCCATGCTGTGAGCAACCAACGTTATATTTTCAGCTGGAACCACTTTCTCAAGACCGTCCATAAAAGCAAAGAACCCATCTTTGGCTTGCTCATACCGTTGCTCGTTCGCCAAATATTTATCAAGGCCTTTTGGGGAATACCAGTCGTACATCAGAACCGGTTGTTTGGTCCAGATGGCCAAATTGCCAGCTTTCTGCATAGAAGATTCAAAGTCGGCACAACAACCGTGGACAAAAACTACTAGGCCACCACTAAGCGATTCAAGCCTAAGAGCTTCATTAAACAACTCAGTTTCAGTCAATGTTCGTGATTTGAAGCTTTCAAATTCTGGTGGGATAAACAGCGATGCCGGACCACTTTCCATATTGCCAAGCATTTTGTAGTGGCCAGAAACTTTAAGAGCATCAAGGTCTGAAGCGCGGGCAGCTGGAAGTGGGACTGGGAGATACTTGCACCCGAAGCTAAGCTTCTCCCCTACAGCGTTTTGATAGGCGGTCTCAGAGCTATCGAGATTCAGCATTCTTTCCGTGCAATATAGAATTGGGGTCCGCACCCAGCCTACGCGCTTTTCGAAAGGTTCGGCCGCAAGGGAGCAGAGAGGGAGTTGGAGTTGTATGAAGGCAAAGATAATAAGAGATAGAGCTAGACTGATTTTCATGGATTTTGATTTCCTTTCGGTTGGTAAATTAGAACTATTGTGCAATGGCTGGCTATGCTACTTAAACTTAAATCGCGCACGGTCTGTCCGTGAAAAATGACCGGTTAATAGTGGAACGGTTCGCGCTACCCGCAGCAAACGTGTCTTCCGCAATGGTAACGACCGTGCCAGTGCTTGCGCAATACATAGAGCCCAGTCTCGGGAGATCTTGGTTCGCATTTGCCTTACCAGGCCAATATGGTTGTTGCAAATTTTGCTAATCTTGCCGCAGTAGCAGGGCAGCAGATGGTTAAATCGATCTACGGACAGAAGGTGAAGAAAACAGATGTCGATCCTTAGGCTGTCTGTGCCCAGTAACTCAAAGTAGTATTGTTTGATTCCACTAAGACCATGAGCTCTCTCGCCAAATGGCCAAACGCCTGTTTCTTCAAAATAGGTCTGGCTGAAAAAGAATTGCTGAACAGCCCCTATCTTTATGAAGTCAATCAGGGAGGTCTGCTCATTCCAAAACTCCCACTGCTGATCAGGCACAAACAAGCAGGCAATTCCGTTTGGATTATGCCGGTCAAGAGTTCGAGGAATGCGCCCGCCGACCTCGCGCACAATTGGCGGCGAGTTCGGATGGTTCGGAGCCAGCTCTATTTCTACCTCATAGCTGTCCAGCTCGGTGCCATCTGCCGCGATGACTGGTAAGCGGCCTCTGATGGTTTTGGCGCCATCGTGTGCAACTAAGTGCAGGCTTGGTATCGCCTGCCTTAGTTCTTTTTGTAAGTTCATCATCATTGTGATTGTCTCATCGTTAGCCTACTCCCCAAGGTTTTGCAGCCGTCTGCGCGTAGGCATTGGCTGTGCTACTTAAGATTGATATTCGTGGTATATCGGTGTCAGTTTCAAGTTTTCCAAAAATTTTGCACCAATCATTTTCGCTGCAATGTTCAAGTGCATCTTCGGCAGCGTCGCAAATGGTATATCTAATTTCTTCGATAAGACCTGATAGGTCGTTACCTGTCGGGTTCGCAGGGTCTTCCGCGCGCAGTGTGTCTCTGTTGTCTTTTAGGTAAAGCCAAAACTTTTTCATCGCTTCTGCTGACCCAAGGGCGAGCTCATCGGTTCCGTTAAGAGCATCGATTACCATTAGCTCCAGAACAAACGTCTTTATTTTCAAGCCAGCCTGATAGTTCCAGAACTTTGCAAGCTTTATTGTGTCAATTGCTTTGCTCTTTGCGACGTAGTCTATGTGTTTTCTGAGATTGGTTTTTAGCCAATTCTTAGGCCCTTTGTTGACGTGCAGATAGGAATCGCCGCCTTCGTCATCAACCCAGCGACCCGGCACCACATCTATGTGAAAGTCTCTACCCAATGTTATTGAGTCTTTGCTTTGAAGACGAAGGGCTGATGTGCCCTCTCGTACCGTGTAGTTTTGGCTCAGGAGTTCGCTAACACTTTTGAATATTTCTTTCAGGCTGTCACCGGGTTCGGTATCATCATGCGGGAAATAACTGACAATATCAATGTCGAAGTTAGCTTTAATCATGGTTCCTTTGGCGTGTGAACCACCAAAGTCGATTGTCGGGGAAGAGTTGGCAAATTCGTTGATGATTAGGGCTTCTACTTCATTTCGATGCCGTATGAGTTCCTTTATTTCAGTGCTGTCTTCCTTCAGTGTTTGCTGCTTTAGAATCTCTTGAAGATATGAGTCTGCGTTCATTAGTTAACCCTCAGTGTCTGTGTGAATTTTTTATTGATTTTGTTGTAGTCATGAATGAGCAATGACGGATGAGCCTTCTCTAACAGCTCTCTGCCGCAGGTCAGGGCTATTGGTGCCGGGATGGCCGGAAATAGATGGATTGTGGCGGTTTCTGGCTTGTGCGCTCTGATTTGCCCCAGTAGCTTCTGGTAGGCTACCCTAAAGTTTTCGAGGTCGGCTTCTGTCTTTAGAAACTCGGTGTTTGGCTGTTGACCATCCAAAGTCATGGTGTAGACTGCCCGATTGGCTCGAACGTCTTCTGGTATTTGCTCTATGTCAATGGTGCCGCTCAAGGAAAGTATGAGCAGAACAGCGTCTTTTGACTTGCCGTCCTGAGTGAGCTTGTAGGAGTAACTAGCTTCCTTGCCGTTTGGACTTTTCCATAGCCAGTCTTGGGTGTCTCGATGACGCTGGTAGAAGGTTGAAGGTATCTTGTTACCAATGCAACGGCCAAGGTGAATGAGAAGCGGAATTGGAGCGATTGCAAAGACAGATAGATGTTCTGCTTTGGGGCCGTGTATAGAGCTCGCATGTATTGGGGCCAGCTTTTCCGAGATTGCAGCCTGGCAAGCCTCCCAGTAGGCAGAGCCGCCGTCGGCGAATGCCGTTAAGTCGATTTCAATTCCGTGACTGTCTAGTGGATAGCGTGGCAAGATTGCTTGCCGGAATTCGGGCTCGCTAATTTGACCAGTTTCGTTGCCAATCTTTGCTCTTAGCCGCACCACTTTTGTCTTTGGGTTCGGTGTGGTTGTAAGAAGCCACCTAACTCTATCTTCATGTTCTTTTTTCCATTGGCGCAAGTCTTCTGTTGAGTAGTCTGTTTGGAACTTCTTATCCATGTGGCTATGATGATCTAAGCAAACAAGCATAAGATTGTCGAAGTCGTTGCGTTGATTTACTGGCATTGGGTCGTCGCCGCGTGGTCCGTCAGGCGAGGCTGCCACTATGTGCGCGATGTTGGCTAGCTTGTCTGGCTTGAGCGTTAGCTTCTCGGTGTAGAGATCGTCGTTGCAGCCACGAAATTGGCACAGGCCGCCACTTTTTACCCATAGACGCAGTTGGACGTGTTCTGGGATTTTGATTCTGCCGTTTGCAGGCCTTAGAGCGGCTGCCTTGTTTCGCGTGTTACTTTTTTGAGGGTTCATTGGTTGGTTCCTTTGAGTATTAGCTGTGATGCGCGCCATAGCGCGACCCTTGTAAAAGGTTTGCATTGAAGTTTGGGAGCCAGCGTTACACTGCGGTTAATGCGGTGGCAAACACAAAACAAGTTTGTGTTTAGGAGCTGGTTGATTTTATGAGAGGTTTTTAGGACCTCTGCGCAAGATTTCGATGTATTCAATCTACTACTGAGAGGGTCACCTCCGCAACTAGCAAATTGATGTTCAAAAGGTGTTCAAACTCTCTGATTCGTTGGTGTAACTATGTTTGCAGGTTAGATAAAATCACAAAAAAACGCGTAAACACTAGTGTCGGCACTGCCATGTGTGGTGTAATTTTTGCCTCTTGGTAGCGCGCTCTCGTACCTGCAAAGCCAAACAGAGCTTGAGGTTCGAAAATGCTGCACCTTGTTTGTATATGCGCTTATGGTGGCGTTTGCGGTGGCTGATATATCTATGCGGCTGTGGTGCTATAGATGGTGCGTTTTGGTAGCGGCATTAGTGATTAGCGTCTATTCATGCGCATTTGTGTATGCCATAGTGCGGGCCGGAATATCTCCGATAAGTGTTAGTCAGCGATAATATTTATCATTGTTTATTACAGCGAAATTGTGAAACTGATTGCCAGTCCTGTTGAACGATTTGCAGATGGGTTCCTTTGAAAACTATCTTGTCGGAGAATTCTGATATCAATCTTGTGAGTACCGCGTCAAAAGAATCTGTCTGGACTTGAACTATAGATACCTCGGGTCATATTATCGTGCAACGACTCACTGGGCATAGTCTAACCGTAGCGATGGCGCTACTGTGGATGTTGGCAAAAAGGTTCGGGTCGTTTTTTCGTACTAGACGAACGGTCAGCTGGGAGTAATTGTGTTTGGTTGTTTTGGTATGCGATACAAATGAATGAATCGGCACTCCGATCCAAGCCGACAGTGCTAGCTAAGAACCTTTATTGGCAATGCGATTTATCACTGTATGCATGTGAACAACTGCCGCTCTTTTTTGCGCAAACTCTGCACAGTCTTTAATAACTCTTCTCTGAGCGCCACCAACAGCTTGTCTGGTTAGTTCGACGCAATGACTGCCTGTCCTGTTTTGCCAGAGATGAACTCTGTAGATTATGCTATCTAAAATAGTTATGTATTCGTCGGGTGATAGCACTATCCAGTCAAAGAACACTTTGCAGTTTTGAACTTGGTATCGGAATTCACTAACGTCTTTTTGGCGCTCAGTGGGATTGACGCTCAGAGCCCGATTAACTACTGTTCGCAAGGATCTTGGGATAAAAGGTTGATATCTTGCTCTGTTAGGAAATTTGCCTGCTAGTATCTGTTGCTCGAGTTGGTCACCGTAAGATGGTAAGAAAGAATCGCCATTCAACAGCCGATAGAGGCAAACACCCATTCCATAAATGTCGGATTGGGTCGTGGACTCGTTACTGCGGATCATCTCAGGAGCTCTATGAGCTGGATAGCCCGATGCCGTTGCTGTACCAGTATCTGTGAGTTTGGACGCTAAACCAAAGTCGGACAGTTTTGCCGTTCCATTGCTACCGATTAGAATATTGCCGGGCTTAATATCTCGGTGCACGAAGCCCTTGTTGTGTGCGTACTCTAGGCCGTACGATGTTTCGCAGACAAAGGATAAAGTCTTTCTTGTGGGAAGGAGGGTGTCGTTTGAGATACTCATCAGGCTTCCATCTGGAAGGTACTCCATAGCCAAATATACAAAATCGTCGGTAATACCGGCGTCATGAACGCTGACAATGTTGTCATGTCTCAAATCCTGAAGAATCTGGGCCTCGCTATGAAACTTATTAGAATCAGCAATTCTATGTTTCGGAATGAGTTTAACCGCTCGCTCCACTGCAAGGGCTTCGTGCTTCATAAGGTATACGTTGCTGTACCATCCTTTTCCTAGATACTTAATTGGCTGGTATCCTGGAACTGCTACGTTCTGAATCTCAAACACTAGTTTATTTCCAGTTGGGACAAACCTATCAACACTGCAGTTGAATACTTTTTGGGGATGCTACTAAATTTAGTGTCAACAAGATCTTGCAGGCAATCCGTACCCGTTACTTTTGAAAGACCAAGATTTTTCTTCAATTGCTTAGTAATTAGCCCTTCCAGACTAAGCTGTATTTGATGGGAAAGTGCGGCTTCCATCAGAATTCCTTCAAATTGACAACGCTCTTGGCTCACTGGCCGACCAGGCATTGGCTGAGCTGCTTTGTAGGCTCCATTTTCAGGCTGGTACTTATCGAGAATTGCATGGACCTCCTTGCGTAACCATTGAAGCACCTGTGGCCTGGTGAAGTTCGCCGGTGCTTTTCGCGTCTCTCTGACTATTAAAGTGGTATCACGTGGTGAGTCTTCCAGCACAGCGAACGTAAGTTCTTCTCCAGAGCATTCGAAACCTATTACTTTCACATCCTTCTCCATTCGCATTGTCGTTAAATTGTCTTTTACACTCTCATTTTAAATCGAGTGTTGACTTACCGCTCTACGTAGGTCAGCAAACTAATTTGCAAAAAAAATACCGCCCTTTCGGGCGGCATTTCTAATGTGGTGGGCGAGAGAGGACTTGAACCTCCACGTATTGCTACACTAGATCCTAAGTCTAGCGCGTCTGCCAATTCCGCCACTCGCCCACGTGTGACGTTGCTGGGCAACGAGCTGCTCAGAATACCATAGCCAATTAAACCTTGACTACGCAGCCTACCCGACAGCTTAAACTGCCTTGCTCTGCACAATCATCGGAAACCTCCTTCTCTGCCATTTGATGCCGGTTATGCCGACTCTTTGCAAGTAGCTGCCGTCCCACGAAGTGTTAAGACCATTGCGTTTTAATGCCTCCTCAATTTTCTGGCCCACCTCAATGGCGATATCAAGAGCTTGCTCTGAGGTCTTATCCACTGCCCCAAAAGTGATGTTCAATTCGCCAGTGGCAACTGCCTCATCGGTGTCTTGTGCGTGAAAGAATGCATAGCCCCAAATGTCGCTGCCCTTGCGCTTTGATTGCGTAGATTGCTTGGATAGCGATTTCATCGTCACTTCAATTTCGTGTTTGGATGTTCGCGTTCTCTTGGCATTGTTCTTCAAGGCTCGCTCAATGCGCTTGTGGCCACAGCTGTTACAGCAACTGAAATTCTGTTTGGCCAATATTCCCATTTGATTCAATTCAAGAAATGCCCTATCAAGCCGCTCGCAATCTGTGGGCGACACCCAATTGATTTCCTCTAAGTAGCGTTTGACGATGCGCTGATACACCAGCTTTTGCGCCACTGGCAGCAACTGTTCGCGCGCGATGTCGTCTTGAAATTCGATTATCGTTCTTTCTACCAGTTCATCAGGGCCGAGAAAACCTTCGATTACATGCAGTTCGATAAAGTCTGTCAGCATCTTTCTTCTCACTTTTGAACCTCTGGGTGATTTCATTCGTCTATCCCGTTTGAGTTAGCTAAAACAGTGAGTTGATTCTTGTGGGCTTTGATGGCGTTGTTGGCTAGTTTTTTGCTCAGATTGAAGAGGCGCCAGTCACTCTTCTTTTCTGCCTGTTTCTGCAATAGTGCCTTGGCCAAAATCTTCGCGTCGGCTTTTGGCAATTCTTCAATTGCATCAATCATTGGTGGAATGCCATCACTCGATAGTGACAGCGCGTAGGCTGTATCTAGTGGCTTCGGCGCTGAGTTGAGCACCAACCCAATATCTTGTGGACGCAATTTCGACAGGGCCATGTTTGATGTTTGAATCAGAGCATCCGGATTTGCCAGGTTGATGCCGAGCAAGATTGCTACTCCTGATAAGTAACTGGCGAAGGCAAAGCGCTGGCGCTTGCCACTGAGAACTGTGGCGGCAAATATTGCGCACACTGTGCCCAACCAGCCCATGAATACAGTTACGTATAGTCTTAATTCTGATTGACCAAACTCAGTTTGATACAAGCCCATGCGCATCAGAGCTGATCCGAGAATTACTAGCACTAGGGCAATTTGTGTTCCAGCTAAGACTCTGAATGCATACAAGCCCATCTTCGATTTGCGAATGAGCATGCTGTCGGCCATTAAAAGTAACGGTAGCACCAGTGCCACCACTGTGTTCAGTTCAAAGAAACCTTTGTGCACATACTCGGCGTAACTCAGCCCTGGAGTGATTTCGATCAGGCTGGCTCCGCCGAAGAGATAGCGCAGTTGCACGGCCACGAATGTGGCGAACAGCAAATTGACTGAACCAATTACTGTCGCCAGCTCTGTAAGGCCAAGGGCGAATCTTGGTTGCTTCTCTGGCACTTCGAGGCTGAAGCGTGAGTTGGTTGTTCTCAGGTTCGTGCTGGCCGGTTCATATTCGCGCTCATACTCAAACCCATCCCGCAACATCGGCCCACGCACCGGAGCACCTGCTGCAACGAGGGCATTGAGGGCTCCGGTTGAGCCGAACACACCTATGTCTTTAGCGTCTTTTGTCCCTTTTAGGCCATTGGCGTTTTTTGCACTGCTTGCATATGTGGCATCGAGCCGCTCTCTCTGGTCATTCTGTTCTCTCTGATCATCAAACAAGGCCGGATTTATCGTGTATCCGTCGCATTTGAAAATTGAGAGTCCGTGTAAGAAACCCGCTGAGAGCCAGGTGAAGATAGAGAAGATAATCATGTTGACGGAGAGATCGCCTAAGTCAAAATTGATTGACTTTTGTGCGATTGCAGCAAACGCTGGGTCGGCTGCTGTGAACAATCCCAAAAATATTCCCACTAGTGGTGTCGCTATCGCCAAACCTTTGAGCACCGCAGTGAGATGCTTGGCCGATTTCTCTGACATTGTCTCGCGCCAATTTATTTCGCGCACCAAAAGCTCTATCGTGTTAAACGTCGGAGTGATCGCTATGCTCACTAGGGCTGAGGCGTAGTGCAGCAAGCCTCCTTTGGCCAGGGGCGTGCCCATCAGCGAGTAGGAGGCGAAGGCGAGGGCGCTGACGATTACTGCGAAATCTATCAGTAGAAGAGTTGGTGAGTCGCGCAGGAGGAAGGCGAGGGAGAAGACCACCGCGGGGATGAGGAAGCCGAGGCCGTGGCGGCGTGTGCGCAGTTTGCTGGCGCAGGCGAGGAGGCAGGTGGCCAGGGCGAGGGCGATGGTGACAACGGGGACGCCGAAACCTACCATTGTGTTTGTGTGGAAGTTTTCCTTGAGCATGAGGTCGGCGAGCAGTCCGATTGTGGCTGCTGATGCCAGTATTGCTAGCGGGATGTTCATTTTGTTTTCTCTTGTGGAGTTTTTGACGGGTGTTGTGTTGACCGTTTGTGCAGGTTGAACTTTTTGTGTGCGTGATTGGTTCATTTGTAGTGATGGCGCGTTTAATCAATGCGCTTGGTGGCGCATTTGATGAACGTGTCCGATTTGCGCCGTTAGTTGGCGCGTTTAGTCCGCGCACTTTGCGGTGCGCTTTTTGCATGTGTGCCAATCGCCGTGCGGCGCGCTCGCTGCGTGCCACCTAGCTATTGGTTTTTGTTACAGATACCTTGGATGATAAATTCGCATGCTGCGAACCTACTTTCAATGTTATAGATCCGACTGGTTAAGAACCGCAAGTGGTTTCTTAACCTCGATTTGCTGTGTTAAGGCGAAAGCGCTGTATGGTGCGGCTTTAGAGTGCTGCTGTTAGGAATAGTTAGGGCTTGGTAAATTCGGCGTGTGCGCTTGGACCAATTCGCGTTAGGGGCGTGTTTCGTTGTCTGAGACTGGGTACGGGTGGGGTTTCCACTATTTGTTATTTGGTTAGTAGCGCTTATATTTGATTGGTTGTGAGGGCTTTGCCGTGGTTGCTGTTTTTAAATCTATGTTGGTTGCTGCGGCCGTGTTGTTGGTTGGCTTTGGCGCGGCTGGGGCGGTGTGGGCTGAGCCTGTGTCGGCCAATCGTGTTATTCCGGACCCTTTGGTTAAGCATCGTCCGACTTACGTGGACCCTTTGTCTTCTGATGCAGCTATTGCTGCGAGGTTTGCCGCTATGCGTGCTAGGGATAGTGCGGGGAAGGGTAAAAGGTTCAAGTTCGAAGTTCATTGTGGACAGGGATGGGATAAGCGCGGCGCCGGTTCTACTGATAGGCCAGCTCCTGTTGTTCTTAAGCAAGTTTGGGTTGACGAGACTAAGAGGCCGGTGCCTGTTCCATTGCGTCCGCCACAATATCCGCGTGGCTATCAACCGGGTTTGACTGCGCCTTCTCCTCACAACTTTGGTTACCGTGGCGAAGTGAGTTACGTTGGCGATTTCTGGGTTGGTATGAATCGATCAACTACGCCGGCCGGCGGGCAAGAGTCGCAGACTAAAGTAGCTCCTCGTACCGTGAGCGGCGAGAATGCTAAGTAGTTTAGTTGCAGCTCCTGTTAATTCTTTGAGGCCTTCTTCCATGCTAGTAATCTCTAAATCTATATTGGTTGCTGCGGCCTTGGTGTTGGTTGGCTTTGGTGCGGCTGGGGCGGTGTGGGCGAAAGGTAATCGCTTTTTCTTTCCACCACAGAGATATGACTGCAGTGGAGCTATAGCTAGTCCTGTCCCGGTTGCTTCGGTTCCTCGGTCTGCCTTTACTGAACACCTTTGGGTCAATTCCGAATTGGTCCAAGCACCTATGTATGTAGATTCGCTGAATGCTAGGCTAACCCTTGAAGAGAAGGAGGCTGAGGCCGCCGCTGACGCTCGCAGGCTAAGTTTGATGGAAGAGTCGAGGGCTTCTGCTGCGAAGCGGGCTGCTGCGGCTGCTAAGGCTGTCACCGGTAGTGGTGGGCGTCCACGTTTTATGTTCGAACCAACCCATTGTCATTTTGGATTCGCTGACCGCCGTCCTGCTCCACTGCTGCGGCTACCGGCTGCTTCTGATCGTAGTGCTGCTTCTGGGGCTGAGACTGCTGCTGTTGACTCAGGTCAATCGAGCATCAGCCACTAGTCAGCATATGGAATCTGTCGGCCGTGAGTTATAGTAACCTTATGACTTTGGGCGTGAGCTTCGTAATCTAGGAACTAATTACTATGGAAAAGCCTAAGAACGTCGTGCTAGCAGTCAATCTTCTCTGGGCTTCTCTGGTGCTGGGATTGATTAAGGGGGCCTTGACCGGCTTCAAAACCGCAAGTGAGGCTGGCCCGGTGTTCATTGCAATCGTGCTCGCTATTACGCTCGCAATAGTGGCACTTCTGGTTTTCAAAATTTCTGCCGGTAAAAATTGGGCTCGGATTGCATACGCCGTTCTTTTTCTCTGTGGCATCCCAATTTGTGTCGGCTTATTTGTTGACAAACAGATTATGCAATCTCCCGTCGATAGTATTCTGATTCTTCTTCAAACTGCTCTGCAAGGCTATGCCATGTATCTCGTCTGCACCAAACCTGGAAGTAGCTGGTTTCACAAGGCAGCAGTAGATGCAAAACCCACAGATGCTTGACACTGCAAGGCACCATCAGCATCACGTAGGTAGAAAGGTTTGCGCTGTGGCGTCGGCTCATCGATTGTTGCTGGTGGCTGCGGCCTTGGTGTTGGTTGGCTTTGGTGCGGCTGGGGCTGTGTGTGCTGAGCCTGTGTCGGCCAAAGAGAAACCTTTGTATGTGGGCGACTTTGGACCGCGCTATGAACGTGTGTACGATGAGTTTCGCATGCTTGAGGATGCGCGCGCTAAATGGCGTTCTGAGCAGGTTCAGAAGAGAACTGCTGTTCCATCGCCTAGTCCGCTTATGGACTGCGGTGTTAGCTCCTATCGGAGCAGTGAGCAATTGAAAAACGCTAAGCCATTCTTTTTGAATTAAGCTGCCAGTTATTTAGGGGCGATTCGGGATTGGTTTCTTGGCTAGTGCTTCCAACAAATCCATCTCGCTCATTTTTATCCAGTCCGCAGTCGCCGGACAGAGCCAACTTGAAACCGTGATCAGATGTTGAAAGTCCTTACTGAGATTGCGGTTGTAGATTGGTTCGTGATGAGCTATTCGGTTTCTGAGTAGACGTATGTCATTGACGGCGTTGTATATTGCAGCGCGTTGTAAAGATCGTGGTGCCTGCGGAAAGGAGCTGTGCAAGGTTGTTACCCAGAATCTTGTCTCATTTCTTTTGGCAAGAAGGGAGAGCCAGAAGCCAAAACTAAATTGAGCGATGACGGCCGGCGCTGTGGCTTGGCGCCCTTGTGAAATCAACTGGTCTTTGGCTGCTTCAATCTGCTTTTGTGAATTTAACTCTAGATGCTGGAACTTTACGTCATACCAGTTGCTGCCGAATTTACTTGTAAGCGAGTCATTTAAAGTGTTTCTAAATAGGAGCTCGAATGTTTGCATCGGAAAGTGGAGGGCAGCACCCAGAGACGTATTCCAGCGATGCAATTCGATGGCCTGAGCGAGATCGCCATTGGACATTGCCATATAGCGTGTCAAGCGCTTTCTTGAAAGGGCTTTCTCGATGCGCTTGAGCCTGAATTGGTCACTGGATTGCATAATTCTCACCGTGTGAAGCTAATAAACTACGATTCTTAAACTGATTGGGTAAGGTATTGCCAAGCAACCCGAATGTGAGGTAACATTGGTTTAGTTGTCCCGGTGTGCCTAGGTTAGCTTCGGCTAGCATGCTATCCGGGACCCAGTTTTTATATTGAGAATGAGCTAGCTCGATTTTGCGGTGCAATTATTGAGTGTGTGTTTCTTGCTGCATGTTGTTGATGACAGCTGAGGAGTTAGACCTCCCCGCTGTCATCAACGAAAACAGATTTTCAAAATTGCGACCTGGCTATCTCATTTCGAGAAGATGCTTTTGTGCCCCTTTTCGCCAGATCCTAGAGTAATTTCTAGCCTACAACCGCATTGTTCAAGATGCAAGCGCTAAGCCTGCAGAATTTTAGTTCAATTTTCTGCACGAACTTTTGTGGTATGTATCCATCATGAGCAATTGCCAGCTATTAGCTCGAATAACAATTGATAGGGTGAGTGCTGCGGCTCTAACCTATCGATTTTTGCTTGTGGCCGTTGCTCTCGTGTCGCTTGATTTTCTGCTGGCGTATCCAGCTTTGTCACAGCAGCCTTTGTATATTGGTGATTTCGACGAACCGTCAGAGAGGAAAGAATATCGTCCATTTGGACTTAATAGAGTTGACATTGAAGGTGACCCGTTCACATCAAAGGAATCGGCGTCCGCGGGATTTCCACCGAAGATGATTCCCGGGAGAGCAAAGTCGAGGCTCATGTGTTTCAAGATAGAAAGCAATTCCAAAGGGCAATTGTTTATCAGGCCAGTACGGAAGAGAGTCAAGATACTCGGGCTTCCTGAAAATAAAGTCAGATTTTTCTTTGGTTCACCTCTTAGTATTAGAAAGTATGACAAGCGAGTAGAGACTGCCAATCTTGACCTTGTATTCGAATATCCTTGCTACAACGATTCTCGGCTAAATAAGCTCATCCTAGGCTTTGAAAATCAAGTTGTGCGCAGAGCAGTAGTGGTCCCACTAAGTTCTAAAGCCGAGGAGTAAAACTATGGCCGTGCTGAAGCATCCATGTTGAGCAATTGCCAGTTATTAGCTCGAATAACAACTGATAGGGCTAGTATTACTGCTTTAACCTATCGATCTTTGCTTGTGGCCTTTGCTCTCTTGCCGCTTGATGTTCTGCTGGCGTATCCAGTTTTTGCACAGCAACCTATGTATATTGGTGATTTCTACGGTCCGTCAGAAAGGAGCGTATATAGTCCACCTGGGCTTAATAGAGGTGATCCCTATCTTCCGCAGGGGGTGGTGCCTGCGGGACGTCCATCCAAAATAATTCCCGCGAGAGAAAAGGGCTTCGTCGATTTTCTCAAGGTGGAGAAGAATTCCAAAGGGCAATTATTTATAAAGTCAGATGACAAGAAAGTTTTTCTACTCAAGCTTTCTGAGGCTCAAGTCCGATTTTTCTTTGGTGCACCTAACATAGTGAAAAAGTATGACAAACGAGTAAAGACTGCCAAGCTCGACCAAGTATTCGAATATGTATGCTACAACGATGACCTCTTAAGCAAGCTCTTTATCGGCTTTGAGAAAAAAGTTGTTTGCAGAGCTGTGGTGAAACATTGGGACGATACAATGGGCACACCAGGTTTGGGAACTGGGCACACCCAGAAGGATTTGTGTCCTTAGTGGCAAGATTTGCTGCAAGCGCACATTCAATTGCAGTGAATTGATAGAATATTTGCAATTGTTATGCTGGGCGAATGGAGAGCAACGCGATGTCAGACGGATCCACAAGAGAAGCGCCCAGTTGGTATAGAGTAGAAAGTTGTTTCCAATGCCGGCAAGACACCAAGCAGCTTCTCCACGGATACGATGAAGACGGGAACTTGTGGAAAGGTCACGTGTGCGAATGTCGCGGTTTTAAGTGCACCGTATGTGAGCGGCTTTGGGACCAACAGAAGGACTGTTGTCGCTAAGTTATAGCTTGAGGTGCTTCGAACTGCATTCTAGTGTCCGAATATTCTAATGATTAGGACGTTCTGCAGGCCGGCTTAAAATTCCTAATCTACTTCCGGCTTGTAGACGTGGACATTATTCCAACGAATGGTTTTGAATGCTTTCTTGACCGCAGCCAGATGCCGTTTGTATTGAGTAGGGGGTGCGGAGAATTCAATGTCCCCCGATACTGCAGTGTTTGATGCCTCTGGGTTGTGGTTGAACATTATTCGATATATGGCTTCGTTGTCTTGCTCGAAGTGGCCGGAAATGACGATTACTCTTTTGCCATTCAGATTTTCGGTATGCGCGGTAGTAAAGAAATCGGCTATGTGTATTGACTCACGTTCATCCTTTGTGAGTTCATGCGGTTCTTGTTTAAGAATGTCTTTGAAATAGTGATCGTCGGCAAAGCAGCGTCCAGAACAAGAAAAGCAAAGTTTCAATTTCGGGTCTTTCTGGCCTGTTAGATTGATGCAGTAACCACGTGGTAAACCGGTGTAAGGCACTTCATACTGCCACCTGCCTAGAGGCAACTTCATATAGTCAACTGCCAAATATTCAAACGGTTCTTTTGAGGTCATTTTAGTAAAGATGTAAGTCTTCAAGCCGTGCCGGGGCGGTGCCCACTTCCACGCTTTGTCGTCAGCTAATAATTCGTTTGTGCTCTGCGCGAATACGTTCTGAGTTGAAATTATTGTTAGCGCTAGAAGCCAAAAAATATTGTTGTTCATTTTCATCTCTGCAGTGTTTCTGAGCTACAAGCGACTTCGTAGCGTCCCTTATTTCGCCGGTACATCTGCCTTGTCGTCGTAGCCGGGGTCAATGATGTACTCATTCCATTTAATCGTTTGCAGAGCTGCTTTGATGTCCTTTATGTGGCGCTTGTACATGGCGGGCGGAGCGCTGAAGGTAATTGTCGTAGGAACAACTATCTTGAAGCTGCTGGGGTTGTGGTTGAATTCCAGCTGATAGACATCTACCTTTTCATCTTTCAAGTCGAAGTGGCCTTCGAAGATTACTACCCTCTTGCCGTTGATTTCTTCTGAATGGATTTTTGAGAAAACTTTCTCTGGATAAAGCTTTTTTATTTCTTCCAGTGATAGCTCGTAGGGCTCTTTGGCCAGAATTGCCATAAATGGAGATCTCTTACCAGCTGGAACAGCATCGCTACAAAAATTGATTTCTGTCTTTGGTTCGTTCTTTAAACGCAAGTTGACGTTGTAGGCACCGGGCAACCCGCAGGCGACCTTTTCGTATTGCCACCGCCCATGGGGTAGTTTCATTTCTGATACAGAGATGCACTGAAAGCGTTCTAGTGGTGGAATTTCTGTTATGTATACTGGCTTTTGTGCGGGTGAAGGCGTTTTCTCGTGTAATCGACGAAGGGCTTCTTCCAGCTCTCTTTGTGGCTTTTTTGATGTGGCGATTAGAGTTCGTGTTGATTTCGCCTCTGCGTATCTTACTTCTGCTGCAACGTCAGTTTTGCTTATCGCTTGAGGTGGTTCGAACTGCATCGTTGTTCTCCAAGGTTGTAAATTCTTTAAAGACTAGCGTGGATAACTTGCGCGCCATTCTAAAAGCAGTTTGTACCAGAGCTCTAACTTTGTATCCTCCGGATGCTGAGAAATCCAATTTCTCAGTTCTTCATCAGGGGTCAACTTCTCATATTCGCTTGGTGTAATAGCTCTTCCATTAGAGTTTAGCTTGTTTGGAAGCTGCAACCACTTTTCTATTCTCTCGGCCCACTCCTTGGGATGAGTCCTCGCATACTGAGCAAGCATAGAGTAATCATTGGCTTGTGACGGTTGTGCTATTCCGCTAGAAAACATACTTTCTGCTATCTGGCTAGTTAAGACTGTCGGCTTTCCGTTTCTGTCCCGATTCTCTGACCAGGTGTTG
Source organism: Candidatus Melainabacteria bacterium (assembly GCA_030696635.1). GTDB lineage: Bacteria > Cyanobacteriota > Vampirovibrionia > Obscuribacterales > Obscuribacteraceae. Next base: position 37,359 of record JAUYRX010000039.1, read on the forward strand.
TCAAAAGCAAGCAATTTGCCGTCGTGGGAGTAGTCACTAATTACTAAGAAGTGAGCTCTTGCACCGTGTTCGCTTATCGGTGGCCTTGAAGCATCGAGTCTAACAATGGGTGGCCATTGATCAAGCTCTTTGGTTTTCTTCAGCACCAAATCGAGTTCATTGGGCAGGAATACTGAGATTACCCGTTGATCGCGATTGGCTAGAGCGTAGATTGATCTCAAACTGGGATCGAGCACTTCTGTCTGTGATAGATGCGCGCTAACTAGTACAAAATGACGTTCATCCTTTCCTGAAATCTTATAGGCGGAATCTGCGATGTCTGCATCACAGAAAGTTCTCTTTTCGCCACTTCCCCAGGGCTGTGCTTCATTGGTCCTAATATTTACTGTTTTGGCGTTGGCTCTGTTTTCCAAGCTAGCGTAATCAGAAGGCGCCGGCTGCTCGTACCTAAAGCCTCTCGGCTGAAGGGCCAAGTTAATTGCGGTCACTTCAAATAGCTGTGAGGCAAAGCTTCTTGCATCTAAATATGGCACATCCCAAACATAAATTTTCTCGACCTTAACTTCCTTCTCCACCGTAAATTGCTTGGCGAATGGATCCGGTATCAAATTATCCGGGCATTTCGTCAGGTCAACCTTCGTACCGCCTGCAGTGGCTTCATAGTTGCCCGTCAGCAGCGCGTCAGTGACCAGGCGAGCTGCTGCTGCTGGCTCGCGGTAGTATTCACGCACCTCTAGTGCAGCTGCGGCACAGACTGCCAGCTTGCCCTGGCTTATAGTGAACGGCTCGGCGGCTTGGTGAATGATTTGCTCCGCCACGCGCACCCGCCAAGGGGTTTCACCTTCTTTGAGCTGGCACTGCGGGTACTTCGCTAATATCTCGGTATCAGCCGACAGCAGGCGTGATAGTTGGGCGTAGGTATCGGCCATTTCGCGCAGTTTGCCAGTGGCGGTTTTGCTGCTTCGTTGGTCAAAATTAGCCTCGAAATGGTCCATGTCATCGAGAAATTGCTTGCGCTCACTCGGGCTTTGAATTTTGTCTGCCACTAGCCGCTTCAGCTCGGTGCGGCTATTGATTAAATCGGTAGGTGCCGTTAAATCTGCCAGCGGGGCCGGAGCGTCGCCCGTTCTCCTTACTTCCATCGCAGGGATAGGCATTGGCTTAAACACAGTCGGCTCTTTGGCCTGGGCCAGCAGCTCGCTGGGCAATCGGTTCTTCCTCGATTCGACGCTGCCGCCGAAGTCAATTTCAAGGCTGTGGTCTTGCGATTCATCAAGAGAGCCAGAGCTTGAGTTGGTTCGCTTCTTGGCGATGAGATTCAGTATTGTCGAGTCGATGCTGCCGACTTCACGCGCAGCCTTACTCTCCGGTCGATTCTCGTGTTTGTTCTCGAGCCGATTTTCTGGCCCTTCAGTCTGGTGATCGCTGTCTTTCTTTTTAAAGTCTTCGCTCATTTAAGCACTGTGCAGTTTGTCATCTCTGTCGACTATATTGATCGTGACTTTCTTGCCTTGGGCGGAAGCGATTATTTCGCAAATTTGCTAAGTTGGCAAATTAAGAACGAGAGTCGTGGCTGATGAACTTTTGGAAACGGCTAGTCGACTCCAGCGCGAATCCGCTGAGCCCTTCGTGAGCCCCTTAGGCTTTTGGCATCCCCCGGCAGCGCTGAAAAAGTAAACCCAGCAAGGCATAGCGCTGAAATCACGAGCAATTGAATCATGAGCCCTATGTGAGCCCTTTAGGCTCTTTAGCGAGGACCAGTCGGTCCGCAACCAAGCTCAGCGGCCGTTACACCTGTTCATTTCGACTAGCATGCTATCCGACCCAGTTTTAACCACGATTCTTCGATTCATTTGTCGCGAATCGAGAAAAGTGCTGTTTCCGGGGTTCGAATCGCGACAAAATGTCGCGATTGGTGTCGCGATTCGAGAAAAACGCCATTTTTGGAGTTCGAATCGCGACAAAGTGTCGCGATTTATGTCGCGATTGCCTGAGTCAGCGCCGTGTGGTATGTATCCATAATGACCATGCTTTCTGACGCGCCAGCGAACCAAATTGCACTGAACGAAGTCGACTGCGCGGCATCATCACTTGCTGGAATGTTGCTGCTAACAGGGCTGGCATACGCGTTGCCTTTTGCGCTTTATCCGACGACCCATGCTTTCAACGGTCCCACCAGCCCTGAAATTCTCAATCTCAATTTCCTGGTCGGGTGGATGGGCCTCGCCCACTTTATTTACGCTTATTATGGGCAGGCCAAGGCTCTGTCGCGGGCGCGCAAGAAAATTGCGCCCTTTCTTGGGCTGCTAATTGTCGGAGCCGCCGTTCTACTTACCCTGCGACATTTTCTCGGCTATATGATGTTCAGCTTTTTGATGTGGATTTATTTCTTGCCCCACTTTGTCAGGGCAGAGATTCTCTTCACTAACACTCTTAATGAAAAACCAGAAGCTTCTGCAAGCCCCGGAGTTTACATTTTTCCAGCGCTGGCGTTTGCATTTTTCACGTTTGCATTGTTCGGACCAGTCGAGATTCTCTCAAACAGATGGAATCTGATCTTGCTGGCGGAAGCCACTATAGGTGCTGGATTTGCCCTAAATTTGCGGCGGCAATTGAAAGACAAACAACTTTCGAAGTATGCACTGCTGGCGGTGGCTTTGATTGCTGAAGGTATGGTTTGGGCGACATACCGTCAATACATGGTCTTTCAATTTCAACAAGGTATTTATGTCTTTCACATCGCCATGGCAAGTTTCTATCACTATCTAAGATCTTATGACTATGCCTGTCGTATGGGCATATCGCGGGGTCAGCCGGTAAGTAAAATGTTCGTTCCAGGAGTTCTCGCTGTAAACGTGATCGTAATTGGTATTGCCTACCTTCTGACGAACAAGTTCACTGATGCGCCAACTCGATTCGTTTTTGATGTTTCCTTTTTCACATTTTGGGTTGGCTTGCATCAATACGCCAGCGATGTCTTCAACTGGCTGAAGCGCAAGGCGTGAACTGCTTTTGAGCGTTACTAGGCGTAAGATTCGAGATAGCCACAAGATGTGCAGCGGTATGTTTTGACTTCCCTTGTGGAGTCTGGCATTTTCACGGTCCCTGGCATCCACTTACTTTCCATCGCCCGACCCTTTACCCATTTAGTCGAAAAATGTAGGGAATCAGAGTGGTCTAGCAAGAATCCCCGCTCCATTTTTCCTTTGCATCTCAGGCAATCTAGATTTGCTTCCAAGTACTTCAAGCTCCTTTGGTGCAACTATTCTAGTATATTTCGTGATTGCCTGAGTGAACGAGGTGTGGTATGTATCCATCATGAGCAATCGCGACCTGCTAGCTAGAATTACGACTAACAAGCCGGGTGCTCTGGCGTTGACTTGTCGTGTTGTGCTGGTAGCTGCCGCTGTTTTGTTGGTTGATTTTGTTGTGGCTGAGCCGCTGCTGGCAGAGCCGGTGCGGGCGAAAGATGAGCCTAAATATGTTGGCGATTTTTATAGCACCACAACGCGAAAGCAAGTTCAGATCATAGATGATGGCCCTAGTAGTAATCCCTTTAGGCGTGCACCAATTGTTGTTGTTCCAGCGAGTCCTGACGCCCGATCGTCGATGACTGAAGCTCAAAGGCAATTATCAGGTATGAGTAAGCCGTTTCCCTTAGATACGAAGTCAGTGAAGAGTGAGACACCCACTGCTGTCAAGGTAAATCCAACTTGTGATTTCAAGCCCCCAAGTTTCAATTTTCCCCCAGACCTTCTGCCTGGTGCGTCTGCTCGTCCGCAAGTGCCTGAACCCCAAAGCCGAATTTCGCCTTTGGGTAAGGAGTATGCTGCTGTTCCTGCTAGCTCGGCGAGAGAGCGGGCCAGGTTTACTCCAACGGGGCCAATTGGTGATTTCCCGCTTAAAAAATTGAACTTCCCGCGAGAAATTGGTCCAGCCGGTAAGTATGCGCTACCGATGACAGCTTCGCCGCGAGTGATGTCGGTGCCAGCGAAGCCGATGGGTGTTGGTGGTGCCGCTCGGAAGGGAGAGGCGCCTCGTCTGCACAATCCAACAAATCGGAGAGCTAGAGCTGTTCCGATTCAGACTTACAGTACGGGCTACGTTCCCGGGAGTACCTCAACGGAACACAAGTCAAAGGGCCTGAGATGAACATGTACCAAAAACCTCTAAGTGGCCAAGAGTATGCGCTCCATAGAAACATCAACGAGATGCTCGATATTGCTGAAGAACTCCTGACTGCAACTGGCAGGCAGATTCTTGTCGGTGCCTGCAATTTGCACTATTTGTCCTCCGTAACTAATGAGCGAGAGCGGCCACCATTTGATGACCTCTTTTTTGTTGGTGTGGCGTCTGAGTGCGACGACCTTCCTATATTCGATGACTTTCGCATTTGCTGTAGTGCCGAACACTTGCAGAGCTGTGAACTCCGTATCAATGATTACGCCGACCAAGTACAACAGACGGTCCGTCAAAAATGCAGAGAAATTTTAGCCAAATATGAGAGAACAGACCTTGATTTGCTCGAATGCGAACTCAACGACAAAAGTTAGTCTTGGCCTTATTCTTTTGCTTGGTGGAAGAAGATCTAACTGAAATCAAGATATTGATACCATTGGTGGTGCCAGCGCTTCTGCTCCGGCTAAGGCATTAACTGCGGCAATTCTCTCTCAGGCGGTCGGTACACTACCATCGAACTAAAACTTCTCACAGAAGTAAGTCTAGTTTTGCTAAACTGATGCTGTTTTCCTTCAGTGTTTGCGAGGCTAAAGTGTTTCACTGCAAATCTTCTGTTACTGGTTTGGTTCTTGGCTTGGCATCGCTTGGCTTGGTCGTGATGCCAGTTATGGCGCAAGGCCCCGGGCAGAGCTCTGGCCAAGGCTTTCTTCAAGGTAGCCGCGCTGAAAAGCTCGCTAAGTTTCAGAAGTTAATGGAGGCGAAACGGGCTGCTGCAAACTCAAACAACCCCAACGCCATCATCTCCTTGCAAGACTGGACTGACACCACGCGCAAACGCGCTATTCCTATTAAAATCTACCAGCCTAAAACTACTGGACCTTGGCCGGTTGTGATTTTCTCGCATGGCCTAGGTGGTTCCCGCGAAGCTGCTGGATACTTCGGTGAAGCCATGGCCGCGAACGGCTATTTGTCTTTGCATTTGCAGCATCCCGGTAGCGATTCCTCGCTTTGGCAAGACGCCTTGAAAGACGGGCGCATCAACATGCAGCCCGGCAATTCACAGGGCATGAAACAAGGCCTTATGCGTGAGATGAAACAGGGGATGACCGGTGACAATTTGCGTGCTCGTGTCGACGACGTCAAGTTTGTTCTCAATCAGCTTGAGCGGCTTAACAGCGGGGCCGGACCTTGGCATGGCAAGCTTGATATGACAAAGGTTGGTTGCGCTGGACACTCATTTGGAGCTGGCACCACAATGGCCATCGCTGGTCAGAATTTTGGTACTGGTGCTAGGCGCATCAACGAGGCTGATGCCAGAGTGAAAGCGGCGATATACATGAGCGCTCCGGTTAATCTTGCGGGCCGTGACCCTAAGAATCTGTATGGCTCAATTAAAATACCCGGTATGCATATGACTGGCACTGAAGACAATTCGCCCATCAATAACAATACCGCTGCCGATCGCTTGATTCCCTATAAGTTTGTCAACGCCCCTGATCAGTATCAAGTCAATTTCAATGGTGGCGATCATGCCATTTTTGGTGGAACCCAAGCCCGCGGCATTGGCAAGCGCGATCAGGCAAAAGACGCTCAGTATCATGAGCTTATCAATAAATTGAGTGTGGCCTTTTTCGATGCTTACCTCAAGGGTGACGCCAAGCAGAAGCAGTGGCTCAAGCAAAGTGCGGCTGCGTATCTTGGAAATCAGGCGACTTTTGAGTTTAAGTAGGGGCTTTGTTAGACCAGCTTTGTTAGGTCCTTTGTTACACCTGGCAACTTTTGCTGTCGTCTTTTGCCCCATGACGTGGCCAATGCTCTATTCTTAGCCGGTGCTCTATTGAGGGCTAACGCTTTATCCCCAAGTGGATAGTGGAGGTGTCTATGCGTGGTCGTAGAAACAGATTCAAGTTATTTGGCTGCCAGCAAATCGCTCTGTCGGTCGGTCTTGCTCTTCTTGCCGCGCCATCTTGGGCGGGAGTAACTGTTGATGAAGCCTTGCTCTCACCGCAGAGTTTGACCGCTAACTCTGGCAACGATGGCCGCGACGAGTTGAAGACCATGCTTGGGCGTGTGCGCCAGCTCAAGGGCTATTGCTATGACAGCGTTCTCACTACATATACTGGCAAGAAGCCAGTTGTTGAAATCGGCAAGCTTTATTTTAAGAGCCCCAATTTGGTGCGTTTCGAAGTGATTAAAAGCGGCTCCCGCAGCGGGGCTGTGGTGGTAAAGTCGGCCGATGGCAAGATTCGCGGACACATGGGCGGAGCCTTCCGTGGCATAAAACTTACCCTTTCGCCAGATTCGAAGATACTGAAGTCGGCCAATGGCTTTAGCATTATGGAAGCTGATCTTGAGAGCCTTCTGAGCGATGCAGAACAAAAGGCCAAGGGCGATTTCAAGTGTTTGGCTGTAGGCGCTGGCTCTGGTCGGCCCGCGGTGGTAGAGCTGCTTGAAAGTGATGGTGATGTAAAGGATCGAATTGCGGTTGATTCACACGTGAAGCTGCCATCTGAGTGGAATATTTTCAATAGTAATAAACTGGCTTCGGCGCTACAGCTCAATAATGTTGTGGTGCGCAATGATTTGCCTGACAGTCTATTCACGTTTGATAAAGAGAGCGAGTCGAAGTCGTTAGTTGTTGATTCTCTTTCTCCTACTTCTGGTCTTGGTGCTCTCAAGGCCGCGCCAAGCAGACCAATTGATGTTGCTGCGTGCAAAGATATTGAGCGCATGATTAAGCAGATGGTAGTTCTTGCTGACTACATACCGAGTGAAGTGGCTCAAGGCGACGGCTGGATTAGCGGAACAAGAGAGATGCTGCTATCTACTTGTGTTGATCTTGAGTCTTTGCAGTATGCACTTGGTCCTGTTAGTGCTGCTATCTGTAATACTAAGGGTAGTGCCAACGCAAATTCTGCTGCTAATATTGCTAGTCAATGGAATAGTTCTGCTGCTGAGTTTCACAGAGCTCTTGATCAATTGTTTGATCAGCTATCAAATGACCAGCCTGACAGTGCTGCGGTGAAGAAAGCTGCTAGCGACCTGAAGGCCAGCGTCAAAGCACTACGTGCCGCTGGAGCAAGCATTGAAGATTTGATCTGAGTTGATCAAATTAGATCTGATCTAGGTTATTGAGTTGATTGGTCTTGGTTTGAATCGACTTACTCCAAAGACACTGGAGCTGTGAGTCCATAGTGTCATTTGTAAAAAAATCCGTAATTTCTCATGTGAATCCTCTTGACAGGAGGTTTTTTTTGCCCCAATATGACGGGGTACTGTCGCGTAAATTACTAATTAAGACGACTCTTGCAACAACTTAGTTGTGCTCTTCTTTGTTTGAGCAGAATTTAGTTTGTAGGACGTATTTTACTAAACGGCCTAGCCCTAAATGGGCTAAGTGGCTCTAATTTAGCGCGCTCTTTCTTAAGGATGTTTTCGAACTGCCCCCACGTGTAATTGCACGATTAGTTTGATTTCCCTTTTGTGTGAGCCCAATTATGACAAGAGAACCATCTCAAGCAATTGAGAGAGAGCAGCGCGCCCATCGCGCCGACCGCTCTGATGAAGGCGGCTTTTCTTCGCAAATAAACGAGCTATGGCGCGACCTGCCAAAGCACTCTGCTAGCGCCAAGGGCCAGGACCTCCCCGGTCTATCTTTGGGCGACAAGAGCCGCGACCTGCCTGGTCTCGCTTTTGCTGACAAGGGGGACGGTCTGTCTGCTTTGCCTTTCAGCGCCAAGGGCCAGGAGCGTTCCTTTGGTAAACAAGAATTGGATTTTTCTGTTTTCCCGTCAATCTATGGCGTTGAGCGTTCATTCAATGGCCAGACTCGTGGCGATCATGGTAGAGATTTTTCCAATTTTTCGATGAACTCTAGAGATGTAATTGGCCCTGTGTCCATGAGTGATCGCGGCTGGCCTAGTGAGTTTTTGCCGCAATCTGAGCGCAATCAGAAAGATCGGCTTGATATATCAACGCGCTTAGCTAAGCACGGTGACAGCATTTACGATGGCATAGTCGACCATAGTTTGAGTCGCAGAGAGCAAGAATTTTTAGTTAAGCGCCAAGCCAAGATTTCCGAAAAGTATCAAGATGCCATGGAGTCTGGTGGCGGTTTAGATAGTAGAGAAAAGAGAGTGCTTGCCCGCATGCTTGATGGTGAGGGGCGAATACTGCGCTTTTTGAAACGCAACGGCGATGAGCGTCCGGGGCAGCCAGGTGAGCCAGAGTATGACCGCCTTGATATTTCTACCAGGCTTGCCAGGCAGGAGCATCGCATTAATGACGGTATCAAAGATGGCAGTTTGACAAAGGAAGAGCAAGATCTGCTGCAGAAGAAGGAAGCCGAAATTTTTGCCAATTATTTGAAAGCTGTGAATTCTGGTGGTCGTTTGAACGGGCGCGAGCGGCGGGATCTTGCCGATCAGCTCGATCAACAGTCGAAGTTGATACACCAGCTCAAGAATGGAGAGATAGAGCCTCCTGCGCCTTTGCCACCTAGACCAGAACCGATTCCCCCGAGACCAGAACCAACACCCGAGCCCAAACCAGAACCGACACCAGAGCCCAAACCGGAACCAACACCAGAGCCCAAGCCAGAACCCAAGCCAGAACCAACACCAGAGCCCAAGCCAGAGCCAACTCCAGAGCCCAAACCAGAACCGACACCAGAACCCAAACCAGAACCGATACCAGAACCGACACCAGAGCCCAAACCGGAAAGTATTGAGGCGTCCCGTGCCGAATTCCGAGATGCCTTTGATGACACTGCTGACAGTGCCAGTGTGGCTCGCATGGATAACATGATGCGCGAATTTGAGGAGCGCGTCTCAGAGCGTGTAGAGGCAGAAGTGACTGCTGGTCATGACCGCACTCAAGTGCAGCAGGAGTGGGATAAGAAGGTGGCAGGCACCTACAAAGAACTGACCGACATGGTCAATTCAGACTCTCCTACTGCTGTCTATGACAAGAAGACCAGAACTGAGATGGCTGAAAATGCCATGTTCCTCTTTATGAATCCAGCTAATGAAAATCAAGGGCAACATGGTACTTGCTGGATAGAGGCTGAGATAAACCTCATTGGTCTAGGTGAGAATCCAGACAAGATGGCTAATCTTCTAAACCAGGTTGCTACAACGGGCTCCTTTAAAGATTTACAAGGAACCACCCATAAGATTCCAACGCAACTGCTGCAGATGACCGGTGAGGAGGCCAATTGGTCAATTGAGAATTCGGGTAATGGATTGAGGAGCCCGGTTGGAGCCATCTTCGATCGTACCCTTTCGTATGCCGGTAGTGGACGCACCGATGGTGGTACTAACGGCGGCACTCCGCAAGAGGCTGAACATTGCATAAAACTTGTCTGTGGTGAAGCCGGAAGAATTGTCCAGATTCGCGATAATTACTTGACAGATAGTGATATCGCTAATTTGACATCCTCTACTTATAAGCAAGACATGCTTGAAGATGGTGGTGTGATTTTGCTCGGCCCCGGTCATATGTTCAGCTCTAGGCTGGTCAATGAAAATGATCAGTGGCAGATTATCGGTGACAATCAGTGGGGGCCAGCCAATGACCAAGTTATTGGCAATGTTAGTAACCTAGACTCTTGGAATGTCAGCCGCACCCGTCAGCGCTATGTTTCGGACGATCAAATTAATACTTACAACAGCAGTGTGCCCACTTCTAATAACGCTGGTAGCAATACCGATAGAGCTGCTGGCACCACTGATGGTGTATACACAGGTGGGGTGACCGCCAGCCCTGAAGTGCAAGGAGCGTTAGAATGCTTTGACCCTAATGCTGGTAGGCGCATTTTGCCTCGCGGCGATCGTGGTGGCAAAGTCTATGACGATACTAATAATATGATCGAAGGTCCTTGGGGTGGCAGAAATTCAGAGAACCCCTGCGATCTTGGCGTTGATGTTAATCGCCAGGCCAATCGTCAGAGATACCTAGATAATCTCAAGCGTCTAGAGGAATATAGGCGCATGCGAGGTACTGCAGAGACATGGTAAGCAAGTAATTAGTCAAGCAAGTAATTAGTCAAGCAGGCAATTAATCTGTTGCTTATGTAGTAAGAAAGATAACTTCGAAATAGAGAGGAAGAAATCGAATATCATGGATTACCAAGCAAATTACCCAGTAGAGCAAGGTACTATGGCGCAGGGACAGGAGGCTAGAGCCTTTGTCAGGTTCGCCGATGTGATGGCTTCGGCTCCTGATCTTGAAAGATTTCGAAGAGGAAAGACCTTGGCAGATAATAGTGGTGCCGCAACAATACAAGACTACGGCTCGATTAGCTCAATGAAACTGCCCAATGGTTTTGTTGCCGACTCGCAGCCCAGAGATGCTGGTTACTTGAATTTAGGTGATGGTGACCCCCGCCTTTTCAAGTCCCTACCTAATTCTTCCCTCGGGGTTTGGAATACCGAACTTTCGCAGGCTGTCAGTGGCCCTCTTAAGGAGATTTTTCAGAAGCCAGGCCATAAGCTGTCTGATGACGAGTATTTTAAGATCTCATCAATGATGTCGCCTGGTCCTTGGGCATTGGATGGACGTAATCATGAAATTTCCATCTCATCGGCTAACATTGGCGGCAGGCAGGCAATTGTTTATGACTCTTGGCGCACTGCCGATCCACGTAAAGACGGTTTCGATGCCAAGCCCCAGCCTAATGATTTGCAGACTAGAGTTGTGTTCTTTCCCAATAGTTCATCTGGAAAGCTTGATGTAGCCTGGATGCAAGCGCCTGTAGACAAGTTCGCCGCTAGTGCAGTAGAGTTTGACAAGTCTTTGCAGTCAATTAAGTGGAAGTGAATTCTCAAGTGATCTATCGTTCTTATAGAATTGTCTTGAATTGATTTCGGCAAGTAATTTCAGGGCGGTAGCTAAGTATATGAATCTGGGTCGGCGAATATTCTTTCCGATGCTGATGCAATTGGGTCCTTCTGCATTTTGTCGTCCTGCGCGTCGCTTTGCTGCTTTGTCTGCCCTTTCTTTTTCTCTATTTGTGTTCGTTAGAGAGCCAGCCTGCGCTGGTCCTTCTGGTGTCAAATCTACTGCTTCTTCTTCTTCTTCTTCTTCTTCCAGCTCCGATACTGCCGGGCTCGCTCGAGCTGGTGGCCTGGCTCCTTTGACAAAAGAAGAGCGAGATAGTCCAGCTGCACAGGGTCGTAGGCTTATATCTCGCGGCGACTATTCGCGAGCTCTGTTTGTGCTGCAGAGCAATATTGATGCTTATGTAAATCGCAGTCCCAAGAACCCGATGAATATCAATGTTGGAGATTGGCACGCCGATACAACTGGTCAGAACTTGGCTTTACGTGAGTTGAGTACCGAGCAGCTGCTTCGCATTCACTTTAGTGATGTTTACAACTTGCGTGGAATCAACTTTATTTGCATGAAGCGTATACCAGATGCAGCAGAGAGTTTTCGTAAGGCAATCGAGTGCAATCCATTCAATGGTGTGGCTTTAGGTAATTTGAGCTCAGCCTATTATCGGCAGGGGCGGTTTGAAGACGCTATTGCTGCTGCTAAGAAAGCTTTACAGATTAGCGATCGCTTTCTCGATTCTCATAGCAGTCTTGCCACCATATACCGTGCCAAGAATCAGTTTGATTTGGAGCGAAAGGAGCTTGAAGCTCTTAACCGTTGCCGCAAGCTCAAGGCCAATGATAATTTGAACCTGGCAGATTTGGGTCGCTCTAAGTTTATGCACGATTTGATTTCACAGAAACCCCAGTCGGCTAAAAAGCAGATTGCCATGGGGGTGATATACAAGCAATTGAATAATTTGACCGAGAGTGATAAATGTCATCTGGCCGGTATTAAACTTGACGGCAAGTTGGTTGAGGCGCACTGGTCTTATGGCTTACTGCTGATGGCTCAGCAAAAGTATGCCGATGCAATCAAAGAGTTCACTCTGGCATCTAGTCTTGATTCTACTTATGCTATGCCTTATTTTCATCGGGCTCAGTCTTACTTTCTGCTCAAAAAATATAGGGAAGCGATGGCTGACTATAGTAAGTTTCTTGAGGTGGGTCCCAAGTCTTCTGCACTTGAGCTTGATGCTTATTTTAGTAGAGCTAGCTGCCATGGCCATCTTAAAGAGTATGCTGCCGGAATCAAGGATCTCAACAAGACCCTCGGTTTTAAGATTACACCAGCTCTGAAGGCTGCGATATTGAGTAATCGTGGCACTCTATATGAAGGTCTGGGCAACAAGACACAGGCGCTGAAAGACTATGAGGCGGCTCTGGAGCTTGCTCCTAACGACAAGGTAATTTCTGGCAAGCGCGGGAAGATTATGCTTTTGCAGGGCGAGTACGAACAGGCTACTGTCGATCTTAGCAACTCTAGTAAGACCGAGGTGGCGGAAGTTTCGAAAGAGCCGCCGAGTGTGGCTGAGTTGAAATCTCAGATTGCCCACTATGATAAGTTGATCAAGATGTTTCCACGCACCGCTGTGGGTAGTCTCTATAATCGCGGGTTGCTCTACCTCACTATGGGTGATGCCGCTAAAGCAGCGGCTGATATGCAAGCGGTGGTGGCAGCGGCGAAAGAGTGCAATGATACGGCCGATTATGCTGTTTGTTATGGCGGCATCGCTTTGAGAATGCAGAATAAGGCGGCTGAGGCCGATAATTTGCTGCTTGGTTACAGTAAGAAGTCGCGTAGTCTACCGGCACCGCCAGTGGTGGAGTATTTCTTGAACAGGCCTCCGGCTCTAGTCATAAAGAAATTGATGGTGGGCGATAGTAAGCAGAGAACTAGAGTGCTGACCTTAGCAGGGCTTGATTGTTATTCGCGCAATGATAAAAACAACGCTAGAAAGTTCTTGAGTTTAGTTAGGAACAGCGGCGAGCCTTCGATGGATGAGTTTGCTTTGGCCGTGTCTTATCTAAAACGCTTGGGGCAGAATTGAGTGTACAAGTCAATTTTTAGTTTCCATCTTTATAAACAGTTGGTCTTTCGCTTGCTTTGCGCAGAGATGTTGTTCCTTTTATTAGCGCATTCTTTGCTACTTTTGTTCTCTCAGCCGGTCGGGGCTGCTGGAACCCTAACGGCCTTCGAGCAACGGCAACCATATGAAGCGGCCAGGTCACTGATGGACCGGAAAGATTATAGAAGGGCTTTGCTTGTTCTCCAGGCTAATATTGCTACTAATTCTGACCCCAAGCATCCGGCGAAACTCGTTATAGTTGATTGGCGTTTAGACCAGACTGGTCAAAATTTAGCGTTTCGTGAGTTAACTGCTGAGCAATTCAATAATGTTCATTTTGCTGATCTTCACGACTTAGCAGGCGGGGTCTATTATCGTCTTCATCAGTTGCCAGAGGCCGAGGCAAGTTTTCGCAAAGCGATTGCTCTTAACCCCCAGCATGGCTTAGCCTATTGCAGTTTGGGTGCGCTTTTGTTTGCACGTGGTCGTCTCGATGAGGCTCTTAGCGCATTAAATAGAGCCATTGAGATTAATGATCGCTATCCTATGGCTTATGCTCACCGGTCAATTGTTCATCGTGCTAAAAATCAGTTTGAGTTAGAGCGAAAAGACCTTGAGGCTTCTAACCGCTTGCGTAAGCAAAATGCTCAGGAACAGCTCAATAGTTCTTATGTGAGCAGACTTCAAGGTATGGCTGCCATGATCTCTAAGAAACCGCCAACAGCTAGGAAATTTGTGGCGCTTGGTGTGATCAATAAAGAGATGCATAGATTGGCAGAAAGTGAAAAGTTCTATCTTAAGGCTATTGAGCTAAACCGCCAGCTGCCTGAAGCTCATTGGGGTTATGGCGTGCTCTTGACTGCGCAGAAAAAATATATTGAGGCGATCAAAGAACTCACTAAGGCAATTTCTCTTGATTCGAGTGCCAGTGTCCTTTACTTTAGTCGGGCCATGGCCTACTCGCAGTCGCGCCAATATAGTCAGGCAATTGCTGATTACAGCAAGGTGATTGAATTGAATCCGCAGGCGCACGGTCTTTTGATGGAGTCGTATTTTAATCGAGCCGGTTGTCGCGGAGAGCTGAAAGAGTTTGCTTCTTCTGTCAAGGATATTAATAGGGCTTTGGCGTTTCTTCCTAAGCCTGAAGAAAGAGCCTTGATGCTGACTAATCGCGGTGCGATGTACGAGGGGCTAGGCAACAAAGAGCAAGCTCTAAAAGATTATGAACAAGCTATAGCTCTATCGCCCAATGATAAGCGTATTTATGCTCGTCGTGGCAAGATTATGTTGTCCCTTGGCGAGTATGAACAGGCAACAGTTGATCTCAGTGATTCTAACAAGACTGAGGTGGGTGAAGTTTCAAAAGAGCCTCCTAGCGCGGCTGATTTGAAGGCTCAGATTGCTCACTACGATAAGTTAATCAAGATGTTTCCTCGCACTGCATCAGAGAGTCAGTACAATCGCGGCTTACTCTATCTCACCATGGGTGATGCTGCTCGTGCCGCGGTTGATATGCAGGTAGTGGTGACGCAATCGAAAGAATGCAATGCTACTGCCGATTCTGCAGTTTGCTACGGCAGTATTGCTTTGCGAATGCTAAACAGAGTTGCAGAAGCTGATGGCCTTCTTCAGGCCTATGGCAAGAAGACGCGCCCCGGCTCCCCCGCTCAATCAGTACCCGTTGAGGTTGACTACTTCTTGCACAGACCTTCTCGTTTGCCAATGAAGAAGCTGATCGGTGGTGATATAAAACAGAGAACCAGGGTTTTGACTTTGCTTGGGCTTGATGCTTATTCGCGCAATGATAAAAATAGCGCGCGTAAATACCTGAGTTCGGTGCGCAATACTGGCGACCCTTCCATGGATGAGTTTGCTTTGGCTGTGTCTTACCTAAAACGCTTAGGGCAGAATTAGCATTTGGCTTTGGCTTTGAGTTTGCTTGAGCTGTTTGGATGGGGTTCGAGACTAAAAACTAAATACTGGTCTATCAGGCAGCTGCTCAAATTCTTTTTGATCAAAGCGATAGAGTTTGGCTGGGCGGAATGAGCCTTGCTGCGTGGTCTCGTCTAACTCTTGTAGCACGCCTAGCTTTAGGAACTTTTTGCGGAAGTTGCGGTTGTCTACCGGTCGGCCAAGAACCGCTTCGTACACTGACTGCAAGTCGCGCAGAGTAAACTTTTCGGGCAACAAGCTAAATGCCGCTGCTGAGTATTCGATTTTGTATTTTATTCTTTGGTGGGCGTAATCGATGATTCGCTTATGGTCAAATGCTAGCTTTGGTAAGTCGAGAACCGGCCACCAGGCTACTCCGCTAGCATCTGAGCTGGCAATTAGTTTGAGGTCGTCTTGGCGCAATAAGGCAAGATACGACACTGTAACCACTCTGGCGCGCGGGTCGCGATGTTTGTCGCCAAAGGTGTAGAGCTGCTCAAGGTAGACATCGCCGACATTGGTTTCTTCTAGAAGTACGCGGGCGGCGGCTTGTTCCACACTGTCGTCGTGCTCTTGCAAGAATCCACCGGGCAGGGCCCACATGGTCTTAAAGGGATCATGCTTGCGTCTAATCAAGACTATCTCTAGTTGGCCTTCTTGGGCTGCTAGAGCGACTGTATCGACTGTCAATTTGATTGGTTCTACGGTCATTTCTTAAGTATACATTAATAAGCGTATTTGTAACGTTTATCTCGGCTCCTCAGACATTTATCGGACCATTTGGTGGTGTGGGAAGAAGTGGCGAGGGAGCAGGTCGTTGCCTTAGGCCGGTCTGTAAATACCCTGGCATTGGGCCTTCCGGTCAGCCTGTCTAAACGTGTACTTGCCCGGGCACTCTGCCATTAAGTTGCCAACTGCTGGCGGAAATGCAAGATTAATCTGTTTCTAGCCCCGCTGGCGCAATATTTAGATGCATTGTCAAACGGTAAGTGGTAAAACAGAAGTAGTAAAACGTAAAAAGTACGTTTACTCGAAGGGAAAGTCCTAAAACAAGTTCGGCCAAGAAAACTAATTCAACGCTCAAATTTTGAAACCTAGTGAGTGCGCTAAGGTTGCGTTAGAGAAAGCAAACGAGGATGAAACAAATTCGATGAATACTTCAACATCCGCATCTACGTCTAAGCCAGAGTCTAAACTAGATTCTGTAACAGAAGCGGCATACAAAATCGATAGTCATACTCAGAAGCTTGTTGACGAAATTAAGCAGCTGAGCAAGAAACGCAATGCTGTCATTCTCGCTCACAACTATCAGATTCCCATCATTCAAGACATAGCTGATTTCGTCGGCGATTCGCTAGGTCTCTCACAGCAAGCGGCGAAGACTGACGCTCAAACTATCGTATTTTGCGGTGTGCACTTTATGGCTGAAACGGCTGCCATCTTGTGCCCCACCAAGCGTGTGCTTATCCCCGATCTTGAGGCTGGCTGCTCGTTGGCTGAATCAATTGATTTGGCTGGCTTAGTGGCCTGGAAGGCTGAGCATCCTAATGCTGTAGTTGTGTCTTACGTTAATACAACTGCTGAGATAAAGGCTCTATCTGATTATTGCTGTACTTCTGGCAATGCCTTGAAAATCGTGCAGTCTATTCCTGAAGACAAAGAGATTCTCTTCTTGCCCGATCAGTTCTTAGGCTCTTGGGTGCAGAAGATGACTGGCCGCAAGAATATGCATATCTGGATGGGTGAGTGCCACGTGCATGCTGCGGTGCATCCAAGCAAAATCGACGAGAAGATGAAAGAGCATCCAGATGCTGAGCTTTTGATTCACCCAGAGTGCGGCTGTCTCACTCCTTATCTAGACCGGGTGGCGCGCAATGCTCCTGATAGCAAAGACGTTTTGAAAGTGGCATCGACCGAGGGCATGCTCAAGCTTGCTACTAGTTCGTCCGCGAAGAAATTTGTGGTTGCCACTGAGGTTGGTATCTTGCATAGACTGAAGAAAGAGAACCCTGAAAAAGAATTCTTGCCCATCAGTTCTGAAATGAGCTGTCAGTTTATGAAGATGATTACTCTAGAGAAGCTGCACCGTTCGCTGGTAGAAGATGTTTTCCATGTGACAGTGCCTGAAGAAACAGCTTCTAAGGCGCGCTTGGCTATCGAACGCATGATTTCGATTTTTTAGAAATAACTTAGGAATTACTTAGGTACAGAACAATGCCCAACTCAAATATAGCTCCAATAATTGATGCCGATGTTTTAATCGTCGGCTCAGGTTTGGCTGGTTTGATGCTGGCTCTGCGTTTGCAGTCGGCCGGTAAAGGTTTGTCTGGTCTGAAAGTGGTGCTGGTTTCTAAAGCTGGATTGCTTGACTCTAACAGCTCCTGGGCACAAGGTGGGGTGGCTGCCGTAACCGGAGCTAATCCCTTTGACTCACCTGAGATTCACCTGGCTGATACCATCAAGAGTGGTGCCGGACTAACCGACATTGATGCCGCTCGCGGCATAGTATTTGCCGGACAGCGCTTGATTGAGGAACTTGACCGTCTGGGTGTTGATTTTGATAAGAATCCCTCGGGTGGTCGCGACCTGGCCCTTGAAGGTGGGCACAAAGAAGCCCGTGTGGTGCACACAAAAGACACGACTGGCCGCTCGATTACCCAGGCGCTAGGCGATAAAGTTCTGCAAGCTGCAGCTGCCAATGAAAATCTGGTGGTGCTTGAGAATACTTGCGCTATCGATCTAGTTATGGTCGATGGGGTTTGCTGTGGCGCCCAGTTCATTGTCAGTGAACAGGGCTTGAACAGCGAGATTCTAGTTCGAGCTGCCTACACCGTGCTTGCTACTGGTGGTGTTGGCCAGATTTTTGAGCGCACTACCAACCCTGAGGTTGCTACTGCTGATGGTATTGCTTTAGCTTATCGGGCTGGTGCTGCCTTGAGCGATATGGAGTTCGTGCAGTTCCACCCCACTGCTTTGATGCTCGAAGGCGCTCCTGCTTTTCTCATCTCGGAAGCGGCTCGGGGAGCTGGGGCAACTTTGCTTGACCACAAAGGGCAGCGCTTTGTAAAACGCTTCCACCATGACGGTGAACTAGCTACTCGCGATATCGTTTCGCGGGCAATTCATTCGGTCATGAGCGAGAACGAATTGGCTCAAGTCTATTTAGATATGAGACCAATTGGTGCCACGCAGATCCGCGAGAGATTCCCCAATATCCTCAAGACCTGTGCGCAGTATGGTATTGACCTGTTGACTCAGCCAATACCTGTGGCTCCTGCTGCCCATTATATGATGGGTGGAATCAAGGCGACTTTGAGTGGTCGCACTAGTGTTGATGGTCTTTATGCCATTGGTGAATGCGCTTGTACTGGATTGCACGGTGCCAATCGTTTAGCCAGCAATTCGCTTTTAGAAGCTGGTGTTATGGCTCTCAATCTTGGTGATGAGCTATTGGGTGGTGAAGTGTTTGGTGGGCAGGTTAGTGCCGCTGATGGTGCTGCTTTTGGCTCGGCAGAACTTAACTCTGAAGGACTCAGCTCTAGTGATTTAGAAGCGGCTGGTGCCTTTGCTGACATCAGGTCGGTGGCACTAATTCCGACCCTGCGAAAAGACCAACAGATTTTGCTGCCGGTTGACTTGCAAAGTTTCCGCTCGCAGATGTACCGCTATGCCGGGCTGGTGCGTTCGCAGTCTGGTTTAATCAGGCTCTTGAACTATCCTGGGCAGTCTGTGCCGATTGCTTCTGGTTTGGGTTCTAATTTGGGATCTGGTGCTAATTCTGGTTCTGGATTAAGTTCATCTGCCGTTGCCGGACTGACAGCGGCTCACCATAGTGCACGCAACATCTATCAGGTTGGAAGGTTGATTGCTCAAGCGGCGTTCTTGCGAAAAGAATCTCGTGGTTCCCATCTGCGTGAAGACTTCACATCGGCTGACGATGCCAACTTCGCGCGCCACCTAGGGGCTGGAGCGTTGGCGACGTATTAGAAAAACATGAAATATAGCGAGTTTTCAGACCCACGGTTGGTGGCCATTTACGATACCGTCAATCCAATAGGCGAGTATAAGGCCTTCTATCTTGAGCTTGCTGCAAAGCTGGCAGGCGAGCGTTCCACTTTATCTATCATCGATCTTGGTTGCGGTAGCGGGCAGTTGACTTGTGAGTTAGCGAAGCAAGGTCATCATCTTATTGGCGTGGAGCCATCTGAGGCTATGCTCGGCTTGGCTAGAAAACGGGCGACCAATGAGCTAGCGGAGCCGTTGGCTGTTGACTCGACTTGCGGTTCGCTGTTGCGCAGTATTTCTCCGGTTAAGTGGCTCCACGGTGGAGCGCAGAACTTAGGAGCATTCGAAGCTGATCTGGCCGTCATGACCGGTCATGTGGCTCAGTTCTTTCTTGAGGACGAAAGTTGGCAACAAGCTTTGCGTTCTATTCATGGAGCGCTGAAGCCTGGTGGCCATTTGGCTTTTGAGTGCCGCAATCCGCTTGTGCAGCCTTTCTTAAAAGCGTCGCGACAGATGGCGCAACGAAAGTCACAGATTTCATCTCAAGTTTCGGAACACTCAGAACACTCAGAACACTCAGAATACATAGAACACATAGATTGGCCTTCCGATACAAATCGGCGCAAGGTGTTCGACCCTTTGGCTGGTGCTGTGGAATGGTGGTTCCAGCTTCTGTCAGTTGAGGGTGAGCGCGTTCTCTATGAAATTCACTATCTATTTGAGAGCACCGGCGAGAAAGCCATATCAGTAAATGAGCTGCGTTTTCGTTCTCGCGATCAGCTGCAAAAGTCTCTTGCTGATGCCGGTTTTACTGTCGAATGCGTCTATGGCAATTGGGACTTTCAATTGGCCGACGGCGATAGTCCTGAGTTTATTTTCGTGGCTCAGGCATAGTCTGCTCTATTTCTTTCTTTATTTATTTTGTTCTCTTGACTTCGTGGGCGGTGTCATCAGGTATTTGTATGCTTGCTTGAAAGCTTGGGTGATCTTAATCTCCTATAAGTAGCTTCGGACATGGAATGGTCACAAATTTCGCACTAGTGTAAGTGGGTTGGTGGCGTCAACGGGTCCCTTGTGTCCTTCAATCGGGAGCTTACTAAATGAGCAATCTTGAGAATTCAAAAGATATAGTTAGTATTGGACAACAAATTGGGCATGACTTAGAGGCCCATAACTGGCCTGACGCTTCTGCAGCATTGTCTAGATATGCTAACGACCTCAGTCCAGACGAATTTACAAGGCTAATTCAGACGGCTGATCGTGCTAACAATGACTTAAGCGGTATAAGTTTTGACGCGGTTTATGCCTTAGAAAAGCGTCCAGCGCTTGACCGCGTAACCGGTATTTCAAATACCGAACTTGAGAAAAGGTTTCTCGGTGTCGAGGCGCGTCTTAACGCTCCAGGCTTTGAAAATGCCGTTTTGATAACGAACCCGCAGGATTTGGGGCCGCAAGTTCTTAAATTTGCTAGCATCTATGAAGAATTGGGTCTTTTGGCCCAAAAGCCACAGGGAGGCTAATTTTAACTAGGCGTTCAATCTCATATTTTGGCTATTTCTAACAGCTTTTTTGCGTCTTTCCTC
The DNA here is from genome assembly GCA_030696635.1 of Candidatus Melainabacteria bacterium. Taxonomy (GTDB): domain Bacteria; phylum Cyanobacteriota; class Vampirovibrionia; order Obscuribacterales; family Obscuribacteraceae. The sequence continues at coordinate 58,002 of JAUYRX010000039.1, forward strand.
TAATTTTGAAGCGTTCTTGGAACCTAATTTGCTGTTATAACGTCAGCTTTCGCTAGAGTCATTTTGCGGCTAGAAACAGGCTAGCAAAAAGAGCTAGTCTTGCAGCTAGAATTAGTCTTGATAATAAAATAGACTTGAAAGCAAAACGAAGCGCTTCCGAGTTTAAACTTGAATTATGCCAAATGAAGCCAACACCCCGAATATAGGTACCGTTGTTGCAGTGCGCGGCAGCGTCGTAGATGTAAAGTTCGAGAAGAGTTTGCCGGCTATACACTCACTTTTGCGGGCTGGCGATCACGATCAAATAGTTATAGAGGTTTTGGCTCAACGCGATGTTCATCATGTGCGCGGCATTGCCATGACTCCGACTCAAGGTCTTGCTCGTGGAATGGCTGTGCAAGACACTGGTGGGCCGCTCATGGCTCCAGTCGGTAAGGCGATTTTGTCGCGTATGTTTGATGTTTTTGGCAACCCCATTGATAAAGGAGGGCCGGTACCTGATGTCGAGTGGCGTTCGGTACACAAGTCTCCGCCAGCTCTTTCGAAGCGCTCTACTAAATCGCAAATATTTGAGACTGGTATTAAAGTAATTGATGTTTTGGTGCCCTTAGAGCGTGGTGGCAAAGCTGGGCTATTTGGCGGAGCTGGTGTTGGCAAGACAGTTTTGCTTACGGAGATGATTCATAACATGATTGGACACCAAGAAGGTGTCAGTATTTTTTGTGGCATTGGTGAGCGTTGCCGCGAAGGCCAAGAACTTTACACTGAGATGCGAGACGTTGGAGTCTTGAAGAATATGGTAATGATTTTTGGTCAGATGAACGAGCCGCCCGGTAGTCGCTTTCGTGTTGGTCACGCGGCTTTGACCATGGCTGAGTATTTTCGTGATGATGAACATCGCGATGTGCTGCTGCTTGTTGATAATATTTTTCGTTTTATTCAAGCTGGTATGGAAGTATCAGGTTTGATGGGGCAGATGCCATCGCGACTCGGTTATCAGCCGACCATGGGCACCGAGCTATCTAGTTTAGAAGAGCGTATCGCTAATACCGATGCTGGTGCCATTACCTCGATTCAAGCAGTTTACGTGCCAGCCGACGATCTAACCGATCCATCGGCTGTGCATACATTTTCACACTTGACGGCATCTATTGTGCTATCGCGTAAGCGAGCCAGCGAAGGTCTCTTTCCTGCCGTCGATTTGTTGCAGTCCAATTCGCGCATGGCCACTGCTGGATTTGTCGGCCAGAGGCATTATGATCTAGCGCAGGAGATCAGACGAACTTTAGCGCAATATGCTGATCTAAAAGATATTATTGCCATGCTTGGTTTGGAGCAACTTTCACCAGCAGATCGAAAAGTGGTGGCACGGGCTCGCCGCCTTGAGCGCTTTTTGACCCAGCCATTTTTCACTACAGAGCAATTTAGTGGTATCGAAGGGAAGTTAGTTAGTTTGAGCGATTCGTTAGATGGTTGTGAGCGCATTTTGAATGATGAGTATAAAGACTACCCCGAGAGTGCGCTTTACATGATCGGGGCGATTGGCGAAGCCGATGCAAAGCGTCCGGCCAAACGCAGCGAGAGTGATGCTCATGCAAGAGTCTGATTTAATAACTCTAAAGGTGCTTTTACCCTTTGGCATATTTGCTGAGAAGGCTGATGTTCTCAAAGTCGTGGCCGATACTAATGTCGGCTCAGTTGGCATCTTGCCGCACCGACTCGATTGTGTGGCGGCGTTGACACCGGGAATCTTGTTCTACGAGAGCAAGAGTGAGGGCGATGTTTATATCGCTGTTGACCAGGGCATTTTAACCAAGGTCGGGCTGACTGTAATGATTTCAGTAAGTAACGCTATTGCGGGCAAGAATCTCAGTCAGCTTAAGGAGGCTGTGGAGACTCAGTTTCTCAGTCTGGACCATCAAGAAAAAGAAGTACGCTCATTAATGGCTAAGTTGGAAAGTGGTTTGATTCACCGCTTAGCGGGGTTGCACCGTGACTAATTCTAATTCTGAGTCTCGGTCTGATGCAAACGCCGATTCGAAACCTAATTCTCGGGCCGACTCGCTAAGTGAAGAAATTGGAGCCAAAGCTGCTCTTAAGCTCAAGGCTCAACGCAGCGGTACGCCAGGTGTTTGGTTCGGCTTGGGCATGTCTGGTCTGATTGGTTGGTCTGTGGTTGTTCCTACACTTCTTGGCACCGCATTTGGAGTCTGGCTCGACAGTAAATATCCGGGTGTTCATTCGTGGACTTTAATGGGTTTAGCTGTCGGTATTCTTGTGGGCTCGTTAAATGCTTGGCATTGGGTGCAATCAGAGGATGAAGCTATGCACGATAAATCTATGCCGAATAAGTCTACGCAAAATAATTCTATGCAGAATAAATCTATCCCGAGTAATTCTATGCCAGAAAGTGATGCCAGTAGCGCCGCTAGAAAGAGAGGGCCAAGATCATGACTCTTGCTTCTAATTCGTTTGTGGTTCTAGCAATAGCCGCTTCGGCTGGTTTTGCCTTAGGTTTCGTCTTCTATGGCGGACTTTACTGGACTGTTTCGCGCGGTCTTGCTTCTAAGAATCCGGCCTTGTGGTTTATCGGCAGTTTGCTGGTGCGTGTCGTAATCGTTTTAGCTGGATTCTATTTTGTTTCTAGCTACCCGGTTCAGGTTTCGCCTGCTCCGCCTCACTCCGCTGGACCAATATTGCAGATGGAACGCTTGATTTCTTGTCTGGTTACATTCACCATAACCGGATTGATTATTCGTTGGTTTACGCGTGAGCACGGGGGCCAGCCATGCATCTGACACCTGATCAAATAATTCTTTGGCAAAGTGAAAATGGAATCGTCAAAATCAATGCCACCATGGCTTCCACCTGGGCATTGATGTTCTTCATGGCAGTGGGCTCCAAGCTCATTACGAGTAGACTTTCAACTGGTATTGAGCGCTCGTCGTGGCAAAATTTTCTTGAAATCATAGTTACTAGCATCAACAAACAAATTGAAGATGTTGGTCTGCAGCAGCCAGAGCGATACATTGGTTTTTTGGGAACTCTATTTTTGTTTGTGGCAATGGCTACTCTAGCTACCATTATTCCTGGTTACGAACCGCCAACAGGTTCTTTGTCTACAACGATGGCATTGGCTCTCAGTGTCTTTGTTGCAGTGCCTTACTTTGGTATTGAAGACCAAGGTTTTGGTCGTTATATTAAGTCTTACCTAGAGCCTACGCCAATCATGTTGCCGTTTAACATTATTAGCGAAGTCTCTCGCACCCTGGCTCTTGCCGTACGTCTTTTCGGCAACATGATGAGTGGCTCAATGATTATTGCCATTCTTTTGACTATTGCACCATTAATATTTCCGCTCTTTATGACCTTGCTTGGATTATTGACCGGCATGGTGCAAGCCTATATTTTCAGCATTCTAGCTGGAGTTTATATTGTTGCCGCCACTCTCACTAGATCGAATTCAACCCAAAAAGTAGAAGGATAGACATGGACAACATTACTGCCATTGCCATTGCCTCGATTGTCACTGCTGGACTGACAACCAGTTTCGGTTGCATGGGGCCAGCATTGAGTGAAGGCAAGGCCGTTTCCACAGCACTGACAGCCTTGGCGCAGCAACCTGATGCCTCAGCCACGATTACACGCACATTGTTTGTTGGCTTGGCCATGATTGAGTCGACTGCAATTTATTGCTTTGTCGTTTCGATGATTCTCATCTTTGCGAACCCGTTTTGGAATCACATCATCGCTAACAGTGTAGGAAAGTAGACCATGCTTATTGATTGGTTTACGGTTTGTGCGCAGGCCATTAACTTCTTGATTCTTGTCTGGTTGATGAAGCGCTTTCTCTATAAGCCTATTTTAAATGCCATTGATGCGCGCGAGAAGAAAATTGCTGCTGAGCTGGCAGATGCTGATGCCAAACGGGCGGATGCGCAGAAGGAACGCGATCTCTTTCAAGAGAAGAATGAGCAGTTCGAGCAGGTGCGCCTAGGCATGTTGAGCAAGGCTCAAGATGACGCTAGAGCTGAGCGCGAGAAGCTGTTTGAGGAGGCGCGCCAGGCGGCCGATCAACTGAGAGCTAAGACTAAAGAACGGTTTGCTCTTGACGCAGAGAATTTGAAGCAGTCTATTGCCCATCGCACTGAGCAAGAAGTTTTTGCTATTGCCAGAAAGACTCTGAGCGATCTTGCCAGTGTTAGCCTAGAAGAGCAGGTCACTGTGGCGTTCATTCGCCGCATAACAGAGATGGATAGCAATACTAGAGCTAGTTTGGTTGCTGGGTCTAGTGCTATTTCTAGTGCAGGCTCTAGTGCTGGGTCTAGCGCTGGTCCTAGTGCTGGGTCTAGCGCTGGTCCTAGTGCTGGCTCTGCTCCTAGCGTTATGGCCACTGTTCGCAGTGCTTTTGACTTGTCTGCTGAGCAGCGGGCCGCCATCGAATCTGCTTTTAATCGGGCACTGTCGATGCCGGTGCAACTTAACTTTGAAACAGATTCCAGTCTAATTAGCGGCATTGAGCTTGTGGCCAATGGGCAGAGTATTGCATGGAATATCAGTGACTATCTCAAGGCTATGGAAAAGGTGATCTATGGCAAGTGATTCTGTAGATCCGGAAGCAGCTGTTAGTTTAGCTAGGGTTATTGATTCTACTTTCTATGATCTCAAGGTTAGTCGAGAGAGTTTCTCCCCGCAGTTGTTTGTGCGTGAAGTTGGCACAGTGACCTCCGTTTTGACCGGCATAGCTAAAGTTGATGGTCTACCCAATGTTGGCTACGAAGAGCTACTAATATTTCCTGGCAATGTCTATGGTATTGCTTTCAATATTGATGAATCTGAAATCGGTGTGATTTTACTTGGCGATTATTGGCATTTAAAAGCCGGGGATCGAGTTGAGCGCTCCGGCCGAGTGATGGATGTGGCTGTGGGTGATTTTCTCTTGGGGCGGGTTATTGATCCTCTAGGGCAGCCTCTTGATGACAAGGAGCTAGAGCCGTCAGGTGAGCGAATGCCAATTGAGCGTCCGGCGGCGTCAATCATGGACCGCGCACCAGTGACGGTGCCTCTGCAAACAGGGCTTAAGGTGATTGATGCCTTGATTCCTATTGGTCGGGGACAACGGGAGCTAATTTTGGGCGATCGGCAGACAGGAAAAAGTACCATTGCCATCGATACTATTATTAGCCAGCGCGGACAGAATGTCGTTTGTATCTATTGCGCTATTGGTCAACGAGCCTCCAGTGTTGGGCGCAATATTGCCATTCTGCGTGAAAAAGGGGCGATGGAATACACCGTTGTAGTAGTTACTGAAGGCGAAGCCCCTCCAGGACTGGCTTATATAGCCCCTTATGCCGCTACTAGTATTGCCGAATATTTTATGAACTCTGGACGCGACGTGCTGATTGTCTACGACGATCTCACTCAGCATGCCCGGGCATACCGTGAGCTTTCGCTGCTATTGCGTCGCCCCCCTGGTCGCGAAGCTTTTCCTGGGGACATCTTCTATATTCATTCGCGGCTGTTAGAACGGGCCACGAGGATGTCTGACGAGTTTGGTGGCGGTTCTTTGACTGCACTTCCTATTATCGAAACCGAAGCCCAAGACATTGCTGCATATATTCCAACTAATTTAATTTCAATTACTGATGGACAAATTTATCTCTCGCCTACGCTCTTTGAGTTAGGTATGCTGCCTGCTGTCGATGTTGGAAAGTCAGTTTCGCGTGTTGGTGGCAAAGCGCAATTGCCGGCTTACCGTGCTGTGTCTAGTGATCTCAAGCTTGCTTACGCTCAGTTTGAAGAGCTTGAGACCTTTGCCCGATTTGGTGCCAGCCTTGATGCTGACACACGCAAGATAATTGAGCACGGGCAGCGCATTCGTTCTTGTCTGAAGCAGCCAGAGTTTTCACCACTATCGGTGGCTGAACAGATTACGGTGCTACTTGCGTTAATAGAGGGTCTGTTTGATCAGATTGCCATGGCTCAGATGAATGAGGCTCAGAAAGTTGTGCAAAATTCTGCTGCCAAGATTCCAACTGATCTGCTTGATAGATTGCTTCACGCCCAAGACTTAAGTGCGGAAGATAGACAGGCAATTGTGCAGATTGCAAAGCAGGCCTTGCTGGATTTTGTGTCATGAGTGATACCCGCGAGAATCTTCGGCGAAAAATCAAGAGCGCAAGTGATCTGCAATCGGTCGTGCGCACTATGAAAGCTTTGACTGCTTCTAGCATTGGTCAATATGAGCGCTCCGTAGAAGCTCTGGCCGATTACTATCGAACGGTGGAGCTGGGCCTGCATGCCTGCCTACCTCCTGCTGTTGCGTCGCTTAACAGCGTGCCACCAAATAACTTGCCGTTTGATAGTGTGCCCCCTAATGGCGTGTCACCACGAACTACTCCAGCCAATACGGCTCCTATAAATGCCATTGTATTTGGTTCAGATCAGGGTTTGGTTGGGCAATTTAATGACGTGGTGGCTAATTTTGCTTTTGCCAGCTTGTCACCGTTTTTAGAGCTTAGAAGGCCAGTAAATGTCTGGGCCGTTGGTGAGCGTGTCATGGACCGTTTGCTCGATCTTGGATTGGCAGAAGTTGGTCTTTATTCAGTGCCAAATTCAGTGGCGGCTATTAGTCCTCTTATTGGCCAGATGCTTCTTGATATTCATGCTGATCAGGGCATGGTTCCCAATTTGCGGCTGTTCTATAATCGGCCGTTGGCAGCTGCAATTTATGAACCGTTTGCCAAACAACTGCTACCTCTTGATGAAGCCTGGCGCCAAAGTTTGATTTCTCTAACTTGGCCGACGAAGACTGTTCCCGAGGTAATTGGTGGAAGGGCTGCTGCCTTGCAGCCACTGGTCAGTTCGTATGTTTTTGTCTCACTGTTTCGAGCTTGTGCTGAATCTCTCGCTAGCGAAAACGCTAGTCGCTTAGCGGCTATGCAACGGGCCGAGAAGAACATTGATGAATTGCTCGAAGATTTAAAAAGCAACTTCCATCGTTTGCGCCACAGCGATATTGATGAAGAGCTATTCGAAGTCGTTTCTGGTTTTGAGGCCCTAGGGTCAGGAGACTTCTGATTTACTATTTAGAGTGAATTCATTAGAGTTTGGGACGTGTTTTTCTTGGGAATCCTAAAGGCGGGAACATTGTACTTATTTTGATCATGAAAACTGAGACGGCAAATAGTGCTGGGGAGAGAAAATGAGTATTCTCGGTGTTGTGCATAAAGTGGGCTGGAACATGTTTTTGTTAGGTCTTGTAGGCTTGGTAGTTGCTTTCGTCTTGACAATACCCCGGCCTTCTAAAATCGGTGAATCTAGCAAAGGACAGCCTGGCCTTATAGCCCTGGGATCGTTGCTGCTGGTACTATTCGGAGCCTTCTTAGCTTTTTGCCTCGTTTAGTTGTGAGCGTATGCGCTCACGCAGCCACGTGTATCTCACTTTATCCGCATCTGCTAGTTTAGCCCTAATTCTCTGCTCTAGAGCAATGTGGAATAGTTTGCAAGTACTGGTCTTTTCCTGGGCTAGATAATAGACTGTACGCGACTGGTTGGTAGTGATAGGTGAATTATGATGGTTCAAGACTTTATCAAAAGACACCGACTCTTTCGCAGAACTCTCTGCGTATCTACTCTAAGTTTTGTGCTTTGTAGCACTGGTATCGTCAGTGGTTGCAGTACTTGGCAAGAAAATGATTTCACTTCGCAGGCTCGAAGGCTTGTTGAGCAGGGTAAATATAGTGATTTAATTGCACTTAGCGAGAAAGAACTGAAGGCCAAACCAAGTGCTCCTGAGTTGTTTGCCTATCGCGGAGTGGCTCAACTAAGGTCGGGCAAAGGCGAACTAGCCAAAGCTGACTTGATGAAAGCGATTTCCCTTGATGATAAGGTCGGTTGGTATCATCGTGAGTTGGGAAATGTTTATTCGGATCAGGGGCAGTATAGAGATGCTATTGCTTCATTTGATAAGTCTTTGCGCCTAGATTCAAGTGGGCACAATGCGTCTGGTGTTTTTGCCGGTCGGGCTTATGCCAATCTTTGTTTGTCTGAGCTTGGTAAAGCTGTGGCTGATGCTGACGAAGCGATAAAGCTTGATCCAAAGCAGAGCTATAACTACTGCACCAGAGCCGAGGCCTATTCTGCCCTTGGTGAATTTGACAAGGGATTTCTCGATGCTAATAAGGCAATTGAGCTTGATAGCAAATTTCCGGGTTCTTACCTGGCGCGTGCGACTTTGTATCTGGGTAAGGGCGACTGCGAGCGTTCGTATACTGACGCACTCACGGTTCTTAGTCTCAATAATAAGTATTGGCGAGCTACAGAGTATCTGATTGCCATAAAACTGATTAAGGGTGACACTGTCGGTGCGCTTAAAGCTGCCGATCAGCTGATCGCTCAATTCCCTGATGCGGCTGTAGGGTACGCCGATAAAGCTTCGTGTTATTTCTGTATGGGTGACCTTGGGCAAGCTGCCAAGTTGGCAGATAGGGCCTTAGCTCTTCAGCCAGACAGTCATAGAGCTTTGCAACTGCGGGCATTCGTGGCGGCGCGATTAGACGACGAGAAGAAGGCTTTTGATTTACTTGATAAAGCTGAGAAGCTTGAGCTAGGTGGATCAATCGTTGCTAAAGATCGAATCATATCGCTGCTTTTCCTCAAGAAGTATCAAGAAGCATTAGGCTTGTGCGATGCTACCATTGCGAATGAACTAGCGGATGGTAAACAATATAAGTCAGATACCACCTACCGCCTTCGCTCAGAAGTATATCGGAGATTGAAGTTGAACGAGCTAGCTGACGGCGATATGAAGAAGGCGCTTGCGCAAGGTTATCAGAAACGCTCAGTGCTAGAGCAGTATTTAAAACTGCTGTGATTGTGCTTCGTGGGCGTTAGAAGTTTTTGTTACTGCAGATTTATTTCTAGTGCTGCAGCTCTGGTTGTTTATTGTTGTAGACCAACGGCCGGGTCTTTGCTCATGGTTATGCTGGTATTGCCTTCAGTAATAGCTTGGGCGCGGGCCCGCAGCTCATCGGTTTGTTCGCGCATACCAAGATAATAGAGAACATAGGCATACCTATCTAAGTACGGCACCAAGGCCACCGAGTCAGGTCCGCTGTTCTGCTCTGCTAGTTGCAATGCTTTTTCAAAAAGTGGTGCTGCTTCTGCATATTTCTTTTCTTGTGTGTAAATATTAGCTAGAGCAAAGGCGGCTCTTGCTTCGTTGCCGTTCTTTGAGGGGGCAGCTTTCCAGAAGTCTTGGGCCCTTAGGTAAAGGGCTTCGGCCTCAGCTAGTTTGTTTTCTTGGAGTAGACATTTACCGAGCTTATCTAAGCGCGCATAGACTTGATAATTCTCTGGTGGTTGAATGCGTTCGGTAATATCAAGAGCATCCTTTAGATTGGCCTCAGCCTCTTCGTAGTCTTTGCGAGTGAGAGCTAGTCCACCAAGGCTGTCATAGCTGTTGGCTAGAGAAAGGTGGTGTGCCCCTAGCACAGTTGATTTGACATTTAGTGCGGCAGTGAAGAGGCGTTCAGCTAGAGACAGGTTTTCAGCGTTAGCGTCTTTGGCACTTGATTCAGTACTGTTAGCGCCATAGTTTGGTGCATTGTCTTTGCTGGCGTTTGTGGTGTTGTCGACAGAACTGCTCTTTGAGGCGTAGATGTTGCCAATTTCATCGCAAGCAATTGCCCATTCAATTAGTGGGTCGCGCATCACTGCTGACGCCTCTCCGGCCCAAGCTTGAAGCGGTTGACCGGCTTGTAGTGTCACTTTACCCTTGGCTTGGGTTCTGGCTTCATTGAGCTTGCCTTCAACAAATGAAAGTATTTTTTCTGCTAGAGGGTTGGCTTTGGCTGCGGTTCCGTGTAGCAAGTAGAAGCGTACCATAGACGACATAGCTGGAATCAAGTGCTCGTCTTCGGCTCCGCTGGCTACTGTTTTTACTGCTAGTTCTTCTTCTAAGAGTGGCTCCGCTTCGCTGAAACGTCCGCGGATAGCAAGGAGGCGACCTAGTTCACCGGAACTCTTCGCCAGACGAAGATCGCCAGCGGGAAAATTGCGGGCTTTTTCCACAGCTTCTTTGAGTAAGCGTTCGGCGTCACCATATTCGCAATTGTATGCTGCTTTTTCACCTTTAGATTCAAGCAGATCCCAGCTATTGCTGGCGGTGCTTAGCTCTAATGTAGTTGTTTCTGCTGTTGTGTTGATTCTTCCGCTCGCTCTTTTGACGGCGTTTGTCGTTGCTGCCGTTGCTGCTGTGTTTGTTGGTACTCTATAGGGAATTTTGATGCTGCCGCCCTGAATATCTGTAGAGCTGTCAGCACTGGTGTCGCCATTTGTGGCCATTGTAGGCCCTTCGCCCCTGCTGCTTTCTGTTGTGATGCCAGTTGTGGTGCCGGTTGTGGTGTCAGTCGTGGTGCCGCTCATGGTGTCAGTCATGGTGCCGGTCATGGTGTCAGTCATGGTGCCGGTCATGGCGCCGTCCGTTGCAGGAGTGCCAGGTTGAGCTGAGCATGGTGTCATCGAACACTGAGCCGTCAGCGATAGGCTTAATGCGAATAATAGTGTTGATGCTTGACGCATTTGACTTTTAGAGAGATTGAAGTTGCTGGCGTGTCTGTTCATAGGCTCACTAATTGGTTACTTAGCAATAATAACGTATCTGCCACCACCGCGCAAAAAGAAACTATGCTTTTGTGGGTGCTGGTAGATAGATAAGAGATGCTATTTAGTGGCTTGCCACTAGTTTAATTATCGCGAAAATTCAGTCTTGACAGTTTTGCCTTTTTTACTCGTGAATTTATTAGTTTGTTTTTTAGCCAGGTTGTCAGTGTTTTGCTGGTTTCTTCAGCCAAGCCTGCAAATGATTGATCGGCGGACCTTTCGCTCCTCGTATTGGGTTCGGCTGTTTGCTTCGTTAGTCGAATTTTGACCGATATCGGTCAAAATTCGACATCAACCATGCTGCGGCCGACGCTTTCGGCTCTATACTCATGAAAATTTTAATGTGGGGTGTCTAGTGAATTCAGTATCTAATAGTCGGCTGAAGCGTCTAGTGTCGCCGCTACCCCTGAGTTTTCCCTTGGCTCTATGCTTTGCCGTATCTCTGTCCTTGACCAAAATTTCGTTGCCAGTTTTGGCGGCCCCTACAATTTAAATGCCTAGCTTTTTCAAAAAGTCTTTTGCGGCAGGATGGCTCTTGATGCGATCTGTGATGCCTCGCATATCTTTGTTGATGTTTTGATTGTTCATGCCGTACAAAGAGTAGGCAATAAGCTCGTGCACATCGGTAAGATAATCTTGAGCGACGCTATCGAGAACAGGACGCACGTTGGCTAGTCTGGTGACGCACCATTCGGTGTCTTCTACGCCGCTGTTTGTGGCCCTAAAGTTTTTCATCATTTCGATTTCGACGATTACTTCTTGGCTGATTCTAGGGCTGTAAAAGCGCAATCCGACAAGGGCTCGTTCTGCTCCTGGCGGAGGTGTGGCACCACTGGTGGTGACTGTGATTTCGCCCAAGGGTAGTACTGATGATTCGGTGCTTGTTGTTGCTGCCGTTGACTCAGTTGTTATCGGGACTAGTTTGTAACCGGTTAAACCCTTGAAGTAGTTCTGGCTGAAGCCGTGATCTTCAAGCACGCGTCTGATCACCGCACCGCGTTGGCCGGCGGGCGCATTGATGACGCGCCCTGGTATTGTGTAGGGATGGTTGCGCACATAGGTCTGCATGCGTTGATACGCTTCGTTTTTAAGTTTGCCCACTTCGCCACCAAGTTCATGGCTGGCGACGTTGAGTAAATCGCGCACGTTACCTGTTTTTTTTGTTGTGGTGCTAGCTGCCCCTTGATTGTTCCCGGCTGCGGCAATTGGGTTTTCGGCAGACTTCGAAGCACCAGCATCGCTGTCTGAAGAAGTAGCGTTCTCTGCCACGTTCTCTGCCACGTTGTCGGCCGCGTAGGCTGGAGCTGTCAGCAAAATTGAAGTCGACTCATTGCCGTCACCGTATTGAATCGGTGCGCTGAGCGATCTGTGGATTGACTTTAGAAGTTCTTCTTTAATTTGTGTTTTGGCCATGGCTAGAGCGCCAGTGGCAACTTGCTTTTGGAAAGGCGATAAATTTGGTGTGCTTAAGGCGGGATAAACCAACACGTCTTCGAGCATATTGTCAACAGCACCATTAACGTCAACTCTTTTAGAGAATGCTTGACCATCATGGTTTTGCACGGCCAGCATTAGAGCTTGCAGAGCGTAGAGCGGCGTTGTTGTCCAGTACCAGTAGCCACCACCAGCGATGGTGGTTAGCAAGCCGACTGTTATTGCGATTGGTGCTACTTTGATCTTCAGACTGTATCCTCAGATTAGCAGCTTCAAAAAAATACGCCCGGTTGGATTCGAACCAACGACCTCCCGCTTAGAAGGCGGGAGCTCTATCCGCTGAGCTACGGACGCATATGCTCGCATTTGCCAGCCTTCATAGCAAATGCATAAACCAAACATTAGTCTGGAGCAAACATTATAACCTACGCCATAACCTACGGGGTTGCCTCATTGTTTTGGGGGTATGGGACGTATATCCAGCCCTCAAGAGCGATCATATCTATTGAAATCTGCCTGGGTGGGGCTGTTTGGCCTGGATTGAGGTATGCAATCGCCGCTCCCAGTGCGGCAACGACTGCATCAAGTGCATCGTCGCAAGCGAGGGCAAATTGCTCTACATTGGGTGGTAAGACAAGCTCTGGTACTGCTATTGCGATTCTGTTTACAGAGCGTAACTTCTCTCTGGTACCAGTGAGGTTGGTCAGTATAGATTGCCGCAGCTGCTTCGCTTCCTGGTCCTTACCTTTATATCTGCGCCAGGGGAGGCCCAGTGATTTGAGCACTGCGGCCGGATAGACCTCCATCACTGCTGCCCGGAAGGCGGTCTCGGAGTTCTGAGGGATTGGCGAAAAGCACTGCGGGGTCGCAAATGGCAAAACGTTGAAGCCGTGATTGTGCAGAGCGAGAAGCAATTGCATTCCTTGCCAAGTCATCTTGAGCATTCCCGGATTGATTTGATGCAGGGGGCTTTGAGCCTTTGGAGCGGTGGCATTGTCTGTCAGCCTTTTGACCTCCCCTCCCATGCCTGGTTTGGCCGATTGCAGCAAGGCGAGGAGTTCAGGGAAGCTCAAACTGCTTACGCATTCGGCTAATTTGAACCAAGTGGGTGCAGTCAGAGATTTGGGTGAAGTCAGCGATTTGGGTGCCGTCAGAGATTTGGGTGAAGAAAGGGAACTAGGTGAATGCCGTGAAGAAACTGAGGCATTGGCCGCTAGTAATATTTCGGCGAAGGGTGCAGGAAAGGAGAAGGGGAAGTCAAGGCCGATGATCCAGGCTGGTGGCTCACTATCCTTGACTCCTGCGCTGCTGCTTTGGAGAGCGGAGGGCTCGCTGGCGGAGGTCTCGCTGGCACAGGTCTCGCTGGCACAGGGCTGGCTGGAAGAACATTTCTTGAGTGTCAGCAAACTCTCAAGCAGCAGGTCAGAGCCGACGTTCTCCAGGCTGTCAACAACTAAAGTGGAAGAAACGAGTTTGCCCCTGGCGATCCACGTGGCGTTTGGTTTGGTCTTGGCTGCGCTGTAGTCACATCCGACAATATTGGCCGTGCTCAACTTGCCTCCTGTCAACTGCTGGCTTAACCACAAAACGACATAGATATTGTAGAAGCCCTTATACTATAGGGGTCCTTTTTTTATTATTGCCAGGTGCCCGTTTCGTTCGTTTCTTCCTTCGTTTCTTCGATACTTTTCTTTCATGCGAGCAGTACCCAGTCGTCAGCGGTAACCAGTGTCAGAACAAGAGCTAACCAAATACGCCAATGCTGTCGGGCTTGTTTACGACTATAGCTTGCCTGTACGTTATCCTCTTGCGGCAGTCTGGCAAGTTGATGGCGAGACTGTTGTCACTTGCGCTCATTCTGTCATTCTCTATACTGAAATTCTTAAGGCACTACGGGTGCGCTTCCCTAGCAGTGGTCGCGAATACTCAATTAAGTCAGTGGTTTTCCATCCCAAAGTTGATAAGGCTGTGCTTAAAACAATGGCTAAGCACGGGCTTACTGACCCCGTAAACGGCTTGCCTTTGCAGAAGCACAACGTGGCTTTGCTCAAGCTGTCACCTAGTGCCAATGAGCTTTCTGCAGACGAGATTAAAGAAATCAATGATTCCTTCGAGCGCTTCGTGCCTGATCATGAGGCTGGGCTTGGCGGTAGTCTTGCCGAAATTGAATTGCCGCTGGTGGTTCAAACGATTACCAATGCACGAAAAGTAGGATCCGTCTCGATTCTCGATGAACGTAACCGTGTTGTGGGCAAGCTTTTTTGCCAGAATGGACGGGCCACACACGCCTACTACCATAATCTCGTTAACGAGATGGCGATCTATCAAATCATTCGGCACAAGTTCAATGGTAGCTTCTACTTCACTTCTGAAGACGAGCCTAGCTGGACGACCGTGACTGAAATTTCTAGGCCTATCGACATGCTTTTGATCGAGTCTTTGCGACGCACTGACGAGATGGAAAAAATGGTGTCAATTGTCGGTGGACCCTCTAGTTTGTTTACAAGAGTCACTCCCCAGCCTAATTACGACATACTGCCACCAGATTCTAGAGAAGCGACAAAGTTAATTTGGCCATTTCTTGATGGTGGCACTCCTTTGGGTCTGATGTGGCAGGTTGCTGGAATAGACGATTTTTCTATTTACGCTGCCATGCAAGAGCTTGTTAAAACGCGGCAGATTAGCTACTTTGAGGCTCCATTCCTTAAAGGTAGCGATATTGTTCCGCTGCCACTTGGAGTGAAGACTCCCCTTTCCCCTAATGATCTTGTAACTGCTCTGTGGGTAGAAGATGCATCTTTGGCACCACTTTTACGTCCCGGAACATTGCTTGGTAGTGTTAAAGATCTAGATCCATCCCATGTGCTGCACAATATCGGACTTCCATTTGAAGCGGCTGGTTGTCCTATTTTCAAAGATGGTACCGTGATTGGCATTCATTGTGGTGCGGTGCCACCAGATCCAGCTGTGGTGGCGCCAGATGGTGGCTTCCATCAGATGATTTGGGTGGAGCAAGTGATTGAATGTTTGAAGAATGCTGGGGAGACGACACTAGCCAGGAAACTCACTCTCTCAGGCAATGGAGACGAGACTGAAGTTTCTGGACGCTTCGGTGGCTGCCGTCAAGTTGCCCGCATTCAGTGTCCGAAATGCGGCCGCTCGTCAATGGACGAGCCTAATTTTTGCAAAGGCTGCGGACAGCGATTGATCCAAGATTCTGACTATAAAGGTCCGATAGCAAGAAAAACAAAGGCGCAGACAAGAGCTAAAACTCGACTAGTTGGAAAGACTAGAACCCGCACTGGCCCTCAGATTATTCGACCTGTGACTAATGCTAAGACTTATAACCCGGCTTTGCTGGCCATGACTTTAGTGCTTATATTTGCTGGTGGTGGAGCTGCTGCCCTCGCCATGATTCCCAAGCCAAATATAATTAATACTAGTCCTGTAATTTTGCCCAATCAGAGCCAGGCTTGGTTAGCTACTACTTTGGCTGAGTTTACTCCTGGGCCTGTAGTGATGCATGACAAGAATTATGTGTTTACTGGAAGGGCAAAATTTGGCGTTGATGTAATGGCTAAGCAGTCATTCTATATGTATGCTTTTCTCGTGCAGAATTCGGGCAAAGTGATTCTACATACTCCATCTTCGGCGGCTAATGATGTGATTCTTGACGCTGGAGCCCGTTACATACTTGTGGGTGATGGTTTAGAAAAAATCCCGCTGGCAAAGGCTGTCACAGCTTTTGGCTGCGACAACAGTGACGGTACTGAGAAAATCTTACTTGTCGCTAGCGGTATGAAGAGTGATTTGTTGACCATGAGCGATCCGCTGGCTCAAGAGAAAGCTATTGAGCAGTTTGTAAACCGTTCACTGCAGCTTCTAAGTTGTGACGAAAGTGGCAATGGAGTTATTGTTGATGCTAAGGAGCTAGGTGAGCATTTCTTTGACGACAATAAGCCTAAGAACGGCAAATTTGGTTCTAGTGGTTTGATGGGCCGTGAAGTCTATATTACCCAAGTGGACGTCAGGCACAAGAAAGACCTCACGCTTGATAGTCAATTGCCTAGTAATATCACCCCGGGTAATGCGAGTCCAACCAATATCAGCCCAACCAATATCAGCCCAACCAATACAACTCCGACCAATATTGGCCCAACCAATACAACCCCGACCAATTAAACTAGAACAGTTAGAACGTCTTGCCTCCTAATTTGATTTTGATAGCAGTAGGGCAAGAGTATTCAGGAAACCCAGTAAATTTGTAGACAGAGGAGATGAACATGAAAGCGCTTGAGCTAATCAGAAAATCTTGCGCAGTTTCACTGGCTGTGGCACTTGGGGTAGTGATTTCTACCGGTGTTTACGCCCAGGAGCAGAGCGGGGCAAAGGGTCTCTTCTTCGAACAGCTGGAAAAACCAACTGAGTCACTCAACACTGGCTTGCGCTACTGGATTGAGCTGAAGCGCGGCAATAACGTTACTCGGGTGAGCAATAAGTTTCAGTTTAAGACTAATGACAGCATTCGTTTTCACGTTCGCTCTAATATTGATGGCTATGCCTATATCTTGCTCTCTAGCGGCAGTCGAGGGGAGCAGAGCGTGCTTTTCCCAGACAATAGAGCAGCTGAGAACAACAAAGTAGACAGAGGCAAAGATTACGCATTGCCTTCAGACGGCTACTTAACTTTTGACGAGAACCCTGGTCTTGAAAAGCTGACACTGCTGCTTTCGCGTTCACCTATGGACGCACAGGCTTATCTGCAAAAGCCCCAAAAAGAAGTGACTATGATTGCTTCGGCTCAGACTGGTAGTAAAGACCTAGTGCCTGCTCGAATCTATGTTTCTTACAATGCTCCTAGAGTTGAGGCACCTGTTTTCTTGCCAGCCACGACTCCAACTAAGCCGGAGAAAGTGACCAAAGTAGAGAAGACCGAAAAAATTGCCAAAGTCACTCATCCAAAGGTTACTCACTCAGCTAAGAGCGAGCACTCCGAGAGAAATTCGCTGGCCTCTGCCGCTGACGATAAACCAAAAGCCGCACATCGCCCCGTGGGGAAGGTGAAGCGCGCAGTTGCAGCTAGTTCTTCAAGTAATGCTGCCGCTGCGTCTAGTTCGCCTAAAGAAGAAGAAGGAACTGTCACTGTGGTGTCTCAACAATCGTCTGGAGTGCTCCACGTGGATGTCGCATTGCAGCATATTTAAGAGCTTCATCTGCGAAACCTTTGTCGCTAAAGGTGGCGAGGTTATAGAAGATAAGTAGTAACAGCTGATCTCGATTAAAGGCTGCTAAGACTAATCTCAAAATCTCATAAAAATCTCCGCGAAGGGAGGCTGTAATAGCCTCCTTTCGTTGTATTATTTGTTTCCAACCTAGGGGCGGATTCTTTTTCCTTAACCTGGCCTTAATCGAGCGTGCATCATGATCGGTTTGTTCTTGAGCCGCGTTTAGTAAGTCCGTTTCGTTTTTCTGTTTTTATTCTTCTGCGCCAATCCCCCACTACGACAGCCTTTGTGCTGAGGTCTCACCAATGCCGATGATTTTTATTCTCTCGATTGGTCTTACTCTTTTTCTTCTGATTGGTATGGTTTTGATCATGAATCCAGATCTGGTTTCGCCTAGCTTGACTAAACGCTGGGATCGCAACCACAAATATAAGAAGTACTAAATTTTCGAAGTCGTTATTGCCAAGCGATATATGAGTGAGATCTAAATAGAACTCTCGTAATGTATTGGTTTTGACTGCTCCGTTGTTCATATAATATGTTGACAACAGAGGACAGTTCAATGCAGGCGACAGCTGGATTTTTTGTAATCGATTTCATTTTGCGCCCGTTTCTGAAGATCTATCAGAAGATGCCACTGGTGATTTTTTTGATTTTGCTTGTGGTCTACGGTCTCATTGCCTATCTCGTATGGAAGTCGGCATTCAAGGCAGAACAACAGTATTAGGCTGTTGCGACGAAGAATATTGTGTCTAAAACTCGACCTAACGGTCGAGTTTTTTGTATTTAGGTTCTAAAACTTGACCGATATCGGTCAAGTTTCAGAACCAATTAGTGCCCTTCGCCAAGGTGAACGGTAGAAAGTTCAATTTTTAGTTTGTCGCTTTCGACTTGCACAATACCAACGTATTGTTCGATAAAGTTCTTCACTTGGCCAGGTCCGACTTCGCCGTCTATGGTGTAACTGCCTTGATCTAGTGGTTTGCTGTCGAAGTCAAAAGTCTGGTATTTGATGGTTATGTCTTTAATTGGTACGTTGTTGTAGTTGGCCACTCGTATCCAGCAGACCGGGCAATTGATTACCCAGAGACCAGAAATGTGCCAATCAACAAGCTCTATGCGGGTGTTTTGCGTCAAAGTGGCATCACCCAGCTCTGGCGTGCAGCCTGTGACAGTGACCGTGAATGTTAGGCACGACACCAGCAGCAACAGAGCGCTGCTTAAAAATGAACCAACAATCAAAACTTTGTTCCATGCTTTTTTCGAAGCAATAGTACCGGGCTGATACCGCCCGAATAGGGTGCTATAGATAGCGGCTAATGACATAAAAGTCGCTCAGCGTCCTCTATCTTCTAGTTGTACAAAGCTGGAATTAGCTCAACGCCAGGCATGTTCTGCGCTATGCCCAAAAGGATGAGCAGGGCAAAGACCAAGAACATTGCGAAAAATGCTGGTTCGCCGTCGGATAACATTGCAGTGGGTGCTCGAGTGAAGGTAATGATATAAGCTGATTATACCAGTTGTAAGTGGGGGATGCAGTAAAGGTGCGCTTAGCGAAATTCAAACCAGCTCTTGGGTTAGCGAATGCTCACCTAATGACACTTGCTCCCTTGGCTATGCGACGAACTTTTCCCTTGACTGATTGTATAAGTGAAAAGCTCATTATCGATGTTGACCCTCCTTGTTCGGAGCTCACAATCAATGCTCAAAACCCCCAACAGCAGTCGCTTAAGCCTGAACGCAATCAAGTAGTTGTTGTCTTGCACAGGCCGGAACGGTTAGCGCAGAAGAATAAAAATTACGCTCCTCTCACCAAAAAACTGTCCAAAAATCTTGTCCTGATCGTCCACGGTCTAGAAGGTTCCGTTGAATCAAGTTATGTAAAAGGTGTTTGTGAGAAAGCTTTGAACATTGGCTTTAGCGTTTGTCGTGTCAATTTGCGCAATTGTGGAGACACACTTCATCTTGCTCGCGGTCTGTATAACGCGGGCATGAGTGAGGACATAGTTGCGATTGCCGCTGATTTGAAAAAGCGTTTTGGCTTCGAGCGGATTTTTTTAAGTGGTTTTTCTCTCGGTGGCAATATTGTTCTTAAGGCTGCCGGTGAGCAAGGACGCGCCGGGCGCCAGCGAAACGAAAGAGAGTCTGGGGCTGACAATATTATTGATGCAGTTTGTGCTGTTTGCCCCCCAGTTGAGCTTGATCAGTGTGTTAGCACTATCGAGCGCGGCGAAAATTGGCTCTACGAACACGGCTTTCTTATTAGCCTGAAAGAGAAAGTAAGAGCTAAGAACCGGCTGTTTCCGGGGCGATACGATGTGGAGATTTTGCCGTCAATTACTTCTCTGCGTGGTTTCGATAATGCATTCACGGCTCCGGATGCTGGTTACCTAGATGCTGCTGCGTATTATCATGGCGCCTCTGCATTACGAGTAGTTGCGGCTATAAACATTCCAGCTCTTGTTGTGGCTGCCGTCGACGACCCCTTGGTGCCAATTTCTAGCTTCTCTGCTAGTGAATTTTCTGAGAATGACAACGTTACTTTACTGACGCCAAAGAATGGTGGCCATGTGGCGTTTGTTAGCGCTGGTGATATTTACTTGAGTGATATGGCATGCGCTTTAGAAGCAGAGATGCTTTCTCCTAAGCCAAATAAGTCGCAACTTCGCGATCGCTTTTGGAGTGAGTGGCAAGTCGTGAAGTTCTTCCTGACGCAAGCCCTCGCCACTAGCTCAGCTTAATTAGTTAGCTTAATTAGTAAGCTGAGTTTAAATTAGCTAAGTAAATCTGCTTGTTATCGCTATCACCAAAGCATTCAATTGTATCGCTTTGGTACCGTTGGTAGTGTCGTGATTCGATTGAGCGGATGTTTTGGTTTCTGCAGAGGACTGGAAAAGAATGGAATGGAAGATACTCTCTGCATATCTAAAATGTTGGAACTTAATCAACTAATAAGAGTCTTCTTGAGTTTTGCTAGGCAACGTGGCAAAATGTAGGTGTCTGAGGGGTCTTGGCGACCCGCAGACATCAGGCAAAATCGCTCAAAACGCCACTGTCTGATAACTTTGCCGAGTTTACGACGCCACTAGTGTCAGAAGATGTTTGTGGTAGAGCGTGATTATTTCAGTCGTCAAGTAGGTTACTAGTTTTAACAGGGTTTCTAGGAGGTTCGTTGTGATCAAGAAAGTTATGAGTTTGGCAATAGCTGCTCTAGCTGTTGCAGCAGTTGCTGCCCCAGCTTTCGCTGCTGACGATAATATGGACAAAGTTGTCCAAGGTGCTCTTCTTCCTACAAGACTTGGTGGCGTTGCTGCCGGTGTAGTAGTTGGAACACCGATTGCGATTGTTCGCCAATCAGTTAAAGGTTACAAAGATTTGACCGAAAAAGCTGCTGACAAAATCGGCGGCAAAGATTGCGGTCCAGCTTGCTTGCTAGTTTCAGTCGTAACATTGCCAGCTGGTCTTGTATACGGTGGCGCTTCTGGTACCTACTACGGTATGAAAAATGGCATCATGGATGGTTTCCAAACACCATTCCATCCAGATTCATTCAGCGTTAACAAGCTAGAAGAGTAATAATTTAGCCTTTGCTTCGGTAATCGCTTAAATTTCACTAGATCAATAGAACTCGCGGCCAGCAATACAGTTTGCTCCGCGAGTTTTTCTTTATAATGATATTGATCACTTACTCTCAATGATTGGTATTTATGGCTGAACTTGATAGTGCTGAACTACAGCAGTGGCTGACTAAAATTGCTGCGGCCAAAAGTCGCAGTGCAATTCTTTCAATCATGGAAGAGTTTCGCGTTCTGCCCTGGAACGACGATCAGTGTTCAGCTGCCGCGAAGTTATACATGCGCCTGCTATTGGCCTTACCCGACGACGGCTCTGGCGCGGTGGTGCCCGCATCAACTGGCGGGAAGTAGACGTGCCTGGGAAGTGCTAGGTAGTTAAGGAGCAGCAACTAGCTAACCACCGAGAAGAAGAACTAGAAGAAGAACTAGTGAGCTGAGAGTTGATTGAGAATTAAGTTGGCTTTTTGCTCTTGTTTGGCAGCTTCCTCACCCCGGCCTAGTGATTTAAGCACCATTGAATATTCTGCTAAGGTTTTGCCAAGAATGTGGTCATCGGGGCTTTTCGTCTTCTCTCTTATAGCCACTAGTTCACGCAAAGTAGGCTCGGCATTTTGAAGGCGATTTGATTTGAAATAGAGTTCACTTAATGTTTCAAGGGTGAGCTCAAGCATTTGTTCGGCGGTCTTGTCGCCTTTTAAACTTTTTTTGCGCAATATCTCACCAAGGCGGTTCAATAGCGCTTCGGCATCTAGCTCTCGGTTTTCGCTTGCCAGTTGTCGGGCAACTTGCAAGACTGTTTCGGGCGTATTGTCGAGAGTAGACTTGACGAAAGCAGCATCATAGCCTGGAGTCGCTGACGGTGATTCTAATTGAACTGGTGCTGTTGGAGGCTTCTCTTCTATCGCTCGCACTGGCCTCATTGCCACTGCTTCTCTGCTTCTTATGGTGGCATTCGGTAAGTCGGCGATTGTTGTCATAGTCGAAGGACTTTCAGGAATTGCTGGCAATATGGTGCCTAGTATTGTTGGCGGTGGCAGATCTGGTGCGCTAGCCTTTCTTCTAGAGTCCTCATTTAGGTCTAAATTTGCTTCTAGCTTTGGTTCTGATTTTGGTTCTGGTTTTGGTTTTGGTTCTAGCTTAGCTTCTAGCTTTGCTTCTAATTTTTGTTCTAGCTTCTCTTTTTGATTTGTCGCATGGTTGGCGTTTTTGCTATCACTGCTGCTGATAGCAGCTAGAGCAACCAATAGCTTCTCGCGAAGCTGTGGTGTGTTTTTGATTCTCAGTGCTTCAGATAGTTCCACAAATGCACCCTCGGCTTCCCCTTGCAACAGGCACTCATCGGCCATGGCAAGGCGGTCTTCGGTGCTCGCTGGATCTTGACCGTTTTCTCGCATAAGTGCGGAGAGATTTTTACGAATGGCTGCCTGCCTCGGATCTAAATACAGCGCAGCGCGAAAATGCTTAACAGCTTCTTTGGGCTGGCGCACAGAGAGTTCTAGGCCGAAATTGTTGTGAGCAATTACTAGGTTTTCTTTGGCGTGAGCATAATTGGGCGAAATTTCCAGCAGTCGTTCGAACGTCTTAATGGCAACAGCAAAATGCTTTGCATTGATTTCGTGCACACCAGTGTTATTCATATGCGCTAGTTCAGCCGATGTGAACGGCGCATCGCCTACTTCATTCGATTTATTGTCTGCTAGAGTCTTACTATCAGTGGACCTGTTTTCGGCGCCTTTAGATTCTGCAGTTCTGCTATCTGCAGTTCTGTTCTCTACGATTTTATTGGCGGCTCCAGTTTTGTTCTCTGGGCGACTATCAGGCTTACTCATATCGCGAGCGTCGCGAATAACTATTGGTGGCTGACTGTTGGCTGAGTAGCTGTATTTGGCGACCTGCTTGTTGAGATCGGGGTTGAGTGTTATGGCATAGTTGTAGTCCGCCATTGCGCCTTGCATGTCGTTTAGAGCAAAGCGCAATGAGCTTCTTTCAGCGAAGGCCTGATAGCTTTTGGGAGCTAGCTCAACTGCTCTATCGATATCTTTGGCTGCTCCCCTTAAGTCGGCTAACCGCCGGAGCACAGCTGCTCGCGAAATTAGGGCCGGAACGTTATTGGCGTTAATCTCGAGGGCGCGATCAAGGTCGTCTTGTGCGCCGTGGTAGTCGCCTATCATGCGCTTGACGCTCGCTCTTCCTACCCACGAGTCGGCATTCTCTGGCCTGGCCTCAATCTCGGTGCTCCAAATATTTACCGCGGCAGCTAAGTCGTGATCTTGAATTTTTTTCTCCGCTTCTCGTGCTGCTTTGTTTGCATAGTTTGGAGCGGCCTTAACGCTGTTACTTGGTTTACTAATGACAGGTTTTGCGCCGTAAGATTTGGTGTTTGGCTGAGTTGTCGCCAGGGAGGGCGTTACTTGGTTCTGATTCGCTAGAGTTTTCGCCGCTAGAGTTTTCGCTGCTAGAGTTTTTGCCGCTAGCTGTTTTGCTTTTACTGGTTCGGTACTTGCGGTTTTTTCAGAACCCTCGGGCACGGGAGGGAGACTCGTAGAAGCCAAGGGGCTTTTCTTCAGAGCGGACGGTTCCCAGCCGCTTCGAAGCGGCTGGTGCAAGAGCTTTTCTGGCTTAGTTCGCCACGATTGACTGCTGGTGTCTTTGGCTGTTGAGCCTTGAGCTGTAGCCTTTTGCGGGGAAAAATGAGGCAGGCAGAGAGAGACCGACACTAACGATAAGGCAGAGAATATTCTGAGCGTTTTTGTTGGCGGTCTCAAATGGCCTCACTAACGGACTTACGCAAACTATTGTAATTCTCAATTCTTAGTTTGAAGCTGCTAGCAATTGTCCCTGAGTTTGGCGCTAATGACAAGACTAAGACCGCTAAATTCAGCGCTAAAGAGCAATCTACAGATTCGGCTAAATGTCGAGGAACTTGTCCCTGTCTGCTGCTGTTGGCATAGGGCAGACATCATGTTTGCCGAAAACCTGGTAGCGAACGGCGGCCACCATGTCGTAGCCAAAGTCGCGCAATGGAGCTGGAACAGCCAAAAAGAGCTTAAGGCCCCTGGCTGCGCCATTTAGTTCGCCTATGATTCGTAGGGCGGCCGCTGATTTAGAGAAAATCTGCTCGTCTGAGCGGCCGGGGTTGCGAATCAAATAAACGGTTTTCAACAGGGCCGGATCCTTACCATGGCGGCTAAGAATTTCGCGTGCTAGTTCACTTTGCAATGAAGCAAAGCGGAAGCGCCCATTGGGATCGTGGTTGAGTACGTATTGGACAAACTTGTTGCACAGCCCACATACGCCATCAAATAGAATCAAAGACTCTATTGACTGTAGTTTTTCTGCGTTTTTAGAAGTGCTTTTAGTTTCGTTCATGGCTAAAGTTCCAATGGCTATAACCACAGTATACGCAATCTTCCAGCTGACTTCTCAAATGTGAGATATCCTGCCAGTCTGGTTCGCCCCTCTTGGGGCTGACGAGTCGGTTTAACTTTAGTTTCACATTGTGCTTTAAGTTTAGAATCGTGCCTTTAGTTTGAAATCGCGCTCACGGCGTAAGTTTATTGATTGCGCGAAGCCCTGAATGATACTACTGGTGTACCACTGGCCTTTGATGAATTCATAGCATCCTTAGCGGCAGAGAGCATCATGCCAAGATCCTGGCAGTCTTCAGGAATGCCTGTGACACCAAAGGCGATGGCAAGATTGCGACTGTCTAGTTCGTTACCCATTTTTTCGTCCCAGAGCACCTCGGTAACTCTCTTTGCCACCATGGTGGCAGCTTGCACTCCAGTGTATGGAAGCATTAGTAAAAATCCGAATGTTTCGAAGTGAGCTAACTGGTCAATGTTTCGTTTGACTATATTGATGCGCCTAGCAGCCTCTTTGATCATACTAAGTGGCAGGGGCTCAAGGCCTGCTGGTGTTCGTACACGCATTTCGAAAATCAGCAAACAAAATGGTGCACCGGTATGTTCCCATCTAAAGTATTCTTGCTCGAGAAAATAGAGAATGACCGGATAGTTTATCAGTCCGGTTTCTTGACGCATCATATTTTTCATGCCAGCTTCAATGGCCGAGCGGTCAACACCCATGGCCTCAAGTGGCTGCTGTTTGGTTTGAGTAGGTTTGTCCGTCAGTGCGACCAAATCACAAACGAGCAGATTGTATATAAGAGGAATCCATTCAACTTTATTGAATGGCATTTTACGCAAAAGCTCAAAAAGCGTGCTCTGGTTGTCGATTATTTGGTAGAACTGCTTTTGCTCCTCAATACTAAGATTAGCTCCACGAGACACTTTTTCTTCAAATTGTGCTTCGGTCAAATTGGGATGTTTGCGGATGAAGTACGAGTTTATAGTCACACCATTCTTCAACAGTACTTCATGCTGTTCTACTAAGGGGCCAGATTCTGCTATCAAAAGCTCAATTGATCTATGTACTGTGCGCTCGCTTGAGCGGTCGTTTGGATAAAAAGAAAATTTGCCTTTGCTCCAAGTCAAAAGCTCCATTATTGCTGCTTCGCCCTTGCATTCTGGGGAGGCAGCGTGCAGTGGCTGGCCGCTTTCAAAGAAAACATCAATTAGCTCGTCGTTCTGAGTGACGCTGAGCAGGCCGGTCATTTTGCTAATCAAAATAGATTGCAGAACATGGGGCACGGTCATATTGAGTAAGTCGCCCTCAAGAGTGGCGTGCCTTGGCATTTCCTGGCTTTCGGTGAAAGCAGCTCTGGCTACTGGAGTGTCATCGCTTGGTACGGTGATGCTCGGTATATTGCTTGCTGTCGCCCTCATGCCGCCGAAAGCTTCAAGCTGCTGGGCATTCATGTCAGTGTTGTCACCCAAGCATTCTCGGGTAAGCAAATTTGTAACTAGACCGATATCGCCCGTCTGATAGTTCCAGCGTATTTCTTTGGCCGGTCCTTCGCCGATAATGAAGGTCCACTGGGGGTCGCCGCCATCGCGGTCGCACATAACCGCTAGAGTGCAGTCTCTGGTTGGGTTTTCGGCAATCCAAGGCAGCTCAACCGAGCGGTTCAAGTTCTTTTGGGCCTCCTCCAAGCCATGAAAGACGTCTTGATACACAGGAATTCCGTGCATTTTTGACAGACGGATTGGGGGAGGGGGTTGCGACTTTTGGGGTCTGAACATCGTGCGCTACCAATTTCTTGCGTAGATTCTTACTTATGGGGGGCGAGATACCTGGTAATGCTTAGTTTATTCCCCGTTACCGGCGTTTTGCACGGCGTTTTTTGAACAATATTGATTGCCATTTGGCTCTATTTGAGTCTGATAATAGCGCTAGGGAGGAGGTGAATTGGGCATGAAATTAATATTGGGGAATTATCTCAATAATTTTGAGTTTGAATTTGACAGAAGCCATAACTCGCTTTATGGAACTATTTTGTAGGACTGTTTTGTAGGACTATTTTATGGAACTGCTTTATGGACGTAACTGAGAACTTTTCTGAAGATTCGATTGCTAATAGCAGTGCTGATGCTGGGCGCAGTACTATGGCAGTACACCTGTGCGCTGCCGGTTTGGAGATGAGTATCGATACAGTCATCGATCATAGCCTTGAGATTGTCTGTCTAGGAGCTAAGCTTGAGCTGACGACGCAGATGCTTGCTGATACTTCAAGGCGCTTAGAAGCTGCCATGCTAAGAATTGGACAGCTCGAAGCTGAGCTTCATTCTAGCCTCAGTCATGTTGGTCTGGAGCAAGCGAGGATAGCCGGAAGTCAAGCTCATGGGTAGGTTCTGAGTGTCACAGTCATTTATTTTTATCAACTATCATCAGGCTTTGCGATTTGGCCATGTCGCTTGGGGTTTTGCTCTTTCGCCTGGAGAATCTACTGGAGAAAATGAAGGAAAGAAATATTGTTGGGGCTCATCTGACCATTTGCTGCGCACGCCAATGAGTGACGTCATAGCTTTGGCGAAGTATTCGTATGTGCCTCCTGGCGGAGATATAGACTTTTGGTGCGAACAAGGTAGTTTTGAACAAATGCTTGAAAGCATGTCACAAGGGCACCATATTCAGCACCAAAATATTCATTACCATATTAACTATCATGCTTACAAGGAATTGCATCATGAGAAACTATCTGGCAATAGTGGGCGCGCTTTGCAAGAGTTGGAGTTGATTAAAGCAGGTGGTTGGTCGCTTTTGACCAATAATTGCATAGATCAGACCTATCGCCTTCTCTCTGCCTATGGCGCTGCCGCCGCATTGGTCGATCCCCGCCTGCGCTATAGCAAAGCGTCAAGGACTGGGCAAAAGTTTAGTCGCCTTAGCACTATTCTGCCCCGAAATTGGTTTGCTGCCGCTTCAGGCAAGTCATATACGCTTGAGCCTCATAAACCCAGGGCGACTGGAGTAAAAAGCTCAAAAGAGCTACACTCGCTAGAAGCAAAAGGGAGGCAGATCGTAGGCTGAAATGGCAAAGATTTTGTTAGTTGAGGATGATACCAATCTTGCTTTTCTTGTGAAAATGCAGCTGGAGCAAGGCCGGCACCTAGTAGATCATGTTGATACTGGTCTTACTGCAATTAGTCAGCTGCGCATGACTAGTTATGAACTTGTCATCCTTGATTGGATGCTGCCAGATATTTCGGGCATTGATATGTGCAGACAGTATCGAGGTTCTGGTGGCAGAACGCCAATCTTGATGTTAACTGCCCGTGGTGCCATTGAAGACAAAGCCACTGGTCTCAATGCTGGTGCTGACGACTATCTGGTTAAGCCATTTCATCCAGTTGAGCTCAATGCTCGCGTACAGGCTCTGCTCCGACGCCCTCAAAGCTATGCTGGCAAAATCTTGACTGTGCGTGATATCGAACTAGACACTGAGGCTTGTCGTGTTTTCCGTGCGGCTCAAGAAGTTGACCTGACCTCAAAAGAGTTTAGTTTGCTCGAACTTTTGATGCGTTACCCCAATCAAAGCTTTACCTTGGAGACCATTCTCAGTCGAGTATGGCAAAGTGATTCAAGTGCTTCAGTTGACACTGTGCGTACTCATATGAAAACACTACGACGCAAGTTAGGTGATAGCGAGGAGAACGGTATCATCAGAACTAAGCGTGGAGCCGGATATCGAATAGTAGATCAGTAAAATAGTAGATCAGTAAAATAGTAGACCAGTAGCTAGAGCTCATGAATAATTCACTTACTGCTAAAACTACGGCAATTATTTTAATTGTGGCGGCGGTATTGATTTATATCGGAACTATGACCCTAAATTTAGCTGCCGATAGGCTAGCAAATAGTTATCTTGCCTCTAAACAATTTCAGTTAGTAGATCTTTTGGACCAGATAGTGCTTGATATGTCACGGGCTGATGCGCAGGAGCGTGAGTATGTACTTACCGGGAACACCCAGACAATTCAACAACACAAGCTTTGTTTTAATCGTATCGACGCTTGTGTAGCCAGATTGAAGACATTGCTATCCGATAATTCACGTTACTCGATGTTACTTGATGAATTGACTGATTCAATCAGCTTTAGAAAGAGTTGTGCCGAAGAAGTGATTCAAGTGCGCACTAGCGGTACTATGGCTAGTGCTCTTGCTCGGTCCGAAAAATTTGACGAAACTCATTTGACAAGGCATGTAGAATGGCTTGCCAAAGAAGTTTCTGGCACTATTAATAGTGAAATGACTGCGCGTTTTAGTGAATTAGATAAGGCAAGTCTGACAACCCTGGTTGGCATATCTTTCATTCTGATTTCGGCCCTACTGGCATTGCTTACTGTAATTCTTGGCGTCAATCGCTATGTCTCCGAGCGCCAGCGGGCAGAAGAAGCATTGCGAGCGGCTCAGCAGGCTCTGTCTGAAAGAGAAGCGCGCATGCGCGCTTTGGTTGAAACTGCACCCGATGGTATTGTTACAATTAGGTCTGATGGCACCATTGAGTCAGTTAATGCGGTACTAGAAAATCTCTGTGGTGTTCCGGCATCTGATTTGATTGGGATTGATATCGAGCGCATTATCCCGAGTTTCCTTTTGGACGGCCGTATCAGTGATTTAGCCAGTGGTCAGCGTTCTCCCTTTGGTGCTGGACGGGAACTCTACGCTGTTCGGCAGGATGGTAGCCATGTGCCAGTAGAGGTCTCTACTTCTACTGTTAGCCTTGGTCATGAAGACGTCTACACGGGCATCGTTCGTGATATTACTGAACGCAAAGAAGTTGAAGAACGAGTAAAGGATTTTTACTCTATGGTCTCACATGAGCTGCGCACGCCGCTCGCTTCTATTCGTACGGCTCTTGGTCTAATGGAGAGCTTTAGCGATGAGCTCAGTGAGAAAACTAGACCAGTTGTCCGTATCGCTGCTACTGAGGCTGACCGCCTAATGCGATTGATAAACGATATTCTTGATATGCGCAAAATTGAATCGGGCAAGCTTGAACTTGCTCTTGATGCTTTTGATGCTAGCAAGCTTGTAAACAAAGCAATCGAGGGCATCCACAGCTTGGCGCAAGAATCAAAGGTAACAATTAAGAATGAGGCTAAACAATCACTTGACGTTTACTGCGATGGTGACCGAATTTTGCAGGTGCTTTCCAACATCTTAGCCAATGCCATTAAGTATTCTCCTAGTCCAGGAAGCGTCATTGTCGCTTGCGAGAAGAGTGGTTCAAGTTGTAAGATTTCGGTGCGTGATTATGGCCCTGGAGTGGCTAAAAATCAGGCACACAAACTATTTGGCCGATTCGAGCAGTTGCGCTCTAAAGACGGCAAGAATCGAGCTGGTTCCGGCCTAGGTTTAGCCATAGCCAAAGCAATTGTTGAGCAGCACGGCGGTGAAATTGGGGTGGAGCTACCTAATGGAGGGGGGTCAATTTTCTGGTTCTCATTGCCTTTGGCTGAGGATGAAATTGAGTCGCTTGAATTGGACGAAGGCGAAATTGCAGAATAGGCCAGTAGGCTATCAAAGCTGTTTCGGCTATACAATTTGTGCTGAATATAGAGCTATGTGAGCTATATAAGCTGTGCGGGATATACTATCTAAAAATGAGAGAGTGGTGAGGCGGAGCGCTATGTCTAAGCAAGAGCAGTCTAAGCAAGAGCTACTTAATCGTTGTCCTCAGTGCGCTGCTGCGATATACGAATCGGTGAACAACTGCCCTCTCTGTCAGGCTGAATTACTTGGCAGCTTTACTATCAATCAAGATTTGATTGAAGAGAGTGTAGAAAATCTGATTGTCCTTTTGCGAGCAGAATTTGATTTGAAGTCTTTGCGCCTAGCTACAGACGCCGATCAACTTATAGCCCGAGCAAAAATCAGAGAAATGGTTAGAGAAGATGCCACCGTGCTGACAATCTTTGAGCGTGGTGTAGTGCTTCAGCACTTGCTCAACATCATTTTTAATTCAAGAGACGAAGAAAATCTTTGAGGCCTTCGGGATCGTCAGTAATGATTGAGTCTACCCCAAGATCGCAGGCGCGCTTCCAACCTTCTTTATTGTTGACTGTCCAAGTATTTACAGTCAAACCAGCATCATGAGCGGCTTTCACGGTGTCGGGGCGAACGCAATCAAAATCTGGATTCCAGCCTGTGGCCCCTACAGATTTAGCATAGGCCGCCAGGTTGTAGATGACAGAGTCGCCTAGCAGAGCTAGTTTATACTTGGTAGTTTTATCGTGAATTTTTTTTAGAATAATGTGATCAAACGAACTAATCATAATTTTGTCTGGATAAGGATAGTCTTTTAGTTGCTTGAGCAGCTCGTCGTCTATGTCAGCATAGTTACCCGGACAATTCTTGATCTCTATATTGATGGTGAGTTTACCGTCTACCGCGTCAAGTACGTCTTTGAGTAAGGGCAGGCGCTCATCTTTAAATTTGGCCTCGTACCAGCTGCCGCTATCGAGAGTAGAGAGATCTTTCCAGCTGGCATCTTTAACCGCACCGCTACCACTGGTGGTGCGGTTTAGAGTATCGTCATGGATGACTACCAATTCACCTGATTTGCAGCGGTGAATGTCTAGTTCAATACCGTCGGCATTGGCTGCCACGCTTTTCTTGAAGCTTGTCAGGCTATTTTCTGGGCCCCAACGCTTGCCACCTCGATGGGCCACAACTAGAGGCAGTTTGTGAATACCTTCTTTTGCCATTAGCTCACTTCCGCTTTGAAATTGTGTTAGAAGAGCAAGACCTATGGCGATGCCAATTTTAAAAACGTATGTTTGTGCCGCCATATCCACCATATCCAGTGTTGTATCCGCCAAATCCACTGTTGTACCCGTTATAGCCTCCGTATCCACCTGAGTAAAGGGAGTTGCCGTACATGCCATTACCGTACATGCCATTGCCAAAGTTCATATTCATCATGCCTGAACTCATAGCACCAGCCGCCATGGTGGCTGCTGTTCCTAGAGCTTTAGCTAAACCTTTTAAGAGCGGGTGACCTTTGCTTTGAGTCGCCTGCTTTTCGCTTGCACCACTTGCGTTTTCTGTAGCTTGACCTGTTTGTGAATACTGCTGGGTGGGCTGACTCTGTTGGTAGTTTTGGGCGGGCTGATAGCCCTGAGTCTGTTGGTAACCTTGAGTTTGTTGATAAGACTGTTGATAGTTCTGGGCTGGCTGATAGCTCTGAGTCTGTTGATAGGATGGTTGATAGGGCTGCTGATAAGCTGGGGTACTCTGTAGATTTTCGGCGCTCGGCATTTGGAAGGATTGTGGGCTATAGGTACTTCCAGAATTGCTACCAGAACTAGCGCCGTAGCTATTTCCATAGCTATTCCCATAGCTATTTCCATACCCAGATTGGCTTGACCCTTGGTTTTGGTAGTTACTGGGATAAGGTGGTGCCTGCGGATATTGGCCTTGGGCGGTGTATTGGCTCTGGGCTGGTAGACCTGGGTATGTATGTGGACTCTGATTTTGATCAGAACTTGCCATTGGCGTGACATCTGGGCTGCTGTTCTTGTTTATATGAACCGCATTTGTGAGGGTTTCGAGCTGTTCTTTGATACCGCTAGTGGTGTCCGGTGGCTGGTTGGGAAAGACAATTCCTTCAAGAGTCTGTACTCTTTCTATCAAAGGTTTTGAACTGTAATTCTGGCCGATGACTTTATTCTCCAACCACTCAACTGTGCTAAGGTACTGCTTTTCTAGGCTGGGTGAGAGAGTTTTCTCCCAATGTACTTCAAGGGCATCGGTGCGAGCGCTGAGGTCGTCGTCGTTGCTTGCTTTGCCGAAAGCTTTTACCTCTAGCTGGCTAAGACGTTTGCTTAGTGGCATTTGCTTGAACGATTGATTGAGAATCAATTGTTCAAGCTCATCAACTCGCGGGTAATCAGTTCCGGCTAGAGCTGCAGAGTCATTAGCAGCAGTAGAATTATTTGAGGGAGCAGAACTACTATTACTTTCGCTGGCGCTAGCGTTAGAGTTAGATTGGTTCCCAGCGCTAGATTGGGCTGCAGATTCGCTTTGATTTGATTGAGTTGAAGGGCTTGTGTCGGCCTCTGTTACAACCTTTTGCAAGTCACTGATGCGAGTGGCCGAGTCGCCAGTTTTTGCCTCACCAAATACTAACTTTTCTATGCGAGTCAGGCGCTCGTCTTCGCTGTCCCCTGGATAAGTGTGTTGGAAGAAGTGGTCTTCTAGTTGGGCCAGAGGGGTATCTGCGGCGAAAGCCGAGGGGGCAAAGCCGCCCAGCACAACTAGGCTGGAAAGGACTAAAATCAATCGTAGCAATGCTTTGCCCGTGATTTGATAGCTAGTTGTTGTGCCTGAAATTTTTGCTGCCATTACTTCAACGTCAATATAGATGCCTGTCGGATGCCTGCTGGGGCTAGGACCGAGCGATTTAAGTTGCCGATTATAGCTTATGCTGATGTTTTCGCTTATTTCTTGTATCTACTTGGTCTTCCAGGTCTTTACTGGGTACATTAAACCTCGTTAATACAGCTCCGGTCCGCCGTGCTCTTATTATCCTCGGGGCTTCCATTGTTATAAGCTTTCATAAGAGTCTTTAGCACTTAGTTATTGGTACGGAGTATTTCTTGAATGCTTGAATCCTGGGAGGAGTTGGTTGACAGCGCTGAACAAGCCTCGGCCAATATTCAGTTCGAACAGGCAAAACAGCTGCTAGAGCAAGCTCTTGTCTTGGCTAATCAATTTGAAGTGCGCGACAGTCGTTTGATCCAAACTCTCCATAAGCTGTCAGAAGCTTGTCATAGGGTAGGTTGTGACGATCAAGCTGAAGAGCATCTGAAACGGGCAATTGCCATTAACACAAGTAATTATGGTCCGTATCATAAAAGTGTGGCCGACTCATCTAACCATTTGGCCAGTATTTATTATGAGCAGAG
This sequence comes from Candidatus Melainabacteria bacterium, assembly GCA_030696635.1. Lineage (GTDB taxonomy): Bacteria > Cyanobacteriota > Vampirovibrionia > Obscuribacterales > Obscuribacteraceae. Next base: position 91,215 of record JAUYRX010000039.1, read on the forward strand.
TCGCTTTCCCGAAGCTGAAAAGCTCTGTCGCCAAATTGTCAATATCTTTGAAAAGACCCTAGGTTCTAAGCATATGGAAGTGGGGAAGGTGTCGCAGAATTTGGCCATGATTCTGCAGGAGCAAGACAAAGTGCAAGAAGCTGAGACATACTATGCCAAGGCCCTGAAGATCATGCGCGAATCAGCTGGGCCTTTTGATTCGGATATCATTTCTTTGCTAGAAAACTATGCCAATCTCTTGCGTTCTGCCGGTCGCGTAGATGAGGCCGATCACCTTCAGGCATGCGCTCTAGGACGTGTGTCTGGCTCTCTGCGCTCGGTTACAAGTACGAGAATCCCGCAAATAGAAATGTGAGAAATTTGGGTTTATAGTCCCAGTTTTTCTTTGACACACTTGAAAGAAGCTGGGCAGTTCTCTACCATCGCGCCGGCCGCCCATCGATGATTTCCCAGTAAGTAAGAGGTCAGCTCAGCAAAGGTTTCGACTTGTCCTTGGCCGTTCTTTTGCAGGAAGTATGAGAGCCTAGACTTGTCTTCGTCAGACATCTTCGCCACATCGGCGCTATAGGCTGCTTTGAACTCAGCTGATTGGGCATAGCCATTGATGCAACTGTCGACGGCATGTCCCGTTTCGTGCAAGAAAGTTTCTCGCATTATCCCTGGACTTATAGCCGGTCCTACTTCATCGCTGCGTTCGTTAACTTTGTGCTCGGCAATTACTACCGTTCTTCCTGTGCAGAGGCCGTCGCAGCTTTTATCTGTGCCGCCGTTGTAACCCATTCGCTCTTGGTAGGCACCGGCTGGAAACTTATCAATCATTGTAGGTGTTACTACAATTTGCACATTACCAGCAACGAGAAGTTGTTTGATGCTGGGTGGCAGCCCATCAAATGCGGCTCTAATGCAGTCGATTGCAGTGCTGCTTACTTCTGGATGACCAACTTTGGGAGTTTGCACTGTGATTTGACCACCTGATTGGCCTCCTCGACCAGTTGTTGCCGCTGCAGACAGTGCATTGAATGATGCGCCTGAATTCATGGCTGCTCTGCCGAAGTTTGTTACTCCAGTCATGTGCATCAAACGTAGGCTTCGTCCTGCTGTAATTGATTGTGGCGAGTATTTGTTTACGTTGGCTTGCAGTGTCTTGTAAGTCTGCTCAGCTCGAGAGCGGTCTCCGGCAGCGTAGAACGAATGGCCTAGGTATAGCCAAGCGTCAGCCGTACCCCCTTCCTTGGCAATTGAGTTGTGAAAATACGTGGCAGCTTCGTTATAGCGACGTGCTTGATAGGCTTTGATACCGAGCTCGTATTGGGAGGTTACCGCCGCATTGGCAGCGTTTTGACCAAGTATAAAGTTACCTAAAAGGCTGCCTGCTAAAGCAAATATTACAGTACCGAGAAGTTTTGTCATTGATTACATCGCTTTGGGGCTGTTGCCAGGCTGTCTCTGCCGAGAATAATAGCAAAAGATGATCTGGTAAGCACTTGAAGATGTTGGCTGCGTTACATTTTGAGCCCGCTTCTATGGTTATTATTTAATTAGCTCAGATTGTCAGATTTTGAGTAAAAACCGTATTGTCAAAGAGAAAGTGGCAAGGGCGCCTTTCATTACTATCACTGTCGCTTTGCGTACGGTGTAGACTAAGGTACCTGAGTTCCCCGTACTTTGGGAGTTGCTTTTGCCTTCATCAATTACTTCTACTTCAAATAGTCAGACCAGTTCTGGTTCTGGCGGGGCTAACTCTGCAAACCCACCCGATATTGAGGTTGGATATCTACGCGCTTACTTTATGTATTCGGTGGCTGATTCTCTCAATCTCAATTTAGTGAAATCTTCTTCTGGCAAGGATTACCAGGCTGCTCAGATCAAGTTAGCGGATGTACCCGCGCCTAGTTATATTCAATTTGCTGTGGCTCCGCTATTGGCCCAGCTGCCGGATGCCACAATTGATCTTGGTGAAACCACCGAGAAGGCTGAAGTTCGCCTCAAGCTCTACGACTATGGCACCGTTGCCTTGCGCTTCTCTATTCCATTTAAAGGCAGTTGGCAAGAATTTACAGCCTTGTCGCGCAGAGTCAAGAATTCTGAGGTCCTCAGTCAAATTGCTCAGGAAACTTTAGCCAGTGTTATGGCTGAAATTGCATCTGCTATGTCGTCACCACATAAGGTGCTCCTCGAAGACTACTTTGTTGCTGAGGTGCAGTCGTTCAGTCTAGATATTAGTGCTTCGCAGTTGCTCCAGAGTCACCGGAGTCCGCTTGCCAGTATCGTGGCTGGAGAAGAGCGCCCTCTTGCTGCCATAGAGCAAGATGAGGTATTGCGCGTCAATTTTAGCTATATGGAGTGTGAGTTGGCCATTCTCACTTGGGACGTGGCGTTTGTTTTTGATAACCTTGAAGGTGCCAACACCGTAGACAGTATCATCGAATTTGCTAATACTCAGCTAGTAGAATTGCGCACCTATGATAGTTTACTTGATCGCTATCTTGATGAAATTTACAAGTCAAAGGCCGAACATATGCGCTCTAATTGGCTTCATGGAGGCAAGGTAGCAACTAGGCAAGCCGAGCGCTTGCGCTATTTGTTGGTTGATGTGCGTGAGCTTTCTGACAGGGCGAGCAATGCTCTTAAGATGATTGGCGACGCCTACTATGCCAGGCTTTATCGGGGAATGGCTTTAAGGCTGAGTTTGTCAGAGTGGCAGCACCAGGTTGAAACTAAGCTGACTAGTGTTGGTGAAGTCTATCGTTTTACTCATGACCAAGCTGAACATGGTCGCAGCGAGTTTCTTGAGTTTATGGTTATAGCTTTAATTTCAATCGAAATCTTGATGAATTTCTGGCATCACTAGTTAGTTCTTTTTTTAGCTCGAATTTAAGATTTAGAATTGGTTTAGTCATAATTTTAGTTTGGTCATGCATCTGAAATTGTATCTGAATTGTCTAGGAGGACTGATGTTACCGCTACGCAAATTGGGGCAGCAAGGACTAGAAGTAACGGCTCTAGGGCTTGGTTGTATGGGCATGAGTTGGCTCTATGGTACACCCGATCACGCTGAGTCGGTGCGCACTCTTAAGCGTGCTATCGCGCTGGGTATTAATTTCTTTGATACGGCTGAAGTTTATGGACCGTACGAAAACGAGGAATTGCTAGGCGAAGTGCTGAAGGGCCAACGGGATGAGATTATTATTGCCACCAAATTTGGTTTTGATATTTCCATGAAACAGGTGGTAGGTGTTGATAGCCATCCGCGTAATATACGGAGAGCTTGCGATGATTCACTACGCCGTCTAAACACAGACTATATCGATCTTTTCTACCAACATCGAGTTGATCCCGCAATTCCTATTGAGGAAGTCGCTGGTACCATGGGTGAGCTCGTTGAGCAGGGAAAGGTTCGCTACATTGGTCTATCGGAGGCCAGTGCTGAGAATATTCGCAAAGCTCACCGCACTTTTCCGTTGACATGCGTCCAGACTGAATATTCGCTCTGGGAGCGCTCTGTTGAAGAGAGCATCTTGCCTGCCACAAGAGAGCTTGGCATTGGTTTTGTCCCCTATTCTCCCCTTGGTCGAGGATTTTTGGCTGGTCAAATCAAGAACTTGGAACAGTTTGAAGAAGATGACTACAGACGTAGCGATCCACGCTATCAAGGTGATAATTTCAACAAGAATTTAAAGATAGTCAATGAAGTGAAGCATCTAGCTCGGCGTTATGAGGCAAGTTCAGCTCAGTTGGCACTGGCCTGGCTGCTGCATAAAGGGCAAGATATCGTTCCAATTCCTGGAACCAAGAAGGTCAAATATTTGAACGAAAATATTGAGGCTCTTGAGCTAGAATTGTCTATAGGGGACATAGAAGAGCTTGATGCTGTTAGCCGATTGACTGCCGGGGCGAGATATGAGCCAGTGCGGATGGAGAGAATTGAGCAGTAAAAGCATGCCTACTAAAAGCTTGGCTAGCAGAAGTTTCAGCAGCCCCTCTAGCCGCAGACAGCTCATGGCCACTGAGGTTCTAAACTTAAGCCGCATGATCTTTGTCCCTGTGGCTTTAGCATCAAAGGCGCTTTTGATTCTTAGTTTTCTGGAGCTGGGCTCGTTGCTACTATCGCTGTCTCCAGAGCCAGTCTGGGCTCAATTTGATCCTGATGAGATTGAGCGAGTCTATCAGTCTAAAGATTATGCCAAAGTTGAAGCAATCGCTCAGGCGCGTCTGCAAATAGATCCTTATGATGTGCGGGCTCGCTACTATCTTGCTACTGTTCTATTGAATCAGAAAAGAGGTGGGCAGGCTTTGGTGCAATACGAAGCTTGTGTCAAGTGTGGTGGCAATTCGACACTAGCTCAATTGGCACGCAAGGCTGTTCTTGCGTTAAAAAATGACGCGAAGAGGGAGAATCCTCAGTATTTTGAGCGGGCGAAAATTCAGACTAAGAGAAGTCTATCGCCGGGTGGAACTGCCGTCACTGCGGGCACTAAATCTGGTGCTAAAGATGCCTCAGGTGTGGCTGCAATTAGTGAACCAACTGATGCTGACGATCCTGTCAATCGAGAGGCCATTGCCTCATTGCGCAAAGACCTCGCTGATGCCATTGAGGTGAAGCGACGCAGGCAAAGTCAAGATCTTGAACTTGTCGCTGAAGAAGAGAGCCAGGCCGTTCTCGAAGCTGCTGCTACGTTGTCGGTTCAACGCGACCAAATGATTGAAGCTGTTCGTGCTGAGGCCGCTGTCAAAAGAGACAAAGTCTATCGTCTCTACAAAGAAGAAGAAGATAGCCTTACCAGGGCTTATCAGTTGCGCATAGACGCCTTAAGGCGCAGTTACAAGAGAATGCCTTAAGGAGCAGTTACAAGAGAATGCCTTAAGGCGCAGTTACAAGAGAATGCCTTAAGGCGCAGTTACAAGAGAATGCCTTAAGGCATTCACTCTTCTGTTGCCTTGGCAATCGCTAATCCTGCTTTCACTAGCCCTGCTGGACCGCCTTCATATACGAGGAAGCGCGCTTCCCAATCAGGATCGAACTTCTCTTTGTAGCTCCTTAGGCCTTTGTATGAAAAGAATCGGTTTAGGTGTTCATAAACTTGATGGAGGGCTTTCTCTTCTAGAGGGTCGTGAGGGTCATCGCCCACTCCTGAAAGGGCAGCAAGGCCCAGGCTGAAGTACTTGAAACCTTTAGAATGAAGCTCATTGAGCAGCTTCGCAAAGAGAAAATCCATTGAGCTGTTTGGTGCGTTTTCTTTGTGACGCATCATATCGATTGTTACTTCTCCGGGGCTGTAAGATTTGATTTGATTGACGAATGCTAGGGCTTGACCGGTTTTATCTCTCAGTACATAGAGGTCGTTATGCTGAAGTTCTTCTCTATTGAATTGGCCCAAAGAGAACCCTCGTTCGCGACGACCTGGAAGAGCTAGCCATTGATCCGAGATTTCTTGAACTTCATCGAGCAGCTGAGTTGACAGCGGGGGGGAGTACTTATGTAAAACAAAGCCGTCTTTGTCGAATTTCTTGATACTGCTTTTGAAAGTCTTCTTGTTTATCGTTGTAGTGACGAATTTTTCTACGTCAACAACTCCATCTTCTCCGACTTTTACGGTTCGAAAGCCATTCTGCTTGTATATGTGAATATATGCTGGAGTGGTTTGCAAGAATGCGACCTGCCAACCATTGTCGTGGGCGAATGATTTGAAATCGCTGATTATTTTAGAAAGCTTGGTCTCCGGGGCGGTGGCATCGCCTAGTACGATAGCTACGCCTAGACAGGTCTTGTATGCGATTAATCCGTCTTTGTCATTGTTGAAGAAGTAAGACTTGTCTGGCAAAAGCTTAAATAGATCGAGGGCGCTGCGGCCATATTGGTCAAGGATGCTAGCGGCTAGCTCACGTTCAAGTGGTTCGGTCAAGAGTTTGTAGCGAATAGGTCGGAAGGCGCTTATGACAATGGCTGTGCCAGCCAAAATTCCCGAGAGTCTTAGCGACTCAATAAACCAGTGGCCAAATTTTGAAGTGGCGACAAGTTCTGAGTTGCCTACAAGTGTTATTTCTCTGAGGGTGTGAATGAGCGCCTGGTCAAGTTCAAAGTTGACACCGAAGTCACGCTTATCCAGTAAGAAAAAGCCCAGGCAACCGTAGCTGACTACTGCAAGAAGAGCTGAAATGGACATCTTTGCCGCCTGTAAGAATGTTTCTTTAGCGCTCCTAACACTAAATTGTTTGCGTGTTAGCATGAGTGCTAACAGGGCGATAATTGACGGAACAACGGAGTAGGTAGGCAGTTCTCTCGCCCACTCTTGGTTCTCCAACCAGTGAATATGTTCGCTTCCTAGGCGCGCTAGTTGCAAGGCCAGAGATAGGCCAGAAAGGGTCAGCGCAATCCACCATGCAGTTTTCTTTCTCTGATAGAGATTGATGCTGAGAAATATGAGCAAATAGCCAAAGGCTATTGTCAGTGAATTGCTGAGATGGTAAAGCTCATATGGTACTAGGGTGTTGAAGAGGCGAGGGTGGCTTGAAAGTCTCATCAGTAGCGGCTCCCATATGCCAGCTAAGCCGCTCAAGAGGGTGATGGTGGCAACTGCAAATACAGGCCAGTTACGATGCGATAATTTTTGCTGCGGCATTGAATCGAGCGATTGTGAAATTTCTTCGGCCGATGGGGCGTTGGCAGAAACATTTTGCGCAATAACTACATCGGATTTTGCTTCATGCACATCTAACTTCTCATCTCCATGGAAGCTTTCATCTCCATGGAAGCTTTCATCTCCATGGAAGCTTTCATCTCCATGGAAGCTTTCATCTCCATGGAAGCTTTCATCTCCATGGAAGCTTTCATCTCCATGGAAGCTTTCATCTCCATAGAAGCTTTCATCTCCATGGAAGCTTTCATTGCCATGGAATTTTTCAGATGATGCGTTTTTGTCAGATGGTTCTTCATTTTCCATGTCGTTCATATTTCACGTCATACTTCAGTTCATGCTTAACCGAGGTCTCGTAAGATTTCTTCTGCACTCTTGTAGCGGTTTACTAAGTCAAGCTTGGTCGACTTCTCAATCACTGTACTAAGTATTCTGTTTGGCTCATTAGGGGGGGGCGAATCTGTTGCGAATTTTGAATTGCCAGACAAACTAGAATTTTCCGCTGCCAATTTTGAGTTAGTGATTGGCTCTGGTTGCTTACCTGTGGCGAGGAAGTATAGCGTGGCACCCATCGAATAGATGTCACTTTGCGAGCAAGATTTGCCACGAAATTGTTCGGGGGCAATATAGTGTGGCTTGCCCACAACTGAACCAGTAACATTGGAGGTTACTGACTGAGCCACTGAAAAGTCTAATAATTTTAGTTGACCATCATCGCTTAGAATCAAATTGTCTGGAGTGAAATCTCTATGCACCACCGGTGGTGTTTGATTGTGCAGATACTGAAGTATTAGACACATTTGCCTAGCCAAGGTTTCTATGGTTTGGCTGGGCAGTCTACCTTTGCTCTCTACATATTCCTTTAGTGTCACTCCGTCTAGCTTTTCCAAGACCAGATACGCTCTGTGGTCTTCAAGAAAGAGTTCATAGAATTTGACTATCTGAGGATGCTCAAGTTTTCCCAGCAGATCAGCCTCTTCTTGGAATTTTATTGCTGCTGCTTTGCGTACCCTGGTGTCGGGAAATACAGGGAGAAGAAATTCTTTGAGTACTACTTCTTTCTGTTCTACATTAAGCTGTTCTACATTAAGCTGTCCTGCATCAAGCTGCCCTATATCAAGATGTCCTAAATCTTTCAGTTCGACTTCTTTATGAGCTTTGCTTGCCTTCGTTTCGACCTTGTCTGCCGAAGCCTGATTCTTTGTTGCTCCATGATCCTGAGCCAAGTAGACCGTGCCCTGCCCACCCATACCAATTCTAGAAATTATTGTGTAGCGACCGTTATGAAGCGTGGCGCCAAGCTCAAGGGGCGTGAGTTTATCTCTCTTTGGCGAAGCCGATAATTCCTTTAGCCAAAGCTCAGTATAACTCTGCTTTTCGTCAGCAATTTCGAAGGGCTCAAGCAGCTCATCGTCGATTTTATCTCCGAATCTCTTCTTGATGGCTGCTACGAAAACGGCGCGATCTTTTGCTTTGAGAATATCTCCATAACGGATTTTAAACGCCGGCAACAAGCCGCGGTGGAAGACAAATACATAGTCTAAATTTGAGCGGGTAGTGTTTGGCCTGATGATGTCAATTGAAGTTACATGCTTAAAGTCTAGTTCTTCTCTTTCTTGATAGATAACTTGGCCTTTGGCAATGCTGGCGGAGATTGATGTTGCTCTGCCTGCTGCTTCGGCCGCCTTCAAATTTCTGGATTCAGGGGTATTGCTTGTACTAGTTGGGCTTCCGCTACTGGATGAACTTAATAGACTAGAATTATTGCCGAAGCCAGATTGATTTGATGAGCCAGAAGTACTTACTAGGCTAGAATTGCCAGAGATACTAGATGCACTGCCCAGGCTGATGCCTTTTGCCGTTAGGCAGAGAGAGTTGGAGTTGCTCAAGATGCGTATAGTCATTGCCGCCACCCCTAGACCAAGTAAGCCGAAAATCAAGTAGAGTAAATTAGTCATGCCGTCCAACATCGGTGCAAATTCGGCACTAACTGCTAGTTGAAGAAATGGTTTGAGGCTATTTATATAGACAATTGTGATTGGGAAGACAATTTTGTCCAGGATGCCTAGGTAGCCGAGGAGGAATAGAAACATTGGAGTCAGAGCTATTACTATGGCCAGTCTTGATACAACTGGTGTAAACCATAGAAAGAAATCAGCATTGGGCATAAATGCCATAACATCTGACTGATCGAGAACGTTCGGAGTCTGGTGCGAAATTGTAGGCAGCAATTTGTCTCTTGCTTCTGTCATATATCGCTCTTCCCAACTCGTTTTATTTCCTTTAGTGCCTCGATAGCATGCTGCGCTGTCTGCATCCGGTCTTCAACATCCATTTGAGTTAGGGAAGAGACTAGTCGATCTAGTTCGGGGTGGATCTGGCGATTGATAAGAGCAGGTTGTGAAACTGATAGCGGTTCAGGGTCTTCTCCTGTTAATAGAAAGAAGAGGCTGCCACCAAGAGCATAGAGGTCACTTTGTGGATTAGCTTTGCCCCTTAGCTGCTCTGGGGCGATATAGGCCTGCTTGCCAATCATAGTACCAGTAGCGGTGCCCAAGAAGAAATTCGCTGCGCCGAAATCTATAATCGCAATTGTGCCGTCCGTTTTTAGAATCATATTGTCTGGTGTGAAGTCGCGATGCAGAATTGCTTCTTCTTGACCGTGAAGATAAGCTAGCATTTGAGCCATCTGTAGACCCCATTCCACCACCATGAACTGAGGCTGAGGGCCGTTCTCTTTAACTAGGCGTCTTAGATCGCTGCCGCTTAAGTATTCGACAACAATATAGTGTCTTTGATTGTCTATGAAGTGGTCGAACACTCGAGCGATTTGTTCATGGGAAAGTCGAGCCAGCATTTCAGCTTCTCGCTTGAGTAAATTGTATGATTGTTCTTTTAGTTCTTCATTGCCGCCATCTGGAACTACTGCTTCTTTTAGCACTATGCGTTCATAAGCCTTGTTGCGCGCCAAATAGATCGCCGATAATCCACCGAAGGCAATTTGTCGCTCAATCTGGTAGTTGCCTTCTTGAACGTTGTCACCCGGTTCTAATGGAACAAAAGTCGTTGAGCCGAAGCGTCGAGCCAGTTCGTCTTGCCACATCTCAGTGTAACCAGGCTGGTTGTGCTCGGGTAGTTGCCCTCCGTCTTTCTGATGGAGAAAAGTCCTTGCATCTAGCAAGGCGTTGAAGTTTTCTGAGCCGCCAGCCCAAACATCTAGGGCCATGACCAGGCTATCGAGGTGCTCTTGTTTTAATTGCTGTAGCCGGAGATCTACAGGCGCGGACTGCTTAAATAAGAGTTTAATGATGCCGCCATTGGTCGAGTCGAAATCGATGGATACTAGGTCTGTCCATTTCTTTTTCGCTCGCATGCCAAAGCATGGGCTAACAAAAAATGGCAAAGAGAGTCCGTCTCGCGAGATGAAGATAGTTTTGTCTGAGGAAAGAAAGAGTAAGAGTCCAATAATAGTTACTACGACGGCATTGGCCCCGAGAAATATAACTACTGGACCACTGCTCAATGTTTCCATGCGCATTCCCAGCGCCACGCACGACCAAATCCAGACGAACATTGAAATTGGCCAAAAGATCCAGCATGCGGCATTCGTTAGAGCCGCTGGAGTGCTTTTATACTGAATGGTAAGTTCAGCTTCGGCCAAGAACACCTGCAAAGTATTTATGGGTGACAACTATTTTAGTTGTACCCTCAACTGTTCTTGTCGGCCATTGATCTTGTCTGCCAGCTATATTTTCTTAAAAGTCGAGCTTTTGGGCTGCGCTGGCAGGTAGAACGTCGCCTTCGAGTTGCTCAGAATTGCTGGGCCTATATTGCGGCTGGTTAGACTGACTAGGTCTGTTTGCTTGATTCGATTGACCGTATGACATGTTTTGTGAATGTCGGTTAGAGCCAAAGCTAGAACTAGAGCTAGAACTAGGTGCTTGGGCCGAGGTGGGTAGAATTCCTTTGCGCTTAAGGTCAGCCTCATGGGCTTGTTTTAACTCGTTCTGAATCTTCTCTTCCTGTTTTTTTCGCCTCTTTTCGGCATTTTCCATATCTTTATGATAGTTCGAATGGGCTCCGCCGCGCATGCTGCCTAAACCGCGACGGGATGTTAGTGAGCGGGCACCCACTGCCAGTGCTCCAGCACCTAGAATTCCCCCACCGACAATAAGCCCCATGGGGTTAGAACTGCCGTTTCCGTACTGTCCGCGGGGGTAGTTGCCGCTGAATGTCTGTGAATTGGGACGATAGTTTAGTGGTTGTCCGGTGTTGGTTCCAAGCTGATAACCGGTTGAAGGATTGCGATAGTCGCCGTAGCTTGTTCCGTGACCATTGCCAATATAGTTTGGTGAAATTTCTGTATTTGCTGGTAGTCCATTTGGTAAATTGCTTGGCACATATGGCTGCACGGGCGTGACGCTTCCGTTCCAAGAACCAGGAGTGGCCGGATAGGGTCCATAAGTGGAATATCCTTGTGCCCATGACGAGGGCACTGCCCCTAGAGCTAAGGCGAGAGCGAGAACTGTTGCAAGTGTGGGTTGAACTATTGAGCGATTTTGCATGGCCTTTCCCTTTATAAGGCTGAGAGTACCTTGCTTAAGGCTCATTGCAAATGGTGTAATTCCCATACCTGGCAGCTTCTTCCATGTTTAGCCAGTTTTTGCGGCCGTCATTGGTTTTTCACCATTGCCAACTCGGCCGATATCGGTCAAGTTGCTGATAGCAGATAAAAATTGCGGTCAATTTGCAAAAAAACTCGGCCGATATCGGCCAAGTTTTGAGATTCGAGCTGTCGCAAAGCACTTGTTTGAGTCGCTTAAGTCAAAAAAGTTCAATTTAATAGAGGGCTAGACGTTAAATCTGAAGTGAACGACGTCACCGTCTGCCATAACGTAGTCTTTTCCCTCAAGCCGCATTAGACCCTTTTCTTTGGCTGTTTTTTCTGTACCACAGGCGACGTAGTCTTTGTAGCCAATGACCTCGGCCTTGATGAAGCCCCTTTCAAAATCGCTATGAATGATGCCGGCGCATTGTGGGGCTGTGAAGCCGGTTTCAAAAGGCCAGGCCCTTACTTCTTTTTCTCCGGCAGTAAAGTAGGTTTTTAAGCCTAGTAGGGCGAATGCTGCCCTGATCATGGTGTTTACCCCTGAGTCCTGCACACCAAGGCTTTCCAGATAGCTGTCTCTTTCGTCTTTATCCAGTGCTGATAACTCGGCTTCTATCTGGGCTGAGATTAGCACCACTGGGCGCTTCTCTTCCGCTGCCTTCTGCTTCAGAATTTGCAGATATTTGTTGGCGTCTGGGTCTGCAAGTTGGTCTTCTTTGACGTTCGCCGCATAGAGCAACGGTTTGGTGGAGAGCAATTGAAGTTGAGGCAAAATTGCTAGTTCTTCATCGGTCAAAACTGATAAATCGACGGCTTCTACATTATCGATAAATGGTGAGATTTTCTCAAAAATGCTCATTTCCAGCTGAGAACGCTTGTCTATGTTGTTCTTTTGCTTTTTCAGCCGTTCCATTCTTTTGGCAATGGATGCCTGATCGGCCATGGCAAGCTCAATATGAATTGTTTCGACGTCTCGTAATGGGTCAACTGAACCGTCCACGTGTGTGATGTTTTCGTCGTCGAAACAGCGCACCACGTGCACTATGGCGTCGACTTCGCGAATGTGCGAGAGGAATTGGTTGCCGAGTCCTTCGCCTTTGCTCGCCCCACGCACTAGTCCGGCAATATCGACAAACTCGAAAACTCCCGGCAGTACCTGTTGGGGTTTTACTAGCTCTTTCAACTTATCGAGTCGCTCATCGGGCACCTTGACTATGCCAGTGTTTGGTTCGATTGTGCAGAATGGATAATTAGCACTCTCTGCTTGATATGAAGCAGTTAGTGCGTTGAAAAGAGTAGACTTGCCAACATTAGGCAAACCAACGATACCGGCCTTGAGCATTTCAGTCTCCAATAACAAGAAGGGCCGCCAGTTTCTGCTGCAGCCAAGCGGACATTATATTAGGACTGCCACTGGAATTTATGAGATGCTTGCAATTAGTGCTGAATATGTATATTGACAACTTTGCTTTCTATGCAAGCTGCCTGAAAGAATCGCCATTTATTGTAAAAATTAACGCGCTTTTCCCTCGGAAGGTGCAATAAAGTAGTTAGCAGAAGCGAAAGAACATTGAATACTTTCGATAACAATCTTGGCTCTGAACAACAAAATAACCGTCAACCAAATGCTCAAGTCAGCGATGACAAAGGCACTGAGAAGACTTTTGAGAAGAGTACGGAAAAGGTAGACCAAATGAGAATATTGCTTGCAGAAGATGACGATTTTCTGGCGGGAGGTATAGCTCTCGCGCTGCGCAATAATCGGTTTTCTGTCGATCATGTTCGCTCAGGAACAGATACAGACCACGCTCTAAAATACACAGACTATGACTTGGTAATCCTTGATTTAGGTCTGCCCAAGATGGATGGTATGGAAGTTTTAGGGAATTTGCGCAGCCGGGGCCAATCTTTGCCTGTCTTAGTGCTAACGGCCCGAGATCGCCTGGAAGACAGGGTTTCTGGGCTAGATTCCGGTGCCAATGACTATTTGACTAAACCATTCGAGTTGCCGGAGCTGATGGCTAGGGTAAGAGCTTTAATTCGCAATGACCGTTGGGGTAATACTACTGACTTCGTGTATGGCCCAATCAAGTTCAATACCTCATCGCGTCGGGTGCTCCTCAATGACAGCCCAATAGACCTTTCCGCTCGGGAGCTAGCTGTTTTGGAATTGCTCCTCCAGCGGGCTGGTCGGGTGGTCAACAAAAATCAGATTGCAGATCATTTGACCAGCTGGGATACTGACCTCACTCATAATGCCATCGAGATTATTGTGCATCGGTTGCGCAAGAAATTAGAGTGCGATGGCTTCAGTATCCGTACTATGCGGGGCCTAGGTTATCTGATTGAAAAGACCGGTTAATAATTCTATTCGTGGTCAGCTTCTAACCTGGCTACTTCTACCTCTAAGTGCACTATGGCTTGGCTCCACGGCGTTTGCTTACTACACGTCTGTGGCATTTGCTAACGACACCTACGACCGTGAGTTGTTGAACTCGGCCGACTCTGTTGCTATTCGCACGAGCCACAAGGGCGGACAATATTCAATTGACTTGCCCTCCTACGTGCGCGCGATTCTCCGGCACGACAATACCGATAGCTTCTATTATCAGATTCTTTCACCTGACCGTGAGCGTATTTCTGGTGACGAGAATATGCCGCCATTACCTAAGCAGCTAAAGCTTGCTCTGCCTGTCTTCAGTGACGGTGTCATTGATGGCACTGCCGTTAGAGTGGCTTCTATTCTTGTTCCCGTGCCAGAGGCCGAAAGCCCGGGTGAGACTTTTATTGTGCAAGTTGCTGAGACTTTGAAGGCACGTAAACGCTTTGCTCAAGAGTTACTTGTGAGTATGGTGGCACCAGAGATTTTCTTTATTCTGCTCGGCGCTATTGCAATTTGGTCTGGTATTGGCCGGGGTCTTGAGCCCTTGAAAGATGTGCAAGAAGCCCTATTGCGGCGGTCGCAACATGACCTACATCCGCTTTCGGTAGAGAGTGCACCACAAGAGGTGCGTCCACTGGTTCATTCGATCAATGAGCTACTGGGTCGTCTGCGCAGTGACATTGAGACCCAAAACCGATTTGTTGCCAACGCCGCTCATCAATTGCGCACGCCGCTAGCTGGGCTTAAGACATATATAGGGTTGCTACAGGGCTTTGCTAAGGCTCCTGAAGTGGAACAGGCTGTCACTCAGCTTGATCATGGAGTCAACCGTATGACGCATCTTGTTAATCGCTTACTGGCCTTGGCCAAGGCTGAGCCTAATGCTGCTGCGATTTTGCCAAAACAGTCTTTCGACTTGAATCAGGTGGCGGCTGCCTCCGCCTCAGATTTAGTCAACGTAGCAATAGAAAAGGATATTGACCTAGCGTTTGAAGGGGCCGATGGCCCAGCCTTGATTGAAGGCGATCCAGCCTCAGTGAGCGAACTTGTGATGAACTTAGTTGACAATGCCCTGCGCTACACTGGTCACGGTGGTCATGTCACCGTGCGTGTGCTGGCGCATGAAGGGGTAGTGCTTTCGGTTGAAGATGATGGGCCTGGCATTCCAATAGATGAGCGAGAAAAGGTCTTTGAGCGTTTTTACCGCGTTCTTGGAACGGGGGAGCAGGGGAGTGGACTTGGATTGCCGATTGTACGTGAAATCGCGCGCTCCCATCGGGCCACTGTGGCTATTGAGACGCCGTCAAGCGGTGTTGGAACTATATTGAATGTGACCTTTAGTCGGTTAACTTGATTTTGCGCTGAAGCTCTAAGTTCGCGCCCAAGCTCTATCGTTGAAAGTAATTTGCATCGGTCTTGATGAAATCTTGACGTTAATGGGGGGCATCTTGATGCCTTCTTGCCGCTGGCAGTTGTTTGATGATGATCACAATCTTGGCGGTGTCAGATGGCTGATTTATTTAGTTGCATGCTTTTTCTCATTCTTTGGCTTGCGGCCTTTGCCTTGGTCTGGGCTTGCTCAAAACTGATGGTACTTAAACAATGACCTGGATTTACATACTGTCTGCTGCAATCTCGGCACTGTTGATGATTTATTTGCTAATTGCCCTCGTACTCCCTGAGCGTTTTTCATGATTTCATCTGGTGTCCTACAAATAATTTTATTCATGTTGGTCCTGTTCGTTTTGGCCGTGCCCTTAGGTAACTATATGGCGTTGATCTATGGACGACCGCTAAAGCTCTCACTGCAGCTTCCACGTTCATCTTCACTTGAGCCTTCGCATACTTCGCAAAAGCCAAATGTGTTGCTCAAAGCTTTTTTAGCTAGCGAAAATTTGATTTACAGAATGGCGGGTATTAAGTCAGATCGCGAAATGGGTTGGCGCGAATACGCTATGGCCATGCTGGTTTTTAACCTGATAGGAATGACATTTACCTACCTAGTGCAGCGCTTGCAATTCTTGCTGCCAGGCAATTGTGAGAACCTGGCAGGGGTCTCGGCTGACTGCGCCTTTAACGCGGCAGTGAGCTTTACCAGTAATACAAACTGGCAAAGTTATGGTGGTGAGACTACCATGAGTTATCTCACCCAGATGCTTGTATTGACTGTGCAGAATTTCCTTTCAGCAGCAACGGGCATGGCGATTCTCGTGGCTTTGATCCGAGCTTTCAGTCGCCAGCAAACAGATACCATTGGTAATTTCTTTGTTGATTTGACCCGTTCTGTCATTTACATTCTCTTGCCGTTGTCTTGCGTGCTTGCGATTTTGCTGGTGTCCCAGGGCGTTGTGCAAACTTTTGGCGGATACACTGAATATAAGCCATTGGAGCAGTTATCTGTTGCCGCGTCCAGTTCTCCGTCCAGTTCTCCGTCCAGTTCTCCGTCTAGTTCTCCCTCCATTTCTGCTCAGAGCGCAGACCCAGCTTCACCTGTAGTCTATAAAATTGCTCGTGGACCGGCCGCCTCTCAGATTGCTATCAAACAGCTGGGCACTAATGGTGGAGGCTTCTTCAATGTCAATTCAAGCCATCCTCTAGAGAATCCAACGCCACTTTCTAACTTCTTTGAGATGTTGGCTATTCTACTGATACCAGTAGCTCTCTGTCAGACCTTTGGCAGAATGGTCGGCAGTGGTAGAAATGGCATGGCTCTGCTTGCCGCTATGACAACTATATTTGTTGGCTGTTTGGCACTTTGTTACTTGCCTGAGCAGGCTGGAAATCCGGCCTTTGCCGCCATGGGAATCGACCAACAGGCTTCCTCTGAGAGTAGCGGTGGCAATTTGGAAGGCAAGGAGGTGCGCTTTGGTGTCGCTAATTCGGCACTATGGGCGGTTGCTACTACGGCTGCCTCAAATGGTTCTGTTAATAGTATGCATGACTCTTTTATTCCGCTGGCCGGGCTTGCTCCGATGCTGCTCATGCAGTTGGGCGAAGTGGTCTACGGTGGAGTCGGCTGTGGCTTATACGGCATGTTGATTTTTGCAATAATTACTGTCTTCATTGCCGGTTTGATGGTCGGTCGTACCCCTGAATATTTAGGCAAGAAGATTGAAGCTTTTGAGATGAAAATGTCATCTCTTGTGATTCTCTTCCCGCCTATGGCAGTGCTGCTGGGAACCGCCCTAGCTGTCTCTCTCAAAGATGGCTGTGCTGGTGTACTCAACGGTGGTGCTCATGGTTTCAGCGAAATTCTCTATGCTTTTTCTTCGGCGGGAAACAATAATGGCAGTGCTTTTGCTGGCCTTAGTGCTAATACTCCCTTCTATAACTACGCTCTCGCTGTTGCTATGTTCGTAGCTCGCTATGCCCTAGCGCTTCCAGTTCTGGCCTTGGCTGGTTCTCTGGTGGCGAAGAAGAAGGTGCCGACTAGCGTTGGAACAATGCAAACCGACAATTGGCTGTTTGTTGTGCTGCTTGTGGGAGTGGTCGTGATTTTTGGTGGATTGACCTTTGTTCCGGCTTTAGCACTAGGACCGATTGTAGAACAGCTACAGATGATATTTACAAAATAATGACTCCAATAAAAATTGACTCCAAATCTAATTCTATGTCTACATCTAAATCCCAGTCTAAATATCAGTCTAAGTCGATACCTAAATCTATTATTGATTCAGCAATTTTGACGAAAGCTGTAATCGATTCGTTCGTCAAATTAGATCCCCGAGTTCAGATTCGCAACCCAGTAATGTTTGTGGTGGAGTTGGGTAGCATCATTACTACGCTTCTATTCTTCGCTGCACTTTCTCACCAGGGTGAAGCCTCTCCCTGGTTTGTATTTTCAATTTCGATTTGGCTTTGGATCACTGTGCTTTGTGCTAATTTTGCCGAATCAATGGCAGAAGGTCGAGGAAAGGCACAAGCTGACTCTTTGCGTAAGTCGCGCAAAGACGTTATCGCTAAGAAGTTGGCGGAAGCATCATTGAAAGCTGTTGTTACTTCTATTTCTGCCAGTGAGCTGAGAAAAGGTGACATTGTTTTGGTGGAAGCGGCTGACGTAATTCCTTGTGATGGCGAAGTGATAGAAGGTGTGGCCTCGGTTGACGAGAGTGCCATCACTGGTGAAAGCGCCCCGGTCATTAGAGAAAGTGGAGGCGATCGTAGTGCCGTAACTGGTGGCACCCGGGTATTGTCCGATTGGCTAATAGTAAGAATTTCGGTAAATCCAGGCGAAACTTTTCTCGATCGTATGATTGCCATGGTAGAGGGAGCTAAACGGCAGAAGACTCCTAATGAAATTGCTCTGAATATTTTGTTGGCGGCATTGACCTTGGTGTTCTTGCTGGTCACTTTTACTCTCTATCCTTTTTCGAGCTACAGTGCCAGCGTCTCTCATGGTCAGCCTGTTACCCTCACTGTCTTGGTCGCTCTTCTTGTCTGTTTGATACCAACAACTATTGGTGGTTTGCTCTCAGCTATAGGAATTGCTGGCATGGACCGCTTGATCAAAGCCAATGTCATTGCCATGTCAGGTCGTGCCGTAGAGGCCGCCGGAGATGTTGACATGCTGCTTCTCGACAAGACCGGCACAATAACAATGGGCAACAGACAGGCCACTTTGTTTGTCCCCGCTAAAGGGGTTACAGAGTCAGAACTGGCTGATGCCGCTCAGATCTCTTCCCTTGCTGATGAGACACCTGAAGGCCGAAGTATCGTGGTCTTGGCCAAAGAAAAATTTTCAATCCGTGAGCGCAATATGCAAGAGCTTGGTGCTGAGTTTGTTCCATTTTCTGCCCAGACAAGAATGAGCGGTGTCAACTTTAGTGGACGGGAAATTCGTAAAGGCGCGGCCGATACCGTGGAAGCTTATGTGCTTGATCAAGGTGGTACATATCCGGAAGAAGTGCGCGAAGCTGTCGATAGTATCGCTCGGCAAGGTGGTACACCACTGGTAGTATCAGATCGTGGCCGCGTCTTGGGAGTCGTTCAGTTAAAAGATATTGTCAAGGGCGGTATCAAAGAACGCTTTGCTGAGCTGCGGGCGATGGGTATCAAGACAGTGATGATTACCGGTGACAATCCCCTGACTGCAGCTGCCATCGCCGCCGAGGCAGGTGTGGATGACTACTTGGCCCAGGCTACTCCCGAGGAGAAATTGCGTCTCATTCGCGAGGCTCAGGCTGGCGGTCGACTGGTAGCGATGACTGGGGATGGCACTAACGACGCGCCTGCTTTGGCCCAGGCAGACGTGGCGGTGGCGATGAACACTGGCACCCAAGCTGCGAAAGAGGCATGTAACATGGTCGACCTCGATTCGAGCCCAACTAAGTTAATTGAGATTGTGGAGATAGGCAAACAGCTCTTGATGACTCGTGGTGCACTGACAACATTTAGCATCGCCAACGATGTTGCCAAATATTTTGCCATTATTCCTGCTGCATTTGCTACTACTTATCCAGTGCTTAATAAGCTGAACGTTATGCAACTAGCGTCGTCGCAGAGTGCGGTGTTGTCGGCGGTTATATTCAATGCTTTGGTTATTCTATTGCTCTTGCCGCTGGCGCTTAAGGGAGTTCGTTATCGCGCTGTCGGTGCCTCGATTCTATTGCGCGACAATTTACTCATCTACGGACTTGGTGGCATTATTGCTCCGTTTATAGGTATCAAATTAATTGACATGCTTTTGAGTGGGTTGAAGTTGGTTTAGAAGCTGGTTTAGAAGTTGGTTTAGAAGTTGGTTTAGAAGTTGAAAGGATAGGAAGCAATTATGTCAGCCCAGGAACCAATGGCTAAGTCGTCAACTAGTGAACCTTCTGAGACATCGGCCAGGCCAGAATCAATTGGTCGGTCGGCGATTGCGCCTGCCTCGGAACCAATAGTCAAACCCGCCATCAGACTGTTTGCTATATTTACTGTGATGATAGGCCTAGCCTATCCAGCTTTGATTACTCTTGTTGCCCATGTGGTGTTTCCTCATCAAGCTGAAGGTAGCCTAATTCAATCACCACTGGCAAAACCCAATCAAGTTGTAGTACTTGGTTCCCACCTAGTCGGACAGTCCTTTACTACGCCAAAGTATTTTTGGCCGAGGCCCTCGGCGACGAGTCCAGCCTATAATGCCGCTGCATCTTCTGGCTCTAATCTTGGGCCGACCAATCCCGATTTCTTAGCTACTGTTGCGAAGCGTGCTGAAGCTTTGCGAGCATTGTCAAAAAACTCGTCATCGCCAGCTAGCGTTGGGTCAGAGAAAATCCCCGTTGATATGGTCACTGCTTCTGCCAGCGGTCTAGATCCTGATATTAGTCCGGCCGCTGCTCGCATACAAATAGACCGAGTCGCCAATGCTCGCTCCATTGGACGCGAACAAGTACTGAAGCTAGTCGCTGAGCATACAAAGGGTAGAGATTTCGGTTTGCTTGGCGACCCTCGCGTCAATGTTTTAGAGTTAAATTTAGCCCTCGATCAGTTGCCTGAAAAGATGTGAGCTATGAATGACTCCCGCCCCGATCCAAGCCTATTGTTGACTCGACTTCGAGAAGAGGAAGGTACGGGCCGCGGTCATTTGAAGATATTTTTTGGTGCTTCAGCTGGTGTGGGTAAAACCTACTCTATGCTTCAAGCTGCTGGCAAGCTGACAGAAGAGGGCGTCGATGTCGTTGTTGGTTGTGCTGAGACTCACGGTCGGGCGGAAACAGCTTTGCTTCTTGAGCGCTTAGAGATTCTGCCAAGGGTTTCAGTTGATTATCGTGGCACTACCTTAGCCGAATTTGATATAGACGCCGCCCTCGCGCGCAAGCCGCAGCTTATCCTTGTAGATGAATTGGCGCATAGCAATGCTCCGGGCTCTCGTCATGCCAAGCGTTGGCAGGATGTGCAAGAGCTTCTCGAGGCCGGTATAGATGTTTTTACAACCTTGAACGTGCAGCACATTGAAAGCTTGCATGACGTCGTCTCGCAAATAACCGGTGTGCTAGTTCAGGAGCGAATTCCCGATTCACTGCTAGAGAGCGCCGCTGAATTTGAACTGGTAGATTTACCTCCGGATGAGCTAATTCAGCGCCTTCGTGATGGCAAGATTTATGTCAGTGAAAGGGCAGAATCGGCGCTGAACAATTTCTTTCGCAAAGGAAATCTGATTGCTCTGCGCGAATTAGCACTGCGCTATACTGCAGAACACGTAGATGTCGAAATGCAGCGTTATCGGCATGTTCATCAGATCAGTGAGCCCTGGCCGACCACCGAACGTATGCTTGTCTGTGTCAGCAATAGTCCGCTGTCAGTTAGACTTGTGCGTGCCACAAAGCGTATGGCCGTAGCTCTGAAGGCTAAGTGGTACGTTGCCTTTGTCGAGACACCTGCATACTTGCGTCTCCCTGACAGTGAGAAGGCTCGAGTTGTTCAGACGCTTCGTTTAGCTGAACAACTCGGTGCTGAAACCCTAGAACTAAGTGGCGAGAGTGTCAGCGAAGAGTTGGTGCGTTGGGCTCGTACCAATAATGTTACTAAAATAGTCATTGGTAAGCCTGCTCAACCTCGTTGGTTGGAAGTGCTCCGCGGAACAATTGTTGATGAGATTGTACGCAAGAGCGGCATGATTGACGTGTATGTCATCACCGGTGATGCTGAGGGCGCTCCTATTCCGTGGGTGAAAAGAGTGCGATCATCTCGCAAGCCTGCTTACTACGCTGGGTCAGCGGGGATTGTCGCCCTGTGTACTGTTGCTGCAGCTGTGATGACCGGTCACTTCGAACTCTCAAATGTGATCATGGTGTACATGCTCGGCATAGTAATTGTCGCTTCTCTGTACGGGCGTGGTCCGGCTGTTTTCGCGTCAGTTATTAGTGTAGCCAGTTTCGATTTCTTTTTTGTGCCGCCTTTTTACACATTCGCGGTTTCGGACACTCAGTATCTGGTTACCTTTGCTGTTATGCTGATAATTGCACTGGTTATTAGCACACTGACTGCTCGCATTCGTCTGCAGGCTCAATCTGCGCGTTTGCGAGAAAGACGCACTGCGGCTCTCTATTTGATGAGCCGTGAATTATCATGTACGTTAAATCTAGACGATTTAATCAGCATTGGCTTGCGCCACATAGCTGAAACTTTTGAAAGTAAGGTGGCTGTCTATTTGCCCAATTTTGAGGGCGTTTTGCAGGTTCTTGTGCCCCTTGACGGTCTTGATGCTGGTGTGGCCGTCTGGTCTTTTAAGAACAAACAACCTGCTGGTCTTGGCACCAATACCCTTCCGGCGGCAAACGCGCTGTATGTGCCGCTATTCGGAGCAAAAGCTGTAATTGGAGTGTTGGCGATTCGGCCCGCTGATGTTGATCGTTTTCTCGCCCCTGAACAGCTGCATCTTCTAGAAACCTTCGGCAATCAAATAGCCATAGCGCTGGAACGGGCGCAACTGGCTGACGATAATGAACGTGCTCGTCTGCAGGTCAAGGCGGAGCAACTGAGAAATAGTTTGCTCAGTTCAGTCTCCCATGATCTGCGTACTCCTCTTGCCACTATCACCGGTGCAGCGAGCACAATTGTCGAAGGTTCTGCCAGCCTAACTGTGGAGAAGTGTAGAGACATGGCTTCTGAGATATTTCATGAATCGGAACGTCTTAATCGCTTGGTGGGTAATTTGTTGGATATGACCAAGGTTCAATCTGGCAATCTCAAGGTGCGTAAGGAGTGGTGCCCTATAGATGAAATCATTGGGGCCGCCCTAAATTACGTTGACGAAAGATTGACAAATCGGCATGTGCGCATTCTCATTCCTGCCGATTTGCCTTTGATTTCTGTTGATTCAATTCTGATTCAGCAAGTATTAGTTAACTTGCTTGAGAATGCACTAAAGTATACTCCAGATGGTTCTGAACTCGTTTTACGTGCTTCCGTGTCGGACCAAGTTGCGCAGATTGAAGTGGCTGATCGCGGTCCAGGAATTCCTCCTGAGAACGTAGAGAAAATCTTTGAGAAGTTTTTTCGCGAGGAACGTTCTGACCGCACGGGTGTTGGGCTAGGCCTTGCTATTTGCAGTGGCATTGTAGAAGCCCACGGGGGTAGAATTTGGGTAGAGAATCGTACTGGTGGTGGTGCTGTCTTTAAATTTACCTTGCCAATTGAAGGCATTCCTAACCTAGACCACCTTGAGAATGCCGATGACTAATCAACCTAATACACCATTGATACTTGTCATTGAGGACGAGGCTCCAATTCGGCGTTTTTTGAAGATGGCGCTTATGGATCAAGGATTTGCTTTTGAAGAGGCGTTGACTGGTCGTGAGGGGTTAACAGTTTTGGCTAGCCGATGTCCAGATCTTATAATTCTCGATTTAGGTCTACCTGATATGGACGGTTTGAACGTAACCAAAGAGCTCAGGCAGTGGAGCGATGTCCCGGTAATTATTCTGTCTGCTCGTGGTCAGGAGAGAGACAAGGTCGAAGCCCTTGATGCAGGCGCCGATGATTACCTAACTAAACCTTTTGGCATTTCGGAATTACTTGCCAGGGTGCGCGTTGCCTTGCGAAATGCTTCCAAGAACTCGAAATCGACTGTTGAATCAAATATTACATTTGGTGAGGTCGCAATCGATCTGGCCAAGCGAGAAGTTAAGGTAGCTGGCGAAGAGATTCATTTAACACCTATTGAGTATAAGCTTTTGACTACTTTGGTGCGCTATGCCGGAAAGGTTGTAACGCATAACTTGCTTCTTCGAGAAGCTTGGGGTGTCGGCTATCAGGCCGAAACTCACTATTTGCGTGTGTATATGGCCCAGCTAAGAAGAAAGCTAGAACAAGATTCTGCTCATCCGCGACATCTAATTACAGAACCTGGAATTGGTTACCGTTTAAAACTTTGAACTTCTTTTGCTCAAGTTTTTTGATTGTTTTGGTTGCTATTGCAGAAAGAATTTGACCGATATCGGTCAAGTTCTTTCTGCCTGAATCAAATATCAATGCGCAAAGCAAACAAATTTTAGCCGCTTCCACTTGGCAGGTGCTGAACTTTTTTGACCGTCCCTACGTTTATCAGAATAGGCGGGAGGGGAGAACTTATGAAGTATCGTAGTATTGAACATGCCGTGAATGAAAGCTTGATCCAACAGCGGTGGCCAGAGTTTGAGGAACTAGTTCCGAATGATGAAGTCGGACTCGAAATAGTTTTCCGGGCCCTTAGCATGCTCGGTCTCGTGCGCTGTAAGTGTGGAAGCCAGGCTATAGTTAGAGAAGAAAGTTCAAGAACATTCTCTTGTGGTGAATGTCGTGCAAAAGTTTGGTTTACTGCCGGCACTTTGTTTTTTAGAGTGAAGCATTTTAAGGCCTGGCTTGGCGCTATTTGGCTAATGGAAAATGGCGTTGCAGTTGCTTCAAGTAGATTAGGTCAATTGGCTGGAATTGCTCAGGCAACAGCACATAACATTCAAAAGAAGATTCGGCTTTTGATTGAGGCTTGTTTTGATGAGGAAGCTCCGACCATTTCCTCAACACTGTTCATTTCGATCATGACGAAGCGTTCGCGAAGTTGTTTTCCTAACGCTCACCCTGATGCGGAGTTAAGAGCGATGGATGCAGAGACTCAGTCTGCTGATGGGTTTGCAAAACCGGAGTTTGACTCTTTTCAGTTTGAGCAAACTTGTGACGACCAATCTGTGTTCTCTGCTGATTGTGAAAGCGCACCATCTACCCCTGATGCAGATTCTTTTCCTTTGGAGGAAACCGAACAGAAAGTTCTTGACCATATTTCCTTCACTCCCATCAGTTTCGATTCGCTCTGCGAGCTAACAGGCTTGTCTGTTGGGATTCTTTCTTCGGCGCTGGTGATGCTGGAGGTATATGGGCGCATTGTATGTCTGGACGGTGACTCCTTCGTTCTGAGTAAGTCGAGTACAGCATCGACCGGTCCAAGAGAAATACTTACAGCTGATACGCTTGCTCTTATCGTTGCTGTTCATCGTTTCATTCGGTCAATTCACCACGGTGTTAGTTTTAAATGGCTGCAAAGCTTCCTTGCCATGATTTGGTTCTTCTTCGATAAGGTTAGATGGACTCGTGGAACTCTTCTATTAGCTTGCCTAAAATCTGGACCAATTGATGTCAGCGAGCGTGGGAATTGTCGGCCTTCGCGGCTACTGGTTTTTCCCTCTATGCTGCGCACCGTCGCAAATTAGTGTCTTGAGCATTTTTGTCACGCGTTCAACTTCAAGGGTTCTAATCTTTTTTCCGCCTAGCACCTGTTGCCACGTCATTAGTGACACGAATGAGCCTGCGCAGATATGAGCCATCGCGGCGCTGTCAGCTATGTTCAGCTCCGGATGACTATCGAAATAGGCTGTGGCTAGGTCCATACCTCTCAGAATTACTGTCTTTACGTAGATGCTGGCTAACTCTGGAAATCGTTCGGATTCTCCTACCATCAGTCGAAATAATCTTAGGTAATCAGGATCATCCATGAGCACTGAAAATTTATTACTGATTTGATCTATGAACACTTCTGGGGCTAAGACCATTAGAGGCTCTATATCTTCATAGTTTAGGTCGATTTTCTTAATGGTCAGTTCTTCGATTATAGCGATGAAGAGCTGTTCCTTATCTTTGAAGTGGCTGTAGATAGTGGCCTTGATTACCCCTGCCTGGTCGGCAACCCGATTCATGCTTGTTGCTTTGTATCCATTTTCTAAGAATACCTTGATTGCCGCTGTTACTATCTGATCGCGCTTACTACGGGGATGCGCACGCTTGTCTTCAGTATCAGGTTTCAATTCATTTGTATTTGAGGGCAATTCTGCTGTCACGAAATGGCACCTTTGGGAAAGCGAACAGTCTAGCAAGTCGGCATGGCGAAATTTTTGTGCAATTGTTTGAAATCGCGAACTTGGCCGATATCGGCCAAGTTCGCCGACAAGATCATTGAAGTTTGTTTTGTTGAGGGATTGACATACTATCCATACCGGTTGGTATGATAGCAGTGGCTGGAGATTTTCACCAGAAATTCGAAAAGACCTCTGATTTTACTTTTAGAATGGATTTATGGACGAGTATGAGTATATGACGATGCAAACTGTAGATCCGCAGTCCGGTGCCTCCCAGCAGGCACACGTTTCTGGTCCGAGTAGCAAGGCCACACAAACTAGTGATAAGCCCCCTCGTCATGGTATTCCGAAGCCCCTTGTGGCTGTAGCTTTCATATTTCTAGTGGGGGCTGTTGGGTGGTTTGGCTATGAGCACTTCGTGCCAAAGCCCCTGGATAATCGCACTATCAAGGTTAGTGGTCGAATCGAGGGTTATGAGTCGAATATTGGACCCAAGATTGGTGGACGAGTGGATTTCATGGCTTATCGCGAGGGCGATCAAGTAAAAAAGGGAGACTTGCTTGTAAAGCTTAGCGATGATGACATTCAAGCTCAGTTGCGTAGCGCTCAGGCGAAAAGGCATAAAGCCGCAGCTCTGGTGGATCAAGCGGGCTATCAGATTGGCGTTGTCAATAATCAGATTGATGAAGCTAAATTGAGGGTTCTTCAGTCTTCTGAAGATATGCGGGCGCAGATTGATCAGGCCGATGCCAACGTTTCTCAGGCTGATGCTCGAGTTAGCGAAACAGAGGCGCAGCTAGTTCAAGCGCAATCTGATTTGAAGTTGGCTCGAATTAGAAAGGAGCGTTATAACTTTCTTGCCTCGCGCGGCGCGGTCACTCTCGACGAGAACGATCAGGTGTCGACCAGTGCGGCCACTTCTGAAGCTGTTGTGAGTGCCAAAGCTAGCTCTGTTGAAGCTGCTCGCAAACAGTTAAATGTTTCTCGGGCGGCCCTGGCGCAGGCGCGTTCTGCTCGTCTCAACCCACGTATGCGGCAGTCTCAATTGCGAGCGTTTGGTGATCAATTGCTCCAGGCGCAATATCAACTGAAAAGTGCAAAGCAAGAGGAGTTAAGCGCAAAGGCCGATGAGGAGCAGATTTTAGCTAACATTGCTTACTTAAGTGTGAAAAGTCCAATTTCGGGAATTGTTACTGCCCGGGTTGTTGAACCTGGTGTGGTGGCAGTTCCTGGCCAGACTCTTATTTCTGTAATTGATTTGAGTACTGTTTACCTACGTGGTTATGTCCCAGAGGGTCAAATTGGAAGGGTTCGGGTCGGTCAAAAAGCCAAAGTGTTTCTTGATTCCTCTCCTGATAAACCTTTTGAAGGGACTGTCATTCAGATTGATCCTGAAGGATCATTCACACCAGAGAATATTTATTTCAAAGATGATCGAGTCAAGCAAGTCTTTGGTATCAAAATTGGCATTACGCAGCCAGATCGTTTTGCTAAGCCTGGGATGCCTGCGGATGCAGAGATTCTTGTAGACGCTCATTAGTTATGATAGAGACGCTCACCAAGTCTGGCCTCAGTGCTGTCCAGCCGATAGTAAAAGTGCAGGGCTTGAAGAAATCTTATGGTGAACTTGCAGCTGTCAAAGGTATCGATTTCGATATTTTCGAGGGTGAAATATTTGGTTTGATTGGACCTGATGGTGCTGGCAAGACCACTACCTTTCATATCCTTGGTGGCGTTATGGAGCAGAGTGAAGGGAGCGCCATCATAATTGGGCAGAAGCCACGGGATGTGCGCCTCGAAATTGGTTACTTGACTCAAGAATTTTCACTCTATTTAGACCTTAGTATTGCTGAGAACTTGCGTTATGTCGCAGGCTTAAGAGAGGTTGAAAGAGATGACTTCGAAGAGCGCAGTCAGAAGTATTTAAGACTGATGAATATTGAGCGCTTTTCAAGCCGCTTAGCTGGAGAGCTTTCCGGTGGGATGAAGCAGAAATTAGCACTCTGTTGCGCCCTAATCGCGAGACCGAAGTTGCTTCTTCTTGACGAGCCAACCACTGGGGTTGATCCTGTTTCTCGTCGCGAGTTTTGGGACCTGTTGGCTACTGTCACTACTGAAGGTGTCACTGTCGCTGTCGCCACTCCCTATCTCGATGAAGCTGAGCGTTGCAATCGTTTGATTTTGATGCATGAAGGTGAAATAGAGGAAATCGGCACACCGATGGAATTAAAGAAAGGACTTGGCTTACATCGTTTAGAGGTGAGAGCCAATGCCTTAGACAATCTGGAGCGACGACTGCACCAGGTTGAGAAAGATGATTCGAGTATCTTTGCTGATGTGCAGACTTTTGGTGATCGACTCGACGTACTGGTCGATGATGTAGAGAAAGCTTGTGCTTCCGTTCGCCAGGCTGCCACTGAAGAGAAGACTAGCGATTCGCTGTCTATCGAAGTGCAGGAGCCAACTTTAGAGAATGTTTTTGTCACTAAGTTAAGGGCAAAGTCTAGTAGCGAAGTTCCGGCTGGAGAGAGGATGTTTCCTTTTGTTGAATCCGCCAGCGGGGCCGGCTCTGCCATATTGGCTCATGGTGTGAAGAAAGTCTATGGTAGCTTTCATGCTGTAAGAGATGTCAATTTGCGCATTGAGTATGGCGACATTTATGGTCTACTTGGTGCCAATGGTGCGGGGAAGACTACCACCATCAAAATTCTTTGTGGGCTGATAAAGCCTACAGCTGGGCGAATGGAATTGTGTGGCCAGAAGTCTAATCTGCGTTCTCAAGCTCTGAGACAGCGACTTGGTTATATGAGCCAGAAGTTTACTCTGTACGATGATTTAACTATTCGCGAAAATTTGGAATTCTATTGCGGAGTCTATTGCGTGCCAGAGGCTCTTAAGCGTGAACGCATAACATGGGTTTTGAGAAGTTCTGATTTAGCCGGGCAAGAGGGCTTGCTTACCTCAAAATTACCGGGAGGTTGGAAGCAGAGGCTTTCTTTTGGTGCGGCCGTTTTGCACCAACCAGAAGTTTTGTTTCTTGATGAACCAACCTCCGGAGTCGACCCTCTGGCTAGGCGTGAAATGTGGAAGTTGATTCGTGATTTCTCGAGGCAGGGTACTGCTGTTCTTGTGACGACACACTTTTTAGAGGAAGCGGAGTACTGTAATAACCTCGGCTTTATGGTGGCTGGTTCGCTTGTGGCTGAGGGCTCGCCCTCTCAGATTAAGGGTAGTCAGCCGGGAAAACTTGTGGAGATGCGCTTTGCCGACGCCCAAGCTGCTTATTCCTTTTTGAAGCGTAAGTTTGTTTCTTGGCGTGTATCAATGTTCGCTGATAGCTTGCACGTGGTTTTTGATAATCCTGATATCGAATTGCCAGCTTTGACTAGTGAATTGACGGCAAGTGGATTGGCACCAATTTCTTCTAGGCAAATTGCTTTTAGTTTGGAAGATTCATTTATCTCGATTGTGCAGCGCGCCTCGGGGGTAGTCTAGAGCTGATGAGGCGAATTATTTCTCAAGCAGGAAAAGAGATTGCTCAATTTAGAAGGGACAAACTAACCCTGGCGTTGGCGTTTTTGTTGCCATCAGTGGCGATGCTTCTCTATGGATATGCCACCAGGCTTGAGTCCAAGAATATTCCTGTGGCTGTGCGCAATTTCGATAATGGCGCGCTCAGTCGCGACTATATTGATACCATTTTTGCTAACGGCCAACTGGTTAATACACCGTGGCATGACCCGCTCCGCCTTAGATCGGCGCCGGCAAGTGTTTTATCTAGTAGCGCCATGGGGCCCCTTGATTTAGGAGAAGCGAAAGCGACCATCACTATTCCTCCTGAGTTTTCTCGGCGCATTAGGCAAGGTCAGGCTTCTGACGTGCAAGTGATAATCGATGCTACGGATGTCAACAATGCTCGCGTTATAAAGAACAGCATTCTTGCCACAACAGGTTACTTTTTACGCAGCCAGAAGCTCAGTCAGGTAAAGAATCTAGTCACTACCAAAGTGCGTTTGTGGTTTAACCCTGGCCGGGAAGAAGCCCTTTATGTTGCGCCTGGTGCTACAGCGGTCATTCTTTGGATCTTCCCTTGTCTCTTGTCTGCTCTGGCAATGTCGCGGGAAAAAGAGCAAGGAACTATTTTGCAGCTCTATGCCTCTAGTATTTCTTCGTTTGAGTTGGTGGTAGGTAAAGCGCTGGCTTACACTGCCATAGCTTTTGTTCAGGCTTTTATAGTGATATCAATGGCCGCAGTTCTTTTTGGTCTTAGATTGGTCGGCGATCCCTCCATTTATTTGATTTCCACAACTGCTTTTCTTGCTAGTGCTGTATTGTTTGGACTGTTTGTCGGCACCCGAGCCAACACCCAGAGTGCAGCTGTGCAAATGGTTGCTACCACCGGATTCACGACGGCTCTATTGCTATCTGGATTTCTTTATCCTTTGCGCAATATTACCTATCCGTTGTCTCTAATTTGTAATATTTTACCGGCGCGGTATTTTGTTGAAGCTTCCCGCAATGCCTTTGTTCGTGGTAGTGATTTCGCCAGTCAGGTTCACCTACCTGTGGCTCTGGCCATATGCGCCATAGTTCTGCTAGTGGGCGCCGCCCGCATTATGCGCAGAATGCAACTCTCCGGTGGTAGTTAGAGAATATTTTGTTGGGAGTTAGAGAATAATCCGGTGGTAGTTAGAGAATATTTTGGGAAACTCTATGGCAACTAATGCACGTAATTATCGACACCAAATTAGAGCTCTAATTGTTAAAGAGTTGCGTCAGATCATGCGCGATAAGCAACTGATTTTCCTCCTTTTCTTTATGCCAGTTTTGCAATTGTTCCTATATGGATTCGCCTTGAGTCCAGATGTTGAGCATTTGCGCCTTGGTGTGATTGATCATGCCGCATCGCCAACTAGTCGTGAAGCAGTGGCTGCTCTGGTAGAAAACGGTGTTTTTGATCTCACTGCTTCCGGTGGCACAGAAAACACCTTAGCGAAAAATGTTCGGGACGGTAATCTTGAGGCTGGTCTGATCATACCTCCTGAATTTCAGCGTGAAATCAAGCATGGAACAAGGGTCTCAATGCAAGTCATGCTCGACGGCGTCGACGCCAATACTGCTGGTATTGCCAATGGTTATATTAGTCAGATTGTCTCTACCTTTAATAGACAGCTTGTGACTGGCTCTCAGATTTCTCATGAGCTAGTCAGTCCACAAATTACTTTTGCGTACAATCCGGGTTTAATTAGCAGCTGGTTTTTTGTTCCAGGGGTAATCGCCCTAGTGTTGAATCTCGTCAGTACTATGGTGTCAAGTGCAGCTGTCATTCGAGAAAAGGATTCGGGCACCCTTGAGCAGCTTTTGATGACACCAGTTAGCTCCTTGCAGATTCTTTTGGCTAAGATTATTCCGCTATCGATCCTTCTCATGATTACAGTGCTAGTTTGCTTGTTGATAAGTTCAGTCGTATTCCACGTGCCATTTCGGGGCAATATTTTTCTATTTCTCTTCGTTTCTTTTTTGTCCATTCTTGTCGGTATTGCTATCGGTATTGCCCTAGCTGCCTTTTCTCAGAATCAAAGGCAGTCACTGCTTACCTCGTTTTTTGTTAACTTACCAGTGATCCAGCTTTCTGGTGCAGTCGCACCACTTGAGAGTATTCCTGAGTTCTTTCAGGTTTTGTCGCTCCTTGACCCGCTGCGCTATTACGTTACCTGTGTGCGGGCCATTATTCTCAAAGGTGCCGGCCTAGAAGCGATTTGGCCAGATGTTCTTGCCCTGGCGGCCTTCGCCACCATTCTCCTCGCTCTAAGTACATCAAAATTCGGGAGGCAGTTGGCATAATGTTCCGCACTCTAAGCGTTTCTCTTCCAATAGCCTTGTTGTGCGCGATTTGTAACACTGCGCCTTCAACCATGGCTCTAGCTCAAGATACTTCGCTACAAGCTCTGGGGAGGCTAAAGAGTAACCAAAGCTCAAACCTAAACTCAAGCCCAAGCCTCAACTCAAGCCGCAACTCAAGCCAATCTTTAGCCCAGAACTTGCCATTGCGTGGCATAGACAATGGCCCCCGCGATGAAGTGGTGGCGGTTGACGATCTATCTGGTAGTGACGTTGATCCCCAGCGTATTCAAATCACTAGACCACCGTTGAGTGCTTTAATTTCCATTGATAAGAAAGTTGATTCTTCTTTGCTTGACGCTGCTTCGACAGTACCGATGAGTTTAGATGATGTGGTGCAATCTGCTATCAAGAACAATCTTGATATTGGCATTTCGTCATATGACGAACGAGCACGTAAGGCTAAATTAGTCTCTTCAATGGGCAAGTTTTTGCCTGACATCGCTCTTTCGTATCAATGGAATTATCTCAAGGGTAAAGCCAATGTTCCCTTTGGCCAAACACTGGAGCCGCTGAGTTTTAATAACCCTTTCATTTTGACTTCTGCTGGCTTCAAATATTATGGCTATCGTGGCGGTAGTGTCTTATTTGGTGCTTTGCAAAATCGCAATAATTATCGCGCTGCCCGTCATTCAAAGCATGCCACGGTTAGCGATACACTTCAGACTGCAGCTAAGCGCTATTATGATTTGCTTCTGCAGGAGGCCCTCCTTCAGATTAGAGTAAAGGCTGTTGAAACTTCTGAAGGACAGCTTACTCTCAATAAAGACTTAAAGCAGGGCGGCTTGGCTACCAATCTTGAAGTGTTGCAGGCTGAAACACAACTCTCTCAGGATCGCCAGAACCTAATTGATCAACAAATTGCTCGTCGGGAAGCGGCGATTCTCTTAGCGGAGTTCCTCAACGCTAATCAGGGTCTAGATATCGTTCCAAATGATTTGTTGCTTCAGAAAATTCGAATAGTCTCGGACCAAGCAAATGCTGCTCGACTTTTACAGCTTGCGATTGACAACCGGCCGGAGTTGAAGCAGTACGAAGAGTTGCGCTTGGCTGCCAAAAAGCAGATCGTTGTCAACGCTGCAAAATTGCAGCCTAATTTTGCGTTTAGTGGAAACGTGCTTGGTATTGGTGAAACTCTGAGCAAGCAGTATGAACTAGCTCCAATTACCCTCGCTGGTGCGGCTGGTGGAGTGGGTGTGCGTAACAGGCAGATCACAGCCTTGTACACCCTTGGTGTTAATGTAAATTGGAATTTCGAAGGCCTAGGAGCAGTTGATCTTGCCAACACTTACGCTGCTAAGATGACTGCTCGCCAGGCTGGTTTACAGCAGCAGCAAGTGCTGAACAAAGTTACTTCTGAAGTCAGGCGGTCGTATCTACAATCCCTTAAAACGGATAGAAAGATCGAAGAAGCCGTGGCTCAAGTGCGCTCCGCCAACGAGGAGCTGCGTCTAGCTCAACTGCGCTTTCAAAATGGTGTGGGTCGCAATATTGATGTGCTGAAAGCTCAGCAGGATTACACGTCGTCCTTAATTGAGAAGGCTAGAGCTATTGTTAATTTTAATAATGCTCAGATAGATCTTCTGCACGATACCGGATTGATCTCAAGCTCAACAGTCCTGGCGCGCACACCAGCGATTCGCTAGTGGGCTCTCCCCGCTCCTGGTATGCAGCTGCTAAAGCCTGGCCGTCACACTTAGGCTTCTCGTCTTACAGTTAGGCTTCTCGTCTTACACTTAGACTTCTGCTCTTGGGCCGTGGCTCTTAATCTCAAGTCTAGGGCAACGTGATAAACTCCCAATCCTTAACCTCCGGGACCCCTATTTTTACTAAGTAGGTACTTATTCAGTTAGTACTTACTAAGTCATTACTTTCCTAAGGCATATTTACGAAGGAGCTAACAATGGGCACTATGCGGGCACACGAAATTGACTACACCATCATTGGTGATGATATGCAGCTGGTGGAAATTGAGCTTGACCCTGGCGAAACAGTGATTGCTGAAGCCGGTGCTATGAACTACATGGAACATGGCATCGTCTTTGAGTCGAAGATGGGCGACGGTACCGATGCCGACCAGGGCATGATGAAAAAGCTATTTGGAGCAGGCAAGCGTATGCTGGCCGGTGAATCTATGATGATCACCCACTTTTCCAACGGCGGCTCAGGCAAGCAAAAAGTAGCCTTTGCTGCTCCTTATCCCGGTAAAATTATTCCTCTTGATTTGGCCCAGCTCGGTGGTCAAGTGACCTGTCAGCGCGACGGATTTCTCTGCGCCGCATACGGCACAAAGCTCGATATTGCCTTTACGCAAAAGTTAGGCACAGGCTTCTTTGGCGGCGAAGGCTTTATTCTGCAGAGCTTGAGCGGTGATGGTTTGGCCTTTGTTCACGCTTGCGGCACAATTGTCAAACGAGAACTTAAGGGTGAGACACTGCGTGTCGACACTGGCTGTTTGGTGGCATTCACCCCAGGAGTTGAATATTCTATTGCCCGCGCTGGCAATTTAAAGTCAATGGTATTTGGTGGTGAAGGACTTTTTCTTGCAACATTAAGCGGACATGGAACTGTTTGGTTACAGAGCCTGCCGTTCTCGCGTTTAGCCAATCGTATTCTTGAACATGCTCCGCGCGCTGGTGGCAGCCCAGCAGAGTCTGGTGGTGGTGGCATTATTGGTGGCATTGGCTCACTCTTCCAAGACTCTTAAGCTCTTAGATTCTTAGATTTTTAAATCGGTATTAAATTGCTCAGTAATAAATGAGCCTTTGCGTTCGTTGACGCCCTAAGTTAACGCCCTAAGTTAACGCTCGTATTCTCTGGCTGTTTTGCTCAATTCTGTAGGCGCAACTTATTGATTAGCCACGCTTTTGTTTTGGGAAAGTTTTGCGATACAATCGAGGTTAGATGGCTTGAACCACCGGCGATACCATCAATTATGTAGGCGCAAACTTCTTGTTCGGCAAAGTTAGCTGGTGGTGCTAAAAATGGCATGGACTCTTCAACGGCTGGTGGCATGTTGCGCATATCAATCTTGTAGGCAACATGAAAGTCTTGGTCGCGGGAAAGGCCACCAGAGCATTGCTCAATCGCATGGCCTACTTGTTTGAGAAAGGCTTCTTTGATTTCTGCTGGTGAGAAAGGTTTAGCCGTTACGCCATTTCCGCTTTTCCCCCTTCCCACTTTGCTTGTGACCATCAAGTTTTCAAAGACAGTGATTTCTTTTCCGTTTAAAATTGCGGCTTCTTGCACCTTAGAATTTGCGTCCAGCTTATCTAGAGCCGAGGGAGCCACGCTCACAGTTATTTCGCCGCTATCCAATATTTGATATATAGCCCTAGGCATGCCTGTGATTGCTTTCTGCACTAAGGAAACGGTAGCGTTACTAACGGCAAGGTGTCCTTTTCTCGGGGGAAAAGGTTTGACCCTGTTGTAGAAACTGGCGTTCTGACTTTGTCCCTTTTGCGCGGCAAAAGTTGCTGGGTTTTCTAGGCGCAGCACACAACTGGCTGCCTGTGCTGCTTCAGCAGTGCCTCTAAAGCTGTCTCGGATATTGCGGTAGACAGGCAATGCCAGCTTATATTGCCCTTGAGCGGCATATGAATGGGCGAGGTAAAGCATTACTATGGCATTGGAATTACCTTCTTTCATAGCATCAAGAAAGTATTGATTGGCTACGCGATAGTTGCCTCGGTTATAAGCTTCCACTCCGTCGGCATAGTCATCGTCTCGGTCGGCTAGAGCTGGGGCAGACCAGGCTAAGGTACATAACAGGGATAGCGAGAGCGCAGAGCAGCGCACGATAGCCGAACCGAGAAAAGCTATTGCCGTTGTGTTGTTGACTATTTCCGTTTCGGTGAAATTAGTTTGGGTATTTCTACTTCGGAGATTTCTACTTCGGAACATTTTACTTCCCGCTTCTATATTGCCGGGCCGTTCTACTTCTTCCTATTACTTCTTTTTTTGTTTCCGGCCATGCTAGTACTGCTTAACGGCGCCACCATCAATGGTGATAGCGGTGCCGGTGATAAATTCGCCTTTAGGTGAAGCTAAAAAGGCAATTAGGTCACCAAGATCTTCCGGCTTGCCGAATTTTTTCACTGGCGCTGAGTACTTCCAGGCATTAACAACTTCTTGAGCAGAAACTCCATGAGTTGTGGCGTATTGCTTTGCTAGTTCGTGCACAAGGGGGGTATCAAAATAACCAGGGCAGATGACGTTGACTGTGACGCCATCGGCAGCCACTTCGGTGGCAATGCACTTAGTTAAGGCGTTGAGACCAGTGCGCAAGGTGCTTTGCACTACGGAGCTCGCTTCAGCTTCGATGCCAAAAATTGAGCCGATATAGATCACTCGTCCATAGTTTCTCTTGCGCATGCCGTCTAAGAGCATTCTCGTTAAGACTATTGGCGGACGCAGCACTAGATCGTGGCCATATTGCCACTGCTCGTCAGTTGCTTCCGAAAAGGGATAGGTGGGCGGATGGCCAGTGCTGACAATTAGAATATCGATTTCGCCTAAGCGCTCCTGGGCTTCGCGGGCGGTTTTCTCTAAATCTTCCATTTTGGTCAGGTCAGCGGCAATGCCCACTACCTTAACCCCTGTTTTTGCGGCGATTTCAGCGGATACGAGGTCTATCTTATCAACGTGACGCGATGAAATCGCTATATCTACGCCTTCTTCGGCCAGCGAAACAGCGCATGCATGGCCTAAGCCGTAACTAGCGCCCGTAATCAGGGCTCTCTTACCCTTCAGTCCTAATTCCATTAGCTTCCCTCTGACTTTTCCATTAGTTCAATATTTGAAGCTGAGGATAGCAGCTAGGCCACCATGAACAAAATAGCCTGACTAAAATGGTGACTTTCCGTTACCAAGTTGAGTGCTGTCGGCAGCTAAATTTTGCCCAGATATCGCCCCTGATGGGGAATTGCCGCATTGCTAGGGGAAGCTCAGACGGTTATCTTGTCACTTAGTAATGTCAGAATGATTAGACACGAGTAGTGAGAAATGGGTAGATACAGCACAGCGCTTAGTGTGGCAGTCGGACTTTTAGTTTTCTGCTATTTTGTTATTTTCGCTACTGCTTATCCATCGCCCGAATTGTTGCGGGCCATAGCCTTTGAAGTGGTTGTTTTCGTTTTTGTCTTGGCTTTCAAGCTGCGGCAAAATCGTAGTAAGGCTACACGCCTAGAAAATATGGTTCTGGATGAACTGGGCTCAAAATGGAAGGCTCTATATTTCATACGTAAGGCAGGCAGTGCCTTGATTCTTGCTTGCTGGCTTTCGCTTACTATTTTTCTTCTGATTGACCTCACGGCCCTTACTGCTGCCTGGCTAGGCAATTACAGCGTCTCAAACAGCATTTACATGGGGCATTATGGCTTAGCCCGCAGTATCTGTGCGACTGTTTCTGGTGCCAATCGGCAAGCGAGTGCGGCCAAGTCAGCTAATCTGGCTAATTCTGCGAATTCTATAAATTGGGCCATTCCTGGAATTCATCCAGCCTATTCAATGGAAATTCTTACGGGCGCCTATATTGAGGCGGGTAAGCATGACCGTGGTCGAGAATTGACCAAAGAGTTGAAGGCTATGAGAAGAGAGCTGTTTGGTGTAGATAGTGAACTTTACGCTGGAATATTGGCCGATTCAGCCAATCTTTATCGCAAGGAAGGCAATTTTGCAAAAGCAGAGCAAATTAGCAAGAAAGCCTTGGAAATTTCGCGGCGAGTTTTGAAAAACACTGGCATGGGTCAAATCATCACCCAAGTGGCCAACAACCTGCGCGATCAGGGTAAATTTGGAGAAGCCGAGCCGCTCTACAGTGAAGCTTTGCAGATGCGCGAGAAACAGTTTGGGCCTGGCAGTGTCAAAGCGGCTGACACTTTAGTTGAGTACGCCAAACTACTGCGCCTCAGAGGCGACCCCGATGGCGCGGCCAAGGCCATACGCTTTCAAGAGCGAGCCGATGCTATTTTTAAACGACATGAGACTAAGGGCGATCCGTTCGCTTCGATTATGGTGACAATCTTGTTTCTTGTAGTCTCAATTGTTGTATCAAAAATGCTATTTGGGCCACGGGGATATCTTACCAAGGTAGCAATGAGGCGTATCGAGCAGAATCTGGCTAATAGAGCCAACAATTCTCGTGAGAATATTAGTAAGCTGATCAAATTTTACGAGAATCAGAATAATATTGAACAGGTGAAAAAATACCAAAACATGTTGGCCGGCATAAGCGCAGCAAAAGACTAAGTGTTTGGCTTTTAGGATGCACTCGGTGGAAGAAATACTCCAACTATCAAAGCACTATACTAAGCGCGTGTTGCAGCTTTTGGTTGCCGGTCAATATTGGGGCATTCAGCGCGAATTCAAGTTGGCTCCTGGTCTCACCGCCGAAGAGATCGATCAAGCCGTGCGCGATTTTGAGCTCTCTTCTTCGCGCTTGATTATGCCGCCAGAAACTGCTTTTGCTAGTGTGCAGCTATTCAATTTTGATGATCGCCAGTGGAATTCAGGCCCTCTTCCTCGTGGTGCTGTTAGCCATAACACTATTATTTATGTCTCCGATGGCGGCAGCAAGTGGGCCCAAGACTTTTTCCTTTGGTCGGCCATGGGGCGCTCTAGGCACATGCTTAAACTTGTCTTTCGTGTCGTTGGCGAAGATGTCGTAGTTTCTTACGACGGTATCTACCAAAACTAAAACTATTTGAGGTTTGGTCTAGGTCTCGCTGGTTTGACAGCGAGAATGGCACCACTGCCTTGCCAGAGCTTAGTATTTAAAACTGGTGTTTGCAGCTCACCACGATCGCGCAGTACTTCAGATTCGACAGCGTCTTTTAGATAGTCATAGGCATCAGCCAAATTGGTCTTGTTGCCCTTTGACTCTAGACCTTCGATGAGGCGACGAGTAAAGACACTATTTTGATAGTTCTTAGATTCCCACGAAACTTGGTCTGCCAAGCTTGAGCACAAAACCGCCTGGCCATTGCCGAGGGTGAGTTTGTCTAGATTGAGTCCGGTGTTGCGGGTCAAACTTTTTTCAGCCGGTGCAGCTGAACCGCCGTGGCAAACGTCCATGATAATCACGGTACGTTCTGAATGCACTTGTTCTTTGACCATATTGGTAAGCCATTGCATAGGAATACCGGTGGCTAAAAGGCTATTTTTGTTTGTGTCGTGAGTGACTAAAAAGTTGACTCCGCCGGCTTGTTCCATGGCTCCGCTGCCGTGACTTGATACATAGACCACAACCAGGTCGTCGCGGTTGGCGACCCGACCTAACCACTTGTCTCCGAGCTGATCAATTATGTTTTGTCGACTAGCATTGCCGTCTACCAATAATTTGACGTGATCTGGTTGGAAGTTGCCTTTTGATACCAGGTAATTGCGGAAGTCGGTGGCATCTTTAGCTGCATATTTTAAATTGATAGAAGGATCTTTGAAATTGCTGATACCAACCACCAGAGCCCATTTGTCAGCTACGGGCTTTTCTGGAAGTGCTGATGGTGAATTTGAAGTTGTAGAAGAAGTTGATGCGCCCGAAGTTGCTTGTGATTCTACTAGCTGGCTGAGCATGGCTGAGCCAGGTAGGCTCTTCTTGATTTCTGCTGCTCTAGCACTGAGTGGCTTGGCTGCAGTGTCTCCGGCCTTGCTCATGATCTTGGCCAGGGTCTCAAGGTCGCCAGCTACCTTGGCACTGCTGGCACCATATGTGGTTTCATCAATGCTTAAAACTTGCTGATAGAGCTCGATTGCTTCTTTTGTTTTGTTCTGAGTGACATAGAAGGCCGCCAGTTCGCGCACGCTACTGGCGTATTGATCATTGCTTTTGCCCATGGTGTTTTCTAGTGAGGCAATCGACTTCTTGTAATATTCTTCGGCCTGCTCTGCTTTTCCTAGGTGCGAATAGGCGATGGCTAAGTAGCGAACGATTTCGGCTACATCTGGGTGGTCTGGTCCGAGCTTGGCTTCATCTATAGCCAGAGCCTTTTCAAGGTTAACTAGTGATTCGGAGTATTTGCCTTCTTCTTGATCGAGTGCACCAAGATATTTGAGACATTGTGCTACGGCTGTGTGGTCGTGGCCAAGCTCTCTTTCTCTCAGAGCCAAAGTCTTCTGAAAGAGCGGCCTCGCCTCGTTATAGTTGCCCAGTTGCTGATAGGTACGAGCTAATAGAACTAAGCTACAGCTCAATAAGGCGCTGTCTTGGCCGAATGCCTTCTGCCGAATCTCTAACGCTTTCTTGCACTGTGGTTCTGCTTCTTGATAGAGTCCCACCGCCAGATTTACAGAAGCCAAAGTTTCTAAAGCGGTGGCCATGTCTGGGTGCTCGGTACTGTATGTGAGCTTCATGATTTCGTAGGCTTGCTTAGCTGAAGCTTCTGCTTCTTTGTACTTTCCTTGTTTGACATAGAGCAGGGCTAGACCTTGCATACCTTTGCCGTAGAGTGGCGCTTTGTTGCCCAAGACTTTTTCCATCACAGCTTGTTCTTGATGGTAGTAAGCCTCGGCTTCTTTGAAGTGACCTCGTGCTTCTTCTATGTAGCCTTTATTGAAAAGCAAAACGGCATAATTGAGGTCGCTCTTTTTTTTGTCATTGTTGAAAAGTGAGTCACAATGCTTGATCACTTTCTCTGCTTCTTCAAAGCGGCCAAAGGTAATCAAAAGCTGAGCTAGGTTGTTCCATCCCAGAGCGAGACCTACTTGCTTGCTACCGACAGCTTTTTCTCCCATAGAAATAGCACGGCGATAAAATTGTTCAGCTTCACTGAAGCGACCTTGTTTTTCATACATGCTGGCTAAGTTATTTAAGAGCAGAGCCATATTGATGCTCTGGCCGCCCTTATTTTCTTCGAGCAATACTATCGCTTGCTTAAACATTTCTTCGGCTTTTTTGTAGTTGCCCTCTTCTGTGAAGCAACTAGCTAAGTTGATTAAACTTTGCCCTAGACGAGCACCTTTGTCTTTAATGCCGCGGGCGGCCTCAACCGCCTCACTAAAGAGTCTTTCGGCTTCAGCATAGCGAGCTGCCTTTAGGGCTTTCTGCCCACCTTCTTCATAGCTCAGCCATAGTGTCGCTTGAGGTCTGGCTGCCTGCTGGCTTAGAGCCATAAACGGAACGATGGTTAGAGCGAGGCTGAGTGCGAGGTTACAGGCTTTGCTGAAGGCTTTGTATTTAAGCTGTATTTTAAGGACTTTTGGCTGCGACATCTTGATTTCTCTTGGATTTGTTTGATCCTAGCAAATACAAAGCCAATTGGAACGCTTGAGAAAGTGCTCATAAGTTATGTCTTTTCTATCTGTTGACAAATACTAGTCAAGAATTTCAAAATCTACTCTATGAACTTACTAAGCATGATTGCTTCGTTGCGTAAGTTCGGGAATTTTGTCATCGGCCTCTTTCCCGTGCTTGGCACCATAATCGATTGGCTCTTGGCACCGTTTATTCGTGCCGCTAGAGTAATCCAGGCGCGAGCTAGTTCGGCGACAAAGATTCAAGGGCAGATCGAGAAGTTTCAGCAGTCGACCGTAGTCAAGGCTGCCACTCCAGCTATTCGCCGCTTCTACTGGAAAGACTATGCTCAAGACAGGCTTGTATTAGAGCGTCTGCCTCAGGGTAGTTTGACAATATTGCGACCGCTATTTCTAGCTACAGTGGCTTTGACTGTTCTCTTGCCTATGCTATCGCTTGTAACTAAGCCCGCTGTCGATTTGACAACTTTGGCTGGTGCTACAGGTAGTGCGCCAGTTTGGTCGGTTTATCTGTGGTTGCTTGCGGCTGCTCTTGCTTGGGGTTGTATTCTGGCTGGCTCTGCGGTTTGCAATCGCATTTTCTTTTGCTTTATTGCGGTTATCTACATTACTCTTTTGGGTGCTACTGCTTTATTTATCCCCCGTTCATACACCAATGCTCTTTTGCCTTTAGCCGTATTTCTGGCACTGAGTTTTAGTGAATCCAGCCTCAAGAAACCTGGTGGCTTTGATCGGTTGATATCTGCTCTGGTGGCTTTAGCGGTCGGAGCCCCAGCCGGTGTATATCTTCTTGCTCTGACACCATTGCAGCCGTTTTTTAAACCCTTAGTGCTCGAATCTGGAATGGTGATTGGCGGCCTTTTGGCATTGAGCATAACTACTTTTTGCCGGGGGCCAAGTGGTCGCTATTTGAGGCCCAATAGAAAAAATGGTGCTGCCGTAAGATTAACTTCTCTGTTGCGCCAGCCGCTTTCTATTTCTAGTAGTGCCAGGGTTCTCAGTTCAATTACACTAGTTTTTCTCATTACTTTGATTTGCCGCGGTGGGGCTTCTGCATTCTCTGGTCAGCTCTTGTCTGAGATGAGTCTTTGGAACGGCTATCTCTGGCCCGTTTGGTATTTCATTGGCATTGGTATTGTCTTTAAGTTAATCAAGAATACCAAAGTGCTTACAAAGTCGATTAAGGAGGCTGTGCCTAGCTCCTTTTATTTGCCGGTAGTCGTGCTCCTGATTGTCGCTTCCAGCGCTTTGATGTGGCGCAATGATTTGGTCAATTGGTCTTTGCCCTACGAATTTCTCAGCGGCATTTCCGTGCCATTTTATGTAGGCACCAAGTGGTATTGGAGCGAGCCTATCAATTCATTTTCAGCCGCTGTACTTAAATGGTTTTTCCTCTTTGATTTAATTGCCCTTGTCTGGCTTTATGCCAAGAAGCGCTTGCAGGCTGATAGCGCTAGCAGCCTCCTCTACTTCTCTGCTCTTTCATGGTTTGCTGTTACTGAGTATATGTTTCAGTGGCTTTCGTTCGGCCGCTCGGCTGCTCACTCAGTGATTTTGCTAACGGCATTTTCGATGTGGCTGCTTTGGCTCTTTCATACTGTCGGGCTTGAAATGAGTCTACAG
This sequence comes from Candidatus Melainabacteria bacterium, assembly GCA_030696635.1. Taxonomy (GTDB): domain Bacteria; phylum Cyanobacteriota; class Vampirovibrionia; order Obscuribacterales; family Obscuribacteraceae. The sequence continues at coordinate 133,419 of JAUYRX010000039.1, forward strand.
ACCTCTAAGACTTTCCCTTCGATTGGTCGCCTTGCTATTTTTGGTAGCATTGTCCTCTTTGCCTTGTTAGAGATTCATGCACGCTGTGCCATCAAAGATTATGGGGTGATGAATGAAATTTTCCTCTATATGTTCAGAGGAATTATTGATGTTGGCTTGCCCTATTTTCTTTACGTTTTTGCTAGTCGGCGCTTTCAGCAATTGCCTTTGAAGGTTGGCGAAATTTTTCGAATATTTTGTGCCGGTGCTCTTTTGACCTATCCTCTAAATATTCTCGATAAGCTGGCTCTAGGTGGTTGGAGCTTATCTGGACTGAATGCCGTTTGGCAGGACGAAATTGCCACATTTACCAACAAAGGCTTTATTGCCGCCCAAGAACCGGAGCTTTCGCTGCTTTCTATTGGCTTGCGCTCGGCAGCTTTTGTGGCAGCACTGGCCTTTGTCGCTCTGGTGGTGAACTATCAAAAGAGCTTGAGTAGTTCTTCAAATTCAAATAGAAATACAAACAAGAACAGCGAGAAAACAAGCAGTAGAGCCGCAGTGATATTTGCTTGCTTGGCCTTTGCAAGTGGCTTTGCCTCATTTTCCAAAACCACTGTTGACTTACCATTGCCTGATCATCTGCGTATTCTGGTGGCACCATTTCATACTAGTCTGTTTTTCGACTATCATCTCGTGGCCCTCTATCTTTCGGCTGGCATAGCGGCATTGTTGTTCGCCCTAATAGTTGGAGGAGCTGAGACAGGAACTGCAAGGCTTTCAATCGGGAAATGGCTGTTGGCCTTTGTTTTAGCTTTTGCTGTGAGTTTCTCTGTTAGCTGGGTCTGGCCGGGGCAAGAAGTGTGGTTGCGCTCTACGGGGATGCTAGAGATTGGTGCCATATTTGCTGCGGTAATCTTCGCTTATTTACTTATTCTGGCTGTTAGATCCATTGAAGAATATTCAAAAGAAGGAGAGAAATTGGTTCTCTCTTTCTTTGAACTCAATGTCGTTGCAGCATTACTAATGGCCTGGTTGATTTATAGCGCCTCAGTAAAGTTGCCGCAAGCAGCTATGGTACAAGCCAATCTGCCCCTGGCACCTGGGCTTGTGGTGCCCACTCGCTTTGGTCAGCCTGTAGTCAATGCCACATCAGCTCTCTACACGTTGGCAGAGCCGGCTGGGGCGACTACTCTAACAATAAGTCAAATTGATAGTAATGGCCGAGATCTAAAAAGCCTTATGCTTGACCTCGTTACAAAAACTCAATCCCAAAAATTGTTGCCGAATTTCAAAGTGCTGGGGGCTCAAGATTACAGCCGCTATGCTCCTTCTGCTCTAGCTCTTGAGTTTAGCTATGATCTAGTAAGTAAAAACGATCCTAATAGCACTGTGGCTATGAGTGGAATCACGGTGCTTAAGTTACCTAGTAAACCAGCAATTAAGTCAGAAAGTGAGTCTATTAGTAATTCTGCCAACAACAAGGTTGAATATTATTGTCTCTGCGCCACTCCGATTGATATGGATGTACGTCGCTATGACTTAATTCGTATCTTGCAATCAAGCAAATAAGTAACTGATTTGAGAGTATTAGAAAATTGAAGCCATGGCCCCACTAAGATTGGCTTCCATCAATGATAGCTGTAGATTGACTAAGCGAGCATCAAAGCTGTTGGCGTCAAAGTCGCAACCAACCCATGTCAATTTTTCTTCTATTTCAGGATTTTCAGGATCTTCCACTACTTCTAAAAAGCGGCGATATCCTTCAGTGCCGCCTACGTCTTCTGGGGGACAGGCGCGCTTGCCCATGATGCATCTTGCCAGCGCGGGCCCGCCATCTAGTTCGACAACACGTTCAACTTTAATCTCGTGCTGCCAGGAGTCTGCTAAATCGTATTCGTAAACAAAAACGTCACCTTCTTCTGTCAAAATGTCGCTCAGTTTAATCGAAGACTGGTCTTTGATTTTTTTGTTTTTGGCATCGACTAAATCACCATATATGGTGTTGCCGAAGTGAAAGTGATGAATGTGATAGCCTGACCACCCCATTGAAAGTTGCAAAATCTCATGCAGTTGATCTAGAGTTATGTCGCCATTGACCAAGAGTCGCCGCCAGATCGGTAAAGGTGCATCTTGCAAATTTACGCGCAGTTGAAAAAATTTGTTGAGATTACTTTTCTTACGGACGGCCATGGGTTTTCCTCTGTTTCTAGCTAGGGTTTAAAAATCTAGTGCTTCAGGTCCGAAAGAGTCAGGCAGTAGGTCGTCTAATCGCCAGATGCAGACATCGTTCGCCTCATTTTGAATAGAGAGTAAAATTAGGTCTAGCCCTCCAAATTCTCTTAGAAATTGTCGGCATATGCCGCAGGGAGAACCTCCGGGTTTGGTGGCACAAACAATGGAGATACGCAGAAATTTTGTAAATCCCTCTGAAACGGCTTTGACCGCAGCTGTGCGCTCGGCGCATATCGCGCCACCATAGCTTGCATTTTCGATGTTGCAGCCAGAGAAGTGGCGAACTACTCCGTCAGCATTTTGCGCTTCGATTGTTGAGCCGACATAGAACCTAGAGTAGGGAGCGTGGGCTGCTTTCGCCGCTACCCAGGCGGCCCTTACTAACTCTTGATCAGTGTTGTTGAGATCGGCGAATTTAGTAATTGCGGGTTTGAATGACATATTTACTGTGGTTGCTTCCAATGCTTGAGCAAGTTTTACGACTTGCTATTATTTCCCGCTTATTTTTACGCCAGCTTGCGGCGCTAACTGTCGCTCATTTCCTCGCTCACGGCTGCTTGCAGGCGCTCTTGCAGGCTTGTCACAACGGCATGACGCTTCTTTAACTCTTCTACTTGAGAAGTTAGCTGCCCATTGGCTTCAATTGTAGCTTTGAGCGAGAGAGTTTCAAGTAAAGCTGACTTAATCGCCAGCACGATGGTACATGAATCTAAAACAGAACTAACAGTTTCTTCGCCGTCGTGGCCGTTGCTCAAAGCCAGGCCAGATTCTAGTGATGATAAGGCGTCTCTAAGTACATGTTCTAGCAGGCTTACGCCGTAGTCTTTTTGATTGTCTATGCCTTTGACCAGTTCGCAAAAGTTGAGAAGTTCGCGTTCGGTCCGAGTGGAAAGGCGTGAAACACCCTGCCGGGCTGTTTCCATCCAGATTGCTCTGGTTACCTCTAGTTGGCCGGCTGCTTGGCTAATACGTTGCAAAGCAATGACAGGTTCAATTTCACCTGCTTGCCATTGGCTAAACGCTCCCTGCGCTATAGAGAGACTCGCTTGAGTTTCTTCGATAGGGTCATCGAAAGCATTCATTTGATATATCTATCGGCCATCCCGCTCCTTCCTTCCTCTTTAAGAGTTCTACCGTGCTTTGGTCGAGCTGAATCAGCCCCAAGAGAAAGTTCAGATTAAACTGCTATGTGAGGCTACGAAAACAGCCAGGTAGGCCTCAGAAACCCGCTGGCTCGCAGATTCTTACTCAATAGTCTGTAATAAGAAATAAGTGGACTAAAATGTCTAGTTTGACGGATTAGTTTAACGGATTAGTTTAACGGACTAGTTCAGAAAGACAGCTTAAATGGCTAATTTTTGCTAGGGGGAATTAGCTTGCCGCTGGTTTGCAGACTAGTTGTGTTGGAATGCTGCGTTGCGCTTGATTTAGAGCTTTCTGTAGGGCTTGCTGTGGCTGGCGGGGTGGCATAAGCGTCTGCATAGTTGCGAACATAGAGGTTGGTGCCCACAGGGCTGAGCTTTCTTGTGCCGATGGGCTTCTTCTCGTCTAAAAGGGTCTGCAAGTTGTCGGCACTCTTCTGAATTTCTTGGGCTCGGCTATTGCCTCGCTCTAAGGACGTGCGCTGTGAGTCATAATATTGTTTGAGCTGTTGCAGCTGTTTGAGCGAATCTTTGCTGCCTTTACCTTTGGCAATGTTTTCTTCTAGCTCTTTTTGCGCTTTTGCTATGGCCTCACTCTGCACCCGAGCCGCTTCCATGGCATCGCGCTCGCCTTTTGAACGGGTAAAGTTCTTGGCGTTTTCAGCTTGCTGCTGCAGTGAGCTCTTAGCGTGCTCTAATACTAAATCTTTGGGCGGTTCCTTAACCTTTGGTAGGTCAACTTTTGCTGCTTTCTTCTCTTCTGACTCTAGGCCGAGTGAAATCAGTGCCTGCTTAGATAGTTTGCCCACTTCTTTTTCTGGCGCTAGGGCAAAGGCAATACGATATTCTTGAATGGCGAGCTCTTTTTTGTTGAGCTTAATGTAAGTATTGGCTAAATAGTAATGAAAAACGGGATTGCTGAACTCAGCCGCTTGGGCGCAACCTAAGCGCGACTCGGCAAGCTTAAAATCCCCATCTTTGAAGGCTTCAACCCCCTCGGTCATGGCGGGGTTCTCGGCTTGGGCGGGGCTAAAGTGAGCTGTTAGCAGCAGTGCCAAGGCTACGGACAAAGCTACGGACAAAGCTACGGTCTTGGGCTTCTTGCGGGCCTCTTTCTTAGCCGCTTGTCTAGCAGCTCTAATAGCATTTTTGGGGGCAGTAATTTTCATTGCGAGTTCATGGCTTACTGGAAAAATTGAGATTGGTAGTTCTAGAAATAAATAGGTTACCTACAGCTTTAGTGTAGCCTGAGCCGGGCTGCCAAATCATTACACCAGAGTTTTTGGCTGTTGGCTGCGGTGTACCCGGTGGGCTCTGCCAAGCATTGGCATACTGATCGGTTGTGGTTGGCTCTGTTACTAGATCTTTGGGAGTGCCGTCAAAATCTTCCTGCCAGTTCTTGACGTCAATCCAGGTGGGTAGGCTACCGGTATCTGCTTGAATCTGAATTTGTGGGTCAGTGTGGTCTGCGCTGTCATCTTTGGCAAAAATATAATAGCGGCTAACGTTTTTGTCGTAGTTTTGATTCTCGAGCATTTTGGTCAATTTCGCCATGGTAAAGCTTGGATCCATACCTTGAATGCGTTGCAATAGCTTTTTCATGGCAGGTTCATAATCGGCCTTTAAAGCCTTAATAATGGCCATAATATTGTGGCCGCTGGCATATTCACCACCAAGCTTGCCGAAACAATTGATTACCCGTGTGGGTGTTTGATGGTCAACTAAGCCGTGAATTGTTTGGTCTGCTTTAGTTTCATAGCCAATTGACCTGATCTTTTTGCCGTCCACAAACCAATTTGACATATTTAAGACGTGTATTGTGACGTAAGACTGCGGGATGGTCATGCTGTAGCTGCGAATGGGGTTGGCTACGGCGCTGGCAGTCGCTGTCGAGTCTAGGCTGCCATTGCTGGCTAAGGCCGATTGGCGAAAGGCATTTGGTATTACAGTGGCACTGCCTTCAATTGGCGCTATATCGGCACGGTTTGGATCAAACACTGAGTCTGAAATTAGGTGGGGCTGCTCACCTTCGTGAAAGGAAGTGAAAGTAAATTTTTTATTGTTGGCTGTCATTGGCACGTAGCCTTGCATGTAGCTCTTCGAGCCTTTGTCTACTTTGCCCACTGTTATGCCAGCGGGTATTTGCCCTGGTGTCATTACCAAATTGCTCTCGTCACCTCTGTCGACCATGGCGATAGGGCAGGTGTTTTGCCTATTTTTATCGATGCCCATGCCAGGGTTAATCATGTTGGCAGTGCGGCGTCCGGCCATTTGATTGAAAAATAGATCTTGGGTTTTGCTACTGGCTAGTTCGCTGTAGAGATTGTCGTTTACTGTTTGAGCAATTTGATAAGCCGCATCACCGTTGCCTGTGGCTTTGGGGCCAGCCTGGCCGCTTTTTTGCATTTCTTCTAGATTGGCATTAATCAAATAAGCTTTGCCCCAGAGGCGGTTGACATTGCTCATACCTACTTTGCCGTTGGTGTCAGCGACATCGGCATATTTCGGGTCGGTGGGCACGCGGATGTCCATCATTTTTCTTGAGACGTTGAGAGCGCCTGCATCGGCAGCGTTGCGTACCTGTCTAGAGCCTCCTAAGAACATTGCTAGTGAGAATAGACCATAAATCAGGGCCATTAAGCCAAAGCCACAGGCAATTACTAGAATGAGCGAGGCCGCTGTCTCACTGCGCCTTTTCTTTCGATTTTTAGAGTGCTTGCTAGATAGCGTGAAATTTAGCGACATTTTTACTCTCAGTGGCTATTGCGCAGCCGGTGTACCAAGTAGCGGCTGGATAGCGCTGGCTCTGAACTCAAATTGGTTCATCCAGGGTAGAGGTATGGGCACATTAATTTGCATCACTGTGGCCACGGTAACCTGACCGTTGATCTGGTCAAAGGTGATTTTTTCTAACTCTACTGAGCGAATTATGCTGGAAGGGACAAAGCGCTTTAGTGAGTTCTTCACGGCTGTCTGGGCCATGCTTTCGCAGCTGCAAGAGCCGGCCGCACGCGCGGCAGTCTCGGCCCATTGCTCGTTGGTTTGGGCTGTGCTCATCAATGCCACAACGTCTACAGCAAAGAGTGCGATGGGAATCAAGACAATAAAACCCATCATCGCTTCAATTAATGTCTGAGCGCTGGGTTTTCTTGATTTCTTGTAGCTTTTTCTCGATGGCATAGTGCTTATTGCGCGGCGAATATGGGATTTTCAATTAGTCGACTACTTGAGACTGTGAATGTGGCCGGTGCGCCTATCCCTGGTACTTTGAAGAAGAAAGGGATATTGAGCAAGGGACGCACAGTTACCGTAGTCGACACCTGTACATACATATTCCCCGAACTGGGGTCATAATCGACGTTAGTTGAAGGACGTTCTACCAACCCCGACGCCCCGCCTAGAACTGTCGCCATCCAGCGGTCAGGAATACTACCTAGGACTGGTCCCTTTGGATTGGTCGCAATACTTTTGGGTAGCTTCACCGCTTCGCGCAGTTGAATGTCATTTAGCGAAGCACAGGCTGTGTAATTGAAGCTGAGGGCAATGATATCAATTACAGGAAAGACGGCAAAGAGAAAGATGAAAAAGAGGGCTGGCCCGAATTCAGCAATCGCTGAACCAAGGCGTTGCCGCTTAGTCTTTCGACTGCGTTGGTTTGAGCGCATGAAATTGACAAGCAAATTTGCTGGCTTAATCACAAGTGGTTATCTTCTCTACTTTTACAAGCTTTTTCTCTAGCTCTCCTGCTTCTTATAATATATTATTCGAAAGCTGCCGCGGCATTAATAATTGGCAGATCCATTCCAGAATTGGCTAACAGAGACAGTCCTGTCTTTACAATTGGCTTGCGATTGCTTAGAGGAATTGGTATTGAAATTTGGGGAAATCCGCTGAGCGTGGCCATGGCGCAGAGCGACATATTGACTGTTTTGTTTTGCTGCAGAAGCTCTGCGGATGCTAGTTTTGAAGGAGGTAAATTGAAGGTGGTGGGGAAGCATAGAGCGCTATCATCGACCAATAAGTCTTCTAGCTTTTGGCGCAATTTTTGTTGTTCAGCGCGTGCTTTTGTGGCTTCATCTTCGGTGGCATCCTTACAATTAAAGAAGCGCTCCCTAATCGCCGGGGCTAAATTGGGATTTTTACTTTCTAGCCATTGGCCATGGCACTGCCATGCTTCATAGGCGCGAATAGCATTAAATATTCCCACAAGGTTATTCAGCTCTAGGCTATCACTTATTTTGATGTGTTCGATTGCCTCAAAACAAGCGCCAGCTTTTGTTATTGCCGCCACTATATCTGGTGCCAGGCTGGGCTCAAGTAAAGCAAGTAGATCATCACAAACCAAGAGTTTTTTGATTTGCTTGTTGGAATTGCTGTTAGCTCCAGCGTTAGCTTCGTTTAGAAGCACCTTCGCTACTGTAGCTAAGATTTGATGGCTTGGTGCAAGAATTCCGACTGTGTCAAATGAGGGCCCTAGTGGTAGCACACCAATGCTTGAAACGGCACCATAGGTCGGTCTCAGCCCCCAGATACCGCAGTAACTAGCAGGAACGCGAATTGACCCGGCAGTGTCTGTGCCTAAGGCAAAATCAACCATTCCAGCTGCCACCACTGATGCAGAACCACTAGAGGAGCCGCCAGGAATGCAGTCAGGTAGTTGACTATTGATTGGGGTGCCATAGTGAATATTGATGCCATCCATGCTGAAGGCCATTTCATCAGTACAGGTAACGGCCACAAGTTTGGCTTGAGCTTTGAGCAGCTGGCTCACTACTTCGGCATGCACGCTTTCGGGCTGGTGGGTCTGGAGCCAGACAGGGTTGCCAAATCCTGTGGTGCGTCCGGCAATGGCAAAGAGGTCTTTAACGGCAAAGCGCAGCCCAGCGAGGGAAGGTACCGCACTGGAAGCTGCCCTTTCATTAATTTCGGCAATATCTAAGTTGGCGATGATGCCGTTGTAGCTCATAGTTTTAAGTCAGTTCAAAGGGAGCTGCTTAATAGACTCGGCTGGGTCGACCACTAACTTTGACTGTTTCTACGTTTGCCTTGACCGGTAGGCGGCCAAAAGAAGTGCCAAGACTTTCATAGAGGGCAACGTCTTCTGGGCTGACGAAGCGCTGTTTGATGGCGTCTGCTACATCCATGTATTCGATTTTGCCGTCTTGGTACGACACCACAGTGACGCCAAAGGTGCCTAGAGAGATTAGTTCAACAGCTGCGGCACCAACTTCTAAGCCAAAATTAGCATCAACTGGCGTGGCAAAACCACATCTAACTAAGTGACCTGGTCTAAGATCGCGAACTTCTGGGATTTCATAGACCCCTTCTACAAATTGCCCGGTGCGCTTCATGAATTCTTTTATTTCTGGGTCGGCTTTAATGCGGTCTTGCAATTGTTTGACGACATAAGTACCAGCACCAATTAGTTTGCGGTGGCCAAAGGAGTCTGGCTGAGAGTTCATGTCGACTAGTTCATTGCCAGAGGAATCGCGCAAACCTTCTGCTACTACAATCATCACTGTGCCAGCAAACACATCACTTTCTTCGATGCGTTTGATGAATAGTGCTTTAACGTGTTTATAAAGCACGTCAAAATCAACGGGAATTTCAGGAATAAGAATGGCATCAGCGTCGGCTGCTACACCACCTCTGAAAGCTGTGTGGCCCGCATAGCGGCCAAATACTTCCATTACGATAATTCGGTTGTGGGTGCGGCCCGTTGTGTGCAAATCGCGTACTTGCTCAGCAATGCGGTTGATAGTAGAATCGCCGCCTACGCTGTAGGGCATGAGGTCGAGGTCCATGGTCTTAGGGGCATGCACGCAGGCAATGCCTTGGGCCGAAAGGTCAACTACAACGCTGCCAGTATCATCGCCTCCAGCAATTACCAGGGCGTCAAGGTTGAATTTTTTTAGACCGTCTTTGATGCGGTCGTATTTTTTGTCGTCTTTTATTTTTGAAACTTTGACTCTGGAATTGCCCGCTTCGCTGCCAGCCATAAAGACATCTATGGCGGCGATTCTTTCGCGGGTCAGTTCGGTTAATGATTTAATATCGACTAAGTTGTATAGGCCGGCGTATCCATTGGGAATAATCCAGGCAGTCATTCCTTTATTAAGGGCGCTTAGGGCTGCACCTTTAATGACGCCGTTAAGCCCGCCGCAGTCTCCGCCAGATGTGATAATGCCGATGTTCTTCACGCGGCCTCCATTTATGTTTTGCATAGCCAATAGATAAGATCTTCTACTCAAAGTTGACGTTAGCATGCCTGACTCGCCAGTAAATCTTGACTGCTCGAAGGTTCAAGCTGAGTAACAAAATTAAGGTTGTCAATTGAACTTTTTTGAGAAAGCTGACGTTATACAAAGAAGCGTCTAATTTTTGATACTGAAGGGGCAAATGAGATGAAGCGACCTGCCGTTCGTACAGTGCATCTGCTTTTGGGGCCATTTCTAGCGGTAAATCCAGTGCTGCTTTTAGTGCTACTTGTGCTACTGCTAGTGCTGCCTTTTGCGGCAATTGGACCTGCATATTGGGCTCTGGCTGCGTCTCCAGCTCGGGCCAAGACTGAGGCTAAGGCTCAGGCTCAGTCTGCGACTCTAGATTCAAAGCCGATGAACTCTGACCAGCGAGTCGTTCAGGTTCTAAACAGGCTAACATTTGGAGCTAAACCAGGCGATTTCGATAGGGTCAAGGCTATGGGGGTGAAAGCCTATGTTTCTAGTCAGTTAAACCCTCGATCTATTGCCGAGAACCCAGCAGTTGACGTTCAAGTAGCCTCGGCTGAGATCATTCACCGAAAATCGGCAGATTTAATCAAAGAGTTTCGCTTAAAGCTCGCTCAAAAAAATGCAGCAAGCAAGGCTGCTGGCAATAAAGGCGTTGGCTTCAATGAGCAATCTGGTCAGTCAGAAAAAGACGCTGCTGCAGCCAAACAAGAGCAGATGCAGAAGCTGAAAGAGATTAAGGTAATAGCCGATCAAGTATATAAGACTAGGTTGGTGCGAGCGCTTGATAGTGAGCGGCAGCTACAAGAAGTGATGGTTGATTTTTGGTACAACCACTTCAATGTCAGTATCAATAAAGGCCTTGACCATGTCTTGATTGGCGCCTACGAAGAGCAAGCAATTCGGCCCAATGCACTAGGGCGTTTCCGCGATATTCTCGGAGCCACCTGCTATCACCCAGCCATGCTTTTCTATTTAGACAACTGGCAAAACGCAGCGCCAGGAAGCCCGATGGGGTACCCTCCTGGTTCTGCTGCAAGTCTAAATAATCCAAATGGTGTGAACGGCCGGGCTATGAAGAAAGGCGGTCTCAATGAAAATTATGCCCGCGAGCTGATGGAGCTTCATACTCTCGGTGTTGATGGTGGCTACACCCAAAAAGATGTGAATGAACTAGCTCGTGTCTTAACTGGTCTTTCTCTTCCGAGCAGAGGATATTGGGGGCAGTTTTATCCCGGTCGCCACGACCAGGGCGAGAAAGTAGTTCTTGGTCATAAAATCACAGCTAGAGGTGCTGGCGAAATTGAGGAGGCTCTGGATCTGCTTGCTCGACATCCGTCCACGGCCCATCACATAAGTTTTGCACTGGCTCAGTATTTTGTTGCGGACAAGCCGCCAAAGGCTCTGGTGGATAGAATGGCCAAGCGCTTTAGTGAGAGCAATGGTGATATCAAAGCTGTCCTTACAACCTTATTTGAAAGTAGTGAGTTCTTTGATACACAGTATCAAAACAATAAATATAAAAGTCCCTTACGCTATGCCGTTTCGTCGTTGCGTGCCAGTGGTGGCCGCCCCCCACGCTACGAGCCTATCTATTCGTTCTTGAAGCTCCAAGGCCAACCCCTTTATGGTTGCCTTACTCCTGATGGCTATAAGAATACAAAAGAAGCCTGGCTTAACTCCGATGCCCTCTTGAAGCGCATAAGCTTTGCCACTGCTCTTGGTGCCGCTGCTAATGTTCAAGCTTATGATCAAGTGCTGCGCACTGTAAATGGTGGCTCGCTTTCTGATAGCACTAGTGCAGTTATCGCTAAATCTGCTGAGCCATATAAAACAGCCCTTCTGTTAGGTAGTCCTGAGTTTATGACTTATTAGGGGCGTACTCAAATTTATCTTGGGGCTAAAGGGAGATTTGGGCGATTAGGTCAAACCTCTTTGGTATTGCTGGTGACATAGGGCTTGTTGGTGGTGGCAAGATTCTATCAGTTAAAATAGAGTTGAGAACGGTGTCTTCTTCTCGGTGGAGCTGAAATGCAATTTTTGCGATCTTATTCAATCGCCCTGGCCGCTTTATTGGCTCTTGTTTTCTTGTTGTTTTCTCCGGAGGAAGTTTCTTCTAGTCCAGAGCAACACATCGTTTTTGCTACAAAAGAGTCATTGGGCAGGCTCACTCTGTTGCCAGCAGATTTCGACGGGTTGAACAAGCATCCGCGGGGGCGAACACTAGGTCAAGCACTAGGCAAGCAGACAGTGCCAGCTAATAAGGTATTGATGATTTCGTTCTTTGATAATATTCAAGGTAATGAAAGAGCTTTTTCACTACTGCCACCGCGGGTAATTGCAGCTCTAGATTTTCATGGCACAGGCGTCGATGACCGCACGATTGTGGCTATGAGCAAGCTCCCTTGTTTGGCTGACTTAAAGCTTGTTGACTTGAGTGATACTGAAATTACCGATGCCTCAATACTCGCTCTGAGTAATCTCAAGTATTTGCGCACTTTGGTATGCAGTAGCACTGCTATTCAAGGTTCCAATTTGACTAGTCTACTTAAAGTCACAACTTTGCGTAAGCTCTATTTGGGTTGCAACAAGATTAAGCCTGAAGCCTTGGGTCGTGTAGCTCAACTTCGTCAGCTGGAGTGTCTTAATCTGGCTCGTACTGGTCTTGATGATAAATTGGCGGAAAATCTGGCCAAAATGAGTAACTTGGTACATCTAGAAATTTCAGACAATCCGAAATTAACGGATAAAGGTTTAGCTTTGTTACGGACTTTGCCAAAGTTGAAATCTATAGATTTGCGCAACACTGGAGTAACTGCCAAAGGCATTTTAGCCTGGCGAAGGTCAAAGTTGAATGCAATTGATATTTTGAAAGGTCAATTTTTGCCAGCCGTTGAACGTAATTTGATCTCCAGTATGAAACCAATAACTGTTTCAGTTGAGGATCGAACTTCCGGCGAGCATGAAAGCTTTTTTGCCCCTTTGCGCTAGAATTCTTAAACTAGATTTTTGAGTCTAGACAGAAAGCTTGATCAGCACTTCGTTACGGCGCAAGAAGGGCAAGGTCCACGGTGGATTGTAATAGGCGTGCACTGGCTCGCCAAGGCTTTTCTTGTTGTTCTTTATCAAAAATGTCTCTAGTTCTTCCGCCTTCTTTTCCATGTCCTTTTGACTGGCTAGGCCAGAAAAACGAATGGCAGCCACTGTTTCTCCTGCTACTTCCATCAAGTGAATGCGCTCATCTTTGGGCTTGGGCAGTGTGGCTAGGCTGTATTGTGCTGGCATGGTGAAGCGAATTTTCCAGATACTGCCGTGGGCTTCGGCTGTAACAGGGGCTGTCATAGCAATTTTTTCGCTTTTTTGCTGTGAGACAGGGGCGGTCATGGCAATTTTTTGCGTGGTATAGGTTTGATTCGACTGATTTTTGCCAAAGATATAGCCAGCGAGCACGCGAAAACCAGCCTCAAGGGCTTCTTTCTGGTCTCCAGCTATTTCTACTTCGGCTACAACCGTTGGGTCGTATTGTCTAATTTCGATGGGGCCATGACTTTCTAACACGTGGAACTTCGGCTGCTCTGTTTTAGAGACCGCTTCATTTTGAGCAATACCGGCAGCAACCGCTGCACCGATCAGTCCGAGAAATATAAGTCGCTTTTTCATGGTCTCACTATAGCAAAGATGTTAGAAATCGGCACTGAGCTTGGCAATAATCTGATCTTCTTGTTTGGCTCGGGCTGAATCTTTGAGGCCAAGGAAGCACTGCTTCTTCAGCCTATGACTGGATAAACTAAGCTCTTCAGGAAATTCGCCATTGAGTGCAATTAGGGCTTCTTTGTACTTTTCTAAACCGACCAAACAGGTGGCTATGTCGATTTTATACTCTGGCTTGGGATTTGGCCCTGCTAGTGATTTGAATTCAGCTAGGGCTTCGCTAAAGCGTTTACTGCTAGAGAGCATTTTGGCCATATGCTGGCGGGGCAGCCAAGCCCTCGTGCCATCAGAGTTTTTGATCGCCTCTCTAAATGCTTTTTCTGCTTGCTTTAGCTCAAACAGCTGTATGAAAATCTCAGCTTTTTGATCGTAGAGTATATCTTTAGGGCCGCCACAATCAATGGCCTCTTGCACTTCTTTTAGAGCTTCTTTGTACTTTTGTTGATTGCGCAAAAACTCACACAAATCTGAATGAGCCTTTGCCGAACGTGGGTTTAGCTCTATTGCTCGTCTAATATCTGGTTCAGCCAGTTCGCTCTCGTCCACTTTTAGCCAGGTCTCTGCCCGACTCAAATAGAGCTGGTCGCTTTTAGGGTAGACCGCAATGGCGGCGTTAAGAAACTCTATGATTGCTTTGACGTTATGGGCTTTGCTTGAGACAGCCTCGGTTAAGGCAATACAGTAGTGCAGGCTGTGGTTTTGGGGTTTTATTGTCTTTAAGAGCACGGCAATTTGCTTGAAATTGGCTGCTCTTCTTAGTGTTGTCAGCTGGTTAATAGAGACTTGTTCGCTTGGCGACATTCCTGAACTCTGCTTCTCGGCCGCATTTGCTAGTGGGTAACTTTGGGCTAGGCATAGGACTGAGATTAGAGCTAGATTTAGAGCTGAGCTTAGGCCTTTTCTCGTTAGGGTGAAATTGTTCATAATTAGATTGTCATGAGAAGGCGATGAATATTTATGTTGCTTAGCCAGTTTATATTCTTTTGCTAGGTTACTTGGTTCGGCGAGTGGCCAATTGCTCTAGTGAACACTGCTTTTCAACCTGCTAATGCATTATTTTGGTAGTGAGACAATTTTCACACCTGTGGATAAACCTATCTGATACCTTGAAATACTTGTGATACTTAATTCTTGGCCATCGGTAAGAAATTGTTTTTGAGAATCGTCCTGTTCACTGTTCTGCTAGCACTTTTGAGTCAGCCAGCTTTTGCTGCAGTAAAGTTGCCTGGAATATTTTCCGACCACATGGTTTTGCAGCAAGATCAGCCTATTAAAATCTGGGGTACTGCTAAGCCCGCCGAAAAGGTGCAAGTTACTTTAGGCAATCAGCATGCCAGTTGCATCGCCAATAAGAGTGGCAATTGGCATGTGGTACTAGAAGAGACTAGAGCCGGAGCTGCGCAAGAGCTCAAGATTCAAGGTGAGAATCTTGTTGTTTTCAAAGATGTGCAAATCGGAGAAGTTTTTCTCTGCGCTGGCCAGAGTGAGCTACTAGACACACTTAAGAGTCTTTCACCTCGTGAGAATCTAGGCGCCAATAATAAACTGCGTTTTTTCATTGTACCTAAGCGAGTTAGTAGCAGTCCGGCTGGCACCTTGGCCGGTGGCTGGAAAGTGAGTGCTGGCAATAATAGTGGTGCCAATAATAGCGATAAGACCTCATTGGCTGATTGCTCAGCTCTTGCCTACAATCTTGGCCATAACCTCCAGGCTAATTTGAAAGTGCCGGTGGGCATTATCGATTGTTCTTGCCCCGAAACTCCAATTGCTTCTTGGATCTCCAAAGATCGGCTAGTGCAGATGCCGGTCTTTCGACCGCTTTTAGATCCTAGTCTCAAGGCCCCTGAGGCATCAAGCACTAATGCTAGTTCTGATGCCAAATCTATTGGTAACAAGCCGACTTTGAGCAGTATTGCCAAGCCCTGTGTTGCCTACAACGGTATGGTGGCGCCACTTGTTGGTTATGGCGTGAAAGCTATTTGTTGGTATCAGGGCCTGCATGATCTGGGGCAAGCTGTTAGCTATCGCAAACTGCTGCCAATGATGATTAGAGATTGGCGGGCTCGTTGGGCGCAAGAGCCAGATGTTCCATTTTTCTTTGTACAGTTGCCGAGCAGTAGTGTCGCTTCAAGCACTTTCGATATAAATTCTCTGCCGGCTTGTGTTGGCGTTGCTAATTCGTGGATCAATATGCGCGATGCCCAAGCCTCGGCTCTGGCTGTTGGATCGACCTCTATGATAGTGACCACAGATTATGCTAATCATCATAGCTTGAATCATTTAGATGGCTTGCCCAATCGCCTCAGTCAGGCCATTCTTACTAAGCTGTTTGAGGCGAAGAATACTGCCTTTGGCCCTCTCTATGAAGGCTATGACAGTCAAGGTTCTGCCATTAAGGTGCATTTTAGTAATGCCAAAGCTGGTTTGGTTCTAAATCTCAAGTCTGGGCAGGCTAGTGGCTTTGAAATGATTGATACCAAAGGGCGCACTTTTCCTGCTGATGCAAAAATAGTCGAGTCCGATCTTCTCGTTAGTTGCCCTCAGGTGCTGAATCCCATTGAGGTGCGTTACGATTGGAAAGACGCAGCTAAAGCCACTCTCTTTAATGTCGAGAATCTACCCGCTGCGCCTTTCCGTATTAGCATTCGTCCTAACTAATATAACTTAGTGTTAGTTTTGGTCAGGCTTAGTGACGCTTGCTTCTGTATGTTCTACCTTCGTCTGTAATCCAGACGTTGAGCAGCTGGGCTAGTTGATCTGTCAATTGATCTTCTTCGAGCAATAGGTGCTCGCCGCCACCAATTATTAGCAGCAATTTGTCTTGAGTAGACAGCGCATTGAATAGTTCGATGGTGCCTTCTGGCTTGACCAGCCTATCTTTAAAGCCAGCCAGCATGAGTACTGGTAGCTTCTCAATTAGATGGGCATTATCAAAATTGCTCTTCATAAAGGTCTCAAACTGTTTTAGTTCTTTGGGTGAGAGTTTTAGCCGGTTCATTGAATCAGCAGTCATCTCTTTTCTTAGCTTCTTATCTGTGCTTATTTTATCGATGATTTCTGGATCGATTTTTTTGTCTGGATCTTCTAGGTAGTGAGCGCCGACAATAATCTCGCCGCCTATTTTATAATAGCGATCGCTTGATGGCACTGCTGAAACCAAGCCATCAACAAGCTCTGGATGGCGAGCTGTGGTGGCCATGGCAATGGCGCCACCCATAGACTCACCCACCATAAATATTGGAACGCCGGGGTAAGCTTTGCGCAATGCCTTAAGCGCTTGCTCAATGTCTAACAAACAAGCTTCAAAGTCAACGGTGTCTTGACCCTTGCGCTTGGCCCATTGACCAAAGCCACGCACATCTACTGCATAAACGGCAAAACCGTGACCAGCCATGCTTCGACCAAAGTCGGCAAATGAAGCGCTGCTAAAGCCTAGGCCATGTACACAAAGTAATACTTCTTTCGGTTGGTTGATTGGCAACCAAGAGCGGTAAGGTACTCTTAGCTTGGCGGCCCAGGTTGGTATCTTTTTTGTGGTAGTTCTAGTGGTGGTAGTTGTAGTAGTTGTTCTCGGAGCCGCTGCGGCCGGTTGACCCACTGTAAGAGTTGAAGCAAGTGTTATCAGAGAAAGTAAAAGAGGTAGGCAAAGATTCTTTGGCGACATGGGTTTTCCTTTTGATTTTGTGGCAATACAAAGACTAACAGGTAGAAGCTGTAGACTGACCAGCACACTATAAGTTCCATTTTGTTGTTGCTATGGTACAAGATCACGAGAACAAGACTGTTAGTAAATAGGCCCTGTGCTCGTTGTTATGTCAAACGGTCATAGACTGATGTTGAATTGGCATCATTGGCAAGTAATATATGAGCTTTGCTTTTAGTTCAAGAGGGGCCAGCGGGGTAAGAACGAAATCGCTGGCGCCGACTTCAAAAACTTTTTGCCTAGATTCTACGGTGCACGAATCGATGTCAGCTAGAATCAATATAGGTATAGTCTGCCAACGTGAGTTGCAGCGAATCATGCGACATATATCAAAGCCGCTAACACTTGGCATTGTAGCTTGCAGCAATATTAGCTCAGGTTGAAAATCATCTAGCACAGAAAAGGCTTCCATACTGCTGGTTAAAGATGTGACCATTAGACGCTCTTCTTCTAAGATGTTGATTAGGCTGGAAATTAGTTCGCGATCGCTTGCCACTATTAATACTCGTGGTGGCAAAAGACGGTCTTGTGATTGACTATTCGAGTTTTGATCTAAGTTTATTGACTCAACCACTGTTGACGCTGTCAATGGCAACGCCGTAACTGTCGTCTCAATCGATTTGCCTGGGTCAAGTTCTTCGACTTTCTCCTTAATCCAAACCCTGGCCTGTGTTAATGAAGAAAAAATTTCTCCCCATATATAATCTGCACCATTGAGTTCTTCTTGACCTAATGCGATCAATCTTTTTTCGAGTGCTGCACCAATTTTACTGAGAGTTTCAAAGCCTAGTGAGCCCGCTGTGCCTTTGATCTGGTGGGCTCGGCTGGTAGCTTGCCTTAAGGCATCGGTATTCTTTTGAATGGCGGCTTCTTGGATCTCTATAGTCATTTGATCAAGTTCATTCGGTAGTTCAAATAGGTACATACAGCTCAGTTCAACTATGGCTTGTTCTGTTTCTCTAATTGCTCGAGCTGCTTCTTCAGCAGCAGCTCGAGCCGCTGCTTCTTCACTTTGGCAAGGCCGTTGATCTTGAAGCAAAAACTTATCAAGAGTTTGATTGTATTCGTTCAAGATTGGCTCCTGTATCGGTGCAACAGAATGCTCTTGTTGCTGATTTTGCCTTGCACACAATAACTGTTCAATTTGGTGCACGAACATTTCGGCTTGAATCGGTTTCTGAACAATCAAATCGACTTGATAGACATTGCGCATTGAAGCAAAAGTCTTTTGGTCTATACCAGAGCCAGAACAAAATACAATGGGAAACTTGTAGTTTTTTTCGCGTAGCTCTTTGATAAAGCTAGCGCCGTCGTTGCCAGGCATACGATAGTTGATGATGGCTAAATCGGGCGCTTGCTCTAGGGCACTAATGGCATCAGCTACGCTGCGGGCTTCCATCACTAGGTAGCCGACGGCTGTGAGAATGCGATTGAGCAATTGACGAAAGAAGGCATCATCATCAACAACTAGTATTTTCAGCTGAGTGGCTGCTATTTGACTGTCTGTCATGGTTGAGCCCTTTGATACCTGCTTTTCATGGCTGCTTTCCCTAAATCTCATTTTCTCCGGTAGGGCACAATTTTGCCATCACCCATCTGGTGTGCAGTTCACCCGGCTGCTAACCGTAGGGGGGATGCGGTGCTTGCCTAAAGAGGTATGATGTTGATCATGATGATGAATGTTCTGGTATTAACTAAAAGGCTTGTTAGATTGATTGGCTCACCTAGTTCTGGACAGCAATGTTAATCAGCGAAAATCGAGAACTAGTAAACGTCTTCATGATTGAAGACGATAAGTTTTATTGTGAGTACGTAAAGAGACTTCTTGCTTCTCGCAAACAGCCACAATTCGATGTGCAGAGAGCTAGCAGTATGGCTGAGGCACAGCGCTTCTTGAAAGAAGAGAAACCTGATGTTGTCTTGCTTGACCTTAATTTGCCTGATAGTCGCGGCATTGAGTCTCTAAATCTTGTTAGAGAGTGTGCTGATGGCTGCCCAATAATTATTCTGACCGGAAGTGATGACGAACTGCTGGGGCTGCAATCGGTTAGCCTTGGTGCTCAAGACTACCTGGTGAAGCAAAACGTTGGCAACGAATCACTGGTGCGTAGCATCCGTTATGCTATTCAGCGGCGGCGCTCCGAAGAGCAGAGCTTAAGAATGGCTGCTATCCAAGACTTTATTGCAACACTGGCTCACGATTTGAATGTACCTCTAATTGGTACGGAGAATTTACTTAACGGTTTGCTTAGCGGTCACCTTGGTCAGTTAAGTGCAGTGCAGAGCGAGGCCCTTAATGTGATGAAAGAAGCGAACAAGAGCCAGCTTCTGCTTGTTCAGCGTTTACTTGAAATTTATCGCTACGAAGCGGGGCGCGATCTCGATCTGCGCATTCTCAATGCTAAAGAACTACTGGTTGATTGTGTTAGCCAATTTTCTATGAATAGCAAGAGCCAGGTTAGGTCTTCATTTGATGAACTTCCACCTGGTTGCCGTATTTTAGGTGAGGAAGAAGCCATAAAGGCGATGCTTATAAATTTGTTGGACAATGCTGTCCGATATAGTGACAGCGCGTCCATAATTGATATCTCGGCTGAGGTAGCCGATTCTAAGCTCTCAGTGCGTGTGCATAATTTTGGCAAACCCATGCCTGATGAGGTGAAGACCAGTATGCTGTCTAAGTTCTGGCAAGGGGTGCCTGGTAAAACTTATGTGGCGAAGACTGGCCTGGGTCTCTATCTCTGCCATAGAATTGTGCAATTGCACCAAGGTCGTATAACTTGTGAGAGCACCTTAGAAGATGGCACTACTATTACAGTTAAGCTGCCTATAAGCTCTTAGACTAGACCTGTGCGTAAGGCTTTTACAGCGGCTTGAGTTCTATCTGTAACAGATAGTTTTTCCATCAAGTGACGCATGTGAGTCTTTATGGTTTCAGTGCTGAGCACGAGCCTATCGGCTATTTCTTGATTGCTCAAGCCTTCCACGACCAAAGTCAATACTTCTAACTCACGCTCAGTGAGAGTGCCGTTGTTGACAAGGGCCGCTGCTGGTTTTTGCTCGACAAATGCTTTGATTACTCGTTTGGCAATTGCTGGGTCTAGCCATATTCCGCCGTTGTGAACTGATCTGATGGCGTTAACTAGTTGGTCTGCAGCCACGTCTTTGAGGCAATAGCCGTCACAGTTGGCCGCGAGAGCAGCCATAATGTCTTCGTCTAGGCTATGTGAAGTGAGCATAATGATGCCAATTTTTGAGTCAGTGGCTTTGATTTGCTGGGCGGCATCAATGCCATTTATTCCGGGTAAGCCGATATCCATAAGAATTACACTGGGCTTAACTTGAAGGGCCGTGGAGACTGCATCAATGCCGTCTGCTGCCTCTGCTACAACTTTAAGGTCGTCCACCTGCTCAAGGGCAAACCGCAAACCCATACGGGTGATTAGGTGATCTTCGACCAACATGATTGCAATCTGATTTCGAGGAGCTTTTGTTTGCTCTTTTGATGGAGTTTCTTCGCTCGGACTCATGGATACGTCGCTTCCTTGTTGCTACCCATCACCAGACTATTCTACTCAATATCACCCTGAAGGAGTTGAACATAGTCAACATGGGGGATAGGCCGACCCGAATTCTGCCGTTATGTTGGAGAAGGTATTCGACGTCAAGGAGCTACAAATGTCTTTATGTCGCAGGTTCTATGAAAAAGTTGTTGGCCAGATATTAAGTATAGATAGATTTAAGAAGTCTGAACATGCGCCCCTTGAGTCGGGCTCAATCATCAGGCTAAGGGCTATTAGTCAGCAATGTACTCGCCGGAGTTTGGGAGAGCGTTTACCTCTCTCTGTTTCTGGCTCTGCAAAAGGAAATGCCTCAAGCGTTGTTCTTGGCGTCGATCGTGTATCGGCAATAGTTCAAGAGAAAGAGAAAGATGCGGCGGAGAGAAGAGCAAGGGTAACAAGCACGAGATTGAATGCGCTAAAAACTTACCTTGAGCAAGGTCCCAGTTGAAATTTATTTGCCAGCTGGTTTCTTTGCCCGAGCTTCAAGCTTGGCTGCCTCATCAGTGAGTCCGGTCTTGCGCAAGAGTTGAGCATATCCATTGAGACAGTTGGATAGCGCTGCTGGGTCGGCTTTTGCATTTTTTTCTCGAATTGCTAGGGCCTTTTTGTATCGGCTCTCGGCCTTTTTGAACTTACCGTTTTTTGTTAGAGCTGCTGCCAGGTCTTCTAGAGCTTGGGCAACTTTGGGATCTTCTAATCCGTTAAGGCTTTCTCTTGTAGCTATGAGGTTTTCATAGACTGGTTCAGCCATATCAATCTTGCCGCTAGCTGTATATGCACCGGCTAGATTTTCGAGAGCCTTAGCTGTTTTTGGATGATTTCCGCCAAAAGCTTTCTTGCGAATATCAAACACTTTTGTGTATAGAACCGCGGCATCACTGTTCTTGCCAGTTTTGCGATAGACATCGGCTAGGCCGTTGAGTGTATCTGCATAATCGGGGTGGTCTGGTGCAATTTTCTCTCTAATCTGCTTGGCCCTAAGGTAGAGCGGGGCAGCCTCGGTGTATAGCTTCTGGTGTCGGTAGACGTCAGCTAGACCATTGAGCGCATTAGAAACTTGAATGGCATCTTTACCATATGATTTTTCGTAGATCGACAGAGCTTCTTTGTAGTTTTTCTCTGCCTCTGTCGCATTGTTTTTTTTGTCGAAAAGCAAGCCTTGGTTGATTAACGTGGTGGCATAATTTCCGTAACGGGCACCACTTTTTTCGGCTTGCCTGCGGCAGGCCGCAAACTCTTTTTCGGCTTCAGTATAGTTGCCATCATGGAGAGCGGCGAGGCCGTTTTTGTTGTGCTCGTCCCAAGTTTCAGCGTAAACAGGCTGAATTGTGAGGAGTAAAAGGGCTAGTGCCAACCAGCGCTGCATAGTTTGAATCCTTTAAAAAGCCAGTAGAATTATCGACTATTCCCAACAAAATAGATGCATGATAATCGGTTTGGTTTGAGATTTTAACGCTTGGCTACCTGGCCATCTGCCTGCTAGAAGAGTGATAGACGATTGAGAGGAGAGAGCTTGGGTGGAATTGACTGAACGAAGTGGCTTGCTTCATCCCCGAGTAGCTGAGGCTTTAGCGTCTCAAGAACTGCGGTATAGAGTTTTCGAATGTCACCCTGATTTTGCTGATACAGCACGCTTCTGCGAAACCTATGGCTTTCAACTAGAGCAGTCTGCTAATGCCATAATTGTTGCTACCAAAGTCGAGCCTATTCGCTTTGCCTGTTGCATCGTTCTGGCAACTACAAAATTAGACGTCAATAGAACGGTGTCAAAGCTACTTGGTGCTAAGAAGGTTTCTTTTGCCACGCCTGAACAGACGATGGCACTTACTGGAATGCAAATCGGTGGCGTTACTCCTTTTGGTTTGCCTGATATTCCTCTATATGTCGATGCTGCAGTGATGGCTAGTGCTGTTGAGCTAGTTTTGGGTGGTGGCAATCGTTCAACCAAAGTTGTGCTCAAGTGCGAGCAACTTTTAAAATTGCCAAATGTAGAGATAGTCGAAGGTTTGGCCGTTTCGAAGTAATCAAGTGGCGGAACAGTTGAGAATCGTGGAACTTCTTCCGGTTCTACCAGTCTCTGCCTGCTGAAGACATAAAGGTCGAATCAAGTTGAGTCGACCATATGTCTAGCTACATCAGATGGAGAAAAATATTATGCGTCGCACGCAAACCTTCCGTTATACATTCGTATATGCCTTCTTAGCGGGCTTCGCATTGACTGGCTCTCTTGCCGCAAGTGCTGATACCCAGGTGACCACTACAACGACTCGGTCGACTACTGCACCGCTGACCTCTGTCACTAGTTATACTCTGCCAACTACCTCTAGCTATATTGTTGTCGACCCAATAACTGGCGTGGCTCAGGGTTCTTACAATACAGCTACCCGTTTGGTTAACGGTGCGCCACTCTCACACGGTTATGTCATTGTTGATGAAAGCACCCGTGCCATGGTGGCCATGGTCGATCAGTACGGCAATATTGTTGATGTGGCTGTGGCTCCGGCTAATCCAACTCTGCTTTTGTCAATTGATTCACGTCGCAAAGACCTAGAAGCACAGATTGCCGAGGCTCAGGCCAAAGGTCGTCTAGCTGCTGCCCAGGCTGAACTGTTGCGTCAAGAATTAGCTGTGGTAACGCCCTATGATGCTAGTTCTTCTAGTGTGGTCACCTATAGCCGGGCAATTCAAATGGGCTCTGGACTAAACTCAGTATCAAGTCGTTTAGTTCCCATTACAGAAAAGACCTACTCTGGTGTGATTGCCCCTCAGTTTGTCACTGTTGATGGGCACCTAACATTAGCTGACGATCTTACTTTTCGCAAAATTCAACTAACAAGACGCATTGAAGACGAATACGCTTTTGGTCACATAACTAAAGATCAATTGTTGCAATTCAAATCTGATTTGACAGCTCTATCGGCTCGTGAAGCTGGTTATAGAAATGGTGCGGCAATTAGCACTACTGGTGCATCAGTGATGACTGATGACTTAAACAGTCTTCAAGCTAGATTGAACAGTGCTGTGGTGGTCAGATAGAGCAGAGACTAAGTGGTCTCACATTTTGAGGATTAGATAAGATATGAAGAAAATGATAAATGCACTGCTTATGGTGCTTTGCACCTTTGTTTTGAGCGCTTATTCGCTTGCCGCTTCGGCTCAAACTACCGCTGAAATTGCAAAAAACAATTGTGATTCTTGTGCCAATTTTGCTGCTAAGACACTCAATTATTGTGTCACCAAAAAAGGTAACTACGGCAAAGCGTCAATGACCAATGCTCTCAAAGATGTAATCACTGCTTGCAAGTCTTCATCTGAATTCATTTCAAATGCCTCGGCTCTGCAGAAGAAATCAGCTGCCATAGCTATTGAAGCCTGTAATGAATGCATAAAGGCCTGCGGTGGCTCTACTGTCAGTTCAGATGTAAACATCAAGGCTTGTGCCGATGAGTGTCGCAAATGTGCTAGCAATTTGACCAAGATCACCAAGGCTGAGTAACCTAAAATAGTTAACGAGCAGTCGATGAAAATTGCCGAATTATTGGATATAAGATATCCCGGCTAATTTTCGTCGACTGTTTGTTAGGAAGCTATGAAACTACTCAAGCTAATAACTGCCTCTCTATTTTCCATTACGGTGCTCTGCTCTTGCGATTTTGAGGAGCGGCTAACCTGGTCTCCTGATGGTCAGCGCATGGCTATACTGGCTGACCAATTGCGCTTGGCTGATAGCGATTCTATATCTAGACCGCTCTTGAATAAGCAATTTGGGTCTCTTTTATCTTTTCGTTGGTTGCCTGATAACCATCATGCTTTGCTAGCCTATCGCCGCTTTCAACACCGGCGAAATAGTGCGGGGGCTAAAATGCCCGATATTAGCGTTGACTATGTGCAATTATTTGATTTCAATGGTGATATTAGTGTAGTCAAGGCTACTGCTGGTCCTGTTCTATACAAGAGCAACGAAGCTATTGACGACATGCGTCTTTCTCCCAACGGAAAAATGGCCGCCATTTCGCAGGTTGACAAGGGTCGGCGCAAAATATCTATACTTACTCTCTCTGGTGGGTTAAAAGTTGTAGCGCGAAACGCCTCTAGGCCAGAATGGTCTAGAGACAGCCGCTCCATTTATTTCTTTAGAGAGATTTCGCCTAAAGATTCTGCTCATGCTACTTTCATGCCAGTTTCTACTATTTGTAGTTTGCCTGTGGCCGATGCTGAGGGGTTATCTGTTGTCAGCAAGCTTCGATACGATTTGGTGCAGTGCGCTGGTGATGTTTTCAGCGGTGGGCGAATTCATGCCCTTGCAGACGGCAGTTTGTTGTTCTCGTCAACACCAGTCAAGTTGCCTGCTTGTGGCGTGATGTTGGGTGCGCAAGAGCGTGCACTATTCCGCTATAGACCGGCCAGTAGAGGCTGTAAAGCGGCTGTCGAGCAAATTATTTTAGAGGGTCCGGTTTTGGCCTCTGATCTGGATAGTATTGAACCCAATCAAGATGGTACAAAGCTAGCCATTTGTTCGACCAAGGGCGGAGTTTGGGTGATTAGTCTAAGTAATGAGGATCGTGGTCGAGTAACGGTTTTGGAGAAACCATTGCCAGATTCAGCTGAGATTGGTCGCACTGGCTCGTTTGGCTGTGCTCCACGTTGGCGCAACGCACACCAGTTAAGCTTCTCTGTGCGCAGTTTCGATAATGCCAAGAATTTTACTGATAACACCGCTTACCGTCATGGGGGAGAAGTAGTGTTGCAAGACCTGCAAGATTTAGGCAGTGGCAAGGAGTTGCCCCCGCGGCAAGTGTTGAGTCGAAGCTGGCCAGTCGGAAAAATTGACTTTCTCAAGGTCGGACCTTCAACTAAGTAGCTTAAGAGTCTGATTTGGCCTCTTTTATAGCATCCACAGTGATCTGAGCCTGGTTCTCGACCGCTTGTGATTCTGCGATTTTGTTTTGCCCGGCCAGTGCTGCAGCTAGCTTGTGACGGGCCGCTGCTACTTCTGGGTGCTCTGCACCAATCAGTGTCTCAAGAGTAAGAATTAGTTTTTTGTAGGTTGCTTCTGCTTCGATAAAATCGCCGCTGATCAACAGTGCATCAGCTGTCTCTAGTACGCTTTTAACCGATTTAAGAGTCTTTTCGGCCCGGTCTACTACATACGGATTTTCATCTTCCTTCAAAACTTCCAGTATTTCCACTGGGGTATGGGCGTTGCCGGCCAGTTCAAAGCGCACGTCTGGGTTCTCGTCGTGGGCCAAGGCAGTCAATACTTGATTGGAAGTATTGGAATTTTTTGTAACAGCCGAGCGCACTTCAGGTGACTGGTGGGTTGAAAGCTTCTCTAGCGTGCTTGGGGTTGCGTGGGCGTTCTCTGCTACGCGTGTCACTACGTCGCTGTTGCTCTTGTCTGAGAGCTTCTCTAATACTTCAGGCTTGGCTTCTGGGTGCGATGCTAGTCGCTGTTTGGCTTGTGTAAAAGTACCTGAATTATTACTGGTAGTTATCTGTAAGTCTTTTTCTTGGTCTGACATTCTTAGCTCTCCCGCTTCTCGCTAGGCCGACGGCAGTTCAGCTAGAAAGTTCCAATTATTATTTATTGTCTCCTATGGCTTGGTTTCATCTACGACTTCAGCGTCGATTACTTCTAGCTCGGTCTCTGGCTGATTTTTTCGAATCATAGGAACGTTTGCATCAACAATAGTCTTGTTATCAGGAGAAGTTTTGTCTTCTATCAGTTTGGGCGTTGTCATTTTTGCTTTTAGAGCGGCTAGTTCATCATCTAAATCAAGACTTTTAGCAGCATCGCTGAAATGTTTTTCAGTGGAGGCACCACTCATTTCTTTTAGAGCCTCATTGCGGTTTTCTTTGTCTCTGATTTTTTCTTCCCACTTGTCCATACTAGAACCACCGCTAGTTCCGGAACCACCAGAAATTAACTCGTTGGCTTTGGCTACTCCATCTGCAGCTTTAGCTCGGGCTAGCATCGCTTGTTTCTTCACTTTGAATTCGCGATATTCTTCTTCTATTTCGCTCAATTTCTGCTTCATTGCAGTGGTGCTATTTTTTTGCTCAGCTAGTTGACTGGTGAGAGACTGAACGTGTTCGCTAAACTCTTTTTTCTTGGCAATGCACTGCCGAGCAAGATCATCATTGTTTTGCTCAACCGCCATAATTGCTCGTTTTTCCCATAGGGCAAGATCGTCTTTGTTCTTTTGTAGCTGAGTTTCTAACATCTTCTCGTTAGTAACAGCCACAGTAACTGCTTCTTTTACTTTCTTCAGTCCAGATTCTAGTTCCATTTGCGCTTGCTCTGCCAAGATGGCAGGCGTTTCAAGTTTGCTTACGCCCTGATTGAGCATGCCCTTCATAACGTTTTTGAATCTGTCGAACATATTTTCCTTCTTTAAAGCTCGTTTTCAGGCTTAGATGTTCACCCATAATACCCAGCAAATTTGACTTTGTAACCTATATTAAACGGGCTTCAATCGATTAATTTTTGACCGCTAGCGGCATCTGCAGGTAGCAAGAAGTTAAATGCGGCTCCCCCGCTTTTGCCAGTCTCTACCCAGATCTTTCCGCCAGCACGCTCGACAATGGTTTTGCAGACGCTAAGCCCTAGACCGCTTGAGGGAGAAGCAATGGCCTTAGCGTTGGCTAGTTGCTTAAAGGGGGCAAAGACCTCTTGCCTCGACTGTTCTGGAATGCCTGAGCCTTGATCTACTACGGCAAAGCGAACCATATCTTTTTCTGGTTGTGACAGTATTTCAATGCGACTATCTTCAGGGGTGTACTTAATGGCATTAGAAATGAGATTGATTAAAACGCGCTCTAACTCAGATTCGGTGGCGCGCACCATGGCCCATTCAACCTTGTTAATAATTTGCACTTTTTTAGCTTGGGCTAAACTGCGTACAGCTTCGGTAGCGTGATTGATAGCAATTTTGTTAGAGCTGACGCCCTGACTTGAAGCTTGCTCAAGATTGCTTGGGTCGGTGGAGTGGTCAAGTTGATTGAGCAGATTTGTCAGTCGCTCGACATTGTTTGATATGCCAAGTAGTTGTTTGTTTGTCCAGCTGTCGCGTCCTTCGTTTAATGTCAACTGTTTGGTTTGGGCAATTAGCGAAGCAATTGTTTTCAGTGGTGCACCGAGTTCAATAGTTAAGTAACGACTGATCTGGTCACGCAATTGTTCGACATTTGTTGAGTCAGTAATATCGTGGGCCACGCAAAAAAAGGAATGGGACTGATCGTTGTAAGTGATTGTCCATTGCGTGTGACTAGGGAAAGACAGTAATTTGTCTGCCGAAAGCCGAAAGACGCGGCGTGTTTTGCTTTCGCGCGCCAATTCAAACTGACTTTCTAGTCTTAGTCTGTGGGCACCATCGAAGAAATCGAAGAATTGTTTTCGTTCGTCGAATTGGAGCCACTGAGATACTATCTGATTGCCTTTAATTATTTGACCAGTCTCTGACAATTCTAATAGAAAGGCTGGTGACAATTGGTAGAGGCTTTGTTGCCTTGAGTTCGCGTATGAAAGTTTTCGGCTAATTTCGCGCAGGGCATGGTCAATTGCCATTAATTCTGGTGGCCCAGAGTTAAGTGGCTTAAGATTTCTATTTCGCACCATGGCCCCAGCGTTGGCTAAGATATGTGAGATTGGTCTATAGGCCAGTTGGCCCACGAGCCAAGCTAAAAATATGCCGCCAAGTGACGAAACGAGAAGAGCAATGTAGAGATATTCTCGCACCAGTCTGAGAGAGGCAAGGTTTTGCTCTGAGGCCTCGTTGCCTTGTGCTGCAACTTCTTTGCCAACGAGATTGATCTCACTAAAGATAGACGATACTGATTTTTCCAGGTTTTCTAGCTCTTTTGGATTACTGTAGTCGAAGGTTACGAGAGGAAGTTGTTTTTCGGCGACGGCCCATCGGTGAAGAATATTAGTCAAGCGCTGGGTAGCTTGGGGCGACAGTGCTTCATAGAGGAAGAGTTGTTTGGCAATACTGTCAAAGCTGTCTTTGGTTGTTCTCGCTTCGGCTACTAGATTGGCACCGTTGCTGTGGCGCTCAAGGCGAATAGCCAATACCCGCTCAAGCATTGCTGTTACTAGCTTTTGAATGGTGACTGTATAGGCCTTGGCGGTAATTTCAGTTTGTACGGTCTTCTGCGCATTTGAGACATTGATGTAGAGCACTGTTGAAAAGATAATTTGGCAAATCAATGGAATTGATAGCACTAGGATGCCAATTTGTTTGAGCGACAGGTTCTTCACTTTTGCCCTTCCCCGGTAATACCTATAGCCAGAGGAAGGCTAACAGTGGCTTTTTGAATAAAGCCTTGATCTTCAATTACAGCAATAGTGCCACCATGACTTTTGATGATATTTTCTACCAGATAGAAGGACATAGGTAGGTTCATAGCCATGATTGAATCACTATCGATTATTTTTTCAGGCGGTGCCTTTGAGAAATCTCCATCGTTTGTGGCATCAGGTAGAAAGGCGCTTATACAGGCAACTGTCTCTTTCTGCTTGGCTTCTTGTTTAACTATCATTGTCAATTGTTGGCCTCGCACCACTCTTGATACTAGTAGTTCAAAAATTGATAGCAGCGATCTCGCTAAAAGGGCGCTGTCACCGCTAATTTTTGAATTTTGTTCATTGATCAAGTCAACACTAATAGCCGGATAGAGGCTTTCAAGTCGTTCTGCGGTTTCAGTAGCTAGGGCTAAGCAATCAATCAGTTGTTCTTTTAGGCCAAGATTGCCAGACTCGATTTTCTTCCAATCTAAGACATCAGTGACTAGCTTTATTAGCTTCTGTGCAAGTTGACTACTATCTTTGAGCAATGCCGCTTGACGCGCTGAATTGCTGACGTTTTTCATCACGAGAAGTTCAATACTTGTGGCCATAGACATTAGGGGCGTGCGCATGTCATGACTTAAGGTAGCGCAAATATTTTCACGCAAACTTTGGAGCTGGTGCTTTTGGGTAATGTCGTGGCAGACGCATAAAAATTCGCCTTCTTCTTTGACCCAATGAATAGTCCATAAAAAGAATGTATCAATACCACTGGCATCGAGGTGCTGGCATTCTACTGAGCGGACGCCACCTTCTATTTTTGCTTTATTGAGCATTTTGAGAATTGGTGCAATTGAAGTCTCTGCAATTATGTTTTCTAAGCTCAGTCCGATCAGACTGTCGGCGGGATAGCCCCAGAATGTCTCGCAAGACTTGTTTACCCTGGTAATGATGCAGTTGGCGCTGAGAGAACAAAGTACATCACCTGAATATTGCACAATGGCCAGTTCAGATTGATTGAGTTTGTATATCTGTTCGAGGGCGTCATGTATCTCTTGGTCTAGACGGGAGATTTCATCACCTTTTGTTCCCAATCTCTTCAGTGCCGGTGGTAGACTTTGCCCAATTTCTTCGCTGTCTTGCTCTTCATTTTCTTGTTCTTGTTTGTGACTTCCACTTTCAATATCTTCTCTCAACTTGTGCAGTGGCAATATCAATTGGCGGTTGAAAATATAAATTGCGCTGGCTGTTGCTGTTAGTGTAATGAGGTTGCTTAAAAGCAAAAATGGTAAAAACTGTTGCTCTTGCCGTTTGAGATTGGCCATCGAGTTGCTTTGTAGCCAGTCTTCTGCTTCTTCGGTGTCACCAAAAATTGAACGAGCACCTAAACAAATAGAGAAAAAGCCCATTCTGAGGCGCTCTATTGTTTCTCTGTCGTCGCGCGAGTGGAGAAACTTGTGGCCATGCTCGATTAGCTTTAAGAAGCTGTTGGTCAGTTCGTCTATGTCTTTAGCGTGCGCGCTCAGTCTGGGGTTTTCTTTAATGGCAATCGGTAAGTCATCGCGTACTTTTTTGATACCAGCTGTCAAGTCGTAGAAAACCCTTGCTCTCTCTTCGCCATTTTTGTTCAAGTCGCCGCTTAAAACTTTGACCAACTTTGTAATTTTTTCTTCAAAGGCAAGCAGGGCGAGTACTCTTTCTGCAGAGTGTTTGTGAATTGTATATTCATGCTCAAGGCAATTGAGGGCGTAGGTGGCAGCGACAATGCTAGTTAAGCCGCAGGTGACCGGAAGCAACATCAAAAGTATGCATTTTAGGCGGATAGACATTTTATGCGGATTGACATAGGGACAGTTGACTTACTGTTGGTTTGGCACTGGTAGTAACTGAGAACCGCTACCGGCCATCCAGCGAGTGAATAGTGAATGGCCACCGGCTAGCTGTTCTAACCAAATTGGTGCAGTCCACATTCTATCTAAATTTGCCGTATGTGGATCCTTTCTCTGAACTTCAACATAATAGGCCGAGTTGTGACCAACTTTTCCGGTTATTGCATCAAAAGCCACAGTCTTTGATTGGCTGAGCAAGTCGGCTCCGCTGATATCTCGTTGTTGCAATACTTCTGCTAATTTACCGTCACCAATTTTGGTATCACCCCATAGCTTCACAGCATAATTGGCTGCCGGATCAATATTGCCGTCGATGCGCATTTTTAGAGATAGGCTTGGAACCGCACTTTGATCAACGATACTGCCCATAATAAAGCGATCGTTGGCTGTCAGTAAGCCACTGAGATTGCTCGAGCTGGTGGTGGCAATTGTGCGGCGTTCGCGCATTGCTTCCAGAATGCTTGGTTTGTCAAGGTTTTTTGCATAGAATCCTGTTGCTCCTGGGTTTCCTACAGGTTCGCCAAAGTGGAAGTCGCGGCCAAATGTAGGGCTGGCATGCACTTTCTTGTCAATATATCCAGCAAAGCTTGTGGGGTCAAGGTCACCGGTTGGTATTCTGTCTACGGGGTTTGGATTCAAGGCGCCACCCTTGATTAACTCAATTTGACGCACATATTTGTCAGCGAAGCGTTCAAGCCATTCTTGTTGGTTCCTGAAGGATTTTTGTCCGTAGTCCCGCCCGCGTTTGAAGGCAGGCGTGTTGGGGTTTTCATCGGCTAAGTAGCGAGGATGATTGAGCTGTATTACTGGCGTATTGCCGCTTGTATCTTTGATTTTATCTAGATGGTCAACCATGGCTTTGTAGTCACCATCGTTGTATCTAATTACATCTGGGGGTTTTACAACTACTTCCGGCTCCTTGCCTACAGCCCTCATAATGAAGCTGCGCAAGCCAGTTTTGGGCTCACGTACAGCCTCGAAAAACGTTGGTACTTCAAAGAGGTTAATGTGATTGACACCACCTAGATGGTGGGCTTCGTTTGACTCTAGACGGGCTTCGTGTAAGTCGAATTTATCTCCCGTCGGGGCACCTTTTTCTACTGACTGAGCATTGACCATGCCATGGCTATGCTTATGTTCGCTACCCACTTTGCCGGTTGTGCCCATTTCGGTGCCAACCAGCGAAACGTGCTTGCCATTGACAGTTGTAGCGGCAGCATCGGCAAATGTTTGTGAGTATTCAATCGGATTTTCAGTGTTGATTGGCGTGCCAGCTTGATCTTTGCCTCTGACATCATCCGGGCCTATACCACCTCTTGCGGCTGCATGGTTGTGATCTGTTATGGTTGTGACGTGCTGTCCTTGGTTCGCCGCTTTGGCATAGAGGTCTTTGGGCAGGCCCATACCGTCTGAATAACGTGAGTGGCCATGCAGTGAGCCGAAGTACATCTGCATGCCAGAATTGCCATCTGTGCTGCCTTCTAAACTGCGTTCAATTTTGCCATTGGCAAAGCTATATTGCTCTACTCGACGGGCCATTGAACTGGTTTTGAAGACTGATTCTAGTACGCTAGAGCTTTCTGTTTTGGCCGCTTGCTCTGCTTGGGGAAACAGTTCTATTTTGGGCTTTTCAATGCCTTTAACACTGGCCGTATTATCGCTGAAGTGACTCTTGATGCTACCTTTCAGTTTTGCTAACTGCACGAGGGTCTCGTTCTCACCTTTAAGTATCAGTCGTTGGGTGGTCTGACCGACACTGCCAATTATTGATTCATGGCGGGCTAAGCGGGCCCCTATTTCTGTGCCGCCGACGCCCCCAACTAAGTTGAGGCTGAGATCGAAACCACCAACTACAGCTTCTTGGGCGAGCTTTCTTGAGGCCTGCTCGACAGTCGCTCCTTGTCCAATCTGCTGGTGGGCTTCTTGTATGCGGTTATAGCCGTGAATGACCACGGGCATTGTGAAAGCAGCACCAATCACCATCGCTGCCGGGCCGCGACCGGGCAGAACATAGCCCAAGGCAGCACCCATTAATGCAGAAGTGGTCAGGGTTGTGCCGATATGAACGGCGCTCTCAACTGGTTTTGCATAAAGCTCTTTGGCAAAGGCGATGCTGGCGTCAGGCACCTGTTTGGCTGTCTCACCAATGAGCTCTAGAGTGCTCACTCCATCGTCTGATGAAGTGTTGTTGCTCTTCGACTGGTCGCCTGGCTTAATTATTGGCATTGTCGCACCGTTCGGGTGTGCCCACTTTAGTGGGCGGCCGCATGGTAGCCAAGAGTAAAATCACGCAGCCATGGTGGAATTACTAAGAGATTTAATCCACAGTCTTTACAATTCAAGTTTTATAATTCAAGTTCTGGCAAAAGGGCACCAAATACGGTGCTGCATGATTCTTTGAGTGCTAGCATTCATTAGCTTGTCTTCCCTTGTCGCAGCTTGTACTAGTGTGTTTTTCTCATATTCAGACGGTAATAAGTGATATAGTGGAGCCGCAGTTGAAAATCCGTTCATCAATAATCTAGATGGTTTCGTGCGCCAGAGCCAAATTGGTCTTTGTACACGAATTGAAATTTTCTGGAACTTTTGCGGCATCTCCTGGTCTATGTTACGCCAGGCAATAAGCCTGCCGCTGTTGAGGTTCCATTGCGTCTTCCTACTCATGACCTAGCTGAACAAAAGGCAATTGGAGATGCTCCATTGCGGGCTGAGTTGTTCAGTGCCGGGCAGATGGAACAACATGGCTATGCCTTAGCCAAACTCCACGTTTTAGCTGCTGGTCATAGTGGTGATCGTCTGCTCTCGCGCTTGGCAGAGAATGAAGAAATTTTGTTGCACGCTGTGCGTATTCTTACCGCCACAGTCAAAGCGAATAATCGCGTCAGTCCGGCCGGTGAATGGCTGCTTGATAATTTTTACTTGGTTGAAGAGCAAATTCGTATCGCCAAAAACCACCTGCCTAAGGGGTACAGTAAGCAGCTGCCGCGCTTGCTTGGTGGCGTCAATTCTAATTTCCCTAGAGTTTACGATATTGCCTTAGAAACAATTTCGCATGGTGATGGTCGCCTTGATAGTGAGAGTCTCAGTCGCTTAGTTAGTGCCTATCAAACAGTCACACATCTAACACTAGGCGAACTCTGGGCCATTCCAATTATGTTGCGCATGGCATTAATTGAAAATTTGCGACGGGTAGCATCTCGCATAGCAATAGATAGCGAAGAGCGTGAGTTCGCTCAGAGCTGGGCACAGCAAATGATCGAGATTGCCGAGCGAGATCCCAAAAACTTAGTGGTGACACTGGCTGATATGGCTCGCTCTGGACCGCCGCGTGCCAGCGCTTTTGTTGCAGAGCTAACGCGCTTGCTGCGAGGGCAAGGACCAGCTTTAGCATTACCTCTCTCCTGGATTGAGCAATGGCTTTCTGAAATCGGCCTAACAACAGAGCAACTGGTACAGTCTGAGAGCCAACTGCAGGCTCAAGATCAGGTATCAATCAGTAATACCATTTCTAGTTTGCGCTCTCTGGCTTCCTTTAACTGGCGTGATTTTGTTGAAGAGCACAGTGGCGTCGAGCAGATACTAAGAGATGATCCTAGCGCCGTCTATAAACAGATGGATTTTGCCACCCGCGACCACTATCGGCATGTTGTGGAAAAGCTAGCGAAAAACACTCACTTGTCAGAAAGCGAGGTCGCACGTCAGGCTATTAGTTTGGCCGTGGCTGCGGCTCGTCAAGAAGGACAGGAAGAGAGAAACCACGTAGGTTATTATTTGGTTGACAAGGGTTTTTCGCAGCTAGAGAAGACTGTCGAAGTTCATCTTTCACTTTCTGATCACATTAGAAGAGCGGCTAAGAGTTATCCTCAGCTAGTTTACTTTGGCACCATCAGTGCCATTACTGTTGCCGTTACTGCCCTATCTATTTGGCGCTATCACAGCAAGATGGATTTGCCGCTGTGGTCCTGGTTGGTAATTTCGCTAGCCCTTTTGTTTGCAGTTAGTCAGTTTGCCGTCAGTCTAGTCAATTGGCTATCGACTCTATTTGCAAAAGCATACCCTTTGCCCAAAATGGACTATTCGAAAGGCATACCTGAGGCCGATTCGACCCTGGTTGTGGTGCCGACGATGTTGACTAGCAATAGTTCTGCGGAAGCTATGGTTGAGGCATTGGAAGTTCGCTATCTGGCTAACCAAGACGATAATGTTTATTTCGCCTTGCTCACCGACTTTATCGACTCGCCAATTGAATTTCAAAAAGATGATGATGAGCTGGTGCAACTGCTGCGAAAGCGTGTTGACGAATTAAACCAGAAGTATGGTGATGGCAAAGATGTCTTTTATCTTTTCCATCGGCCGCGTCTCTGGAATGCTAGTGACAAAATCTGGATGGGGCATGAGCGCAAGCGCGGTAAGCTGGGCGATTTGAATTTGCTGCTTAGTGGTGGCAAGAACAAGTTTTCAGTGGTAGAGGGTGATATTACTAACCTCACTAATGTGCGCTATGTAATAACGCTTGATGCCGATACTCAGCTACCGCTTGAAGCGGCTAGGCAGTTTGTTGGTGCTATTTCCCATCCGCTTAATCGTGCTCGTTTTGATCCTGTGAAGCAGCGAGTGGTAGAAGGCTATGGCATCTTGCAGCCGCGCGTAGATGTCAGTCTTTCGCCTTTGGCGCACCGTTCTCCTTATGCCCGCCTTTATGGCTCTGGTGTTGGCATTGACCCTTACACCCGTACCGTATCTGATGTTTATCAAGACCTTTTTCACGAAGGTTCTTTTGTTGGTAAAGGGATATATGAGATAGCGGCTTTCGAAAATTGTTTACGTGACCGCTTCCGTGAAAATCAAATTCTTAGTCATGACCTACTAGAAGGATGTTATGTCAGATCCGGGCTATTGAGTGATGCGCAGCTGTACGAAGAATATCCATCAAGTTATAGCTTTGACGTGGCCCGACGCTCGCGTTGGATAAGAGGCGATTGGCAGCTTCTCCCCTGGCTTCTGCCATTCGCTGGCAGCGCCGATCAGCGTCGTGGTGCAGCTCCACTGAGTCTACTTTCGCAGTGGAAAATTTTTGATAATTTGCGCCGCAGTCTGGTCTCAACCTGTCAGTTGACGATGTTCGTTCTGGCCTTCACTGTGCTTGTGCCCCATTGGTTTTGGCTCACACTTTTGTTAGCCCTGATGTTTGTTCCTCCTGTTTTGTGTAGTTTCACTGAGCTTGTGCGTAAGCCTGAAGAATTGGAGTTGAGCCAACATATCTCAGCCGTGCTTGATTCGTTTCGTCTGCACTTGGCTCAGATTCTTTTTAGTCTTGCTTGTTTGCCCTACGAAGCCACCTATAGTTTGACTGCTATTGGTCGCACACTATGGCGCATGTATATCAGCCATCAGAAACTCCTTGAGTGGAGAACCGCTGGTGAAACGCGCTCTGATGATTCGCTGGCATCGTTCATTAGGTCTATGTGGACTACTGAGCTGTTGTCATTTAGTTTGCTTGG
The DNA here is from genome assembly GCA_030696635.1 of Candidatus Melainabacteria bacterium. Taxonomy (GTDB): domain Bacteria; phylum Cyanobacteriota; class Vampirovibrionia; order Obscuribacterales; family Obscuribacteraceae. Next base: position 169,656 of record JAUYRX010000039.1, read on the forward strand.
CTATTTGGCCATTTATGCCAAGTCTAGTTTGCCTGTAGCTTTGCCAATCCTGTTCTTGTGGATTGTTTCGCCCTTGATTGCTGCTCATTTTAGCAAGTCTGAAATCCCGACCGTTTCTAAGCTTAGTCAAGAGCAAGAGTTGTTCTTGCGTCAAATCGCACGTAAGACTTGGCAATATTTTAAGGCTCTGGTTGGAGTCGAAGATAATTATTTGCCTCCCGATAATTATCAGGAAGAACCGGTTGAGCGCATTGCCCATCGCACCTCTCCGACTAATATAGGGATGGCTCTGCTAGCTAACTTAGCGGCTTACGATTTTGGCTATATACATGCCTCTGAGCTAATTGAGCGTACTCATTCAACGCTCACGACTCTAAATAGGTTAGAGCGCTACAAAGGGCATTTTTACAACTGGTATGACACCATAACCCTGGCTCCACTTTATCCTCGCTATGTCTCAACTGTAGATAGTGGCAATCTCGCGGGTCACCTACTTACTCTGCGCCCTGGGCTGATTGCCTTAGTTGAGGATGCAGTTGTTACTACTCGCTTGTTTGAAGCAATTTATGATACTTCTTGCTTGTTGAAACATGCATTAGGTCAAGCAGCTGAGCAGATCAATGGCTTTGAGACTCTGCTAGAAGGGGCTCGGCGCGCCAATACTAGTAGCTTATCTGAAATAGTCACACACCTTGCTGGCCTAGAAAACTCTTCGTCCACGATTTTATCGAATCTCGTTTTGATGTGTGATCCATTGCGTGGCATCGATCACAGCGAAGAAGTAGAGATTTGGGCCAATGCATTACACCAGCAATGCCAAGCTGCTTTGCTTGAAGTTAGTATGTTTAGCCCTTGGGTGCAAACGGAAGGTTTTGCTAAAGTTGTTAAGGTGGAGCCCACGTTAGATCAAGTACCTTCTTTGAGACAACTGGCCAACTACGATGACCTAGCGGATCAATTTAACTGGCAAACTTTGGCTGATTTGACTGCTCAAGACAATGATGATGTTAAGGCTACCTTGTTGGCACTTCGTCAGGCTAGCGTGCGGGCACAAGAGCTGATCATCACAATTGAGAACTTAGCTTCTTCTATCGGCAACCTGGCGCAGATGCCTTTTGACTTCCTCTACGATAGTTCGAGGCACCTGCTTTCAATTGGCTATAACGTTGAAGATCATAGGCTTGATCAATCTTTCTATGATTTACTTGCTTCAGAAGCACGGCTTGGTAATTTTGTGGCAATCGCTCAGGGCCAGTTGCCCAAGGAAAGTTGGTTCTCGCTTGGTCGTCTCTTGACCAGAGCTGCTGGAGGATCTGTCTTGTTCTCCTGGAGCGGCTCAATGTTTGAGTATTTAATGCCACTATTGGTAATGCCCAGCTACGAAGATACTCTGCTAGCTCAGACCTACCGTATCTGTGTCGCTCGACAAATCGAATATGGTAAACAGCGCGGTGTGCCTTGGGGTATTTCTGAGTCTGGTTATAACAATGTTGATGTCAATTTAAATTATCAGTACAGGGCCTTTGGCGTACCAGGTCTTGGTCTCAAGCGTGGTCTTGTAGAAGATTTAGTCATTGCTCCTTACGCCTGCGTCATGGCTCTTATGGTGGCACCAGAAGAAGCTGTTACCAACCTGCTCAAAATGCATGCCAATGGTTTCACTGGTAAGTACGGTTTTTATGAAGCTATCGACTATACAGCCTCTCGTGTTCCCCGTGGGCGTAACCATGTAGTAGTGCGCTCCTTCATGGTGCACCATGAAGGGATGAGCCTGTTATCGTTGGTATATAGATTGTTGGGCATGCCCATGCAGAAACGGTTTTTGGCAGATCCTTCTTTTCAGGCGTCTGATTTGCTTTTGCAGGAAAGAGTACCGAAAGTTAAGCCGGTGCAGTCAATCACTTCTGAGATTGCCGATTTGCGCACCACACCTGACAATGCTGAGTCATCGATTAGAGTCTTTACCAGCCCAGATACGCCAACTCCTGAAGTACAGCTTCTCTCAAATGGTCGCTATCATGTTATGGTGAGCAACGCTGGCGGGGGCTACTCGCGCTGGAAAGACTTAGCCGTAACTCGCTGGCGTGAAGATAGCACCACTGATAACTGGGGAAGCTTCTGTTACATAAGAGATCGCGAGACTGGTGATTTCTTCTCTACAACTTATCAACCTACTCTTGAAGTGCCAGACAGTTTTGAAGCAATATTCTCTGAGTCTAAAGTCGAATTTCGCAGGCGTGACGGTAATCTCGATACTCATACCGAAATTGTTGTATCACCTGAAGATGACGTTGAAGTTAGGCGAATACTGTTGACAAACCGTTCACGTAATCGCCGCGTTATCGACATAACGAGCTACGCTGAAGTGGTGATTGCCAATGCCAATGCCGATCTAGCCCATACTGCCTTTAGCAACCTTTTTGTGCAAACTGAGATTGACACTGAGCGTCAAGCTATTTTGTGCCATAGGCGGCCCCGTTCTGTGGATGAACCAACGCCGTGGATGTTTCATTTAATGGCAGTTCATGGCGCAGAAGTGGGCGAAGTAAGTTACGAGACCGATCGCGCTCGCTTTATTGGTAGGGGCAATACAGTAGCCGATCCCCTAGCCATGAAGCGCCTTTCGCCCCTCTCTGGCACTCAAGGCAGTGTGCTTGACCCTATTGTCGCCGTTCGTCATCGAATTACAATTGAGGCCGAAGATACAGTCACTATAAATATCGTCACTGGTATTCATGAAACTAAAGAAGGGGCGCTAGCTCTTGTCGATAAGCATCGCGATCGCGTCCTCGCTGCTCGTGTCTTTAACTTGGCCTGGACCCATAGCCAAGTGGTATTGCGACAGCTCAATGCTACTGAGGGCGATGCCCAACTATATAGTGGTCTAGCTAGTTCAATTGTCTATGCTAATCGTTTCCTTCGAGCTGATGCCGATGTTTTGTTGAAGAATACTCGAGGCCAGTCAGGGCTATGGGGCTACTCTGTATCTGGCGATGTGCCTGTTGTGCTCTTGCAGATCAAAGAACAAGCCAATATCGGTCTGGTTAGACAATTAGTGCAAGCCCATGCATACTGGCGTCTTAAAGGTTTAGTTTGCGATCTGGTAATTTGGAATGAAGATCTTGCCGGTTATCGCCAAGTTCTACAAGAAGAGATACTCGGTATTATTGCCTCTGGAATTGAGTCACACATGGGCGAAAGTACTGGTGGAATATTTGTTAGACCGGCAGAGCAGATTTCCGCCGAGGATCGCATACTTTTCCAGACAGTTGCTCGTGTCATCATTACTGACAGTAAGGGCACGCTAGTCGAGCAAGTGGCTGGGCATGGCCTGCGTGAGAAACGCCCCGCTCGATTGGTTGCTAGTCGTATATTCAAACCAGAGATTGCTAAGTCTAGCCCAAGTCTGCGTTCTGACTTGATCCTGGTTAACGGGCTTGGTGGCTTTACTTCTGATGGCCGTGAATATGTCATTGCTACTGATAGTAATCAGCTCACTCCAGCCCCTTGGTGCAATGTTCTAGCCAACCGTCACTTCGGCACCGTGGTATCCGAAAGTGGCTCTGTTTATACCTGGGCTGAGAATGCCCATGAGTTCAGGCTGACACCGTGGCACAACGATCCAATTACAGATGCTAGCGGTGAGGCCTTCTACTTAAGAGATGAAGAGACAGCAAATTTTTGGTCACCTTCGCCCTTACCTGCTCGTGGTGCTACCCCCTATGTCAGTCGCCACGGCTTTGGCTATAGTGCTTTCGAGCACACTGAATCTGGTATTGAGTCTGAGCTTCTCGTTTTTGTGGCGGCAGACGAGAACATCAAGTTTTCAGTTCTGAAGGTAAAGAACCGCTCTGGTAGAACGAGAAGACTTTCGGCTACAGGCTATATAGAATGGGTTTTGGGTGACCTTAAGTCAAAGACTGGCATGCATGTAGCAACCGAACTTGATACCAAAACAGGTGCTCTTCTAGCGCGCAATGCTTACAATACTGAGTTTTCTAATCGTGTCGCTTTCTTTGATGTTAGCGACACCACCCGCACCTTAACTGGCGATCGTACCGAATTTATTGGGCGCAATGGCAGCTTGGCTAGCCCCGCGGCGATGAAGCGAATTCGGCTATCAGGTAAGTGCGGAGCTGGTTTAGATCCTTGTGCAGCGATTCAAGTTCCCTTCGAACTACAAGATGGCGAAGAGCGCGAGATTATTTTCCGCCTTGGCGTGGGTAACGATATTAACCATGCCCGGGGCATTATCAATCGCTTCCGTGGCTTGGCTGCGAAGCGCGATGCCTATGAGAGTGTTTGCCATTACTGGAAGCATACGTTGGGAGCTGTCAATATTGAGACTGCCGATGCCTCGGTTAACATGCTCGTCAATGGTTGGTTGATTTACCAGACAATTGGTTGCCGCATTTGGGGGCGCAGCGGTTATTATCAGTCTGGTGGTGCCTTTGGTTTTAGAGATCAACTGCAAGATTGTATGGCCCTAGTTCATTGTGAACCCATGCTCTTGCGAGACCAACTGCTGAAGAATGCCTCAAGACAGTTTGTCCAAGGTGATGTGCAGCATTGGTGGCACCCGCCTAGTGGTCGCGGTGTGCGTACTCATTGTTCAGACGATTATCTATGGCTAGCCCTAGCAACTCATCGCTATGTTACAAGCACTGGTGATACCGGTATCTTAGATGAGCAAGTGTCATTTTTAAGTGGACGTCTTGTTAATGATGATGAAGAGTCTTACTATGATTTGCCCGCAGTTTCTGAAGAGAAGGCAAGTTTATACGAGCACTGTGTTCGAGCCATCAAGCATGGTTTGCGTTTTGGTGCTCATGGTTTGCCTTTGATTGGTGCGGGCGATTGGAATGATGGCATGAACCTTGTGGGCGAAAAAGGCCAGGGTGAGAGCGTCTGGCTAGGGTTCTTCTTATACGAAGTCTTGAACAATTTCATGCAACTAGCCGAACGACGGGGTGATACCGCTATGGTTGAACTTTGTACCGAGCAAGCGAAAATATTGAAAGCAAATATAGCTGCCAGCGGCTGGGACGGTGAATGGTATCGTCGGGCTTATTTCGATGACGGCACACCTCTGGGAACAGCTAGCGGGGCCGAGTGTCAGATTGATTCAATTGCCCAAAGTTGGTCTGTTTTGTCGGGTGGTGGTGAGACTGGACGCTGCAACCAGGCTATGGGCTCGCTCAACAAGCGCTTAGTCAGGCGTGAGCATGCTCTGATTCAGCTTCTTGACCCACCTTTTGACAAGGGTGAGCTTAATCCTGGCTATATCAAAGGTTATGTACCGGGTGTGCGTGAAAATGGTGGACAGTACACTCACAGTGCCATCTGGGCTGCCATGGCATTCGCTAAATTAGGTGATAATCGTTTGGCTTGGGAGTTGACTAATATGATTAACCCGGTTAATCACGCTAACTCACCTGAGAAAGTTGCAGTCTACAAAGTTGAGCCATATGTTATTTCTGCCGATGTTTATGGTGTCGCCCCGCATATCGGCAGAGGCGGTTGGAGCTGGTACACAGGGTCGGCCGGATGGTTTTATCGGTTGCTAACTGAATCGCTTCTAGGTATACGCTTAGAGGTGGATAAACTCTATTTCTCGCCCTGCTTGCCCAGTGACTGGCAGTCCTATAAGTTGCACTATCGCTATAGAGAGACTGTATTCCACATCACTTGTAGGCAAGTTGATAGAGCTGACAAACCTCTAGCAATTATTCTTGATGGCAACGATTGTGGCGACTCTCTGCAACTATTAGAAGACCGCAAAGAACATTTTGTTGACGTAATCGTTAGAAGAAGAGCCGGACATTAGGTTTTCACCTAGTCGGATTATTTTGTGGCATTGCTTGCTTGCGCTGACTTTATGCGGCAGATTTAAGGTCGCCGCCATATATCCGACATGCCAGCCCCCTAATCTGGCAACAGATTCGATAAGAATTCGGACGCCTAAACATACCGCCACCCTTACTAAGCGAGATTTTTCTTATGACGCAAAGCTTTTATTCACGCATGTCAGCCGCAGATATTGAAACAAGCACTTTTTCAGACAACATTCAGGCTCGCTCTAATTTCTCTCCACTTCGGGAGCAGGTCAGTGAGATGATGAGAGATTCAAAAATTCTCTTTTCTGCCGCCAAACGAGTTGAACCTCCTTGTTATCTAGAATTCAGTAGTCCATTTACTAGCAGTGACAAGAATATGAAAGTCGCTACTGGCGGTGACAAGAGCTGGCAGCAAGCTCATAGCGAAGCGAGGAAGCGCCCACTAGAGACAGATTCAGAAGGCCGCTACGAAGTGAAGCGAGGCGACACACTTTCAGATATAGCAGCTAAAACTCTGCGTGCCGAAGGCCAAAACCCTAGCCAGATGGAAATCCTAAAGCGCACGAAGGAAATTGCGGAACTAAATAAAGATCAAATCAAAGATGTCAACTTGATCAAGCCCGGCATGAAACTAAGGCTCCCTGGCGATGCCAATGAATCAGACGCTGAAAGAGCCAGGCTGAGGCGTCAGGCCGGTACCGATGGCCCAGATCAGAGCCAGGCCGAAACCGAGCGCCTCAAGCGCCAGGTTGCACTAAGACCTTCGTAACTGCAACTAATCTAAATCAGTCTTTTTTTGTTAATGACGCTAGGCAGCGGTGAAACCTAACTGCCTAGCGTTCTTGCCGCGCAGTTTGAGACTTTATGGAACCAATTGCTTTTTCGTCAGTCTCTGCGAAGGCAAAGTTGATGCATGCAATTGTCTTTAGCGCCCTCAAGTCCATTTCTGGAGTAAGACCATGATTTATACACTGATTTCATTATTGATTCTTTTTTGGATAGTCGGCTTAGTCTCACACATTGGTGGCGACTTCGTTCACACACTACTTGTGCTGGCTGTGGCAGTTTTCATCTTCAACATAGTCACTGGCCGCGGTGCCCGAGTATAACTGTAGCCACAAAATTCAACAAAAGGAATAAGAGAATGAGAAGCGCAAGTAAGGGTCTTTACGTAACATTGGCTGCGGCTTTGCTGGCGGGTAGTTTATTGCTGCCAGCTAAAGCCGACGAGGTCACTACTGTTAGAACTACCACTGTTACAAATGACTCTAGGAACGCCCCCGTAGTTACCCTCAGTCCTGGTGGCAGCTACATTGTTGTTGACCCGGTAACCGGCTCTATGAAAGGCGTCTATGACCCTCTGCGTGGACTGGTTGGCTCCACTGTTGCCCCGGGTTTTGTTGTGGTTGACAACACTTCAAACCGTGTTGTTGCTACCTTCGACGGTGGTGGTAGAGTTATAGCCCTGACCAATGTTCCTGCTTACGATAGTTTAGTGGTCTCAATTGATGCACGTCGTGCTGAGCTTGAACGCATGATCGCCACTGGTCGCACGGCCAACAATTTTGGCGATGTCACTGCCATCGCCTTGCGTGAAGAATTAGCCAGTATTGCCGCTCAAGAATCGGCCTACCGAGTTTCTGGCCGACCACTAAACTATGAAGAGGCTTTGTCCTTGGCCAATCGACTCAATGCCTTGGGAGATCGAGTGGTACCTTATATGCGTGGTGTGACAGTTACACCACTAATTGGCTCGCGCTTTGTCACAACTTCTGGAAATCTGGTTTTTGTTGATGAACTCTCTGCTCGTAATATGAGAATGCAGAGACGAGTTGATGATGAATACGCGGCTGGTCGGCTCTCTAACGATCATGTGGCTCGTCTCAAATCTCAGTTAAACGAAGTATCTTCGTTGCAGACTAAATACACGAGAAATGGAAAGTTGAAAGATTCGAATACAAAGAGAATTGTGACTAAACTGGATAAAGTTCAAACTTCGATGGATCGCAATATCGCCGATATCAATTCAAAACGTTCAAGAATTGGCATTAAAGTGAACTAGTTGCTTCGAGTGATTAGACAGAAAAGGCGCAGACTCAGTCTGCGCCTTTTCTGTCTAATCACTTAGATATTTTCAAGGGTTCCGGAACGGGCAGAGGAACTGGCTTAAGCTCAGGAATTCTAGGCATTGGCGGCTTCTCGTCACCTTTAGGCAGGTCGGGGATGCGCGGTGCATGGCCCGGTGCATGGGGGTCAGAACCAGGCGGAGCGGGGAACGGAGCCGGTTGGCCTGGCATAGGTGTCGTCACCAGGGAACTGACAGCAATTAAGCCTAAAGCTAGATTTTGATAGCGTTTCAACATAGAAACCTCCTCGTCCTTACTAGTTATGGCATAGCTCTGATCTAATGACATCGCTCTATCGGTTGATAGTTTGACCTGAGATTGGATTTTTTTGTGGCATTCTAAAGCGATTTTAACCAATTATCTAACTGCTGAGTTGGCCGCTTCGTTCTCTTTTGGACTCTCGACGCTGGCTGGTACTAGCACCGTAACTGCGTTCGGAATGACTGTAATTCGCATCGGCGTGGTGCCGGCTTCTTCACCATCAATCATAGCTGTGACTCTATCGCTCCTTTGACCATCTTGGCTCTGGGTGATAGTTCTGCGTACTCTTTGGGCAATAGTTTGAAAAGCCGAACGCAGACCGCGTCTTGGTACTACTTCAATCATGGCTTCTTTTACTTGTCGAACATAGTGGGGCTTCTTGCTGTCTATGTAACCCCCCACAAAGCGAAAGCCAATTTGCATATAGTCTTGGAAGCCTGCTGGGTCAAGGATGTGAAGTTCAAGCAGGCCGTCTTGTAAGATACTTAGATTTGAGGTTTTGCCCAAACCCAGGTCTTCAACGTTGGCGACAAATATTCCAGAGGCTTGCACACAAAATGCTTTACCGCCGGTGGTGACCTTGAATACAACTGGTCGCACTGCCATTGTATTAATCATGGCTGTTACATAAGCAAGCATTTTGAATTTCGTTTTAAGCTGCCGAGCGGGAAAAACAAAAGCGTCTGAAAGCGGCCCAGCACCAGCCATACCGGCGAAGTATTCTCCGTTCATCATGCCCATATCAATGCGCAAAGGGACTCCATTGGTGATCACGTCTAAGGCGTTCTCTAGTGGATTAGCAAAGAATTTTTCTGCCACAATGCCTAAATTGCGCGCTAGAACATTGCCAGTACCAAGGGGCATTAAGGCGGCCGGTATGTCTGATTTAGCTTCGGCTAATGCTGCCAAGGCAACGCGAATTGTACCGTCGCCACCTGCGGCAATAACCAGGTCTAAAGGCGGCCTCAGCAGCGGCACTAGATGGTGTGATGTGGTTTCGGGTGTAGTGGGATATAGAGTAACTAAATACTCGCCATCTTTTGTTAGCTCAGAAACAAAGTGTCCAAGCCATTCTTCTGCATGAGTCTGGGAGCGAGCGCTGGGGTTGTAGACCAATAAAATTTGTTTTGGCATGGCTAGTTATTCTGTTGGAGGATTACCGAAATAGTGAAAGCTTTCACTGCTTACTCAATGTCGCGGTTTTGTCCACAAAGTTCCAAAATCATAAAATTAGAAAACTTTGTTTCAAATTTTTACTGGCAATTGCTCTCAACTGGAACTCTTTGTTAGTCGGGCCGTCACCGTTAGCCCGCACAAGCTCAGTGTTCTACCAAGCCAGCAAGAGAACCTTAAAAATGAATAGTAAGCCGACTGAAAAGAAGCAAGTTCAAGAATCTGAGTCTGAGTCTGATCTAGCTCCAATTCTAGCTCCAATTCTAGCTCCAATTTCTATTAACCAACCAACTGTAACTCGTTCCAAGCAGATTAAGACTGTGGCAGTTGGAGCGGCAGTAGCCTGCTTAATGGGAGTGTTGGCGTACCTTGTATATGACAGTTTGAAAGAGCAAGCTGAAGATCGACGTATCTTTATTAGCGGTCGAATTGAGACCCCTGAGACTTATATTGCTGCGGCCACTGCCACCCGGGTTCAATCAGTGGCAGTCCATGAAGGTGACCGGGTAACCAAAGGGCAATTACTCTTGACCCTTGATGATCAAGCCCTGCAAAGTAAGCTTGCTGCATCGGGTTCAGCTATTGCTGTGGCCCAGAATGGGCAGAAAATTGCCCGGGCGCAAGTGGCTGCTGCTCAGCAAAAGATCGCCGCTGCAAGGGCTAAGGGTAAGGGGTTCTTCGCTAAGATCTTTACTAGCAAAAAGAAGAAAGCTGAGATCGCCCAGTCTTTACGCAAAGAGATGATCGAAGCCCAGTTTATGTTGCAGCAGGCCCAAGCTGGTCTAGCTCGAGCTCAGGCTTATAAGGCTGAAGCCACTTCTAAGATCTCTTACTTCAATATCAAGAGCCCTATTGATGGAATTGTTTCTATGCGCAGTGTGCAACCTGGCGAGCTAGTTGCTGCTGGCCAAGTAGTGTTAACTCTTAGTGATGGTAAGTCTATATTTATGAAGGGATATATTCCGGAAGGGAAAATCAGTCGTATCAAAATTGGACAGAAAGCCACTGTTTCTCTCGATTCGGCTGGCGCGAAGCTCCCGGCTCATATTGTCGCCATTGACCCTACGCCTTCCTTTACTCCGGAGAATATTTACTTTAAAGATGATCGTGTGCGGCAAGTGTTCGGCTTGAAATTGGCAATCGACAATATTAGTACAGATGGTCGTGCCAAGGCCGGAATGGCAGCCGAAGCTGAGGTTCTGCCGGCCGCAAAAGAAGTTGGGCTAAAGTAATGACCGCTGTTGTCGCAGTGCGTCAATTGTTCAAGACATACAAGGGCAGTGTTAAAGCTCTAGATGGCCTTGACCTTGAAGTTAATAAAGGGGATCTCTTTGGTCTAGTAGGACCTGATGGTGCTGGTAAGTCGACGGCTTTGAAAATTTTAGCCGGTGTTTTAAAGGCTAGTGCTGGTGAAGCTCTAGTCTTTGACCGGCCGGCCAGTCTTGCCCGCGCTTTAGTTGGTTTCGTGCCACAAAACTGTGCTCTTTATCCAGAACTTACCGTCGACGAGAGCCTTGCTTATGAAGCCGGCTTGCATAATGTTGCTCCTGAAGTTTTTCAGAAGTTACGTCAGAAGCATCTTGAGCGCATGGGGCTAGCTCGCTTCGGTGATCGTCTTACGTCTAAATTATCTGGCGGCATGCGTCAAAACTTGGCTTTGTGCTGTGCACTGGTTTCGCAACCACAACTAATTCTTCTAGATGAACCTACAACTGGTCTTGATCCTATTGCTAGGCGTGAGCTGTGGCAGACTCTGGTTGCTCTAGCCGAAGACGGTGTCACTACAATCATCGCCACGCCTTTTCTTGATGAAGCTGAGCGTTGTAGTCGTATTGCTTTGATGTATCAGGGCAGGATTCATCAAAGTGGTTCGCCGCAGGAATTGCAATCAGCTCTGGCACTGCGAAGGCTAGAGGTAACTTTCCACGACTCTAGCTCAGAAGATAGCAACGGTCTTAAGATAGGGACACTGAGCGAGAGAATTGATCTTTCTGAAAATATTGTCGATGTCTATCCCTTTGGCGATCACATAGAAGTGCTAGCCAAAGACGGTCCAGCTGCGCTCAGGGAGATTGAAGGCGTCTCTGTTGGCGGGCGGCTTGACTGTCATGAAAGCATGCCGACCATGGAGAATGTCTTTGTTATGCGCTTGCGTGAACTTGGTCTGAGAGAACTGACGCCTCCTCCGTTTCCTGCCGTAAGAACTCCTGCTGTAGAATCTACTGCTCTAAATCAATCAGAGCAAACAATCGAGTCAGCCATTTCTGCAAAAAATCTAGTCAAGCTGTTTGGAGACTTCACTGCTGTTGATAATCTCAATCTTGATATTAAATATGGTGAGATTTATGGCTTGCTTGGTGCCAATGGTGCTGGTAAGACCACTACTATTAAAATGCTCTGCGGCTTGTTGGCGCCAACTTCTGGTCTAGTCAGCCTAGCTGGTGAAAGCACAAGCTTACGCAGTCGAGAACTGCGGCGCAAAATTGGTTATATGAGCCAGAAATTTACTTTGTATGATGGCCTCACTGTGGCTGAGAATTTAGAGTTTTATTCAGCCATATATGAGTTACCTATGACACGGCGTAAGCAACAGCTCGACTGGGCCCTTGCCGCTTGCGGTCTGGCTCATATGGCCAGTTCTTTGGTGGGCAGCTTGCCCCTTGGGTGGAAGCAGCGAATTGCTTTTGCTGCTGCCGTTATGCACGACCCCGAAGTAATTTTTTTAGATGAACCTACCGCTGGGGTAGACCCTTTGGCCCGGCGACAAATCTGGAGTTCTATTCGTGATTTTGCTAAGCGGGGAGCGGCTATCCTTGTTACCACTCACTATCTTGATGAGGCTGAGTATTGCAATCGCTTAAGCTTTGTCTCAGCCAGCAAAATGGTAGCCGAGGGTACGCCGACAGCAATTAAGTCTGAACATGATGGTGAGCTTTTTGAGCTAGTTTGCGAGCATGCCAGCCAATCGCAAAGGGCATTTAAGGCTTTGGCAAAAGAGCTTGAGCCTTGGCGTATTTCGGTTTTCGGCAAGGCTTTGCACCTCTTACTTGATCATGCCCAGCCTGATATACCCAAGGTTAAGGCGCTGCTTTCTGCAGCGGGTTTGGCGGATGTTGAACTTAGAGCAATAAAGTTTTCTCTTGAGGATGCCTTTATTGCAAAAGTGCAGAACGCCAATAATATTGAAAGGGGCCTAAGTTGATTAGTCAAAATCGGATCTTGGTGCAAGCTGTCAAAGAATGGCAAGAGTTTAAGCGGGATAGACTGAGCCTGGCTTTAGCATTTCTTTTGCCATTATTTTCATTACTATTGTTCGGCTATGGCATTCGCCTTGAGTCAAAAAATATTGCCATGGTAGTGCAAGATATCGATCAGACCTCTTTTAGCCGTGAGTATATCAATCGACTTTATGCCACCAATATTTTAGTTAGCGCTGATGCAAAGGAGGCCAAATCTCCCCGTGATGCCATTGATAGAGGCTTGGCAAAAGTAGCTATTATCGTGCCCGCTGGTTTTACTGATCATGTATTTCGCAAGGAGAAGTCAAATCTAGAAGTGTTGATCGACGGCACCGATATTGCCAATACCCAGATTGTATCTAACAGTATTAAAGCCGCTAATATTTATTTTGTTGGTGCAATTAAGGCCGCCAAGATTGCCGCCCCTGCCGCCAATATTCGGGTCGTCTCTCCGCAGTTGCGAGTCTGGTTTAATCCAGGTCGCTTGGAGCCGCTCTTTATTGTCCCTGGAGCTATCGGTATTATTCTTTGGATGTATCCGGCTTTGCTCTCTGCTGTGGCTGCCTCACGCGAGAAAGAGCAAGAAACAATTATTCGCGTTTATGCCTCGACAATTACACCGCTTGAGTTCTTATTTGGCAAAGCGCTAGTTTATTTTGCTGTGGGCATGGTGCTGTCACTGTTGGTAGTTGCTTTGGGTTGGATATTATTTGGCGTCAAGATCACCAGCGATCCTACTCCGCTTCTGGTGTCGTTGCCTCTGTACGTTCTTGCAGCCGTCCTCTTTGGTCTCATGCTTGGCACCCTTTCTAGTTCGCAAACAGTGGCTGTCCAAGCTACTTCCACAGCTGGTTTCTTCCCTTGCCTACTGCTTTCAGGATTTGTCTATCCAATTTACAATATTCCTTTTCCGCTTAAGCTTTTCACCGTTTTGGTGCCGGCGCGCTTTTTCATAGAACTATGTCGTGACACCTTTGTGCGCGGTGCTGGTTGGTCTGCCGTCTGGAGCATACCGCTCATTTTGATTGTTTTCTGTCTTGTCTACTTGTTAGGCAGTTGGTTTAGCCTGCGTTCGATGCAGTTGAAAGACTAGAGAAAGGAGCTTAGGCTGTGGCAAAGAGTATCATGGATTATCTGCTGAGCACTAGACTTTGGGCGCTTCTTGCTAAAGAGTTTAGGGAGATTGTCCGCAATAAGTATTTGCTCTTTCTTATGGTTTTTCCTCCTGTCATTCAATTGTTGATTCTCGGCGGCTCGCTCGATCCCCAAGTACGCAATTTGTCTTTTGGCACTGTAGATCGTTCTAATTCCGCTCCCAGTCGAGCATTGATTGACAGTCTGTTGACAGGTAAAGTTTTCGAAAAGTCAAAGTCGTTTGACAATGAAGAAAGTCTCGCTCGTGCTCTTGAAACTGGCAAATTAGCTGTTGGTCTTGTAATTCCCGCTCGCTTTGTCGCTGACTTAGAACAGGGTATTCCAGCCCAAGTGCAGGTTCTTGTCGATGGTGCCGATGCCTATAGTGCTGGAGTTGCTAGTAGTTTTGTCTTGCAAACCATTAGTCGTTTTGAGCCTGATGGACTAACTAGAGACAATCCGAACAAAGTTATATTGGGTGATGTTGATAATGTCATCGAAGCCAAAATGAATATTTTGTACAACCCGGATCAGCTTAGTAGCTGGTACTTCGTGCCCGGGGTTTTAGGGGCAGCTTTGACATTAACAGCTACTCTTGTGGCCTCGGCTACCATCTTAAAAGAGCGTGAAAATGGCACCATTGAGCAGTTGCTGATGACTCCAGCGGAGCCCTGGGAAATTCTCTTGGCGAAGATTATTCCACTTGTGGTTTTCTTGCTTGCCGACGTTTGTTTGGCAATTGGGGCGGCTCGTCTGATATTTGCATTACCATTTGAAGGAAGCTTCTTGCTCTTTATGATCGCATCTGGTCTATATGCTTTTGTTGGTATAGGTTTTGGTATGCTGTTGGGCTCTGTCTGTAACAGTCAAAGACAAGCTCAACTGGCATCTTTCTTCATTAATATTCCCATGATTCTATTGTCTGGCACGGTTGTGCCTTTTGATACGATGCCTGCTGCAATGCAGTTTCTGGCTATGTTTGACCCCTTGCGCTATTACACCCTCGTTGCCCGCGGTGTTATTCTTAAAGGTGCTACCTTTGAAATGCTGTGGCCCGATGTTGCTCTTCTCTTCGTCTTTGCTTCTCTGCTATTGTGGATTAGTGCAAACCGCTTTCGGCGGCAGCTGAGCTAGAGAGGCCCGGTTGATTGTTGTCAGTATTATAATTATGACTAAATCTACTCAAACAATTCCAATTAAAAATTTCCATCAAGTATCTCCGCGACTCTATCGCGGCGGCCAACCCAGTGAAAGGGGTTTCGTGGCCTTGAGTGATATGGCAGTCAAAACTGTGGTTAGTTTGCGTTGGCGCAAAGCTCGAGTTGAGCCCGAGAGACTGATTGTCGAAAGGTTAGGCATGCGCTTTTTTAGTATCCCGCTCAATTACTGGACTTTGCCTAATTATAATCATGTACAAGAGTTGCTCGAAATTATTGACGATCAAAACAATCATCCAATTTTCATTCATTGCTTTCACGGAGTTGATCGCACTGGGGTAATGGTGGCAATGTACAGAATTCTTCGCCATGATTGGAGTCTCATAGAAGCGTATAAAGAAATGCGCGCTTGTGGCTTCCATCGCTTTGCCACGGCGCACTTCAAATTGGCCTTGTGGCGGCTAGCTCGCCAAACCGCCCACAAGCAAAGCCAGTAAATTAAAAGGAACTAGCTGTCAAGCAACGCGTCTTGGTCTCCAGAGTGTTCGTGGAGACTTTTGATGTTTACTAATATTGGGCGTAAGTTTCGCTTGCTGACTTTATCTTCATTATGCCTGAGTGCTAGCCTCGCCCTGCTGCCTATTACCTCAGAAGCCTTCTCTATTGCTGTGATTTCTCCACCAGCACTTGTTAGTGAGCCCATAGATAAGGTAAAGCTAGAAAATTTGAAAGCTTACGATGTCATTGTCTTTATTGACGCTTCGCATTCAATGGCCATTGCCGACTGCGGCGGACAGAGCCGCTGGCAGTGGTGCAAAGAGCAAACTGTGAACTTGAGTAAGGTGCTAAAGATGCAAAAGGTGCCTTTGGGTGACCATCTTAAGATCGTAGCCTTTAGCGACAATTTCAAGGTTTACCCTGATGTTAATTGGGACAGTGTCTCGAGATTTTTTGAGAGTAATAAGCCCAGTGGTAATACCGATATGAATAGGGCGATTAAGTCAGAGCTTGGGCAGTATTTTGCTGCTCGTAAAGCTCTCAAATCTCCGAATTCTTCTGAGTCTAGTGCCACTTTGAGACCGATTTTGATTGCCATGATTACCGACGGTCTGCCTGATAGACCGCTTGCTCTTAAAGAAACAATTATTGAAGCAACTAAGCAAATGACTGAATCTGGTGAGATTGCTATTACGTTTTTGCAGGTCGGCACTGATTTAAAGGCCACCAAGTACTTACAAGAACTTGATGAATGCTTGGTCGGCCGTAAGGCCGTTCACGACATTGTCACAAGTAAGACCTTTGAACAGCTCAATCGCTCTGGTCTGGTGAGCGCTTTGTTGCAGTCTGTCAGCCCAACTGAAGTAGCTGCTAAATGAGACCACGGGGCTTTTTTTGAGGAGCCCCAAAAAAAAGTAGTTTCCATCGAAACTACTTTTTTGCGCCAGTGTTATTGTCAGCAGCTGCGATTAATAGGCAAGCAGGTACTTATTTAGTTGCTTGATTGGCGCGGACCATATCTTTTAGTTCGTCCTTAGCTACTTGGGCATTGCGAGCGACTATTTTCTTAGACTCGTCTGCTTGTTGCTCGAGGTTGACTTTAGCAAAAGCGGTGCTCTCTTTTACTTCTTTACCTTGGGCATCGAGGTTTGCCTTTTCAATATCAAGTTGTTGCTTGTTGACTTCAATAGCTTGCAAATTTTGTTCTTTTTGACGTTCGACAGATTCTTTTAATTCATCGGTAGTGCGCTCTACCACCTTGAGCTGAACTTCCTTTTGCTTGTCTATGTCTTTTTCACGTTCTGAAAGTTGCTGGGATTGCTGACTGCAAGCAGTTGTGGTCAACGAAATTAGTGTTAGTGCTAGGAATAGTTTGCCTAACTGTGATTGATTTGAACTGTGTGCCATGAGTCATTTCCTCTTTCTTATTGAATACGGAAATGGAGACCTGATTTTCGTCATTTGGTTCCAGTATTTGTAGCCTTATTTGCTTATTTGACAATTCGCCAAGCTAGGCGCTTATCCCACTTCGGCTATTTCAGCTTCTGCTAGATGGCCGTAGAGAATTTTTGTGAAAGTATCGCACCAAAGTTGCAGGGGATTTTTCTGTAACTGTAGTAGCAGTCTTTGGTTGCGCCTATTCCTTTGTGAGGCTGGCATGTGCAGGCAGCGAATTGTGGCATCACTGATTGCCTCAACGTCATCGGCAGCAAAGGCAATGGCATAGCGGCCAAATTCTTCTGTTGCTCCCGCACCGTTTGAAATTGCCAGAATTCCTGGATTGTCTGCTGACTGACAGGCGATGAACTCTTTAGCTGAAAGGTTGAGACCATCGCCCACTGACGTAACTAACATTACAGCTGCCAGTCGGTATAGTTGAGTTAGTTGGTTGCGGTTGATTGTATGTGGAAGCGAGATTAATGGTTTCCAGTTTGATGTCGCGTGTTTTTCAGTAAGCTTTGCAATTTCATCTTGGCATTCAGCCCAATAAATATCATTGGCTTTGATACCAGGGGATGAACACCCACAAATTTGTACGAATGTAATTTTTTCTTTTAGTTCGGGATTGCGGGTGAACAGCAAGTCAATTGCTCTCAGCCTAGGAATTACACCCCTGGTGGTATCGGCTCGGTCTATGGACAGAACATACGGGCCATTTGGCAGTTGCAGCTCACTCTGATCTGCCAACTGTTTGCTGCTTTGAGCTTGCCAGTAGTCTAGGTCCAGCCCCAGTGATGCCACCAAGACTTCGCCAATTCCGCCAAACATACGGGAGCTGGCAATATAAGGAAGGTGCCTGTCAACAAATGAATTGAAGTTGTCTGCATATTCTTTTGTCGAGAAAACAATTGCCTTAGCTGCTAAGAGCGATTCGGCAATCTCGACGATTGGTGCTAGGAACTGGTCTGGTACGAATTTCGGCCAAGGGGTATGCCAGAAGATTGCCGACTGCCGACCTGAGCGTTTGAGAAACTTGGGTACGAAAGCTAGTTGATAGTCTTGAACAAAATAGGGGTGATGACTTTCTTGCCGCTCTATTTGAGCTACTAAAATGGCGTTGAAGCGCTTGTACAAGAAGTAGTCTTCCTCTGTATAAGTGGCTTGGTCTGCCATATCATGCATGATAGGCCAGATAAATTCATTGCAGAAACGGTAGTGTGAGTCAGAAACTTGAGCCGGAATATTTTCGCTCGGTAGATGGCGCACTGCGCTCTTTGTTAGGCACCTGATCTGATCTTGTGCTAAGTACCACCAAGATTGGTTGCGCCCGCCTGATTCATGCAAACGCTCCAATGCCGCTGTTATTCCGTCTTCAATCGCTGGACCCTTTAGAGAAACAATATTCATTGCTAGCACCCCTTTTGATCTCGCTTGAAGACTCAATAGTGCCGTGTAAGTTCCCATTTGGCTTTGGAACTTGGCACTGCTTGTTCCGTCGTGCTGGGAACTGGTACGCGATTAGTGTATGCTCGTAAACAAAAGTTTACATCGTCCAGTGTAGATAGGAACTTTTACTGCTTGCCTCGGTCTGTCACGTTCTTGTTTCTTCTTTGCCATTGACCTGGTTTTATACTGTTCTCTCACCAATTTAGCGAGATGTTAGAAATGTCCAACCCGAATAGCGACTTTCTTGTAGATGCCAGGCCGCTTCTGAAGGCGCTGAGGGGGATGAAGCGTGGCGATTTCTCGGTGCGCTTGCCGCTTGATGCAACTGGTCTAGATGGTGAAGTCTCAGAGGCGTTCAATGACTTAGCAGATCTCAACGACAGGCTCTTGAATGAACTGCGTCGCATTGGCAATGTTGTAGGGAGAGAAGGGCAAATTGCTAACAGAGCTCAGTTAGGAGATGCAGGTGGTTCTTGGTCCGAGGCTGTCTCTGCCGTGAATGGTCTGGTGGGTGATCTTGTCAGGCCGACCACCGAGGTTGCGAGAGTGATTGGTTCGGTGGCAAAAGGGGATCTCAGTCAGACCATGGCCCTTGAAATTGAGGGTAGTCCGCTTAAGGGCGAGTTCCTGCGGACTGCCAATACTATCAACACCATGGTCGAACAGCTCAGTTCTTTCGCTTCTGAAGTTACTCGAGTGGCCAAGGAAGTGGGTACGGAAGGCAAGCTTGGCGGTCAGGCCCGGGTTAGTGGGGTGTCGGGGACGTGGAAAGACTTGACTGACAACGTCAATTCTATGGCCGGGAATCTTACAGCTCAGGTGCGAAACATTGCCGAGGTGACCACTGCTGTGGCTACAGGCGACCTGAGCAAGAAAATTACAGTAGATGTAAAAGGTGAGATTCTTGAGCTGAAGAACACTATCAACACAATGGTTGATCAGCTTGGCTTGTTCGCTTCGGAGGTCACTCGGGTAGCCCGCGAAGTTGGAACTGACGGAAAACTGGGTGGCCAAGCCAAAGTCAGAGGGGTGGCGGGTACATGGAAAGATTTGACTGATAACGTTAACTCAATGGCCGGCAATTTGACCAACCAAGTGCGTAACATTGCCGAGGTAACAACTGCAGTTGCTAATGGTGATTTGAGTAAGAAAATTACAGTAGACGCCAATGGCGAGATTCTGGAGCTGAAAAATACAATCAACACTATGGTTGACCAGCTTAGTTCATTTGCCTCTGAGGTGACCCGGGTTGCTTGGGAAGTCGGCACTGAAGGAAAGCTTGGTGGACAGGCGCAAGTCAGTGGTATTGGTGGTATATGGAAAGACTTGACTGATAACGTCAATTCAATGGCGGGTAACCTCACCGGTCAAGTGCGGGGTATTGCTGTAGTTGTAACTGCTGTGGCTAATGGAGATCTAAAACGCAAATTGGTGTTGACGGCCAAAGGCGAGATTGCGGCTTTGTCTGACACCATTAACGAGATGATCGACACTCTTGCAACATTCGCCGATCAAGTAACTACTGTGGCGCGTGAAGTTGGGGTAGAGGGCAAACTTGGTGGTCAGGCAAAGGTTCCTGGTGCCGCTGGCACATGGCGAGCTCTGACTGATAACGTCAACCAGCTAGCTGCCAATCTAACTACACAAGTTCGAGCAATTGCTGACGTTGCTACCGCTGTGACGAAAGGTGACTTGACTAGATCTATTTCGGTGGAAGCACTGGGCGAAGTCGCGGCCCTAAAAGACAATATCAACGAGATGATCTTCAACTTGAAAGATACTACTCGCAAGAATACTGAGCAAGACTGGCTCAAGACTAATCTGGCAAAGTTTACTCGTATGCTGCAAGGGCAACGAGACTTGCTTACCGTTGCCAATCTGATTCTGTCCGAAGTCTCTCATCTGGTCTCGGCTCAACAGGGCGTATTCTACATATGCAATCAAGCTGGTTCTGAAGACGATCTGAGATTGATAGGTAGCTACGCTCATCGCCACCCGCAGCAGCTAGCTAAGCGCTTTCGTCTAGGAGAGAGTCTGATTGGGCAATGTGCTCTTGAGAGAAAGAGGATTTTGCTGCAACACGTTCCTGATGACTATGTGCAAATTAGTTCGGGCTTGGGAAAGAGTTCTCCTCGCAATATAGTGGTTCTGCCAGTCTTATTTGAAGGTCAAGTTCGAGCTGTCATTGAGTTGGCATCATTGCATACGTTCAGTGATGTGCACTTAAATCTGCTTGATCAGCTGACCGAATCAATTGGTATTGTTCTTAATACCATCGAAGCCAATACACGAACTGAAGATCTCCTAAAGCAGTCGCAGTCTTTGGCTCAGGAGCTGCAGAGTCAACAGCAAGAGCTAACTGAGACTAATAAGCGCTTGGAACTTCAAGCCAATACCCTGCGTGAGTCAGAGGTTCTGCTCACTCAACAGCAAGAAGAATTGCGTCAGACCAATCAACAACTACAAGAGAAAGCCGAGTTACTTGCGATTCAAAATAAAGAAGTGGAGCAAAATAATCGCGAAATCGAAACAGCTAGAATTACAGTGGAAGAGAAGGCTAGGCAGTTAGCACTAACTTCTAAGTATAAGTCAGAATTTCTGGCCAACATGTCACACGAATTGCGCACTCCGTTGAATAGTCTGCTTATTCTCTCTCGATTACTGGCCGAGAACGATGAGGGCAACTTAACTCCAGACCAAGTGGAGTACGCTGAAACTGTTCATGCCGCTGGCTCTGAGTTGTTATTCTTGATTAATGACATTCTTGATCTTTCTAAGATTGAGTCTGGGAATATGACTCTTGATCTTGGCGAAGTCTTGCTTACAGATTTAAAAGATGACATGGAGCGTGGTTTTAAGCATGTGGCTGAGAACCGGCATTTGAGCTTTTCTGTTGACCTTGGGCCGGGGCTGCCGCAGAGTCTCTATACCGATGGCAAGCGACTAAATCAGATACTTAAGAACTTGCTTTCTAATGCTTTTAAGTTTACCGAGTCTGGTGGCGTGACTCTTTCAATACGAGCTTCCTCTGACGAGATTCCAGAGTTGTCGTTTGCTGTTACTGATACTGGTATTGGTATTAGTGAAGACAAACAGCAAATAATCTTTGAGGCTTTTCAGCAAGCCGATGGCACCACTAGTCGCAAGTATGGTGGTACGGGTTTGGGCCTGGCCATATGCCGTGAGATAGCCAATTTGCTCGGTGGGCATTTGATAGTCGATAGCTCTCCCGGTAACGGCAGTACCTTCACTTTCTTCATCTCCGCTAATACTTGCCTAGTCAATACAGAGGAGGTTGTTCATGATAATTATGATCAGCGCCGACAGGCTGTTTTGGAAAAGCAGGTTGGTCGCATGTCTATTCCGGCTGAAGTTATAGAAGACGATCGAAATCTAATTGACCCTGCCGACAAATTGCTGCTCATCATCGAAGATGATTTGCAGTTCGCTAAACTCTTGCGCCAGCTTTCTGCCGCCCACGGCATTAAGACTATTGTCACTGGTAGCGGTGAAGAGGGCGTCTATCTCGCTGGGCATTTCAAGCCGCTGGCGATTATTCTCGATTTGCATTTGGTTGATGGTTGGGGCTGGACAGTATTGGATCAGCTCAAGCACAGTCTGTCAACCAAAAACATTCCTGTCCATTTGATGTCTGTTGATAGCGAGGACCTCAAGGCAATGCGCCTCGGTGCTGAGAGCTTCATTCAAAAGCCGGTTACGAAACTAGCCTTGGAAGAAGTTCTTTCGGCTATTTCTCATTGTGTTGATACAGAAAACAGCAGTGGTGCAACTGTTGACCAGAGCTTAGCTGATCGTACTATACTAATTGTTGACGATGATCCGCGTAACATCATGGCCCTTAAATCTATGTTGGCTAAGCAGTGTCTTCAAATTCTCCATGCTGAGGATGGTCGCAAGGGTATTGAGATGCTGGAGGCGAACCCCGGTATTGAGTGTGTCTTGATGGACATCATGATGCCTAACTTGAATGGTTATCAGGCGATGCGCGAGATTCGCAAGCAAGAGCGGTTTGCCAAGTTGCCGATTATTGCTCTAACGGCTAAGGCAATGAAAGGTGACCGAGAAAAGTGCATAGATGCTGGTGCGTCAGACTATATCGCTAAACCAGTTGATTATGACCGTTTGCTTTCCCTCCTGCGGGTATGGCTGTACAACTAGTATCTACTTAGATCTGGTATTCATTTATACCAATGCTATTTGTTTGGCTTAATTTTGCGCTATGTGTTAGATTAGGCTTTACTCTTCTGCGGCATAACCACAGCAGCGGCTGATGTTTTCTATCTGTTACAGCAAATATAACTACAAGGATCGAGGGAATGAACACTGCAGAAGAGATTCAGGCTCCCGAGAGCCCATTAGTTCTCTTGGTGGAAGACAATTTACTCAACCAAAAAGTGGCGGCGATTTTGCTGCAGAGACTTGGTTTGACGTTGAAGATAGCCAATAATGGTCGCGAGGCAGTAGATGCCATTGCTGAAGACAAGTTCTCCTTAATATTGATGGATTGCCATATGCCTGAGATGGATGGCTTTGAAGCGGCAGTCGCTATAAGAAAGCTTGAAGCCTTGGCTGGCTCTTACACGCCAATTATCGCCGTTACCGCTCTTGCCATGGGGGGCGACCGCGAACGCTGCATCGCAGCTGGAATGGACGACTATATCTCCAAGCCCATTGACAAAGATCTGCTCAAGCTCAAAATCAATCATTGGTTGCGTACTGATGTTGTCTACGAAAGTCATAAATTGCGACGCAAGTATTTGCGTCCGAATTCAACCATGACCCTGGTAGACGGTAAGCCCATAGATCTTGAAGAGCTAGAAGAGTTCTACGGCGCTGAGCAAATGAATCAAATGATGAGCATGTTTATTGCTGACACTAGCGATATGCTGCAGCGCATAAGACCTCAGATGTTTGAGCGTCATGCTCGAGGCATTGCCGGCCTGGCTCACGAAGTCAAGGCGTCATGTGCTTCTATTGGGGCAAAGCAGTTAGCCCGTTTGTGTTTGTATTTAGAACAAGCGGTGGGTCAGCAAGACTGGATTGAAGCTGAAGAGACATTGCGCTCTTTAGAGCGTTCGTTTGAAACCCTCAAGAACTATGTTGAGTCTCAAATACAAGAAGAGAGTTCTATATCTCAGTAATCGTTGTAGCCTATTCGCTACAATTGATGGAAATATCAGTTGATGGAAATAGCAAATCAAGCCCCCCGAGCTAAATATAGTTCGGGGGGTTGACCTTTTATCTAGAGCCAGTGTTTGAGAAGAGATCTGTCTCTGTGTGGCTTTGCCCTGCTTACAGAAAAGTTCCCGACTTTCATGCCATAAAGCTAAATGCTATGGAAAACCCCTAGATCTACCCCGAAAATCTAACTCAAAGTTCCGCTTAGTTATTGATGACTAAGTCTTTAGCTTGTTTTAATCGGCCGAAATCAAGATGCCTGGCTTAGGGGTTTTTCCAATTGTTTTGGACATAGTGGTCTGCCAGAATAGCAATATCGACGAATCGAAATCGATGTTCAACTAAACGAAAAAGCGGGATGTGGGTTCACATCTGGCCGAACAATCACGATTTCTCATACAACTTTGGAGAGCCTTACAATGAATTCTCTGTCTATTATGAAAAAGTCTTCTCCTGTTTTGAAGGTTGTCACTCAACCTAAGAATTATGCTGATATGACTGACGCAGAGCTAGTCATTGCTTGTCAGTCAAATGACCCACTAGCCATGAACCAACTTCTGACCCGTCATGAGCGCACCGCAATAGCCATGTTTTATAAACTTGCTCCGGACTGGCGTGACAATTCTGACCTTGTGCAAGAGGCAATGATCCGCATGTGGCGAGCGGTTCCGAAATTGAAGAACCCCTATGCCTTCAAAACCTGGCTTAATCAGATCGTCAATAATCTCTTCTATGACGAATTACGTAAGCGTCCTCGCGACACCCAGTTTGTTTCATTGGATGAAAGACTTACTTCAGACACTGGCTCAGACATGGGTACGCGTGAAATAGCTGCTACTGCTCCCGAACCTGAAGATCGGCTGCTAACCAACGAGCTATCTGATGTGCTTGAGAAAGCCATGGCTAAGATGCCGCCTCGTTTTCGTAAGGTTGCTATGCTGCGTGATGTTGAAGGTTATTCTTACGAGCAGATTGCCCAAATAACTGACACCGAGCTTGGTACTGTGAAGTCACGCATTGCTCGAGCTAGAATGAAAATGCAACGAACAATCAATGCTTATTTGCAGGAAGCTGCCTAAGTCTTAGCTAATTCGCTAGATAAAGAGAACCGCCGCTCAAATAGAGTGGCGGTTCTTTTCTGTATTTGGCTGTTGCTCTGGTAATACACTTTTGCATTGGCTAAGCTGCTTGAACCTGATCTGCAATCAGAGTCAAGTGGCGCTTCGTTTTTTCAGCAGGACTAGCTGTTTCATTGATGGTAGCTTCTGCAAGAGGAGCAGTATTTATGAGGCCGTGTCTGCCGAATTCTCGAAACCATTGCAGCTGTTGTTTCAACGCCATTTTTGTCAATGCTGTTTCTTCGTCTCTTTTGTTTTCGTCGCTGCTTTTGAGCGTTGCAATTGGTGGCGCTGATGGTGTAATTGACGTTGATAATTGAGAGTTATCCGACTGTTTAATAAGTATGGCGCTAAACTGAAGTGTATTCTCAGAGTCCAATTGGTCAGCCATCATATTGGTAGGCATAAAGATCAAGGCCGACATTTTTGCCGCAGCACTGCGAAACTTATGATTAAGCTCGGCCATCTCGGCCCGAAACTCTTTTACTATTTTGGTCGCTAAAGATAGTATTGGATTGATCTCTTTGTCGTTTTTAAAGTCGCTCTCAAAGTCAATGTTTATATCAGCGTCAAGGCCGAGAGCTACTGCCAGGTCTTGATCGTAGTTCACTTGAGTGGGAGTATTGATTTCTGCCATTAGCGCGGATTTTTCAGTTGACTGATTCATTATCTTTCACCCAGGGTTCTTCGGCTTCACAGAATAGTTGACCGAACAATTCTTAATTTGTTCCCGTACAAAAAGCCAAGAGGCCGCTCGACGCGGCCTCTTGGAAAGCTGTTGGTGCCTTGGTCAAAAGAGGTTGATCAAATTGGCCAAGGTTTTTGGATTGTCTATTTCAGTGACTTGCAGAACTCATCCAACTCACATTGGGCAGCTTCTTTGGCCATGCCGTAGCGCTCTTGGATTTTGCCGGCTAGCTCATCTCGTTTTCCTTCGATGACGGTCATATCATCGTCGGTGAGTTTGCCCCACTTGGCCTTTACTTTACCTTGAAGCTGTTTCCAGTCACCTTTAATTTGATCCATATTCATGTGCTTTTTCCTTTTAACGATTTGTTGGTATTTTCTCTTCAGTGACGCAATTGATATCGCTGGCGCCATTGCTTTTGCAGATTTGTTCTGCCTTTTTGGCTTTCTCTCTATCTTCGGTGTGTACCGAGATGAGGAGATTGCCATCCTTTAGTTTGCCTTCGAATTGAATTGCTTCATACTCGGGCACACCTAAACCTATCAAACCACCGGTGACACCACCTACGGCACCACCGACTGCCGCTCCGCTTAGCCCAGCCATGATCGGGCCAGCCGCTATAAATGGCCCTAGTCCTGGTATTGTCAAGGCACCAAGGCCGGCCAATACTCCAATTGCACCGCCAAGTATCGCTCCTGATGCAGCACCAGTAGAAGTGCCTTCTGGCGCCTTGGTGTGTTTCTCGTAGCTCATATCTCTAAGGCCATTTTCGTCAGGCATAAGTACTGAAATATCACTACTGGAGAAACCTTCATTTTTTAGTTGCCCTACTAGGGCGTCGGCCTGGGTGTATGTTTTAACCAGACAAATTACTGCTTGTTTCATATATCCTCACTTAGGTAGAACCTCTAATTTGTTCAAAATGTTTTCAGCGCCGACGCTATTTTCGGCGAGCTTGAATATGGTGTGTTTTTCTCGTGCGCTCGCTACTGGCCCTCGCAGAATCACTTTGCCGTTTATTACTATGACTTTGGCATTTTTTGCATTGGTCGATAAGTTTGGGTCTTTGATCATTGCTTTGCGAATAGCCCTGACAATGCGGAGGTCGCTGGATTTTAGCGATTGCACCTGGGGAGTGATGGCTCCTGGGCGATTGTCACCAGTATTTCTGCCGCTGTTGTCGGCTCGGAATATATTGTGTTTTTCTATCACTATATTGGGCTTTGCTTGTGCTGACTGACAAAAGAGAATGAGTGCAACAGCAACTAAAAGTTTTCGCCCCATATCCTATCCTCGTCGCCACGTTTGTCCAGACGGGCGACTTTGTAATTGGTTCCGTCTTTTTTGTTTAGCGCTGGCGCTGCAAGTTGCTACTCGGCTGTCGGAACTCTGGGAGGTTTTACCCGTCACCGTTATTCCTATATAAGGAGTTGTGAAATGGACATTTTTAAGTATCTGCAAGAGGATGGTGAGTCGATTGCTCATCGCCTTAACGAGACAGTGGCTGAATTTGGTCAGTGGCCTCAAGAACGCCTCTTCGAAGAGACCAAGAAAGCATTTAGTTCTCTAGAAGGTCACTTTGATAAAGAGAGCATGATTGTCAAGAATATTGATAATAGTGGTGTCGTAGTGCCCTTGAGTGTTAAGGCTGAGGCTGAGATTCAAGAGATGAAGGAGGCAATTGATAGCATTGTCATGATTCATATAGATGAACCGGGTTTTCTCAACGCACTGCAGTCTCTTGCAACTAAGTTCAATGACCATATGAGTTTTTGTCTAGACGAATACTACACCGCCCTTCGTTTTAGTCTCTCGTCAGCAGACAAGGCTCACGTCAATGATCAATTTGAACAGATGGTTTTGAGTTAGTTAGCCTCGGTGGGAACTAAATGAAACCAGTTCAGTCACCGTGCCTGTACTCAATCTCTATTGAGTGCTAGCTAGGAGGCTAGAAAAGATTATGGATGGCAATAATTCGAAATGCGTTTCTCTGCCGTGCTCTTCGGCAGTCAAACTGCTAAAAGAGGACCAGAATACTCTGGCCAAAATGTTTTCGCAGTTTGAGTCAGTCGACGACTTTGAGAAGAAAGAAGAAATCGTTGGCGCGATTTCAGCAGCGTTGTCGGCATACTTCGCTCTGGAAGCTGAAGTCTTATACCCGATTCTCGTAGGTAAGGCAGCATTTTCTCAAGATCTCTGCGCGGGAGCGGAGAGTCATCATCAAGCCAAGCTCATTCTCGCTCAACTTCAGCGTTTAACTGCTGATGTTGACTCTTCTGACTACGCTGAGCGTGTAAATGAACTCCGCGCGGTAGCCGAGAAACAATTTGCTGATGAATGTCAGACCCTTTTTCCTGCACTCGATAAATGTAGTGAAGTTGCCGAACTCGACGAGAAGTTGAAGCAATTTAAAGCTGCTAGAAAATAGTTTGATAGCACTTAGTTAGACCGCACTTAGATAGATTGCATTTAGATTTGCCGATTTGAAGATAGAACATATTAAAAGGATTAGGTTATGCAAATGAGAAAAATTGGTTTTTTTGCGCTAGTAGCTTTGACTGTAAACTGTACCGCTGTTACAGCAGCTCTCGCTGAAGATGCCGTTAAGGCTGAGCAGAAGTTTGAAGAGTCGCAAGAGAAAGCGCCAAATAATTCCAGCAAGAATGCTAGAGACGAAAAGCTTGGTAAGGCCACTGCACAAAATCAGTCGCCGCAGAAGAAAGACGTGGAGATAACTCGCGAATTGCGCAAGGCAATAATGGCCACTAACGGTATGTCAGTAGATGGTCAAAACGTCAAAATTATTACCCGAAAGGGCATTGTTACCTTACGCGGGCCGGTCTCGAGTGAGAGTGAAAAGAATGTGATTGGTGACTTGGTGAAGAATTGTTCAAGTGTTGTTAGCTTCACTAACCAGCTCGAAATAAAGGGTCGAAACAGTAGTAACTAATTGGCATCTTATCCTTAGTTCTAGGGCCAACAGAATAGGTTTTTGAGTATGCCGAACGATATTACAGTTAATTGCCGGTCTTGCTTTAAGCGCTTTGTCTTCTCCAGCGAAGAACAAGAGTTCTTTAATTCATGCGGTCTCTCTAACTCGCCTAAGCGTTGCCACAACTGTCGCCTGGTTTCCCGTGTGCAAAGGGTTTCTGGCGGCACTGCTCAGACTACCGAGGTGCCTTGTGCTGAGTGTGGAACTCGCACTGTAGTGCCTTTTGTGCCAAGAAATGGCAAGCCCATTTTTTGCAACAATTGCTATCGTAATAATCGCATAAAAGATCAAGGTTCACAGGCAATGTAGGCTCGGGAGAATATGAAATACAAAATTTTAGACTTTGTTGTCGACTACTTGCCTAATGTCATTGACTTAATTACCAACCCGACGATTCAGGGGGCAGTGGTTGGAGAAGATGGCAAACTTTCGATTTACACCTTCGCCGCAGACAGTGGCGAAAGCGGTGAACTAGTTGTCTTTCATCGCAACTGGCGTGGCACCATTTCTATAGATGGCCAAGTTGCTGTAGGTGACTGGGATGATCCGACATCAACATTATTGATTGATGCAAACGGGGGGACCTGCCAAGTTTTGGGTGATCAGTTGCAAATCGAAGATAGTGTCGCTGTCGCTTGATAGCTAAATCTTTTTTTGACCAAACAAACGGAGCTAACAAATGATTTTTCTATCAAGGCGAAGCATGGCCCTAGGGCTGTCGCTGGCCGCTGTTACTATTCTTTATGCGCCGCACTTGGCGCTAGCTGAGAGCAAACAACAGAAGCTTGAGGCTAAGGTTGAAGCTAAAGTACAGGCAAAGACCAAGGCTGCAGAAAATGAAGTTCAGAAATTGGATGAAGAAGAGCCTCCTATAAGGGGCTTTCACCCGATAAAAAGGGCTCTAGCACCAGTGGTGCGACTAGAGAAAAATAGCAGGCAGCTGCAGAAGCAAATTTTGCGGCTAGAGAAACCAATTAGTAATTTGCAGCCAGCTATGAATGGCTTGCATGAAAAGATGAATGGTGTCGATACTCGACTAAAGTCAATGGATGGTCATCTTTCTACCATGGACGGACACGTCACGGATGTCGGTCGTCAGGTCACTGGAGTTCGCGGTGACTTGAGTTCGATGCGCGAGGATTTGAACAGTCTACAACCACCGCTTCGTGCGCTACTTAAGCCGCTCAACAATGTTGCAGTGCCTCTTGAGAAGGTCCACACAGAGCTGGCTGAAATGAGAACATTGCTCGTAACAGTTCTTGCCTCTATCGTTCTGGCAACGATATGTATTGCCATCGGTACGCCGATAGCTGCGATTCTTGTTTACAAGAATCGTCGCAAGTTCTTCCCTAACATCGATGAGCAAGATTTTCCAGGCGCAGTTCCTGCTGAAGACTCTAAAAAACAGCTTTTGCCTAAATGACTTTGAACGGGACGTCATAGCCCTCAGTTAAGGCTGGAGTTAAATGGAACTTCTAGAGTGACTTTTCGTCAGCGGGCATGACAGAAGGAAGTGGTCGTGAATAATACAAATAGTAAAATAGCGCGAAGACGTCTTACTGGCGCCTATCCATTGGTACTTATCATTGAAGACGATAAAATGCAGCAAAGGCTGTATAACATGATTGCAGACCAAGTGCAGATGACTCCGGTTATTGTTGATTGCTGCAGTGACGCCATTCGAGTAGCTACAGGGTCGCGATTTGATATGATTTTTGTTGATTTGCAGATGCCTGACGCTGACGGTGTCGAATGTGTGGCGCGCTTGCGTCTAGTAGACAATGTACGTAACAATGATGTTCCTATAATAGCTGTTACCGCCCATGCTATGCCAGGCGACCGTGAGAGGTGTTTGAGCGCTGGCATGGACGACTATCTTAGTAAGCCCTTCACCTTGCTTGAGTTGAAGAACAAAATTTTGCTATGGGCTGCTCGTCGTAGCGCCTAATTTCTATTCTAAAAAAAGAGAGAGCAGGTCATGACCTGCTCTCTCTTTTTTTAGGCTGCTGTCTTCATGTTGGGATTAGTCGTCGACACGTTTGTTGAGCGATTTTTTGTGGATTCTGTTGCTGAGGTCGTTGAGATCGTCTTCAATGCGGTTGATGTCTTTGTAACTAAGCTTGCCACCATTTTTTCTCTTCATACTTGCTTCTCTTTCAGCTATTCTGGCATTTTCATTGCGCATCGAATTTGCTTCTTTTAGAGTTAACTCGCCGGACCTCTGAAAGCGATTGATCTTGTTCAACAGTGCTGTGTGGCGTTGCGTAATTGTATATCTGCGCCCACGTGCATCAGCTGATTCTGGTAGTGCCACAGCAAGCTGTAACAACATTGTCGCTGCTAAAAGAAGAGATAGTGGTCTCATTACTGTTCCTCCTGGAACCCTGGGGATTTTGGAGACGCTTTTGTAGCCAATTGGTTCCACTGAGAATTAATGCGCCCTTCCATTGATGATAGACTGTAGCGGTTCTGAAGCTGAAGAGGTGCAATGGACGCTGTTATTCATACTAAAGAAGGGCCTAAGTCTTTGCACGTTTGCAAAGATGGAACCATTGAAAATACTGGCTGGGTCGCCATATATGAAGAAGCATTTCCTGCCGGTCAACGCCAAAGTTTAGATGAGCTGATGCAGCAACTGCGCGACGGCCGCATGGAATTAGATGAGACTCGCGATGAGCATGACAACATTCTTTGTATGACCATCACGGAAGTTTTTCGTCATCCTCCGGTACTGCCTACCTTCCTTTTGGCGTGCTATACAGCTGTTGTTCCTGATATGCGAGGTCTTGGTATCGGCTCAATACACCGTACGCGCTTGGATAGTTTGCTGAAAAGTGAGTATCCAGAATATGTTGGCATTGTCAGCGAAATTGAGTCTACATTTGAGCAAGGAGTTTCAGCCGAAGTTATGGAAGTGCGTGTCAAGCGCAAGAAGTTCTTTATGAAACTTGGCTTGCAGCCCCTGGACATTGACTATTTCTTTCCTAGTTACGTTGTCGGGGAAGCACCGATTCCTGGTGAGCTGCTTTGGGTCCCTTTCAGTGATGAGCCGCTAACTAAAGAGCAGCTTACTGGTATGGTTACTCGCATTTATACAGAGGGCTATCAATTGCCTGGCGATCATCCATTGATATCGCAGGTAGTGGCGTCAATAGACCTGCGGCAATAGGCGTTCATGACAACCGCCGCCTTTTGCTTTTCCTTAAGGTAAAAGTAGGGTATTGTTGTGGGTTGAAAAGCAAGAGGCTCCTCTTGCGCTGTGGTTGATATTTCACATTTGAAGGAGTCGCCAATGGCGGAGAAGCAGTTCACAAAGGAACAAATCAAGATAATCTTGAAGGAAGCAGAAGCTTCCACTGATGTTTATGAACTCTGCTTGCGCCATGAGATAAGCGAGGCTATCTTGTATGAGTGGTTAGCTGAAAATGCTCCGGCTGAAACTAGTCAAGGCAAGTTTAATCTGCGTCAGTTTATGCAAGAGGTATTCAACGGAGGTATGACGCGCCGCGAGCTTCTCTATGCTGGGGCTGCTGGCGTGTCGGGGTTCGCTGCCGGCAACATTTTTGCCATGGTTGGCAACCTCGGTAACGTTGGAAAACTAAGAATGCCCGATTTACTTCACTCTAAGATTGAAGTAGAAGATGCCTCTCGCTATAAGCAGTCAACAGAAGAATTTGGCGACTATCTCTATTTGACGCCGCAGAAGTTAGGCGGTGGCACCCATGTCGTAGATTTTAAACAAGGCATTACGCTGGCTTCGATTAGTTACTGGAACTATGGCGATTCGTGCCCGATTTCTCACCACCTTTCTGCTTATCCATCTAGTAATCCCCGCAAGGGTTTTGAGTTTGTCAACTCTACCCAGGGTGGCAAGAATGTCACTATGTACAGTATTCCTACTGAAATTGAAGAGCGTGGTTTGCTTGATACCTGGGGTCAAGGTAATCATATTTATCGCGTTGAGTTTGATGGCACCAAAATGGAACTAAAGGAAGATATCGCCAAAACCACAGGCATTGGCCTCGGCGTGCACATAACTATTTTTCCGGATGCTAGTGGATTCGCTGCCGCTGATGGCCAGAAAGATATCTGTGCTTTCTTTGACAGAGTGTCGGGCGACAAAAAGACATCTGTTTTGAAGTCATTCCGCGCTGATTGGATCGGTCGTGAGAGCGATCGTAATCTCAAAGATAATTGGCGCAAAGGTGGAAAGCTTCGGATTGTTGAACTGAACAAAGCTCCTGAGACTGGCAAGTTCGATTTGCAAGGTACCAAAGGCAATAAGATAGATTGGGAAATGGCCCCTATGGCTGAAAACTTAGTCTCTTCTGATGGCATTCCTGGTGCGGGTAAGAAAGGTCTCACTGGTCTGGATGCCGTGGTGCACCACCCAGGTAATAAGTATTCAGCTCTAATTATTCGCATGCTGTCTTGTGCCGTTATTGTTGATCGCGAGACATGGGAGCCGGTGGCTTGTCTGCATAATCCTGAGGGCTCGCCTGACAACCTCAAGGTGACGAAGCTCCATGAGAACCCTAATACTTGGGAAATTGAGTTTGATGATGTGAAGTGTGTTGGTCATGAAGCTGGATTTTCACCTGATGGAAAATTCTTCACCATGATGAACAACATAGAACAAAACAATATGGCTGTTTATGATACTTCTGACTTAGATCCACGTAACTGGAAGCGAGTCACGTTTGTTAAAGACCCTGAGTGGGTCGGTGAGTTTCCCAGCCCTTTTCACCTTTGTTTTTCTATGGACGGGTCGAAAATGTTTGTTTCTGTCATGCATGAAAAGCCAGCCAAGAGCGGCTGTTGCGTTGTTGATACCAAGACTTGGAAAATAATCAAGAAGTTCAAGAATATTGGTGTCGATTGCCAAACTATGGCTGTGTCGTATGACGGCAAATATGTTTTCCAGATCTTCAGTGGCTTCCAAAGGCAAGAAAGTGGTGCCTTTGTTTTCACCCAAGACGACTCTTTGCGAGCTTTGGGCTACCTTCCCAATTTTGGCGGGCACCATGACTGTGTCATTATTCCAACCAAAAAAGAGCATTTGAAAAATAGTCGTTGCACCACTCTTTAGATGCATAGCAAAAAGCGAATATGAGTAGTGCAAGAAGAAATTCAAATGGGCTATTTCTAAAATTAGCCTGCCAAAATATATTGCGTAGGCCAACTCGCACGATGTTACTAGTTCTTGCTGTGGCATTAGTAACTGCTGCTGTGTTTGCTTCGGCCATTGTTGGTCGTGGTGTGCAGGCAAGTATTGAACGTAGCTTCGACCAAATGGGCGCCGATTTAATTGTGGTGCCCGCTGATGCCTTGGTCAATATCACCAGTGCACTGCTCACTGTGCAGCCCACTGATTCGACAATTGACGTGTCCTTGGTGGATCGTATTGCTCAAATTAAAGGGGTAGAGCGAGTTGCAGCTCAGAGCATTTATCGCATACCAATGATGGTACACATGCCTGAGCACCGCGCCAACCTAGTGGCTTTTGACCAGAGAAGCGACTTCACCGTTTTGCCGTGGTTGAGTGAGAAGTTAAGTAGAGAAATGCGTACTGGAGATCTCATTGTTGGCGCCAGGGTGGGCCAGAGTCAGGAGTTAGGTGAAGAATTGGAACCTTGCGACCAGGCCGCCACTGTTTACGCAAAATTAGGTAGAAGTGGCGTTGGGCCAATGGATGACTCAATGTTTGCCACCTATGAGACGGCTCAGTATTTGGCTCAAGGCAAAATTAATGGTGTATCCGCTATTCCCACTTTTGATCGAAACCACTGTTCTGCCATATTGGTGCGTCTGTCGGTTGGTACCACCCCAGAGCAGGTTAAGTTTGCTATTTCTCAGCTCAACAACGTTAAGGTAATAGCTGGCACCACTATTGTCACATCTACTCGGCAGACAACTAGCGCTCTTTTAGCTGGAATGGCCTGCATGGTATCACTTATGTTAGTCGGTTCAGCTATTGTTGTTGCCCTTTTGTTTTCAGCAATTATTTCGGAACGAAAGAGAGAAATTGGTCTTCTGTCTGCCGTCGGGTCAAGACGTTCAAGTATTGTCAGTATGCTCATCGCTGAATCTTGCTTCACTACTGGAATCGGAGGTCTTTGCGGCATTGGATTGGGTGCCGTGCTAGTGCTTTTGTTTCAGCGCTCGTTAGTTTATTACCTCGAAACTTTACATATTAAGTTTAGCTGGTCATCGCCGCTCGAGGTTTTTGTTTTTGCTTGTCTCTGTATGACGCTCACAATCATTTGTGGCTTGCTTGGCGCTTTAGTTCCTGCTCTGAAGGTCAGTGCTATTGAACCCTACAACCTGATTCAGGATGAGGGCGGTTGAATCAGTGAATCTAATCGTAAATAGTTTAACGAAGAGTTATGCTGGTGGTTCAGTTAAGGCCATTAGTGCTGTTAACGATGTTAGCTTCGAGCTAGACGGCTCGAGCTTCTTGGCTATTGTTGGCTGTTCTGGTTCTGGAAAATCTACACTACTAGCAATGATTGGTGGAATTTGTAGACCTTCATCTGGCATGGTTATGTATGGAGAACGCAATCTTTGGGAGCAGGGAGATAATTTTAGGGCCGATTTTCGCAATTCTACAATTGGCTTTGTCTTTCAGTTTGCTAGTCTCCTTCCATCTCTTAAAGCCATCGATAATGTTGCATTACCGGCGCTAGTCAGTGGTGCTTTAAGCGAAAAGGCCGCATATGCCAGAGCAAGAGTTTTGCTTGAACAAGTAAACTTAGCCGGCCGCATAGACTCATACCCTGGCGAGCTTTCGGGAGGTGAGCAAAGACGGGTGGCTATTGCCAGAGCTTTGATAAATTCTCCACAAGTGCTTCTGGCCGACGAGCCGACCGCTGACCTCGACCCCGAAACTGAGGCCGAAATTCTCAGCTTACTAATGGAGATTCGGCAAGCGCATAAATTGACCATGATATTAGTAACTCACAACCGCGATATAGCTGCTGCGGCAGATAGAGTTTTGACTATGAAGTCTGGTGTGGCTGAACTGGGAAATGCTCGCTCGAAGGTCGAGGACTTGCAACAGACTATTGGCGCTACTGGAAGAGTTGACAGTATCTATGCAATTTCCCCCCAGCAGGTCGCCAAAGAGCAAGTGCGCCTAGGTATCGGTTTTGACCGCTACGTTGGTCGCTTTGTACTAATAGTGCTGCCCCTACTAGCTCTAGTTTATCTTGCCAATCTTGGTGTGGCTGGTTGGCAGCAGAGTCTCATCGATGCGCAGCTCGATAGGCAGCAGGCGCTTGAAGACTTAGCCATGAGTGACTTGAAAGCCGGTGTAAAGGACATTCGCATGACTGTTGACGGTGGATATGAGCTCGATCTCTTCTTGCGCAATAGCAAAGGAGACAAGTCAATGTATGTCATGACCCCGAGCACTCGTGTGTTCGTACAGGTGGGCAGTAGTTGGTTGGAAACCGCACTAGTACCGCTTGCTAAACCGACTGCGAGCGTGGTGCAAATAGCTGGTGAGCACATCTTGCGGTATCGTCTTAAACCAACTGTGTCTGGCTACGCTCAGCTCATTCCCTATTACATGCACGTGCGTATCACCAATGATTTATTGGTAAGTCCTTCTAGTTTACCGAAAGGTGACTTAGTCGAGCGCAATGATAGCTACTATGTTTACCTCAAACCGCATGATGTTAGTAATACCGTGATTGCTAAAGAATTGAAGTTCGCAGGGGACCCTCCTGTATACATGCCCATGCCTCCACATTAGTGAGAGTGTCTCAAATCAATCTTTTCCCTGGTAATTTGCTCCAAGATGCGTTTTCCATGCTTGGTGCCGTTGGGGCTGCTGTACCTCCGATTTCTATGTCTAGTGCCAATCCACCAGAATAGAAACTTCTGCGTGGCTGAGAAAATAGTTCTTGTCCGTTGAAACTCTTGAATAAACCAAAATTGGGATCGTTTATTGCTTCGTCTGTTGAAGCTGTGCCCGTTGGGTCAACAATAGTTAGATGAGTTCCGAGGCGACCTTTTCCTAAGCTAACGGCGACATGGGGATCACCGCCGTATTCGCTTAGTTCGCACCAGTTTAAAGGATAGCCAGTTAATGGTTGGCCACAGTGTTTGCCACCATTTTCGCGGCTAAGGTTTTTTACATCGTTCCTGAAAATTATTATTGGTGCAATACCTCCCTGGATATTGGTATCAGCGATTGTTGAGTATTGGCTTTCTGCCGTTACGCCAACGGGAAATGGGTCTTTGGTAATTATTCTCCTGGAGATTCCACCATCATTGGCAAATTCGTAAGCATAGATTTCATTTGCACCAGAATGAAACTGGGCATTGACCATCTCTAAAATTGCATCTAGACGTGGCTTGGTGTGGCCGTTGCGTAGCCAATAGTAGAAGTGTTCAGCAAACTGATTTGAAGTGGTTGGTGCCACGAGCGGCGCACTTTGCTGCATGCGAGCTTCGGGGTCGAGAGGGTAATCACCCCCGACTGCATCGTATGTGGTGACTTTATTGTCCCGAAATGTTCCATCTCTTAAGAAATCACTCCATGAGCGAAGGGCGGCTACTGGCGCGCCTGTGAACCTTAGTGTCATGACCCCTTTGGGCCCGCTATCAGGCATAGCAAAGGGTTGGCACGTGGCTGCACAAAGAGCTTTGTTCATCGATGCATCGTAAAATGGTATTTTCATTTTTCCGAGACTCTCAAATTGAAGTACGCATTCAAGTCTTACTATTGAGCAGATGTGTTTCTTGTCAGCGACTCTAAATGCACTATTGCTAACTAGGCTTGATTTCTCACCGACACCGGCAAAGCTAAAATTGCGCTGGGCTGCCGGGATATTAACAAAGGCCCGGTAGGTTCCGTTTTGAACAGCATTAGCTGGTACTTGGGCTAGGCTAGCTGGTTTCGGTACTTGCAAGGTGGTATCACCTTCGCCTTCAAGCCAGCCATTGGTAAGCTTTATTGATTGAATCTGGACATTCTCCGGCAGGTTCTTTCTTAGGAAAGCCTCGACATCATCGGCCGGGGTTATTGCGTTTGCTTGTAGGTCGAGCCATTTGTTCTTGTTGCTACTATTTATAGCTGTGCTTTTTAGGCATTCACTAATAGTGGTATTGAGATCAGCAATTGAGCGATCTAATGCCTCTTTATCTCGATCGACGAGAAAGTTCATTTGGGCGTTTTGCAGTTCTTGGGCGACAATGGCATTTTGACGAACAGTGCCAACCAAAGTGTTTATTCCTATAACTGGCAGTGGCTCACCATCCGGCGCACAGGTGCCTTTTCCGATTGGTGGATAGTTGCTTAGAGAGACTAAGCCAAAGTGTGGATCGTCGATAATAATTTTGGAAAGATCGTTGGCGGCAATTAAGCCAGCAGCTTCAACGATGCTTTGCGCTCGCGACCTTGCCACTATTTGTAGACAACATTCGCAAAGAAACATAAGTGTAGGTGCCACGATAAAGCAAATGCAGACAAAGACCATCAAAAGAATGTTTCCATTTTTGTTTCGCTTAGACATTTCTTTCACCTCATCCAGTAAAGCGGGTGGCCGATTTTGCGGCCACCCTGTTTCGATCTACTTGCGTATTCTGTTTTGGATTGCGTGAATGATCTGCTTTTTCAACTCCTTCGCTGATTTGCCTCTTTGATTCCAGATGTTCCTGGCACCATTGTTATGGCCAGTGCAGCCAATATAGCCACTGCCACTAGAGCCACCACTGCCGCCGGAGCCACCACTACCACCGGAGCCACCACTACCACCGGAGCCACCACTACCACCGGAGCCACCACTGCCACCGGAGCCACCACTGCCACCGGAGCCACCTACTCCTCCGGCGCCGCCGAAACCTCCACCGTAGCTGCTGCTTTGTTGACCGGTCGAGCCGATTGACCCAGTAGACCCAGTAGAGCCAGTGGAGCCAGTAGAGCCAGTGGAGCCAGTAGACCCAGTGGATCCAGTGGATCCAGTAGACCCAGTAGAGCCAGTGGAGCCAGTAGACCCAGTGGAGCCAGTAGACCCAGTGGAGCCAGTAGACCCAGTGGAGCCAGTAGAGCCAGTGGAGCCAGTAGACCCAGTGGAGCCAGTAGACCCAGTGGATCCAGTAGACCCAGTGGAGCCAGTAGACCCAGTGGAGCCAGAAGATCCAGTAGATCCAGTAGAGCCAGTAGAGCCAGTAGATCCAGTAGACCCAGTAGACCCAGTGGAGCCAGTGGAGCCAGTGGAGCCAGTAGAACCAGTGGAGCCAGTAGACCCAGTAGACCCAGTGGAGCCAGTAGAGCCAGTGGAACCAGTAGAACCAGTGGAGCCAGTAGATCCAGTGGAGCCAGAAGA
>JAUYRX010000003.1:0-80924 GCA_030696635.1 Candidatus Melainabacteria bacterium
TGTGGTGCGGATAATCTCAATTAAATCGCTCCAGTCTCAATCAATTTGTATCCGTCTCAATCAATGTGCGCCCAGTCTCAATTAAAGTGCACCAGCCATCACTTATAGTCTCAATCAATTTGCGCCAGAAATCGCGGATGAACTCAATTCGAGGCTCCGATGATCTCAATCCGCTACACTTATAGATCAATACCCACGGAACTCTCAACACCCTGTACTATCAGACTCAAAAGAGACAACATGAGACGCCAATTTCCAGTCAATTTCTTATTCATTTCGTACTTTACACCTTTTTGGCTGATGTACAAGGATGGTATAAACTAGATGTCAGGTGCGAGGTAATTAAGATGGCTTTTTGCAGACAATTTCAATTTATGCTCGCAAGTTCGTTAATTTTGGCTAGCATAGTTGTTTGGAATATTGGCGGTAGCTTCAATTACCTTAGTTATATTCTTCCAGTCACTTCAGCGCTTATTTTGTTTGGCAAGGTGAATTTCCCAAACTCCGAGGTGATATCCAAAAGGGATAGGGTTACTTCTGCAATTGCAACTAGTGTTAGCCTTTACGGTTGCTTAATTTTATGCGTAACAGCCTCGGGGATTTTACTTAGTCGGGCGGGTAATTCCCAGGT
This sequence comes from Candidatus Melainabacteria bacterium, assembly GCA_030696635.1. GTDB lineage: Bacteria > Cyanobacteriota > Vampirovibrionia > Obscuribacterales > Obscuribacteraceae. The sequence continues at coordinate 632 of JAUYRX010000003.1, forward strand.
AGCTAGTCCGTTTTTAGCGATCTCTAAAACTTTAACTGGCGGTTTTGAAGTAGATTCTAGTGTATTGAAAAAACAGTAAAAATTGCACAAGAGGAACTTTCTCATACCTCTCGGAGCGAGATCACGTTACTGATAGAACCTTTTCCACTACAACCAGCAAAAGTCTACAAGACTCCAGCAATTGCAGTTAGTCAGATAATGCCTATTCAGTTTCATGCCTAATTTAAAAACCCCGAGACCAAGCTTGCCGCATGCTCTCGGGGTTTTCTTTTTATCGTACCAGAAGCCGCCTACAATATCACTAATTGTCATTTACAGGCGCTAAACCACGGTATAATCATCACTCTCAATTCAGGTAAGTTACGACATGGCAAGATGCACAGCACCAAGTGAGGGACATCGCACAGCAAGCGGTGCAGAGAATTGCCCGGCATGCCGTGGTCGTTCCCGCTATGGTGGAGGTGGCTATAGCAGCGACTACGGGGCGAGATCTTCCTACCCGTCCTATACTCCGTCGAGCAGCAGCAGCAGCGGTTCCGGCAGTAGCGGATCATCCGGCAGCAGTAGCCGCCGCACTGCAAAACCGAGATGGTCGCGAGCTGGTTCGTCCGTCTTTTACACTCCGTCTGAAGTGGAGACGCTCACGCCTTACCGTCAAACCGTCGAGAAGCAACCGCCCGCGCCCGAGCATAAGGACGTCTTTCTCTGCCATGCGTGGAACGACCGGAAAGAGGCCGCTAAGGAACTGTATGATCTACTGGTGGCACGGAAAGTCTCGGTCTGGTTCAGCGAGGTAGACTTGGGTCTGGGCACAAACATGCTCCGCGAGATAGACAAGGGACTGGCAAAATCGCGGATCGGAATTGTACTGGTGACGCCAGCCTTCTTGGAGCGCGTTCAAAAAGAAGGTAGTGTCTCTGATAAAGAACTCTCAGCACTTCTCCATGGTAATAAGCTTGTTCCGATTGTGCATAACACAACGTATGAAGATCTCCGCGAAGTCAGCCCGATGCTTGCCTCAAAGAGCGGCATAACCGTTGGAGAAGACCTGACGATGGCTGGCGCAGCGGAGATGATCGCCGATTTGGTCGCCCCAGTCTGATACAAAGCAAACCGTTTCGCTCGAAAGAGCCCCGCGCTGGGCTTTTTCTCATTTTGCGGTTGCTAATTTCCTGACATACTAAGGATGAATTTCTTCTTTTACATCACCACTTCTGAAATTGACACAGACCTAAAGAGCAGTGTTAACTAAACCTCTTGCACCAAGGTAAACGAAACCGGCAAGTGGCGAGGGATCATTTTTGCTGCTTTAAGCGTTAACTAAAGTACAGTTTGGTGTAAGAAGTAATCATCTGCCAGCCGAGCAGCTAAAAGATACAGCTGCTCGGCTGATTATCTTTTGTAAATCGTCCAAGTTACGGCCTTCGCTGGCCCGCCATTCCGATTTAAACTGACACCCCTACGTCTATTCCGACGCAAATTGACATAGCCGCCAAGGGTAAATCCCCAATTCCAGGCTTGTCAAATTAGCTTAGCGGGGGATTTTCCAAAAAAAAGTCTGGACCCGGTGACCGGCTTGCCCATTGCCGCCATGACCAGATGCAATTTTGCCGCAGTCATCGAGCGGTGGATATCTAATTCGGGATCGGGATAAGGTGGCCGGAACGATCCCGTGGTAGATTTAAGGTCTTGAATAGGTGTTCTGGCTCGTTTGGAAGCACCAAAGCTTATGACTGGCGTTTCAGAGGAACTCGAAGTGAACGATCTTCGTTCAGAAGTCTGGGGCTACCTGGACGGACTAAAAAACTGGCAACTTGACTTGGTCAGGGAGCTTTTGCATACGCCAACCTTTAATGAAGCCCAGCTACAAGCGGCAATAGATATGTTGCTCACTGTCAGCGGCATGCCCGTTTTGGGGGCAAGGACGCCAGCTCCCATTGCAAAGGCACAATTTCTAGGCGTGAAGAACGAGTCAGAAAAAGTACCGAGTATTTTGCGGCTGCACGAATTAGAGAATGTGAGCGCCGTTGAAAAAGGTCAGTCACTGCATTTTGGATCAAAAGGCATGACGGTTGTCTTTGGCAATAACGCAGCCGGGAAATCCAGTTATGCACGTGTATTGAAGCAGTCGTGTCGGACTGTTGACGAAAAGGTCAAGATTCTTCCGAATATTTATAACGGAAACGGCGGAGTCAAGCCACAAGGAACAGCCAAGATCGATATCCAGCATGGCAATGATCCAGCAGAGACAATTTCACGATTGATCAATACGCCTCCTGAGCCAAGACTTAGAGCGATAAGCATTTTCGATTCGAAATGCGGCTCGCTCTACTTAACCACTGAAAACGATGTGGCGTATGTGCCGAATGATCTTGTGATCCTACAGCGGTTAGCTTCAAATCAAGACCGCATAAAAGTGGTGCTTCAAGAAAAAGCCGCTGCATTGAAAGCGCAATTACCGTCGTTTGCAGAATTCGTTGACGATACGAGCATAAAACAGAAGCTGCGTGATCTATCAGGACAGAGCAAGAAGGAAGAATTTGAGAAGCTTGCTCTGTTGTCGGACGAGGAGACCGAGCAATTAGCCAAATTAGAAAAAGAGTTGATTGAGCTAGCACAAACCGATCCGTCGAAGGCGATTTCGCAATCTAGGATGCGGATTACAGAGAGCGCTGATTTAGTCACCAAAATAAAGTCGACACAGTCAGCATTTGGTGAAGAAAAGCTGACGAATCTGAAACAGATATTGTTGAAATTGAAGGAAGCCAAAGATGCCCATGACCTTGTTCGTGGAAATTCATTTGGCGATGAGCTGGTAGCGGGAGTGGGAAGCGCAAGCTGGAAAACTCTTTGGTCGGCTGCAAAAGATTATTTTACACAGGAGGCATATCCAGATTCAGCCTTCCCACCGGATGGAACCAAAGACGAACGGTGTCCTCTGTGCCATCAAGATATAGACTCAGCAACCGGCGAGCGCTTGAAACGATTCGAGGCCTTTGTATCAGATAAAACAGAGACCCTTCTGAAGGAGCAAGAAAGAGCAATTGCTCAAGCAAAGTCCGCATTTGGCTTAGTGGCTGTGGATAAGATCGAATTACATGCTGTCTGTGTGCACCTAAAAGACGAAAATCCAATGGTCTTGAGCAAGATTCAGTCCTATTGTTCGTCGATTAAAAAGCGCCAAGCAGATCTTATTGGACTTTGTGATCAGGTTGATCAATCGAAGGCAATTGTCGCCCTGCCAACAGATCCGTTAAACGATCTTCAAACCTGGGTGGACAGCCTAAACTTAGATATCAAAGAAAAGGAGCAACAGCTTCAGCCAGGGCGCAAGGAAAAGGTTCAGAAGGAGATTTCGGAACTGAAAGCTAGACAGCTTTTAGATAAGCGCCTTGCGAGCGTGGTTGACGGAATTGAGAAGCATAAACACATCCAAGTCATTGATCAATGCGTGAAAGCGCTGTCTACGACTGCGATGAGTAAAAAAGTATCCGAGCTTATGGAGAAGTCGGTAACGACAGAGCTAAGTAAATGCTTGGAGAAAGAAATGAAGGCTTTGAGCTGTTCAGATATTCCAGTTAAGGTCGGAAGTCGAGGTGACAAGGGCAAAACGAAATGCAAGATCGCCTTGAAGAGTGTTGATCAAGCGGAACTTGCCGAAATCCTTAGTCAAGGAGAACAACGAGGGCTATCACTGGCATTTTTTCTGGCAGAAGTCGGATCTTCACAGCATAACGGTCCGATTATTCTTGATGATCCTGTGTCGTCATTGGATCACCTACGTAGAAAGTATGTTGCAGAACGATTGGTGGCAGAATCGCGGAATCGTCAGGTCATTGTGTTTACCCACGACATAGTCTTCTTATTGGATCTTCAAAGCGCGGCCAAACAGACAGGCACTGATTACACTGCAATTAGCGTCCGTAAGGTTGGACGAACAAGTGGCATCGCCAATAAAGAATTGCCGTGGATCGCTCAAAACTGCAAAGATCGGAAAGGTTATTTGAACAAAGAAATGCAAAGGCTGGAAGCATTGGAGAGGTCAGGAGATGATCCAGACAGATTTGAACGCGATATGAAATTGTGGTACGAGCTTTTACGGGAAGCTTGGGAACGTGCCATCGAAGAACGGTTGTTTGGCGGTGTGGTCGAGCGCTTCAGGTATGGTATTGAGACGCAAAGGCTAAAAAACGTCAAGGTCACGGATGACAAAATCAAACTGGCCAATGAGGGCATGTCGTCCACATCGCCACGGTGCCATGATGAAAGTTCTGCTGTCAATCGCGGTACTCCAACAATTGCCGAAGCTAAAGCCGATTTGAAAAAATACGAAGATTTCTTGACTTTGTGTCCAGCCTGCTAATTGGCACGGTGATAGCGTTGCTGTCACTACCGGAAAAGTCAAGAGGCTGATGGTCAAATAGGGAATTTTTTGATTGCCAGATTGCTGAACAGATCTTCTGAAAGCGACTGAACAGATCTTTTGAAACTGACACCATCGCTAGATGATTGCAGGTCGCTACATGTAGCAGTAGTGTGATCAGCGCATTCGCTAAGAGCAATCAGCTGAATCAGAATAAATTCACTACAATACTGTAGTAATTCTTGCTTGAGCAGCTGCTCTTGAGCATTCCTATAAAAAAGCATCACTTGTTCTTTGGTCCAGACATCCATACAGTTGATTTACCCGTCGAAAAGAACAACAAGCTTCCAAGGCAAGAGTAAAACTTCAGATAAACAAAAGGGTTGTTTTGTTTATCACTGTTTCCCCACCAGTTCAGCGTTTCCAACCTTGCAACCAAAACCGAGGCCTGTATAATAAACAAAATAGCTATCTAGAGAAGTTTTGTTCATATGCCCGGCAAAGCTAAAGTCCTAAGCCCCAAAGAAATCCAAACAGTCCTCAAAGTACTGAAAAACGACCGCGACCGAGCACTCTTTGCCACCGGCCTCTATACCGGCCTGAGAATCTCTGAGATCATAGCCATCGGACAAAATGATGTGTTCACCACCAGCGGTGGCATACGTAATATTCTCAAGATCACCAGGCTAAAAAAGAAAAATACCGTCTACAGCAACATACCAATCCACCCCAAGCTGCGCGAACAACTGGCCAGCTACAAGAAAATCCTAGATAAGATGCCAGAAGCCTCTCCCTGGCTCTTCCCATCGACTGATGACCCCGGCAAGCACATCGGCCGCATTCGCGCCCACAACATCCTCACAGAGGCCTTCCAGAACGTCGGCATCGATGGCGCGTCCACCCATTCGCTTCGTCGCACATGCCTCACGTCAATGAGTCGAGCTGGCATCCCTCTTCGCACAATCCAAGAAATCTCCGGCCACAGCAACCTCGGCCAGCTCCAAGAGTACTTGGCAGTAGATCCGGCCGACAGCCACAAGGCTATACTGAGTTTGAAATACTAGTCAGCACTGAAGAGACTAGTTAAGGGCCTAGTTAGAAGTCATGGTGACATCTTCACTGCGAAAATTAGTGCCAACGAAGCTGCAAAGTTGCCTTCCATTACTCGGAGCTCCTTAGTCAATCTCCTCCGCCTGCCTAATTGAACTAGCACCCGGTGTTCCTTGTACTAACTCAAACAGATAGCTTCAAAGTCGTGCCATGCTTGCAATACTAGTATCGGCAAAAGCAGGTAGTCTGAAGTCATGGTGACATCGTCGCTGCGAAAACTAGTGCCAACGAAGCTGCAAAATCTTCTGCCGAGGTTCCAAACAACTAAACCAATCAGTTTTGCCCCCTTGCATTTTGAAACCTTGGAGTTCCTTCCTCTTTACATAACTCAATGCTCACAAGAAAAAAGAACGGCCTAAAGGGCAGACAGGCTTTGGTCTAGCCATCCGATAACCTATGGAACTTTTCTACCTTTCTTCAAAAACACTCAACTTAAATTCGGCTTCTGATTTTTAGGTTCTCTTTGTTGGCCTTAGTACAGATGAACTTGAGGTTAGGCAAACCATCCAGTGCCGCCATTCCTTCTTTGCTTATGTTCGAGCCGACCGCCTCAATGTATTCAAGCTTTTTGCACGTGGCAATCAGCTTCCAGTCAGTAGTAGATAGACTGTTTCCCTTAGAATTATTAATGGTTAGTCGGGTAAGCTCGTTTGATCCAGCCAGAGCTTTAAGCAGTGCTGATAGCTGCGTACCATCAGAATACTCAAGAACCTTCAACCGCTTAAGGCATTTTAGTTGGGCTAAACCTTGGCCTGTTATACGGGTATGAGAAACGGTCAGTTCGGTCATACTCTGAAATCTATCAATGCGAGCAATGTCTTCGTCTGTAGCCTTCCCACAATAGCTCAGGTTTACCTTAGTGGCGGCAGGCAGATAGTCGCTGTCATCACTTTCTTTCAAAGATAATTGGCTGTTTAGGTTCTTGTTTGCCAGCACTGTCGTGGTTTGATTTGCGCTAGCCATTACTGGCGTTAGGGAAGCATTGCTCAGTTTGTCAGTGCGTGCTGGTCTGATTTGCAACAGTAGTATTGTTACTGAAATCAATAGCACTACTGATAGTACTATTGTTGTTCTCGTTCCTCGTATCGTTCTATCGATTGATGTTAGGGGAGCTGTCTGCTCGATTTCGAGACGTTTGGTCGTGAATAAAACGGCACTTTCTAGTTCTCTTCCGGCCTGAATAGCGTTTAAGTCGTACACTACTTTCTCAAGACTTTGATAGCGATTCATCGGAGCTTTGGCAAGCAAGCGTGCCACAACCTGCTCTATTGAATCAGGAAAGTTTCTGCCTGAAGCTTTTCTTAAAGTTGGTGGCTCCTGCGACTGGTGCAAAGTCATTGTCATTACGGGGTTGGCTCCTTTAAAAGGTGGATGACCAACCAGCGCTTCAAATAATGTGCAACCCAGTGAATAAATGTCAGAACGAGCATCGATGCGCCCGCCGATACACTGCTCGGGGCTCATATAATACGGGCTGCCGAACACTTCCCCCATTGAGGTAAGATGCTGATTGTTGGGATCGCTTACACCCGACAGTTTTGCTATACCGAAATCAACAATCTTGATTGTTGCACCAGCACTATCAGCCTTGTGTAGCAGAATAATATTGCCCGGCTTTATATCACGATGAATAATGCCTTTCTTGTGAGCGTAACCAAGACCTGAACAAACCTCGATGAATATAGGCAGTGCCTCTGCCAACGAGAGCGCACTATCACGCTTCAAGCGGTCAGCCAATGCCTCACCATCCAATAGGTCCATAACATAGTACGGCAATCGCTCTTCATGCAGGCCCAAATTATAAATACCAACAATATTGGGGTGATTCATTCGGGCAATGGCCTGTGCCTCCACCTGCAACCTACGCCAGGCAATCTCGGTTACTTGCTGAGAACTCAATGTTTTCATGGCAAATAGCTTCTGCAAGATGCGGTGACGCACACGATAGACATATCCCATGCCACCAACGCCGAGAAGCGAAATAATCTCATAGTTTTCGCCAACCAAATCTAGCGGTTTGAGCTTACCGTCAAGTACTTGTGGGAGTACCTCAGTGAAGCTGCTATCCGTGAGGTCAACCGCTGAGCCGCTAGTAAGCCTTGTACTATCTTGCCCATCGGTCACTTGCCCGCTGTCGAAGGAAGAATTTTCGAGAGATTGAGAACCCTGAGATTGATCGTTCTGATTCACTGATTCGCTACCAAAGGATACCGAATGCTGTGCTAATTGAGCTTACTCAAGCCGCTAACAGCAGTCAACCTCAAAGTTTAGAGCACAAATCGCTACTACGATGCCAACTAAATACACAGTGATACGGTAAGTCACAATGGCACCAAGTGTCTCACAGCAAGCATCCACCAGCGTGCTGAAACGAAATGATTCTGGAACTTGTTATCTGTCAAATGATCTACGTCAATCAGGGCTTACTTATTGCGCCAGCTGGCGTAATTATCGCTTGTGCTCACAGTCAATACTCTTATTTGCATTAAAATTGTGCTGTACTAATCGACTAAGCTCTATGCACGCAGGTCAGTTCGGTTCTTCAGGGACCAAACCATTGTTTAGCTTTTCACGGAGAGCAGCCAAATTATAACCTTAGTGGTATTGCGAACAGTGCAAAAACTTGGCTTCTACAAGTTAGATTGGCTGAATGTCTGCCGAATTTGCAGAGCCCTGATTTTGAAGACAATGCAGTCGACTGCTGGAATAGGAAGAAACTCCAAAACATTGGTTGCAGAATGAGCATACTTAATTAACTAGCAACGCCCTATTTGGAGGGGCCTTTGCTGCTTTTCTTGACTCAACGTGATTCAACCTGTCACTTAACTACATTTGCCGAAATTTGCAGAACATTGATAAAGTGACTGGATAAGTGACACAAATTCGACTGCTTTTGCTTGAAAATAATTTGTTCCGCAAACGGCCGTATAAGTGACGTTCAAAAAAAGAAGGAACTACTGCAGTGTTATTTAGGCAGCAAGTTTTGCGAGGTACACATGCCGACTTCGAATAACGTCCGATAACCTCTATTGTTATTCGCATCAACTACTACATATATTGGAATATATCCAGAAACGATTCTACATACGACACACGCAAGTGATAATATACTGGAATATATCTGGATACGATTCCTATGACTGAAATTAACAAACACTTCCTTGCACTGGGCTTAGACCCTTCTGCAACTCCAGCACAGGTTAAAGAAGCTCGCCTCTGGTACACCAAAGCTTTCCACCCAGATCGGTTCCCTAAAAACTCAACAGATCAAAAAAAAGCCGAAGAAAAGCAGAAGGAAATAAACTTGGCCTTCGAGCAGATCACAGACTGGTTTGCTAAGGGCGGTAAATCTGCTACTAAGCACAAGCAACCTCCTACACAGGCAAAAAAAGCAGTCACCTTCATTGAGCAACTAGATGAGTATGTTTCTTTTATGGCAAACTCAGAAAGAGCCTACCGTACCATCGAAAACATTTGCTGCGACCTTCAATCATTCGTACTGTGGTTAGAGCGGCATTCCGGCGCCAAACGAGTGGACAATAACATTACCCCGCTCGTAATTACGTATTCTAATAGCCTGGTTGAGCATGGCTACAAGCCACTGACGATAGTCCGACACATTCATTCAATTCGAGGCTGGTTGCTTTTCTGTAAAGTAGACGCCGCCTTTGCCTTAGAGTTGGCGGCGCAATTTAAGGCTTCATCTACGCCACAGCTGAAGAGCCTCACTGAAACCCAGACAGCAAAGCTGTTGGCATCAGCAAAAAGACACGCTAAGAACCAGGATCGGCTGGTAGTCGAATTCTTGCTCTACACAGGGCTCACAGCAAGCGAAATGTGTGAGCTCAATTGGAGCGACGTGACCGTGAAGAAGATTCCCGGCTCAAAGGACAAGACTGTTGTGCTCGAAGTTGGTGGACGCTCTGGATTCCGCGATATTCCAGCTAGTGCGAAGGCGATAAGTGCTTTAGAAGAACTGGGTATGAAAGCCTATCTGGCGGCAGGCAAGAAAGCCATGAACGAACCTGTGTTCGAAGCAAATGGTATGGCCTTAACTCCAAAAATGGTGCATTACTGCGTAACCCAGTGCGGCGCCACTGCGTCTGTGAATGCGACACCCTCTTCACTGCGCAACACGTTTGCACTGAAACTGGCTTCGTCGAAAGCGTCAAAATCGCACCTGGCTCATTATTTGGGCATTTCGGAACAATCAGCTGGCGCATACTATCCGAAAAACCAAGTGCAGTTTAAAGACCTCGTGGAAATTTCGAATAGAGCCTAACCGTCGCAGGCCAACCGAAAGCGCCTAAGCCATCGGACCTCGTCACCACAAGAAGGACATCACGAAACCCATTACCCCTCTGGCCTAGATACAGTTAACGCAGTGCCACCAACCAGTGCCAATTGAACTACACCCAAAGTGGTACGGAAAAAGCTTCTCAAGAAGCGATGATCAGCAGTGCCTCCCCTTGAGCAAGATGACCTAAAATACTTATTGGCACCCAGTGCTCCAAGCCACTAAAACCCGCGTGGTTGCGTGGCAATTGTCAGGGATATAGCCTATCGCGTTCATTCTAAGTTGCACAGTCACAACCTAAAACATTCTATAGTAGTAATTTTCAAGCGCTAAAAAAAAGAGAGCCACCAAGTACGGTGACACTCATAAAAGCAAACTGCTTCTCTCAGTTACAAACAGAGCTTCAGTGTAAGGAAACTCGCCTAATATTAGCTTTTATCAGACTTGAAAAGACCTAAACTGTCTCAACCATCATAAACCCACAGGGTTGTGCCAAAATTTGTCGGGTTCTAGTTTGACTGTATGCTTCACCAATTAATTTTCTTGCAAAGGTCCATGGCTTTTAAACCTTCATTTAACAATACCCTTAATTACTGGAAGCAAATACACATCGTAGTATTTCCCCCATGAATCGCGTGGATAATCAGTTGTACGATGCTGACTAATCCATGATTTGTAAGTGGATGGAATTGAAGGCCAAGAACATTGGTTAGAGTCAATATGTTTGTGTTTCATCAACGGAAGCCAAAGATAATAGTAAATAGCAACTGTTTTTTTGTCGGCCTCGTATTCGAGCATAGTAGCCTGTTTGAGAAACTCCTCCTTTGAGTATTTGGACTCTACTGCTTTTTTGTAAAGTTGATCATATTGAGGCCCGTTGCTCACATTCATCAACTCAAATGCAACATCATGCCAGAGATCTTTGGCTGCCCTTTCCTTCCCTTGCAAATCATATCGACTCACTCGAATAAATGCAGAGCTGTTTTTATCTCTGGGGTGGCTCTCGGCCATATACCCTAAGCGACTCAAGTACATGGAATCATTCTTCCAGGCAATTTTAGAACCACAACTTGAACCACCAAATTGGCGAGCAGTCCACGAGTAAATACGGTCTTGAGTCGAAACAAGATCTTTCATCTTTGGCCGATCTTTCATCATGGCATCAAGCTGCAATTTACCATACTCATAGTCGGTCAAAAATTGACTTTGCTGCTGCGCTTGGGTTGCTATCGGCCAAACCAAAAATACTATCAGCAATGCTGTTAAAATCTGTTTCCAGTTCATAAAACCCCACTCTCGAAATCTAAGTACGAATATAACGCATGGTCGTCCATCGTGTAAAAAAAAGGCGTGCGATTTCTCGCACGCCTTTAGTTGATTGTCTGCTAACCGACCAAACGACTAGCCAATGTCCTCTTGACTAATTTGAAATCTCTAGTGTGTGTGTCAGTTTGAATCGGAATGGATTTTCTACTCGGAATCGGAGAATACATCATTAATAACAGACGTTTCGGCATACCCTTGCAAAGGCGCATTGGTTGCCGGCTCATTGTTTGGCAAACCGGCCTGGCCTGGCTCATAGCCTGGAGGCTCCATACCCGGGGGAAGGTTACCTGGCACATACGCGGGCGGAAGTGGAATGTTATTCTGCGGATTCGCTTGCGGAATGTATTGTGGTCTTGGTGGAAACTCTTGCGGCGTTCCGACAGGAATGGCTTCCGGGGGCGGAGGAGGAGACTTCAACCCCATTGGGTCATTGTAGAGCAACGGACTGTTCAAAACGTACGTATACAGATTGAAGTCCTCTGCCACATACCCAATCGGGTCCGGCTGCAAGAATCGGCCAAGACTCGATGACTGGTACCTTGCCTTGAAATAGTGCAACCCTAACTCAGGATCGTACCTCTGCCCTGTGTATCCGAAGTTTGTTCCTCCCAGTGCTGCAAGTTCTCCGAACGGTCCGTACAGGTTCTGGTTCGTCACCACACCACTGTTGTTGCTCGTCGCAACGATACTTCCAACCTTGTCGGCATGGAGGAACGTCAACGTTCCTCCACTACTAACCTGCACTAGCGGCTCGTCCAGACTAACGCCATATACATAGCGGTTCTGTAGCGTGCCAGCGACTCCATCATAGTCAGCAATTCTCTGCCAACCTGAATAGACGTATCGACTCTTCACGCTACCCACTGTCTTCTGCGACTGCCGGTGCAATGGATCATACACAAAGCTTGCACTCGTGCCCGTCTTGGCTGCCGTCAGCAGGTGATTCTCAGTGTCATATCCATACGTCCACACACCATCACCAGCCAGGTTCATGTTCCCGTCATAGCTGTAGCTTGTGCCTCCAACCGTCGGGTAAGCATTCACACTGTCCGCTGTCGCATAGCTGACGCTCGCCGCTCCCGGATGATACATATAAGCACCATCAGAGATATTCAAGCTCGTCGGCTCGTGCACATCATTGTAGCCGTACGTAAATACTACGCTTGAACCAACAAAGTTGTGCGTGATGCTTGTCACATCCTCATTCAGCTGCGGCGTATAGTCAACGGTTGCACCATTGCTGTATGCCATCTGCGTGCGCTGCGACAAGTCGTTGTAGCTGAACGTAACCGCACTCGTCCCGCTTCCGTTCAACTTGATGTCAGTCAGACGATTCATTTCGTCAAACACACGAGTGACATAGTAACCGTCCGGCCACGTCGTCTTCGTCCAGTTCCCATTGTCATCAAGTTCGTGCGTGACTGTCTTTCCATCAGGATACTGCTCCTCATAGATTCGTCCCGCCGTATCATACGCGAAATCAATCGCACCAGATGACGGGTCACCAGACACAACTGGCTTGCTTGCCTGCGTAAGCCTCCCGACAAGATCATACGTCAATGTCACCACAGGCTGACTCGTCGGAGACTTCGTCGACAACCTGTTCAACGCGTCATACGTATTCACTACGCTAGAACCAGAACGCGTCAGGTGAGTAAGTATGTTGCCGTTGTCGTCATACGAGCTGTTCTGCTCGAACGTACTGTCGGCGTAGATCGTCTCGTCGAGACGGTCGAAACCATCATAGGTGTACTGGGTAATGTTACTCCGAGCATCTTCTACCGAAGCAAGCTTGCCGTTGTCCGTGTAAGTCCTAGTATCACAGACGGTGCTAGACGGATCTGTTACCTGATTCACACGATCCATGGCATCATAATCAAACTGCCACAACCGGCTCTCCGCATCCGTTCTCGTCTGCAGTCGATCCTTGCCATCATACGTCATCGTCGTCGTATTCGTCGCAGGATCAACTTCCGTCAACACCTTGTCTGTCACAGAATACGTCCAACTGTAGATCTGCCACGCTGGCGATCCCCCAGTCTGCCTCTCCACGCTCACCCGGTTGCCATTGTCGTCGTACACAAAATTGGCGACATAACTCAGCGGTGAAGCTTCCGTTCTCTGAGTCGGCCGACGCATCGCATCAAAAACAAACGTTGTTTGGTTCGAATTCGCATCGGTCACGCTCGTCACGTTACCCACAGAATCGTGCCCAAATGAGGTCGTCAGGTTCAAATGACCAGCACCAACGTTGTAGTCCACAATTCGAGACGTCATTTTCTCCGTCGTCGCATCATAAACAAACTTTGTCACGACTCCGGACTCATCTTCATGAGTCAACACCTGCCCCCTGGCATTCCACGTCATTGTTACCGTCGGCGTCAATCCTCCAACAACCGGACGCTGAATCGTCAGCAGATTCCCCAACAGCGAATCATACGTAAACGTTGATGTATTCAACCGTCCATCTTGGTACGTCGCCATTTTCGCCCACGTCGCATCATACGTAAACGTCTCAACAATGTCGCTCAATCCAGAACCAGGCTTCGCAACCTGTGTCTTCGTCAACACATTGTTGTTGCCATCATACGTAAACTCCTCCCTGTTGCCTTCCGGGAAAGTCTTGACTACAAGCCGGTTCAAGCCATCGTACTCATTCAACGAAACGTTCCCAAGCTCGTCAATACTTTGGATAACCTTGCCGAACCTGTTCATGTAGAAAACACTCGAGTTGCTCAGCGAATCAATCATCTCGGCTCTTGAACCAGCAAGATAGAATTCCGTCTGCTGATTCCTTGCGTTCTCCTGCGTCATTACCCGGCCCAGGCTATCGTAGACGTTGCTCACGAATGCAGTCAGCGGGTTGGCCGGATAGAAAAACTCCGTCAAGCGACCAGGCACATCATATGCTAGCGTCGTAACCTTCGCGTCGGCATCTGTGTAACTCGTCAGGTTGTTGCTGCCATCATATCCATACGAAACACTCCTACCCGTTCCGTCAGTCACTGACGTCAGACTCCCACTCGTATAGTTCAGCGTCAGCGTACGACCCAAACCATTTGAAATCGTCGACAGTAAGCCACTCGCATAAGTGTATGTAATCGTCACACCGCTCGGGCTCACCCACGTGTCAATCTGACCTGCCGCATTGAAGGTAAACACCTCCCCTTGAGGAGTTGTGAAGCTGTACAAGCTAGCCGCCAACGTGAGCGTGCCCGGGAAATCCGACGGCGCCGTGTAACTGCCATCCGGCTGCTTCACGAAAACATGATGGTTGTTTCCCATCACTACATCTACTGTGCTGTACGTAATCTGATCGATCCACCACTTGTTGGCAAGGGTCATCGTAATCAGTTTTTCAACCGGTCTTGATGTATCAGACACCAAGTCGCAACTAACAAACAATTCAGCAATTGCTGCGGCCCCCTGAATGGCAAATTCACCACCCATCGCCAGCAAACCATCACTGCTGAACGTTGCCTCAATCACATGATTGTGTGTCCAGCCCCATCCAAGCGGACCCTCAGTATGCCGATCAGCAGAACTGTACGACCTCCCGAACGACAACTGGTACGGGAATTTCTGACTACCCAGCGTGATATCAACCGTCTCATCCAGGAATGCCCCAGTAAACTGATCCACAGGATCACCTTTACCCTTACCCTTTCCCTGAGGAGACTTCGGCGGTTTGGGCGGGTCTTTCTTCTTCCCACCCTTCAAGCCTCCCATAATCAATCCAAACGCACCACTCAACCCTGGGTACAGAAAGTCTCCCCAGCCCTGCCATGTGTCAACCATCACGGCCGGATCATCCGCCAACGTAACATCCCAACCCCATTGTAGATACCAGTTGTAGATGTCACTCATATCAGTGGAGTTGTAGCCCGCTGTCACAAGAGCCGACGAAATGTTGGAACCTGTATTCCAGTTGGAACCTGTACCCTTGTAGACCTTGCTGCCGTTCGTGCTCGCTGCATCAATCACGGTTGTCGTCGACGCAGCTGTACCACTTCCTGTCACCTGCATCAAAGTTGCCGCTTCCAACGCAACTCCATGCATTGCAAGCACAGTATCGTTAATAGGCGTCTTGGTGACATCATTGTCCAAGTTTGTACTAGAACCAGAAACTCCTCCGATATCCAGACCAGTCAACGGCCCTGCATCCAGCGAAACAATACCAACCTGGTGATTGTTCATTGTATGGCAATTCATAATCCGGTTCACAAGATCACAAACTCGACTGTTCTGAGCTGCCCACGTGAACCACGTCGTGGCAAGTGCTTCTCCAAGAACTGGCTCCGAGGTGGCACCACCACCTGCTGCTACGTTCGCCGCATATTTTTGCGCGTGTAAATCAAGCTGCCCTCGACCAAGATTGCCCCAGGCGTTACCAATCAGATAATACTGACCGGCCCAAATAAATGACTGCCACCACTGCTGGTCATACCAGGTCACTGGATAGCCATTGTGCGTCACTGTCAGCAGCACAGAGTTCCAGGTGCCTGACCCCTGAGCAATGCCGGTCGCTACAACGCTGCCATCCAGCGCAAGCACTGGCTGCAGACTGCCGTTGAAAAACAACGTCAACCTCTTGCCAGCGAGCTGATCAGAAGTAAACGTCTCATCGATGCACCAGCCGCTTCCGTTGTCAGGAAACTGTACCTGCAGCGTCGTTTTGTAGGCCAACGGAATATCCGTAGTCCACACAGTCGGGGTGTCCCCTGGCGCCTGATATGGGAGCGAGGTCGGGAACGTAATTGGCAGACTCACTGGCACGATCGCCTGACCGCCCAGAATGTCATCCACCGTTGCATCCGGATGGTTCGCCTGAATCCACGTAGTCAAATTCGACGTCATCGTCGTCAAATCGCCATGGATATTAGCCGTATTCAAGTCCTCAACATAGTCGGTCGTCACAGTAGCGCCAGATTGCGCATTGGAGAGGAACGTACCGGCGTTGTAGCCGAGAATCGTACCAAGCCCACTTACTGCCGCCGTCCGGTTGTAAGTCTTGTAGCTCGGGTCCATGACATAGGTGGTGGCGCTAATGTCAACATTGACCCACATGTGGCTCATGACCATGTCCCAACCAGTACCGTTCCATGTCGGGCTCTGATAAGGGATATTCTCGTTGCCGCAGTAGGACGCCGAGCCCCAGATGTCGCTGGTGCCAAACCAAGCCATGAGCTCAGCTTCAGTGAGCTGAATGGTGCCCAGAACGTAGTCAGCAGTGAAGCCAGCTTCGCGCAGAAGCTCAACCAGCAGCATGGATTGGTCAAAAGAGTTTCCCATGCCATCCAGAAGACAGCCCAGGCCGCCCTTTTGCACGCCAAATCCCGGCTCCCATTCGATGTTGTTGTACACGAATTCGTAGATCAGCTGCGGGTCATTCTTCAATGCTCGCGCCAACTCCACAATCGAGGCAGGCCCCTGAACTGTGTTGGAGGCAAAGCCCAACTTGCTCTTGGGCTTGTAGATCTTCGACTGGTCGTGAACTCGACCGTCGATAATCTTCCGAGCATCAGCCGGTGTAGTCTGTTTGCCGCGCTGGAACTGCCAACCTGGAGGTCTGGCCGTAGCCGGATGCTTGGACGACGGCCCGGTTTTCGGCAGGGGCAACGGTTTCGCCGGAGGCGTCACCGGAACCTGCGGGGGGATAGGCGGCCGTGGCGCAAGCGCCAATGAACCGTTGTTTGTGGATGAAGCACCCACTGTGTCTTTTGATGTGTTAGTCATTTAAATGTCCTGTTTGGATTGGCTTCCAGAGGCGCGCAATGGCACTCCTCTGGAAAAATTTCGTTTGGTGGTCGAACTACTTGATGCCGACATCAGCATCAAGTGCTTACAACTGAGGTCCTGTTACCTGCCGCATCGTAGGTATAGGTGATGGTTTTACCGGAAAGGTAAGTGATGATGTGGATTCTGCCGAGACTGTCATAAGTCACGGTAAAGCTGTCTGCTGCCATTTTGATGGTCCTTTGATTGGGTTTTGTTGGTGCCCACTGCAAGGCTCGTTTTTCGAACTCTTGCAACAGCTGTGGTTGGAGTAACCAATTAGATTGGGAGGATTTCTCGCGGAAACCCTCTTGCTCAGCGCTTACCAATCTAATCGTCGACCGCTGAATACTTCTCAGCGGGCCAATAGTTAGCGCTGGTGAAAGATACATTTCTGCTCGCCATGCGAGAGCTTGAATCTTTCATCAGAACTAACTCAGTAATATCGTTTCTGCCATCAGCAAAAAGTATTCTTCGCCGCCGGCTCGCGCAAAGATGGTGCCGCTGACCTATAAAAATAGATGGCCTAAAAAATAGCCGCGGACAGCATTGCTATCAGCGGCTATAAAGAGTTGCGGTGATCCGCATTGATTTCTTTCATTCCCAAGAATTGCTGCGCATCATCAAAGGATGCGCAGCAATCTATTTGACATCAACTAACAATGCACCAACGAGATATGCAGCGCCAATCAATTAATTGTTTAGCCGAGAATCGCTAGACGCACCCTGAAATACCAATTGATTACTTATCACTATTCTTAGACAAGTAATTGTGTGGTAATTGATCAATAGCAAGTAAGTTCAGTTTTTCAACCTTCGGATCAACAAGTTCCAAGAGCTGGAGGCTATACTTATCAGCTGTTGCAGTATGCCCCATCCAGAGTTCGAGTGTAATCAACTTATCTAATGCCTCGATTGCGGTTTTATAATCAGGAGATTGGTGAAACGATCGAAGCCACTTGCGAGAAAGCAAAGTTGGTAGTGCTCTGTGAGCAACAAACCAGGGTAAGACTACAAATGCAGCAGCAAAAATAGAGCCGACTTGCACCAACGAGCTTTTCACTATGCTCGCTTCGACAGATTTAAACAAATCAGTAGGCGAAAAAAATGCTACCGACATCAGGTAAAAGTTAATGTGAATGGCAATGTAGATGAGTAGAACTCCGACAAGCAAATTGATCATACATGCTGTAGTCCAAGTGTGTCCAAAATTCTTTAGCAGCGGAAATGCGGTTATAGTGTTTTGCCAAGTAGCTTCTGAAAGCTCTAGGTATCGTTGACTCACACTGTTTGAATTCAGCCACGGCTTGATCAGTGCAAAACATCCCACTCCTGTTACAAATCCAAGCAACGAGTACCAGAAATCGTTCATTAGATTGCCTCTCCAACTGAGTTGGATGGCGAGTAGCAACCAACAATAACCTACCGTAAAGTATGTTATTGCCACGGAGTTTTTCAAAGTCAAATCTGCTTTTGAGCGTATTAACACGGAAATCTCCAATAAGAACCTTCTACAGTATAGCCATCCTTTGACTCTAGGCATAGGGGACAACTACGAACCAACTTTGCCCTCCAGAAACCTTTATTCTGGTTTGAATAAAGACGAACAGCTGCTGAAGCGACACTAGTTGTATCAAATCGAATAGGAGGAGCGGCTCAAGCCACTCCTCCTACGATTACAGTTCAGCAAAAGCCTACTAAGACTTTGACATCATGCTATCTGAAAGTCTTTTTGTCTGGATCCGAGCCATCCCAATATACTCGGTGGAGGGTGTTTGAATCACTGTCTCTTTCCCAGTATTCTCCTGGCGTTCCAATCGGGTTACCGCCACTATTGACAATTGCCTTGGGATATTTAGGATCTGTATTGTCGTAGGCTTGAACACCGTATCCTTGCTGTGTAATGGCTCCTGGTGCTGAACCGGCAATATATTCAAGATTCGCCCATGTACGTGCCGGTGGGAGATTGTTGGGATTGGGATTGGGTTTCGGTTGTTGGAAAAACCTCGGATTTTCCGAAAACCATTTTTGGATTATTGGCAAAATCACTAGGATAAAGTAAATGAGAATTAAAAGAGCAATAATAAAAGCCACTATCTTACTCATAGTTCCCATCGGATCGGTAAACGTCAAGGGACTATTGCCCACATAAGCATAGAGGTTCAAGTCCCTGCTTGCATATCCAATCGGGTCAGGCTGCAAGAAACGACCAAGCTTCGGCGAATACATTCTTCGCTTGTAGTAGCTCAGCCCAAGCTCCGAATCGTACCGTTGACCGGTAAACCCGAAGGTCGTACCGCCAAGGGTCACGATCTCGCCGAACGGACTGTACAAATTCTTGTTAGACACAGCGCCGCTGTTGTTGCTTGTGGCGATAATGCTGCCCACCTTGTCCGCATGCAAGAACGTCAGAACGCCTGCACTGGACACCTGAATGAGAGGTTCATCCATCGACGTGCCATAGACATAGCGGTTCTGCAGAGTCCCGGCGGTGCCGTCGTAGTCGGCAATGCGCTGCCATTCAGAATAAATGTACCGGCTCTTGACCGAACCAACAGTCTTTTGAGACTGCCTTTCCTTCGGATCATATACAAAGCTGGCACTCACACCAGTCTTTGCTGCCGTCAACATGTGGTTCTCGGTGTCATAACCATAGGTCCAAACACCGTCACCGGTCAAGTTCTTGTTGCCATCATAGCTGTAGCTTGTTCCTCCGACTGTGGGGTACTTGTTGACACCGTCAGCAGTTGCGTAAGTGGTGCTAGCTGCCGCTGGATGATACATGTAAGTGTCATCCGAAACATGCACACTGTTTGGTTCGTGCACATCGTTGAAGCCATAGGTAAACACAACGCTTGAGCCCACAAAGCTGTGCGTAATCGTCGTTACGTCCTCATTGAGCTGAGGCGTATAGTCAACGGTAGTGCCGTTGCTGTAGGCCATCTGGGTGCGCTGTGACAGATCGTTGTAGGTGAACGTGACCGCGCTGGTCCCGCTGCCATTCAACTTAATGTCGGTCAAACGGTTCATCTCGTCGAAAACGCGCGTTACATAGTAGCTGTCCGGCCAGGTGGTCTGGGTCCGGTTGCCATTGTCATCAAGCACGTGCGTTACGGTCTTGCTATCAGGGTATTGCTCCTGATAGAAACGGCCAGCCGTATCAAACGAGAACACCAGGGCACCAGACGAGGGGTCGCCAGATACCACGGGCTTACTCACCTGAGTTAGCCGGTTTGCCAGGTCATATGTGTAGGTGATGACCGGTTGGCTAGTCGGACTCTTTGTCGCGAGCCTATTCAGAACGTCATAAGTGTTGACGATGCTATCACCGGAGCGCGTCAAGTAAGTCAGTACATTGCCGTTGTCGTCATACGAGCTATTCTGCTCGAACGTACTGTCGGCGTAGATCGTCTCGTCGAGACGGTCGAAACCATCGTAGGTGTACTGAGTAACGTTGCTGCGAGCATCTTCAATCGACTCCAGTCGCCCGTTGCCAGTGAAGGTTCTGGTGTCACTAACGGTGCTTGTGGGATCGATCACTTGGTTCACACGGTCCATGGCATCGTAGTCATACTGCCACAGACGACTTTCAGCATCGGTCATTGTCTCCAACCGATCCTTACCGTCATAAGTCCAAGTGGTCGCATTGGAGGCCGGATCAACCGAGGTGAGCTTCTTGTCCGTAACCGAGTAGGTCCACGTATTAATCTGCCAGGCCGGTGAACCACCAGTTTGACGCTCCATCGTCAGCATGTTGCCATTTTCATCATAAGTGAAATTGGTAACGTAGCTAAACGGTGAAGGACTTGTCACCTGAGTCACTTGGCGAAGATCGTCATACACCATGGTTGACTGATTGCCGTTCGGATCAGTGACACCGGTCACGTTGCCGACGGAATCATGACCGAACGAAGTAGTCAGGTTGAGGTGACCACTGACGTTATAGTCCACAATCACCGACGTCATTTTCTCATACGTCGCGTCGTACACAAACTTGGTGACAACGCCAGTCTCGTCTTCACGAGTGAGCATCTGACCGCGAGTGTTCCAGGTCATTGTCACAGTCGGCGTCACGCTAGCGATGACAGGCCGCTCGATTGTGAGCAGATTTCCGTAGGTCCCATCATAGGTATAGGTTGTCGTGTTGCCGTTTCCGTCTTCACTAGTTTCCATTTTCGCCCATGTCGAGTCATAGGTAAAGGTCTCGACAATGTCACTCAAGCCTGACCCTGATTTCGCAACAGACGTCTGGGTAAGAACGTTGTTGTTGAGGTCGTAGGTCCACTGGACCTTGTTGCCCTCAGGGAAGGTTTTTTCGACAAGACGATTTAGTCCGTCAAATTCGCAAGCAGTCTCATTGCCGAGCGGATCAATAAACCGAGTGACCCCACCAAGCCTATTGAAGTACGAAACTTCGCTATTACTCAGAGGATCAACCATTTCAGTGCGCGACCCCGCAAAGAAGAATTCCCACGTCTGCCCCCGACCATTGTCCTGACTCTGAATACGCGAGAGCGAGTCATAAACGTTGGTTGCAAAGGCAGTAGCTGGATTGGCTGGCTTGAAGTATTCAGTCATCCGGCCAGGGTTGTCATACGAGTAGGTCGTATCTTCGCCATTGGCGTCAGTGAACGTCGTCAGGTTTGAACTTCCGTCAATCGTGTAACTGACAGTACGTCCAGTTCCATCAGTGACAGACGTGAGCTTGCCGCTCGTGTAGTTCAAAGTGAGAGTCCGGCCCATGCCGTTTGTCACTGTAGACAGCAGACCGCTGGCATAGGTGAAAGTCAGCGTAACACCATTCGGATAGTCGATTGTGTCGATCTTGCCGTTGGTATCGTAGTTGAACGCAATTCCTTGCGGGTTGGTGACCGTGTACGCGCCCGACGAGAGCGTCAGGGTTGAGGGGTTGCGAGCCGGTGCGGTGAATGTGCCATCAGGCTGTGCAACATAGACGCTAGTGTCATATGGCATGGCAACTAAAACAGTGTTGTTCACCAACCGATCAATCCACCATGCAGTTGCCAGAGAAACAGTGACCAGCTTCTCAACCGGTCTTGCCGTATCAGACAACAAGTCAACATCAACAAACAGCTCGGCAATCGAGGCAGCGCCCTGAGCCGCGAACTGATCTCCCATTGCCAGGAAACCATCGCTATTAACTGAGGCCGACAGATCGAAACCGTGGCTCCAACCGCGTCCAAGCACGCCATTTGAATACTGACTTGCAGAGTTGTAAAAACGCTGGAAGGTCAGTTGGTAGGGGTATTCACCGCTACCAAGCGCAAGGTCATTGCTGCTATAGATGAAATCACCGGTAACCATAGTGATCGGATCACCCTTGGTTGGCTGGTAAGGAGGATTTTCCTTCTCCGCCGGGTTCGGCGATGCGGCAATAGCTCCACCAGGCTGAGCTCCGCCACCTTTGTAGGTGCCGTTGATCAGGCCGAATGCACCACTTAGGCCTGGATACAGGAAATCACCCCAACCCTGCCAAGAACCAAGCGTGATGGCCGGATCGTCCGCCAACATAACATCCCATCCCCACTGGAGATACCAGTTGTAGATGTTCGCCATGTCGGTGGAGTTGTAGCCCGCTGTCACCAGATCTGCCTCGATATTTGAGCCAGTGTTCCAGTTAGAACCAGTACCCTTGTAGATCTTGTTGCCGTTGGTATTGGCAGCGTCAATAACCGTGGTAGTCGAAACTCCCGGCGTCAGGCCAGTTGTCTGCGCCATCACAGCCGCTTCCAACGCAACGCCGTGCATGGCAGTGACAGTGTCGTTGATTGGCGTTTGAGTCACGTCGTTGTCCAAGTTCGTACTCGAACCAGACACACCGCCGATATCCAACGCAAAGGCACCAGCACCACCGCTGTTGAACGACACAATGCCAACCTGGTGGTTGAGCATACTGTGGCAGTTCGTCATGCGATTGACCAAGTCACTCACACGACTCGCCTGCGCTGCCCAGTTGTACCAGACCACGGCAAGCTGCTCGCCCATCACAGGCTCGGAAGTCGAAGCACCGCCAGCTGCCTTATTCTTCGACAGTTCTTTGGAGTGCAGCAAGGCCTGCTCACGACCCAGGTTACCCCAGGCGTTGCCAATCAGATAATACTGACCGGCCCAAATGTACGACTGCCACCACTGCTGGTCATACCAGGTCACGGGGTAGGCATTGTGCGTCACTGTCAGCAGCACAGAGTTCCAGGTGCCTGACCCCTGAGCAATGCCGGTCGCTACAACTGTGCCATCCAGCGCAAGCACTGGCTGCAGGCTGCCGTTGAAAAACAGCGTCAACCTCTTACCAGCGAGCTGGTCAGAAGTAAACGTCTCGTCGATGCACCAGCCGCTTCCGTTGTCAGGAAACTGGATCTGCAACGTGGTCTTGTAGGCCAACGGGATATCCGTCGTCCACACGGTCGGGGTATCCCCTGGCGCCTGATACGGGAGCGAGGTCGGGAACGTGATCGGCAGGCTCACTGGCACGATCGCCTGACCGCCCAAAATGTCCTCAACGGTCGCATCTGGCTGGTTCGTCGCAATCCACGAAGTCAAATTCGACGTCATCGTCGTCAGATCGCCGTGAATGTTCGCCGTGTTCATGTCCTGAACATAGTCGGTGGTTACGGTAGCGCCAGACTGCGCATTGGAAAGGAACGTACCGGCGTTGTAGCCGAGAATCGTGCCAAGGCTGCTTACTGCCGCCGTGCGGTTGTAAGTCTTGTAGCTCGGGTCCATGACATAGGTGGTGGCGCTAATGACAACATTGACCCACATGTGGCTCAGGATCATGTCCCAACCAGTACCGTTCCAGGTCGGGCTCTGATAAGGGATGTTCTCGTTGCCGCAGTAGGACGCAGAGCCCCAGATATCGTTGGTGCCAAACCACGCCATCAGCTCAGCTTCGGTTAGCTGAATGGTGCCCAGAACGTAGTCAGCGGTGAAGCCAGCTTCGCGCAGAAGCTCAACCAGCAGCATGGATTGGTCAAAAGAGTTACCCATACCATCCAGAAGACAGCCCAGGCCGCCCTTCTGAACGCCAAAACCCGGCTCCCATTCGATGTTGTTGTACACGAATTCGTAGATCAGCTGCGGGTCATTCTTCAATGCTCGCGCCAATTCCACGATAGAGGCAGGCCCCTGAACAGTATTGGAAGCAAAGCCCAGCTTACGCTTCGGCTTGTAGATCTTCGACTGGTCGTGAACCCGACCGTCAATAATCTTCCGTGCATCAGCCGGTGTAGTCTGTTTGCCGCGCTGGAACTGCCAACCCGGAGGTCTGGCCGTAACCGGATGTTTGGACGACGGCCCGGTTTTCGGCAATGGCAACGGCTTCGCCGGAGGCGTCACCGGAACCTGCGGGGGGATCGGCGGCTGCGGCGCAAGCGCCAAAGAACCGTTGTTTGTGGATGAAGCACCCACTGTGTCTTTTGATGTGTTAGTCATTTAAATGTCCTGTTTGGATTGGCTTCCAGAGGCGCCAAACGGCATTCCTCTGGAAAAAATTTCGTTGTGTCTGATTGCAATTACTCGATGCCGACATCAGCATCAAGTGCTAACAACCGAGGTCCTATTACCTGCCGCATCGTAGGTGTAGGTGATGGTTTTACCGGAAAGGTAGGTGATGATGTGGATTCTGCCGAGACTGTCGTAAGTCACGGTAAAGCTGTCTGCTGCCATTTTGATGGTCCTTTGATTGTGTTTTGTTGGTGCCACTGCAAGGCTCGTTTTTCGACCTCTTGCAACAGCTGTGGTTGGAGTAACCAATTAGATTGGGAGGATTTCTCTCGGAAAGCCTCTTGCTCAGCGCTTGCCAATCTAATCGTCGACCGCTGAATACTTCTCAGCGAGCCAATAGTTAGCGCTGGTGAAAGATACATACTGGCTAGCAACGGCGAGCTATGTAGATGTAGCTTTCATCAGCGCTCCCTTTAAGTCGAAGGCTTCTGACCGGCTGACCAGCCAGAAGCCTTCGTTGCGCTTAACATGTCTCTTGCTTACCTACGCCACAAGCTGGGCGCGTTCGCTGTTGAGAAATCTCTTCAGTGCTTTGGAAAGATTGGGTTGCCGGGCAAGCATAAGCAGCCGCGAAACATCATCAACAACTTCGATTCCGGCGACGTGATGAAAACCAGACTGACTCAACTGAGCAGCCTCAACTTCCATCATGGCTCGTGTCATCTCAGGCAAATCATTCCAACCAGCAACAGTAGCGAGCGTCGGGAAGGTCGTGCTAGGAGCCCTTGAAGCGGTATCAGGGGTAACTCCACGTGGGTCCACACTTGCACCGACTCCATGACTATGCCTGGGAAGAAAGTCATTTGGATTGGGAGGCTGTGGGCCGGCGCCAACAGACCGCCCAGAATTGCCAATCCCGATATGACTGAGCGGGGAATTTGAACCGTGATTACTTCCCATTCCAAAATCAATTGAACCTGGGTGCAAACTGCTACCCGATACCGTGCCACCAGAATCTGATGACATCAGTTCATGATAGCGACCGGGCTTGCCGTCTGGCTCAACATAGACCTGTTCGCCGAATTCGCTCTTTAGACGATTGGCCATCTCGTGAGCAGCGTCCCACGGATTGGCGTTTGGCGCTTTCATGGCTCCGGCGAGCCATGATTTCCCGCCCCTGAAAGTCAAGGCTGAAAGCGACCGATGACCGCCCTCTCTCAGTAATCTCTTGCGCTTCAGGATTATCTGACGAGTCATGTGGCTAACTTCAATCAGTAGCCCAGGACCCTCATTATTCTTTGCTTTATGTTTGACCATGTGATTCTCCTGTGATTGATTTAAAAAATTACTTCTTATTCGGCGCTACCGCAGGCGTAGGCGAGATCGGCTCGTCCACAAGCTGATTCCACAGCTGACGAACAGCCGGGTCTTTCAAGGCCTTGGCCAGATCTGCCTTATTCTTCGTCAGTTCAGCTTCAGCCAATTTGAGCGAAGTCTGCATCACCTGCTGATACAGCACAAAGATCTGCTCAGAACTCAAGTTCTGATTCATGCCTTGCTCGCAAAGTCGAAACAATGCTTCGCGTTGAAAGTTGATGAACTGTGACCTTCGGGCCAGGTCGATGACCGCAGTCTGGAAATCCAGCTTGGTTTGAACATCAACATTGGGGTTATCGAGTTTGACCTGGGCCAGCATGCTCGCCACAGCCGACATCGCCACATCAGGCGAGGGCTCTGAGCAAACAGCCATTCCTTTGCCATCAGGCTTTGGAACCATGATAATGCCCCTGGCCGCCGCATCCAGGTCAATGACAGCGGGCTGACCAACTGTGAGGGGATGAACACGCACTGACGGTGCCACAGCACAGCCGCCAAGCGCAAATGTAAGCGCGACAACTGCCGCGAGAATTAGAGAGGATACTCTCATACGTTTTTCCTTTCTTATGCCTTACCAGAAGAATCGCTACCAAAGGAACTTGGCGCGCTCCACAAGACTGGCAAACGAGGCCTTCTTTGCAGCAACGCCAGGCACCATGGCACTGGAAACGGGCACAAACAAAGGCGAAAAATCCGGTTGCTCCATTTTCGAACAGTCGCAATCGGTACATTTAGATTTGGTGGCACCAGCACAATCCATACCCTCAGTGGTATTGGCCTGCTGGTCCAGAAGCAGCTCTTGAGAGCTTGCCTCATGCAGAGGAGCAAAATCAGGCTGATCCATATTTAGGGCTCTTTCTTCAGTTTCAGAATTAAGAACTTGGCGGCTCCGCTGGAGTCGCAGGATCTACAGCTGGCGAAGTAGCCGGAGGCACAGCAGGCGGAGTGCTAGAAGGATTGCACGGGTAGAACTGACCTTCCAACACTGGGATGATTAGTGTCGTCAGAATCAGAACCACTGAGCCTAAATAGGGCTGGTACCAGTCGAAGGTCTGCGCGAAAGGGCCACCGAGCGCAAAGCACCATGATGTAAAAGCCAGACAGGCAATCAACCAATGGAACATTTTGCTTGTTACAAATCCAGCAGGCTGGGTTTTGACAAAACAAACATACAGAGGAGTAAGCGCCAGAAGCACTCCGAAGATACCCCAACTGAGCCACAGCGGCGGGTCATTACTTGCAGTAATGCCAGTGATTGCCACATATGCCGCCAAGATGTCCGCTGGAATATACTTGATTAACTTCTCTGCGTATGAGTCTGTGGTCTTACTGTCAGGAGGTGGCTCCTGAGCAGCAAATTTAAAAAGGCTGAACATCTAGTTCTCCTTTATCTATATTGTTGGTTATTAGAACGGCGAGCTTTTTTCACGTTCAATTAGATTTTCAGCAGAGCAAGCTGAGAGAGACGCAAGTCTAGGCTTGCGTTCAATCGACCGCTCAGCGCAATGGCCAACTGCGATTACTACATCTATCAAAAACGAAAGCATCAATAGCGTTGGCAGAAACCATCTATGCATTGGTATAGATGGCTTGTCTCATGGCTATTTAGTGGATAGTGAGCACTCAACGAAAACATCAGCCTTAAGTTCGGCTTTGAGTCGCTCAGTGAGATTGTGAGCATTCAGCCATCGGCCAAATCAGAACCGAAAAGCCGGAAAGCATTACACCAACCGTAAGTTACCGGTACGTACCAACCATTTAAGAGGTCAATAACTGCGGTAAAGAAGATAGTGAGTAGCATCTGGCAATTTATGGCAAATTTACGCTTCGCCCAATTCCCGTCAAAACCCTTGTCTAACACGATACGACAATTTATACCACCCACACTCAAGCATCGATTTTGATACGAATCCATGCGGTTCTTTGCACAAGAAACAACGGCACCCGCACATTTCTTGCGTTTTCCCAAAGTGGACAGATAGTTGAAGAGTTGAGCGCAACCCGAGCGTATGGATACCAGATGCTCACGCATGAACCGTTTCAACCGCAAATCACTACGTTGTTAATCGCCCGACCAGGATTTGCACCTGCCAGAAAATCTGCCACCAAAAACGGCAAAGCCTTAAGCCAAAGGCAAGTTACTGGTATGTACCAGCCCTTCGAGAAGCAAACAATTGCTAAAACAGAGACAGCTACTAGCTTAGAGCAATTTATGACTCTTTTTTCTTACCGCTCATTTTCGCCCGAGACCTTTGCATAGCACGGCACGACGAACAGCCATGCCCACGCTCAAGCATCGATCTCACTACCCTTTTATAGGGCTTTTCGCAGCCGAAACAATGCCACCAATGACTTTTATTGAGTCCGGCCGAAGTGGCATTGACTGCTTTGGGGTTCATGGTCGGATGGTAGTGCGGCACCAATTGCTTATAAGCACCTGCCAAAGTATTGGCCTTAATCATGGTCTTACCATCACAATCCGGGCATCCAGTTCCTTCTTTTGCTCTTCTATAAATGACAGCTTGCCATTTGTGCTTCTTATTCTCTCGACACTGCCAATGCACTCTCTTCTTGCTGCCAGCGGTGACATTAAAAGGTGTCAGACCGCTATCTCGATTGAGTTTGGGGTGCCACTCAGCTGCCACCTCAGGGTTAGTCTCATTCAGACAATTGGCTAGCACCAGACATCTTGGGCAACCCACACTTCGCTCTGTTCTGGCCTTACATGAGGCCTGGTAAGGCGGGTGGTCACCGGAGGAGTGTAAGCAAATCCACTCACGCGCCATTGTGTCAGTCGGCAGCACTTCATCAGGCGTTATTTTCTTCGCCTTAGTTAAATGCTCGTTGCCATCAAAGTTCCATTCAAGAGCAATATCTGGATACAGCTCAGCTAGGCTCCCAGCTACTACTGCCCGCTTGCTAGCACAATATGGACAACCACTGAATAGCTTTGTACCGGTTCTTCTTGCTGGCGTTGAACACCACTGGTGCAAATTAGAATTTGAACTAGAGTTTGAATTTGGATTTGCGTTTTGACATTGCCAAATCACAAACAATGAATACGAATGGGCTGGCACATCCTGCCGTTCAAAGCTCGGTAGTCCCACTACTCCAGCAAATTGCCCATAGATGCTTTTATAAGTTGAACTTTCTAGCGTCTCCCCTTTGTGCTTCAGCTCATAGCAAGTGACACAGCCGTGCCTGCTACTAACCTCAGCGAAAGAGGTGTAGCGACTATGCCCTTTTGCGCATTGCCAGTAGACCCTATGCAATATTGGTAATTTCTTGCGCAATAGCACATAGCCTGTATTGCGTGGATCTTTCACAAACAATTTGGCTATTCGCACATATCGCTTGTCTGTCAGATCAACTAATTCACCCTCTCCGAATTTCGAACACTTTGGGCACTGTTGTGGATCTTTTTTTGCATTGCGAGCGGCCACAGTAGCACTAAAAACGAACCAACATTTGCGACAACACCAGCACCTCAGCTCTCTGCTATCAGTCAAGAGTCGATCACATGGAGTAAGGCCTGGCTCTTCTCTACACTCGTCTCTCATCCATTCTGCTAACAACACCCCAGGCTCACGTTTACCAGACGAGCGCTTGGCGCAGACAGGGCAACCGCGAGTGCCACGAGCTTGATCAATAGCACTTGTGCGACTTGACACTGAGACATTCTTTATTAGCGTCTTACAAACAGCACAGTTCCAATTGAATTTGAGCGGAGAGCTTGGGCTGATATTTTCGGCGGTGTACAAACCACGCGGAATAAACTCGGCCGCCAGGCTGCCATAACAACCCAAAAGCGTTCTCTCTGGCATATCTATAAAAGCTGGATCTCTGCCTTTAGTCTTCAGCTTCTGCTCTCCGCTTCGTTTTGCTTCGACGGTAAAGGGACATTTGCTAGAGCGTAAAACAAAGAAGACCGGCAGGCAATAGAAAATTTGACGTCCTTTTTAAATGAAGCTCAGCTCACATTACTATACTTGACGTCCAGCATTGGCGTGACAAAGGAGCATTAGGCTACAGGGCAGAAAATGCTCGATCTAATGAATTAATGCAAACCACGAAAACAGGATCTCAATCAATATAAATTGCCGATACCATTTTCAAAGTGTCTCATCGAACTCTACCAATATAGTATTGTCTCGCCCCGCAACTCAAAATAACTCTGGCTGTGCTGCTATCACCCGGTAAGGAGTGAAAGGAACTTGAGGTAATAGGGAAATGGGGGAAGGGTTGCTTGCTGGCCTTTGAAAAAAAACGTGGTTTAAATGGACCTACAATATAAGAACTACGCATCCTTAAAAGCTACCGCTGAAAAACAATTTTCCTTGCTCAATCACTCAGCTGACTTCCAGCATCAAGGGGGCAAGACATTGACTCTGTAGGCAATACATCGGCGACTTCTTTCCTCATTCACTGCAATCTACTTGCTCATTTATTGACACTAATATTCCTTTCTTTCTCAAGAGCTAGCGCACAAAAAGTGCTGCAAAATAATAAAGATTACTCCGCTATAACTCTCCTAACGACAACCTCCAATCGACTTTAGTACATCGCAAAAGCTATGCTACATGAGCTATTTCGGCAATTACCAAAAGCTATAACTTGATACTTTTAAGCACGCTTGAAGTCAAATCACAGTACTATGTAAAGAAAAAACCTCGCGCTAAGCACCATCTGTGATGCACTATTTAACTACATCAATTGCCCACCTCGTAATACAGCTTTATTGCCAAGTGCTCAGCCCCAGTCGCGACAACGCCAGCAGCAGCAGGCCCAGTGTAAGCTGGCAATACTCAGCGTCTCGGACTGGTTTCTCATTTTCCAATAGACTGCCGTAAATTACGTTCTCGAATTTTCAATAATAAACAGAATCGAAAAATCCACTTGAAAGACTCATGAAATACTCACCAATCGGTAATTTCACGCGAACTAGAAGCAGTCAAATAAAACTCTCCTCTTGCAATTGGCCCTCACTGCCGCGGCCTTTTGCAGTCACTGAATCCCTAATTCAAAAAACTGCTATTTCACAAGAAAGAAAAATGCACTAGAAATCGCTTCAACGACTACCATTCTGCTTGCCCAAGCTACCGCTCAACAACAAGCCGTATACAAGCAATACTGCACGACTCACTGAACACTCACTGATGGATAAATGAGACCATCCAACTTATTCGCTTTTCCTTTAGATACCTGAAAAGCTTTGCTCATCAGCATCTTGCAGGCAAATCACGCTGGCAATAATAAAAACGCTTCACAATAAATTAGCGGTAATGAGATGCTACAAGCTTTAGACATCGCTTTCTCCGCTTTCACATGAGACCCTTTGCTACTTTGTCTAAATCGAAAAATTTCTTTGCTGCACTCTTCGCTAGCGCTGCTGCCTAAGGTTCAAAGCCTTCTCAATATTGACCGCTCGCTCTTCAAACACCTTTAGAGTGGCCAATATTCTCTCGACTTCGGCAGCAATATTTGGTCCAGGAGCATTCCTTTGTCGTACCACCCCACTCTCGTCCAAGAGCCAGCCATGGGTTTTCCTGATCAGTTCTTCTCGCAATGGAAATAACTGCGTCTTCAGTATTGCCTGAGACCTTAGCTCACGCCGCAACCTGAATATATCTAGAGCCGAAACGTAACTTGTTGCAGCTGTGGCATGCTGAAAAACACCTTCTATTTCTAGCGCAATTGACCGAACATCCTGTCGACTCAATAAACGCATCGAAGGAAAGCGCTCTTGCCAAACAGCCCAGGGCAGAACATGGCACCTTAATACTTTCCTGCCTTTAATTCCACCACGACTGCCTTTTTCTGCCAGCATTACTACACTTATTCTCCGTTCGCTCCCTCACGTTGGCGACAATTTTACTACCTCAGAATAGCCCGCTCTCATTACTTTCTGGCCTGATCATTGCCTCTTTAATACCGCTTGCACGGCAGCTTCTTCCCAAGCAACATATGCCGCTGTGCCATAAACCCGCCGACCATACCAGCCGTACAAATCAGTGGCATCGACTATGGCTCTATGCAAAAACTGCTTCTTTTCTTGAGCACCACTTTCTCTGTAGCTCTTGCTTCTCTTTGTCCACCAGTTACTAGCAAAGTTTTCTTGCTCAAGATATGGGAGGTAAGCAAAGGCTTTCTTGGCACCAGAAGGAGATTTGGAACTTGAATTTACTGACTCATAGTCTCTGCCTTTACTTGCTACAAAGCGATGAAGGTCATAAGCGAACTGACACCTTACATCTGTTGAAACTTCCGCTTGCTGTGTTAGCGGTCCTGGTTTTACTGTACTGGGGCAACTATTTGCTTCGTCTCTGCTCTGGCTCTGACTCCTTTTGTTTTGCTCTGCGCCTTTAGATATTGCTGCCAACTGTTTCAGTACACCATGCTTTCCTGGCTCTTCGAAGATGCTGTAGAGACTTGACTCTTTGGCTTGAGCCATCGGTACAGACAGCATGACACCGGCAAATAAAACCAGTAATTTCTTCATTGGCAGCCTCCAAATTACTATTACTTAACGCATTTTTCAGTCGATACCGTCTAAATTGGCATTCAATTTCTAGCGCTATCTCGCACCAGGAATGTTTAGGCCTTGCCTGAAACGCTCCCTAATTGAATCCATAGGATCAACTACTGGTGGGGTTACAGCTGGTTCTGATGTTGGAGTTTGCTCTTGCAATGGCGCGGCAAAAGAATCATTCCTATCCCTGTTCTCAATATTATTTGGCTTACTGTAAGGCGAAGAAAAAGACTCACCTTGCTGTGAGTTCAAACGTTGCTGCTGTTGATTAATCTTGTACTGCTCAATCCTTTGCTGTTGCTCCTGCCATTGGGCCTGCCGCTGCTGTTGGAATTGCTGCCGCTCACTAGCTTGACGCAGCCTTTCTTCCTCCCGCTTTTCGCTCATTTCTCTCTGCGCCTTTATCCGCTCCCCATGTTTCACCGAGTAATCAAGGCTCTGCACAATGCCGCACATAAGAGCAACCAGAAGCCATATAGGTGGCACTAAAACACTGTACTTAGACGGCTCTTCTGGCTTCGGATAGCCCAGCACATACTTGATCTCGCGGGTCATGAACTTAATTGCTTCTGTGCAAGAACTTCGGCTTACTTGCGCGTCAACCTCCCACTTGAGAGTCACTAACGACCAGGGCTTACTTCGCTCTTTCTCCCAGGCTGGACTAAGCAACTGCTCCAGTGGATTCATTTGGTGATTGCTAGGTAGCTCGCTAACAACGATCATTACCAGTATCGAGCGACTAGCTTGCAGAGGCTGGCCAAAGAATCCGGCATATATCTCAGTAAAGCTCAAAACTGCCGATATCCGGCCCTCATCGAGCACACACTCTTTGACGTTCCAAAACTGAGGCCCGCGATGAGCTGCCTTGAACAGCTGCACGAGCCTATCCATCGTCACCAAAACATCGAACGGAGCAATAAAGCCCGGTGGATTATCAAACTTCTGATACTCCAAGATATCCAGCCCGCGCATGACATAGATGCCGCAAGCAGCGACGCATACACATAGCGACAAGGCCATGTACCAATTGCCAATAAATTCATACAGCCTAGGCGTCCCGAAAATAACCACAACAAACGCTGTTAGCGTGCCACCTATTGCTGCAAACATTTTTCACCGCCCTTCTTACAAAGCCTCAATTAGCCCCATAGGATGCCTAGATCTAGTCCTGAGTCAAGTTCTGAATCTATGTCTTTCTCTGATTCCGTTTCTGTCCCTTGGTGTGCTTGATTTTGCTCTTTGTCATCATCAATAATTTCTTCACTTGGCACTGCTGACTGTTCAACTGGATCTGGGACTTCAACAACTTGAGCCTCTGCAACCAGAACCGAAGCATCCCCTGCTGGTTGCTCAACTACTAATTGTTCTGCCTGACTAACTGGACCTGGTGCTCCAATATCTCTTTGTTTCTCGTCGCGCTCCCCTATCGCCTCTTGCTCCGCGCTCTTCTCTAACCAGGCAGCTAACTTTGCTACTTCAAGCTCAGTAAGCGAATCACAAACTACTTTGTCTCCAGCCTCATACTCAATCATCAATTCTTCCAAGTGCACAAGGCTGCTATCTGGCCTGTACACCCGGTTCTCTACCACACCATCAACTAAGCAATTGATGACAATTGGCACGTACCACATCGGCGGATATTCTGGCTTCGCAGATGAGCCACCTGCAAGACTGGCACTCGTGCTTTCTGCAATGGCATCTAGCACTGCCTCCATTTGCTGCACTGGCTCTGACAACTGCTCAATGTAATCACTTGCATTCGCATAGCTAGGAATGAGATCCTCTGACGCAGTCAATGCAGCCCGCTCAGGCACTGGATAATTAGTCTGCTCCAAATAATCCTGATAAGTACAGGCCTCAATCCTAATCGGCCTGGTCGACGGCAAGGCAATCAAAACTTGCGGCCTTAATGGCCCAGAATTGGCAGAATACGTCCCTTCGTCAATTACTCCCATGTTTAGGATCTCGTCCGGGCTCATCAAAGGAAGCTTTTCTGTCCTCGTTTGCAGGTGCCCGGCTGACGTTACTGTCGTTTCTTCTTTTGAGTACATGCCTAGATCGCGACTAATCACTAGTGCTGTTTCACTGCCATTTGGCTTGAAATAAAACCGTGTGGCACATTGATTCCTAAGTATTGTCGAGTCTTTGCCGTACAGATTCTCGATCTGCACAAGGTCTTGAACACCTAGCACTACCGGTATCTTGTCGTGCCTCAATATGGTCAACTTCTGCGGCAAGCCTTTGATATAGCCGAAGTTTGTGAACTCATCGAGCATCAGCATGACTGGGTTGACGAACTCTCCCTCATAAACATACGAGATAGCCAGATTGAAGATTAGCGAAGCTAGCGGCTTTAATTCCGGCTTGTCTGCCGGCACCGCTATGTACCAGGTAAATAGCTCCTCTGACAAACGCGAGACATCAACGTCTGTCGTTGAAGTTAACTCCTTAATCCGCGGCTGATTCCACAACGCCAACCGACTGAGCAAACCTGCTGCAACAAGGTTCCTGTACTTATCTGTCGAGTTGGTCCAGAACGCCTGAAAGAACCTCCTCGCGGCCGGTATTTTGGTAGTTACCATCCGATCAGAGATTGCCTCTGAGCCCTGACCTAATAGCTCAAGGATGTAGCCAAGATTGCAATTGCCATCGGCCCGCTCTCCAACTGCATGCATAACCAGGGCGGCAAACAATAACCTCTCTGCTGTGTCCCACGTCTGCTCAACTCTCGCTTGAGAAGCCGTTGTAGCGAGCATAATCACTTCAACTACTCGCCATGCGTCCCGGAACGTGCGCACCCTATCCAATGGATTTATCCGGTGGCTGCTCAAGTCATCGGGGTTGAAGTAATAAATCTTGTGCCCCTGGTTCTTGCGGTAGCCTGCTGTCTTCCTGTATAGGTCAGCTACCCCTTTGCCGCCGGTGGCTTCAGTAACAATCGCACTGGATCTGCTTCTTTCAATCAAGTTAGGGATAAAAATCCCGGTCGTTTTGCCGCTGCCTGTTGGCCCGCAAACAAGACAGTGTCTGTTTGTCTCGCCCTCCGGTAGCCTCAGATATTCACTATCGAGATAACCAAGGAAGAGCTGACCATGCGAGGCCATAGAGCCCAAATACTCAGCCAGCCTCAGCTCCTTGATACTAGCCCAACGCGCACCAGTGACCTTTGGCCCGCCAGCACCTAACTCTATCTGTTTGGCATATTTGCCTATTGAGTCTTCTATCGCCTCTAATTTCTGCTGGCAGTTACTGCCGCTCCAGCTCGCCTGCCGCTCAGTAACCTTGGTATTAATCAATATTCCTGGCCCGATATCATCAGAGTAATCGGCCCACTCAATCGATACAGCAAAATCCAACACAGCGTTGAAATTTGTTGTTTTGAACGGCTCCCGCCTGCTGGCCGTTATCGTCCGGTACTGTTCATTGACAAACAAACCGTCATAGCCAAGCGACCTCAGCGAAGTCGCTATGACTTTTGCTACTTCATTCTCTGGAATGCTTGTTAAAAGACGACCGAGCGCTTCCGACATCCGCTATCTCCCAGTCCACTCATCGAACCTATCTGGGTCGCGGCTCTGGTCTCTGTCCGCTTCCTTCTTCTTGCGCTCTTTGATTTCCTTGAGGAAGCTGTCGGCCTCTTGCCGATCTCGTGCCTCTTCTGCTGAGATGCCTGGTCCTTTACTTGCGTCCTTTCCTGTAGCCTTTCTATTATCTACCAACTTGGTCTGCTCAGCTGCCAAATCCCGTTGAGCCTCGCCGCCTTTGGCAATCTCGGCCTTCTGCAACTTCCGGGCCTTCATCTGCGACATGCCGATTTTAATCAACCTCAAGGCCTCATTAGGCCCTAGGTCGCGCAACCCTCCAGACCCGGCCCCCATTGGACCGGCAGCAATGGCACTTAGCGACGCTCCCCATTTCTCCGTGTAAGCGCCGTCAACAGTCTCCCTCTGGCCTTCTATTTTGCGCTGCTCGTTAAGCTGCTTCTTCAGGTTCTCTTTGCGGGCGGCCTCAGTGTCGCTACGGACCTCCCGCTCAGCTTTCTTGTTCTCGTAGCCTTCTTGTCGATAAGCACCCGGCAAACGATCCTGGAGCCTCTCCTTGTCCGTTTTATACCGCTTCCTCTCCCTACCCGGCTGTTGGTCCTCCCGGTCGTAAAAACTGCCCTTCTCGGACTTCTCTAGCCCCTCAGCTTCTTTCGCTGCCGCGTCTTTCTTTGCCTCATCCATCCAGCGCTCGACCGCCAGCTTCTCCGCCGCCGTCAAGAACACCTTGCCTTGCTCCTCCAACTGCTTAAGCTCTTCTATTTCCTCGTGGCTGCTCCTCGAAGTGACTTCCCTGGCAAAGCTGCCCAGGTCCACCCGTATCAGCCCGACCTTCTCTGACTCGCGCTCCAACTTCTTGTTATCGCGGTGCTTCTCTGTTATCCACTCAGACAACCGCTCGCTATCTCTCGCGGTCATCTGCTCACGAACCCACGGCACACCGGCCTTGTACTCTTGCTCCAATTCCCGCAACTCTTCTAATCGGCTTGCTCGGTCATACCTCTGCTTGTTGCCTTCTAGCTCCGTCCCGATTTGATAATCGACCTCTATTGGGCGGCAATACGCCTTCCATTCCATCTCCGCCTTGGCCTTCTCTCGCCGCTCGCGCCTGACATTCTTGGCCAACAACTGGTCATACGATGGTGCTGTGCCGAACACCGCCTCTTCCTTCCCCCGCTGGGTCTCTTTCTTGTCTTTGCCTGACTGCTTATGGTCTTTCTGGTCTTTGTCTCGACCTTCTTCCATCACTCGGCCGTACTCTTTCACTCCAGCTTTCAAGGCATTGATGAAACGGCCGACCTTCTCTGCCCTTTCTGCTAGCTTGGAATCACGCTGCTCTCGCAGCTTCTCTTCCTTGAGCAAGCCCCGCTCTCTTAAGTATCGGTCTCCCTCTTCCTTCAGCTGCCTGTGATCTGCCTTTGTTATCTTGTACGTTCGACCGTCCTTCCCTTTGCCCATAACTATTACGTGGCAATGCGGGTTGGCCGTGTTCTCATGAACTATTCCGTACCAATCCAGCTCGACTCCCTTCCGCCTAGACAAGTCCTGCATCACCGCCTTGGTGTACTGCTGAACGTCAGCTCCTTCCACCCCTGGTGACAATATGAACTTGTGCGCCAACACTCCATACTTTGGCTGCTTATCAATCGCTTCTTTTACTGCCTCACCGGCCACCTTGTCCTGGTCACTGCTAAAGAACTCCCGTGGCTTGCTGTCTTTGTCCCTGTCTTTGCCTGGCCTAAATGCCACATAGTTGACGTGCGCCTTCGCCCGCCCAGCCGCTGACTGGCTGGCCCTGATATAGCTGTGTTTTACGAAGCTGCGATGTTCTTCCATCTAACTTAGTCTTCCAGGCTTACCGCTTCCGACATCTTGTCCTTGACGCGCTTGATCTGATTTTCTAAGCCCTTCTCTATCCGCTTCGATGACTTCGATAACGCTGCCGCCATGGCTTCTTCTCCGCCATCAACCATGGCCAAGAACTCAACTACTCCGTGCACCTCTATCCCGATCTTCGCCATCAACGAACAGATCCGCTCAGTAGATGCTTTCAGCTGCTTGGCATACAAACCTTCCGCTTCCGCCAAGCGTTCTGAATACTCCTCGCGATCTACTCGATCCAGGTAGTCAACAATTATCGTTCTTAGCAGTTGACTTCCGCTTACGCCTTGCTTTTTCGCCACATCTTGAAATCTAGCCATGTCTTTCGCCAATAGCCTCGTTGCCAACAATGCTTCTCTTCCGGCCATCGACAATTCCTCACATGTTTACACTCAAATTATATACCTAGACTGAGTTAGCCGCTTTCTGTAAACGAAATGGTGCATTTTTTAGCTTCTGTTAACCGGTTAACCTTTGTCTCCCAATATTTTTGCTTTTTTTGATACACGTCTTTATCCTGCCTTACGAAAATTTTCAATTTTCTGTGCGGCTTCGCTCCTACCGTCGCTAAGTGCCTGTGGCGCATCGTTGCCCACTCGCGCGCTGCATCCTCAGCAACAAATTGCAGAAGCCGAATTCAATTTCGGCAAAAGACAAGTTCAGTTACTTCCGAAATTGGTGGTTAGGCCTATCGGCCGCATCGTTGTACTTTGGTGTGTCGCTATTTCAGATCAAGAGCCCAAAAATCGGCGCTAAACCAGCCCAATTGACCGTCTCAGAACAAACATGCTACAATGTAGCAACAGAGGTTGATGCCATGAAAACAACAGTCAAAAAAGACACCATGATCCGGGCTCGAATCAACAGCAAGATCAAAGACGAAGCTACTGCCGTTCTTGCCACCATTGGGTTGACTCCTTCGTCTGCCTACAACCTCCTCATGACAAAGATTGCTACTGAGAAAGCTCTTCCTTTCAACCCTCTCGTCCCAAACGCTGAAACCATAGAAGCAATGAAAGCTGCCCGTCAGGGTGAACTAATTCCCGTCGCCTCCGTTGCCGATCTATTCAGCGATGTTGATGACGACGACGAGTAACCGTACAAACACCGTACAACCGTACAAACGTATTGACACCCGACAATTTTCCGTATAGTATGGAATTTAGTACGGCCGGGTAATATCATGCGCGCCATTAGCAAAACCAAAAAATTCAGAAAAGACCAAAAAAGAGAAAAGAAGGGCGCGCACAAGGACACCCTCGAACTCGATCTCGCCGCTCTAGTCACCCTACTGGCTACAGATGCTCAATTGCCAGAACGTTACCAGGACCACCCCCTGTCCGGTGAGTGGAAGGATCATCGCGACGCTCACCTGTTGCCGGACTTAATAGTTATCTACCGCAAAGTCGGCGATGAAAATTTGGAACTTATTAGGCTTGGCTCCCATAGCGAGCTTGGTCTGTAGTTTGGATTCTATTTAGAAGGACACGATCGTGAGCACTAGCAGCAACAAGACTGAACGGGTTGAATTAAGACTCGACTCCACAGTTTTTGATGAAATCGATAAGTGGCGCATCAAAGAAGCTGACCTACCGAATCGGTCAGAAGCTATCAGGCGGTTAGTACAAAAAGGCCTCACCGCTTCTGACCGACAAGCTTTCACCAGCGTAAAACTCCAAATCATGCTCGCTGCTAAACAGCCAAATAGCACTGATTATCTAAGTGATGCTTTTATTTTCGCCTTCGCTTTTGATATATATCCAGTATTCAGTGACGAACAAGAGCTTTGGGCTGAGCCTTTCGAGCCATGTTTTACGATCAACAAGGAAATGATGATCAGCCTTGGTAGCTACCTAGACGACCTTTCACTCAGAAATCAGACCATAACTTTTTATCAGCTGGAAAAGGCCTACAAAAGCAAAGAATGGGACAGAAACGGCCTAGTCATCGCTTGCCGTTATATGTTCTTGAATAAGATGTTCGCTGATATGTGGGACGCACTTCTCACCCCCCATGAACATCCAATAGAAGCGGCCATCATCACGAAAAAGCTCGACCGAGATACCATTTTTATTGCCTAGCTTTCAGTGCAGCGCATTGCATAGTCGAGCACATACTAAAAGACATCTATTCAAACATTGCCAGCACCCAACGGGCTCTGGCGCAAACAATTGCACACCGATCTCAATATTTGTCTGCTTAGATCGCCCTCTCAACAGTTCGTCCTAGGGTCCCTGAGGGTATCGCTATACCGCAACACAGGCAATCAAGTCTTACGACACTTTATTCATACCATAAGGCCAACGCTTCCTCAAATCTCCCAGAGTTCGACTTTGGCAGGTTTATTGATCTAATCGAGAACTTAGAGACGCTGCCGACCAAATCAACAACCGCCCGCCCCGCCTCGACGAAAGCCATGTAACTACTCAGGCCACTGATCAAAGAATAGACCTAGCCTAGCCTAGCCTGGCATGGCCGCCTACTTGTAAGTTAACGCAACAAGCAAAACTACAATAAGTCCAGGTGACTAGAAAATATCCATAACTTCATTCTAAGGCTCCCACAAGTGAGCGTAAAGTTTCGATAATCCAAGAACAGCCTTTGGCGCCCATGCCACCTAGAAGGTGGCACCGGGAAGGTTGTTGGCTTTTTTGTATTGGACCAAAGCAAAGCGCAGGTCCATGTACTTTGCCCAGGCGGCATCTTCGAGAGCTATGTCATTAGCGGCTACTGCTTGATGGAATTCGGCGCGCGCTTGATTGAGCATTTCTTGTAGTTCTTGCATCTTGCTGTCCTCTCGTTTTGGTGCTAACGCCAATGTCTGAGGGCATATCGAGCAAGCGAAAAGGGGTCCACAGGACCGAGCACAGCGAGGCTCGCCCCTTGTAGCTAGCGCAGATCTGCCCTATTTTCGGCAGTTAGCTCCAAAAGAGGCGGCATCTGCACGAGCCAAGAGCCACTCAAGCCAGCGGTTCCAACCAATCAGACACCCCGCAAGAAACAAGCTCAACGATCCACGTCAGGCAACAGCTCAATGGATAAAACTGCTCTAAGTGATCAGCAAACATGCCTTACATACCAACCAAACGCCAAGCTTCTTCTCAACAGTCAAGGAGCCTACTGGCGCTACTTATAGCTGACTGTATAAACCAAATGAGGGACCAAAACCGTGTTCTAACGCAACGCGGGAAGAGCCCCCTACTTCTAAGCTAACATCTCTGTACTCATCTATTTGCCAACAAGTGGTGAAAGACTTTAGACGCAGACTATTGCCTGCGCCTATCAACTGCTATCACTCCTTAGCAAACCGGATGGATCGTTGGCAAAATTTTGGTTCCGTGTGCCTTGTTGTACTGCGAAACTTGGAAGAATACTTCCATGTAGGCAGCCCAGGTTGAGTCTTGCTCGGCTTGATCGCCATTGTTTACTGCTGAGTGGAATGTTGCTCTGGCTTGATCGAGTTTTCTCTGCATTTCTTCCATTTGCCTGCCCTCTTCTGGTGCTAACGCCAATCTCAAAGGGCATATCGAGCACGCAAAAAGGGGTCCTCAGGACCGAGCAGCGCGAGGCTTGCCCCTTGGAGCGAGCGCAGATCTGCCCTATTTTCGGCAGTTAGCTCCAGGAGGCAGCTATTGGTAAGAGAGCCAGTGAACCCGTACTTGCCAGCAAATCGCACCAGGCCAGCTGACAAACAAGAGCAAAATCGTGCCTACAAACAAAGGCTACCAATGCTTCTTCCAAGTGCTGCTCAAACACTAAAGGAAAACAGTAAAATTGTTAGCGACAGCCAATGCATTTGGGGGCATACAAAAAGTGTATGCCAGGTCTCAAAATGCCAAAACTTACTGTTGCCCTCACTACTTCTCTAGTCACAATGTTCAGCTTGACTCCATGCCAAGCCGTCCCAAGCCTAATGTGTGTACCTAAAACTTCTCTTGCTGAGACACCAGAAACCCCCGAGGGCAGGAAAAGCAATCTAGTTACAGCAAAAAGAATCCGTGTCTATTACGTCAACGGTCACCGCGAATGGGAAGCAAAAGCCCTAGTCGTCAACGGCCAAGTCAAAGAAATAATAACGAGAAGCAACCCAGGCAGACCCTTCGCAAAGAGCTACATCGACAGCAAGGGCTTCGGCTATGGGATAGATTTTCGTGGCATGCCTTGGGAGTTCCACGGATTTTTGGACCCGTGACCATACTTGCCACCTCTTGTGTTGAATTAGAGCGGTCTCGTTAGCCCAAGCTTGACGAGGTCAGTCATCAAAAATTATTTGAATGTAGCTGCAATCATTTCAGTTGCTTCCGCAAACTTGGCTCTATCAGCCTTTTTGAAGTAAATGCGAAATTGTATTTGGTCATAGTTTTTTGTAATTACAGTTTTAGAATAGAAAATCATGTCATTATCGTAGCCTGATAAGGCGTACCAGTCCTTGCCCTTCTTCTTCATGGTTATTTTCCATTCTGGGTGCTCTGCAATTTCTTCTTGCATTGAAGCATCCAATCCGGCTTTGTTAAATACCTGTGATAAGGCTTCGATACTGGCTTTATCATCTACGGAATGTAGATAAACACCTTGCCCGAACTTATTGACGCCGCCATTGCCATCCAGTTTAAAAAGTCCACCGGGAAGCTGGAAAGAGAAACTACCGTCTGGGTCTTTGAAGGTATCTGGTTTAGCAATCTTTTCTCCTGCTAGCCAGTTATCTCGGTGAAATGATGGCACACCTGATTTCGAGATTCTGTAAGTACCATCCAACGTACAGCGCATGCCACAAAACGCTTCGCGCGGTGCGGCCACCAAACTGATACTTGAAGTCTTCTGGTCTAGAGTAACTGTGACAGTACCGCTTGAATCAGGAGATTTGTAAGTGCCTGTCGCACCGTTCAAAGTTAGCTCTCCGTCTGCTTGGCCGGTTGTTTGATTTTCCTCAGTGAAAGCTTCGAACTTATAGTGATTGTTATCAAGCTTTAAAAGCTTGAGCGTGGCTAAGCCAGTTTCACGCTGGTATGTACCG
Source organism: Candidatus Melainabacteria bacterium (assembly GCA_030696635.1). Taxonomy (GTDB): domain Bacteria; phylum Cyanobacteriota; class Vampirovibrionia; order Obscuribacterales; family Obscuribacteraceae. Next base: position 43,310 of record JAUYRX010000003.1, read on the forward strand.
GTGAAATTTTTCGAAATTTTGGTGTTAGTGGGTGGCAACTCATTTTGATTATCTGTTACAGGTGTTGTGGATAGGCTGCTTTGTGACTCACTTGAGCTTTGTGGATTAGGCGTTGGTGACGTCTCTGACTCACTTGAGCTTTGCGGATTAGGTCTTGGAGACGCCGGTCTGCCTGAAGCAGAACCAAAGACGGCGAAGGCTGTAGAACCGAGCCAAACCAGCACAGAGATGACTATAACGGTCATAGCTTCGCGTTTCTTGCCTTCGCCGAGATCAGCGAAGCCCCTCTGTGCTACATCTTCGTGCGCAATAGCTTTAGTCAAATAATCCCGAAAGAGTATGGGTTCAGAAATTTCACGGATAGGCTTATGTGAGCTTCCAGTGCCTGTTAGGAGTACATCACCACAATCAACCATTCTTGCTATCAAGCCTTGATTTACAGAAACGGTTTCTATCTTATGGAGCAGAATTTCGTTTGTCTGACGAGACAGTATGCCCGTCTTGGTGATTAGACGTTTATTTGTGATCTGAAAATCAGAGCAACACTGCCTGAGTGCGGCCCCAATCAGCCCTATTATTGGGAAATTCAAAAGGAACCAAACACCCCAGAAGGTGCCCCTTGCGGTAGTTGGGTCAGAGCCGCCGATAACAACCAGACCAATTAGAACGAAGAAAATCAAACAAACACTTGCCCATAAGTAAATGAGCCAATGAAGTTTTGCCTCGTAGAGAACTACCTCAGCGCTGTCGTTCTTTGCCTGCTTAGTTGGATCGGGAGTTTTTTGTTCTTGGAGGTTTGAATTGCAGAATCTGCACTTGATCGCTTCTGCCTTGATTGTTTCAGCACAAAATGGGCAAGTTTTTGTCTGCTCAGAATCGTTGATAGGTGCACCTACTGATATTCAAGAGAAAGCCAAGGGACACCAATTTGCGGCAATTTTAGCATTTAGAACTCGGTCGCCAACACACCTTGACATTGTTAGTTCTTGGGGACAGTTGCAACTCACCAACAACCCGGGTGGTGGGCGGGCAGCCCCAGCGGGCTGGAAGCCTGCGCACCGTCAGCCGTTAGGCGTGTCCGGTGTTCTGGGTGGCGGGTGGGTAGCCAGCAGGCGCAGCCTGCCTGTTCTCTTCCCTCAACAGATCAAAGGGCCCAGGAGGCATAACAAGCGAAAAGCCGCCCGGGGCAGCTTTTCGAAACTTTGAAAATAGAGTTTGTATTTAGTAGCCCATTTCGCGGCGCACTGCCATGACTTTTTCTTTGCAGTCAATGACGCGAAATTCGCAGTAGTCCTCGCCTGGATCGTCAATGTCAGTGCCGAAAATTTCCACGCGGTTAACGGCGTCCATATCAAACTGTGCAGGGTCTAGCTTTAGCTTCTCCTCGCAGAATTTGACAGCTTCATCGCCTTTTTTAGTTTCGTACAGGTGCATAGTTGGTCCTCGCAGTTGAGCTATTTTACTAGAATCAGAAAGGAAAGCCGCCCCTTTCGGGGCGGCAATTTTTTCAGCTACATCATTCGCCCCATAAGTGGGACTCTGTTTCGCGTAAGCTGTTTATGCCTTCTGAGCTGACAATGCAGTGATCGACAATACAAACGCCCATAATTTTGCCAGCTTTAATTAGCTGCTTTGTGATGTCGATGTCTTCTGGACTGGCTGATACTGAGCCGCTCGGGTGATTGTGCGCCACGATAATAGCGTAAGCATTTGACAAAAGAGCGGCTTTGAAAACTTCACGAGGGTGCACAAGACTGGCATTTAGTGTGCCTTTTGAAACTTCGTGATAGCCGATCACTTGAAACTTTGCATCAAGATGGAAAGCAATAAAATGCTCTTCTGAATACAGCGTCAGCGGCTGAATGAAATGGTGAAATGAAATTGCGTCTGTAATTTGTGTCGGCTTGACACCCGGCTCTTTTACCAAGATGAGCCTGTACTGTGGAATTATGTATTGAAAGTGCTTTTTTAGGGGTCGCGTTGTTTTTCTCTTCCTAACTTTTGTCTTGGCAGAAGTATCGGCCGAGCTGACGGCCGCCCGGCTCTTAGCGATGCTAACCGCATTTTCGGCCGCGCTCTTGGCCAAGGTCACACTATTTTTTATCACTGCGGTTTTGGTCACTGCGCTGTTTGTCATTGTGTTCATGGTCGCTCCTTTTTCGCTTCGCTTTCAAGGATGCCCGCGCACCCCATGCAGCACATGCCGTTCACACGCCAGACCGGGTCCCCGCTTCCAGCCTCGCGCAGCGACCCTTGGGCTTGGGCTGGAAGCGGGGCGGCGGCGTGTAGGCTTGTGTGCCCGAGCATGGGAAGGAAGCTGGCATCCGCCAACACAGCGCAAACTTGTGCAGTGCAGTAGATAGAAAAATCAAAACAAACAGCTGAGAATCTTGCAGCACCATTTGGTATTAGCTGCTATGACTAATGCTAATTTCAGGCCTGAAGATTCAGACTCCAATGTATCGAAAATTCTTCAAATCAGTAACAGGCTCGGACAGAAACTATCTGACAACCTATTATTAAAGGCATGAAAAAACGAGCCAAAAGCAAAAAGGGCTATCTATTTATCGAAAACGTGATTGAACCAGCACGTGTCGACAGCCCATCGTTTGCCATAGTCTATCCAGAAGCAGCTAGGCAATGGCTATACGAAAAGAACTGCGGGTTTGGACCAGACGACTTTTCATTTGGTTCTACAGTAAGGGCCTGGTTTAAATGCCCATCGGCCAAAGACCATATATTTCAAATAGAACTAGCCCGTATGGGCAAAGCATTCAGAAATGAAACCTGGTCTCAAGGCTGTGGCTTCTGTCGTGGCTTAAAACCATCAGTCACAAACAACGTTGCAGACCTTTACCCTGAGTTAGCTAACGAATGGATGAGACGCAAGAATGGCATAGGGCCAGAACAAGTATCCTTCGGCTCTGGATTCCGCGCATGGTGGAAGTGCAAGAAAGGCCACATGTGGCAAGCCATTGTGGTGAATCGCACCACCAGGGATGCTGGCTGTTACATATGCAACAAAGGCGCTCCAACAGACTTACGAGACTATCCGGATGTCTTGATGGAGTTCGACCATCGAAAAAACAAAGGCATCGATCCCTATGCATTGCCTGTCGGAAAGAAAGTTGCCTGGCGCTGCTCAGCCGATCCAACACACGTGGGATGGGTGTCCGGTTTCTACCGCACAACCAAACAAGAGCGCTGCCCTAGCTGCACAAACAAGAAAGGCTCAAAAGGAAATAACCTCAAAGTCAGCCATCCAGAGTTTGCCAAACAGTGGGACAAAGAAAAGAACGGTGACTTAAAACCTGAGATGGTGACAGAGAATAGCGGACGTCGAGTCTTTTGGAAATGCAAAGAAGGACCTGATCATGAGTGGGAAGCAAAAATAGGTGATCGCACTAGAGACATGACACTGTGCCCGTTTTGTATGTTCAGAAAAACTTCGGTAACCAATGTGCTCACAACTTTAGCCCCGAAAGTTGCTAGAGAATGGCACCCAAGCAAAAATGGCAAAGCCAGACCGGATCAAGAAAGAGCGCGCTCACGCACGCTACGCTGGTGGGTTTGCTCCTCATGCTCACATGAATGGACAGCTGAACCACACCGCCGCTATGTTCGCGATAGCGGCTGCCCCAAGTGCGCTACAGAGAAACAAATAAAGAACATGCTGCGAGCTCGCGGTATCAAGAAACCAAAAGTAAACATGTCCGCCTACTGATAAAGCTTCAGCCAAAAGTCTTGTCAGGGGTTTAGCTTCTTAATTGTGGTCACTTGAGATAACCAATTAGCTATTATTACCCACAGATCCAGGAGAAAGTAAATGAACAAAGCTCTGCTATTAGCCGTTAGCACCATAATGATTTTCATAACCGCTGCTCAAGCTAAAGAAGTTCAAGTAAAAGGCTACACGAAAAAAGACGGCACCAAAGTCGAAGGCTACACAAAAACCGTCAAAGACAAGAACACCATTGAAGTTAAAGGCTATACAAAGAAAGACGGAACAGTGGTGAAAGGCTACACCCGCAAGAAAACAGAGAAATAAAAGAGCAAGCAATAGAAGCTGCGCGAAAAAGTGGTAGCCCTGGCTCCTTCATCTTTTTACAAAACTGGATACACATATCCAATTAAACCAACAGACTCACATAGGACCAAATGATCAAGAACTGGCAAGTTGCCAAAATCACAACAGTTGCAGTGCTAGCCTTCACAACCGCTAGCAATGCAGCGGCCGCTGAGTTGAAAGGCAGAGTGATCGGTGTCAATGACGGTGATACAATAACGGTTCTGAGCAATAACCATCAAGAGCGGATCAGACTAGCTGAAATAGACAGCCCAGAAGTGAAGCAGCCTTTCGGCAATCAAGCAAAGAAGCATTGTGCGCGGCTCTGTTTCAACAAAGCAGTCACAGTTAGCTACTCAAGAAGAGATAGGTTCAAACGTATAGTTGGCCAAGTAAAGCTTCCCAATGGCCATAGCCTCAACCACGAACTTGTGAGAGCAGGTATGGCATGGTGCTTTACCAAATACTGCAAGGACCCACTAGTGAGCGAGCTTGAGCAACAAGCGCGAAAAAAGCGACTGGGATTGTGGCAAGATAAAAGTCCAATTCCACCTTGGCAGTGGCGCGCTGAAGCTGCTCAAGCAAAAGCACCGTTCTGACTCTTTCATTTTGCACGATAAATGTGACATCCAAACAGGTAGCTTGGAATTATCAGTCGTGAAGATACTGGTAAAGGTCAGTCAGAGCAACTAGCCAAACAAGTAAAACGCGAGACACCTGACAACGGTCGCTCCCTTATAATCACGGGGCTCCAACCCCTAAATTTCCGGAATTTCCGGAACTTCCGGAGCCTCCGGAAACTGCGGGATGCCAGCGGGTGATCAATTGGCGTCAAATTAAATTGCGTGGTTCTTTTGGGCACTACCCTTTATTAAATTCTGAATCTCAAGCTCAACTCAAGCGACACGAATTGCTCCCACCACAGAAACAATTAACCAGCCGAAGGCTGATGGACGTCAAAATAAATTGAGGGTCGAGGGCGAAAGACCAGGGACATGACTTAGATCAAAATTCTCTATTCGTTTTCCTGTAGGAAGTTTTGCTGCTTTCAGAAGCCTCATTGTGCGTCGATTGTAGCGGTCTTTGTGTTCCGCTATGCTGAGTTCGTAGTGGATTAGGCAAAACCAAAGAGGAACAAGGATGAAAAAAACCAGCACAGATGCTGCAACCGGTCATAAATTGGATAAGTCTGGTTCGCATACAAGTTTTTTTATCCTCAATGATTGCCGCAACACCAGCCATTAGGCAGCTATTTACGAAGTAGTGCCTGCAGTGCTTCCTTTACTTGTTCAACAGCAATTCCAGCTGAGTTGATTTCGCGCGGTGTCAGTCTGTCTGGATCTTTCCAATGCTCACCTTTTAGATAACAAAGATCAGCTAGAGAGTTGTTGACCCCGTGTAACGATGCAGCACACGAATGCCAAAGATTTTGAAGTCGCTCCTCTTCAGCCAGGGACACCTTACCGGACTTGAGATAATTCTCTGTTTCACGTAGTGCTAAAAAGACTTTCTCTGCGGCTGTTCTAACGGCCTGGCTGTTTTCGCTATCTACTTTTAGAGCAAGTTCAGCCCACGGTTTTAGCGCGACCAAGAGAGTGCCAAGAGATCCTAAGAAAGTTATGGCAAGTGGATCCAAAATATATCTCCTCCATCATTACGATCGATTATTCCTCGGTCAAATCAGACTTTAATCTCATTCGATGATCAACGACAAAAGCTTCGTCGTGAAGATGAGTAATTACAATTATCATGTGCATTCGATCTGATTCGAAATCTTATCTGATACCGCATAACCTTATCGTCTAAAGCCTTACGAATAGGCTGTGCCTCAGAAATACCATCAATAACGCTGAAAAATCCTGTTGGGTGGAGCGGCTTCCAAACAACCGGCGCGATCTGCTCTCTCCTTTACTCTAGCCCTTTCTCTAAATTCATTTCTGCGACTCTCAGCCTCTCTTTCAGCATTTCCGGGCGCATTGGCTGTCGCGCTTCCGAGAACTAGTCCCCCTACAAAAAATGCGGCAGCCACGCCTCCTGTGGCTACTGTTACAGCTGCTCCACTCGTTGCAGCTCCTAAACCAACAAGAATCCTACCGACAGCAAGTTTTGCACCTTTTTCAAGCGCTTGATCTTGAGATTCGCCAGCAAGTTCTTGAAAAAAGGACGGGTGTCGCTGCATGACTCCATAGTTTCCTAGATCGGGAGTCTGCCAGTTCGAAGCACGACATGGGTCCTCTGATTCTTTTGCGAGTTTGTCAGAATCTTGAACAAGCAACGGCTTAGTAACGTCAACGCTTTTGAAAGGGGATTCGGTTTCACTCACTGATTCATATTGACGACTCGCAGTCTCATTTCTGGCAACGTCATTGTTATCATCTGATCGTGCGAAGCCGTCTCGGGCGGAATGGGTTCCGTCACTGGTTTCTGGCGGTGAAGGCGAAGAAGTACCGGGTGGTTCGTGTTCCTTCATGTTTCCTCCTATTTTCTTGGTTAAACCTTCGGGCGAGAACGAAATACAACAATCAGGTCTATGACAATGTCCTGAATCTTGGCCCTCGCTGTGCCTGTCAATGACGTAGCGCCAACTTCTATCGCCCATTCACCAACTGGGCTAGCATTGTATAGAGAGGATTGACCAGTAGTATCAGGCTCTCTTATTGAGTCACGTGTCGTTGCTCTATTGAAATAACAATCAGGCACCATCTTTTGATCAAGATTGACAGTTGTATTATTAAGATGGACTGTCGAACTAGTTACAGGCGGACGAACCCGCACTTGCCATAGATCCTTTTCAGTACCTTCTACAAATGCAGTTAATCCACGTAGTCTTACATGACCAAAGTTTTTAAATAAGTCTGACGGTAGAGTGACGACCCATCGACCAGCGGCCATGCCGTTGGTCCAATCAGAATCTTTGATAAAACTCTTAAGAGAAATTGGAATGACAGTTGCTTGGTCTTGCCGAGAAAATCGAACAAGATATTCTATGGCGCGCCGCGTCCAGAGCACACAATCATCAAGGAAATCCAAAGACTTAGGATCCGGAAGTGGATCCGTGTATCCATACAGATGATCGAGACCTTTTGCAACCACTGATAATCGAGCCAGAGCATTGCGAAAATCTTGCTGCAAGCTAATTCGGTTTCGCTCGATTCGCGATGTATAGTTCAGCGCTCCATCAGCTTGTGTTGCTGCGCGGAACTTGATGTCTTGAAGTTGGCGAGCGATTATGGTGCGTTTCTTTTGAAACTCGATATTTGCCTTATCCCAATTTTCTTGAGCACTCAGGGCAAGATTTTCTGCATCTTGAATTGATTCCATGAGTGCATACGATAACTCTTGTGCAATCACATGTCCTCTGTCTATCAGAGCATTGAACCTTGCTTGCGCTTCGTTTTCATGCCCTACATGGTCTGCAATAGAACGCGTTACTCCAGATATCTTTTTGGTTGGATCGTTCTCCTCTGAGTATGCAGAGGCGAAGCCAGCTCGATAGGCAGACGTTAAATAAACATCCAGTTCTGATTTTTTATAGAAATCGTCCAAAATGGCGTTGTATTGATCCCTCAATTTGCGATACTGCTTAACACTAGATCTTCCACCACCTGCTCTCGCTTTGCTCATGTCGTGTGGTACGGAATATTTACCAGCGCTTTCTTCTAATAATGTGACTTCGTCCAGATTTTTAAACTCTTGCAGCGCAACCGCCAGCTCGAATCGTTTAACAATTAAGTCTTCGGCCGAACTCCGGTCGCGAATCGCTCTGTCCAATAAATCGGCAGCTTGGTCGAGGAGAGGTTCAACATGTAGATATGAAAGTTCGACATCCTGCGGAGCTGGTTCAAAGACGAAACCGGAATCAATTCGTAAGAGGTTTTTGTCCAGTGGACTGGATAAGTCTTCATTTTCGGTTAGCGCAAGAAGTTCAGGTGTTTGCTCGATAACCTTTTTCCAAAGCTCCAATTCAGACGGAGATCGCATAAGAGAAAGTTGAGTCACACGTTACACCACGCAAAAATAAACCACGACAAGAGGTTGAGTTTACCAGTATCAGAGAAACAAAAGATACCTGACAACGCACACTCCTCCAAAAGTGCGTGGTTATATCCTAAGCTTCCGCAGTTTCCAGAGCCTCCGGGAACTGCGGGGACACTTACCGGCGCAGGAGCGCACAAGATTCTGCGGGGCAGCCAATCGAGTAATCAAGGGCGGCAGCGGCGACTAGAGCTCACGCTCAAGCGCCTGGCGATGAGCTAAAAGCTCTTGCTCCCGCAAATGAGCATCCAGATCCTGATAGGTCAAAATAGCCCGGACAATAGATTCTTTAGAACAAGCCAGACACTGCCCATGGGCAGGCTTGTGCTTTTCTACAGTAAGGTCACAGGTGTATAGGTCTACTAGGTCAGTCAAAAGACTGCGCTCAATGGGGTTAATGTAGTTATCTTCAATGGACATAGCTCCCTCCAAAGACCCTTCAGCATAATCAGGGCAGTGAATATCGGTAATGTGCATAAGCACAGAGAAATAAAGACGAGAGAAAACAAGACAAGGCAAAAGAAGAGAAAGAGGCGGGTAACCCCGCCTCCTGCAAGCTAGGCTGCCTTGCGCTTTCTGGTCGCAGTTGGTTTGACTTCGCTAACCTCTTCAGACTTGGGCTTAGGCCCACAAAGGTGGAAACTAGAGAGCTTTACCACAGGGACTTTCATCTCGACCTTTACTCCGTTTATTTCCTTGGTGTATTTGGAGATTGAGAGCCTGCCAGAGATAACTACCTCGCGACTCTTAGTGACGGTTTTAAGAACCCGCTCAGCCAGGTTATTCCAGGACTCGACATCAATCCACATAGGCTCAGGATTGTCCTCTTTTGAGGAGTAGTCAGCCACGGCGATTGAAAACTTGGCCAGTTTATTATTCGTATCGGTGAAGGTTGTAGATACGGGGTCTCCACCGACGCGACCGACCAGGGTGATTTGGTTATTCATAATGGGCACCTCCAGTGCTGTGTTTAAGTGCCAAATGACCCTGCAACTGTTTGCGAGAGTGCAAGGACGCAAGCCGAACAGAGTGAGGGAATCCTTGCACGGTAGAAAACTGGTGCCAGAGTAAGGCACTGATTTAACACAGCCCTGAGGTCCACAAAGAAAACCAACCACATGTGGTGGCTTAGAGAAGTGAGATCAGATATCTCTACCACCCACTCCGCCGGCAGAACAAACAGGCCAATAAACAAAAGCCGCAAAACACTTCCTAATAGGACATCACAGCCATTTTGATGATGAACCAAAAATCGAGGCAAGCAGGAACAAAAACCAACAAAGAAAAGAGCAAAAACCCAGGCGACAAGCGCCAACCAACCGAAGAAGAAATAAATACGAAAACAAACAACGAGATAAACCCGAGCAGTAAGCGCTACGGCAAACAAAAAGCACAAGTCTGACAGGGGCGAAGTACGTCCTTCTGCACTTCTAGAGCAAGGCTGCCGGTTACAGCAGGACACAGGGTAAGCAAGCTATGCCGCACTGGTGCTACATGTCGACCACCTCGGTGATATGGGAAGCTAACAATATCGACTTCGGCCTCAAGCGCCTCAAAGGCTGGAATTATCTCGGAATGCAAGTCACTGTCTTGAAGTAAGGCTAACTTCCAAACCTCTGCAGGAGTTTTACACAGAGCTAAAATCGCCTCCTCAAAGTTATCGGAATCAACAGACAACCAGCCCTGGCAGTTAGGTAAAGCTGCTAACTTAGTCAACTCCGCAAAGACATCTTGATCAATAAAGCTCCGAGTATAGAACCAGAACTTGCAATCAGTGTGCTTTTTAGCAGCCAGAGCCCATGCTTGAACATACATAGGGTTATAGAAATCCCCAATGTCGTGCACCCGAAGCGTGAATGGAATAGCTGTCTTAGTCCCTGTAATCTTGGCAGTAAGCCAATCTCTTGGACGAGCTTGATCGACTAGCATCGATAGATTCTCAGCCAATAACTCTGGTCCACCCTCGGCCAGCAAGAACTGCGCAGTCCTAAAGTTCCGACCACGCTTAGCTCGCTGCCCAACTGTCTGGTAGCGCACACCATTGCCATAACAGAGCCGCTTACACAAAGCGGTAGCATTGATACAAGTCTCAGTCCTCGGAAGACTGAACGCCCAACCCACTTTGCTGTTATTAGTTAACTCCAAACCATAATCCAAACTGACATTTGTCATTGCCATTTCTCCGAGAACCACTAATGGCAGCAAACGCTGCTGTGGCTCACCCACCGGCTCGGCTCCGGAGCGACTAAAAAAAGAAAAGACCAACAAAACCCGCCCACAAACACCGCGACGGTGGTGCAGAGACGGGACAATGGAGAGACACAGCGCGGCCCAGTCAGCGCCAAACAAGCGAGCACGTGGAAGTGCTTTGGCGAATTAAATTGCTGATATTTGGCGAGCTATTTGGTAGTTCTTGACGAATTAAATGGTAGTCACTTTGCACGATAAATATGACATCCAAACAGTTAGCTTGAAATTACCGGCCACCACAAGAGAGCCACAGCAACTTCTTCAGTCCTGGATAAGCGCAGAAGTACCACCACGGTAATTAAGTAATAGTCGTCTCAATGGCTTTTTTTGTTTTACAGACTGGCTTCTTTGATATATGTGGCAGCCCCGCCATGCCAAAACACTTCCCCATCGCAGACAACCGGGTACGCTATTTCAGTCTTAGAGCCACTTTCATCGACTAATGACCAGTTTTCCAAACACGATTGCGGAAATGGGATCTCGATTCCATCTTCACAAGCATTGTTTTCATCACTTAAGTAATCGAATACTTCTTTGTATTCTTGGGCTTTCTTGGTCAACCGAATGTCTCCAGAAAATTCGAAGATATCTTCTGGAGCAATATTTGTGACGACGCCTATGCAGTCGTTGTTGTGGAAAAGCTTGAGTTTACTCATTTTCGAATAACCTTGAAATACTCAGCGGTTTAATATCAGCACTTTCTTCTCGTTTGAGGTGCCCGCTCACTTCAGCTTTACCAGCTAACGCAAATCACCGATTCCGATTTTTGTGCTGGTCATAGGGGATTCGTCTGGAACAAACGAACTAAAAAAGCCGCCAGCAACAAAAACAGCAAGGAACACTAACATTGCTATGCTGACAGCTACGGCCTTCGGTGACTTCCAGTCTATTTCTCGAAAAATCATTTCAACTCCATCCAAAAACCAGGCAACGGAGACCGAAAGCATAGCAACGGCCCACGGGATCATAGGTAATTGGCGTCCAGTTAATCCAAAGGGCAGGAGGAAATCAGGTGCGCAAGATGACACAAGAAACGAAATCGGCAGTCCAATCAGTAAGATCGGCACGCTAAGAAGGACCAATTGCCCACGGGCACTGAAAATGGCATATTCGTTGGCCTTTTTACTCAATTGGCTGCCTCAATAAATTTTGAGAAATTTTACCATCTGGATAGGGCTATTGCCTTTGGCCATTTTAGAGGATGCTCCCAGTAATCGATTGGATTGCTGAAAGCATTCTTAATTGCATGACTGTGACCTTCGGCGCACCTGGTGGATATACCTCTGACACCTTTCCAAAGAGTCATTTTTGATGGACAATTTGAACAACTTCGAAAAATTTTTTATGGTTGCGGCCCAGCTTAGACAGTTGAGCCTCAATTTCCATAGAGCAACTGTTATCAACGAAACGCTGGAGCTTATATGCCAACTAAACAAGTTCTTTCAAAACGTTCGAATCTTCCGGCATCCACAGTCAAAGGAGACTCCTATCCCCAGTGGCTTATGAAGCTCCTCAAATCAGAGTATCCGAAAAGGTCATCTTGGCCAGAAGAAGATGACTATAACTATTTCCAGCGAGCCTCAAAACAATTATTCGGTCGGATTGGAATCGACCACTGGGGTACGACGAATTGGCATGGTCTTGGAAATTGCTTTGTCACCGAACCTTATGGTGTTCAGCTTGCTGATGTAGAGGTACTAAAGGAGAAAGGGAGAGAGCGAGATTTCGTTGTTGTTCATGACCCGATTTCTTATCACAACCCTGGTGATGGCTGCCAACGCGTTTTGATTTTCCCTCGCTATTTGTCTCCCTTCAAAAGTTACGAACCGCCTGTATTAAAAGCCATGCAGGACATGGGATTTGATATTACCGATGAAGCCCCAAAGCCAAAAGCTCTTTCAATACTTGAAAGCAAGGCAGAAGACATACAAGCCCTTGAGTCATTTGTCAAAAATAGACTTGGTCTTTCAACAATTGGTTTGTTCAACAGGCCATTTGTAGTAACAAAAACGGAGGACGGATTCAAGTTTTTCTGCTCAAAACAACAGGCCTATAAGTTAAAGCTTGATTTGAACGTTTATAAAAAATGGATGCGCGACCTTAGGGACAAGAGCAACTTGCCTATTTTCACAATAGAAATAATCGACGACGTGGCCTTGGTTCCAGCGAGAGAGCATACCTTTGATAGTAATGAAGGGCTTTTTGTAGACGCACTCCGCCTCACGTTTGTTCTCTCTGCATCTATTCCAGCAGTCGAAAAAGTGCTTCAAAATGCACTCGGAGATAGGCTTGTCTCAATCAGTCAGGGCGAACCAGATATCTATGACGAAAGACATCTAACAATAAAACTTAGCGACCCCATAAGCAAGAAAGTCGCAGCTGGCCTTATTTCACAGCTCAAACCTAAAATGGCATCTATCAGGACTTCCGGATATTTCAAGATTCCCTGGTAATTGCCAAATGACAAAATAATCAAGACGGAACATAGTGAGCAGGTTTCAATTTGAGGGGTGGCAACGATTCGCGTTTATGTGTGAAGCTGGGCATACCGGTGAATCGCTGCCATAGGTCCAGATCGCTGCATAAGCATCAATTTTCTCTTGCGTGTTTCAAATCTACCTGCTCAAAGTTCGCGGGCCAACCTGATCAAATTTCGTTTGCCAAAATCACTTAAGTGATTTAACTGCTCCAAGAAGCAATTACTTCCAAGTTTCGTGAAGTTCTATTCTATGGGCGATATTGAGGTCTTTGAATGAGCGACCAGCCACAATCACCTGCCAATTGACTTTGTCAGATAATTTTTGCAAGTCGCAAAATGGCTCAATAAGATAATTTTCCGCATCTTCGGTTTCTTTTCCGTCAGCAAAAGTCATAGGAAAATCTATTATTTCCAGCCCTGGATATAGATATTCAGGATATTGCGAAAGCTTTAGCAGTGCATAGTTGTAAGCTAGGACAAAATAGCCTGTATTGGTATCTCCCAGCTTATGTTGCCAAGGAAGATCTTGGATAGTTACTTTGACATCACTTTTAGTTATTTTGACATTGCCGTGTAATGCTTTGTCATAGCGTTCGAACTCTTTGTTTAAGGCATTTAAATAGCTGTTAAAGCCGTCAGTCAGCCGTTGTGCCGGAATGGTAAAGGACAATCCTTCACCAGCTGCCGTTACTTTGGTCCGCAACAAAGTTATCTGTTCTTCCAGTTCAGTGATTTCTTGATTGATGTTATCTCTTTGCTGTAGTGAATCTTTGAGACCTTCTAGCAATTTAATTCGTTCGCCAAGGGCACCTATAGCTCTGTCTGCAAGTGTGACCTCTACTGGCATAACAGCAGCTACAGCAGTCCTCAAAGGTGCTAGCTTCCTGCTAATGTCTTGCAACTCTATATCGACAGCCCGAGTCTGCTCCATCAACTGGGTATACTGTGTTTCCAAAATGTTAGCCATACCAGCTATTTCAGAGAGTTCTTCTTCTAATTGTGCTTTTTCGAACTCAAGACGCCTGGTATTAATTTTGGTGGCGTCTTCTACATAGTGAGGCTGATGACACAGATAGCACTGGTCTTCCAAATCCAAGTTTGCATCAACAGTCTGGTCACAAGCTGGACAGTGTGTAATCTTAATACCAACCAGAAGTTCACCTGCTGCAAGTGTACGCTCCAGCCTCTCTCGCTCTTGAGACACGCCGCGTCGATATGATTCGATTTCACGCCAGCGCTCGCGATTTCGCTCCGTGTCAGTTTTCAAAACTGTTCTTTTGTTACTTGCTTCGGTCCATTGCTTTTGTAAGGAATCCGACAGATCTGGGGCAGGCTCTACATTTTTAGCTGTAGTAAGAAGTAGGACTTTATTGGTTTCGCTAATCCTTACCATCTCATTCTGGTAATGGGTGATAGCTTTGTCCAAGGTTTCAATTGTAGGAGTATTCCCAACATCCTTCGCGCTCCCCAGCCGGTGAGACACCTGAGTGAGCATTTCAACCATATTCTCTTTCTTGTAAGTAAGCCTTTCGATCTCCTTATTTGCCTTAACAATATCGCCATGCTCTGGTGGATAGCGCTTTTCAGCTAATCCAAGAAAGAGCATCATACAAGCATAAAAATCTGCTCCAGGCTGCTGTTCTACAAAATCGCCCCAAAAGCGCGCCTGACGAAACATGTGCCTAAATGGTCCACGAAAACCGAGTTGCTTCCAAGCACGCTCAGCATAAGGATCTCCAGAAGCATAAACAATTTGCGGCCATCCAAGCTTCTGAAAAATGAAGTCATTGAACTCCTTAACGTCTAAGGATTGTCCATTAATAACTATCTTGGTTTTGGCATTCTTTTCTTTCCAATTCCGGCCAATTACATGGTCAGCATCACCGATATTGATCGTGACCTCTACTGCATCGTATTTTTCAGCTATTGGCGCTCCAAGTGCTTTTATAGCTGTATCTGGATCACCAAATGCATGGTCGATAAGCCGAAGCCATGTTGTTTTACCGGCGTTACGTGGACCAACCAAAACGTTCACACCAGGTTCAAAATCAATTTCTTCGGCTGGTATGTCAGCGGCGAAACGTTTAACTTTCTTTATTATGAGCTTCGCTGTCATTGGATCTTAGCTCCCATTCTCTGCCGTGCGACTTCTTGTTCGAATTCCTTGTAAATCATGTTTTTCAAGGTCGAACCACTCTTACTTCCAAGTAGTTTTTTGACTAGTTTCATCTGTTTTACAAGTTCGTCAAAAGCCTTTTGTTTAGAGAGTTGGGTCATGATGTTACTGCCATTCTCTGTGAGCGCAATATCAAAAGAATTTTTTTTCGCTGACTCAATGGTGATCAAAGAGCGCGCCTCCAAGTACGACAATATCTGATAATAGCGCTTGTCCCATGGTCCATAATGATGCCGAACCATGCTGGATTCCACGTAAGTTGTTGCAGCTTGTGTTGGTTCATTGAGAGTTTCGGAGATGCGCTCAAAAAACTCTGGATAACGAACAAAGAAATCAAGCTTGGCCAATTTTGTTAGTCCCTGAATACGGTTAGAAGTACCGCAGGTACCAATTAAAAGGAGGAGGCGTGATGCGTGAAATTCCAAGATATCATCGGCCGGTAACGCACGACCAGCTGCATAATTTCTCAAATTGCGAATTGATTTCATCTAAACAACCTTCGTGAATCGATGCAGGCAGCGACTTGCAAGGTCATACATGTAGCCGTGAAGAATATGGTCATGAAGGTGATCTGGAAGACATTGTTTTATATCTTTTAATTCATCAAAACACTTAGTTAAGAAAAGCATGCCCTCAGGCTCTTGTCCTGTATCCATGCGAGCACGAAGCGCAGCTAGCCGCGTTTCCACTTCAAATTGCATCGGCTCCCAGCTTTTAAGCGCCATATATTGTTGGTCGAAAGTTGCTTTTCGGTAAGCCATTCTTGCGCGAAATGCACTGTACTGGTCTTCATTTGTAATTTTTGCCTTATTGAGTTTCTCTTGTAATTTCGAACTCATTGCTGGCGCGGAAAGAGTTATGTTGCGTGCTTCATTTTCCAGCCATGATTGTATAGCCGGTTTTTCAAATCGCTTTTGATCAAGTCTTAAATTGAAGTTCGCAGCTGCAGCATTAAATACTTGAGCGAGAAGGGCTTCATAGATTTTTCTTTCCTGGTCAAAGGGAAGCTGTTCGCCCATAGTCTCAAGGAGCTTTCTAAGTTTAGTACCATTGTCATTCTCTACAGCCTCGCGCGTGCCTCGAAAATCCCATAATGTGTTTAACGCCCAATATTCAGCGCCGTTTTTATTGTCTGATTGAAAACCATCAAGCTTGGCATGAAGAGTATCAATTAGTGCCTTGAAAGTCTCATCGCGAGCAGAGCGTTTTACATGGTCGCGTTTTAGCTTGAGCGGACCAAGTTCCTTTTTTGCGTCCACGCTAGTAACGATGCGAAAAATAGCTTTCTCATCAAACTCATCGCCAGCCAAAGAAGTGTGCAGCATCGAGCTATTTGGCTTTTTCTTCCCCTGTTTGTCAGATTTGGATTCAGATAGCATGGCAATAGACCAAAACTGTTCTTTGTCAGTTGTTTTTACCTGTATTAACTCAGCTTTGTTGTCTGAGTGTATTGCAGTCACATCATCATGGGTCTCTACGTAGATTGTCTGTAATGCTGGATTGGTAAGCATATCCAGAATAAAGGAGATAGAAACATGATGCTGAAATAGGTAACCTTGCGCAGCATCAGTACCGCCGCTATTGCGTGGCTGCTTTTCGTGAATAGAGCGAGAAGTTGCGCTCACCAATACACCAAGGTAAAAGAAGGAAGTCGGAAAGTAATGATGACACAAAACCTTAAAACTACTCAAAAAATGATAATACCTGGCGAATTCCAGGCGCCTGATAATTAAAAGAGTAATTGCTTATTGAGGATACGGACACTATGGATGGATTCGCATAGCTATCCCGGGTTAGTCCGGTCGTCAAAAAAACCTCGAAGAAAAGCTGAAACGAAAACGCGTGCAACTAACTATGCTCAAGCTAAGTTAAACCAAGGGAATAAACTTTCTGAACTCAAAACCTTGTCAAGAAAGTATGCTTAGTGGCGTCGAGATCCATTGCTCATTTGAAATTTTGAAGACCAAGAGACAAACAACGGAAGCGCATCTTGCAACTTCTAAAGCCGGTAACTAAGCGATTTACTTCAGTACCGCAGATAGTGGCGATATTTTAACACCACTAAGTCAAATAAAAAGATCGAGCCGAAAAAATGGTGGCTATTTTCCCTGAGTCCTTGCGCTTAATTCATGAAATAACCTGATAATCCTGACTATAGAAACTTACTTAGAAAGCAAGAAGACTAACAAACAGACTATTCTATCGAAAAAGTGACAAGTAACTCGACAAAAGCGCTGCCATCTAATCTGAAACGTACTCTAACTCGCTGGCGGCATCAACCCGATCACCAGCTGCACTGACTGACCACTGGCTAACAGCTGCTCTTTAAGACTAGAAATATGTCCACTCAACCACCTCCAGTCTTCTTCAGATGGAGCAATTAACAACTCACGAGCCAACAAATTGATCTGAATCTTCAATTGAGCAGGAGAACCACCTGAAAGGTCTTTCTTCAATAGAGCGTTCACTCTATCCATCCACTCTTGATCAAGTCCCTTCTCGGCCCTTACAGCAGCCTCATGCTTTTGAGCCTCTTGACGCTGATCTCTCATCTTCAATTCATATACTATTCGACGAGCTGCCAAGCGACCGGAGGGCATAATTTTTGGATCAAGAGGTGCAGCAGGCTGACTTTGCTTCGCAGTCGCCTGCACCCCAGCGTTATATTCGCCTGGATCAGCTGCCAAGCAGACCCCAGATAAGCGCTCCTGTACGGGTTTCCATAAATCGGCATGCTTGGCCAAGGTATCAGTACTGCAGCAAGTCTTCAGTTTCAGGTCTCTGGTAGAGAACGGCTGACCCATCTCTTCAAAGTCAGCAACTGCCGCCTGGATGTTCTGCCTGGCCGTGGCCTTCCGTTTGGCGTTGGCCATGACCCAGACCACCGGCACTTCGAACTCATACTTGCGAGCTTCTTGCCCACGCCGATGTGGTGGCACCCAATTCGCTGCCCGCTCGATTTGTTTTAGCCCGTCTGAATGACCAGCAGAAATATCTTTACTCTGCCCGTGGTGCTTAGCCCTGAGCAACTCTTCCATCAACCACTTGCGCTCATCTTCATAGCCGTAGCCGAGCGGAGAAACCATACGCTCAGGATCACCATAGAAAAGATAGTGCGAAAGCGAAAGCACAGCCTCAGCTCTCTGCGACGGACCACTCAATCCATGGTTGTAATATTGCCGACCGCGAAGCCAGACATCACACTTGATACCTGGCGGCAACTTCTTAAATACCGACTTCACTTATTTAATCGACTCGGCCGATCCCTCTTCTGGCAAATCGCGCCGAATCGGAATGATCTCAGCCATTCTGGTGCTGTTAGCAGCCCGAGCGACAATTACTTGCTTGGTTGAAGCTACCTGTTCTACATAAGCCTTAAGCCTGTGGAACTGATGATATGGATTGACGTTGCACTCCATGTCATTGACAAATTTGTTCAGCGCTTCTGCTGGACTAAGCTCATCTCTTTCCTCGCTCACAGCAAGGCTATTTGAATTGAGCCAAGCAAACCCCGGTTGCAGTGGAAGCCTCAAGCCTTGGCCGACCGAATTCTCACCAGGGTGCGGGAATATCTCTAGCGTGCCTTTGGCCACTTCAAAATCATGCAGCTTAAGCAGGTGATAAAGCTGGCGATACAAATCCTTAGAACTAATCGGCGCATCAAAGAATATATACAGGTGCCAGCCGCCAGACTCAGACGATCGATAAAGGTTGTGCTCAGAAATCCCAGCCTTTTCAAGCAAGCTAGTTATCTTCTGGAGCCCTTCTTTGCTGTGATACTGGCTGCCAGCATCAATATCTAAAACAACATACTTACTAGCCTTGCCTGACCTGGTGCCAATGAAAGCCTTAGGATGCACACAAGCAATAGCTTTGAGAATCTCAGTATCAGTAAGACTCCACTGCTCATTGGCTGAAATCCACGCTCCACTGCCGAATGGCCGATAGATATACGCATACCGATGGAACAACGAGACAAAGCGCTCTACCGTCTCTTTTGTCTGAGCCGGAAAGTATTTTAGACGTGAAAATTTAACTGGCGCGGCACTGTTGCCTGCCAAAGATATAAGTCCGGTCGTAATAGTCTCTCTTTCTAATTTAAGACGAGTTGACCTAACCGGATCAGTGCTTTATGCTTGAATCATCTCAGGGCGTCGTCCAAACTCCTGATCTAAAACCGCATAACTGATCCGTTAGTGATCTCTTAAAACATCGCCTGCAAGCGATGTTTTTTGTTATTTACTGTCTTTCACATCCCTCCTTGTTGGTACTTGATTGGGCCAAATCGCCCGGTAGTTCAATGGAAAAAAACTTGGTTTGTGCCGGGGAGGCTCTGTCTGAGCTGTCCGGCAAACTGGAGCGCGGCTTCTTTCCGCGCCTTGGTCGGCCTTTCGGAAGCGCGGAAATCTCCGGCAACAGATCTGTCGAAAATAGAAGCAGTTGCAGGCCGACAGTCTTGTCTGTAAATTCGACCTCGGCAGCTGGGAAATCGAAAGCCTCAGATTGAAGCGACTCAGGAATTACAGCCGGTTCAAGGATTTGCTCTGGCTGAGCAATAGTCGGCAGAGCTTCCGCCAAAGTCATACCAAATAACTGATCAATTTCCTCGCTACTGTGGTCAGCAACGTCCAATATTGAGTCAGAATTGGGTTCATTCGAGACTATTGTTGGTTCAACTTCGATAGCCAGGAAATCTAGCACCTCAGAATGTATTGGCTCGGGAAGAAGAGTTGACTCAGCAATTGGCTTTGGTTCGGCAATTGCTATTTGGTCCTCGTCCAAAATTATTTGGAGTGACCGCTCTATTTCCTCGCAGCCGACTTCATCAACATCGGGAGGGAAGTCAAAGCTTGTTTCACTAGAACCTCTTGTTGCTCTCGTTTCCTCGCTGGTTTCCTCGCATACTGCTTCGGCTTGAGCAAGCTTAGCTTGCAAAGTCACCGGACACACAGCAGCAGTTTCCATATCTCTAAGAAAAATAGCCATCGCGGCAGGAAGTGAAACTTCATCGCGATGCAACTTCGGCTCAAAACTTTCATTAAGCCAGCAGAAACCTGGTTGCAATGGAATTGGGAATACTTGGTCTGAATGGATCGTAAGCGAACCAGGTGCAGGTTTGAAGCCGCGCTTTCCGAGATAAACACCCAAGGCTTGGGCGATTTCCTCGGTTTTCACTGGCGCGGAAAATGCAATGAATATCTGAGCATCTTCAGAACCAGCTGCTTTGTATAATCGAGGAAATAAACCGACTTCTGAAAGATTTCCGAGCAGTTGACTCAATGGCAAAGATTGGCGGTATTCCGACGCTTCCGGAATAGTCAAAACCAAATAAGCTGAGACGCTATCTAAAAGACATGCACGTAAAGACTGCGCACCATCAGAAACTGCGCCGGCAAGCTCCTCATCAGTCAGGTAGTGAAACTGACTCATGCTGCGCCAGTTACTACTGTCAATTTTTCGAATGGCAGATCCAAATCTCTGCGGAAAAAGAGACAGAAACTTCTTGGTTAAGGAAACGCTATCAAATTCGTCTTGTGCTGGAGTCTGCCCTTTTGCACAATCTATATAAGTGCTAATTTTCGTACTCTCTTTCTAGGAGATTTGATGATACTGAGCGAAGAACGGTTCTTGAATAAGTCTGGATCTAAAAAGGTCCCAATATTCGATCGACATATCTTTAGACATATTGCCAAGAAGTGATCTTTGACACTATATAAGGTGCTTTAGCAACGATCAACACTTTAGATCTGGAAGGCAGATGGATCAGTGTTCTTCCTCGCCCTCGGAAATTTCCGCGGTGGTGGCACCACCGCGCTATCCGGTACCCTGTTTGACTGTTGCAGTCAATTTGATCTATTTTCGATCCATCGGATTTCCTGGCAGAAGTCGAAATTCCTAATCGCGGAAATCGATCTTCCTCGGTGGTTCTGATAAACGCGGAAACTTCCGCAGCGTCCACTTCTGGACTGGTAAAACTGACTGGTGGCAAGATTCGGACTTTCTAGCTTATGTGCAACTCGCACCACTAACGATATCAGAATAATATATTTTCGCAAGCCCAGAAATTGAAATTTCTTCGGCAAAGAAAATATTTCCGCGCTAACAGCCCTCACTGACAACATCAAAGCGACAATGAAGAGCACCACCGGGCGGCCCTCCTGCCGTTCACGCAACATAGCGAGGAAGAGCGCCAAGGCTTGGGCGCGGAACCAGCGAAGAAATATTTTCCTCGCTTCCGCACCGATTCCGAGGTGCGGAAAGTCGCAAAAAAACCAAGAATTGGAGTCAAATCAAACTTAAAGAGCTAAAAATGGCACAAAAAAGTGAGGATTAGATTGCCTGCCCAGCTGCAGCCCTAGAAACCCGTCCGATAAATATCACCCAGTGATTGCCACCATATACGAACCAAGCAAGCTGCCAAAGAAAGATGCTCAAAATTTCAACCGTTTCCAAAGCCCGGAAATACCGTATGCCCCCGCCCACGCACCATTGAACGAAACAGGAACTGATACCACGGAAAAATTTCCTCGATTTCCGTGGTATCAATCGCAAATACCCTTATAATGATTGAGCACAATTTCGACTAGATATATACACCAGCGCGCCACTAGATATGGAACCAACCAGATGAGAACGATTTCGGTAAAGGAAGCTGCACACGCCTTAGGCTGCACCACTCGGACCGTCATTAATAGGCTCAAAAATGGCGACCTCAATGGTCAGCAATTTGCAAATCCATACGGTGTTAGCGAGTGGCGGATTTACCCCACCAAGGAAATAGCGCAGAAATTAAGAATCAAAGAGCCCGGAAACCCGGAAACAGTTAGCGCGGAAATGAATTTCGGCCCTCTCGAAGAGCCCATAGACGCTGAAACTGTTAGCGAGGAAACCACTTCCCAAGCCTCCTACACTCAGGACTGGATGGAGTCCGAGCGTCAGCATATGAGGATCTTGGCCGAAGAAATGATGCGGCCTTTACTTGAAACTATTCGCAACCAGGAAAGGCAACTGGAAGATCAAAGCGTCAAACTCAAGCTATTGCCTGATTTCGAAAAGCAAGCAGCGGATGAGCGCAAAGCAGCTCAACTCAAGGCGCTTGAAGCTGAGGCACTGCGCAAGCAAGTTGATGCACTGAAACTCAAGAACGAAGCAGCAGAAAAAGCACAAGAACAAGTTGCACTTCTTGAAAAAACCATAGAAGAGCGCCAACGCGAAGCTGCCGTCGAAATTCAGAAACTTAAAGAAGAGAAAGAAGCACAACTCAAATTAGTTGAAGTGCAGCTAGCTGCACTTTCTCAGACAGTTCTGGAGTTAAAGCAGCCCTGGTGGAAGAAACTATTTGGCACCACTCCAGAAGCTGTTACAGACAATACCAATGTCGTGGAAACTACGGAACAATAGAGCTTCGCATCAAATGTGCTCGGCGTATCGCATAGTTGTTTCCAATTTGACATGTCCACCGAACTGGGCAACCAGACCTAGTTCATTGCCTTGACGTAGAAGGTTTGTCAGGCACGTTTGCCTAAGAGTATGACTTGAAATGCCATGAAGATTGGCACTCTCGGCAAGATTGCGAATAGCATGGTCAATGCTATCCACTGACATGCGACCTCCACGATTCGATAAAAATAGGCCTTCGTCTTTTGCCATTGGAAATCTCGTCTTACGCTCACTGAGCCACTCTCGCAAGGAGATTGCGCAAGACGGGTTTAAAGGTAACTCTCGGCAGCCTGATCGATTTCCAGATCTGACCTTCAGCACGTTTCTGCGTTTTGAAAGACGCACATCATCAAGGTTTAAGTTCCTACACTCACTAATTCGAATGCCCGTGCTGAGCAGCAATATAACGAGCGCTCTATCGCGTGGTCTCTTGCAGCGTACCACGGCTTGCAGAAACTCCTGCTGTTCATCAAGCCCAAGGGATTGAGGAGCTGCAGCCTGACAGTTCTCTCGGCCAGCATTGCATTTTCCGAGCCCCAGAAAAGCGAAGAAAGAGTCAATGGCAGTAAGGTATGCGTTCACCGTTTGCTGGCTGCTTTCAATGGTCAAACTTAGGTATTGCTTGAAATCAGACACCGCGGAATCGCGGGCATCCCTGTCCGTTAGTCCAACAGAACGTTCGTCCAGACGCCCCCCCAGGAAGCCTAGAAAAAGCTGCAAGCGAGTCTCGTAGGCACGCTTTGTGTGGGGAGACAGAGGTTGCCTTCTCAACCACTTCTTGTATGCCTCAAACTGCTCAAGCAGATTGAACAAACCTTGAGCATTTGAAGCCGGAGGCAGCGGGAAAAGATCAGTTTGACCACCGCTTGAATTTCTGATTTGCATGAACTAAACGCCGCCCCCAATATCAGGCATATTTTAGCGACACACAGCCAGCAAGGCAAGCTATAGCACCTGGCACGTCGAGAACAAGAAGCCACCGTGCAGTTCATCCCATGGGCATCGGCGTAGCAATAGAATGTTGGAAGCAACCGATCTGCCGACTACTGGACACAATTAGAATTCCTAGTCATTGCTTGTGCTAAAGATCGATATCACAAGTTTGACCAAGCTGCCTGGTCTATATATGTCAAAAAGGCCGGTGATTTTCGTAACCGCCAATCCAATTAGAGAGAAGCAAAGTTCCTCTTAGTTTTGGCTTGGCGCCAAGGCGCAGTTGCAGAATCCACAGCAAAAGCTGTACTTTTCCAACTTTCCATGCTGGCAGGCTTCGCCAAAGATGATCGCAAACAACTTGCGTTTCACCAATTGAAATTAATTCGTTAGCCAGATTGAATTGAGGCCGGTCACCACTGGCCAGCAACTCGTTTTTGGCTAACTCTATATTTCCTTGCTTGAGAAAAACTCGACCAAGAACTAAATGAGCATCCTGCATTACAGGAGAGTACCCAGCAGGATGCATTGCCAGAATTTTTTGAGCAGTCGCCTTAGCAGTGTCCACATCGCCGATCATTAACGCAATGTTTGCAAATGCCGCAACTTGTCTTATTGCCTCCGGCTCTGCTTCCGCCAATTCTTTATGAACCTCGTAGGCTCGTCGAAGCCAAGCTTCATCGTGCTTCCCACTGAGTCCAAGGGAGTAAATTCCTGCCAGATCTCGCAGAAGCTTATTATTCGAAGGCTCAATCTCTCTTGCTCGTTCAATGAGTTGTATTGCCAACTCTTTGTGTCTCATTGTGAAAAATGCGGCAGCATGCGAGAGAATAGTTATGTCTTTGCAGTCTTCAGTAACATGCTCCATCCAAGCCGACTTAAGGATCTCGTATAGATCTTGATCAGCACCGGCGACAACACTACAGTGAGGGAATCGGAGTTCTGGGTGACTAGGGTTATTTTGAACAAACCAAAGCTCGTGGCCCATTGCCTTTTCTCGGTCTTTTCTATGCCAAATGGCTCTTCCAGGGTAATAGCCCATGAGCTTAAGACGAGAGAGCTCATCACGAGGATCGATGGAAAGCTTTTGCTCAAGCTCGTCAGCAGCTTGTTTATTCAGCTTTGTACCAGCGAGATACACACGGAGGTAATCTTGAGACACTTTCTACCAGCCCTGGCGCCACACCTTACTCTTGTGATTATAGCCATTCAACAATATGAGCGGTAGTTTCGCGTGTGACTTAGAGCAAATCTGGTTGTGCGTAAAGCACAACCAGATTCCCCACGCTACAAAAGTAGCCATTCGAAACTAGTCAACACTGACTGATAAGAGCATTTATGTTGCACAGCTCACACGAAGCGCCGGAAACTCTGAACAGGCATGGCACACCAGGCTTTCAATTTTTCCTTAGAAATCACTCTATGGTTGCACTTTGCTTCACTCGTGATCCCAACCGCTCATCGGCACCCAAGAATTAGGTGGGCTCTTTTCACCTCTAATCGCTTGACACAGAGGCATCAAAAATACACCAAGCGCCAAACAGACCATTTCGAGGCTCAAAGTTCCAATTTTGCTCTTCTTAAGAAAACCACTCCACTGCTTTTGCTTGTCGCTATTTCCATAGAACTGTTCAGTAAGTACAGTTGGGAAATCGTGCGGAATCATCGTGCTGCGACGATTGAAGGTGGCGGATATGGCACTCGCAAGCAGCTCACCCTCGAACCCAAAGGTAGTTGCCAGGAAATACACATCTGCAAGATCCTTCATCCTCGTATTTGCCATACCAAGCTTAACCATCGCTTCAAATTTCTCGGCAACTACTGTTTCCCGCGGATAGGTATAAATGACTGGAGCAGGTAGTTCCAGGATAGTTGAGTATGCTAGCTTGATCGGGCTTGGCGTTACCACATCACCAAATCCAATATCAATCTGCACCGGCACAATCGCTTGAGCCAGCTCACAGCTGAAAGTAATCCGCAGACCTTCATACTGCTGCCCTTCCTTGATCGGCTGTAGCTTCAACGCATCGCTCTTTATGACAAGTGCGTCTTCAGGACAATCAATTTTCAACACATCAGAAAAAATCTTTCTCATTGATTCTATGGATGGGTCTCCGACAGAAAGTAAGTCAACGTCCAATGTTGGACGGTAAGGCTGTTTGCTCCAGAGAGCCAAAAGCATCGCGCCCTTTAGGCAAAACCTATCTGCATGCTCGGAAATCGAAAGCCTATAAAGAGTGCGCTCAATGGCAAAGCGTATGAGAATATGCGTGAACTCGACATTCTGCTCTTTAGCCTGATTTAGCAAGCGACGGCGGACAGATTCAGCGAAGTTTTTTGTTGGCTTTTCTGTCATGCGATCGCCTCGATGTAAGGCTGAATTACATTCGCTACGCGGCAAATCTTTGCGTAATACCAAAGTTCATCGACAGTAGCAAGTTTCTTTTGTCGACATTCTCGTAGGGCTTCTAGTGCGACGTCGAGCCCTATCTTATTGCGGTACTTAAAACAATCGGCAACAGTCTTAGCTACGTTAAAAACGCGTACCTTAACTCCTTCGATTGTATGGGTCTGGACACCCTCGCTAAGTGCCAAACCAGAAAATCTCACGACATGCAGGGGCGGATAATCGAGGGTGGGTTTTCTAGCCTTTACGTCAATTGCCAACCATATCTCAAACGGCAGCTGGGTAGTCAGATTGTGGAATTGAAGGGCTGACAACAGACATACAACTCCACCAGGCACACGCTTACAGACCTCAGCAACACCGCGTCGCTCAGTGATACTGGCATCACTGGCAGCATAAAGTCCTCTGCCTATTCTCGTAATAAGTCCCTTCCTCAATAGCCTCACCAGGCAAGTGCGAGGCCACTCATGCGACTCAAGGTCTTTGGGGCGAACGATACCGCGCTTGGTTATGAATTTTAGGACTCTTTCTTCTTGAGTTTGACTCATGCTACTTAACGTCGGTAGTTATTGCTATATACCGACATTATGCAACAGGGTTAAGCCCGGGTCAAGAAAAACATCAAGGAAACAAAAGGGTCATTTTGTTTACTACACACAAATCCCCAAAACACAAACAGAACAATCACCTCCAAAATCCAGGAAGTTGTCAAATAAAGCCTAGGGGCGTACAATAAACGAAATAGCTGTAAATGAAAGTTTTGTTCACATGCCCGGAAAAGCCAAGGTTTTAAGTTCTAAAGAGATCCAAACAGTTCTCAAGGTGCTCAAGAGCGATCGCGATCGCGCACTTTTTGCCACCGGCCTCTATACCGGCCTCAGAATTTCCGAAATCATCGCCATCGGACAAAATGACGTTTACACCACCAGTAGTGGCGTGCGAAATATTCTAAAAATCACCAGACTAAAAAAGAAAAATACCGTCTACAGCAACATACCAATTCACCCTAAACTGCGCGAACAGTTAGCCACCTACAAGAAAATCCTAGACAAGATGCAAGAACCCTCGCCCTGGCTTTTCCCATCAACAGACGACTCAGCCGACCACATCGGCCGCATCCGCGCCCACAACATCCTCACAGAAGCCTTCCACACAGTCGGCATCGAAGAAGCCTCCACCCACTCTATGCGCAGGACCTGCCTAACAAATATGTCCCGCAACGGCATTCCACTGCGCACCATCCAAGAAATCTCCGGCCACAGCAACCTCGGCCAGCTGCAAGAGTATCTAGCGGTCGATCCAGCTGATAGTCATAGGGCTATAATGAGTTTGAAGTATTAAGGACATGCATCGAGCCATGGCGATTTCGGTAAAAACGCGCGTAATGATTTGGGGTAGAGCTGCCCACCGGTGCTCGTGGTGTCGGAAGGAACTTGAAGTTGATGATGGTGTTGTAAAACAGCCCTCTCTTGTGGGCGAAATTGCGCATATGGTTGCCGAAAAAGATGATGGTCCGAGAGGCAACCCTAGCATGCCAGTTGAAGAACGAAACGCATACGAGAATTTGCTGCTGCTATGCCTGGATCATCACAAGTTTGTTGATGATAATCCAACGGAGTATCCCGTGGAACGTCTGATAGCAATGAAGCAGCGCCACAAAGAGTGGGTGCAAAAGTCGTTAGCAGGTTTCAAACCCGCGGATCAACGAAATGCTGAGACTTATGCCGCATATATTGAGGAATGGAGTTCTCGGGTGCATTTGCAAGATTGGACAGATTGGACAGCATCAATTATGCGAGGTGGCACTCCACAGATTTCTAGAGAATTCTATGAGGAACTATCCGCCCTTGACGAGTGGCTATTTAAGCGTATTTGGCCACCAACCTTCCCTTCGTTAGCAGTGTCACTAAAGGATTTTCGTCTTGTCTTGTCGGACTTCCAAAAGACATTGGGTAACCACCTTGATTTCGATGGCAAAGACAACAGACTGATCACACGCAAGTTTTATAAAACAACGGGAGAGTGGCTTGATACCGACGAGTATCGAAGACTATCCGACGAGTACGATTTCCATGTAGATTTGGTTTTCGATCTCTTACTTGAGTTAACTAGGACAGCCAACCGCGTATGTGATGAAGTTAGAGCACATATTGACGCAGCATTTAGAGTAGAGGAAGGTGTGCTTGCCGCCGCTACTAGTGATGTATTTGGCAGTACAAAGATCCGCGCAGAGTATGAAAATAATTCAGTTCGCTACCCGGGACTTAAGGCCTTCAAGTTTGAGCGGAAAAACCGAGATTATAATTTTGGTCGTGGGTCAACGGCAAAAGACTCAGACAAAACAGAAGATCAATTCAATGATGAAGCTCTCACACAGGCAGCCGAACAGCTCGAAGGGAAGCTAGCAGGCTTCAAAACGGCTGAAAGCAAAGCATCAGAGGACATACGAAGGCTAGAGTCATTATTTGCAAAGGCCGGTATTAGTGTGGAACATTGGATCACTGGCCCCAATGACGATCCAATGGATTCAAATGAAATTCGCTCAATAGGCTGGGCTGAGATCAACGGCCGCTGGCGAATTGTTCACCACTCATCTCACTACGAACACGGCGGCATATCACAGGCTCCACTTATCGAGATGGCTGCTCGTACTAAATTGGCCTGCGTGCCCTATTTAATAGAACTGTTGAAAGAGATTGCTGATATTATTCCCGATGCTCACCTAGAGTTGGTCAATGAGTGAAAGTCAAATCTGCGCCTCAATACCTGACCTATGAAACAAGCAGCGGAACTGGCTATGAAACCTTTGTCTCGACTACGATTTGACGCACTTGCTGGCTATGCAAGATCCCCAATAAGTCTAATGCTAAACGAAGAATTGGCATGGTTTCAATATGAAGATGAACGTCTGCTTGGCGTTTTAGTTCGTCATCGAGCAGACGGAGATTACGCAGGCTTGGTCCTAGGTCGGGATACTCTGAATCGATACAGAGCAATCAATCAATCAACGTACTTTCGAAAGAAGAAGCAGGCGTATAAAGCTTTAGAAAGGATGCTTGTCGCTGAGAGCAAAAGCGGTGTATCAGTTTTTCCGCAGGGTGACGAGCGTGGCAAAGCTCTAGACTTCTTTTCTCTAGAAGCACAGCCAGAAAAAATTCACTCTTCCTTCAATAACATTGCCACCGAAAGTAAATATTCATCCGCTCGTGGACTTCTTAGTGCAATGATGCACTATTTCAAAGATCCAGATGGTAATTTCGTTAAGGATTTTCAGACCGACAATTTCGACTCCCGGCTCTGGGAACTCTACCTTTTTGCTACATTTGCCGAGCAACATTATGCGTTTGACAGGGAGCATGCCGCACCTGACTTCCTGTGTGTTGGGGCATACGGTTCCTTTTTTACCGAAGCGGTAACTGTGAACCCAACAGTGGTTGACGGAAAGAATATTGAGACTGGCCCTCCAGACGAGGAGCTCGAACGACTGGAATATCTACAAAACTACGTTCCAATTAAATACGGAAGTCCTCTATTTTCAAAGCTTCAAAAGGAATATTGGAAGAAGCCTCATATTAAAGGCAGACCCATTGTTCTTGCGATCCAAGATTTTCATTATCCAGGCTCAATGATTTATAGCGAAGGCCAGTTAGCTCCTTACCTATATGGACTTCGGCAGGAAGCTTCCCACGGCGATGACGGAAAGCTCGTGATAAATGCGTTTCCGATCATCGAGCACAGATGGAAGTCAAAATCGATTCCATCTGGCTTCTTCAATCAGCCAAACGCAGAGCATATTGCGGCAGTCTTAACTAACTCGCAAGCAACCATTAGCAAGTTCAATAGAATTGGTTTGAAAGCGGGGTTTGGCGATCTAAACCTAACCGGAGTTCGTTTGATTAGCTGCTGGGATCCAGATCCAAATTCGTCAGAGCCAATTAATTTTATGCAAGACATACATACAAGCTCTTACGAGGAGACGTGGTCGGAGGGCCTGAACGTCTATCACAATCCTAATGCTGTAGCGCCTCTTCCCGATTATTTCTTGCCGGCCGCCGTACATCACCGATTGAAAGGCAATCTAATTTCAAGTAAAGGCCCAGTCTATAGACCAATGTCATCAGTCACAATGTATGGCACAACAACTGCTACAGCTAGAAAAATAGAAGGCTTTGACATATCTACGGAGTTCCCATTTTCAAAAGTAGATCAATCAATCAGATTTATTCCAGGTGTTTCAAAAGAAGTCTATGAAAATGATCCGAACTATCTAAGCGACAGAGGCGCTATTTTCTATAGAGCAAAACAAGACTCTTACGCGCTGGAAGACTTGAATAGGGCCATTTCCATTGACTCCAATTTTTCAACGGCATACTTTAACCGGTGTCTTGTTTATTCGAGAAAGAAAGATTACATCTCGGCCAGAGCTGACATCCAAAAGTTTACATCGCTCGCTCCCAAAGATGGATTGGCTCATGCAATGCTCGGACTGTGCCATGAAAAACTGAAGGATTTTAAAGCCGCCATTGATTCCTTTGAAAAATCATTGGAGCTGGATCCGAAAATAAAAGAAACATACTTTTGGAGAGCGTGTTTACATCAGCGAATGCATGATCCAGATGCAGCGTTGAAGGATCTGACAGTGGCCATTGAATTAGACCCACAGTATGGAGAAGCGTATTTCAATCGTGCTGCTGTTCAGCAAGACCTCGACAATCAGGAAGCTGCCGTTGAAGACCTTAAGCGCGGTTTACAAATTATTCCAGACTTCGTGCGCGGGTATGTCGAAATAGGTCGAAGCCTAGCGCTTTTAGACAGATTTGAAGAAGCTATTAGTGAAGCAACTAAGGGCATCAAACTGGGTGATTGCTCAGCCGAAGCATACATGCTGCGTGGGACCTACTACACATCCATCGGAAAAGTTGACCTAGGACTAGCAGATCTCAACTTTTCCATAGAAAAGGAAGCTAACAATGCAAAACCATATTTCCTAAAAGCCTTGATCTATGACCAGCATAAGCGCAGTTCGCCTGAGGCTCGTGACTGCTACTCGCTTTTTCTCACTAAGCTGACTGAGTCGGATCTTTGCAACTCGGACAACCAACAGCAAAAATTGTTGGCAGAGGAGCGACTAAAAGTAATCTAGTGTCAGAACGGCAAAAAACATCATAAAACTCGACAACATCATTACCAAGAATATCCCTACTGACTCCTTCAATTATGCATCCGAGCAATATAAGCCAATGACAAAATACTATACTCAACGATTAGGTGCCAGCCCTCGTGAAATTCAACCTCTTGGTCAAGGGTTCTGGTATGCCTATATTACAGCCCTTGGCGAGTTTGCTAGGAAGAACTATTTTACTGAAACCTTTGCAGACGAGTGCAGCGATGGATATGATTACAGCTGGCTAGATAAACGTGTTCAGAGCACCCTCGAAGCGACCTTTGGAAAATTTGATTGGCCAGTGAGTAGAGATGAATCTCCAGAAGATCAAGTAATACTAGATTTGGTGGAGTTTTTCTACTCATTCGCTTCGGAACCAACGGAAAGCTGGTTCCACTCGTATTGCGGCAACAGTCATCCTAACGGATATGACTTGGGAAAAGGCCGATACAGCTATACAGTAAAGATCAATGAGCTTTTCCAGCGCTTTAATCAACCCTTCAAACTGGTAAAAGGC
Organism: Candidatus Melainabacteria bacterium; assembly: GCA_030696635.1. Classification (GTDB taxonomy): domain Bacteria; phylum Cyanobacteriota; class Vampirovibrionia; order Obscuribacterales; family Obscuribacteraceae. The sequence continues at coordinate 74,777 of JAUYRX010000003.1, forward strand.
AAAGTTACACGTGCAAATTCAGCTATTCTTGATGCCAATTTGGTTCTTCCTGATATTGACCTGCCTATCAGCGATGAACATTTGAAAGGCCTAATCGGTCGGGCACTGGAGCACTTCTACAATAGAAAGAGCAATCATAAGCTTGACGGGCTGCGCGGTCTAGTCGATGCTTACGAAAGACTCAAGACAATAAAAATGCCATCAAATAAGAAATCATCAGCTGAGGCTTTGGTCAAAGCTCTTGCTCTTGAAGAATCAATGGCTCCTCATTTAAATGCTCTTTTTCGAGAATTGACGACTATCTCAAATCAAAACACCATACGCCATCATGAGTACGACAAAAAAATAATTAGCGACGAGGCTACTATAGAATTCCTCTTCTATGCCTATTACAACGCAATTAGATTCATAATTTCTGCTCTGTAAGTCCCGGCGCGACACAATGCGGAATAGTACTCACAACAACAAAAAGTAGAAGATGAACTCTCCGTCCAGATACCAGTCCCAGCACCAATTAGATTTACTGTCACGTAACTCAATTTCAAAGGTTTATAGAACATTGATAAAGTGACTGGTTAAGTGACACAAAATCGATTGACTTGGCACTGAAATTTGAAGTCACGCAAACGGCCGTATAAGTGACAGCACAAAAAGAGGGGCAAAAAAAATTGCTAATAGGCTATATGCGGGTATCAAAAGCCGATGGCTCTCAAACTGTGGACTTACAGAAGGACGCTCTCGCTGCCGCTGGCGTGACGAAGAAGCGCATGTATGAGGACCAAGCCTCAGGCAGAAAAGACGACCGCCCTGGTCTAGAGGCTTGCCTCAAAGCACTACGGGAAGGCGATACGCTGATTGTTTGGAAGCTCGATCGCCTTGGCCGAGACCTAACTCACTTAGTCAATCTCATTCAAGACCTGTCAAAACGCGGTATTAAGCTCAAGGTGTTGACTGGCCAGGGTGCCAGTATTGATACCAGCACCGCTTCCGGTAAACTGATTTTCGGAATATTCGCGGCCCTAGCTGAATTTGAACAGGCCCTCATCTCTGAGCGAACCAGAGCTGGACTAGCTGCCGCCAGGGCACGTGGACGGGTCGGTGGCCGTCGCCACACGATGACGCCGGCGAAAGTGCACATGGCCAAGGCAGCAATGGGCAAACCAGATACAGTGGTCAATGATCTATGCCAGGAACTGGGCATAAGCCGCCAGACCCTCTACCGCTATGTCAGTCCGACAGGGGCGCTTAGGCCTGACGGGAAGAAGCTTCTCAAAAAGAGGTAACCGGCAAAGTCCACATAGCCCACCCGTCTGCATGCCATGCCTAGCAACCAGATTGCCTTAAGGTGCTTGCCTTAGCGGTACGATTTCATCGTACCCAATTTGACAAATTTATAAAGGCTGGCAGAAAGCTGCAGCTATTCCATTGTTGTCAATTTCACAAGACGATTTCAGTGACTTCTGAAATTGACTATTGTCTTTAGAACTAGCACAAGGCAAGATCGCCTAAAATGATTATCGGTCACCCGCTCTCCAAGCTACTCAAACCCTCATTTAGTTTCAGAATTTTTTGTTGTAAGCAAACATATTATCCAGCAGCAGAGCGGCCTTTCATCCTATCTAGCTCGCATTTGATACCAAATGCAATACTATATTTCCACTAGATCTATTGCCGTTATGCAAGAGATATAGTCGCTCTTGGGCAAGCTGTGGCAAAGCAAAAAAATTAGCAATAGCAGCCAGCAGATTCATTAACTCCACTGCCAGTGTCTGTTCTAAGTGAAAAGCAGCACCTACTAGCTGCAATCGGTGAATAATCCAGGCTACTTCAACCTAAAACATGATATAGTAGAAAATTTATTGAACAGCAAAAAAAAGAGGAGTGCCACCAATAGCAGTAGCACACAAAAAAAGCCAGACGCTTCTCCCAGCTAAAAGAGAAGCGCCTGTAAGAAAATGCTCGATTGAAGCGACCATGATTAAAAATTGCGTTGTTGATCTAGTTTTTTTCAAGATGAAAGGGTAATGGTCTAAACTGAATCTGTAGTAGAATCACGGTTGTGAGTCTGGTAGGGTATTGTTGCTTTGAGTAAATTGATCAATCAACTCACAATACACAAGGTTCTAATTTACAAAATGAAAAAATTCCCAAGAAAAAACTTAGGCTAGTTTAGCAAGTATTAGCAGTTTCAGCGTCGGCCCGCATCGGCTGTTTGATTTTCAAACCTTGTCAATTCGGCTTACTTGCGCGATAGATACTAGATGTGTAGATAGCAAAAACGAAGGACAACAAAAGCGTGCGAACACACATAGGCTTCAAAACATATAGCACTTTTGGCAATGGTGATTTCCTAGACGCACTGAAATACTTCATTGGATTCGATAATTTATTTTGCGGCAATGGAGTCGAACAATTGGAGATCGAAATTCTATTATCGATGATAAAGCCAATTAGACACCTAGCCGATCTTTATAAAGGATTTCAGGAATCTTTGCCTTCAAGACCAAAAGTTAAACTCTTCAGATCGTCTAAAAAGCTCAAAATCTCTTACTTAAGTAGTATAAACGGCACCAATTATGATTCATATTCCTCAAGAGAACACAGGATACGATATAAGGAATTTGACATCGAGTTACAAGCCAGTATCGACGAATATCTAGAAGAAACGTCAAATTGGCACTATCCAGAGCGTCACTATGAGTTCACTGTTTTTTTCAAAGAATTTCAGCACTTATTTAAACAACTCGATTCAACGCTCAAAAAGAAGTATGACTTTGACTGTCAGCCGCTAATAAACAAATTGGAAAGCCTACAAGATTCCCTTCCAAAAGATGAGGCATCATTGGCGGAACTCATTCGGGTATCGATTGCTGCTAAATACGCTGCGCCAGAAGTGCCAGTACCAATGGTATTAGTTCATGCGACTCCGCTTCCGTCTGTCTTTCCAGTCAATCGTTATCAAAGCAAGACGCGCTATATTGGCGTCACTAAAACTGGAGAACAGTTTTGGGGACAGATTATTGTTATTTACAGGGCTTCTTTAGAACAACAAAAAACTGCAACACAACATTATTTCAGCGTTGTGCATAAGTTTCAAAGTGACGGCACTCACATAGATACAATCGCTGAAGAAATAGAGCATAACGATCAGGATGAGTCGCTGATTATGGCTAATGCAAAAAGAAGACTAAATGAGCTTCTATCTTCACTTGGCGACGTCGACTACCAGGACATTGCTATTCGATTGTTTGAGACTACCATTGCTGGCAGTCTTTGTGGTCTTATAGATACCTCCACAGAAGAATTGGGAGACACTGTCACTATGAAACCAGCTGGTTTGATTTTCAGCCCACCTTGGGATGGCAGCTTCGACACATAGTATCCGTTTTCGTGGTCAAGACAAATCATGCTCAACCACGAAAAGTATGGGGAGGGGATAGTTATTTCCAATCACCTCCCCATTTGCCTATCAGTCTCCTATTATGTTGCCATGATTACCTCCTGCAGCCTTTCCATGGATTATTCTTGACATTTCAACGTCCAGCCCCTTGCCCCGTGCGTTAGGCCCTGCGGGAATACTATGCACAACCCTGCTGTCAGTTACCTGGTACCCTCTCGCTCTTAAATCAGCAGCGCTCTGAGCCATTCTCGCCGCCGCACTAACAGCATTAGAAATACCGGAGTAGATAGTTTCGACAGGACCCATACCGTTGGCACCCGGCACCCGGCCAGTATGGTCATAAACCGCCTGAGCCTCTGACGAAGATCGACTGTTGCCATGAGATGGCTTGTTGACTGCCTTTAGCAGATTATTCTGGGCCGAAACAAGTGAAGGGTAAATTGTAGCCTTAAGTGTTTGCACCATAGCTTTGTTGCCTGCTGAGCTTATTTCACCCCCGGCAGCATTGAAACTTGCTTTTAGGGCGATTGCCGCAGGGGATGGACCGCTTCGACCGCTAGAAGGGTTAGGAACATTGGTGAATGTACCAAGTATCCGACCCCAAGACCCTTTCCCTCCATCGACTAACGCATCATGAGGCTCCAACCCATCAGGGTCAGTATGGTTCAGCCCGTCGTTAGAACAATACGCATACAAGTTCATGCCAGCTGCGTATCCAACTGGGTCTGGCTGGAGAAAACGGCCCAAGCCTTGGTGGAAATACCGAGCCTTGTAGTGGTAAAGCCCAAGCTCAGTGTCATAACGTTGGCCAGTGTAGCCAATCGTGGTGCCAGGCAGAGTCGCTGCACTTTCGCCGAAGGGGCCGTACTTGTACTTGTTGCCGACAGCACCGGTAGTGGCATTTGACTGCGCAATCACCGAGCCGTGGTGGTCATGGTGAATGTAAGTAACCACGCCAGCAGAGGTCATCTGCAAGACGGGCTCATCAGCACCAGCAAAGACATAGCGGCGAGTGAGGGCGTTGGTTGCCCCGTTGCGCTCCTCCATCATGTGCGTGCCAGAGTAGATGTACTTGGTCTTGGTGCTACCAACAGTTTTCTGAATCTGCCGCAGTTTGGGATCGTACACGAAAGATGCGCTGGTGCCAGTCTTAGTGGCAGCAGTGAGCATCTGCTCCGTGTTATAAGAATAGGTCCACGAATTGTACGTGGCCAAGGCCCCAAGCGTGTTGTACGTGGCTGCCAGAGCACCAACCTGAGGGTACTGGTTCAAGTTGTTGGCTGCCGCATAGTTGACGGTGCCTGCCGTTGCCCTCCAGTAATAGCTAGTGTCAGAGCAGTTCTGAGACAGCATCTGGTGCACTTTGTTGTAAGTGTAGGTCCAGTTGCAGGCACTGCCGATGAAGGCAATGTTCATGGTCAACAAGTTGTTGCCGAGGTCGTAAGAATAGGTCGTGTTGGCCCCATTCAGGTAGTTCTTGCTTGTCCTCCGCGAGAGTTGATCGTAGCCGAAAACTACTGAGCTGTTGGCCGAGCCATTGAGCTTGATGTTGGTCAGGCGATCGAGTTGGTCATAGACACGATCGACGAAATAACCGCCCGGGTGCGTGATGCGGGTGGTGTTGCCATTGGCATCAAGGGTGTAACCCATCACCTGAGCCTGCGGGTTTGTCTCAGAAATGAGCCTGCCGGCGGTGTCATATCCATGAGAGAAAACACCACTTGCCGGGTTGTTTGCCACCACAGGGGTGCTGACCGACAGGAGACGGCTGGCATTGTCGTAGCTGAAAGTTACTACAGCTTGACCTTGCGGCGACTTGGTGGCGATTCTTCCCAGCACATCGAACGTGTTTGTGATCACGTTGCCGTTGCGCATCCTGTGAGTGAGCGGGTTGCCGCTGACATCAAAGGTGTAGCTTTCAAAGCTGCCACCAGGGTAGGTGACCTGAAGCGCTCGACCAAATCCATCTCGGGTAATGCTCGTCAAGTTGTTGCGAGCATCTTTGATTGTGTCCAAATAACCAGCCGCATTGTACGTTCTGGTCTCTTCGGCTACTCCGTTGGCGTCGATCAGCACAAGCAATCTGCCTGCACTGTCATATTGGAATTGCCGCTGCCGCAACTCAGGGTCGGTTGTCGAAATGCGCTGTCCAAGCGCGTTGTAAGCATGAGTGGTGACAAAGCCCATGGGGTCTGTCGTGGTCAGCAAATCGCCAATGCCAGAATAAGTGGCCGTTGTCGTCTGCCACTGAAGCGGTGCCAACTGCTTAGAAGTCGAAATCACGTTGCCGTAGACATCGTAACCGAAATTGGTGACATAGCCGCTCAGGCCGTTCTCGGTGATGCTCGTCACCCGGCGAGAATTGTCATAGGTCATGGTTTTCGAGAAACCACGCGCATTCGTCGAGCCTGTCCTGTTGCCCGTTGAATCATAACTGAAGCTACTTGTCAGATTGAGCCTGCCAACGCCAGAGTCAACGACCATTGAGCTCAGGTCTCCAGGCAATCCTGAGTAGGTATAGGTCGTGACGATACCTGTTTCATCCGTCGAAGTCGCCAGATCACCATGGGCCGTATAGGTCATCGTCTTCGTGCCGGTCGGACCGGTCTGTGTGAGAATGCGGCCGTTGGCATCAATTGTCTGACTCCAGCTCTGGCCGCGCTCATCAGTGCGGCTAGTCCAGATGTTGAACAAACCCGAACTGACATAGCCGTAGGTCTGAGTCTGCGTTAAGCCACCACCTGGGCC
>JAUYRX010000044.1:0-34000 GCA_030696635.1 Candidatus Melainabacteria bacterium
TCCGGATTAGAGCGATAACGGTTTAGTTTGAGATGGTCCGGATTAGAGCGATAACGGTTTAGTTTGAGATGGTCCGGATTAGAGCGATAACGGTTTAGTTTGAGATGGTCCGGATTAGAGCGATAACGGTTTAGTTAGCGATGGTCCGGAATTAGAGCGATAACGGTTTAGTTGTTGCCTTCTTTCCGTAGGCGAGTTTTTCACGAATTGGCAAATTCGATTTGAACTAATTTCTGAATTCCGACGTTCTTAAAAGAAACGGGAGGACGAATTATGGAACTAAAACTTGGCGATAGAGTTCTTTTGAAGGATGTCTGGCCTATCTTTGAAAGTCAGGTACCTAACGATGCTATAGCTGCAGACATAATTTTCAAGACTTTGGAAGAGCAGGGGGGAATTGTTTGTCGTTGTTCTTGTTCCCAGGTGGTGCGGGAGTCAGGCTCACGCATCTTCAAGTGCCTAAAATGCAAGTATGAGACTTGGTTTACGGCTAATACCGCGCTTAAACGAACCAGTAATCTTCGAGCTTGGTTAGCGGCAATATATTTGAAGCAGAATAGGGTTATTGTCACTCCATCTCAGTTGGCACGACTTACTGACATTTCCCAAACTGGAGCTTATGAGATTCACAAAAAATTGAATTTCGTTGTCTGCGATCAAATTGAGGATGATTCGCCCCTCATGCCGTCAGAACTATTTCGCGCTGCTATTTGTAAGCGCAGCCGTGAGACGCCGGCGCGGTTGCATCCTGTGGCTGAGGAACTCACTGCCCTCGTCTCTGAAGACAGCATCAACACCACTAGTTCTGTCTCGCCGATTGTTGATGATTGCAGCTTGCACGAATCAGGGGTGTTGGCCATTACCGGTGGTGGCTCCATTGCTGCTGAGGAGCTTCCTTCTGCGTCGGCTAGTTCGTTGTTGTTTCCTGTAAAGCTAGTTGGAACCGCCATAGCCTTCTTCAAAAGGCATTTTCATGGAATCAGTAGAAAATACCTTCAATTGTATTTGGCTGGTTTTTGCTTTCAGTTTGAAAGTGGAGAGCGAGTGCCTGATTCGCTCCTAACGGCATGTCTTCGTCACCCGCCTGTGTCTTATGACAACTTGCTGGATTACGTTACTTCCCCTCTAGTGAAGTTTCCGTTGGTCTGCTGAGCTGATATTCTTGGCTTCTGCTGTGTACGATTCGAATCTCCGAATTCACTAGTATTTGTTGTCCATATTTGGGTACAAAGGAGCTAGTTGTTTAGGTGTTTCTTATGCCTTTGGAGCAGATAAAAACTAGTAGCTCTGAGGTTAGTGCTGAGAAACCGGCCACTGAGCGGTCTTTGCTTAGCGAGTTCGGTTCATCGGCTTTTGACGCGGGCTTCCAGCGTCCCGTTAACGGTATCTCGCAGCTGGCAGGCCGTCTGGTGGGTAGAACTCTGCCAGAACTGCATTTGGTTGCCCCAGAAAAGCCAGATGACAGAACTGAGGCCTTCGTTCAGCAGGCTGGTGCTTCTGTGGGCATGATTGTGCCATTCTTGATTTCTCGCGCGGCTGTTCGAGGAGCATTCGCCGGGCGCTTGGGCACTTCAATCACTTCTAGTGCGATAGAGGGAGGAGCCACAGGGGCTTTCATGGGAGCGGTGCTGACTCCTCTGGAGAAGGGCAGAGATTTTTGGCAGGGCCGGTTAGCCAATACTGTGACGGATGCTGGAACTTTTGCTGTCTTGGGAGCTTCTGCTCGATGGCTGAGCGGCATTCGGGCATTTGCGCTCACACCAGAATCTGGTCTTCTCTCTACCGTTGGTAAAGGTGCTGGCATTGGCGCTATCAGCGGCATACCAGCTGGACTGGCCAGCGCCGAGCTTAGCTCTCTGTCCGGCGGTCGAGGGCTGGCAAGTCAGCACGAGCTTGGCAAGAGTGTCACTGATTTTGCCATGTTTGGTGGCATTCTCGGTGGTATTGGTGGAGCTGGGTCGCACTATCGCCATCACCGAGCCGGTAGTGTCCCGCTCTCTTTAAATCTAGATTCTCCTAAGGCACTGCCCGTAAAAGTTCAAGCAGAGATGGCTCAACTTCAGGCGCTGCCGCTAGCTAAGATCGAACACCCGAAAGTTGAACAAGTTAGGGGCGAACTATCCAGGGTTACCTTGGACAAAGTAGAGCAAACCAAAGTAGAGCCAAATAAAACACCGCAAGAAAAGCCTATTTCCTTTGACAAAAGAAATCTTCTCGGCGAGGGCGATGAGGGTAAGGTTTATTCGAATAACGATGGCACTGTGACAAAAGTGTTCTTCGATCGAGCGGCCAATATGGATGCTGTAAAAAGTATGTACGAGCGGCTTCAATCAATTGGTGTGCGCACGCCCAAGATTCTGGAGACAGGCAAAACTAGGGATGGTAATCCAGCTCTGCGTATGGAGCAGATTGGTGATGGGGATAATTTGCAGTTTCAACTAATTGCAGGTGAACTTTCTCGTGCTGATATGTTGGCGCTGAGAAAACAGTACTATGCTTTTGGTGATGCCATTGCTGGTAGTGGCATACGAATTGATTGGCAGCTGAAGAATATGAGATTTGAAGATGGCAAGCTCTATATTCTTGATCCTTCTTTCCTCAAGCAAGAGCCTATGAGTCCTCTTACTATTAACCGTTATGGGCAGGCCATTGGACCGCGGCCATAGTCTATTGCCTCATGTTTGAACGCTAGTATCGTTTCTTCGTGCCTGTATCGAGTTTACCTGGGGATGCCTTGAGTTCAACAGGCAATTGCTTTGGGAGAATCTGTGCCGAAACTTTGGTATCGAACTTCGGCATCATCATTGCGTCCGCGTCATAAGCGCGGAGGCTAGTGCTGGTGCTCGAACTACGCATAGTCGCGCTCGTATTCGAGTTACGCAACGCAGCGCTAGTGTTCGAACTGCGCAGAGCTGCGTTCGTGTCAGATGCAGAGAGTGTTCCAGCATTGGCAGCTAAGGCTTGTTGATTGCGCAAGGCAGCTTCTGTGCGCAGCAGCTCGGCAACGGTGTCTGTGCCGTTTCTTGATGCTCCATAGTCCCAGGTCATGGTGAAGTTATAGCCAGGCAGTGTTGATGCTGCCGGAAAATCGAGTATGGCCGCTCGATCAATGCGCCTGGTGGTCTCCAGTAAGTAGTAATTAAACAAAACTGGAGCATCGCTCTTCACAATGCGTCCTCTTAGGCGTCGATTTTTATCAACACTAAAGACCATCAGTGCTCTGCCTGAAAGCTTGCCGATGTGTGCCCCGCGCACCCGTGGACCAAGCGTTGAACCAAATATCAGTCTATAGTTTTCGATCCATTGATCCCAAGCTGCTTTTAACTCGGCGCTTCCTTCGGGGCTACAGCGAAAAACCTCAAGACCGTCGCGGTGGCTGTCAGCAAACTTCATTTTTCCATCGCTTTTCTGCTCAGCCAGTGAGTTAATGCGATCAAGTGAACTGACTTGGTACTGATCTAAAACTGAACGTCTCCTCATTGGCTGGCCCATGGGCGGCGGAGGAGGAACTGCTGCGTTGTAGGTAGTTAAAACCTGGGCGCAATTTCGATACATTTCGGCTGTTTGGCTAACTTTGCAGGCTTTCTCGTATTCTTGCAAGGCCCGAGTTTTGTGACCAATCATTAGTAGAGAATTGGCAAGATAGTAGTGAGCTAAGTCAGACCTTTCATTCTTGTTTACCGCCAGCGAGAGACTACTGACAGCTTGGTTGTACTGCCTAGATGAATACTCTGCTATGCCGCGGTTGAGCCAGTCTATCTCCTCGCCCCAGGCGGCGCCCTCACTCTGTTGCGTGAGGGCCAAGGCAACAAGCAGAAATAACTGACAGCGTCGCTTTTTCATAGTCACTCTAGTTACTTAGGAGAGCTATGGTTCCTCACCAACCTTCACAATAAGCTTGCCAAAATTTTCGCCTTTTAAAAGGCCCTGGAAGGCCTTGGGTGAGTTTTCTAAACCATCGACGACATCTTCTAGGTATTTGATTTTTCCTTCGTTAATCCAGCCGGAAACTGCCAGTAAGAATTCTTGACGCTGGGAGGCGAAATCGCTCACGATAAACCCTCTAAATGTCAGTCGTTTAGTTAATACTGCCCGCATTAGGATTGGTACAGATATTGCTCCAGAGGCTATTGCCGTTTCGTTGTAGGCACTGATTAAACCGCAAACTGGAATGCGGGCAAATGGGTTTAGCAAAGGGAAGACGGCCTCGAAGATCTCTCCGCCAACGTTTTCGAAGTAGATATCGATACCCTTGGGGCACGCTGTGGCTAGATGCGTGGGGAGATCGTTATCCTTGTGGTCGAGACAAGCGTCGAAGCCTAGCTCCTTTACCACATACTCACACTTGCGCTTACCCCCTGCTATGCCAATTACTCTACAGCCTTTGATTTTTGCAATTTGACCGACAATTGCTCCTACTGCCCCTGAAGCGGCCGCCACAACGACTGTCTCGCCTTCTTTGGGCTGGCCGATATTGAGCAGCCCTGTGTAAGCTGTCATTCCGGGCATGCCAAGCACTCCGAGTGCCGTAGAAATTGGTGCTAGTTCTTTCTCGATTTTAACCAGGCCAGCGCCTTGAGCGACTGCGAATGCTTGCCATCCGGTGTAGCCTAGAACGATATCTCCTTTTTCTATGCCAGAGTATTGTGATTCTAAGACTTCGCTGACTGTGCCGCCTTCCATCACGCCATTTATAGGCACGGGCTCTGCATATGATTTGGCTGCGCTCATGCGCCCCCGCATGTAGGGGTCGAGAGAAAGGTAAATCGTGCGCAGAAGGACTTCATCTTTTGAGGGGTGTGGCAAAACGCCTTCGGCTAGCTTGAAATTTTCGTCTTTGGGTTCGCCAACTGGCCTAGAGGCTAGTGTGATCTGACGATTTTTGATTTCCGGCATTTTAAACTCCAGTTTTCGTGTTGCTCACGATGTCACAATACAGATTTTTTTTTGTTTACCGATTATAACTATTAAGTTACCTCGTCAGTTCTATGAATCCCCAGAATAATCCACAACCACCCGATGAAGAATCACAAGGCCGCACCAGCTTGTCGGGTAGCGGCATGGCCGGAGATTTTCAACAGTATGGTTCAGGAAGCGGCGCGGCTAAAGATTTTCAACCTTATATTTCGGGCAGTACTGCCCGATTGGGGGCGGACGAGGTAGGTAAGCTTCAGCCTGGCGATCTTTTGGGAGACTATGAAATCATTTCGCTACTGGGTGTAGGCGGAATGGGCTTTGTCTATAAAGCGCGTCATCGCGTTCTCAATAAAGTATATGCTCTGAAGACACTAAATATTGAGAAGGTTAACGAAACTGCTTGGCGTCGCCTTCAGCTTGAGGCTCAGGCTATTGCCCGCATGAACCATCCAAATATTATTGCAATTCACAATCTGGGTTTGCATGATGGAGTTTTGCCGTTCTATGTCATGGATTTGCTTGAGGGCGAGAACCTGGCTGATGTGTTGGTTCGTTCTGGTGCATTGAGTTTAGCCGAAGCGATTCCAGTGTTTATTGGAGTGGCTTCGGGTCTAGGCTACGCGCATAAGAAAGGAATTATTCACCGCGATATTAAACCCGGAAACATTTTTCTGCTCAAAGAAAGTGATGCCACTGGCTCTAGAGTGAAGCTTGTAGATTTTGGCATAGCTAAGCTTTCGGGGGTTGATGCTGAAGTGCAGAATCTCACCACTGCTGGTGAAATATTTGGTAGTCCCTATTACATGAGTCCTGAGCATTGTGACGGTAAGCGTATTGATGCACGATCTGATATCTATTCTCTTGGTTGCACCTTCTTCGAAATCTTAACTGGCTTGCCACCATTTCGTGGTGCCAATTCAATTCAAACTATGATGATGCATCAGTCACAAACTCCGCCAAGGCTATCAAAGGTAACTGGGGGTAAGTTCTTTCCAGAGGCTATGGAAGAAATGATTGCCACTATGTTAGAGAAAGCTCCCATGGATCGCTACCAGAACCTTGAAGAGGTGGTTGTCGATCTCCGGCATATGCAGAAGGATTTAGAGGCTTCTTCTTCTTCTTCTCTCAAATCAGCACAGGGTTCTCTTGCCAAAGAGGACGCTAGCGAAAAACATCCAATCCGGTTGGCTCTCAAGATTTGTTTGGCCTTATCTGTGTTGCTCTCTGCCGTTTTCACTTTTGACTATTGGTTAAAACTAGAAAGTGAGAAGTCTTCATCTAAAGCTAAGTCGATTAAGGTGGGTGCGCCCATCGCTGTGCCTGGTTCTTCGCCTAGTTCTGCAGGTTCCGCACCTGTAACTTCACCGTCAGCCGTTCCAGAGTCTACAGCAGGCTCTACTTCAGGCTCCGCTCCATCCTCTACTCTTGAAGCTAAGCCTGTACCTTCTCTTGGGTCAAGCGGCAGCTCTTCAGCTATTCGTTCGATGAAGGCCTATTTTTGCGGGAACGTGGACGATCATGGTGTGCTCAAGCGTAAGTTCGTATTCGGTGCAGAGAATGAACTAGGGAACTTGCAAATAGAGAATCAAGAAGACCAGATACCAGCTACCGGTATGCGCTTGCTGCCGCTCGAAGGCAAAGTTACCTTGCATTGTAGTAAGGCCGTAATTGTTGATCCGTCTTTGCTTGATGGTTTCCGTCCTAATGATCTCTATGGCTTGGCGTTTTACGGGCACGAGCCGCTCGACAAGAGCGCGCTAGCACACATTGTTAGGTTGGCCGATTTGAGGTCGCTATCGGTGGCTGCAGTTTCTTGCAACTTTGATAGGGAAAGCTTGCCGCAGCTTGACATGCTGTTTGAGCTCAAAGAGCTTGAATTGGTTAACACACAAATAAGGGGTAGCGAGCTGGCTACTTTGGGTCGAATTAAGAAGCTTAAACGCCTCACCTATTCGCCAGTTGTCGAGCCCTCAGCACTTTTGGCAGTATTGGCGCCGTCTAAAGCGTTGACTGAACTAACTCTTGAGCGTGGCGTGCTGAGCTTGAACGACTTCAAAGCGATCGCCATGTGTCCCAACCTTAGACATCTCCGAGTTAGTGAAACAGACATGACAAACCAGTGTATGGAAGTAATTAGCTCACTTTCGCACTTGAAAGAGTTACAGGCTAATCCTTCTTTGCTTGATCGTGATTGCTTCAGGTCTGTGAAAAAACTAAAAAATCTACAGGAGTTGGGTATCGGCGGACCGAAACTGGAAGCCAGTGATACTGTAGATTTCTCAAAGGCTCTTGGTATTCAGGTACACTAAAGGCTTTAGCTTACTTGCTGCTCGGGCCCGTAAGAGCGAGGCCGATGAGTGCTTAGACCCTAGCCACAAGGCCCTGGATGCATCGTCATAAGCTTGTTGATAGTGGCCGAGCTGGAGTGCGGCAAGGCTGCGCATTTCGTAGCCGCCGGGTTTGGTGAATTGGGCTTTTATATACTTATCTGCGCATTGGAAGGCTTCGCTCCACAGCCCTTGCTTGGCTAGCTGCACAAACTGGTGAGGGATGGTTCTATCTGCTATTTTGTGGCTATCTGGAATTGTCGGTGCGCCAACCTTTGTTGCTGTAGCTATAGCTGTTGGTCGCGTTATGCTGCGTAGACTTTGGCCCTTTAAGGCCAAAGTCGGCGGCCCGCCTTCCATTTCGTTCTCGCCTTTGTCATAGTGGTTGCAGCCATAGCTGGTGTAGGCACCGGTATCGAATGAACTGTAATTGCAGAAAGGTCTTTTTGCCATGCGTTCGTGCATGATCTTATCGGTGGTTTTGAAGGCGGCGTATGGCAGCTTGTGCGGGTCTTCGACAGCATTAATAGCTTGGCTATCGCTAATGCAGTCAGACAACTCGTTTCTGTTTTTATATATGTGCTGGGCGTCGAAGCCTTGTAGGTGGCTGCGTGCCGCTAGTTCTTGGGTATGGTTGGCTAGATGTTCAAGATGCATGCGCTTGAATAAATCAGCTTTGTGGTCTTGAGAAATCGCTTTATCTTCCCAGATATAACTGATTTTCTCTGCTATTTCTAGTTCAGCGGCAAGATCCGCTGAAGTCCAGAAACCCGGCAGGCAGTGTAAGACAGTACCATCTGCAGTCATGACAAATGTTTGCAAATTGTGCGGGCCGGCGCCATTGGTTGTATTGACTGCATTGCCGTCAATCGGGTGCACGCCAGAATCTCCGGCATAGCTTTCTTGCATAATATTCTTGTAGCCGCAAACAAAGCGATTGCGCAAGGTTGAAAAGACTGGCTCTTGTGAAAGCGACACGGCTCTCAGGCTATTGCCGGCGCTTCAGGTAAAGCCATCAATATTGCCGAGCATGTGAATCCAGACAATGAGTTTATGCTCTTTCTTTGCTGTTTGTTTTGCTTCATCCAGCGACGTCAGCCAGTTTATTCGACTGCAGACCATTTTCGTTTGTGTGTTTGCTGCACTGCCTGGCACAACCGCATTTTCGGTAGCGTTTGTCTTTGGGCAAAAGGTAGTGGCACCTAATAAAACCACTGAAAGTTGAATTAGTGCAATCTGTCCGGTATTCATAACTTTGCCTTCGTTGTCATTTCGCCTCCAGCGCTAGGTTCAGTTTTGATAGGCCTGGTCTTGCAGTCAGTCGCAGTAAATGAGGGTTATTGATAAATGGACTGACAACCTCTGGCTTGAAGAAATTCTCAAGGGCGGTCATTGACTCGCCCGCTGCGCTAGCCGCTTTTAACTTGTCACCTGAAATTAATTTGGCTTTGGCAAATTGGTCAATGGCGGCTCTGTAACCAGCCAGAATTGCTTCGTCCTTTTGATTGGCATTGAGCAAGAACTTCATTGAGTGAAAACTGTTTACTTCAGGGCGAATAACAATGCCCGCTGTCTTCGCAAGACCGCTGTGTTCCTTCTCTAGGTTACCACTTAAGTATTTGGCAAAGAGATACAGGCTCTTGTTGATCGTCGACATTGCTCCGACTGGAAGGCTGGCGATGATGTTTTCACTTGGTGCTCCAAAGTGAGAGGTAACCATGGCCGTTGGACATTTGCCAAACTTGCCCAGGGCGCCGTCGAATAGGCGACGTCCAACAAGTGTGACTGATTCAAGCACTCCCGGAATGGCACAGGTGGCTCGAATTGCGTCGCCAAGTTGGGCCGGTTTATTGGAGACTAAGTTTTTGCCACCTTCTCTGGTGTATTCCATGACACCATTTTTTGTGAACATCATTTCGCTGTGGTCGCCCACTGCCATGGTCCAAAATTTTGTTGGCCATTCTTTAACGTGGGCGTCGGTTAACGCTCCCAGTTTGCTTGAGCCATACATGCCGTCTTGCAGTAAATCTATGGGTTTTCGTTCTCTTATTAGAGGGGTGATCAATTTCTTCTTGTCGAGAAGGCCTGAGAAATCAGTGACTTTTGCCAGTTCGATCAACCGGTGTGAAGGTAATTCTGCCGCTGCCATGACTGCCGGAATTGCTCCGCCGCTGACGCCGCCGATGGTATCAAGTTTGAGCTCAGCTGCTCGGCAAGCCAAGATTACACCAGTGCTGGTCAGACCAGCCTTTGAACCACCGCTGCCGCATACCAAGTGCCAGCCGCGTTTTCCGCTTTCTTCGGCAATGTTTTGACGGTCTTTAGTGATGGCGGTTAGAGTAGCATTGTCAGCAAATTTTGAGCGCTCGCCGAAATTAGTTACGCCTTTGTTGATAGCTAGACCAGCACCGTGAAAGACCGTGTTCATTAGACCAAACCCAGCAGCGGCAACGACTGTGCGATCTATGTCTGCAGCTTTCCCTGTTTGAATAAAACTTGTGGCCTGCTCGGTTGCCGCTCCTACTGTCATGCCTGATATTAGAGCACCGCTCAAACTCTTTTCAGTAGCGATTAAACCAGTCTTGCTCAAGACTCTCGGTAGGTGTTCGATTATGGCAATTGCTGCTGCACCGTTTAGGCCATGAACTATCCTATCTTGATTGCTTTGCCCTTGCTTGAGGGGCTCAATTGCGCCAATAATCCCCCCAGCGGCTATCGGCGCTAGGCTGCCAGCCATCGGTGCGCGTCGAAGTAAGGCTGTGGCGGCGATGAAGACAGTGGCGCTGCCGACGACTTCACCGGCTAGATGAGCCTTAGACTGCGATGCTTGAGCCGCGGCAGCTTTTTGTTCTGGGGTAGCAGTTTCGTTGGTCGCTAGTTGAATGGCTCCCTTGAATGGAGCGGCTAGTTTGTAAGTAAGGCCGCTGCCAAATTCACTCAAAATATTTGAGTGAGAGGGGCTTTCAGTCTTGCCCGAATCGTTATTGCTTGGCTGACGTTCGAAGGGCATCTGCCGATTGTGCCTCGGATGGCGATCTGTAGCGTTTCTATCTTTGAGGAAAAGAAGAATACTGACAACACGGTATTTACGGCTTCCAAAGCTGCAAATGCTTATTTGGCGAAGCGTTTGCTTTGCTCTGGTGAGACAAATGGCCTTGTTGCAGTTAGCGCTAACTATTTCGTTTGCTCACCGGCTACCGCGCCAATCATGCTACTTAGGCCAGCTACGACCCGAGTGAGGTTGTCGTAGTCGAGTTTGTTGGCAAGGTCGCTTGGCTGGTGGTAGGTTTCGCTACGAAAAGGGGCTGTATCGGTCACCATCACCGCTGGATAGTCAAATTTTTGGAAGCTCCAGTCGTCTGAATAATTGACGCCTAAGATGAAGTTGGGCAGTGAGAAGCCCTCAGAGGGAAAATCTACGAGTCTTCTAAATGCGCCGATGCATTCGCGGTTGAAGGCGCTAGATGACTGGCTAGCGACAAACGTAATGAAATTACCTTTGTTGGGATAGAACAAGGTGCCACCGCGAATAGGGTAATGCTGGCTGCCGGGCTCGTTTGAATAGGTACCCATGGTCTCTAAGGCGAGCATGCCAATGATGTTGTCTTGGCGTGATCGAGCCGCTTCGGCGTAACGATAACTGCCCATTGTCTTGGTGCGAAAATAGGGCGGCTCTTCATTAGGGAAAAGCACCAGGCGAATGGTCCTGTCGAATTGACGGTCTTTGAGCAGGGTTACTAGCTCAAGCACGGCTGCTACTCCTGAACCATTATCGTCAGCCCCAGGGCTACCTGGCGCCGAGTCATAGTGGGCTCCGACTACCAATATTTCTTTGGGGTATTTCTTACCGAGAATCTCCACTTCGATGTTGCGGCAAGGCTTATCATCAACGTCATAAATTTGCCGTTTGGGCGAGTATCCTGCTTTCTTTAAGCAGTTTTCAATGTAGCAGGCGGCCTGTTCAAGATTGTCGTAATGCTTGATATTGCGTTCGCCGATTGTACTGGCCAGCATCTCTACGTGGTTGCGTAGATTTTGGCTCAGTACTTTCTCTTTGTCGCTCAAGCGCAGTGTATCGCCGCTGTAGGAATTGCCAGGCATCCAAAGCATGCTGGCTAGGTAACCGCAGATACCAGCAATTGTCAGCGAGAGGATGCTGTTGAGTTTGGCGCGTTTTGCGCTGGCCCGCTCTGCTTCAACCGGCACCGCGACTATTGCCACGGCCTCCCCTGAAGCTATTGTTTGATCTTGCTTCGTTTCTGGCTGATTTTCTGGTTCAGGAGGGCTATCTTTGGAAGCGCTCATTTCTCCACAGAGGCCTATTGACCGAGCACATAGGCAAAGATTAGCGGAGCAACGATAGAGGCGTCGGATTCGATGACGAAGCGGGGGGTATCTTCACCCAGCTTGCCCCAGGTAATCTTTTCATTGGGGACCGCCCCGCTGTATGAGCCATAAGACGTTGTGCTGTCAGAAATTTGGCAGAAGTAGCCCCATAGTTTGCAGTCTTCTTGCAAATCTTGCTGAATAAGCGGTACTACACAAATAGGGAAATCTCCGGCTATGCCACCGGCGATTTGGAAGAAGCCGATAGATTGGTCTTTGCTGTTTTCTTTGTACCAATCAATCATCATACCCATGGCTTCTAGACCAGATTTAACTGTGTCTATATTTTTGATGTCTTTGCGAATAACGTGAGAAACGAAGATATTGCCTAAGGTTGAGTCTTCCCAACCAGGAGTAATGATTGGTAGGTTCTTCTCGCAAGCAGCTAGCATCCAAGAATCTTTAGGGTCAATCTGGAAATGCTTGTTGATTTTTCCAGAGCGAATCAACTGATACATGAATTCATATGGGAAGTAACGTTTGCCCGTCTTGTCTGCTTCTTGCCAGAGTTCTAGCACTTCGTTTTCGATGCGGCGAATAGCTTCGTCTTCAGGAATGCAGGTGTCGGTAACGCGGTTCATGCCGCGGCTGTGTAGCTCTAGCTCTTCGGCGGGGGTGAGCTGGCGATAGTGTGGCACTCTTTCGTAGTGATTGTGAGCGACCAGGTTAAAGATGTCTTCTTCGAGGTTGGCGCCGGTGCAGCAAATTGCGTGCACTTTGTCCTGACGAATCATTTCGGCTAGAGAAAGGCCGATTTCCGCTGTGCTCATGGCTCCAGCGATAGTCATGAACATTTTTCCACCGCTCTCCAGATGCGCTATGTACGCTTCTGAAGCATCCACGACAACGGCAGCGTTGAAGTGACGGTAGTGATGTTTGATGAACTCCTTAATGGCCATGAGGTTCCTCTGAATGAAAAAGGGAATGCTTGAATTTGAACTACTCGCAGATACTTTACTATCCGAAGTTTCTTTACTATGCGCAGATACTTTGCTATCCGAAGATACTTTGCTATCCGAAGATACTAACCCGGAAACTTTTCAAGCTGGCACAAAGTACTGGCTTTGTTAACTGTTTAAGTTAGTTAGCGCACTTGTGTCACCGGTAAACGCAGCGAGTGGCTTGCGCTGCAAGGCTTTTATGAGATTCTGAAAAGGTTTGCCTGTTTAGCTCTTGACGTTTTTAGCTGTGGCGGAGATGGCGATCATTAGTGTTCGTTAACGGAAGCTTGGCGTTAGTTAGCGCAAGTAGTTTGCATTACTCATATGGCTATTCATATAGTTTACGTCTAGACCATTTTTTCCGCGTACGCATGAGGTAGTAACTAAACTTTTAATTCTCCCCGAGCATTACAAGCTTTAGAACAAGAACCGTTTGACACTGTATTTGGTGTCGCGTGCATGTCTACTTTTCTATCAACTGTCTCTGCCAGCCAACTTTCTGCTTAGCGCCAACCACTTTTGGTTAGCGCTAAGAAGCATTTTGCTTTCTTAAACCGGCCTAAGGCCACAAATCTAGGAGATTACTATGCATAACATCATCCTCCTGCTGCTCGTCGCAGTAGCAGTTTTCCTCGTCGTCCGCACCCTTCGCAAGAGCAACAAGTCCCGACCCACCGGCGCCCTGCCGCCCGTCGAGAAGACAGCTCTGGAAACTCCGACCATCAGCCCTCCCGAGAGCGATGCTGGCCCGGACGTGTCCATTCTTCAGCCTGCTCCTGCTGCGGTTCATGACCACGAGCACGACCACACCCCGCCCGAAGGCAGTTTTGCCGCCGACGAGTCTGACTTCCACCCCGTTCACCACGGCAAGAACTGGAAAGGCGGCTGCAAGTTCGATCCGGCTGAAGTTCGCCGCACTCGCAACTTTGCTACGCCCAAGATCGACACCAGCAACCTGCCGGCGCCGGATCCTCGCATCGTCAATGCCTTCAAGGTAATCGACATCGCCCGCATCAAGGACACCATGCTCAAGCTCACGGGCGAACTGCCTGTGACTGTGAATGGCGTCACTTCGACTCTGGCCACGCGTAACACCCACTCGAAAGAGCTGGACATCGCCATGGGCTTCATCGAAGCGCAGTATGCGGCCATGGGCCTCAAGACTGTCCGTGACCCCTACACCGTGCGCGGCAAGAAGCTCAACAACCTCGTCATCGAGCTGCCCGGCAAGACCAATCCTTCGCGGGTTGTCTTCGTTGGCGCTCACCTCGATTCCACCGCCGGTTCGCCGTGGGGCAACGAGAAGGTGGCACCTGGTGCTGACGACGATGGTTCGGGAACTGCCGGCATGCTTGAGCTTGCTCGGGCGCTGAAAGACCTCGACCTGCCGTTCACTGTTCGCCTGATTCACTTCACCGGCGAGGAACAGGGCCTCTGGGGTAGCTACGCCTATTCGGACAAGGTCGCTGCGGCCAAAACCGATGTGGTGGCCATGGTCGAAATGGACATGATCAGCTACTGCGCCAAGCCTGGCAACCGCCTGGACATCCACGATGACATCGACCAGAATGGCTCTCACGAGCTGACTGTGCGATTCTTCCGTGCCATCAAGCGCTACGGCATCAACCTCACGCCGGTGGACACTCACAACAATGCGGTGAAGGACCGTTCGGACCACGCCGGCTTCCTCGACCACGGCTACAAGGCCGTGCTCGTCAGTGAAGAGTTCACCGACGACGGCTTCAATCCCAACTATCACACGGTCAATGACCGGGTGAAAAACTGCAATCTGCCGTACATGGTGGAAGTGCTGAAGGCGGTTACCGCTGTTGTGGCTGAGCTGGCTGACCTGAAGTAAGCGAAGAAGCTTCAGATTGGTCATTAAGTACAAGCGAGAGAGCAAGGCTACTGGAGGAGAAACCAATTGGTTTCCTCTCTGGTAGCCACTCTCGCGCTTGTCTTTTTATTTCGTTCTACTATATGATTAAGTTGTAAAAATGCTTAGTGTGCAAGTCCTCTTTTTGGCTTTCCGCACTATTGAAGTGCAAGATTCAGAAGAGTAGTTTCATCCTCAGTTTTACTCGATCACTATGGCTTAGCCAGCTGACTGTTCCACTTTGATATGAGCAGTCATGGTGTGTTGTTCTCCAGGCCCAAGAGATATAGCGTTTTCGAGCGCGTTTGCTGTTTCAATGCAGACCATCTGTTTCCATCCCTCAGGGCTCATGTCGGCCATTTTTGCAGTCAGCTCTGCTCCTGGATTCCAAATCACAGTGCTGTTCGAATGTTTTTTGCTAATGGTGATGCGGCGGTTTAAGTTGGGGTCGTTTAAGACCAAAGTGTCTGTAGTGTTGATGTAGGGTCTGTCAATCTCGCCCTTGAGACTTAGCGCTGGTTCGTCAATTCTTTGCCGCTTTCGTTTGAAGCCATCGGTTTTGTCAAAATATTCACTGCCAGCGAGGCCGGTTATATTTATTTGCTGGCAATCACCGACGAACAAATATGTATGCAGGGCTTCAGCAAAACAGAGGCTGCTTGGCGAGCGGTTTTCTACTGTTAGTTGCATGGTTAGGTCCGTACCGAAAGTGAGGCTGTATTGCAGACGAAATCGATCGAAACCTAGGGAGCGAGAGACTTCGTTGGCTTCTAGACAAAGTATGAGAACGAGCTGCTCGCCCTTCATTGCGGCCGAAACAAGCTGCCAGTCTTCTGTTCTTGCAAATCCGTGAGCTGGTCCATCGTTACGATTGTCACAGGCCGTAGCTGTGCGCGGCCCAAACCAAGGAAAAATTATGGGCACCCCGCCGCGAATGGCTTTTCCGCGCGTGAAAGAAGCACGGTTACTGAGAAACAGAATCGGCTTCTGGTCTATTGGTTGCCACTGTGTCAGGTGTGCGCCTTGAAGGTAGAGTTCTGCAGTGCATAACGATGTGGTGATAGTGGCGCGGGTCAGTTCGCACTTGTCATCGATTGCCAAGATACCTGGTAATTCAAGATCTTTGCTGCTAGCCATTTGTTTATCGTTCATGCTTTGTGTGTTGCCTCTAAGAAACTCTCTAGGGCCGAGTCGAATGCTATTCTAGTTGACCAATTTTACGGACTTTTTTACGGATAATATGCCTGTGTCGTATGACAACCGCCCTTCTCAGCTGATGCCGGGGTCAAGCACTCCAGACAATGTGGAGGCCATGATGCAGGCCCTACAGGGTAATTTGAGAGAAAAACCAATCTCATATTTGCTCAAGGTTGCCGCCTACTACGAGGCCACAGGGCACTTGTACGTGGGTACTGGAGCCTTCAATGTCAAGGTTCAGTTTGGTCTGGGAAAGCCTGTTAATGCTAGTTCTCCATTGGGGAAGGGGGATGAAGCGATTGTTGACTTGTTCACTTGGTCGGACGGCCAGCTGGTCTTTGAATTGGGGCGGCAACCGGAATCAGTGAACGTATTAGATACAGCCGAAGGCCTGATAACAAAGGGCGAAGCTTTTATTTCTAATCTGAAGTTTTTAGAAGACAACTTTATAACTGAGAGTTCTTTTCTCATCCGCTCATCTAAGTTGTCCAAAGCCAAATTAGAAGCCATAGTCAAATTGAGTTCTCTGCAGAACCATCAGGCTCTACTTGATATGTATGGCAATGTTTATGGCACACTCAATCTCGCCGATGTGGCTGAGCGAATGGGCTTCCGTCGCAGTGAATGGGTTGCTGCTGCTGCTGAACTACTGCGATTGGGATTGCTTTTGGCGCCAGACGGAAGGAGCTTGCAGGAGTTTGATACTAGCAGCGCCGATTTGACAGAAGAGGAAGTGCCGCTTGCACCGCAAAATCAACAACTGAGTCAGCAAAATCAACAACTGACTCAGCAAAATTTTCCTCTTGTAGAATCACTAGCGCCTAGTGGCTATAAACCACTGCCCACAAAGACTTTTAGGGTTGGTATTCCGGAAATGCGCAATCTTGAGTTTTCGCACTTAGAAAACTCGTTGAAGACTTTGAGCAACCCTGACACTGGGCTCCTTTCTGACGAGACTTTTATCTTCATGCTCTCGCATGAATTCGCTCGGGCGCATAGATTTGGCTCAATATTGACTCTAGCGGCCTTTTGCTTGAGCGCCGAGAATGCGACAGACAATCTAATTTCCATGAGCGACCTGCGAGTGATAACAAAGGCACTCTTAGAAACGAAACGAGAAACCGATCTGCTCGGCCATTTTGGCGAGCAAAGTTTTGCATTTCTACTTCCTAGCGTAGATAGCGCTCAGACTTGTATCATGGTCGATCGTATTAACCAAAGTCTTCCTACGATGTTGCCAACCCTGGGTCATTTGCGACCGATGCTCCATTTCGGAATATCAACTGCTCCGACAGATGCAACGTCAATTGTGGCCTTGAGTACGATGGCCCAAGCTAACATGAAAATGGCCGCAGAGAAGAGAGTAAATCGTCTAACGCTGTGATCCCTAGCTCCTTTCCCTTTGGTCGGTTCGCGATGCCAGGACCCGCACCACAGGCGCTACCATCCCCAGTTAAGCGAATTTTCTTTCACAATCGTTTTGGCTTCTTCTAACTAATAGCGACTGAGTGTGAATTTTTGAGGGTATATTTCCTGCACAGAATGTTAATTCTGTGCTGCTGTCAAGGGACGATTTCGTGGCCAAAATTGTAGTGGTTGAAGATGATATTAGCCTTGCTGAGTTGGTTCGAGATTTTCTCGAACACGAAGGCAATTCGGTTACTGCCTTTCACAATGGTTTGGAAGGCCAAAATTTTATTTTGGCCAGTCAGCCGGATCTAATTATTCTCGATTGGGATTTGCCTGGACTCAACGGCATTGAGATTTTGCGTGACTATCGTGGTTTTGGCGGTAAAAGCCCGGTAATCATGCTAACTGGTCATCATGATGTTGAGGATAAAGAGAAGGGCTTTGATGAGGGCGCTGACGACTACCTTACTAAACCGTTTAATTTAAAGGAGTTGGGAGCGCGAGTGCGCGGCCTACTTCGCCGCTCGAAAGCCGTAATTGGTAATGTGGTTACTGTGGGAGATATAGTCGTTGATCTAGATACGAGCAAAGTCCTAAAGAGCGGGCGTAACGTGACCCTTGTGCCCCGTGAGTTTCAGTTGCTTTCTTACTTAGTGAAAAATCGCAACGAGGCTTTGACCCACCAGGAATTGCTCGACAATGTTTGGACCAGCGACGCTGAGATGACTGCAGAAGCGCTCAATAACGTTGTGCGCCGTCTTTCCAAAAAGCTTGACCCTGATGGTCGGATTCTGCGCATTAACGTGATTATGGGAAGCGCTGACTATCGGTCGATGAATGGTAGTAACGTGGGCGCTTCAGGCCTTGACGGTATAGTCGACGACCGCAGTGATCGGGGTGATCCCCTGATCGGTCGGGTCTTAGACAACAAATACGAAATCATCAAAGCGATTGGTGGTGGCGCTTCGGGTCAGGTGTACAAGGCCAAGCATCGGATGCTAAACATTACGGTGGCTGTAAAAGTCTTAGCGCCGCAACTAAGTACTCAGCCAGATTTGGTCAGGCGTTTTGAAAGGGAAGCCAGAGCAGCCGGTTTGCTTAGTCACAAGAATGTTCTGATTGTTCATGATTTAGGTGTGACCGAAGAGTCTCAACCTTACATGGTTATGGAGTATCTTAATGGCTTTAGTCTAGCTGAGCTTTTGGAGCAGAACGGTAAACTAGCGCTGCCGGATGCGGTAGAGATTGTGTCGCAGATTTGCCTTGGCATTGGTAAGGCCCACGAAGAAGGGCTTGTGCATCGGGATCTCAAGCCTGGAAACATTATGCTAGTGGCTGAAGGCGATCAGACTTACACTGTCAAGATTGTCGATTTTGGCTTAGCTAAGTCTACTAAAGCTGAAGACAACGCCCCCAATTTGACCCAGACAGGGGCCCTGATTGGCACCCCCTCGTATATGAGCCCTGAGCAGTGTCGCTCTGAGCCTACAGACCACCGCTGCGACATCTATGCCATAGGTTGCATGCTCTATGAAATGCTCACAGGTGAAGTACCTTTTGTATCGTCTAACATTATTGAGACTTTTATCAGGCATGCTCAAGAGTCACCGCCTTTGTTGACTGTGGCCGACTTGGATGCTGACACTAACACGCGACTAGAAGCAATCGTGCACCGCTGTTTAGCGAAGGAAAAAGAGAGTCGCTATCAATCGGCTAGTCAGTTGTTGGTCGATTTGTCAAAACTATCAGTGGCGGTTAAGTAGGTCGGGTAATCTCGACTGTGAAAACTACAAAGGTAGATTGTTAGTGGTAATCTGAATTGTTATGCCCAGGGTTTTAGTAGTTGAAGATAATCTCGATTTGACCAATGTGGTTCGTTCTCTTTTGGAGTTCGAGAATCATAGTGTTGATATTTTTCATACTGGTACAGAAGGCCTGGCCGCCATTCTGGCTAATCCCTACGATTTGGTAGTTCTTGATTGGGATTTACCTGGCGTCAGTGGCCTCGATATTTTAAAGCAGTTCCGCCAGAGTGGGGCTAAAACTCCGGTGATAATGCTGACTGGGAGAAGCACCGTAGAAGATATGGAAGCTGTTCTAAATGAAGGGGCAGATGATTATTTAGCTAAGCCCTTTAATTTTAAAGAATTCGGGGCGAGGGTGCGGGCCCATATTAGGAGAGCTGGTAGTGCCACCGGAGATAGTGTCAGCCTTGGTGATATCGACATAGATTTGTGCAATAAGAGGGTCAGCAAAGGGGGCCGCACTTATAGTCTGCCCGAACCGGAGTTTCAGGTGTTAGAACTAGCCGCTAAGTATCCGCATATTCGGCCCACAATTGAAGATTTGCTTGCCTCCATCTGGATTGGCGATGCCGAGAAGAGTGAGCCCAAGCTGAAGATGGCAATCAGAAAGTTGCGCAAAAAGTTTGACCCAAAAGGCAAACTTGTCTTTAGTCATCTCTATCCCGAAGTTCGCACTGAAAGTACCTCTCCCTTTTCGCAAGATCTTGTTGAGGCCGATCTTGATGTTGACCCTTATCTTGGCACCATATTTAATGGCAAATATGAACTGGTTGAGTTGATTGGCGGTGGTGGTAGTGGCTTAGTTTATCGCGCCAAGCAACTTAGTATAGGCAGTAGTGTTGCTCTTAAAGTTTTGCATTTAAGGGCCATGGCTCAATCTGACACAGTGCCGCGATTTCAACGAGAAGCTCGAGTTACGGCAATGTTGTCGCATCCCAACATTGTCGCTGTGCGTGACTTCGGCGTGGCTGAACAGGGTCAGCCCTATCTCGTTATGGAGTTCGTAGACGGAGCCAGTCTGGCTGAGTATCTTAAGCAATACGGTCGGCCGCCCTTACGTGAAGTAATTGATATTTTCACTCAGGCGTGCTCTGGTCTTGAGCATGCTCATCAAAAAGAAATTGTCCATCGCGACATTAAACCCAGTAACCTGATGCTGATTCATAATGGTGATGAAGGTGTGATTGTAAAGCTTGTTGACTTTGGCTTGGCTCGCTCAGTCAATGTTAGTCAGGCTGATCAGATTACACAAATCGGTGATGTGCTCGGCAGTCCAGCTTATATGAGTCCGGAGCAAGCGCGAGGCGAACTGCTCGACAGGCGCACCGACATTTATTCTTTGGGCTGTGCTTTATTTGAAACTCTGCAAGGCAATCCCCCTTTTAACGGCAAAGATTCAGTAGATATTTTGGTTAAGCAAATTACCACTGATGCGCCAGAAATGACTCTCGATGGGCTTGCACCAGTTTTGCAGGTGAAGTTGAACAATATAGTAGCTAAGTGTTTGGCTAAGGACAAAGACCATCGCTATCAGTCGGCCGCGGCGCTGAAAGATGCACTGGGCCAGGTTATGGCTGGCAATAGCGTAGCCGAAAGTTTGCAGGCCGATGCTCAGGCCGAATCAGCCAAAATAGATACTTGGTCTGGTCGTCGAGACGAATTACTTTCCTGGTTCAATCATCGCTTTAGGCACTGACTTCATGCTACTTCGGCTTGACTTGGAGCCGCTAAAATTAGCTTGGAGAGCTTTCCTGGTCCTAGCCTTCGATTAAGTCCCCGTATTAAAAACAGTACAGCGAAAATTGAAAATAGGACTGTTTGGTGCGCCACCATCAAGACTATCGGATGGGCGACTGCTGCCTGTGTCGCAGCATGATGATCAAAGAGCTTTTCTTCTACCTTGAGGGCACAGTCTACAATTATGGCCATCAAAGTGGTTTTATAGAGAACCGCCCAAATCAGCGGTCTGGTGTCCCACGCTCTCATGGGTTTGAGATCTTGGACCACAACCACGACTTTTGCCGCTCCTAGGGCAAGAACTGCAGCGACCTGGTAGCCGTGGGCAAAATCGTTGATGCCTTGCTGTACTAGTACGAGCGATTTTACTGTTGATAATAGTGAAAGACTTACCCAGAGATAAATCATAACGGCAAATATTTCTCTCAGCTCGTTCACTATAAGCTCTTTCGCTGTGGGTTTCGAGCCGTTCGGTTGGGAGGTGGCTGAAGTCTCATTTAATGTCATTTCGCTGCTCTATGCTTGGTCAATGTGATATTCTGGCGACCCCCTTGAGGATATAAGCGTGAGTTTAACAGCGGCTCAACCTAAGACGGTTTCACTTACCACCACTGAAGCCTACGACATTGGCTTGGAGGCCTACACTTACTTATATCCGCTTTTGAGTATGGAGATTACCCGACGCCAGTGTATCAATCTTGACGCTGGAGTGAGGCCTGGTTCTGGTCCGTCTAATTATTTTTCACATGTGCGCGCATATCCTGGGGCTGATTTTAGAACAGTTGTCCGCCCTAACTTTGACACGCTTTATTCTATTACCTGGTTTGATCTTGCAGCTGAGCCAATTGTGCTTTCGATTCCTGATTCAAAAGGGCGTTACTATTTAATGCCTATCCTCGACATGTTCAGTGATGTTTTTGCCAGTCCCGGCTGGCGTACAAGCGGCACTGCAGAGCAGCATTTGGCTATATGTGCACCTGGTTGGAGTGGTGAATTGCCAGCTGGTGTTGAGCGTATCGATTCACCCACTAAGCATGCTTGGCTGCTAGGTCGCACCAAGACGGATGGACCTGACGATTATGCTGCAGTTCATGAATTCCAGGACGGTTTGAAGTTAACCCCGCTGTCAAAGTTTGGCTCAACAGCTGCTCGTTCTGTTCCTAAGGTAAATGCAGACAGTGCTGTTGATATGACCACTCCTCCCCTTGAGCAAGTCAATCAAATGTCGGCTGACAAGTATTTTTCCCTGGCAGCTGATTTGCTCAAAGAAAACGCCCCTCATGTTACGGACTGGTCGATTTTGGCCAGAATGAAGAAGATAGGCTTAGTGCCAGGGCAGAGTTTTGACATGGCTGCCTTGAGCTCAGAGAATCAAAACGCTGTGACCAAGGGTGCTGCCGACGCTTTGAAGTTGATGTTAGAGAAACTGCCAACTCTCGGTCGGCGAGTTAATGGCTGGAATATGAATACTGATACCATGGGTGTTTACGGTAACTATTATCTCAAGCGAGCAATTGTAGCGATGGTGGGCCTTGGTGCCAATCAGCCTGAAGATGCAGTTTATCCCCTCAATGTTCTAGATGCTGACGGTCAGCCATTGAACGGTGTCAATAATTATGTATTGCACTTCAATAAAGAAGGGCTACCACCAGTTGATGCCTTTTGGTCGCTAACTATGTATGACAAAGATGGCTTCCAGGCTGCCAATGTTTTGAACCGCTTTGCCGTCAGCTCATGGATGCCCTTTGCTTATAACGCTGATGGATCTCTCGATCTCTACATTCAGAATAAAACTCCTGGTGCCGACAAAGAAGCTAATTGGTTGCCTTCGCCCCTTTGTCAGCTAGGTGTGACCTTGCGACTTTATGCACCACAGACTGTAGTTCTCACTGGAGTCTGGAATCCACCAGCAATTAAGAAAACCAAATAGCAACCTAGTTGACTCCTTAGAATAAAAGAGGTGCCACTTTAGTAAATTAAGATGGCAGCTGTTTTTTGCGCTTAAAATGAGCAGAGCTGGAGGGCAATAGTGGTTGAAGATCGAGACAGTTTAGACGGTGTTACTGTTGTGCACACTGATCAACCTGAAGCCGATCATGTGGCAGAGGTTACACGTATTCTTAACGATAACAATCAGCGTCACGGTTATCAATGGTCTTCGCTGCCTCTTAGTGTTGTACTTAAAGACGCGCAAGGCAAGATCGTCGGTGGTTTGATTGGTTCGACCAACTGGGGTTGGTTGCATGTAGACCTGCTATCGGTAAATGAGAGTTTGCGCGGCTCTGGTTATGGCACTAAGCTCCTTGATGCTGCTGAGAATATTGCCCGTCAACGCGGATGCAGTTTTGCTTACCTTGATACATTTAGCTTCCAAGCCCAAGGCTTCTATGAGAAACATGGCTATAAGGTGTGGGGCAATCTTGAAGAATTTCCACCCGGGGCTAGTCGAATTTTTTTAAAGAAGAGTTTGTTAGATGAGTGAGACAACCTAGAGAGGAAAATTTGAATTATCTGTCCAAGCCTTCGCTCCAGTCGTTGATGTTGGCAAGTATATTTGTTTTAACTTGCGCCCTTTCTCTTGAACTGGCTGCTCATGCCAGCAGCGCTGAGTCTGTAGCGAAATCTAAGTTGAAGTGGAGAGACTTTGATCCAGCGGTTTTTGCTGAAGCAAAGCGAGACCATAAGTTTGTTTTGCTTGATCTCGAAGCGGTGTGGTGCCATTGGTGTCATGTTATGGACGCTGAAACATATAACGATGCTGCCGTGCAAAAATTGCTTAACTCTAAGTATATTTGTGTGCGTGTTGATCAGGATGCTAGGCCCGATTTGAGCAATAAGTATGAAGAGTATGGTTGGCCGGCCACAATTATTTTCAATGAAGATGGCGGCGAAATCGTCAAGAGGACGGGCTATATAAATCCGACAAAGATGGCTCGTTTGCTCAGAGCTATTATCAAAGATCCTCGTCCTGAAGAAACTGCGGTATCGATGACTGTAGCACCAACACCTTCAGTTTTATTTTCTAATAGTAAACTCCAGACAGCTCTGTCCTCGACATTGCGCCAAGAACTGATTGCTCGACATATTGCTGGCAATGACTCTAAATATGGTGGCTGGGGTAGGTTTCAGAAGTTTCTTGATTTTGACTCGGTCGAGTATGCTATGGTGCAGGGTTTAACCGGTGATAGCGACTCAAAAGCAAGAGCTATGGCTGCTTTAGATGGAGAGCTGAATCTAGTTGACCCCGCTTTTGGTGGTGTCTATCAGTATTCAACTGACGGTGATTGGGCTCATCCGCACTTCGAAAAAATCATGCAGACCCAGGCCGAGAATCTACGCTTGTATTCGTTAGCCTACCGGCTCTATGGTGAGGTGCGTTATCTCAAGGCAGCAAAGGCCATAGCTCACTATTTGCAAGAGTTTTTAAGTGCCCCTGATGGTGCTTTCTACACCAGCCAAGACGCTGACTTGGTGTCTGGTGTGCACAGCGGTGAGTATTTTTCCCTCAACGCTGTTGAGCGCCTCAAGCAAGGTCTGCCGCGCATTGATAAGCACTGCTATGCTCGTGAGAATGGTTGGGCTATAAATGCCATGGTGGAATTGTATTTGGCGAGCGCTGATAAGCAATATCTGGAACGTGCTATTAGAGCCGCTGATTGGGTGTTGAAAGCGAGAAAATTGAAGCTAAGCTCAGTTGATCAGTTGGCCTTCTGTCACGGTGAAGATGATAAGGTTGGACCATTTCTTGGCGATAACTTGGCCATGGCTAGAGCATTTCTGGCGCTTTATAGAGCTACCGCTGAGCGTCAATGGTTGATCCGGGCAGAGCAGACAGCTAATTTTATTGATACACAGTTTAAGCAGCCAACTGCTAGCACAACCATTGACGAGAGCGTGCAGCTCGCGCGCTTTGCCAACTTGCTCTATCAATATACTGGTGCGAAAAAATACAGGGCCCTGGCAAACCAGTCTTTGGCCTATCTGGTTCTGCCAGAGACGGCTACTCGCCGCAAAGTATTTGTGGGCGGAATACTCTTAGCCGATCAAGAGATGCAGGCTGAGCCAATTCACATCACTATAGTCGGGTCTAGGGCTGACGAAGAGGCTAGGGCTCTCTTTGCCGCTGCTGCGGCCTTGCCTGCTCCGTATATGCGCGTGGAATGGCTTGATCCTCAGGATGGGCCGTTGCCTAATACTGCAGTCGATTTGCCGCAGTTGCCTAAGGCTGCTGCATTTTTATGTGGCAATGGCCGTTGTTCTACTCCCGCTTATGAAGTTGCGGCACTGAAGCGCTTATTTGAGCGGGCAAACAAACCTGCGGCAGGCGCAGTCGGCAGATAAGAAGTTGGCAGATAAGAAGTTGGCAGATAGGCCTTCACTAAATGCGGGAAGGAGCCGAGAAATATTCGCGGAAATAAACAGTCTATTGTTAGTTGCGACTTAATGGGATCTAATATACTTACAGGCGATTGCTGCATTTATTTGTTTATGGCTTCTGTCATTACTCGCTTTTGTTATTGAGGAACTGTGAACCCAAGACTTCTACCTAAGTGGTTTTTGCCAATTGTCGCTAGTTGTGGCCTCTTGGCCTGTCAGCTGACTGACCTTCCCGTGGTGGTGGTTCAGCCGGTGAATGCTGCTGCCAATGAGACTAAAGCTGCTTTTGACCATTCATATGTCTTATTTGGGCAGGAGCTAGCCAAATATTTGGAGAACGGCAATGTTCACTATAAACGCTGGAAAGAGAATACTGCTGAGCTCGATTGCTTTTTGCAAACTCTTTGTGATTTGCCAAAACAAGAGTACGAGGGTTTCTCCACTGAGCAGAAGAAGGCTTTTTGGCTAAATGCCTACAACGCCATCACAATTAAAGTTGTTCTCGATAACTACCCAATAAAAGGCAGCCAGTCTCAGTATCCACCTAGTAGCTTCAGGCAGATTCCTGGTGAATGGGAGCACGGTAAGTTCAAAATAATGGGAGCACCTGTCACTCTCTACGAAATTGAGCATGAAAGATTGCGCCATGAATTGCCCGACCCGCGCCTGCACTTTGCTGTGGTTTGTGCTTCAAGAAGCTGTGCTAAGCTTTCGCCAGAGCCATTTGTGGCAGAGAAGCTTGATCAGCGCCTAGACCAATGCACCCAAGATTTTTTTGCTAATCCTAAGAACTTAACCGTAAATCCTCGTACTGGCGTGATGAGCGTCAACAAGATATTCAGTTGGTTTACTCTCGATTTTGCCAGTAAAGCCGGGTACGCCAAGCGCACTTTCCCTCCACCCATGGATGAAGAGATCATCGCCTCATATGTGAGCTTTTATGTGCCCACTGACGAACGTGATGTGATCGCCAAGTTTCGCTCTCAGGATAAACTTGTGCTCGACTATTTACCTTATGATTGGTCCTTAAATGACGCCGATGAGACTAAGTAAAAGTAGCCCTGGAAATTGCCTGGGTTGGCCTTCAGTCTGGACCTATGAGAAATACATTTCACGAACGGCATTGATGGCAACCTTGGCTCCTGGAGCCGGATGATTTTCCGCCTGAAGGGTGAGAATGGCGCCCATGCGCTCAAGGGCTGCAGGGGGAATAGCGGACTGCTTTTCGGTGAGGCCGTTGGCGCCGAGTACATCGCTGTTGCAGGCCATCATATTTGCAAGATTTTTCAGGCCAGCCGCGGTTATAGGTTCTTTGCGCTTTTCGATGTTCTCGAATACTGCTAGGGCGTTAGCGGCGACGGTCTCTACTGGACGCTCTTTGCCGTTAACAGTGCTTGAGACGATGTCGAGGCCATCAGTGGCTTGGTTGTGGCGGTTGTCGCGACCAGCTTGATAGTTCTCAGGGCTAAGTTGAGCCTGGTTGATCTGCTCTGCGCCGTGTTGGAAATTGTCTGCAGGTCCTGAATGTTCCAGTGCGCTCATGGTTGCTCTCCCGGTCAAAAATAAAGATTGAAAAATTCAGCTGTCAGCCGGACGGCGAAAATTCAATAGTCAACGCTCTCTATTGTATGTACCCGATATTGGCTTTAATTGGGCAGCCATTGGCGTAATTTAATACTTGACTTGGGGGCTTTCCCCACTGGAGGCGCTTTCTGCGGTGAAATCGCCATGCAGGGCGGCCATGATGAAGTTTGTGGCGATGGCCTGGCGCAATCCAATGCCGATAATTGGCGCCGGGTCTGGTAAGGCTGTGTTAAAGGATAAATTGGCATTGTTGTCGAAGTGCCCAACCAAGTGCAGCACGCGGCCTTCTCCGAAGGGGAAGCTCAGTGCTAGTATGCCAAGTTGGTCAGCATCTTGGCGCATAAGATCGCGACTGCGAGCCAATACTTGCACTGATTTGCCTCGGATAACCTTGACGATTTGACTTTTGTCTTCTAATTTCCAGTGGGCAACATGGGGCACTCCGGCTAGCAAAATTGGGTCTTGATCGACTACAACAGCATCTACGACGCTGTTCTCAGTGTCACAGCCATTCCATTCGACATAACCAGGAAATGCCTTCTTTAAGCACGAATCTAAGGCCCAGTCAGTGCTGAGCAGGTAGCCACCCTTGGATACGAATTGACGTACGCATTGAATTGAAGCTTCGCTTAGCTCGCAGCCGCAGTTGATCACTAATATTTTGCTACCAGATAAGTCGGTTTGTACTAGTTTGTCTTGAGTAATTTTGGTGAAAGGCAGGCCGAAATTGCGCAAGATATGGCCGCAGTCATCCCATTTTCCCTTAACTTCTACGACTGTTGTCTTAGTGAATTGAGTACTTTGGCCAGGATGCGAGCGCTCTAGCCAAGCCTTGAAAAGCGCGGGTTGGACTGTGGCGATTTTTGCCTGATCAAGATATGGTGCCTGCTGTAAAAACTGAGCTGCCATTCTGTCTAAGCCGCGGTTGGGCCTTTGGCTAGCACTAGCGCGCATTGTCGCAGAGCTGACACCGCCAGTGATGCGTAGTGAGCCGTTGCTACTGGTCTTTAGCACCGGCGCCGGTGGCGTAATGTCAAATGCTGAGTTGTCTTCATCTCTGCTGCTTGGCCCTGAGTTTCGCTCTTCTCTCTCAAGTGAGTTCTGGTTTGAGCTTTGATCTGGACTTCGAGTTTGATTGCCTCTCATTTGTCGCATTCGAGCCGGTTGCATGCTGCGGTCGTCAGCATAGTTTTCGTCTTGCACTTGAGCGGCCGGGGCACGTCTCGCTCTTGGTTTGTTAAGGGGGATTTCGTCGATATCGCCATCGATCCAGTCGGAAGCGTAGGTGTCTCCGCTGGCTAGGGCCAAGTTTAGGCTCACAGCCAGAAGCAATGCCGCTGGTCTATAAATTGTGTGCGTCCACTTCGATTTGTCCACGCAGAACCTGCTTGACTGGCTATGGACAGTCAATGATTACTATTGAACTGCCAATAGATAAGCTAGCACAAAATTGATGGCCGTAGAAGTGTCGGGATTAGCAATGTGCGGTTGTCTTTACTTCTGCCCTGGTAATAAGAATAAAGTTGTTTCTGGAGAAGTATCGCGTCGTCTCTCATGTCGAAAAGTATGCGTGACGCTAGTATGCAATTTGAAGTGGCTGTCGCTGGTAACTTGGGAGTATAGATACGGGCGCTTCCGTTCAATCTTGGATTGACTGAGGTTGCGGGATGACGTGCAGTTTTTTTTACGAGCAGAACTAATAATAGATGGCTCGAACTTTCAAACTCTAAGCCCGTTTGCGTCTGCTTTCTTTGCTCTGGTTTAAATCGTTGTCGCTGTCATTGATGGCGCGGCGCAGCGAAGCAAGAGCTGTTAGATTTGGCCAGATCACAGCTTTCATCTCTTCGAATTGGTACTCACCAATTTCGTGTTGATCATAGCGACGGCAGACATCTTCCCAGAGTTGAAAAAGTGTCTTGGGGCAGCAGGTTTCGCGTGCCCGTTTCTGGTATTCGAGTAAGTCAAAAGCTTCGATGGTCGTACCCTCCAACTGGTAAGCCGGGGCTTCTCTTCTTAGGATGCGTGCAACTTCGACCCGTGTCAAGTAAGACTTCTGTATGATCGTTTTGTTCCGCAAAAATCTACTGACAAAAGCTTTGATTTGGGGTTAGAGGAACGCTAGTGCACAGAGGGCTTTGCGATTCTTCAACCAGTTCACCTAAATTTGATTCAGCAAAAGCTTTTTCAACTTGAGCAATAGCAGCTGACAGTCTCTTGTGCAGAGGGCAAAGATTAAGGCCGTGAGATTTGATATCGAGAGGGCAGGTGGTAATTTTGTCTATCGGATCGACTGCGTTAACGACATCTAGAATCGATATGTCTTTTGGTTCCCTGGCTAAAACGAAGCCCCCGCCAATGCCACGTTGGGAGTTTACTAGTTTGCGCTTTACCAGTTGCTGCATGATTTTGCTTAGGTAGCCTGGTGGCACTTTTGTAGTTTCGGCTATGGCTTGACCTGTGGCTGCGGATTTTTGCATGGCCAAAAAAACCATTGCTCTCAGGGCGTATTCAGCAGTTTGGGAAATCACGGTTGCCTCTTCGTAAACAAAAGTACCTTTATATACACATTAGCATGTTGCGGGCCTTTGCGGCCTTGACAGAAGGCCTTGAAGTGCTATTATGGACATAAAGGTATATTTGATGTTAATTAGCGAGGGCGGGGTCATGAAATTCATATGCACACTTTGTAATTATATTTTGGAAGAAGCTGAAGGGTTGCCAGCGGCAGGCATACAGCCTGGATCTAAGTTTGAGTGTTTGCCTGAAGATTGGAAGTGTCCTGATTGCGCTGCGGCCAAGGACTACTTCCAGTCATGCTCTTGCGTCAGCTTGCCGCTCTATGAGGTAACCAAAGTTAGTCCTAGGCATACTTGTGCTGAAGTAGCTTGATTTGACTTTGCCTAGAGGCAAAAGCAAATCAGGCAAGTAAAAAAGTTT
Organism: Candidatus Melainabacteria bacterium; assembly: GCA_030696635.1. Classification (GTDB taxonomy): domain Bacteria; phylum Cyanobacteriota; class Vampirovibrionia; order Obscuribacterales; family Obscuribacteraceae. The sequence goes on from JAUYRX010000044.1 coordinate 29,495, forward strand.
GAGGCGATAGGTGGCTGTCATGAAAGATTTTAGAACTGAAACAGTAGGAATGCTGGTTGCCGAGCAGCCACTTCGTGCGGCTGTCTTTGACCGGTTTGGCATCGACTATTGTTGTGGCGGAAAACAGACACTCGTTGCCGCCTGCGAGCGAGATGGTATTGCCCCTGATACTGTAATTGCAAGTCTTCTCGACAACGATGCTAAGGTCGAAGCGGATCAAAACGGTCAGAATTGGCTCGATGCCAGCTTGACTGAGTTAGCAGATCATATTGAGCAAACTCATCACGTCTATCTGAAGAGCGAGTTGCCGCGTCTGCGAGCTCTAGCTGACAAAGTAGCAAAAGTGCATGGCGTGCGCCAGCCAAAATTGGTGAAAGTGGCAGCTATTTTCTCAGCAATGAGTGACGAGATCTTAGAACATACCGCCAAAGAAGAGTTGATTCTCTTCCCCTTTATGCGCCTGCTTGATCAGGCTAGTGGAAGACCCAATGCTCCTTTCTCTACTGTTGCCAAACCTGTTGGTTGTCTAGAGTCTGAGCATGACAATGCCGGGCTTGCTCTGATGCAATTGCGCGAGCTTACCGATCAATTCGCAACGCCAGAAGGTGCTTGTACCAGTTGGCAGGCTTTGCTTGCTGGGCTAGCGCATCTTGACCAAGATTTACGCATTCATATACACAAAGAGAATTCGATTCTTTTTCCCTTGGCTATAAAGACAGAAGCTTTAGCTCTCTGTCAGAAAGGACGGTAAGACCATGACAGTTACAATTACAGAAGAAACCACAGTTCAAGAGATTCTTGATGCATACCCAGGCGCTATTGTGGTGTTCGAGAATCACGGGGTTAGTGTTCCGACCCAATGCGATGAGAGTATTTTAGATACCGAACTTGGTATCTGTGACAGCATGTGCCATATAGACGATTTAGATGCGCTTATGCGCGATTTGCAGTTATTTGTTGACACTAAAATAGGAGTTTAGTTATGTCGTTGAATGTTGCACTATTGAGAGAGACTTTTGAGCGGGTTAAGGTAGAGAATGGCGGGGCTACGGCTCTCGGTATGGCTTTCTACAAAAGACTTTTCGAAAAGTATCCCTCAGTGATACCACTTTTCCATACACCACCTGAAGAACAACACAAAAAGCTAGTGGCTTCATTAGGGGCAATCGTCGGTGGTGTTGAGCAACCTGAGCGGCTTTTGCCTTACTTACATGCCATGGGCATTAGGCACCTGAAATACAAAACTGAGAATGCGCACTATGGTGCTGTTGGTGAGAATCTTTTAGCCGTTCTTTCTGAGCATCTCAGCAAAGAAGGCCAGTGGACGCCTGAGATGCAGGAAACCTGGGAAGCTGCTATTGGTGTTGTCGCCAAGACTATGATTGAGGCAGCGGATAATCCAGAGGCCTACAAGGATGAGTTAGCCAAAATGGGCTATGAGCAAGATGGCTTCCGTAAGAACGACAACGAACCGTGGCTTGAAAGAAACGCGACTCCCGTCTAGTTGACAATTGAGTTGCACATAAGTGAGTGAGGGAGTGCTAGCATTCCCCCACTCACTTTAATTACTTCATCACTTTACCGGCGACCCATAACTAAGAGGATTTGTCTATGTCTTGGAGATGGAAGCTGTCAGTGCTTTTCGTTCTAATTGCCGGTTTTTCTACCCTTATTTTTATGGGGCACGAAACTACTAATCAAGCGCCGCCGATACCAGACAGAGTGGTTGATTCGGCCGGTGCTGTGCTTTTCACCGGCAGTGATATTCTGGCCGGGCAGGGCGTTTTTCAGAAGTATGGCTTGATGGATGTTGGTTCGTTCTTTGGCCATGGAGCATACAACGGTCCAGATTTTTCAGCAGACTATCTCCACAGACAAGGCGAAATTGCCTTACAGCAAATGGCTCAGAAGCGCTTTCACAAGTCTTACGCTGATCTTGATGGTGGTTCTCTTGGCGACTTAGAGAGTACGCTGCAGAAAGAGCAGAAAGTTAATCGCTACGACGATCAAACAAAGACTCTGACTTTTACTGATGGCCAAACAGAAGGCTATCGACAGCTCGCTCCTTATTACGACACCGAATTTGGTGTCGGTCGAAAATTGCCTCTGCCCACTAACTATATTGCTGACCCGAACGAGCGTCTTCAGCTAAGTCGCTTTTTTGCATGGGGGGCGTGGGTTTGCAACACTAATCGCCCGGGCAAAGACTACACCTACACAAATAATTGGCCCCCGGACAAGAGTGTTGGCAACGGCCCCAATTGGCAGATCTTCTTTTGGAGTGCCATGAGTCTAGTGATGCTAGTTGGCGGTATTGGTCTTACTCAATTTCTTCTTAGCGCTTTCCCCGGTTTAGGCTGGGCACCGGACGGCAAGGGCATGGTAGACAACGTCAAGTCTTATCAACCATACCGTTCGCAGACTTCTCTCTATCCGTATTTCACTGTAGTCGTTCTGTTATTTCTATTTCAAACTTTCTTTGGCATAGTTACTGCTCACTATATTGTAGAGAATGGCTTCTATGGCTTTGATATTCGCAGCATCTTCCCTTACAGTGTTACTCGCAGTTGGCACTTGCAGTTGTCAATTTTTTGGATTGCTACAGCCTGGTTGGCGGCTGGAATGTTCATGGCGCCAATGTTATCGCGGCATGAGCCTAAAGGGCAGCATTGGTTAGTTAAAGCTTTGTTTGTTGCTATTCTCATTGTTGCCGTTGGCAGCATTGGTGGAGAGTGGCTTGGTGTCAAGAATATGCTCGGCAATCTCTGGTTCTGGTTTGGCCACCAAGGTTGGGAATATCTAGAACTTGGTCGCTTCTGGCAGGCTCTTTTGACTGTGGGCATGGTGCTCTGGGCATTCATTGTCTACCGCAGTATTAGTCCTCTGCTCAAGGGCAAAGATCACGGCAGCTTGCCCTACATGCTGCTATACGGCGTGATGGCAATCCCGCTATTCTTTAGCTTCGGCATGATGTATCACCCGGGCACTAACTTTGCCGTCGCGGATTTCTGGCGCTGGTGGGTGGTGCACCTTTGGGTGGAGGGCATTTTCGAACTCTACACCACAATTATTGTCGCCTACTTCTTTTGCAGCCTTGGAATGGTATCTGAGAAATCGGCTCTCTCTGTCATTTACATCGATATTATTCTTTACCTTGGTAGTGGCATCGTCGGTATTGGTCACCACTATTACTGGACAGCCCAGCCGGCTATTAATATGGCCCTTGGTGCCATGGTCTCAGCCTTGGAAGTAGTTCCGCTAACACTTTTGACTATGGATGCTTGGAAGTTTATTGAACTTGCCAAAGTGGAAGGGTCGATCAAGAACTTTTCGCACTATTGGGCAATGATGTTTTTGATTGCAGTGGGCTTCTGGAATTTCCTAGGGGCTGGTGTGTTCGGCTTCCTCATTAATACACCAATTGTGAGCTATTACGAGCACGCTACTTATCTCACTTCAAATCATGGTCATGCTGCCATGATGGGTGTCTACGGTATGCTTGCTGTAGCTGCTGTGCTCTTCTGCACTCGATATCTCATGACTGAGGATGTTTGGAGCAATAGGTTGGCTGGGCTTTCATTCTGGGGCTTGAATGTAGGCTTGTTGCTGATGCTTGTGCTCAACATATTTCCAGCAGGCGTGATTCAGATGATTGCTAGCTATGAGAAGGGCTTCTGGTTCGCTCGTAGTCCTGAGTTCATTCATTCACAGGTATTTCAGACTCTGACCTGGCTAAGAGTTGCTGGCGATCTAGTGTTTGTATTTGTTGGGGTTTTGCCTTTGGTTTGGCTGGTTGTGCGCGGAATGTTTAGTCGCAGACCGGCGTGTCCTCAGCCGGTTGAAGTTGTGCAGATATAGGGTCACAGGAGATATGGCCACAAGAGATATGCCTAAAACCCCGGCGGGCCCAAGTCTTTCGACTTGAGCCCGCCCCTTTATCTGGAAAAATTGTTCGAACTGCGCCTTTGTTACTCTGGTGAGTATGTGTCGCACTGCGGTACGGTTTCATAGAGGATTGTGTTTAGGGCAGATTTGAAGGCAGTAGACAATGCCGCAATTCTTGATTTGAATTCAGTTGCAAGGTTTGCAGGGTTCTTAGCCAGTGATTTCTTTTGTCTGTCTTCCGTGCCTACTGGTTGACATTTGATTAAATCGATTTCGCTGAGATAGCGCACTTCATTCAGGCTTATCTTTTGAAATGATTTGAGTTCAAGTACATCAACACGTGCCATGGGGTTTTCCTCGTTGCTACCGTTTTGTTCGATAGTATGAGTTTATGTTCCAAATGTGGCAAAGTTGTGGAACGGAGAAAGTATTTTGAAATTAGAGCGATATCGGTTTAGTTTTGGCCGGCGGATCCAAGTTAGAGCGATATCGGTTTAGTTTTGGCCGGTGGATCCAAGTTAGAGCGATATCGGTTTAGTTTTGGCCGGCGGATCCAAGTTAGAGCGATATCGGTTTAGTTTTGGCCGGCGGATCCAAGTTAGAGCGATATCGGTTTAGTTT
>JAUYRX010000028.1:0-3012 GCA_030696635.1 Candidatus Melainabacteria bacterium
CCTCAGGCAGAAAAGACGACCGCCCTGGTCTAGAGGCTTGCCTGAAAGCGCTGCGTGAAGGCGATACCCTAATTGTTTGGAAGCTCGATCGCCTGGGCCGCGACCTAACTCACTTAGTCAATCTCATTCAAGACCTGTCGGGGCGCAGAGTCAAGCTAAAGGTGCTAACCGGCCAGGGCGCCAGTATTGATACCACCACAGCTTCCGGCAAACTGATTTTCGGGATCTTCTCAGCCCTAGCCGAATTTGAAGCGGCCCTTATCTCGGAGCGAACCAGGGCCGGGCTAGCAGCCGCTAGAGCACGGGGAAGAGTTGGTGGCCGCCGCCACACGATGACGCCATCGAAAGTGCATCTGGCCAAAGCGGCAATGGGCAAACCAGGCACGGTGGTCAATGATCTATGCCAGGAGCTGGGCATAAGCCGCCAAACTCTCTACCGCTATGTCAGCCCGGCTGGGGCGCTTCGGCCTGACGGGAAGAAGCTTCTCAAGAAACGTTGAACCTCAAAGCATTCTTGGCATGATCGCCGAAAATGTTTATAGGTCGCCCAGCTTCAAAGCCCCTCAAACGCGCATGGTTGTGTGGCAATTATCGGGGATATAGCCTAAGACGTTCATTTTCAGTCAGCCTCAACTCAACCTAAAACACTCTATAGTAGAAAAATTACAAGAAGTAAAAAAGAGTGCCACCACTTACGGTGACACTCATAAGTTCAAAATTTGGCATGAAAACTCACTGGTAATCTGCTTAAATCAGACCAAAAGACAGCGATGCTGCGCTATTGTTCATTGAGTGCGCACAGGCAGAAAATGTTGAACAATTGCAACCGGTTATCAGCAAAAGAAAAAGCTGGGGTCAAGTTTACCTTTCCAAGCAGATCTGTGTTTTCGTCAATCTCAAATGGCATAATTCTGCTTGCAGCGCCCAAAACGCTTGTAATCACTCAAATTGATACTTGACAGAATCAGGCTCTTGTCAAGTCGTCATATAGCTCATGTCCGGTTTTAGTGTTCTGGTGGCTAATACGAGCACCTTGTGCAACATATTCGGTCAATGATTTAATTTAGCCTGGCTTTCGAGATAAATCGATTCAATATACTTATCGTAATAGGCACCGTAACTATTAAAGGGATAGTAATTTGGATTGTTGTATTTACGAATCCAAGCTACGTAGGTATCGTTTTGATCGGCATGCCAGAGACTCGGATGTAATTTTATTTTTTTTGACTGGGCAGTAGGAAGCAAGAAGGATTTATAAAACATTGCACTTTGGTGCATGGTATCAAATTCAACTCTTGTTTGCCCTTCTATAAACTGAGCTCGACTCAACAAACCTTCAATTGCCGCTTTGGTGACAGTTTCGTGTTTCGGGGAGTTTTTAATATTGAAACATTCAAAAATGAATGCAGACCAAAGCGATTCAGGTGAATCGGTCTTGACTTTACCCCTTATTCGAATGAACGGTTTTCCATCATTGTATGAGCTTTCAGCCGTGTACTCTGGAGAATTATTCGTCAATTCTCCATTATCCCAGCGAATGGAACCCTGAACATTCTTTCCCGCGAATTGTTCAATAGCCCAATGGTCCAAAGCTTTGCTTCTCATTTTCCACTTTGCCATTTGAGGTCTATCTACAAGCATTTTCTGAAACTGTTGCGCGCCGAGTGAAAGAGCTGTTTTCGAAAGAACCTTATTTCCTTTTGCAGTAGCGAAACTAGGAAACGTGAGAAGAGCACAACTTATAAATATCAAACTCCAGCAAAAGCCCATGTTCTTCTCCCTCGTTACATCTAAATCGTGAATAGAGGAGTCTTTTTTCAAAAACCCCTCTATCCCAATTATACAGATAGCTACACCTCAGTCGCAGCAATCTGCGGGACTTACGCTATTGCCATCGTTCCAATTTTAGGTCAGTCCATCAGAAAGGGGCTCAGGCCTTAGAGTAGGCGGATCCGGCACAGTCCCATCCAGTGGGTTATTGGTTTGTTCCATCGGAGCGTGAGGAGGTGGTGGTGCCGATGGCGGCGGCGGAACATTCGTGTCTGTCCGGTTAGTTGAAATACAATCCCGATTTCCTATACTTTTCGTGCTTTAAAGGTCAGAAATTGGAGGAAACTGATGCCACCACTGCGTATTCCGCTGAAGCTGATCGGTAATTCCGATTGATGCTGATCACTTGCTCCGGTGATCTTGAGCAGTTTCTAAGTAGCTTGACGCTGGCATGTTGTTTTATCCGACGAGTTTGAGTTGCTTACCTTTTGTTTTCCTCCGTGACTCACCTTTTAAACTTATTTTGTGAGAGTTGTGAATAACTCGGTCTAGTAGGGCATCAGCGATGGTTGGATCAACGATTGCATCGTGCCAGTTATCGGTCGGCAGCTGGCTGGTAATGATTAAAGATCGTCTGTCGTAGCGGTCTTCAATGATTTCCAGAAGGTCTTTTCTCTCAGAAGTGGTTAGTGGAGTTCGCCCGAAGTCATCGAGCACAAGAAGATCTTTTCGAGCAAACTCAGCCAACCGTCTATGGTAGGAGCCGTCAGCCCTGGCTATGCTCAAGTCTTCAAAGAGTTTAGAGCAGCGCAAATATTGAGCAGTAAATCCTTCTCTACAAGCTTTCTGGGCCAATGCGCAGGCAAGGTAACTCTTGCCGACACCGGTTGCACCATCGATCAAAACGTTCTGATGCGCACGCAACCAATCACAATTTGCTAGCGAAAGCAAAGAGCTGCGCTCGATGTTGCGATTGCCCTTGAAGTCAAAATCTTCAATTGTCGCTCTTTCGAACAGTTGAGCCGAGCGCAATCTAGTTTGTAGTCGTTTGTCTGATTGCCAGGTCAACTGACAGTCAACCATCAGCCCCAGCCGCTCTTCAAATGGCAAGGACTGCGAGTCTGGCATTTCCATTTGGAGCTCTAAGGCCTTGACCATTCCTCCGAGCTTGAGTTGCTTGAGGGTCTCAATTGTTTGTTGTAGAAGCATTCTGCTCCTCCTTTACGAAGAAATAGCTAGCGC
>JAUYRX010000002.1:0-24073 GCA_030696635.1 Candidatus Melainabacteria bacterium
CTGTGTGAGAATGCGGCCGTTGGCATCAATTGTCTGACTCCAGCTCTGGCCGCGCTCATCAGTGCGGCTAGTCCAGATGTTGAACAAACCCGAACTGACATAGCCGTAGGTCTGAGTCTGCGTTAAGCCACCACCTGGGCCAGGAGTGTGAATCTCTTGCACCACACGATTGTTCAAATCGTACTGGTAATCAATGGTGTCGAGGCCTGGCATCTGCTTCCAGCTGAGCCGCCCAAGTCCATCGTAGAGAAACTTCGTGGTACCAGCCTGAGTGGTCATCTCAACTGGCTGACCATCGGCGTTGAACTTCGTGGACACACTGCCTTCTGGACCACCGCTCATGGTCACGGTATCGCCATAGGAGAACTGCAGAGTGTAACCAGGGTTAGTCTGCGATGAAACACGATCTTGAGAGTCGTATTGCACCGAGCAGAAGTAATCTGGCCGCGTGTAGCGGAACATGCGCCTCTGGCTATCATATTCGTAGGATGTGGAAAACCCGCTCGAATCACTGGCAGAAGTCATCAAGCCAGTGGTGAAAGTAGCAAACGTGTAGTTGCAAACAAGCCCACTTGAACTTGTTGCCGTCTTCAAGTAAGGCACCACCCCACCAACCAGATCGTAGGTGAAATTGATAAAGCGCCCACCATTGCTGCTCACCTGCGTCAGGTAGAACTCAGGGCCAGCGCCTCCATAGGTGAAGTTCAGCCCGCGAGCAGTTGGGCCATAGCTCGGCCACTCTATCTTTGAAATGCGGGTCTTGTTCAACGCCCAGTTGGTGAAGGTATAGCGCACACCTTCAAAGCTCTGCATGACAAAGTGATCAACATTCTTTGTCAGCATCATCGAAACACCCTTGGGTGGAATGTAGCTGCCGTTGAGCAACTTGGTAAAGGTGTAGCTCTTGTCGCCATCGCGCACTATCGCAATGTTGCTGGTGAGCAGCTTGCTTGCTTCAGTGGTCGTAATCGCACTGATGGCAAAGTTGCCAGGGTTAGCGGCACTTGGCGCCAACAGAAGTTGAATATATGCATGAACAACTGGTCCAGAAGCAGAAAGACCAGCATGCTGGCCAAGCGGTGGCACGGGGTTGTTATAGTCCAAGAATGAGGCATAACTCTGGTTCTGAACCTCAACAGAAATCATGTAGTTGTGCCGCCAGCCCCGCCCAACTTCGCTCACTATGCCAGCATCGCCAGTGCTATACGAGCGCACAAATTCAAGCGCACCAACACCGTTGCCGATCGAAATGTCAGCGTGGCGATAACGCAATTTACCGGTCAACTTGTCAGTGACAAAGTCAAGCCTTTGCTCAACTTTCGTACCTACTTCTACCCGGTCGAGGTTGTCCATAGGCGCTTGGTTGTAGGCGGAATTGGTGTTGTTTGCAGATACCGACATCACGGTATCACCACCACCGCCAAGCAACATGCCGTTAATAAGACCAACGCAACCGCCACCAGGGGGGATGGCATAAATACCATAGCCCTCGTAAGAGTTCTGGACAGTGTGCCCATCTTCGTGAATGAGCAGCGACCAGCCGTTGTTGATGTACCAGGCCGTCAAGTTGTCGAGGTCAGCTGTGTCATAGTTGAGAAGCTGCGGCCGCACAGTGGCCCAGTTGGCACTCTTGGCGACAAAAAGCTTCTGACCAGCAGCATTGGCCTGACTGATGACGTTGTTAGAGCTAACAGCACTTGTGCCTGGCACCTGATTGAGCGTGCCCGATTCAAAACCAATGCCGCGCATGGCAATGACAGTATCTGCTGCGGCTACCTTGTTGTAGTCATTGTCGAGGGCCGAAGTCGACCAGACAATGCCACCAAGGTCGGTGAAAGGCGCTTCGCCGTGACCAACCATACCGAGCTGGTGGTGCAGAACACTAACGCAGCCATTGAGCTGACCGATCATGCTGCACATAATCGACTTCTGAGCGCTCCAGTTGTGCCAGAGCACTGCCAGCGACTCACCAATCACACCGGGGTCACTATCAGTCATCCCGGCTAGGCGATTGTCGTTCAACAGCTTCTGGTGCATGTACGCCATGTCTGGGGCCGAATTACCCCAGGCATGAGCGATCAAGTAGTAATCACCGGCCCAAACGCGCTGCCAGAAGCTCTGGTTGGCCCAGGTCACCGCATACGGGTGATTGACAGTGAGCAGAGCCGAGTTCCAGGTGCCCACACCTTGAGCCGAACTGGTGGCGAGCAACGTGCCATCAAGCCGCAACTCAGCTTGAAGCGAGCCGTTGAAGAACAACGTCAGGTTCTTGCTCGAGATGTCTTCTGAGTAGAAGGTCTGGTTGATGGTATCGAACTGTACCTGCAAGGTGGTCTTGTAGGCGTTCGGGATGGCTGTCCACTCGGTGGGAGTGACGCTTGAGTCTTGGTAGGGCAGCGCAGTATTGCGCACCACACCAGTGACCGGAACGATTTCTTTGCCTCCGATAAGGTCCTTCAAAGTGGCGTCAGGATTGTTATTCGTGATCCATGTGATCAGGTTGTCGTTGAGGGTGACGATCTGACTGTTCAAGTTCGCCGTATTGAGGTTCTGGTAAGAGTCGGCGGTGACCGTTGCGCCAGACATTACCGAGTTCGTGAAGGTAGTAGCGTTGAAGCCGGTGATCGTGGCCAAGTCAACGCCAGCAGTAAATGTGTGCGACTTGAAGGCGGGGTCGAACACAAACCAGTCGCCAGAGCCAGTTACATCAACTTTCACCCAGCAGTGGCTGAGGGTGAGGTAGTAGACGAAGTTAACGCCGTCCCAAATCACGTCGACTGGAACACCGCCGTTGCCGAGCAGGTTTCGTGAGGCCCAGACATTGTTGGGGTCAGTGCCAAGCCAGGCACCGGCCTGAGCAGGGGTGAGTTTGAGCTGGCCGAACATGAAGTTGGCGGTTTTGCCAGCAGCACGCAAGAGGGCCACCATCAGCGCCGCTTGGTCGAAACTGTTGCCATAGTGTTCAATTAAACACGAGAGGGCGCCCTTTTGGGAGCCATAGGTGTTAATAAAACCAGTGTTATTAGTTACATACTGGTAAATCTTGTCCACATCGTTGTCCAGGGCGGCTGCCAAAGCAGCGATGTCTGGCACACTTTGGTTGGACATGAGAGACATCGGACCAGACAGAGACTTCAGTGAAACTGACGAGCCACCTGGTTGCTGAGCAGCAAGCAGAGCTGCTTCTTGCTGTCTCAGAGCGGGGATAGCCTTCATGTCGAAGACTTTCTTCGGCAGCTGGCGGCCTTCGATCATGGGCTTGGAGTCGGCAGGGCTCATGGCGTGCATGCGGCCTTGCAGTGGGGAGTTGCCGGGGGCGATGGATCCGCCGACGGGGAAGGTCTTGTGTTTTTGGTTAAGCATTTGCTTTTCCTAGGTTATTTGATGATTGTTTGCTGGTCGTGTTTTGCTGCGATGCGCATGGTGAGCGCATCATGTCGAGACCACACTGGTGCGGTTGCCGCAAGTGTCGTACGAGAAAATCACGGTTTTCCCGTCAAAATAGGTGATTGAGACCAAACGGCCCAAATTATCGTAAACGAATGTCATGGTGTTATTCCTTGCTCTATATAAAGAGCGTGTTTGTTGAAGGTCGGCTAGCAGTCGCTTTGGAGCTGCTTAGTCGAAGTTATTTGGAGGAAGGTTGCTGGGGTTCTCAGCTAAGTGAATGCTGAGAAAAATGGTGGTTCGGAAGAAGAGCGCGAGGCTAGAAAGGCTTGGCAGGTTTAGGTTTCAAGCACTAGCGAAGAAATCGGCGCGAAGTCAATAAGACATAACGTGATCGATCTCAGACCCTGATTTCCTAGCCTTATCTGAGCTTGATTTCCGCACTGTATCAGACGTTTCTGAGCTTGATTTCCTAGCTCTATCAGCCGCTTCCTACTAGTTCTTGCCTTGAAGAACTACTTCTTCTTCGGCACCGCAATTGGTGTCGTTGCGATCGGCTCGTCCACCAGCTGATTCCAGAGCTTTCGAACCGCCGGGTCTTTCAAGGCCTTGGCCAGGTCAGCCTTGTTCTTCGCCAACTCAGCTTCCGCCAACTTGAGCGAAGTCTGCAGCACCTGCTGGTACAACACGAAGATCTGTTCAGAACTCAAGTTCTGATTCATGCCCTGTTCGCAAAGCCGAAACAGGCTCTCCCTTTGGAAGTTTATGAATTGACTTTTGCGAGCCAAATCGACTACCGCTGTCTGGAAATCCAGCTGCGTTTTAACATCAACATTTGGGTTGTCGAGCTTGACCTGGGCCAGCATACTTGCCACAGCAGACATCGCCACATCGGGCGACGGCTCAGAGCAAACAGCCATGCCAGCGCCGTTAGGCTTTGGAACCATGATGATGGCCCTCGCCGATGCGTCCAAGTCAACGACTGTGGGCTGACCAGCTGTGAGGGGATGTACTCGCACTGACGGAGCCACAGCGCAGCCGCCAAGAGTTAGCGCGGCAACTGCCGCGAGAATTAGAGAGGATACTCTCATAGGTTTTCCTTTCTTTTGCCTTACCAAAGGAACTTATTTCGTTCCACAAGACTGGCAAATGGGGCCTTGCTTGCCCGGGGCTCCAGAGAACTGGAAGCAGGCACAAACAAAGGCGAGAAATCCGGTTGCTCCATTTTTGAATAGTCGCAATCGGGACAATTAGATTTGGTGGCAGCAGCCGAGTCAAGAAGATTGACCTGCTGTTCCAGAAGAAGCTCTTGATAGCTCGCCTCATGCAGAGGTGCGAAATCAGGCTGGTCCATTTTTAGGTCTCTTTCTTCAATCAGAGTTAAGAACCTGGCGGCTCCGCTGGAGTGGCAGGATCTGCCGCAGGAGGCACAACAGGCGGCTCAGCCGGAGGAACAACCGGAGTATTACCAGGGTAGAACTGCCCTTCCAGTACCGGGATGATCAGTGTCGTCAGAATCAAAACCACCGAGCCTAGATATGGTTGGTACCAGGCAAACGTAGCGAACGGGCCACCTACCGCGAACACGAAGGCTGTGAAAGCCAAGCAAGCAGTCAACCAGTGGAACATTTTGCTCGCAACGAAGCCAGCAGGCGCAGTTTTGACATAGCAAACGTAGAGTGGAGTCAGTGCCAGTAGCACACCGAAAACGCCCCAACTGAGCCACAGAGGCGGGTTGTTGCTTTCAGTGATACCAGAGATAGCAATATATGCAGCTAAAATATCGGCTGGGATATATTTCACTAACTTTTCTGCGTAACTATCAGTGACCTTGCTGTTAGGAGGCGGCTCCTGAGCTGCAAATAGCCTTTTAAAAGGATTGAACATATTGTTCTCCTTTTTATGTTGTTTATTATTAGAGCAGCGAACTTTTGGCTCACTGCTCAATTAGACTTTCAGCAGAGCAAGTTGATAGAAGCTAGTCGAAACTGGCTTATAATCAACCGCTAAGCGCAATGACCAACTGCAATCGATGTACCTTATTAGAAACGATGCATCAATAGCACTGGCAGAAACCATTTAGCACTTAGCTCAAATGGCTTGTGTCAACGCTATTCAATCTAAGGGGAAGATCCAATTGATCTTCCCCTTTTGCCAAATTCCCTCGATCAAGCAGCCACAGGCAATGCTTCTGACAAGAAACGCTTCAATCGCTTTGAGACATTATCGAGCTTAGTCAGAGCAACAAGGCTCGATTCACTATGCTCAGAAGGTCCAACCTGAGCCATCAAGCCTTGCAGTACCTGCACAGCTTCCACTTCAAACATATTCCTTATTGCTTCAGGCAACTGGCCAAAGGCAGGAAGTTCGCGCAAGGCTGGAAGCGTGATCTCACTGTTCTTCGTATCCTCGCCAAACGAAAGTGCTTCTCGCACATGCGCCGGAAGGAAATCAGCAGGGTTTTGAAATCCACTGATGTTTGGCATACCTGGGATGTTTGGCATGCCCGGAATATTGGATAAGCCCGAAACACCCATGCCCATGCCGACATTCGCACCAGCAATGCCGAACTGGCCACCTGGTCCGCTTCTGCGCACAGAGCCGCCAAACATTTCCATTCCACTACCAGCACCGATACTAGCTCCTGCGGCAGGGTCGAAGCCAAAAGCACCGTGACTGCGATTGCCGTTGCCGTGCTCGTCTCCATTAAGTAGATTGGCAGGATTCTTCGGTGCAGTGAGCTGATGGTGCCGACCGGCTTCGTGAGCAGGCTCAACAAACACATCGGCCTTGAGTTCTGCCTTGAACCGCTCAGCAAGATTGTGTGCCTGGTCCCACGGGAGAACATCTGCCTTCAGCTTTTCAATCAAGGCTACTTCCAGCCATGATTTGCCTGCGATCTTCTCTCTACAAAAAAGCGTCCGTGCCCTTGCCGAGCGAAGAAAATAGCTCCTCTTCATGATGATGTGCCGCAGAGCGTGGCTCATCTCTATTAGGAAGCTGGGATTGTTCGATTGATGAGCGACTAGATTTAGCTCTTGGCGACTCGCTTGGTTAGTCATATGTATTCCTTTTTTTCAAGTATTTCTGTTGATGGAAAATCCGGGTAGTGCCTGAAATTAAACACTGGCAGCCCCGCAAGGCAACTCTTCTGTTTGCGAATTGCGGGTGCAAACAGCTGACCGACAATCTGCCGGTGGATAAGTTCACCACTTATTCCACAGAGCTACCGTACAGAGCGTTGCAAAGAAAATGGCAGCATCAGGCAAACTCCCAAAACTCAGCCTGAGCAACCTTGCGAGGCAACCCTTGCATTTGCATGTCACGGGGACTTGCAGTCACCGCAAAGTGAGCCACGCCTAATCACATCAGCGAGCCGTCTCTCAAAAGGTTTGTTGCACTGGCAGCCCCAAGAATACTTAGCACTCAAGACCGCCTTGGTCTTATCAGCCTTCTTAGCGTTGCCACCTTTGTTAAAGGCATCTTCTAAATGAGGGTAAAGCGCAGCAATGTTCTTTGCTCTGGTCATTGGCCTTCCCTGGCAGTAAGGACAACCAGTGCCTTTCGCTCGGTCCTTAACAACGGCTGCCCATTCGTGCCCAGCTTCTGAACAAGACCACCAAACTTTCTTGTTACTGCCAGCAGTCACGTTTTTTGGTGACAAGCCTGGGCAGTGTTTGGCATTCTTCTTAATGCTCCATTCGGCAGCAAGCTCTGGCCTTAAAACATGTATAGAGCTCGGCAGAACCTCACAATCATGGCAGCCCTTGCCATGTACTGTGCGGGCAGCAATCGAACACTCATACGAGTGCCCGGCTGGGCAAAGAAACCAGTATTTACGCCGGTCTCGACACCATATTGTATTGGGCGACAAAGGTAATCCGTTCTTCGACGATAGGTTCTTTTCACTATCGAATTCCGCTGCTATTTCTCCAAACAAATCAGCTAGGCTCTCTCCGCTAGCAAGCCGCTTGTGCCCACAATAAGGACAGCCTCGCTTGTCTCTTGTTCTCCTAAATGGATATGACAGCCATTCATGAATCGGATTGACCTTGCAACGCCAACGCACAACTATTATCCCGGAACCTGACGGAATATCCTGAATGCCAAAATCTGGGGCCAGGTGAAGATATGCTGGTGCATACAAAAACTCTTCGTGCAAATCTTTGAATAAAGCATCGGCCAAGTTGGTGCCTTTTCGCTCATTGGTATAGCAGGTGACACAGCCATCTTTCTTCTTCATCTGCTCTAAGCTGCAATACGCTATGTGACCTTCAGTGCATTGAAAATGAGCGTTGTGCTTAATTGGAAACTCATCAACTAAAGATAGATAGCCCCAATTGCTATTGTCCTTCACTAGCGTATCTAAGTATGGCTGGTAAGTTTTCTTGTTTTCCGCTCTTACCCGAGGACCATGATATGAACAACGAGGGCAGCCTTGCGGATCTTTTGTTCTTGTTCTAGCGGAGATGGTGGCAGAGTACAAAAACTCCTCATTATTATCAATTTTGCAATCCGGGCATCGCCAAAGCCTCAGCTCTCGCATACCTTCAGATAGGTGCGACACAGGTGTGAGCATCGGATCAGGCACTACCTGGTCGCGCAGTTCATCAGACAGAGGCTTTGGGTGTGTAATACCTTCCTTAAACGGATTAGCTCCACAGCCAGGACATGCCCTCTTCGCGCTTCCTTCATCTATTGCCCTTACTCTTGTGCAAAGGCGACTCTCAAAAGTCTCACCGCAAACCATGCACGTGAAGACAAAAACAAGCTGTGAACTGGGCGAAATGTTTTTTGCATGTTTACCACCAGTCGGATGAACTTCCGTGGCGATACTTCTGTGCGTATCCCAAATAACCCTGTCTGGCTGTCTCACGAAAGCTGGATCTCGGCCTTTACTCATCACTTGCTCTCTTCTTCACTACACTTCGTTTTGCTTCAACCAGTGCCTTGCCATTCTCTGATCTCTTCTCTTCACTTCTTTCTTGGCTATTCCTTTATTGTCGCATCGCACGTCAATGGCTATTTGCTAGAGCTTAAAACAAAGACGGCTGCCAAGCAATAGAAATTTGTCGTTCTCGACAAATGAGGTCCTGCTAATTAGTCGTGCTCTTTATGCATCATTTGCTTGGCAATAAATTCCAGCACTGGAGCAGAAAAGAATGGCCCAAGAGCAGCAGCGCAAAATGTGCAAGCTAAATCTCAATCAATATAATTGCTGCCGCCACTTTCAAAGAGTCTCACCAGGATCAACCAATTAAGGCTTCTCTTCGCTCAACCTCTCGAAATTACTAGCCTGTGCTACTACCACCCGGAGCGGGCGAAGTGAACTTGTGGTGAGAGAGAAATAGGGGAGGGTTGCTTGCTGGCCTGTGGAAAGAAAAGTGATTTGATGTATCACTGACTATATTGATGACGTAGTTTCAAAATCCACCATTTTGGGCTTGTTCTCCCATTTATTGACACTAATGTTCCGTTCTCACGCTATTAGCTAGCGCAAAAAAATTGGCACCAAATAAAAGTCTGCTCAACATGCACTCGGGTGCCGATGACAAAGAAGCTCATTGGAACAACCAGCAAAAGCCAGGCTAAACAAGCCATTTGGCTGATTTAGTAGACAGAAATTTCGAGTCTTTGAAACGCGATTGAATCCAAAATAACCGAAAAAAACTAACAAAAAACCTAGCGCTAAGCACCATCTGCGATGCTTTACTTTAACTCATTACTTACATAACTTTTGGGTAGTATACAAATGTTAAAATTGCTCCAAAATCCAAGCCCTCGCTCAAGGCCTCTATGTAGGCAATATTCACGGTCTTAAATTACCCCCCCCCGTTTTCAAGAGGCGCCTAATTTACATTACCTATTCCATTTTAGAACTATTCATAAAATCGAAAGAAAACACAAGAAACTGTTGACGCCAGCAAATCTTGCACAAGTAGCAAAAGTCAAATGTTACTTTGTACCTTACAAAACTGCACTTACAGCCACTGTTCTTTGCATTCAACACCTACCGATCTATCAGCAATATCAGTCATGACAGTCTCTTATCTTTGGCGCGACAACAGCTCGACAACATACCGTATGCAAGCAATACTGCACATCTCGCTGAGCACTCGCTGACCAGCAACGAAGACTGGCCATTTTATTCGCTTTTTCTTTAGATACCTAAAAAGCCTTGTTCATCAGCATCTTGCAGTTTAATCACGCAGACAATGATAACAACGCTTCATAATAAATTAGCGGTAATGAGATGCTACAAGCTTTAGGCATCGCTTTCTCCGCATTTCCATAAGACCCTTTGCTACTTTGCCTAAATCTACAAGAGTAGTATCAGGGCTAAGGGGTAGGTGGGTGCTCCTGCCATTTTTTGGTGTCAATTCTATCTCTCTATAATCGAGCTTAGAATCAACTTCTAAAGAGACTGTACTAGACGTACCGACGGCTTCTCCTTTGGCCTTGATGTCTAAACTGATTGCGACGATTCATTCGACCTTATGCATGCCGCCCTGTCGATACCAAGTGAGCCTTCATTGCACCTAACTAATGAAACCGTCGAAAGAAATCATTGGCGCCATATCGCGTATACAGCAAAAGCACCCCCACTAGGCGTAACTAGCAGTGCACCAACCACATCAAAGACAACTGACACGCTCAAAGTGAACAGAGGCAACACCGGGCACTTCACTTCTTCGCTCCGATCAAGAAAACAACACTTGGTAATCAATTGCTTCATTGCCCAAAAGGCTTAGTAGTGGACCATATTGACGGTGCGCGTTATACCCAGCTGGCATTTCTTCTAGAGCGAGCTAGTGATCATGACAAACGTGACATTCATTGCTGTTAAAACAGCGACATTTATCGACGATCATCGACACGAGGTAAACAATTAGTCGCTAATGCAAGTTGGTAAATGTATATTAGTAAAAGAAAAATTCACACCACAAATAAATAATCGGTTTTTAAAAACTCCTCAAAATAACTGGGAGAGAGGAATTTATAGATGCCTTTACGCAGAAAAAAGATTGAAACTTTGACTGAAGCTCCTGACATTCGAAAGCGAACGCCGCTTTCTGAGGAATTTCCTGAGATAGCGGCGATGTGGCATAAGAGAAAAAACTGCGGTTTCAAACCAAGCCAGTTTTCGGTTGGTTCCAATATCGAAGTTTGGTTTAAATGTCCGGAAGGACCAGAACACGTCTTCCAAAAAGCAATTTCAGCAATGGTTTTGGCTAAATGCAAAGGCGCAAAAGGTTGTCCTGCATGCAAGGGCGATCTAGTAACCAGAGACAATAGTCTGGCCAAACGTTTTCCAAAACTGGCCAAAGAATACTTAGAGAAGAAAAACGGTCTAGCACTTTCTAAAGTCAGCTATGGCTCTAGTCGCAGAGTATGGTGGCACTGTTCCAAATGCGACCATGAGTGGCAAACTGCCATTTCTAATCGAACCCAATTGGGCTCCTCATGCCCCAGTTGTCACAAAGCACCTCTACTCAATCTAAAACATATAAACAGATACATCCGCTTCTTTGACCAAAAAGCAAACAAAGGTATCGATCCAGAAAAATTGCCTTCGCGTAAACCAATTTGGTGGAAATGCAAACGCGGGCCAGATCATGTATGGAAACAGGCCTTCAAAGAAAAAGTCGGTGAATTCTGTCCATTTTGTCGAGGCTTGCGTTCGTCAATAACCAATAACCTGACATTGATGCCTGCTTTAGCGAAAGAGTTTCATCGGACCAAGAACAACAAGATGAAGCCTAAAGATATCTCCATTCGCAGCTTCAGAACGGTTTGGTGGAAGTGCCCTGAGGCCCCCGATCACGAATGGGAAGGCAGGATCTATGAGCGCACCTTCGAAGGTGCCGGTTGTCCGTTCTGTCGCAACCATCGCCTCTCTGTCTCAAACAGTTTGGCCAAACTAGCTCCTGATGTTGCTAAAGAATGGCATCCCACCAAAAATGGCAAATTAACGCCCAAAGATGTAGTTGCCTTCACAACTAAACCTGCCTGGTTTCTATGCCCTGCTGGTCATGAATACGAAAGACAAGTGCATCTGCGCATTCGCTTTGGCCTGCTCTGCCCAGAGTGCAAGAAAGCTGGCATTAAGAGAGCAAAAACAAAAACACTGAAAACGCCAGAAACAGCAAAGCACAAAAATAGAAAGAGCAATAAGTCCTAGAGCTAATATAAAAAGTTGGGGCCTGAAATTAAAATCAATTTTTCGCCGCCTATTCCTCACATTTTAACCATCAAAATCAATCAGCAATTCTACTTCTTACTTCTCACCTGGAGTGTGTATGCCTTGCCTGAAACGCTCCCTAATTGAATTCATCGGGTCAGCAACTGGCGGTGTTACTACCGGCTGGCTAACTTCAGGCGCTGCCGCTGGAGCTGTTTCTGCTTGGGGATCTTCTATCGGCTGAGGTCTTTCCAAGTGAAGATCTCGTTGTTGCGGCCTAAAGTAGTGCGTTTGTGCTTGTGTTGGGTAGTTAGGCTGATTCATTTGTTGTTGATACTGCTGAGGCCGCTGAGACTCAGTAGTATTACTAGGATTACTAGGACCGTTCCTTCTCATTAGCCCTTTTTCTGGCCTCGGTTGCTGCCAAGGAAGAATGCTTTCTTCTGGCCTTGTGTCTTCGTATTGAGTGTGTATTTTCGTTCGTGCCTCAAGCTCCTTTCTCTGTACGCTCTCCGCCTCAAGCACTATCCCAACGGCTGTCATGGCTAATATTGCAAGTGCCCAATTCGGTGGTCGCAGAGCGGCATACTTACCTTCTGTCTTTTCCGGCAGCGGTATTCCTACCGCTCTTTTCAATTCATATGCAGTCTCTTTGATAATTTCATTGGCTTTGCTTCTCACCAGAGGTGAGTCCACATGCCATCTTTGAGTAATTTTTGACCTCCCGACTAGCTCAGAAATACCCGGTATGTTCTTGCCTGCAAACTGCTCATATATTGGCTTCTGTTCACTTTCAGGCACAGCCTCAATGAATAGCTCCAGCATCATGTGCCTTCTTGCTTCAGTTGGGGGCGACAGGAAACCACCCAGCATTTCGCTGAATATCAAGCTAAAAACAAGCCGCCCGGCTTCAGGTTCATCGTGCTTTAGAGCCATAAAGAAAGGCCCAACATGCATCTCAACCAGCCGAGCTTTGGCCTCAGAATAGGCTTCTTCTAGCGAAAGGTTGCCAAAAAACGGCGGCGGGTTGTCTTTCTTGCGATCAAGCAAGATATCTACGCCTCGGCAGGCATACCAGGCACAAATGGCTAAAGCCGCCCCGAAGCTCGCTGCTGTTATGTAGTCATGGTTGTATCCAGGCACATACTTCAGCACTACAAAGAAAATCATCAGAGCTAAGGGAATGCCTAAAAATGCAGCGACCATATAACCTCACTTTTGAATCTCTGTTTCTACTTTTGCTTGTTTGCTCTAGTCTTGCCCTTCAAGGTCATCCTCAATTTCAATCTTCCTCTTTCGACCGCGCTTCTTTGCAATCGACCTACCTCTGCCATCAGATTCTTCAAGTTCCTGAGGCTCTTCCTTGGCCGCATCAGAGCTGACCGGCGGCTCTACCACTGAATCACTTGCGGTATCTACTGGCTTGGGCTCCGCTTCTACAACCGCTGCAAGAGAGTCGGCTACAACTGGCTCTCTCGCTTCAGACTGCTCTGCCTGGCTTTTTACTGGCGCTGGCTCCTCAGCTGAAACCATCGATTCAACAATTACTGGTTGCGGTTGTAGTTCTGTTTCTATTTGTTTTGGCGGCTCAGGCTTCTGATTGCCTTTTTCAGGCGCCTTCACCTCTTTAGACTCCCAACTACTAACTTCAGGTTCAGATGGCGCCTTAACGGTGCCCAGAATGGCCTCAAGTAGTCTTTTCTCTTCGTCATCTGGCCCGTCTAGTTGAACTGCTTCTTGGTGGTCGACGACCAGAGCTTCTGCAACTGGCTCCGCGGGAGAAGTAGATTTAGATGTAGATGAAGCTGTATTAAACGGCTCCATTGCAGAGTGCCTCAACCAGTCTTCATCGATTTTGCTAGTTTTCTTTTCGGCAGCAACCGCTTCATCTACAGAGACCGCAGCCTCCTCTTTTTGACTGCTGTCTTTCTTACTGTTTTCCTTTTGGCCGCCTGCCTTCTTCGCCCAATCTGGCTCTTTGCGAGCCTCAGCGCAAGCCTTCACTACCCGATCGTCAATCTCAATTTTCAGACGTGGCAATGGCGGCTCAGCAGTTTGCGCCTCGTAGTCCCTCCATGTGAATTTGTCCACCAATATCGGCGGAGTCACTGGCGTGAAAGCTATGTACTTAGACGTATCCAGAGCCAGTAGTTCGCTTGGATCAAGTAACTCCCTACCCCGCTCATGCTCGGTTATTTGGCCGCTGCTCGTCACTTTGCGCTCAACAATCGTCTGCCTTCCCAGCATCTCCGATATCTGTTTGGCCGTCTTCAAGTCTCTCGGGCGATAGAAAGCCTTGAAACCTGGTTGATTAAAGAGCAGCTGCGCGTCATTGCGCCCATATGCCTCTTCCAACTGGATGTAGTCCTGGACACCGATCATCGCCGGTATGCCCCTGTGGCGAATAATCGTCAAATTAGAAGCAATGGCGTTAATTACACCGAAATTGGTGAACTCATCCAAGCTCAAAAACAGTGGATGTGCGAACTCTTTTTCTTGCGCGAGATTTAGAAAGTAATTGAAGATCATGGCAGCCAGTGGCTTCATGTGCGGCCTGTGCGCTGGCACTGCCAAATAGAAAGTGAACAGCCTGTCTGGCAAAGCCGCCAAATCAGGGTCAGTCTTCTCTGTCAGCGCTACTATTTTCGGATTGGTCCAGAGGCTAAGCCTGGTCATGAGACCAGAAAACACGCCTCGCTTCACTCCCTCCTGGGCGGTATTGCTGAACCCTCGATACTGCTCCTTGGCCCAGACAGATGGACTCTTCGCGATAATCGCCGTTAAGTTATCCGGCCCCTCATTCAAGAGCTCCCGCACAAATCCAAGATGCGAATTTATCGACTTAGCATGGGCAATCAGAACTGACAGAAGCTGCCTTTCTGAATCTGGCCAGAACGGGTCGCCGCCAAAATTCTTGCCAGTCGTATTGTCGATAATCAGCCGAGCTAGCGCTTGTGCATCATCAACTCCCCTGACTGTGTCAATTGGATTGATGCGATCAGAACTCATATCATCAGGGTTGAAGTAGTAAATTCTATGCCCAGCCTTCTGCCGATAGCGAGAAGTCTTGAGAAACAAATCTGGCATCTCACTGCCAGCAGTTGCCTCTGTAACGATTGCACTCGCTCCCAGGCGCTCAATCAAGTTAGGGATAAACAGCGCGGTCGTCTTGCCGCAGCCAGTTGGCCCGCAAACAAGCGAATGCATGTTCGTGAATTCTGTCGGCAGAGTCATCATTGCGCCAAGCTCAATGTTAGGCCCAATCACAAATCGCCTGGGATCTCGGCTACTGACTTGATTGTTGGCCTCAACCAACCCGGCCGCTTCAATGTCTTTTGCCGTGGCAAATCTAGCGGAGCCGTATTTGCTTGCTGGCGGCCTCGTCTCTTTCAATTTCTTCAGCGAGTCCGCTTTTTCAATCAGAACCGAAGCTATGTCTTTCCAAATAGCTGAGCACTTCTCTGTGCTGCCATTGTTCTTCAGCTCGTTAACTTCGATATTTACTTCTACGCCATTCTCTACTGGCTCCCAATTGCAAATAACCCGGTAGTCATACGTCCAATTGGTCGTCCTGATGCGCTCTGTTTTAGTAGCTGACGCGGCCAGCTCGCATAGCTCGTCATTCACTAGCTCAATTCTAAAATTGTGCCTTGCCAATGCAGTTCTAAGCAGCTCAGCTACTCTCTCTAGCGGAGCTTCTACAAATTGCTTACCACGTGCTTGTGTTGGCATTCGGCCTCATATATTCAGTATTGCTTGGTGTTTTGACTCGTCTAGTCTAGTCTTCAGTCGCAACTTCGATACGGCTTAGGCTGTACAAGCGCTCTAACAGCCCCTTTTTGCCAAGCCACGTAGTCTGAGGTGGCATAGATTATTGTGGCGTATCGGCCATATAGATTCGTAGCGTCAATTACTGCCTCGTCAATAAACCGGCTCTTTTGTGCCTCATCCAAGTCATTGAAGCTCTTCTGCTTCTCCCACCAGGTCTTAGCGAAAGCTCTCTGGTCTGCCATCGGAAGGTAATTGAAGCCTGTTTTATTCTTGGAAAATTTCAAAAGATAGCTATCGTAGTCCCTCCCTTTAAGCGCAACAAACCTGTGCAATGCGTATGCAAACTGGCACATAGTCTCAGTTGACTCTTTTGTGTAAGCCGAAGAGAATTCGCAGTTAGGCGCAACTAAGTACTGACCTAGCGGTCTCTGTGCGCCGTTGCCGCCTCTAATTCCTGTTGTAGACTCATCGATACCAACTGCTGCGCGGCCAAAGTAAGGCCTTGAATTGGCCGCATTTAGCAGCATAGTCAGTTCTGCCTTCTTTCCAACCTCTAGGTTAAGAGCTGGCAGCCTTTTCTCTTTGCACTGGGCGCTAGGAGCGTATTGACCCATCAGAAGAGCTAGCACTAGACCAAGTGCAAAGAGTCTATTATTCATGTGTTCTTCAAAGCCTCCGCGCAAGAGCAATTTCTTTCTACGAAATCAAAAGGTCTCCTGGGCTTCCTGCTTTTCTCAAGCTGCTAACTGTGGCTAGCTATAAATCAACGGCCTCTTCCCATATCACTATCATCATCCCCTCGATCCTGTTCTTTGTCATCTCGGTTCTGGTCTTGCTGCATACTTTCCACCCGGCCGTGCGCATCCATAGAATTTCTAGCCTCGGCATTGGCAGCAGCATCGCGCTGGCCAGCACCTTGGTCTTTAGCCTGCCCTTCAAGCTGCTCTCCCTCAGTACGATCAAAGGCTTTGCTACTTTCTTTGCCAGGTTCTTTGGCTAGTTCTTGAGCCGATTTTTCACCTACTTCTCTGGATTCTCTACGTTCTTTGTCGCCATCCTTGCCCTTGCTCTTACCTTGGCCCTCACTCTCATGACTCTCTTTACTTTCGCGACTTTCACGACCAGCATCTTTGTGCTCCTTTTCGTGGTCTTTGTCTTGCTCTTCGTCTTTGTTTTGTTCTTTTGTTTCTCCTGCCTCGCGGCCTTCCTGCATTTCTTTCTCGTCGCCTCGCTTGAGCCCTTTGGCCCTCTCCGCTGGCTTGCCATTTACGAGCTCATCAAAAGACTCCCAGCCCCGGTCTTTCAATTGTTGAATGTCGTACTTGCGCACTTCCGCTATCTCACTATCAAACTCTTGGGCTCTCTCTGGAAACTTCTCTTTCAGAAGCTCCAGCCGGGCAATATTCTGAATGCTCGAATAGTGAACGTGCTCCTCTGTTAGTCGCCCTCGGCTAACATACTTGTACTCTTGTCTGCTCATCTTCTGGTAGCGACTATCTGAAATATTCAAGCTGCGCCTCAGCTCTTTATCCAGCAACCTATGCTCTTCAATGTCGCGAGCAGCCTTGCCTTCTTTGTCATAGCCTTTGTTGTACTTCTTGTCGTGCTTGTACTTAGCCTGCTTCTCGTAGAAATCCTCACCGAACTTTTCCTTCGTCGTCCGCCAGGTGCCAAGCATCCCATACTGCTCTTTGGGCAAGTAACGAGAGTTGTCTTCTTTCAGATACTCATCCAGCTTCTCTAAGTCTTCCGATGAACTGAAGCGGCTATACGTTTTGCCATTAGCTAAGATCTTCTCGCCTTCAGATAGCTTCTCAACTGCCTTCTCTTGCGACCACTCAATGTACTTGCGCTTTTTGTTAGGGGGGACAGAACCTGCCACAGAACTAGAATTAGAACTAGAATCCGAGCGCTCTTTCTCCAGCTCTCTTGCTGGCTCACTTACTTGTTCTATTTCTTCGCGCTGCCGGTAAACATCTCCCACCAATCTCTGAAACTCTTGGTCGCCCTGGCGGTCATAGTCATACTTACCATCACGGCTCAAAAGAACCCTATCCGTCTCCCTCTGAAGATATCTCTCCAGCTGGTGCTCCCTCTCAATATACCGATCACCAAGATCCCGAATTCGATCCAGGTCCCGCCGACCAAACGACACTTCAACGCCGTTTTTGTCCAGCCCTAAAACCACAACGTGAGCATGATTATTCTCAGTGTTTTCATGCTTAACTGCATACCAGGTCAAATCTAAGCCCTTCTCGCTGCCAAGCTTGTCCATGATCTCGCGGGTGTAATCCTGCAAATCAATAGCATTTAGCCCTGGGCTCAGAATCAACTTGTGAGCTACAAGTGGGCTGCGCTGATTGCTATCTTCCAGAACCTCCCTGAAGCATCTTTTGACCTCTTCGCTGCCGATGTTCTCCCTTAATGAAGCATCAAAAATAGGTCGGCCCTCACCTCCACCCCGGTCTGGCCCAGC
Organism: Candidatus Melainabacteria bacterium; assembly: GCA_030696635.1. GTDB lineage: Bacteria > Cyanobacteriota > Vampirovibrionia > Obscuribacterales > Obscuribacteraceae. The sequence goes on from JAUYRX010000002.1 coordinate 17,817, forward strand.
TCGGTGTCGGATGTAGTCAACGTGCGCGGCCATCTTACCTACGCCACGCTCCCCTCTCACAAATCTAGCCTTGACCACCGATCTCATCAGCTATCTGCCCGCGCACTTCTGAATCGTCTGCCTTGTCCAAAGTCGCCTTCTTCAATCTTTGCACGGCCATCTTCCGCGCAGCTTGAAAATCCTTCTCCCTCTCTTTCGGGTTCGAACGCTCGAACAAGACATTCCGCACCTCGCCAATCTCAAGATAGTTCTGAGCCAATAAACCGGCCAGCCTGTTCACCCCTCTTTTGAACTCAACCACCAATTGTCTTTCGGCCTCATCCACCTCTTCCGTCTCTTTTCTCTTCATGTACTCAAGCAGCGCCGCCCTGACAAAATCGGCAATTGAAACTTTCTCTGCCTCAACCAGCTTCTTCAACCGCCTCTCATCCCTGGTGCTCAGTCTCGCCTGCACCTTAAAAGCCTCTCGCGTTTTCGGCATGCTACCCTCCAAAAATCACTGTTTTTGTCAATACAAGAGTCTCCACTATTCCCAGCATACGGCCAATACAGAATTCTTGACTCCTTTTTGCACCACAAAATAGCCGCTTTCTAAACTACCGAACCTCCCGATCGTTATGATTCATAGGCACTTTTGAATTTTTGACTCCTTTTTCATTTCGATGTGCCACCACTACGAAATTACCTTCTTCCAAAGATGAGAGTCACCTTTTTTGCGCCAATAATAAGGGCTAAGGTATTTTTTGACTCCTTTTTCCTACCGCCACAATCAGCAAAATAAACGTCACCAGTTTTACTGAAATCAACCAGCTGTTAGGACAAGCCTTAGCCCAACTGCTACACTGGCACGGCTTTCACGAACTCAAAGGCCAACAGGTCACCCAAAATTAGCATTTCCCCAAATTGTGTATAAAATATTAAAGACATTGCTTTTCTCGAATTTTTGACTCTCATACTTTCCGGCAATATCTACCCTTCCAATAATTCTTGACTCGTTTTAGCACCACTTTTGATTCTGACGCATCGGCTATATTCTGAATATATGGCCAATACCGAATTTTTGACTTTTCCCTTTATCCTGCCTTACTGTTCGTGACGGCGCTGCGCGGCCAAAATTTTTTGTTGCTCGTCAGTGCCACTTCCGCGCCGCCGCACGATAGTTCGCCGAATTTGGAATGACATTAGCTACGAATGCCTTGCCCGAACAGGCGGGCACTACCCCTCTTGAGGGGTTAGGGGGCGAAGCCCCAAGGTCCTAATTTGATATATTTTTTGGAATTTTCGATAGTCAATGTCACAAAATCCATGTCACAGTCAGCAATTCGACTGCATGAATAAGCTCGACCACCCTTCGATTAGGCCACCTGAAACAGCTCGACAGCTACGGACTCAAGTCACCACTGCTGTCCCGCTCTTTTTCAGCCAGCTCCCTTACCCGTCTAGAAAGCTTGCTTTCCTTCGAGTCAATTTTGACCGACGGCGACTCTTGCTTTAGCGCCCTTTCTTTCTCATCGACCCATTTGTCGACCTGTTCCTTCAGTTCAGGGACCCGCTTCTCTACAATCGACCACAGTACTTTCGGGTCCGAGCCCCAGTACATGTGAACCAAAATATTTCTCAGCCCTTTTATCTGCCGCCATGGCACCTCAGGATGCGCCTTCTCATAATCAAAATCCCTAGTGAGACTGGTCGCGGCTTCTCCAATAATCCCAAGCTGGCGCTCACAATACCCACGGTAATACTTGTCCTCATCCCAGGCGCTCTCTCCCTCGCCGTAGCGCGGGTGACCCTGGATCTCTTCAATTGCCTCTTTGATATCAAGCAACCGGTCAAGCTCCTTTCGCCCTTGCGACCTCTTGGCTCCAGGTTCTTCGGTCATAGGGCTACAGCTTCTGACAAAACCGACTCTTTTATCCTCGGCCGCAGCATCGGCTCAGTCCCCAAATCGACCTTCCGCCCCAATAACATCTCCAGGCTGTGCTGCAATTCGCATAGCGTCCCAAAATCATAGCCACCGGGAAAATCAACCAAAAGATCTATGTCGCTCTTGGCGTGATAATCATCCCGAGCACATGAACCAAACACTCGCACATTCGTAGCTCCGTACTCCTGGCACGTAGTTATTATTGCCTTCCGCTTTTCCACAATCAGATCAACTACGTCCATGTGCTTAAGATTCCCTCTCCCCTCATTATCTCACCGATAATTCCCCTGGCAACAACAAGGTGTCTTTTCGAAAAGTGGAGTTCACAACCTGATGAAAGTCATGTTCATAACTCCTCTGAAGTTCGCCGAACTCAAAAACCCACAGCTACAAATACCTGTGGCCCGTCGCCTGGGCCTTTGCCTATGAAAATGAAGCCGTCAGTAACCGCGCTCTTACCAAACAAAAAGGAGCCTCACGGCTCCCAAGCTCCTGAATCTTGCGAGTAGTCGTCGTAATACTCCTGAGTCGCGGCAATCATCTCCTCCAGCCGCCCAACGCTCTGCTTCGTCTGTGCATGTCTCTAAGGCCGGCCAGAGCGTCTCTAATTCAGTCATGGTCTGTGCCTATCTTTTTTTGTTGCTCGGCCCCCTCGCCTGTTGCGAAAGGCTCACCGACCAGGCTGTCATGTCAAACCCGCAGTGCAAGGGAGAGCGCAGCGTGGTTTGACTTGACTGGCGCCTGGCTCGGTATCATCAAAGCAACACGGGAAGAGCCCCTTATTACTAAACTAACTCATCTCATTACTAACAAGTGGCGAATGACTTTAGACGCAGGCTGTCGCCTGCGCCCATCAACTATTGCCCCCTAGCAAACTGGATGAATCGTTGGCAAAATCTTTGTTCCGTGTGCCTTGTTGTACTGCGAAACTTGGAAGAATACTTCCATGTAGGCAGCCCAGGTTGAGTCTTGCTCGGCTTGATCGCCATTGTTTACTGCTGAGTGGTATGTCGCTCTGGCTTGATCGAGTTTTCTCTGCATTTCTTCCATTTGCCTGCCCTCTTCTGGTGCTAACGCCAAGGTCTCAGGGCATATCGAGCACGCAAAAAGGGGTCCGCAGGACCGAGCAACGCGAGGCTCGCCCCTTGGTGCGAGCGCAGATCTGCCCTATTTTCGGCAGTTAGCTCCAGGAGGCAGCCATTGGTAAGAGAGCAAGTGAACCCGCAATTGCCAGCAAATCCCACCAGGCCAGATAACAAACAAGAGCAAAACATGCCATCACAAACAAAGGTCACCAATGTGTCTTCCAAGTACTGGATCAAACACTCAAGGGAAATAGCAAATTTATTAGCGACTGCCAATGCATTTGGGGGCATACACAAAGTGTATGCCAGGTCGCAAAATGTCAAAACTTTCTATTGCCCTCACTACTTCTCTAGTCGCTTTGTCCAGCTTGACTCCTTGCCAAGCCGTCCCAAGCCTAATGTGTATACCTAGAACTTCTTTTGCCGATACACCAGAATCAACTGAGAGTAAGAAAAGCAATCAAGTCACAGCAAGAAGAATCCGCGTCTATTACGTCAACGGTCACCGCCAATGGGAAGCAACAGCCTTGGTCGTCGACGACCAAGTCACGGAAGTCATTACCAGAGGCACCATAGGCAGGCCTTTTGCCAAAAGCAAAATCGACAGCTGTGGCTTTGGCAACGGAATTGACTATCGTGGCATGCCTTGGGAATTCCACGGCTACTTGGAGCCATAGAACTATCAGCATCACGGCTAGACTAACTTCGGCTCAAGCCAAAAATAGAAAGGAGGGGACGAACCCCTCACAGTTTCGACTACTCGGCTAATCAGATAAATCGTCTATCGTCTTCAAGAGTTCTTCGACGATCTCGTGGCGGAACTCCCAGGTGAAGTCTCCGGGCTCCATGTCATCGTGGTTATCGATGAAGTTGTCTCGGTAGTTCTCGATCATCTCTCGGTACTCCGGTGTACCCACGGCCACAAACTTGCCAGCTTCGATTTCGAATTCGCGTTCTAAGTTCATTGTCTCTCTCCTCGTTTTGAGGCTCCCTGCCTCGTGTGGACAGGGGAGCAATTTGGCTCCGCAGTCAAGCCCGAAGAGCAAAGCGTGGCTTGTACTGTGGTGGTGCCAATATTGCTACCCTGAGGGAACACAGGCGGCGAGCGCTATAGTGCATGGCTGCACGTAACCCTCAGCGGCTGAGCCGCGGGTTCTGTGGATATTCCAAAGTTCTTGCGATGACAAAGTAACCAGTAGTCTCTGGTTGCAGACCTAGCAATACTGAGCTGAGACTATTGAAGCGAGTGCCTTCTGCGGCTTTTCTTGTGAAGCCTCCGAAGCCAAAGGAGCTGACTTCTCCCAAAGCCAAGTCGATCGCAACTATGCTCCATCGCTTGGTCTGTATCTCTGCCGCTCAAAGCATTTGATAGACAGGCCTGCACCTTTGAGAAGTTGCCGATGATTGCTCATCGGCACTTCGAACCTATTTGCAGCTATCGGCTAGAACCTAAGCTGCGGGAACAAACCCCGGATGAGTTGGGCATCTTCGTCTTCTTCGTAGAAACCTTGGAAGCCGAGGCCATTGAAGGTTTGTTCCTTGACCTGGTCTGGAACTTGGTCGTTAAGCTCGGGAGATAGATAGATTCCACCATGGCTCGCTGTTGACAAGACGGAGATACCAGGGGCGATTGTTCTCACTTCTTGAACTTGTCCCCACGGGGTTGTGGTTGGTTGTCTGTCTTGCATTTCTAGACCCTCCATTGGGCTTCTGGGATGCGCCAAAAAGAACCAAGAGCCGCAGCTGACCAGAAATTCGCGCAGCGCCTCGTAGAGGTCGATTTCGCAGGCAGCAAGACTCGTGGTTAATGGACGTGTACCAAAGCACCTGGACGGGTTAGAGCAAGCTAGCTCCACATGACGAGGGACAAATAAAAAGTGAGATATTACGCCCCAGTACGGCCGTCTAACAAAGCGACAAAGAAGGAATCAACTGCTACCGAAGAAATGACCATTCAGACCAGCTAAAACAAAAAGAACAAATACAACAAAGCCGCAGAACCAAGAACTAAGAAGTTCGAGCACCCAATAAATAACCGGGGAATGAACCCAAGCAAAGGTTGAAGCTAGATAAAAGTAAAAAGAGTTGAAGTAAGTGAGCAATCCACTAAATTGGCCCCCACCTTGCTCAATCTTTAGCGCGCTCAGCTGTCCGGCGAATTTGTAGCAAGTGGCCATTGGTTGATTGATTGATTGCCAGTATTCTGGCTTGTGTTCGTCCTAGAGAGTGTGGCGTATTTCTGTGCCGTGGATTTTGTTGTAGGCTTGGGCCTGGAAGAGAACGGTCATGTAGTTAGCCCAGGCTGCATCTTGTTCGGCCTTATTCTTTGCCTCTACTGCTCTGTGGAATTCGGCCCGGGTTTGATCGAGTTTCTTTTGCATTTCTTCCATTTGCCTGCCCTCTTCTGGTGCTAACGCCAATCTCAAAGGGCATATCGAGCACGCAAAAAGGGGGCCGCAGGACCGAGCACCGCGAGGCTTGCCCCTTGGTGCGAGCGCAGATCTGCACTATTTTCGGCAGTTAGCTCCAGGAGGCAGCTATTTGTGAAATCACAAAAGATCTGATTCGATTCGACTACCAGGCATGAATGCCACAGCAAACCAGGAAAACAAAAGAAGGAAAAAACAAATTAGGCCTGTGCTACTCATAGACATCATCAAGCCAATGTTCAAAAAAAATTGTAGACAAAGGAACATCACTAGTGACTTTCAAGCACCTAATTGTACGGGATTGAGATCATCCGCACCCCACATTGAGATTATCTGGTGTTTTCGGCTCACTTTAATTGAGATTATAAATGCGCCCGGATGCACTTTAGTTGAGACTCAGCGCACTTTAACTGAGACTGGCGCGAATTAACTGATACCGGGCGCACTTTAATTGAGAATGACGAAAACACCTTTTGAGTCTGCTGTTCGGGGTGCGAACCAGTCCCAGAGCATCATTATCAGCCTCCAAAAGTGTAAAGAAACCCGATACTGTGACCCAATTTGAAATTCAATTCTTGTACAGGGTTTTTAGACACCCAGGAATCCGATTCTTTCGTTCAAACTGTAAAGAAACTGAATGCGTCTAAAAAACGACCGTATTCCTTACAGGCTGGGCGACACCGGATGTGGTGCGGATAATCTCAATTAAATCGCTCCAGTCTCAATCAATTTGTATCCGTCTCAATCAATGTGCGCCCAGTCTCAATTAAAGTGCACCAGCCATCACTTATAGTCTCAATCAATTTGCGCCAGAAATCG
>JAUYRX010000023.1:0-182358 GCA_030696635.1 Candidatus Melainabacteria bacterium
TGGAGCATTTGGAACTTCGACGACTGGCTTAACCGCTGGAGCATTTGGAACTTCGACGACTGGCTTAACCGCTGGAGCATTTGGAACTTCGACGACTGGCTTAACCGCTGGAGCATTTGGAACTTCGACGACTGGCCGCGCTGTTACTTTTGCTGCAGTCGAACGCTCGGCTCCAGCAAATGCACGACCACTACCAAAGTCTATCCGTGCTGCAAGTGACTCGCTCGAAGGGCTAAACATCGTTCTGAGACTTTCGCCCAAAGGCCTAACCGTCGAAAGAATCGTACCGGGTTTGACAGTAGTTTCGGCTACTCTTGGCACCAAACCTTCCGGTATACGCCTAGTTCCGGCCAAAACAGCATCATCTATAGACTCTTTACCAACAGACTTCAAAACAGCCCCAGCATCCCGAACCAGAGTTTGGGCTACTGCGGTGCGACTGAATGCCTGTTCGGCTCCCAATAGGGCTTCTGTGCGAGCCCCGACTTTGCCTACAGTATTGGCACCGCCTAGTCCGGCAGTACCGACAGTGAACGCCAGAGCGCCACTAAGGTGGGCAATGCCTAAAACATCACCGCTCTTTACCGTCTGATAAGCCTTTACAGTCTGGTCCTTAATACCTGTAGCTGTGCGCACAGGGTCTTTGACCACATCATATAGATTTAGGGCAATGTTCGAAACCGCCCCACCCTTGCTCGAGTCATGCCGAGTGACAATTGCAGCGGTACTAACACCAGCATCTACGGCGCCAGTCGTAAAAGCTCCAGCTGTTTCTAAAAGACTAGGGGTTTTAGGTTTAACCTCAGCACGCTTAGTTGGATTTGCCAAAATCGAGTCGAGTAATGGATTAGCCGCAGCAACAGTCGAGGGCTTAGTGGAGTCCTCGGGCTTGTCACTGCTAGCTGGTGAAATTTGGGGCATCGACTTGACTTAAAAACCTATAATCAACTTGCGCCTATGGTTCTACACCGGTTGCCAAGAATTTAGACAAATTTCTCATCTTTAAGGTCGCAATTCGATGGGGGAACCACGATAAAAGCCAAAAAAGTCGGCAATAGTGGTAATTTGTTTCTACTTTCAGCCTTTCGTTTGATCACCAATCAAACTAATTACAACTTATATATCCCCTCAGCAGTGGCGTTCTAAACGCTCTTAAGCCTTAAGAACAGGCTGTCAAGAGGACTTCAAGGATTCCTGTTCAAGAATGTATTTAAGAGAGAGCCTAGACAACATACTAGCCAAAGATCCGGCAGCTAGAAGCCGTCTCGAGGTAATTTTGTGCTACCCCGGCTTCCATGCTCTTTTTTTTCATAAAATTGCCAATACTCTCTGGAAAAGCGGCTTACGCACCCCAGGGCGACTAATTTCACACATTGGCAGGGTATTCACAGGAATTGAGATTCACCCCGGGGCCACAATTGGCAGAAAGGTCTTCATTGACCATGGCATGGGTGTTGTCATCGGCGAAACAGCAGTAGTAGGCGATGATTGCGTGATTTATCAAGGTGTAACCCTAGGCGCTGGGGCAGCCGCCCGCCAGGGTCCCATCTCTCGCGACACGAAGCGTCATCCCACTTTGGGCAACGGCGTAATCGTGGGAAGTGGTGCAGAAATTCAAGGTGCAATCACTGTAGGCGACAATGTTCGGGTTGCATCGCGCTCAATAGTGCTCAAAGATGTGCCTGATAATTCTGTGGTAGTGGGCGTGCCTGGTCGGGTGATATACCGCAATGGGGAGCGAGTGGCGCCAGAGAAGCCTCAAGAGGACGTCCCCGATATCGAAGCCCAGGCCATCAAGTCTCTCCATAGCAAGCTCTCAGAGCTTGAGAATACGGTCAGAGAACTCAAAAGTAAGCTTAAGCAGCAGAGTAAGGAGTTAGAAGTATTCAAAGATAAAGTTTGCCCCGAACTGACCCTTGACACAAACGACCCCTCCAATTCGGGTATTAATTCAAGTGTAGACCTGAAGTCAGTCGACCAAGACCCGGTCGATGTATTTTTACAAGGAGCAGGTATTTGAGAATATGAGTTAGAGACTGGGATAACGGGTAGAATAACTTTGGTTCTGAGATAAAGACGGAGAAAGGATTCGCATGGCGGTTAGCGAGCTTGAGAGAGCATTCGGTACTCTTTCCGAAGCACTGAATTTGACTGAATCGGAGATTTCCGAGGAGATCAAGATTATTGAGCAACAAATTGAAGAGTTAAAAGCGAGAACCATTGAACTTGTGGGCAAACAAGAAACACTGGCACACGATAGATCATCTATATCAGAAATGGTCAATCGATATTGTGACACCGAGGGCGGTGCATCTTAAGCCTTAGCTTTAGATAAGAATGCCCAAACTAGAATAAGCTAGGAAATACTTTCACAATGTCAGGTTCCTGTCCCTACTGCGGCGCAAAACTCAATTACGGGATTAAATTCTGCGTTGTCTGTGGGCGGCCTATAACCGGTCAAGACAGCGGCAAGACAAGCAAAATGGGCAGCGGCATGCGTTCAGGCATTCGTCCGGCCGATGTCACTCGTCGCCTTGACGACTTGATGACAGTAGCCCGATTTAAGCATTCCAAGCGCACCACCACCTTAGACAGCAATATGCGCTGGGTGTCGCTCAATTTCGTCTCAGTCGCACTAGGTATAGCCTTGTTCTTTTGCGCCGTCAAAATCAGCTTAGATGGTGGCCTAGTTAAGAAAAGTGATAAGGCCATTACCCCGCTCGCAGCGATTCTTACCAAGTTAGGACTTGATGGTATCGGCAAGAAATCTGCTACCGAAGCGGTCAAACCACCAGCAAAAGTGCCAAACAAGAAGTCAAAATCAAAAAAGACAACCAACAAAAAATCACACTAAAATTACACTTTAACTTATCAGTCTAACTATTCCGTGCTCAAGAAGCAGGGCAAACTGTTCATGAGTCCATTGTTTCTTGACCTTCGGTGAATGACGAAGACTAGCGCGAATCACTTTATCACCGGCCCCAGTTATCTCATAGATATATTCTTTCTCAAAAAGAGGGGGAGCCTTTACGCCAAGAAGCTGGCCCTTTACAAAATCAAAATCGTCCATAGCTAAACTGCGGTGACTAAATGCCGACCCATTTCCACCTTAAGTCCTTCTGAAGTATGCTCAAAGAGCTGATAGGCCTTAGCATCCCGCATAAGTTTCTCAACTGGATACTCGCGCGAGAACCCATAGCCACCAAAAATCTGCACGGCATCTGTGGTGACGCGCATCACCATCTCTTGAGCAAAGGCCTTAGCACAAACGGCTTCAGTAGTCGAAACTACACCTTGATCAGCAAGTTGGGCAGCTTGATAAACTAGAAGTCTTGCGGCTTCAATGTCTTTCGCCATATCAGCCAGCATAAAGCTAATAGCCTGGTGCTGGGCTATAGCCACGCCAAAAGTCATTCTCTCTTTGGCATATTTAAGGGCTTGCTCAAGAGCGCTGCGTGCCACTCCGACCATTCCCGAAGCAATAAGAGCATAATTGCGGGTTACGGCAAGGCGATACATATGCTCGCCTTCACCTTCGCTTCCCAATAGGGCTGTAGCGGGCAAATAAACTTCGTCAAAACGAGCCGAACTTACAACTTGGGCTCTACGCCCAAGCGAAGGAACTCTCTCACCGAAATCAATATCATCGTCCGCTCCTACCAAAAAATAGCTAAAGCGCTCTTTACTATCCACTTCGCGGCCACGACCATTAGCCTCACGTCGGTCCCCACTAGCAGCCACAAGATACCACTGGGCAATTCCGGCATTGACGAAAGCTGGATGTTTTCCGCTCAGCACAAATTGCTCGCCTTCCTTACGATAAAACACCCGACCACTTTTAATTCCACCAGACATGCCAAATCCGGCCAAACAGGCTTCGTCAATCAAGGGAGACAGAAACTTTGATTTCTGCTCATCACTACCAAAGTCAATAACAAATTGCTGAGCAATCGAAGAGGCCTCAACACTGCCAGCGATACCACTGCAACCATATGCCAACTCTTCAGCAATTAAACAATTATCAAAGCAGCTTAGGCCTAGGCCGTTTAGAGACTCTGGCACCGCAGCGTTAGCTAGCCCCGTCTGCCAAAGCTTGGCAAAAATATCCCCGGCAAAATCAGCCGATTGGTCAAATTGAGGTGCGTGGGTGGCGATTTCACGGGCAGCGAAATCGCGAGCCAACTTTTGGTACTCTTGCTGCTCTGCAGTCAATTTATGGCTGATCATGATTTACCTAGCTAAACTGTTGTAGCTATATATTGTAGGTCCGCTAACAATTAGCATCTTATTATCGAATTAAGCCAGCACCGCTTGGCAAGCGCGGCGTTGGCTAGAACCTAGCTACCTGGTGCTTTGAGCGGCCTGCTAAAAAAATCCTCATACCAAAGAAAGAGAGAGAACCTCAAAGGGTCCACTTACCGCTTGACCATTGCCGTCGAGAAGGGCATCATTACACTGTCAAGTGAGACTCGAAACTGCATATATGAACGTTATAGTAGCCCCCTCAATTTTATCCGCCGACTTTTCCCGCCTTGGAGAAGAAGTTCATCGCGCAGAAATTGGCGGAGCTGACTGGATTCACGTTGATGTAATGGATGGTCACTTTGTACCGAATTTGACGATTGGCGCCCCCGTAGTCAAATGCTTAAAGGGTGTAACCTCATTGCCGCTCGATGTACATTTGATGATCAGTGATCCCGACAAATATCTTTCTGATTTCGCTGAAGCCGGCGCTGACTACATCACTGTGCACCAAGAAGCTAGCCACCACTTACAGCGCACCCTGTCGCATATTCGCTCACTTGGCAAAAAAGCAGGAGTGGCACTTAATCCAGCCACGCCTGAAGAGACACTTAAGTATGTTTTGCAAGACCTCGATTTGGTTTTGATTATGTCTGTAAATCCTGGCTTTGGTGGTCAAAAGTTTATCGCCGAAGTCTTGCCCAAAATTGCCAACTTACGAAAAATGTTTGAAGAGGCCGGGCGACCAGAAGTAATAATTTCAGTTGATGGTGGTATTAATGCCGATACCGCCAAACAAGTAGTGGCCAATGGCGCCACAGCCATGGTTGCTGGTAACTTTGTTTATGGTGCCGCTGATTTAGGCAAAGCTATTCAAGATTTAAAAGCTGCGGGTCAGAGTGCCCCCGCAAAACTAAAAGCAGCCCTCAAGTAGTAAGGAGAAAACAATGACCGAGTCGTTGAAAATGACTAAGCGTATCCCGAGTGCACTAGCACTGACATTGATATTGTCAGCTGTGTTTTCGACTCAATTCGTTTTTCCTAGCAAGGCAATAGCAGCCTACGATGATCTATTCGTAGATACATCGGAGATAGGCCAAGACCACCACGGAGTAGTAACGTCAGACCAATTTCTAGAACTAGGCGTACCGTCTGCCAATGGCCTGAGAATCGAAGGCGAGCAAGCGATGCGTCTGGGCAAACTTGACCGCGCCATTATGGTTTTACAGCGATCTGTAGAACTAGCTCCTGCCGATATGGATGGTCGAATTCTCTATGGTGAAGCTCTTGAGAGAAAGCTAATTAAGCAAAAAGACCGTGATCCAGCTTTGTACAACTTCGTCATCAAGCAATGGCTATTTGTGGCAAAAAATGCCGAATTTGCAGATCAGGGTATGCAAGGCTTCAATCATCTAATAAAAATCTGTGGCACAGTGCCGAAGAAGTGGGAAAAGGAAAAGAAATTTCTAGATCGAGTGCTCATTCCTGAAGACGGAACCGCCCCAGTGAAACTTGGACGCAGAACCCAGACTTCGATCTAGCCAACACTGAAGTTAGCCCAGCAATTATCGAGCAAATAACCGTCTGATCAATTTGACAATATCAATGGTGCTGGCAATGGCACCCCAGACTGTCACAAGCAGGCCGATTACCAGCCAGGCCCAGGGCGAATGCATGGTTACTAGGTGCTGCTTCATCATCAGTACTTCGCCGACAAATTTATCACTTTCCAAATGAGTCAGCACCAGAAGAAAGAATCCGATAAAGGCATTAGAAAGACCGAACAAGAGAACCAGCCAAGACTGTTTTACCAATAGCAATAATGGCACAAAGCCAAGCAATAGTAACGAATCGGGTAACCAAATAAGAGGGCTAGTAGCTGGTATTTGAAAAGCAAGAATTATGCTCATAAGCCAGAGAGAAGTAGACAGAGCTGTGGCAATCAATGACTTCTTTTTTTCAGTCATCTAGACTCGGACCAGTTGAAATTGCCCGCACAGCATTGAGCACCTTGGCCATCTCAGTGGGGACATCGCTATTTTTTTTGCATGACTGAACGACTTCTTGAGCAAAACCAATCTTGTCAAAATCTCCTAAGCCTCGGTCTCGATAGATTTTGTTCAAGGCATCTTTGCGCCGACCGGCCTCAGGCAACTCAAACTCGCACTGTGCAAGAGTTTGACCAAATCTTGCCAAGTGCGCATCTAGCAAATAGAGCAGCTGCTCATATGAATAACTATCCTCCAGCTCAACCACCGCCAGTGATACCAGTTGATCGCAGTCGCGCAGCGAATCTTCGATCAGCTCAGCTGACTGTGCGGCATCTCCGTCAAGGACACAGATAATCGGTAGACGCACGGTATCTTTAATTGTGAGGTAGCGGCGAGCCACTTGCTTAGCCCCGCCACTAGCTATTACCTCTACACCCAATTGATTAAACGACAGGCCGGACAAGCGAGCAAAATGAGGTAAAACAATAGCTTCGGTCTGCCCTTCAACCAACAGCAACAGATTTGGTCGCAATTTACCTGCCAATTTCTTGGCACATTCATAGACTTTATCTGCTAATTCTTCAACACTTAAGAGAGGCAAAGCGGCATGGCCCGCTGCTAGACCCTCGGCTTTCATTTCGTGAAAAATCTCTTGAACTAGTAATACACGTTCTAAATCTTCTTTGTTTTCATTCTGATTGAGGCTCGCCCACTCACTAAAACGCCAATCAATTGCCGCTAAGAAACAAGCATGCAGCCACGCAGTAGCAGGCTGAGAACGATTACGACCCAGCAATGCCAACAAACCACTCATTTTCTCACTAAGCTGGCCGCACACGTTAACTGGATGATTCTGTTGAAACTGCTGATACCAAATGGTTAGGGCCGTTTCGCTGAAAACCCTCAAGTCATCAAGAGCAATAGCCAAACTGAGAATTTGAGAAAGGCTTGGTTCCTCAACATTTTGCGGACCAAAAATCTGCCCAAACGTTTTTGCCAGACTCAAATAATTACTTTCAATTGAACGCAAAACCGTCTTGGAATCTGGGTTCTTTGCACATTGCTTAGAGACTGTTTTACGCATTCGAGCAAAGCGACTGGCGGGTTCCTCGAAGGCTAGCTGCCTCAAAGCAGCAACGAAAAGTTCGTTGACATCCGGCTTGCGAAAAACTATCTCTTCACACGTCAAACTTCGTAATTAACCCTTTCTAAACTGCGAACCAACCTATAGTCTAGTAAGTTCGCTCTTAGCAAGCAAGCAAAAGTAAAGCAGCGAAGTAAAAAGAGAATTGTCCATGTCTTCTCCTAAAGACGAGCCTGAAATCTCGCCTAAAACTCAATCTCCTGCAGACTATAGTGAGACTAGCAACGCTGACCTATTGGTTAGTGGTTCAACATGGGCTGCCATTTGGCATATGAGCTGGCCCATGATGGTGCAAATGTTGGTGATTTCATCAGCTAGCTTTGTCGATATTTGGGTGGCTGGCAAACTCGGTTCTGAAGTGCAGGCAGCTCTCGGAATCTGCAATCAGATTTGGTTTCTCATGTTACTTATGACCGTAGCTTTGTCTTCAGGAACCATGGCATTGATTAGCCGTTTTTGGGGCGCGCGCGACTACAGGCAAGCAGTAGAAGCAGGCAGGCAATCCCTCATTTTTTGCATAATATTCGGTGTGCTCTCTACTCTAGGTGGCTGGGCAATGGCCAAACCCTTGCTTGCAATGGCCGGGGCGAGCCCCCACGTGCAAGATCTTGGCTGGCAATATCTTTCTATAGACCTTCTCTCGCAGCTGCCGTTCACGATTGTGTGGACAGCTCACTCAATGTTTCGTGCCATAGGCAATTCACGAGTACCTCTGCTCAACTGGTTTTTCATGGCAGTTGTGATTATAGGTCTTGATTTTTTCCTCTGTTTAGGCTGGCCGCAGCTAGGCGTGGCGGGCATTGGCTGGGCCTGGCTTGCCGGCGGATTAGTGGGCATGTCACTCAATCTCTATCTTTTATCGAAGTCTGACCTAGCTGGTTCTCTCAACCTGTGGCCAGCAATTAAAGCGGGCTTGACCAAAGAAACAAAAGAGTGGATCTGGCGCATACTAAAGATTGGTCTTCCTACTTGCATTCAAGATCTAGCTTGGGTACTGGGTAACTTCGCCCTATTTCTAATTTTTGCAATGACTAAAGACCCCACAGCTTGTCAGGCCGCTTGGACTATAGGGTTTAGAGTTGAAGAAATGCTTTGCACCTTGCCCCTTCATGCCCTTGCCACCTCAATTGGCACGATAGTTGGTCAAAATCTTGGTGCAAAGAAACCAGAGCGGGCCGAGGCTACCGGCTGGCAAGCCATGAAAATTGGCCTAGCCATAGAATTTCCCACAGCCCTAATTATGTTTATTTTTGCCACCCCTATTGCCAGGATGATGAGCAGCGATGCAAATGTTGTTAGTAGCACAGCAGATTACTTCCGCATTATTGGCATTTCAGAGCCGCTAACTGCCTGCTGGATCATATTATTTGGCGCCCTAACTGGTGCCGGTTACACAAAATGGCCTATGTGGGTTGGCATAATTTGTTTGACAGTAGTGCGCCTGCCCCTAGCCTTTCTGCTCACCACAAAGTATGGCTTAGACTTAGGCCCACCAGGCATTTGGCTAGGCATTGCAGCATCTTCATCGATCATTGGATTACTTGCGGTCTGGCGCTTCAAGTCAGGTGTATGGAAAACACAGCAAGTCTAAAAGGCAAAATTTAGAAATCAATTTCCAATCTATTGAACTTTGGAAGGCCTGCCAACGTCTTAAAAAGAACACTGGCAGATTGCGCTGAGGAAAATTCAATGAACATAGAAATGAAGCAAAAGAAGAAAAAAGCTATGCAGCTAAGCACCTTGCTAGACTATCAAATTCCGCTGCTTAAGCTCTGCTTGGTGAGAGAAGAAGTTAACCTCAAGCCTCCATTCCCTGCCATTAAAACCGCAGAAGATGCCGCTTCTCTTCTGCGCCCGCTGCACTTCGCGCCAGAAGAACATTTTGTCAGCTTGCACCTCAATACTAAGTTCGAAGTAATAGGCCTACACGAAGTTTCCCACGGGACCCTCTCGGCCTCCCTGGTTCATCCAAGAGAGGTATTTAAAGCCGCCCTGGTTGCCAACAGCTACGCTATTCTAGTCTGTCACAATCACCCATCTGGAGCCAAGCTGTCGCCCTCAAAAGAAGACTTCGAAACCACCAAGCAGCTAATAGCAGCAGGCAAAGTACTGGGAGTAAGCGTACTTGACCACCTAATTCTTGGCCTGAAGAACACAATAAGCAATGCCGAGAAGAGGGGTAAAGAGCATTTTGAAATATTTAGTTTCCGCGAAAATCATCCAGAAATCTGGGACTGTTAGCAACTTTCAAGTATGATTTCGGTATGACATTTATTGAAAAAAGAAATACCGCCATAGTTAAAATCGGCAACAAAGAGATGGGCGGTGCTTGCCCCGTGTTGGTTCAATCTATGACCAATACTCCAACTGAAGACCCCCAGGCCACCGCAGATCAGGTTATTGAGCTAGCTGACGCTGGCTCAGAAATTGTGCGCATCACGGTCAACACAAAAGAAGCTGCCAAAGCTGTGCCCAAAATCGTTAGCTTGCTTGAGAAGCGAGGCTACGACACACCGCTGGTGGGCGATTTTCACTATAACGGACACTTGCTACTTTCTGAGTTTCATGATTGCGCCAAACTATTGGCAAAATATCGTATCAATCCTGGCAATGTAGGCCGGGGTGAGAAGCATGACGGCAACTTCAGAGCCATGGTAGAAGCTGCTCTCAAATGGCAGAAGCCAGTGCGTATCGGCGTCAACTGGGGCTCACTCGACCAAGAGCTATTGGCAAAGATGATGGACGAAAATGCTTTACTGCCAGAACCTAAGGATGGACACGAAGTATTGATTGATGCCATTGTCGAAAGTGCTTTGTCATCAGCGGCGGTGGCAGAAAAGTATGGTCTTAGCAAAGGACAAATTGTTCTTTCTGCCAAAGTTTCAGAAGTACGGGATCTTGTTAGCGTTTACACTCGCTTAGCAGCGAACTGCGACTATGCCTTGCATCTCGGACTGACAGAAGCAGGCATGGGCATGAAAGGCATTGTGGCATCCACCGCCGCGCTATCAGTATTGCTAGCTCAAGGTATTGGCGATACCATTCGCGTAAGTCTTACACCAGCTCCTGGTGCCGCTCGAGACCAAGAAGTGAGAGTTTGCCAGCAAATTCTGCAATCACTGGGTATCCGCTCTTTCAATCCACAAGTGACAGCTTGCCCAGGCTGTGGCAGAACGACAAGCACTGTTTTCCAAGAATTGGCCCAAGACATTCAAGAGCATCTAACGGCAGAACGCGCTCGTTGGCAGCAGCAATATCCTGGAGTAGAAGAACTGAAGGTAGCGGTGATGGGCTGCATCGTCAATGGCCCTGGCGAATCTAAGCACGCTGATATCGGTATTTCTCTTCCTGGCACTGGAGAGGAGCCACGCGCACCGGTCTATATTGATGGCAAACATTTCACCACATTAGGTGGGCCGAATCTAGCGCAAGACTTCATCAAGCTAGTCAACGACTATGTTGAAAACCGCTACGCTTTAAAAAGCTGAACAAGACTAACTAAAAAGCAGAGCTGACTTGCAGCTCTGCTTTTTATCATTGAAGCCGTTAACAACTAGATTTTAGTTATGCTCGTGCAACTTGCGTACTTCGCTGGTGAGCTTAGGAACTATTTCTAGAACATCACCAACGATACCGTAATTGGCAAATTTGAAGATCGGTGCATCAGGATCTTTGTTGATTGCCACAATTACTTTAGAAGAAGACATACCGGCTAAATGCTGAATGGCTCCTGATATTCCGCAAGCGAAATAAAGTTGCGGGCTGACAGTTTTACCGGTCTGGCCTACTTGGAATTGGTGATCGATCCAGCCAGCATCGACGACAGCACGTGAAGCTCCTAGAGCCGCTCCAAGAGCGTCGCAAAGAGACTGCAAAACTGGCCAGTTTTCTGGGCCCTTAATACCACGCCCACCAGCAACAATTATTGCCGCTTCAGACAGCTCTACTTTAGCGCCTTCAGAGGCATGAACAGCCACAACCTTAGCGCTAACTTTATCGGCTGCTACGGTCAAATCTTCCACAGCACCAGCAGAACCGCTTGATTGATTGACGGCAAAAACATTTGGTCTAAGTGTTATGAATGAAAGTGGTGCATCAATCTCATAGACACCCCAGCACTTACCTGAGTACATCGGGCGCACTGGCAAAAGACTCGAGCCTTCTTGTTGCAAGGCCATCACATCAGCGATACAAGGAGCATCAAGACGGGCTGCAACGCGAGGAATAAAATCTTTAGCCATGGCCGTGTGTGCAGCGAAAACATAGCGAGGATCACTCTTTTTCACGGCCTCAGCAGCAGCGGCGGTAAAGGCTTCAGTTGAATAGCTGGCGAATTGGTCGCCATCAGCAACTAAAATAGAGGTCGGTTCGTACTTTG
The DNA here is from genome assembly GCA_030696635.1 of Candidatus Melainabacteria bacterium. Lineage (GTDB taxonomy): Bacteria > Cyanobacteriota > Vampirovibrionia > Obscuribacterales > Obscuribacteraceae. The sequence continues at coordinate 11,756 of JAUYRX010000023.1, forward strand.
CCACTTCAGCAGCCAGAGCCTTTACTCCACTGCCTACCAAAAAGGCAGTGACACTCTCACCACTTTGGGCCCGACGTTTTGCTTCAGAAAGAGCCTCAACAGAGGCTTTTCTTAGTTGGCCATTGCGTTGTTCGACAAAAACTAGATAGCCTTGCGACATTTTTTTATTCTCCTAAGAAATTATCTTGCAGTTTCTAAAGCACGTGAGCTTCACTGTGCAACAAACTGACCAACTCTTTAACTTGACTATCAACGTCGCCTTCTATTTTGCGGCCCTGAGGACGATCTGGTGGCAACATCATTTCTTTGATACGCACTTTGACATTGGCAGCACCAACAGTCCCTTTCACTCCAAGCGCAGTTGCGTCTTTGACAGCGATTTCTTTGCGACGAGCAGCCATCACGCCTTTGATACCAGGATAGCGTGGCTCATTCAAGCCCTTTTGACAGCTAATCACCGCTGGCAATGTGCCTTCCACTGATTCGTGTGCTCCCTCAATTTCGCGTTCGGCCTTGAAAGTAGTACCTTCAACTTCGAGTTTAAGCACCATAGTCGTTTGAGCGCAGCCAAGCAGCTCAGCCAACATTGAAGGTACTTGACTGTTGTCGCCACCAGCACCCTGATGACCACAGAACACTAAATCGTAGCCGCCATCTTTAATTGCAGCTGCCAATACTTTAGCTGTAGACAAAGTATCGAGATTGGCAAAATCGGCATCGTTTAAGTGCACAGCACTGTCTATTCCGCGAGCAAGGCTATCGCGCAGCACATCAGTACATTCAGCACCGCCCAAAGCAATTACAGTGGTATCTCCGCCATGCTTCTCTTTTTGTTTGAGAGCTTCTTCTATTGCAAATTCATCATAGGGGCTGGTAATAAAGCGAACACCAGTGTAGTCGATGTTCTTTTTGTCTGCAGCTATGGCAATTTTAGTTTCCGTGTCTGGCACGGCTTTAACGCAAACAGCAATCTTCAAGGCCATGTCTCCTTAAGAGCGGCAAATAAATTCAAGTGTCATTCAGCACCAAATTATAGGCATGCTCTAGGCAATACTAAGGATTATTACCACATTCCTTAATGAGGGACTGGTAGCAAATGACCGGCTAAATTTCTATTCCAGGCTTATCAATAAGGTTGTCGACGGTGCCGCTAGAATCGACGTCCTTAATGCCCTCTGGTTGACCGTCTACTAAAGCTACACGACCTCGCAACCCTTCAGGGGTGAGGTAGCATTTCTCATTGTTGCACCAGACGATGTGGTCAACTAATTCATCAGGCTCATCAACCACGATCAACAAGTCAAGTTCATCTTCAGTCAAAAAGCCACGAGTAATCACTTCAGATCTGAGCCAATCTAAGAGTGGGCTCCAAAACTTCGACCCAACCAAAAACATTGGAAAACGCTTTATCTTCTTGGTTTGAATCAAGGTGACTGTTTCGAAAAGCTCATCAAGACTGCCGAAACCACCCGGCAAAATAACAAAAGCAACGGCATACTTGACAAACATCAGTTTGCGCACAAAGAAGTAGCGAAAATCAAGCGACTTAGTCTGGTAACTATTGGGCCTTTGCTCATGTGACAGGCTGATATTCAAGCCGATAGATGCACCACCGGCAGAGAGTGCCCCTTTGTTGCCAGCTTCCATAACCCCGGGCCCACCGCCTGTAATGACTGCAAATCCTTTATCAGCTAACTTCTTGGCAATAGTCTCAGCCAAAACATAAACGGGATCATGGGGCTTACAGCGCGCCGTACCAAAAATTGAGACAGCAGGCCCAATCTGCGACATTTCGTCAAATCCTTCGACAAGCTCTGCCATCATGCGAAAAACGCGCCAAGTATCTTTCGCGCCCATGTCTTCGAGAACGTATTGAGAGTCAGCCACTTACTACCTTCTATTTTTATGATTTAGCTGCCTGGGGGAACGCAAGAAGAACAGCTCAAGAGCATGACTATCAGGCATTTGTCCAGTTTTTACAAGATGCTCTAACTTGGTCAATTCAATGCGACTATCAACGAGAAACTCTACAGAAGCGTGCGACAACCTTCTTACATCCTTTTCCAAAACAAAAGAATTCCCACCTTTGATATCTGAAGCCAAAAGCTTGGCAAGCTCTTGCGGAGGTAGCTCGCGCCGCTTAATCCCGGGCCCGAAACTCGACTCTTTATTATATGTTTCACATAAGAGCTTAATCTGCACCCATTTGCTAATCATAGTTTGCATAGTCGCCAATATCTGCATAGCATTCTGATGACTCAACAGCTCGCGCAAAGTCAAAAGGGTTTTTTGGGTGTCACCAGCCAACCAGTGTTCAGCGACGCTAAAGACACTCGAATGATGAGGACTTAGTTGGCGAATGATATCGAGGGAAATAAATGTCTTGGGCAAAATATAGATTGCGGCCTTTTCAATCTCAGAAGAGATCTGCCGCAGATTGGCTTCCAGTCCCTCGATCAAATAGTCAGCCGCCTCATTTTCAATGGTGGCATTAAAGTGCTTCGCTTCTTTCTGGCACCACTGCTGCAACTTAGGACTAGTTGAACCGGCCCAAACTTTTTCCCGTGGGAAAGACTCAAGCTTGGCATACTTTGATACTAGCTTAGAGAGCCTAAGAGTAGTATCAAAATTACTTGTGCTGACAAAAATTATAAAAGTGCTTGGATGTACGGAAGACAGGGCTGCATCTAGAGTATCTTCATTGACAGAGTCTTTGCTCTTTGCTGTTTTTTTGCTATTACCTTCATCTTTAGAAGGGCTGCTAGAACTCGAGCGCTTCTTCGCAAACCAATCACAGCGGTCAATAATGATAAGTTTGTTTCCTGGACCAAAGGGCAAAGAGGCGGCTTGCTCCGTTACTTCTTGAGCACTAGGATTATCAAGGCGACTGTAATTAAAGCTAGCCCATGCCGGGTCAAGCAACTCTGCTTTAAGCGCGTCTAAGCGACGATAAAGTTGAAAGTCTTCTTCTCCGGCTAGAACTATTACAGGCATCAGTTAAAGATTCGCTCGCCTGTAGAAAGGAAATACACACGCTTAGCAATCGATGTACAGGCGTCACCCATACGCTCAAGGAAGCGCGAGCAGAAGAGAAACTGAGCGCGCATTTGGGCATGAGCACTTTCTTGCTCACCTAAGTTGGAAAGCAATTTCTTCGACAAGACATCATGCAAATAGTCGACTGTGTTATCACTGGCTAGAATCTCCTTGGCTTTACTGGCTGAATCAGTCAGGAAGCAAAGTAGTAGTTCCTGCACCATGTGATAGACAGTAGCGGCCATTTTCGGCAATTCCTCGGGAATTTCAATTTCGTCTTCATTGGCCCAGTTAGCAAACCGCGCTACACGATTGGCATGATCAGCCAATCTCTCAAACTTGGCCGCGATTAAAGGAATACTGACTAGAGCTCGAATCTCTTTAGCTCCAAATGAGTCTCTCTCCATCAGCAAATCAACACACTTCTCTTCAATTTCTTGACAGAGTCTATTAATCTCTTCTTCCTGCCGCTCAACCATGGCCAAATCAGCCTTTCTATCTCCCTTGAGCAGTCTAGTTACTTCATAGACAGTCGTTTCAACCATCCGACCAAGGGTCAGCACTTCTTCTTTTATTAGTGTTATCGACTCTGTTTTCACTAACTTTCCCCTATATCAGTCGTTGGGCATGTTCAAACGATAGCCAGAGCGGTGGACGGTTTCGAGCAAAACAGGCACCTTTGGGTCTAGTTCAAGCTTTTGTCTAAGCCATCTAACGTGCACCGCAACAGTTTTTACATCCCCGTCAAAATCAGTGCCCCAAACTCTATCTAACAGCGCCTCAGTAGAAAGCGCTCGGCCAACATTCTGCATCAGCACCTTGAGTAGCTTAAATTCACGCGGGGATAGTTCAATATTTTTGCCGCGATAAACCACGCGCCTTGCGTCTTCGTCGAGCAAGAGAGACCCGAGTTCAATGCGGCCTTTAGCGGAACGAGCCTTGTCTTTGAGAGTGCGTCTAATAAGTGCTTCCAGCCGAGCCAAAAGTTCGACCATGCTGAAAGGTTTAACTAAATAATCATCAGCTCCGCGAGAAAGTCCGTGGGCGATGTCTGCTGGAGCCGACCTTCCTGTCAGCATTAGAATGGGTATATCCGGTGATTGCTCTCTAATCAAGGCGCAAATATCGGGCCCCTTCATATCGGGTAGCATCCAATCAAGAATGACCAAATCAGGCAAGGCATCAGCAAAACGAGCTAGACCAGATGCACCATTGTTGCAAGCGTGAACATCAAACCCATGGCGGGTAAGGTTATAGGTAAGAGTCTCAACGATGGTCTCATCGTCGTCTACAATCTGAATTTTAATTTTGCTGGACATACTTACTCTTTAGGGAAATTCAATTCTGAACTTTGAACCTGAACCTTCTTTAGATGTCACGGCGATTTTAGCACCGTGCAGATCAACGATGTGCTTAACAATTGAGAGACCTAGCCCTGTGCTGCCTCTAGTACGACCACGATCAACACGATAAAAGCGTTGGAATATCTTGGGTATCTCAGCCTCAGCCATGCCAATACCGCTATCTTCAACTTCAAGAAAGGGCGGAGGTCCGCCGGCACGGACCACAACAAAGCCGCCGGCGGGAGTAAATTTAATGGCATTTTCCACCAAGTTGATAAGAACCTGGTCTATCTGTTCTTCATTAGCCAAAAGTTCAAATCCGCTTTCCACCATAGACTTCAATGTCACCCCTTTTTCGTCGGCCAACTCACGAGTTGTCTCTAAGCACGATTCAGCCCGGCGCTGAATATTAACCCGAGAGAATCTCATATCGTCCCCAGCTCTTCCGTTCTGCAGCTTCTCATGAGAAAGCAAGTCGTTGACTAGATTTTGTAATCGAATCACCTCTTCTTTAGTACGGTTGAGCATCCTCATTGCCGTAATCGGCTCTTCTACGGCACCATCTATCAAGGTTTCGACTAACAGTTTGATATTGGCAAGTGGCAGTCTTAATTCATGAGAGACTTCGGCAATCCAATTATCATGCTCCTCTTGGGTAACCGAACCAGAACCGTCCGGAGCCAGACCTGTGGAAGCAATCACTTTTTTGGGTTCGTCCATTGCTGATTAGGCACCGTATGTGGTTCAAAGAAAAAAGCGGTCAGATTTATCTATAGTTCTACTAAGTAAAAATGCACTAGAATCTTACTCAATTCAAGATAGTAATAGGGTTTTTTAAAATTATGGGACCGGTTGTTTTAGCAATATTAGATGGTTGGGGAATTACTAGCGAAAAGAGAGGTAACGCCATTTTGGCGGCTAAAACACCTAACTATGACCTGTTGAAATCTAAATATCTCTTCACCCAAGTGCAAGCCTCAGGCCAATATGTAGGCCTTCCATCAGGCCTTATGGGCAATTCAGAGGTAGGACATCTGACTATTGGCTCCGGTCGCATAGTGACCCAAAAGCTTACATTGATTTCAAACACAGTAGCCGATGGCACCTTCTTTCATAATCCAGCCCTAGTGGCGGCAGCCGAGAATGTTAAGCGCAGCGGTGGGGTACTTCACATATTAGGTTTGGTTTCTGACGGTTGCGTTCATTCCAGCCCAGATCACCTTGACGCTCTTTTAGAATTTGCTCGCCGCCACCAGATCAAAGAACTAGTGGTTCATCCGATCTTAGATGGGCGCGACACCCCTCCCCGCTCAGCCAAGCGCTTTATGCGGGAACTCGACGAAAAGCTAGTCGGCTTGGGAAAAATCGGTGTAGTTTGCGGCCGCTACTACGCAATGGACCGCGACAAGCGCTGGGACAGAGTGGAAATATACTGGAAAGCCCTAGTGTTGTCAGAAGGTACAAAGGCAGAAAGCGCCGTCGAGGCAGTAGAAAACTCTTACGCGAATAATGTTGGCGACGAATTTGTCACGCCGCAAATTATCAATGCCATACCTATAAAGGATGGCGATAGTGTAATTTGCTTCAATTTCAGACCAGATAGGGTTCGTGAAATATCACGGGTGCTGACTCAGAGCGACTTCAACGAATTTGCCAGACCGCTCTTGCCGTCGATCTATTACGTTTGCATGACTGAATATGATTCAACTCTCAACCTCCCGATAGCTTTCAGCCCAGAAGTTTTACCTTCACAAGATTTGCACAATACTCTGCCAGAGGTAATCTCCTGCCACCATATCGGCCAATTCCACACTGCTGAAACAGAAAAATATGCCCATGTCACCTATTTCTTCAACGGCGGCAAAGAAATACAGCTACCTGGTGAAGAGAGACAATTAATTCCCTCTTTAAAAGTAGCAACCTATGATTTGGCACCAGCAATGCGCACTCCACAGGTTTGCGAACTGGCCTGCCAAGCAATAAAGAGTGGTAAGCACCCATTCATCGTACTGAATTTCGCCAACCCCGATATGGTGGGCCACACAGGTATTATGGACGCGGCTGTGCCCGCTGTAGAGTCGGTAGACCTTGCCTTTGCCGCGCTGCTTGCAGCCGTTCAAGAAGCCAATGGTACCCTCGTAGTCACAGCCGATCACGGCAACATTGAGCAATTACTTGACTACAAAACCGGCGAACCCCACACTGCCCACACGACAAACCCAGTACCACTAGTGGTGGCAAGCTTCCAAACCCCAGAATGTGATCCGCTTAAGCTAGCAAACAACTCCATGAGAAAACTCACACCTGGCGGCCTTGCCGATGTAGCCCCTACACTTCTTGCCATCATGGGAATAGATAAGCCCACTGAAATGACTGGCAAAAGTCTTATATCTGATTGACCCCCCGCTGATGGCGCAATTGGCCTTTTGTAATGCCGATGCAAAAAGATTGCAGCAAAAATAAGCACTGATATTTACAATAGCCCTTTCCAAGAGGCAGAAATGCAATTAGTAGGCTGTATAATTCAAACGATTTCAGGTGGGCGAAATTTACTAGCTTTGCCACCATTGTCACTCTGAGAGAGCTGTCGTTGACAATAACTCATCAGGATTAGAAGGAGACGAATCGACCGCATGATTACTTTGAGAAACCTAGCCCTTGCAGGCGCAAGCTTGGCCCTCGTAACTTCCCTCGCTGCTTGCAGTGGTGGTGGTTCCGAGACAACAAGCACCAGCACCAGTACCACTGGTACTGGCACAGATGCAGCGACCACCACTACCACCACAACTGGTACTGATGCTGCTACAACTAGCACTACAACTGCTACACCATCAGCCGAAACTTCCACAACAACGGCTACTACAACCGAATCTCACTAGATTTTCGTTAGTAGAAAAAATTAGAAAGCCCTTTCAGGAAACTGAGAGGGCTTTTTGATGACCCATACTAGTACGGAACATATGAAGGACCAACGTGGTCTTTAGAATTTTGAACTAAAAAGGTATTGTCATGCATAAGCTCAAAAGAATACTGGCTCTTTCAATTAGTCTCTCAACACTGTGCTGCTCAACATTTGTTCGCTTGCAGCCTGTAAGCGCCCAAGACGCACAGATGCAGATGCAGCAGATACCTCAACAAGGAACCCAAGCTCTTAGTGCTCCCACCTTATCGTTTGTCGATATCAACTCGGGTAGCTTTGGCAAACTAGAAATTGATATGCAAGATGGCCAGTTCGCAAGAGGCGCTTGTGACAATATTCATCTAGTCGCCCGCAACATGGATCTCAATTTGGGTGAATTGAAATCTTTAGACGTTGAGGTCAAAGGCGGCAATATGGAAGACTTCATTGTCGACAAGCTCACCCTTACCACTCAGGGGGCGCTCAAGTTTGACACTGGTCTACTTCTCAATCAACGAGTGCTGCAATTTACTAGCCCCGCTACTGCTCAAGTCACGGCGCTTGTGAGTCAAGATAGTTTGAACAAATATTTGAAAGCACCTAGTACTCTTGAAAAACTTTCATACACCGTAACAAAGAAAGGCGGCATGCTGGCGGGATTGCTCGGGGCCGCTGGAGGAAATTTTGGCCTAACTATGACTGGAGCCTCTGTCATTCTTGGTCGCAACAATAAAGTCAGTATGACCGCCGAAGGTAAGGCTGGCCTAGGCCAACTAGCAGTTCCACTGGCAGCACAACTTGAGAGTCAGCTTTCAATTCAAGACGGCTGGGTGCAACTAGGTGATACCAAACTAATGACAGCAGGCCAAGAAATCTCGCCACAACTCTCAGAAATCATAGTGAAGAAGATCAACGGTCTCTCTAACCTTGGCACCAAATCAGATGACATCCATTTCAGCTTTACCGATCTAAAAGTTACTTCTGGCAAACAATTGGTCGTAACTGGAACTGCCCAAGTTAACAGACTGCGTTTCGGTCGAAACTAATTGCCTAACAAGGGCCTCGACGTTATATACTTAGATCTTGCTTCGACTAGAAAGCGAGTATTTGATGTATAAGCGGCGCGACAGCCGACAATGGGACCAGCTAAGACCGGTCAAATTTACAAGAAATTTCACCAAGAACGCAGACGGGTCTGTACTTGTCGAGATTGGTGATACCAAAGTATTTTGTACAGCCAAAATTGAAGAAAGAGTGCCAGCATTCTTGATCGGTAAAGGCGAAGGTTGGGTTACGGCAGAGTATTCAATGCTGCCTGGTTCGACTTTGCAACGCTCCCAAAGGGAAGTGACCAGAGGCCAGGCGTCTGGAAGAACCAATGAAATTCAACGCCTAATTGGCCGCTGCTTGAGGGCCGTGATTGACCGCCGCGCTCTAGGTGAGCGCACTATCACAATTGACTGCGACGTTCTGCAAGCTGATGCAGGTACCCGTGTATCATCAATCTGTGGTGGATTCTTGGCACTTTATGATGCTTTGGCCAAACTGCGCAAAGCCGGTGTATTCGATGAGCTACCAATTACCGAGCATATGGCGGCCGTATCAGTTGTGCAATTGAACGGGCAGCTATTACTGGACCCCAACTACAGCGAAGATTCGCAAGCCGAGATGGATAGCAATATTGTCTTGACTGAGTCTGGAAAGATTCTGGAACTACAAATGACTTCAGAGAATAAGCCCTACGACGCCGCTAAGTTAGGTGATTTGATGCTGCTGGCCAATAAAGGGGTGAAAGAAATCATCCAAATGCAGCAACTGATAATCAATAAGCGTCACTAACCCTCGAAAACCCCTCACTTGTGATTTTCGACATTTAAGCAATGTCACATGAATCTTAAATTTCTGCTCTTTCCTGCTGACAACATACAATAAGGCTATACACTTAGTAAGTCCAATAGCTCCTGGCAATGGCATGCAGATTTAGTGACAATTCAAGAAAAAAGCAGCATAGATTTCAACCCAAGTGAGTTCAACCCAATCAGGGAGAGCTTCAGAGATGTCAGCGCCTTCAGGCTTTTGCTCTCAACAATCAAAGTTTTTCACCGCATCGCTAAATTGCAGGGCTGGAAAGCCGCCTATCGCGTTGTGCCAATTGTCTGGACAATCATCTGGTCGGTAAAAGGCTTCTCTAAGTTTCACGCTGAAGAGTTCGAGCGAGCTCTTCAAGGTGACGTAGTTGATGACATCGAGGAAGCAGCCCTCTCAAATCAAGACTATGAAGAATATCGGGAGTTAGGCCGCTGGCTATGCCGACGCTTAAATGGCCTAGGCCCAACCTTTGTCAAAATCGGTCAGACACTCTCCACGAGGGCAGACCTCTTACCCCTTCCGGCGATGCTGGAGTTGACCAAGCTACAAGAAAACGTCGACCAATTTCCAACAGAAATCGCCCGGGCTACAATCTTGCGAGAACTTGGAGGTCAACCAGAAGATCTCTACAAAGAGTTTGACAATGTCCCCATAGCTGCTGCCAGTTTATCCCAGGCCTACAAAGCCAAACTGCAAGATGGCCGGGATGTAGTCGTTAAAGTTCAGAGACCGAATCTTAGCTCCATTATTGTCATGGACGTGCAAATTCTTGCCGCTGTAGCGGATGAAGTAATGCAGTACCCAAGCCTGTGTCGTCATACTGATTGGCCCGGAATTGTTGACGAATTTGCCAAAACAATATTTGAAGAAATTGACTACATCCGCGAAGGCCGTAACGCCGATGTGTTCAGAAGCTCTTACCGCAATTTCGACAGCATTTATATTCCTCGCATAATCTGGAAATTGACTGGCCGTAGAGTTCTCACCATCGAATACGTATCAGGCATCCCAATAAACGATGCGGCTGGCATTGCCGCTATGGGTCTAGATGCTGAAGAAATCACTAAAACTGGTGCTAACTTCTACCTGCGACAACTTTTAGAAGAAGGCTTCTTCCACGCTGACCCTCACCCGGGTAATATGCGCATAATGGAAGACGGTCGAGTAGGAATTTTCGATTTTGGCATGGTGGGTCGCATCAGCCCCGAGCTAAAGCAACACATGATCAACGCCTTCATGCACACCATTCAACGAGAATATCGCGACCTCGTAGATGACTTTGTCGGTATGGGCTTCCTCAAGCCAGAAGCTGATAGAGACGCGCTTTGCCGTGACCTGACGCCAATTATTGATGCCCGTTTTGCTGAAGGCATGAACAAAGTGCGCTTCCGAAAAATGCTGTTTGATTTCTCTGAAGTCTGCTTTGCCTATCCCTTTAGCCTGCCCTCTGAGTTCACCTATGTAATGAGAGCACTGCTTACCCTCGAAGGCATTGCCCTAGCAATCAATCCTAAATTCAACTTTGTGGATGCAGCAATGCCTTTTGCCCATCGTCTGCTGATGAAAAACAATCAATTCCTTGGTCAAGCCATATTTAGAGAAGTATTTACTGATGGTAAATTCAACCGCAGTGCAGCTATCAAGCTAATCAAGTCGGCGGCCTCACTGACCAACTCCCTGCGCTAAACCAAGTACTTTACAAACTCTTCAAAAAAAAGCCCATTTTTGACGGTTTTACCCACTGACAGCCCCCTACTTTCTTAAGAATTTTCTAGGCACGTGCAAAAATCGGCTAGTTAGCCTCAAAATGTAATTTCAAGAGCTTGCTACCGCAAACTAGATGTTCTAACTAGATGAGGTTTTGACTTGGCCACAACGATGTTTCCATCAGCTCCCACCACTTTCGCTTGTATGCATTGTTCTGCAGCGATCGAAGTTCTCTCTAAGTTCTGCGGCAATTGTGGGGCTCCTAGAATGCAATCGCATTTCGGCCAAGGTAGCTTTGACCCAACGATCAGCAAGGCGGCAATACAAAGTTCAAATGCCATTAATGAACGGGTTGCTCAGTCTACGAATAAGTCTACCCCTGCTTTTGCCAAGAACAAACGGCAGAACAGGTCAATCCCTCCTGAGATGAGAGCCGAAATGGCGTCTCTTATGGCTGCGGAGCTAAGAGAGCGTATCTTTCTTGTTTTGCACTACATCGTTTTTCTTGTCACCAACATGATTGGCCTGTTTATTACAGTAAAGTGCTACGTAGAGTTCGCTGGCGATGAACTGGCCAAGATGATGATAGCGGCCACTCCTCTGATGTTTATTAACTTGGTGGCGCTATGCGGTCTTGTACCAATAAAAGGTACAAAAAAAGAAATTGCTCGCATCAAAGAGCGCATGACCTACCTAAAATTGGCCATGGAATTTGACAGCATTGTCTAATTTCTAATTGGGCGCAAATTCAATTAGGGCTCCAGCGCAGGTTAGGCTTGCGCGCTGCTGTAGCTTCATCAAGTTTACCCACTGGTGTATTTGTCGGGGCGTTGCGCACGATATCAGGCGAATCAATTGTTTCTCTATCAATTTGCAACATAATATCGGCGAAGCGGTCGAGCATTTCTTTTGCTTCGGTTTCAGTAGGCTCAATCATCATCGCTTCAGGCACAACTAAGGGGAAGTACACCGTCGGCGCGTGCACACCAAAGTCGAGCAAGCGCTTAGCCATTTGAGCAGTAGAAACACCTCGCTCTTTTTGCTTCACGCCAGATAATACAAATTCGTGCATGCAAGGCTGTTCATGGGCAACTGTAAAGGAGCGGCTCAACTTCACTTTGAGATAGTTAGCGTTAAGAATAGCGTCTTTAGAAACCTGACAGAGTCCGCCTTTTCCGTGAGCCAAGATATAGGCATAGGCTCGCACCAAAATGCCGAAATTACCATAGAAGCCCTTAATTTTGCCCATAGACTGTGGCCTATCCCAATCAAGAGAATAACGATCGCCGTTTTTCTTAACCACCGGCTTAGGTAAGAAGGGTTCTAAAATATCTCGACAGGCCACGGCACAAGCACCAGGACCGCCACCGCCATGAGGAGTAGACATAGTCTTGTGCAAATTGAGGTGACAAACATCAAAGCCCATATCGCCAGGTCTAACTAGCCCCATGATGGCATTCAAGTTCGCACCGTCGTAGTACAGCAGCCCACCTGCTTCATGCACCAGCTTTTGCACTGTCATAATTTCTTCTTCGAACAAGCCTAATGTATTCGGATTGGTCAACATGATGGCAGCGGTATCTGGGCCAAGAACCGCCTTTAATGCCTCAATGTCAACCAAGCCACGGGCGTTACTCTTAATCTCTACAACGTCAAAACCAGCCAATGCAGCGGTGGCAGGATTGGTACCATGAGCGGTATCAGGTACGATTACGGTACGTCGCTTGTGCTCACCCTTGGATTCAAAATAAGCGCGGATCAAAAGCAATCCTGTCATCTCCCCATGGGCACCGGCGGCTGGTTGCAGAGTAACGGCTGGCAAACCTACAATATTTGAGATTGACTTTTCGAGTAAATAGAGTAACTCAAGAGCACCTTGCACTTGGTCTTCAGGCTGATTTGGATGCAGCTCTCTGAAGCCCTCAAGAGAGGCCATAGCATCATTAATCTTCGGATTGTATTTCATCGTGCACGAGCCTAGCGGATAGAAGCCAGTGTCGATGCAATGGTTTAAATGAGAAAGCTTGACGAAGTGTCGCACAGCCTCTAGCTCACTAACCTCAGGAAGAGCTGCCGCTGTTTCGCGGACATACCCTTTAGGAATGAGCGTATCAAGAGCTTTGCGCGGCACTCCGCTATTAGGAAGAATTTCAGTTCTTCTGCCAGCTTGTGACTTCTCGTAGATTAGCTTTTCCATTGCGGTTTCTCTGTTCCTATTGGTTGCTACTTACAGTTACTTCAAACACTTGATCATCAAATTTAGTCAAGAAAGAAATAGAGCTAATGCTCAAAAATGCCAGTCCACCCCAAGATATCAAGCTCACAAATTGTGGGTAATGCCAAGTATAGATTTTGCGCTAGCTCTAAGCGCTTCTCTCGCTCCAGCATGGCCAAAACTTTTGTATAAAGAGGCAGCAGCATGCGCACGTCATTAGCGGCATACTCAATTTGATCATCAGTTAAGTCTAGTTGAGCCCAATCGCTTGTTTGATTCGACTTATCAAGTTCAATACCCAAAAGTTCTTTAACAAGATCTTTGAGGCCATGTTTGTCAGTGTAGGTGCGCACTAGCTTAGAGCCAATCTTTGTGCAAAAGATAGGAGCAACCTGAATGCCTAGATAGTATTTGAGCACAGCAACATCAAAACGAGCAAAGTGGAAAAGCTTAAGTACACTATGCGCTTGGCAGAGCTTCTTCACATTCGACTCTATCGTAGGATCTAGATCTTCTGCCGTTTTGTAGCGAACAAAACTAACCACACCTTCGTCGTCACAAATTTGAATCAGACAGAGGCGATCACGTCTAAATATAAGGCCACGGGTCTCAGTGTCAATTGCCACAACCGATTTGCTCAAGTAGTGCTTAAGACGCTCATCACTAATATCGTTCTCGAACAGTTCAACTTTGCGGTGCGGAACAAGGGTAGTCACTAATCTGACCTTTCATATAGCTGCCAAAGAAAAATTATAGTCTTATCGGCGAGCGAAAAGCCCAAGATATTGAGCTTCTAATGATTGTTTATCGACAACCAGTCAATTGGCAAAGGCATCGTCTAAGGCTTCGGCCAAATGCTTGACCTTGACATTGAGCCCACGGGCCTTAACCCCAGCTTCAAGTTGAAGCAGACAGCCCGGATTACTCGTGACAACCACGTCGGCACCCGATTCTTCTATAAAGTTCATCTTGCGATCCAACACTTTCAAACTAAGAGCCGTATTGAGTAGGTTATAGATGCCTGCACTACCACAACAATGCTCTGCTTCAGGCAAGTCATAAAGATGAGCACCAGTACTTGCCGCAGCCGCGGTTAACAGCTCTTGGGGCTGCACCCGAACCCCTTGAGCATGGGCCAGATGGCAAGCTGCATGATAAACAATATGAGAATTATCCCGATCAGTTTGAGCAGTACCTGCCATAACAGGAAATTTTCCTAACGCCAGATTTTCAGAAATGTCTTGCACTCTTTTCGAAAACAAAAGAGCACGTTCTTTGTAGACCACATCACCCTCAAGCAAATCACCATAGTGCTTGAGCATGGCGCCACAACCAGCAGAAGTAACAACAATTTTTTCTTCTGATGCAGCGAATAAATCTATATTTTGCTTTGCCAAATTGGTTGCTATATCTAACTCTCCCGCATGAAAAGCCAGAGCACCACAGCAAGTCTGTACCGGCACTTCAACTACAGTTCCTTGCCTAACCATAAGACGCAGAGCGGCATGGTTAACGTGATTATAAAAGACATCCATGACACAACCGCTGAACAATTGAGCATTGCCAGTTTTGACACCAGCTTTCCATGACTTCTTAGGCAAAGGCAAATGTTTAGCCACAGTTGGAGTAAACATCTGAAAATCAGTGATCTTACGCAATAGCGGTGGGCCTTTAGCAACAAAAGGAAGGTTTGCTACAAAACCATCAAGCTTGAGCGTTTGTACCAATCGCAGTACCGAACCCAATATTTTCAAACGACCATAGTAAGGCAAGAGCTGACTAAAAGAAAAACGCATAATCTGCCGTGTCAACCAATTCCGGCGAGCAGCCAGATGAGGTCGCGCTTGGTCAAGAATGGCCTCATACTTGACCCCAGAGGGACAGGCGGTCTGACAGCCAAGACATCCGAGACAAGACTCTAGATGTTCTATTGCACGTGGTGCTAGCTCGCCGCCTTCTTCCTGCCACTTCGAAAGCAAATAAATCCGCCCACGGGGCGATTCCATTTCCCTACCAGTGGCCAAATAAGTGGGGCAAGCTGGTAAGCAAAGACCACAATGGATGCAACTATCTAGCAGGTCTCTACTGAGCTTAGCAGAACCATCGCTGATCTCGATAACAGAACTTGAGTTTGAAAAATTGGTTTCAGTCATGTTGCGAGCCTGTAAAATTAGCCTGCGGATTTAAACACAAACTCGGATCGAACTTCTCTTTTATTCGCTTGTATAAAGCTATAGTCGCAGGTTCTATGGCAGCTAGACGTTTAGAATTACCAATAAATGAGCCGTAACGAGCGGCTAGTGTCAAAGCTTCCCAGCCTGCTAGGGCACTGCCGTCAGCCTGCTGTCTGCAAGAGCGAAGAATACCAGTGAGCAATTCTAAATCGCTATCCACTTGCTTTTTGCTAGTGCTGTGTAAGTATAACCGCCCACAAGCAGGCCTAACACGCAAGTTGCCGCGCAACTTCTCACTGTGCTTGTTTCGCAAATTTTCAAGCAAGGCCTGCAAAAGCGAAAGCGATGCAGCAGCTTCTACACAATAATCAGCAGTCGATGCCAGGGCATAAGTCAATACTTTTTGAGCTTCAAGATTGTCTATTTTCTTGACTTTAAAAGCAGCTAACTCTGCTTCTATTTGAGTACTCAAATCAACAACTAACCGTGCTGGGCCCTCTACTTGCACAATCAATTGACACTCCGTACTACCGCTTCCGTTTCCGTTGGTTTCTACTTCAACGATCTCTAGAGCACAAAGGGGCAGTCCAGAAGCAAGCAAGCGCGCTGATACCGCCAGTAGTTCACTTGAATCATTCGACTTTGACTTCGCTAAAAAACTTGCAACGGCCTCTGGTATGGCAGCCAGGCGCAAATAGGCTAGGTATGGGAAAGCAAAAGCGCCCCTGGAACCAATAACTAATTTAGTGACATCAAAACCAGTGACATTCTTCACCACACGGCCGCCACTTTTTAGCACCAGACCACCCGCATATACCGATTCAAGTCCAAGTATTTGACTGCGTAAGAAACCAAAACCAGTCTCTAAATAGCCACCATCACCAGTTAGGAGCAAATCGATCAACGTCACGTCATTGGCGTTGGCCCCAAGATCTACAGGAAAACGTTGACCAAAATTACTCAAATAACTGTTCAGCTGACCAATCGTTATGCCAGCTTCACAGGCAATCACAAGATCGCTCTCCACATGCTCGCGCACATGAGCCAGTGCCGAAAAGTCGATAAATACATTTTGCCTGTTTTCTCTCAAAGCCTCAAGGTCAAGCAAGCCCGGAAAAAAAGCATATTTTTGAGAATTCGGCGACAATGAAAGGCGAAGGATAGCAATTAGGTCATCAGCACTACGTGGTTTAACTTCAAACCAACTAACCACAGTGCTGCCAAGTGCCTGCATACCATTTCTTGTGATCAAGCCTTCGGCCAAATCAATATTAACTAAATCTGCTGCCATCAATAGATCATATGGCAAAAGCGGCACGCAGCACAATATAGCCAATGCATATACTGCGCAAAAAAGGTTGCATCACAAGTGCTAAAATCCGGAACAGACAAGGCTTCCAGAGAAAGATATTTTATGGCGCGCTCACTGGTTTTGATATCCGGCTACTACGGCTTCGACAATCTCGGCGACGAAGCCATACTAGAGCAACTTATCACTGAGATAAAAGCAGCCAATATTAATCCTAGCGACATTGTCGTGCTTTCAAATAACCCAATGCTGACTAGAACACAATTTGCAGTGCAAACTGTCAATCGCTGGAAACTAAAGGATATAATCGCTCTCTTGCCGCGCACAAGACTCTTTATCAGTGGCGGCGGAGGCCTGTTTCAAGACACAGACTCGCTCAAATCAATAATTTACTATGGCAGTCTTATCGCTATGGCTCGCATCTTCGCAAGCAAAATACTAGTGTATGCTCAAGGCCTGGGCCCGTTAAAAAAAGCCATTAGCCAAGGCCTGACGAAACAATTTTTGCGGTTAGCTGAGGAAATCTCGGTACGCGACGACAACTCTTATAGACAGCTTGAACAGTGGGGCTTGAAGCCAAAGAGCATAAAGACAGCAGACCCAGTCTGGGCCCTTGAACCATCAGCCTTACCTGAATCAGTAAGAGACATATTGGCAAAATATCGTCCTAGCGCTAGCTCTAGCACAATACCCAAACCTACCATGATAGGGATTTCGCTGCGCAGTGGCGCCGGTTTCAGTCAAGACCATTTAAAAAAATTTGTAGAAACCCTAGAAGTCTCATTAGATAATTCGGCAATATTAATTATGCTGCCTTTGCAAGACGAACAAGACAGGCCAATTCTCCAGTCTTTTGTTGACCTTTGGCAGAGCAAAGAGCGCACCGTCTGGCTACCACCAAATACCAAGCTTTTGCCTAGTCAGTGGTTATCTTTGATAGCATCTCTCGATATGGTAATTGGCATGCGCCTGCACTCACTAATTATGTCTCTTGCTAGCGGTAAGCCAGTGATTGGTATATCGTATGATCCGAAAGTAGAAATTGTTTTGAACCAATTCAAGCAGCCGAATCTTACCTTCACCAAAATAGAAGATAACAAAGACATCCATGATAACGATTGGCCCAAAGTAATTGCAGACGCCCTTACCAACTACAATGAGCTTGCGGTAATAGCAAAGAATCAAGCCCAAGATTGCAGACAAATGGCTTGCCAGAACCGTAGACTTATAGCTAAAATTCTGGCGTCCTAAATACAGGTTTTATACTACAGACGATACCACTTAAAAATCATGCCATTGCCAAGCTTAAAAAGTAGAGACCACGTCCTTGGTTACCCCGTTGACCTTGTCAATGAAAGCACGGCGATTGAACTGATCGAAAGCGCCTGGCAATTGAATCAAGCGCTACATGTAGTGACTATTAATGCCGAGATGGTGGTTGCCTCTCAAAAAGATAAAGAGCTTGATCGCATCATTCGCAATGCCAATTTAGTAGTACCAGATGGTGCCGGTGTGGTCTGGGCCCTACGCCTAGCTCAAGCAAAAAACTCAAAGGTACAGAGACTGCCAGGTATTGAACTAGCGGCAAGCGCCCTTGCGAGTGCGGCAAGGCTAGGCAAAGAAGTAGCCTTGATTGGCGGTAGACCAGAAGTGATGAATAAGCTAGTTGAAGATCTACCGAAGCTCCATCCCGGAATCAAAATAACGGCTTATCAAAATGGATTTTACGATAAGTCTGAAGAGCAAGTGATTCTCGAAAGGATGGCAGAAACGAGACCTAGACTGATTCTCGTGGCACTCGGCGTACCGAAACAAGAGTTTTTCATTGACCATTACAAACACCTATTTCCGCAGGCAGTGATGATTGGCGTTGGCGGTAGCTTTGATGTCTGGACCGGTTTTGTCAAACGAGCCCCTTTAACTTTTCAGAAATTTCACTGCGAATGGCTTTATCGCTTATTAAAGGAGCCTTGGCGCCTAAGTCGCATGGCTCAATCTCTACCTAACTTTGCTTGGCAGGCACTTGCAGAGGTCTTGGCCAAACGCACTGGGCGGAAATAGCGCTATTTAAGCGAGAATATTATGCTATTTGGCAAATCATTTAATAAAGCGCTCAGCGAACAAGACAGACTAAAGCAAGTTAAAGAGATTCCTTTACGAAGCCTAGCCCACCTTGGTGATGCTGTATTTGAACTATTTGAACGAGAACGCGAGCTTCTCGCCTCAGTCACTGTAAAAAAAATGCACGATCAAGTTGTTTCTCGCGTAAATTCGAAAGAACAAGCTCGACTAATTGCCCTACTTAAACCGAATCTCACAGAAGACGAGCTAGACATCGTCAGGCGCGCCCGAAATCTGAAGCCCGCCGGCTTCAGACGGAATGTGGAACAGACCACTCTCAGGCAAGCCACTGCCTTTGAAGCTCTAATCGGCTATCGCTTTCTCACCGACGAGAATCGGCTAAAGGAACTGCTTGATTTGACTGATCTGGAATAAGAAACTAGGGCAAGGTGTTCAATTAATGCGCTAAACCTTAAGGATAGGTTGTAATGCGAATCGGCCCCAATATCTAATGCTAAGTTAGATTTCAGGAATAGCCGCAATTGCAGTGAAAAAAATAACCGTGTCAATTGAGTCAGAAGAAATCTATCGCACCCTTCTGCTTAATTCTGCCGATGCTGTTGTAGTGACAGACTTAGCGGGATTAATCACTACTACCAATCCATCTTTCGCCAAACTGATTGGCGCAGAGATAGAAGAAATTGTTGGCCATCAAATTTCCACAATGGTTGACTGGCATGGTCACGAAGAGCCAGACAATCACAAAGAATCGGCTAAAGAGCCTGGAGAAGACGAGAGCGATCCTAAGCCAGTTACCGTACTAACTAGGGCTGGCGTTGAATTCGTTATGCCAGCTTCACGTTTTCCCCTCTCAGACTCATCGGCAAGCAAAACAAAAGACGCACCTTGGGGTTTCTTGACGATTATATATGTAATCCAAGCTAACTCATTGCAGCAAGCCCAAACCGAATTTGTCAGTACTGTCTCGCACGAACTGCGCACGCCCCTTACTAGCATCAAAGGCTTTGCCGATACCATCTTAAGAGCAGGCGACAGGCTCGATGTTTCGCAACAACGACGCTATGTTGGCATCATCAAAGATCAAGCAGACCGACTAACAAGATTGGTAGAAGATATTCTTGCCGTCTCCAGGCTCGAATCAAAGAAATTGCAGCTGACAATTCGCGCCATTGACCCTCGAGATGCCATTGAAAGAGTGCAACAAAATCTTACAGACAAAGCCAAGAATCACAAAATAATAGTGAGCGTGCCTGCTGGTCTCACCCCTGTCTGGGCTGACGCCGATAGGCTTGAGCAGATTCTCACAAACCTAATCGATAACGCCATCAAGTATTCGCCAGCTGGCACCACCGTGACGATTTCGGCCAGAGGGCTGGAAAAAGAGAAAGAAAAGAACAATTCAAGCGATGTAGAGATGGTCGAGTTCTCAATTAGTGACGAAGGCGTAGGTATTCCGGAAGAACACTTACCTCAAGTCTTTTCAAAATTCGGACGCCTTGACAATCCACTAGTTAGACAAACGGAAGGTACTGGCCTTGGCCTCTATATAACCCGCTCTCTGTGCCTTGCTCTCGGCGGACAAATCAGCGTTGCTAGCCAGCCTGGCAATACTACTTTTACAGTGAAGCTACCAGCGGCAACACTAGAGCAACAAGCTGCCAGAGGGAGGGATTAAATGCTCCTTCCCACCCCGGTCATTCTCATTATCAATCAAGCCCGACTGGCTGCTGAATTTTCATCTGTACTAGAAAAAACCGGCAGCAAAGTTCACGCAGTAACGTCATTTGAAGAAGCAAATGAACTGCTTTCTTTCCTACACCCTGACATCATCATTCTGCCCAATCAACTTGACGGGGTTAGCTCTGGTGATGGCAGGCTATATTGCCAACAAATTAGAGCAACGCTTGCGCCACCACGCCCGGTGCTTGTACTGCTACATCCCTCTACCGATGTGACTGAAAGAATCAATGCTTTTCGTTATGGCGCAGACGATGTGCTCGGTGATCCAATCGACAAGAATGAGCTTGCTATCAGAGTTCTTGCTCACCTGAGACGCAGACAAGAAGAATTTTCAAACCCACTAACGCAACTACCGGGCCCCAATCTAATTCGTCGCATGCTTGAACAATGCCTCTATTCAGATAAGGCCTGGTCTGTTATGTCTCTCGACTTAAATAAAATCAGAGTTTATAACGAAACCTACGGCGATCTAGCTGGCGATCAGCTTATTAAGGCGCTGGCAGCAATCTTGCTCGATTGCGCCGACGAAACTGAATTTGTTGGCCACCTTGAGGCCGATGACTTTATCATGGTAACCAGACCAGAGGTGGCCGAAAGAAAAGCTGAACTAATCTGCCAACAATTTGATAACGTCAGTTCGAGGTTCTATCCCAAAGGCGACATCGCCAGGGGTTACCTGATCTCTACGGGCCGTGGCGGTATTCGTCGACGTGTGCCTTTAATTTCAATTGCAATTGGTATCGTCAGCAATACCGTCAAAAAATTCCAGTCATACATAGATGTCTTAACCACGGCCCGCGATCACCGCAACGTAGCCAAGCAAAGACAAGGCTCTTTCTGGGTTTCAGATAGCAACATTGAAGAAGAACTACAAGCGGCAAGCTCGGGCCAGGGTCAGAGTCACAACTTAGCAGGAATGCTGCAAAACAATTCAGACCCGGCGGCGCTAATCAAACACATATCACGCATCTTAGTAGTTG
This sequence comes from Candidatus Melainabacteria bacterium, assembly GCA_030696635.1. GTDB lineage: Bacteria > Cyanobacteriota > Vampirovibrionia > Obscuribacterales > Obscuribacteraceae. The sequence continues at coordinate 33,110 of JAUYRX010000023.1, forward strand.
AGCCAGACGGAGCCATGGCCTGCCTGCTACAAGAAACCCTAGCCCTTGAAGGCTACATGGTGCAAGTGACAAGCTCAGCAGATGATGCCCTTGAGCTAGCCCGCTTTGAGCCACCCGACTTAATTCTACTTGAATCGAATTTGATAGATAGAAAAATGGACGGCTGGAATCTGTGCCGCGCACTCAAGGCAGACGACGTTTTGTCAAAAATCTGGATAGTGATGGCCACTTCACACCCAGACCAGTCTCTAGCACTAGAAGCTGGAGCCGATCTCTATCTGCCCAAGCCCTTCGATATTCCCAATCTACTGAGCGAAGTCAGCCTACTACTGCGTTCGCGGGTTTAATTTAGTTTAGAAATAGAAGAAAGTATCCACTCCGCAGCCTCGACAATCGAACTGGCCTGATAATCAGGTTTGACCGGCCATTGATAAGCACCCGACTGAACATCCTTGCCATAGCCCGTTTCTACAAGCACGCCCTTGACATGACAATTAGCAGCAAGCTCAACGTCGGTAGCTTTATCACCAACAACAAAGGCTAAATGGCGACTGAGCTGCGGATTATCGAGATAGGCCTGCTCAACTAAGCCAGGCCCAGGTTTGCGACAATTACAAGCAATGTCATAAGGCGCTACAGCACCACCTTCCTCGCGAGAAAGGTGGGGGCAATAATAAATGGCATCAAGGTGGGCACCAGAAAGCGCCAAAAGCTTGACCAGCCGCTCATGCAAAGCGTTTATGTGACTCTCCGGATAATAACCCCTTGCCGCCCCAGTCTGATTGGTGACAAGCACGCAGGCCACGTCTGCTTGATTCAAGCGGGCAATGGCTTCACCAGCCCCCTCAATCAAATTGAGATTCTCCACATCTTTGATATAACCTGCCTCAACATTGAGAGTGCCATCACGGTCAAGAAAGACCACCGGCCGAGAAGCTTGAGTGCTGTTAGTGGAAATGAGACTGTTTGAAGGAGTTGACATTGAGGGTACTCGATGAGGAAAGAAATATTACTATTGTAAGTCAAAGGATATGTTACGATAGCTAGTAGTGTTTACCAATTGAAAAAATATGCGATTAAACGACGAAAACGCCTCTTTTCGATTTAACCAGAAAGGCCTGCGAAAATTCTTAGGCGATCTGGAATGCGAAATTATGGAGCTAGTTTGGAAACTAGCCAATCCCACAGTAACCGTCAGAGATGTATTTGACGCACTGAGGCAAGATCGTGACATCGCCTACACAACTGTTATGACCACGATGGTCAGGCTATCCGAAAAAGGTCTACTTAGAATCGTAGACAAAATCGGTCTAGCCAATTGCTATATGCCAGAATACGAGCGCGAAGAGTTTCTTTCAACCGCTGTCAAATTGGTGCTAGAGATTTTCACCAGCCAGTTTCCCCGCGAATCTAGTGATTTTATGGAACAGTACCAAGCAAAACTGGCCAAAAAAGCACAACGCAAGAAATAGACCTTAGCAAAAAAGCCGCTATAAAGATTTTTTGTAAATCAGCATTTCCATCATCTTTGACTTGTTGCCAATCAAAGGCAATGAATCCGAGCGAAAAGGCGATACAGGCATACCAGTTTTACTGAAAAGTACTGCCACACTGTTATCAGCCCAAGCGTAGCGACAGTGTTCGGGCTCATGCACCAAAGCGCTAGATAAATATAGGGCATCACCCTCAAGCCTTGCTATAGCAGGTTTGAACTGACCGTCAGCTCCAGCAATCTCAAAGGCCGTGAATTTCTTTCCTCTCAGCTCAAGACCACTATCGAGATAGGAAAATGTTACTTTCAGCTCCGGCCCAACCCTCTCAACCGTGGCATAACGAGGGGTAAGAGCATGCTCAATTTTGTATATTTGTCCTGCCACCATTTGCGCGACATTATGGCCGACAGTAAGCTTATGGCCGCTATGCAACTCTGCGTAATCAGTTATTTCAGAATTGATAGTGGGCACCAAGAAGCAATTTGGCACCATACTGGCCTTTTGCTGCGCTTCTCTAAAATAGGCAGTCAAACTCGGGGCAATACTGCCTTTAGCGCCCCAATTAGGCAACTGAATGATGAAAAACGACATATCTGGCGAAAAGCGTTTGCGCAATTGCTGAGTCATGATGGCAAACAGCCTGGGGTAAAAGGTAAATCGTTCTACATCGGACTCACCTTGATACCAAAGCACTGCCTTAAAGTTAAGCCCAGCCATGGGAGCCAAATACTTCTCATAAACATAACCTACAGGCGTAGAAGTTTTTGTATCAACGAATTTTTCAGGTACCTCAGAAGCTGGTATCCAGCTTTGGATATTAGTACCACCAATAGTGCACTGCACTATTCCTATCGGAATATCTTCGTTAACGAGCTGACGCAGCCGATAAGCAAAAGCCACAGCTACTGCTGAGCGATTTTCTATTTCAGGATCGTCAGCATTAATCCATTTGAAACCTTCACCATCAAAATAATCGTCTTTCTCGGTGCGGCCCTCTAGATTAGCCTCTTTGGCAGCATTGAAAAATAGGTCAATGCGATCGCCCTTACTAAGATTGAAAAAACGAGTATAAGCGTTCTTAAGAGTGGTGAGGTGACGACAGTCACTGGTCACGACAGCAGGCAGCAACATATTCGATTGACCGGCGCAAAGATATACATCCCCGGCCAGTACATCGCGCATAGTCACGGTCTCACCAGTAGAAGACACAGTAATCGTGAACGGAGCGCCAAGAGAGCGGGCAGGGGCAACCACACGCCACTTGCCTTTAGCATCAGCAATGGTGGCAGCTATTGTGCCAGCGACATCAACTTGAACCGCCGCACCAGCAACAGCCTTACCGGAGACAACAATAGGCTTATCTCGCTGCACCACCATATGATCGCCAAAAACTGGCGGCAACATAAGCTTCTTGGCCGCATAGGCCGGCGAAGCAAGCGGCAGCGGCTGCCATGCATACAAGACAAACACGGCAAACAAAACAAGAACTAAAAGATAGGCCCTCGTGGACTTAAAAGCTAGATGCATACTAAGAGTTTAACAGCTTCGTCAAAAAAAAAGGAGCCGCTTATCGCGGCCCCTTCTCGTTATCATGCAATCGGAATGAACTCGGTCTTATTCGTTATCAGGAATTGGTGCGCCTTCAGGCAAGGTGGGCGATGTCTTTTGGTGACGTTCTGCCCGACCCGATGAGTAGTGACGTTCATCAACTACAGTCGGTTCAACCTGGAAGATGTTAGTGTCGCGAGGACCTTCTACCCGACCTATATCTTCAGGAAGCTTGAGCTGACCTGGAGTACCTGGAAGGATGATTTCTGGTCTTACACAGATAACTAACTCGCTCTCGTTCTTGTTGAAGGCTTTAGAGCGGTAAAGAGCGCCAAGCACTGGTACTTCACCAAGAAGTGGGGTCTTGGTCAATTCACGAGCGCTGTTTGTTGTAACCAAACCAGAGAGATAAAGCTCTTGGCCAGGTTTCAATTCAACAATACTCTGGGTCTTTCTGGTGGTGAAACCAGGAATGGTGTTGAGAGCATTGCCAACGCTAAACGCTAAGTTAGGAGCAATGATTCGCTCTTCAGGAGAAACCTGCAAATTGATTGTGCCGTTCTCTTGCAGTACCGGAATCATGTTGAGCCTCATGCCGAATGGCTCGAAGGTCACAGAAGCCAAACTTGCACCAGCCGTTGCAATTTGCTGAACGATTGGAATTTCTCCACCAGCTAAGAACGATGCTCTTTCACCGGAGATTGTCACCAGAGTTGGCTCAGCCAAGACTCTAGCCCTACTGTTGGAAATGATACCTTGAATGGTTGGGTTCAGCGATATAGAACCTAGGTTGGACACGCCAGTGAAGAGGTTGAACAAGCTACCGAGGTTGACGCCAGCACCGCCAGGAGCACCTAACAGAATCGCTTGAGACAGCAGTCCGTTAGCAGCTCCAACAAGTTGACCTTGGCCAATACCGGTTATAGAGGTAGGAGTTAGGAAAGCAACTGGTTGGACCGTACCACCGGTGCCATAAACCTGACTACCAGGGAATACGTTGGGCTGACTAGGCTGCAGAGTGACAACAGCAGTGTTGATAGGTGTAGGAGCATTGGGATTGCCGAGACCCTGCATACTCTGCCTATAGCGAAGGCCTGTGGCGGATGAGATGACGGAACTAGCACCAGGTGTACCACCGACACCGAAGCTAAAGTACTTGCCAGCGTAGCCGATACCTAACTGTAAAGCCAAACTGCGAGCAGCAGCGGTGTTCATTTCCATGAAGCTGCAATGCAAAGCAATCAGTGGAACTTTACGCACTTTAACTAGGCTGGTTACGCGACCACCGTCGGAAGCCATTACTTGAGCCTTACCAATATTGTTGGCGAGGTTACCAAAGAAGGTGTACTTGTCAACAGAGCTAAGCTGGGCTAACTGTCCTGATTGGCCACCACCAGTAACTGCTCCGCCGGTCTCTCCGATTTTACCGGCAATAATGCGGCTGTTAACAACTTGAATGTTCATACCGCGATCGTCCATGAAGACGTTCGAAGCAGCAAAGGCCTTCACAATTGACTCAGTGTGATCAACGTCACCGGTCAGGAGTACTCGGTCCGAGCCACCAACAGAGAAAGCTTTTACAATAATGCGCGGATCAATCTCACGAAGTGTCGTCTGCAGCTGGGTGTAATCACGACTGACCCGCAGGTCAACGCTAATAGAATTACCTGCATCGTCCCAGAGAAGCATGGTGCAAGTACCAGGTGCTTTGCCAAGCAAAACCATCTGATTCTCAGAAACTACAACGGGCTCAGCAATACCTGGGTCAGAAATAGATGTGCGTACAATTTTGTTTTTAAACTTGAAAGTTCTCGATTGAGAAACTTTTAAATCTATAGCATTAGTTGTTTTGAATTCTTCGAGCTCAACTGTGCCGGTCACCACTGGTGGTATCGGCTGAGCCGTTACGTAGGTGCTTTGGTCAGCAGCTTGGGCCACAACTTGGTCTGGGGCGTATTGAGCAGCTGCTGGTCTAGTGGCGCCGCTCACAGCGCCAGAAGCTACCGGAGCAGCTACAGCGGTAGTGGCTGAATCAATCGGGCTAGCCGAATGAATTGCCATTGCGGTGCTAGGACTTGCAGCATTACTGCCTGCAGGAAGGAACAACATGGCGTGACTACCGTCTACGGAGTCACTCTTGGTTACTGGTGCAGCTTTTTTGACCGAGCTGACTTTCTGAGCTGGCTTAGACACTTTAGAAGCGCCTGCAGCTTGCGAGCTGGCCATTCTCTGCCAAATCGCTCCCTGCGGCTCTGCGTGTGCCGACAGCAAATTAGCTTGAAGTAGGACCAACGATAGACTAAAAGCTAAGCTCAACTGGGGCTTATTCATTCCACTCTCCCTCTATGAACTCCCGACCTGATTTCCGATTGCATTCGAATACTGGGAGCATTCATGGTAAAGCCGGCACAAGACCGACCAGTACAGAAGCTTAACACGACTGCTCAAGCAATGCACTAATCTTTTCGCACCAGGCACCATACATTCAACACTGACTTAACACTTCACTCTTTACAAGCGCTCAAACAAAGCAATATCTAGCTTCTATTATGATGCTTAAGTAAAAGCATAAGTTCAAATGACAACCACTGATGGTGCACTATCAGCAATAGCAAACATGTATGTCAAGGGATCGCAGGCTTCCTATGGCTTCTAAGATGAGTAAATTTCAAGACTTTTGCAAAAAAAAAAGAGCAGCTCATCGCTGCTCTTTTTAGTACGAACCTTGAACAATTATTCTTATTCGTTATCTGGAATTGGAGCTCCATCAGGCAAAGTCGGTGAAGTCTTCTGGTGACGTTCTGCCCGACCACTGGTGAAGTGGCGCTCGTCGAGCACGGTTGGCTCAACTGCGAACATATTCATGTCACGAGGACCTTCTGTACGACCAATTTCTTCAGGAAGCTTGAGTTGACCAGGAGTACCAGGCAAGATGATCTCTGGTCTGACTGATACAACAAGTTCACTTTCGTTCTTGTTGAATGCTTTCGAACGATACAGAGCACCGAGCACAGGTATTTCACCAAATATTGGCAACTTAGATACTTCACGACCAACGTTAGTTGTGACCAAGCCGGCAATATAAAGTTCTTGACCAGGCTTAAGCTCAACAATAGTCTGCGTCTTACGAGTTGTGAATCCAGGGATTCTACTCAAATCATTACCCGATAGAGAGAATGATAGGTTAGGAGCAAGAATTCGCTCTTCTGGAGACACTTCTAAGTTGATGATGCCGTTCTCTTGCAAGACAGGAATCATGTTGATTCTCATACCAAATGGTTCAAACACAACAGATTGTTGAGCAGTACCACCAGCAGCAATTGCTTGCAAAATTGGAATTTCTCCACCAGCCAAGAAGGAAGCACGCTCACCAGACAAAGTAACGAGCGTCGGCTCAGCTAAGACTCTTGCTCTTCTCGATGAAATTACACCTTGAACGGTGGGATTAAGAGAGAAGATAGTTCCATTTCCAAAGCTTGAATTAGCAGTAAATATGTTCGCTGTTTGACCAGCTGCGAAGGACACACCGCCAGGGGCGCCGAGCAAAACTGAGTCTGAGAGCAAACCAGCGGCAGTGATTACTTGACCCTGACCGATATTGTTTAAGCTCGCACCACCTCCAGCAGCATTAGTACTGAAGAAGCTGACGGGCTGAACAACGTAACCACTACTGTTGCCAGCACCAGTAGCACTGGTCAAAGTTGTGATTGTCGGCGGGTTACCAGCGGAGTTCACATTGGTGGCTCCTGTTGCCAAAGGTGAGAACCCTCGCAAACCTGGAACTGAAGTAATAGGCAGAGATGTGTTGGGACTAGCTGAACCACCGATACCGAACGAGAATGTCTTGTTCGTCATACCGAAGCCCATCGACACGGCCAGTTCTCTAGCTGCAGTAGTATTCATTTCCATGAATGTCACGTGCAACACGATCAGAGGCACTTTGCGAACTTTAACTAAACTAGTGACCCTGCCGCCATCAGAGACCATTACCTGGGCCTTACCAATGTTGTTGGCGTTATTGCCGAAGAACGTATATTTATCGACAGAACCGATAGAAGCTAACTGACCAGACTGACCACCGCCAGTGGTGGTACCACCGGTTTCACCAATACGACCAGCCACCAAACGGCCATTAGCCACTTGGATGTTCATACCGCGATCATCCATAAATACGTTAGATGCGGCGAAGGCTTTGATGATTGATTCTGGGTGATCGACGTCACCTGTTAGAAGCACGCGGTCAGAACCACCAACCGAGAAAGCCTTAACAATGATGCGGGGGTCGATTTCACGCAAAGTTGCTTGCAGCTGTGAATAATCACGGCTAACACGCAAGTCGATTGAAACAGAGTTACCAGCGTCGTCCCACAAAACTAGGGTAGAAGTACCAGGGGCTTTACCAAGAAGGACCAACTGGTTCTCAGCCACCACTACTGGTTCGGCAACGCCGGGATCAGATATGGAGGTTCTGACGATCTTGTTCTTAAGCTTGAAGGTACGCGACTGAGAAACTTTCAAGTCAATAACGTTAGTCACTTTGTACTCTTCAAAATCAAGAGTACCAGTCACCACTGGTGGTATTGGCTGAGGGGTGAGATTGGTGTGGTCAGCCTGTGCAAGCAGATGATCTGGCGCAAGCTGGGCCAACATTTGCTTCGATGAAGCAGTCGTGGCAGCGCTCGATGGCAGAGATGCTATGCGTGGGGCTGGTTGAGTAACCTCAGGTTGACTAGCCATATCCGGGGCAGTAGCCGGAGAAAGATCCGCAGCTTCTACTGGAGCAGCACTAATGCTCTCTAGCGGCAAGCTGGGGTGAATCGTCAGGGCTGCTGCAGGGGCTGCACCGCCAGCTCCGATATCCTTACCTTTAGATAAGAACAACATTGCGTGACTTGCATCAACCACATCAGCCTTAGCTACTGGCGCTTTCTTCGCAGCATTAGCTAGTTTGATATTTGTGGCAACTCTCTGAGTTGACCGTGACACACCTGCTCCTGCCGAATTGGCAGAACTGGCCATTCTCTGCCAGATAGCGCCTTGCGGCTCAGATTGTGCCTGCAGCCAATTAGCTTGGAGCAGCACTATTGATAGGCTCAAAGCTAAGCTCAACTGGGGCTTATTCATTCCACTCTCCCTCTATGAACTCCCGACCTGTTTTCCGATTGCTTTCGAATACTGGGAGCATTCATGGTAAAGCCGGCACAAGACCGACCAGTACAGAAGCTTAACACGACTGCTTGGGAGATGCACTAATCTTTTTGCCAGGGCACCATACATTCAACATTGGCTTAACACTAAGCTATTTACAACCACCAAGAGCCTTATTATTGCCTGCATTTGGCCAATTACATAAGAACCGCCTCTTTGCAGCTGACAACCAAATGTGGTGCACGATCAGCCATAGTAAATATGTATGTCAAGGGAACCAATATGCCAGAACCATATGCCAGTGGCACCACCTGTGGGGACATGATTTTCTACTTATCTTTCGCCGAATTGTCAAGCATCCCGTTTGACCTCCTTCCTAAATTTAGAGACAAGAAAAATTGTCTAGCTAGTAAGAAGGAAGCTAATATTGAATCGCCAACGTGCCACGACCTGTCAAGAACAAGCAGGCCAGAAGTGCCAGTTCTGAATGGTCATATATAGTGGTATATTCTTTAAATAACTTACTAAAGAACTTAGTCAGGCAATATTAGGCTAGATAAGGATAAAGCAGTGGATAACACTTCCGAACAAGAAAAGGTTCTGGTTGTAGACGATGAAGCTTCAATTAGGCGCATCCTCGAAACCCGCCTGAAGCTTGCCGGATACAACGTGGCAACGGCAGCCGACGGACAAGAAGCGCTGGAGCAGTTCAACTCATTTCAGCCCGACCTGGTCATCCTCGACGTCATGCTTCCAAAAATGGACGGCTATGAAGTTTGTCGCGAAATTCGCAAGACTTCGGACACCCCTATTATTATGTTGACGGCTGTCGCTGATGTTTCTAACCGAATTCAAGGATTAGAAATTGGTGCTGACGATTATGTGGTTAAACCATTCAGCCCAAGCGAGCTAGAAGCTCGTATTAAGGCTGTTCTGCGTCGTACTGTTGAACGTCATCAAGAAGTTGGCCAGAGCAAAAGCTCTAATGTCATCACCATCGGCAATCTCAAAATTGACTTGAATAAGCGCCAGGTAACTCGCAAGAACGAAAGAATTCGCCTTACCGGAATGGAATTCAGCTTGCTTGAACTCTTGGTGACAAATTCAGGTAAACCCTATTCTCGTGGTGAGATTCTGCAACAGGTATGGGCTTACCCACCTGACCACAGAATCGATACCAGGGTCGTTGATGTTCACATCAGTCGGTTAAGGTCAAAGCTTGAGGAAGATTCCTCCAACCCAGATCTAATATTGACCGCCCGTGGCATCGGATATATGTTCCAGAAAATAAACTAAATCAGTTTTAGTTTTTAATTGACAAGAAAAGAAGGCCCAGACTAATTGTCTGGGCCTTCTTTAGTTCTCTTAAATTACTAGAGCTTACGTGCCAGACTTCCAAGAATTCATATACTCAGTCATTTCTGGTGTCAGTTTATCGATTGTCATGCCCAACGATTTGAGCTTGAGGGCTGCGATTTCTTGATCAATCTCCAGGGGCAATGTATGAACGCCAGCGCTGAGCTTACCCTTGTTCTTGGCTAGGTACTCAAGTGCTAATGCTTGATTGGCGAAGCTCATATCCATAACAGAAGCTGGATGACCTTCGGCACAGGAGAGGTTGACTAGGCGCCCCTCAGCCAAAACGTATACTTTATTGCCACTAGGCAAGACAAATTCTTCCATCAAAGGACGAACTTCGCGGCGTGATTTTGCCATCTTTCTTAGAGCCTCAAGATTGAGCTCAAGGTCAAAGTGACCAGAGTTACAAACAATGGCGCCCTCTTTCATAACCTCAAAGTGAGGCTTATCGATGACGTGGCGATTGCCTGTTACCGTAATGAACAAATCGCCGATTGCTGCGGCTTCGGCCACAGGCATAACGCGGAAGCCGTCCATCACTGCTTCAATTGCTCTAATAGGATCGACTTCAGTAACGATAACATTGGCACCCAAGCCACGAGCACGCATAGCGCAGCCCTTGCCACACCAACCATAACCTAAAACTACAACGTTGCGACCTGCGACCAAGCGGTTGGTAGCGCGGATGATACCGTCTAGAGTCGATTGGCCAGTGCCATATCGATTGTCAAACATATGCTTAGTCTGAGCATCGTTTACTGCAATAGCAGGAAACTTCAAGGCACCATCACGCTCCATAGAACGCAATCGGGTGATACCAGTAGTGGTTTCTTCGGTAGAACCAATTACTTCAGCAACTTGATCGGGGCGCTCTTGCAAAAGAGTGGCAACCAAGTCAGAGCCATCATCAATAATGAAGTGTGGTTTATGATCGAGAGCGACATTTATATGACGGTGATAGGTCGGAATATCCTCACCCTTAATGGCGAAAACAGACATATTCCAATCTTTGACCAACGAAGCGGCCACATCATCTTGTGTGGAAAGTGGATTGGAGGCAATGACAACACAGTCAGCACCACCAGCTACAAGCGCTTTTGCTAAGTTAGCAGTTTCGCTAGTAACGTGAGCGCAAACTGAAACTCTCAAGCCCTTGAAAGGTTTCTCTTTTTCGAAACGTTCGCGAATCAATTTGAGCACAGGCATATCGCCTTCGGCCCACTCTATTCTTTGCTTGCCAAGTGCAGCAAGACCAATGTCTTTGATTTCTGTAGCCATGACTGTTTTATTACTCACCTAATCCCCTCCTAGAACGCAGCAACGATCGTAGCAGCACTTTACAAACATCGGCCCATCCATAGCCTTTCTTGAACGATCGGCTCAGATTAATAAAACTGCAGCCACCGGCAGAGCGAATAATCGGTCGTTTCCAAGGGAACATAGAGAGAGAGAAAGGGGCCTAGGCGGCCTAGCCAGAGGCAATTTACAAGTGCCAAATTCTCGAGCTGGAGCGATTATGGAAACCCGGGCAGTAGCGAAACCACAACCAAGAGCCAAACTCAGCGCAAAAGTAAGATTGATAGGCGTTCTGCTTGTCCTAGCGTTTAACTGTCAGGCGGCTCAAGCAATGCTGCTCACTGGCCAAGTAGAAGAACGGGCCGAGGCCCTAGAACCAAATCAAAATCAATATCAAAATCCAAACCAAAGCCAGAGCCAAAATCTGGCTCCACTGCAAAGCCTGCAAGGCCGGCCAGATATATTAAATAGAACCAACTTAAGTGGACCAATTCCAAATAGGCCCACTCAGGTCGCTCAACCTCCCAGCGCCTCTAAACCCACTACGAATTCATTTCCAGCCACATATCAAGGCGCTTGGTACTGCCAGACCACAGTAGTCGACTCAACACTCCCGGCTGTGCTCCAAGGGCAAGTGATTGGCTCCGAGGTGGTCTTCTTCCTCAGCAAAGATGGCGGTATTCACGCACGCTGGAACCAACCAGGCTGGGTTGAAACCCAATCTCAGGCCATTACATTTAACGGCACTGAAGCCAAGGCAGACCGCACCACCTATTACTTTGGCGATAACATGCAAGGTTCGTGGGCCGCCCGCGCCCGTGACCAGTTCGCCCAAACCGGCCCAGACATAATCTCAGCCAAGAGTTATGTCGACCAATACCTTGACGGGCAGTACCTTGGCCGTTATCGCACAGTCTCCGTTCTCAAGAGAAGCAGCACTTCACAAAACATGGCCAGCATGAACTAATCCGAATTCGGCACGGTTGCAAAGAGAAAGCACTCCTTTTTAGGGGGAGTGCTTTCTCTTTATCTATATATGTATAGAACTTACTTGGTTGCTGAAGCTAAATGCTTGGCACCGGGACGATTTTGTCTAAACGACAATGGCCCACGGAATACTGCTTGAGCACCAAGATCATGCTCAATACGCAACAACTGATTGTACTTAGCAGTACGTTCAGCACGACAAGGTGCACCAGTTTTTATCTGACAAGTTCCCAGAGCCACTGCTAGGTCTGCAATGGTGGCGTCTTCAGTTTCACCAGAGCGGTGTGAAAGAACACTGCCATAGCCACTTTCTCGAGCCATATTGACGGCGTCTATAGTCTCAGTCAAGGTGCCGATTTGATTTGGCTTAATCAATATAGAATTGGCGACACCAAGTTCGATACCACGCTGAAGCCTAGTGACATTGGTGACAAAAAGATCGTCACCGACAAGCTGTATGCGATCACCAAGAGCTACTGTCATTTCCTTCCAACCTTCCCAGTCATCTTCGGCCAAACCGTCTTCGATACTGATAATTGGATAGGCATTAACCAATTGCTCATAGACTTTAACCATCTCTTTGCTAGTCAAAGATCTATTCTCTGTAGCTAAAACATATTTACCAGACGAATAGAACTCCGTTGAAGCCGGATCTAAAGCAATGGCAATATCAGAACCAGGTTTGAAGCCAGACTTTTCAATAGCTTCAATAATTAGCTCAAGAGCGGCTTCATTGGTTTTCAGGGATGGTGCAAAGCCGCCTTCGTCACCAACCCCGGTGCTAAGACCCTTTTTGTGAAGCACCGCTTTTAGTGCCTGATAAATCTCAGCACCCCAACGAAGACACTCGGAGAAACTATTTGCACCAACCGGAACGATCATAAATTCCTGGAAGTCGACACCATCTTGTGCATGCTTGCCACCATTGATGATATTCATCATTGGCACAGGGAGTATATTGGCTGAAACGCCGCCCACGTATCGAAATAGAGGCAAGCCTAGAGCATCAGCAGCTGCCTTAGCAACTGCAAGACTGACACCAAGGGTGGCATTAGCACCAAGCACCGATTTATTATCAGTACCGTCTAGCTTGAGCAATAGGCTATCTATTGCTGGTTGATCTACAGCATCCATACCAACGAGATTCTCTGCGATCAATTCGTGTATATTATGGATAGCCTTGAGTACGCCTTTGCCGCCATAGCGGGCCTTATCATTATCTCTTAGCTCAACAGCTTCGAAACTACCGGTAGAGGCACCAGATGGCACCGCTGCTCTACCAATGGCACCACCGGCGAGGACAACTACAACTTCAACCGTAGGATTTCCACGTGAATCTAAAATCTCCATTGCCGATATTTCTTCAATATGCGTCATAACTTCAATACTCCTAAATCTCAAGACTGAGAGTGCAAGCGTCCGCTTTTATCAGAAAATGTTGATCTGATTTGCGAAGTTTTTTGCTGCGATTTACAAAGGTTCAAGTATAATCCTTTTCACGGGATTTAAATTTGGATAGAGAACTTATCGAAACAGCACGAAATCTTTCTCAATTTGTATCTGCTTCTTTTCAATGTAATTACTGCTAACAATATAACTACTGCTTAAATTGTTCTCTTAAGAGAACCTAGAATTGACGGATAAGTATGGGCAACTTGCATGGCGGAAGTTTCCAGGCAATCCAGGAATACTTCCAACAGAAAGAATGCCGTTTCTGTTCTCACGCTTTCAAATCTGACGGAATTCAATTACTAAGGGAAGAACCCGGAGTTCTTGTAGTCCGTGTAACATGCAGCACCTGTGGTCATCCCCTGGGCGTAGCCATAGTAGGCACGACTCCTAAACCACAGAAGCCTGTATCACTACATCCCCGCGATTGGACGAAGCGTGACAAAGATAGACTTGTAGGCATGCCGCCTATAACCTACGACGATGTGCTAAATGCTCACCAATTCTTCAAGGGATTGGACACTGACTGGCACAAACTTTTACCAAAAGCCGGTAAGGCCAGCTAGAATCCGCAAAGACCCAAAGTTTTCTCCACCTAATCGTTGTTGATAAAGAAATAGGTCAGGTTATCCTGGCCTATTTCTTTGTTTTGGCCCAAAAGACTCAGAATCTGGCACAATCACATTATTATGCTAAATAAGTCAGATAAGACTAATAGAGGCGGCATAACTAACATGTTTGCCACCGAGACACGCCTAGCCCCGATAATCGCCAAGAGCAACCCTGATATCGAGGTAGCCTGGTATTACCCCAACACCTACGAAATAGGCATGTCTGGGCTCGGCTATCAACTTGTATGGTGGCTTTTTGAACAACATACAAATGTATTGGTCCGTCGTGGTTTTACCGACACAGAAGAAACCAACATTGAGCAGTGCCAATTACTTGGTTTCACGGTTTCATGGGAATTAGACTTTATCAATATTCTCAAGATCATGAGCGACAAGGGCATTGCTCACACTGCCGCAGGCCGACAAGCAGAGCAGTCAACCCCAATAGTCTTTGGCGGGGGGCCAGTTCTCACGGCCAACCCTGAACCTTTCGCTGAATTCTTCGACGTTATTCTACTAGGTGACGCAGAAGCAATAGTGCCTGCTTTTGTAGCCGCCTGGCAAACTGTCAAAGAGCTGCCTGACCGCCGACAAAAGTTGATTAAACTTTCGCAAGTTCCAGGAATTTATGTACCGAGCCTATACCAGGTCGAGTACGAACCCAGCGGATCAGTACTTGCCATCACCCCTACCAATGTCAATCCGAGCCAGGTAGTGAAGCAAGTTTTCACTCCACCAGATGACTATGTGGCCCATACTCAGATATTAAGCAGTGCCACCGCCTGGAGTGACACATTTTTGATCGAAGTGGTGCGCTCTTGTCCTCAAGAATGCAGATTTTGCCTTGCCAGTTTTTTGACTCGTCCATTTCGTGCCACCAATATTGACACCATTATCGAAAAGATAAATGGGGCAATGAGATATACCAAACGTATCGGCCTACTGGGGCCATCAGTGACTGAGCATCCCCATTTTCATCAACTAGCAGAAAAGCTGATAGAAAGACAAGATCTAGAAATGACAGTTGCTTCGGTCAGGGCCGATAGCCTGACTGTTGAGATTCTTGCCACCATTAAGAAGCTTGGTCAGCGCTCAGTTACAATTGCCATCGAATCTGGTTCAGAAAAACTTCGCACGGTCATGAAAAAGAATCTTACAGAGGCCGAAATTTTCAAGGCTGTTGAATTGATCGAGGAGAGTGGTCTAAGCGGCGTGAAGTTCTACGGCATTGTTGGCTTACCGCATGAAAGCCAAAGTGACCTCGACCAAACCATAGATCTGATGGCAAGGCTGAAGAAGAAGCACAAGCGTCTGAAATTTGTCTTTGGCGTCAGCTCCTTCGTTCCCAAAGCTCAAACCCCTTACCAGTGGGCCGGCCGAGACAAAGACTGTCAGCGAAAACTAGAATTTATCCGCAAACACCTTTCAAAACTAGGCATTGAGGTTCGACCAGAAAGTCATAACTGGAGCGATATTCAAGCACTTATTTCCCGCGGCGATAGAAGATTGTCGACAGTGTTAATGGCGGTAGCTGCCTCAGACGGCAAAATCGGCGCCTGGAAGCGAGCACTGCGCAGCTTAGCAGGGCAAATCCCCGGTCTTGACTACTATGCCTTTAGAGATATCCCTAAGACAGAAGTTCTCCCTTGGTCGCATTTAGTAGATGAGACCAAAACGGCTTATTTGTTAAAACATGACCAAGCCGCCCAGTTAGCGGCCCTTAGCTAAGATCATATAGCCGCAAATGGCCCACAAAAGAAATAAAGCAGATAAACTAGTTGTAGAGATTTCCGGAGCGAGAGACTCATGAATACACCCGCGGCTGATAAGAAGGTAGCTGAACAAGTAGCTAACCTAATTCAACCAATAAGAGACGATCTACTAAGTGGCGCTGCTGAAATTGCCCTACGGGCAATTACTGTTTTTCAGAGCGTCTTAGCAGGAGAGCAAGCCTCAGTAGAGCAAGTCAAGATCAATCTCACTTATACAGCCAAAAGCCTTATCGACGCCCAACCAGCAATGGCGCCGCTATTTCACCTTGGCAACGACGTCTTGCTAGCGATTGAAAATGCCCAGACCGTAGAAGAAATTCACAGTCGCTGCGACACAGCCTTAACCAAATTTGAAAAGATGCTTTGTGCCAGCGCTTCCACCATAGCCGATATTGCATACGACTTAATTGATCCAGGCGAACTGATTTTTGCTTATTCTTTTAGCTCTACAGTTGTGAGCGCCCTTCTCAACGCCAGAGCCAGGGGTCGCTTCTTTAGAGTAGTGTGCACCGAAGCTAGACCAAGTATGGAAGGACGGAAGCTCGCTTCTCGCCTGGCATCCGGCGGCATCGAAGTAATTCATACTTTCGACAACGCTATGGGTCTCGTGCTAGGCAATTGCAGTGCGGCCTTCATGGGTTGCGACTGCATCGCCAGACCAGGGGTAGTCAATAAAGTCGGTTCTTGGATGCTAGCTGTAGCCTGTCGCGAATTGAACGTGCCTCTTTATGCTCTTTCAGGTACCGAAAAGTTTGTCACAGATGAACGTCTCTTTGAATTTGAAAAGCATGAAAGACCAGGTGTTGAAGTTTGGGACAACACGCCAAAGGGTGTCGCTGTGCTGAACCAACAGTTTGACCTAGTGCCTTTCAATCTTCTTACTGGGCTAGTAACAGAAAAAGGCATCCTCAAAGAATCAGATATTGAGCCTTATGTCTCTAATTTTTCTGTGCACCGCTCACTGACGCTAGCTTCAATCTAGCCATCTTTTTAGCTATAGAGACAGTGAGATAGATTTTGCAATTTCATTCAGAGCATTGGGCGGCCATTCTCGTATTCTGGGCCACCGTTCTGCTGTGCATGCTGGCTTTACACTACGATTTTGTCAAAGACGGAAAGAATATTGGGCGCTATGTATTTTCAATTTTTTATTTTGCCGTAGGCATAGTAGCCGCAGCTTTGTTCGGATTTTTTCTCACAGCCCAACCATTTGAGCTTATAAACCTACTGGCTATGGGCGTTTTCATTGCTGGCCCAATATTTTTAGCGATGGCACAATCAGCAGCCAGAAAAAACAACCTGATCAAAACGGCTAACACACTACTCGCCATGGCACTACTTGTAGTGGCAATATCGATTGATGCATTTATTGTTGAACCACATTGGCTAGAGGTAACCAAGGTCAAGTTATCGAGCAGCAAAATTACAAAAGCAATAAAAATAGCCGTTCTCTCTGACTTGCAGACAGATCAGATAGGTGAATACGAAAGAGCTGCGGTACTGAGAGTGATGCAAGAAAAGCCCGATTTGATTCTTTTACCAGGTGACTATATTCAATGTTTGACTTGGCCCGAACAAGTTAAGTGGCAAGGCCAACTAAGCAAACTTCTCAAGGAGACTAGATTTTCAGCCCCGCTTGGTGTCTTTGCCGTTCAAGGCAATGTCGAAGTAGACGGTTGGCCATCGATATTTAAGGGCCTGCCGATAACAGCTATGCCTGACAGCAAGACCATTAATACAGGCGAGCTTGCAATTACAGGCCTGAGCTTCAGCGATTCTTTCAATCAATCGGTAAAAATTGCAGCAACAAAGCAGTATCACATAGTTATTGGTCATGGCCCTGATTTTGCTCTGGCCAAACCAGATGCTGATCTACTGGTTGCTGGACACACCCATGGCGGCCAGGTTCAACTGCCCATATTTGGACCGCCAATAACTTTATGCCAAGTGCCACGCCATTGGGCCCAGGGCACGAAAGAGCAAGAAGCAGTCGAAACCAAGCCAGGAACGACTCTAATTTTGTCACGAGGTGTGGGCATGGAAAGATGCTACGCACCAAGGATGCGCTTTCTCTGTCGACCTCAACTTATATTTATTGAGCTGACACCAAAACTCTAAATTTATGGATAAAGTCCACGGAGACGTCGAGCTTCAACAATTCGCTCAACGGCAATACTCATGGCTGCCATGCGCAAAGTCAATTTCTTCTCATCGGCAACATCAAATACTTTGGTACAAACGTTGTTAACCAGGCCTTCTAGGCGCTGGTAGACTTCTTCTTCTGTCCAAAGCAAGCGCATCAAACCTTGCACCCATTCAAAGTAACCAACAGTCACTCCGGCGGCATTTGCGAGGATATCTGGCATGACAATTACGCCCTTACCATCAAGGACATCATCGGCATTTGGCGTGGTTGGCGAATTAGCACCTTCCACTACAACTTTACACTTGAGACGATCAGCATTGCCGGCGTGAATCTGACTTGACACTGCGCACGGTGCCAGAATATCGCACTCTAGCTCAAGTAGCTCTTCATTGCTAACTTTGTCAGCATTAGGATACTCATACATGGCGCCATTCTTGTCGATGAAAGCCATGAGGTCTTCGACATCAAAGCCTTTAGCATTTGACAGACCACCAAAGGCGTCCGATACTCCCACAATTTTGAACCCGGCCTTGCTCAAATTGCGCGCAACTGACGAACCAACATGACCCAAGCCTTGAATAACTACAGCTGGTGCATCACCTTTGAGCTTGGCAAAGGTGGCCGCCCGCCTAGCCGCCAGAGCCACGCCATAACCAGTTGACTGCAAAACACCGAGTGAGCCACCCAAATATTGGGGCTTGCCAGTAACAATAGAAGGAACGGTAAAACCTTTGTTGACTGAATAAGTGTCCATGATCCAGGCCATGGTCTGTTCATCAGTATTCAGGTCAGGCCCAGCAATGTCTTGGGTCGGCCCAATCATCTCTAAGATTTCAGAAGTGTAGCGTCGGGTAATTCGCTCAAGCTCACCTTTAGACAAAGTGTTTGGGTCCATCCTTATGCCACCATGAGCGCCGCCGAATGGCAGATTCATTAGTGAGCATTTCCAGGTCATGAGCATGGCCATCGAAGCCACTTCACCGAGAGTTACCTCAGAGTGATAGCGCAAACCACCTTTACCGGGCCCAAGAGCTAGGTCATGGTGAACGCGATAGCCCATGAAAGTTCGCACCGAACCGTCATCCATTCGCGCCGGAACAACCACAGACAAAGAACGCTTAGGATGACGCATTGGTTCAACAACATTGTTGTCTAGTTTCATATGCTGAGCAACCTTGTCAAGGCGTTTCTGGGCATTTATGAAGTCCGGGGTTTCCCATTCATTCGTCACTGCGCTGCCGAATCCTTTATTGTCTTTGCTATCTGTAGCAATTGCCATGATGCTCCCTCTCAGCTCCCTATCGGGTAGTAAGGTAATTGTAGCCCCATTTACTTCTCTTTACAGAATAGGCTGATTTTGAATTAACTTAGTGCCGCCATTGCCAATTGCTTGATTTCTTCTGAGCGACTGCGCACGACAGAGATCAATTTGTCAGCCTGGCCGCGAGTATCGCTGACAAATTCTTGCTCAGCAGTTGATTGACCAAAATCCCGCAGATTAATCAAAACGTTATAGTAGGCACCCTCCGCAGCTGCGGCAGCAACAAGAGCAGCCACTGCACCATCAGACAAAGAGCTGGGATTGCCATGCTCAACTACACGAGCGGCCAGTTCAAGCAATACTGGCCCACCCTGCAATACTGACAGCGGGGTTAAAGTTGCTGCTTTACTTGCCTCTAAAATGGCAGCATCGCGCAGAGCTTTTTCGCTCTCGCTACCTTTGGCCATGCGCCGAGCATCAAGAATGCGATTAAAAGCCAGCATGTCGTCATCAACAGTTTGTAGCAGCCATTGCTTGAGGCGTTGAGCATCTCGACCCACACCTTCCATCATGGCCTTCTTCTCTTCAAAACCTTTCTTCTCAAAAGTGAGGTTGGCCACCATGGCACTTAAAGCCGCCGATAGTGAACCACATAGGGCTGCAACGCTACCACCACCAGGTGCCGGAGACTCACTGGCCAGCTCATCTACAAAGGCAGACAAGCTCATATTGCGCAAAAATTTGCCTTCTGGGGCAACGCGATACTCAATAATTTTCTCTTTAGCCACAAATGGAGAAAGTTCAGCCAGCCCCAAAGACTGAACCGCACACTCAACAATTTCGGCTTCACTAATACCAGTTGATCGACCTTGTTTGCGTAGGTAGTGCCGCCCCGCCTCAAGCATCGGCGCCAGAGGAACCAGGCCGACAATCTCGCTACCGGTTACTCGCAGGCCCAATAGTTCAGCCTGGCGAACTACTTCATCAAAGGCCTGATGCAAAGAAGTAATTTCAAAATTAGTCAAATTTATTGAGACTTGGGCCCGCTGATACTCGTCTACATACCAGCCAACTGCTCGTACTTCTTTCAAGGTGCCTGGAACTTTAACAGTATTGCCCGACGCATCTTTCTCTATTTCGCCTTTGCCATTGCGCTTAGCCCGACCAGCTTCTCTTATATTGAAGGCTATTTCGTTAGCTAGTTTTTTTGAGCGGGTATTAAGATTGACATTGTAGGCAATGAGAAATTGCCTAGCACCAATGACGGTGGCACCGCTGGCAGCATTGAAAGCTGACGGGCCAAAATCGGGTTTGAAACCACTATCTTTCATTTTCTCGTTAAGAGCTTCGTATTCGCCTTGCCGTATGTCAGCTAGACTGCGCCGCTCGGCCTTCTTAGCCGCCTCGCCATACAAATAAATAGGAATGCCAAGATCACGACCGACCCGCTCGCCTAAAGTATTGGCTAACTCTACACATTGCTCCATGGTGATACCGCTGACTGGTACAAACGGGCAAACATCTGTAGCACCCATGCGAGGATGCTCACCTTGGTGCTTGCGCATATCAATTAGTTGCGAGGCCTTAGAAATGGCTTGATATGCTGCTTCAACCACCTGCTCTGGCTGACCAACGAAAGTAACCACAGTGCGATTGGTACTATAACCTGGGTCAACATCAAGCAGACTGACTCCACTTACGCCGCGAATAGCATCGGCAATCGCATCTATTACTTTTTCATTTCGGCCTTCAGAAAAGTTGGGCACACATTCTACAAGCTGCATTGATCCTCCAATAAGATCTATTGTTTTGGAATCTGTTTCATGGCGCTGCCCTTTTTCATAAAAGCAGCACCGTAGGTATGTTTGAGAGTAAAGAATAGCATTAGCACAGAAATTGCAATCCAGATTAAAACCCAAAACACAGGGAGTGTAAAAGGGATCATTTTAGCCATTAGTGTGGCGTCACTATACCCCCCACCAGCCAATCCCAGTGAATGCGGGAACAATGACCACGTTAGAGCTAGCGAGCTAAGAGCTGTTTGCACAGCTAAGAAAAGCACTACCAAATTAGCCCAAGCAGCTTGCAATTTCTTGCCTAGATAAACGCAGAATGCACCCATTCCTAGGCCCCAAATCAAGCTTCCTAGACCTTGTAAAAACCGCATAGGATCGAATAAAGCTGGGGTCATAAATATCAATGAGGCGACAATCATAGCAACGCCTAAACCAGACAATATCAATTTCGAATATCGTGGGTACTGACCCAGGTATATCAAAAGGCAACCAAACAAAGTGGTGCCAATATAACCAGCCTGTGCAGAGAGAAAAGCCAAACCACCGCGACTGCCAGTCAGGCCTGCATGCCCCTGCCCATCGCTCACCACGGTCATGAAATCAACATGACCACCAGTGAGAATAGTAACAATGGCGTGCCCCATTTCATGCACCATGGTTACAAATTGACTAACTGGTGTCAGCAAAAAATGAACGCCCGGAACATTACTCAAAAACACACTGAAGACCACTAGCAGCCAAAAGACAGACATATTCCAACGGGGATTATGCATGAAGCTCAGTTGACTGGCTGCGACTAACGCAGTTGAAGAGTTAATATTCTCAGGCTTAGTTTTTTTCGGCACTACTGGCGATGGCAGACTTGAACCAGACGAATCAGTAACTTTGGCTTTTCCAGAAACTTCATGCTCAAGACGCGCTAACTTCTCTTCTACTGTTTCAGAAACCTTGAGCTTTGGCTGTGATTTTCTAAAGCCAAACGCTTGACCACCGGTCTTTTTATGTGGCTTTTCTTCAGGCTTTTCTTCAAAAGGTTTGGCTGGCATCAGAAATGTATTTCCGAATTAGTTGGGCAGCACGCTAGAATCAGCATCATGATAGAAGCAAGCTGATAGACTTGATGATCATAGCTTAAACGATGTGAGTGATGCCCTTCAGTTTTAGTACGGAATTAAACGTACTGATAGCCATCTCCCTTTTGTGCTGGAGCTCCTGGGGACTTTTTGACAAGAAAGCACTGGAAGGCGCCGGCCACTTAGATGTCTTGCTATTTCAACACATCTACTATCTGCTCGAAGTACCGGTTGGCTGGCTAATTCTCAACCTACTATTTAAAGGTGGTTGGACAGTCGCACCAGCCGTCTGGCTCTGGACGGCCCTGGGTTCACTATCTTCATCAGGAGGAATGCTCTTTTATTTAGTAGCCATGGCCAAAGCTGAAGCTAGCTTCGTCTTAGGTATAACCGCAGCATATCCTCTTATAGTTCAGGTCTTAGCCCACTTATTCTTACACGAAGCCTTGGTGCCAGAGCGCATGCTCGGCTCGCTACTTGTTGGCATCGGTGTCGCTCTAGTGGGATCGTCAGCTGGCCACAAAGCAGCAAGAGCAAATAAACACGGTCTTGTCTTGCTCATGTGCCTACTGGCTACTATGCTTTGGGGAGTAACTGGGCTATTTGACAAAAAAGCCTTAGAGCTCGACGTGCCATTTAAAATTTACTATGCCAGGTGTGTTTGGGATGCCGCTATTCTGGCCGTGATGCTGCTGGTTTTCAGGCTTATAAATTACAAAGTCGCCTATAGAAACGCTAAAGCCTGGAAATATTCGGGGTTTTCATCGATCTGCCTATCACTTGGCACCCTCAGCTACATGTTTGCCATGACCATGGCAACAGCTTCATATGTCATTGTCATTACAGGCTGCTACCCACTCTTGATGTACCTAGGAGCGGTCATATTTCTCAAAGAAAAATTGAGCAAGATGCGCCTAGCTGGGGTCGTGCTTATTGTCGCCGGGGGATTAATGGTGCAAAACACCCAGGCACTTTAAGTAAGTAAGCTTGAATTATGTGGGCATATATCTGGCAGACTTATTGTTTGAATTTGAATTCGAGAGGACATAATGAGCGACGATTTCCGCAAGCTTCGCACGGAAGAGGACCTAAAAGAAAAGATTTTATCGTCGGTCAGCCAGGCATTTACCGGTGAAGAAACAAACCGCTGGATGGTAGCCCTGCAAGAAGAATCAGCTGGCAAAGCAGAAGAACCGGTAGTCACGGGCTCAAGCGACAATAAGCTCAATGAGAATATGGCCTCAGTAGTAGACCGGCTCTTCGACAACTTTAAACGATACGCCTTTGAATTCAATCGCTCGTTAGAACACCGCGAGCACGTTGTCAACTGCGAGCGCCCCTCAAGCATGCGCAGCCAGGCCGACTATAGCGATATGGGCGGCCAACCGATTCGCTTCTGCATCGGCCACATTTCATCACGAGACTGGGCACTGCTTGTGCAAGCTGAAGAAAATCGAGTACGGGCTTTTATCACACCCATTAAGTTCTTAGTTGGCTTTAGGCCTGACCAGAGCGATTTTGAACCTTATGTTGAGCTGCTCTTAGTTAGAGACCGAGTCGGCAATTCGCGCCAAATGATATGGACGATAGATGGCCAAGCACTCGCCCTAGAAAGTATTCCAGCACTATCGCGCCGCTTCTTTGGTCAGCTAGTTAAGGTCACTCGCGGCGAAGCCAGTAGCACTGAGCGCTTTGTCTTTGACCCCAACGATTTAAGCGCACTGCAGCCAGAAGTTGTGGTCGAACGTTCATACGAACCGGATGACCAAACCATGTTTTTCAGCGAGAAACCAAGACCAAGCGAATTAGTGAGGAAAGCAGTGGCTGATCGTCCCGGTCACACATTGGCCCAGTTAGCCAATGTCGGCCAAGGTCAAGGCATTATGCCACTGAGTGGGCCAAACGCATCTATTCATGCCTCTAGATCAGCTGACACAGACTTGCTTGGACAGACCCAAACTGAACGCAGCAATTCAGCCAATCAGGCAGCTAGTAATCTGAATAGCCAGACAGTCGGTAACTCAAACAATTCGGCCAATCAGTTTGCCAGCCCGGCGGCAGCTCCAAGACAATTGTCAATTTCGCCTTTGCCTCCACCCAGCCCTAACTTAAATCGTAGCGCTAGTAGTCAGCCGCAAGAATTGACTGAAGAGCCGATACCCACAGCGGCACCACGCGAAGAATTGAGCTTTTTTAGCAAAGCTGTGCAAGAGCCAAAAAAGGAAGAAGCCATCAAACCAGCAGAGCGCGAAAAAATTCGCGAAACTGTAGAGCCGAAAGTTGAAGTTGCCAGAGAACCACTGCCAATAGAACCAGTGGCAAAAGAAGCAGAAGATATTCCCTTGCCAAGCAAGGTGGAGCTTAAAACAGAACTTAAGACAGAACTTAAGGCAGAACCGAAGCCAGAGATCAAAGTAAAGGCTGAAGCAGAGCCAGAGCCAAAAACAGTCGAAAAAGTAAGCGCAACTGCTGCGGCAATAGCCAGCCAGGCCACCACTCAGACCTTAAGCAATGCTGGAGTCAACAGCGAAAAAAGCACCTACCACTTTGTGGCACGACCCGAAGAAGACGAATCACAAAAGATTGACTTAAATACCGATAAAGATATCGCTGAAAACAACCGCAGAGTAGCGCATGCCATTAAAAATCTGTTCGACTCGGTAGATCTGTCAATTACCGCCCTAACAGCAGTTGGCGTCGACGCCATGAAAGCCGACGATATAGCAGCAGTCAGCTCAATTATGCGTCAAACCAAAACACTCAAAGTACTGAGAGATGGCATAGTGCAATTATCAAAAGACTGGCAAAAGTCACTGGAGAACTGAACCGAAGTGTTCATTACCCTGCACGGTGCAGCCAATGCTGTCACTGGTTCTTGTTACCTAATTGAAACAAAAAAAGCCAGACTTCTAGTCGACTGTGGATTGTTTCAAGGCTCAAAACGTCTCGACAAATTCAACTTCATTCCTAAGTCGATCGTGGCCGAAAAAGTTGAAGCTGTGGTTTTAACCCACGGTCATTTAGATCACTGCGGCCGACTCCCTCTTCTTACAAAAGCGGGCTTTAGAGGCCCAATTTACGGTACCTCTGGCACACTAGATATTGCCCGTCTAATTTTGAGCGATGCCGCAAAAATTCAAGTAGACGACACTAACCGTGAAAATCGCAAAAGAATTAAAGCTGGCCTTCCAACAATAAAGCCGCTATTTGCCATGAAAGACGCAGAGCGAGTCTTCTCTCTGTTTTACCCT
Organism: Candidatus Melainabacteria bacterium; assembly: GCA_030696635.1. Lineage (GTDB taxonomy): Bacteria > Cyanobacteriota > Vampirovibrionia > Obscuribacterales > Obscuribacteraceae. The sequence goes on from JAUYRX010000023.1 coordinate 58,300, forward strand.
TTGCCTTACAACAGCGAAACAAAAATCGCCGATGAAATCACCATTAGGCTAGTTGAAGCGGGTCATATTATCGGCTCTTCAAGCGTAATCATGACCCAAAAAAGCAAGAGCGAACAACTCAGGCTAATTTTTTCTGGTGACTTGGGTCAGGCTAATATGCCCATTAACCGCGACCCAGCGGTAATGGGAAAAGCCAATTTAGTGTTTCTTGAGTCGACCTATGGTGGCCGCGAGCATCCACCCTATGAAGAATCAGTGCAGCTCATGATCGACTTAATTAAAGAGACCGTAGCAAAAAGAGGCAAGATACTAATTCCAACCTTTGCTGTGGGCCGCACGCAGCAACTGCTCTACCATCTTGCCCAAATGTTTCACTCGGGAGCAGTAGAGCCCTTTCCTATCTATTTGGATAGCCCCATGGCAGCGGCGGCCACTGACATTTACAGCGACCATCTAGATATGATGGATGATGAGGCTAAAGACCTGTTTAGAGAAGGACAGCTGCATCAACAACTACCAACTCTAAAATATTGTGCAACAGCTGAAGAATCGCAGGCATTGAATGCGATCAGTGGTCCCTGTCTCATTCTTGCTGGGTCCGGCATGTGCGACGCTGGCCGGATTTTGCATCATTTTCGCCATAACTTAGGCATTGCTGAAACACTAGTTCTAATTGTCGGTTTTCAGGCTAAAGACTCAATGGGCAGGCGCCTTTTAGAAGCTAAACCCATTAAGATTTTCGGTGAGACAATCAACGTTAGGGCCAAAATAGCTAACATTCAAGGCTTTAGCGCTCACGCCGGTCAAAGCGATCTTCTCCATTGGGTAGAGCCCATAGCCAAAAGCGGCGCCAGGATTATCTTGACCCATGGCGAAAACCATCAGCTGCACGAACTAAAAAGCGAGCTAAAGGCAAGGTTTGATATTGAAGCAGAAATTCCATCACACGGTGAGATGCTGACAATTGGCCAAGAGCCAGAGCAAAATTAGTGACACCATATACGATACTTAAACCAGACCCATTTTAGAATTTAGAATAACTACCGCCAAAGTTTAATCTACCGAATTGAACTTTAATTGCTCTCAGTTCGTTTTAAAGCACATAAGCCCAATTTTCTCGAACATTCGACTATTACGCTAAGAAACTTCATCCCTGGCAGCAAAAGCAGCTAGCTGCGGCATTGCGACATTCTGATAGAGAAGCCGATGACCATGAAAAATCACCACACTCAACAAGAGATCTCGCTCAAATTGCTGGCTGCTATCAGCCTATTATTCTTTCTCATCGCCATCCACCACTGCCTCAGCTTTGCAGGCGTGGAAAGCAGGCAACTAGGCTACATCAAGCTAGCCAAATTTAGTGCATCACTGGCTCTCTATGCAGTAACAATGTTCTGGCTGTTAAAGCAGCTAACTAGCGACCGCCCAATACTGGAATGGGCAGCAATAGGTGCTTGCCTAGGTGGAACTTTGGAGCTATCCACCCTAATGATTCAAGCCCTTGCACCAACCTGGCAAAGCACAGCACTACTAAGCATCGGTCGCCTAGCGATTCTCCCGCCATCCTTTTTGATATTAGTTTCCTTCAGACAGCTTCTAAATGAAAGCATTCCAAAGGCTCTGCGCAGCGCTCTGCTCTGGGCAACTGGCCTTGCAATGTTCGGCTGCTTGCCCGGAGGCTTGATGCTTATTGAGATTGGCCAACACCAATCTAGCTCTGCTCTTAGCCTCCCGAGCGGGTTAAAGCTGGCCCACTTCGCCGCTCTGCACACCCTACAGCTGATGCCCATGGCATATTTTCTTATTTCGAAACAGATAACCAGTGAAGACAAGCAAATCAAAGTAATTGATAGCATTGGCCTTGTGCTACTTGTGCTGATAGCCCTACTAACGCTAACTTCTACCACTGCAGGCAATCAGACAATGGCGACAGTTATACTGACACTGTGTGCTGTTTTCTTAGTGACCAATCAGGCCAAAAGACTTGGCAGTCTAGCACTGCCCATGGTGGCAACATTCCATTCAGTAGAAGTACGGTCAAAAGAAAAAAAGACGCCTCATTACTGAAGCGTCATCTTTAATATTCGGAGAGGGAGGGATTCGAACCCTCGGTACAGGTTAACCCCGTACGTCTTCTTAGCAGGAAGGTGCTTTCGACCACTCAGCCACCTCTCCAAGAGCACGAATTTTCTGGTCGATTAATCGGCATCTCTTATGATAGCTCACAATCGCCCTGTTGACCAAAAAATGTTGTCAGATGTTGTCAGATATTTCCAAGAACAACCAGATTGACCCAATAGTAAGCCACCGCACTACTAATAATGATGCTATCGCCCCGATCTAAAAAACCGCCATGACCAGGAATCATATCGCCAGAGTCTTTTATGCCGGCATCGCGCTTCAGCAGCGACTCACAAAGATCACCAAGTTGAGCGGCAACAGAAACCACAGCCCCCATGAGGGGGGCCTGCCATAAATTGAACTTAAAAGGATGACAAGCGAAGAGGACATTATCGGCCAAGAGGGCAATACTGACTGAAAATATGATGGCTACACAGAATCCACCAATAGCGCCCTCAAGAGTTTTCTTCGGGCTAATCTGCGGGTAGAGCAAATGCTTGCCCATCTTCTTGCCAACATAATAAGCAAAAACATCTGTACCCCAAATAATAAATAATGTTGCCCAAACATAGGCCAAGCCTGGCTGCTGCAAAGGATTGTCAGTAATGGGCATGCCAACAGGGGTTAAATTACGCAACAACACCAAATGGCTGGGCAGCCAGCCAACATAGATAAAGCCCAATATCGTCGAGGCGATATCCGCAATCGTAGCTGGGGGATTGTCGTTACGAAACAACAGACGAAAGAAGGACAAATAGATGCCAATAGTTAGCAACAGAGGGAAGTGTTGGATCGAAAAACTGTCCGGGACCTTTATGCCAATCATCCATTGAGGAATGTCGGGAAGAGCAGCGACCACAAAAAAGGCAATGATCATGCCCAAAACTATGCGACTAGAGGGGTTAATGCCTTTTTTTCTGGCCATGGCAATAAATTCGCGGCCGCCCATGACACAGGCATAGCCAAGAGCCAACGACAAAAATATGCCGCCTGCCATAATACTGAATACTGCACCGGCAAATAAAAGCCAGCCGAAGAGAAGTCTCATTTTGCTGTTCTAAGAATCAATCATTTGCTACTAGCTCTAAGGCTCTGAAGCCATTAAACGCGCTGCAAAATATGCAGTTAGTGGAATGGTCAGAACCAATCCTAGACTACCACTAATTGCCGATGCCACTTCAGTTGCAACCAAATCAAGATTTACAAGTTTAGTAGATGGAATTTGACTAATCAACAAAAGCAACGGTAAGGCCGAACCGGTGTAGGCCAAAATTAGAGTATTTGTCATGGTGCCCATGATGTCACGCCCGACATTCATACCAGATTCATATAGTTCGGCAAATGTACGGTGCCCGATCTTGGCCACTTCAGAAACAGCAGAAGCGATAGAGACTGCCACGTCCATAATCACCCCAAGTGCGCCGATGAGCATACCAGCAGCTAGCAGGCCGCTATAAAATTTCGGGCTAACTACCAGCAACGAGCCCCGCAAAATTTGTGCTTCTTCTGAAGACAAACCTGTCAAAGGCGCATAGACAATCACTAGCTGAGCAGCAACACCGGCCACAATTACCCCACCGATAGTGCCGAGAATGGCGGCAAGAGCCTTCTTTGACAGCCCTGCAACAAAATACATTGTCGCTCCCGCCGAGAGCAAGCAGATAGCAATGGCAACCATGAGAGGGTTGAAGCCATTGAGACTAAGTGGCAAGAGAACAAAGGCAATCAAGCAAACGCTTATCAAAAGGGCAAATAGTGATTTGACGCCTTTTTTACCACCTAAGACAACAAATGCCAAAAGGAAAACTATCAATAGCCAACCAAGGGCTGGTGCCCTGTGATAGTCAGCAATATTGACCTCACTTTTCGTCACATCACCGCCAGTGGTGACAACAGAAAGTATAACTTCACTGCCAGGTTTAACATTGATATTAAAGACTGGATTATCAGTAATTTCGTTGGGCACGGCCACAGTGACGCCTTTCAACTTGCCTTCCAAAACTTCAACTGAAACTATCTGGCGATTGGAAACCATGCCAACACTCTTAAGCAAATCTCTGTTTAGAGTAGCTTTGCCCACCGAGAGCACTCGACCAACGGCAAACTCTTCTTCGCTAGACTTGGCGGTAGTAATGTTAGTAGGCTGAGCAGGTGGCATTATTGATCACTTTTACGTTGAAAAATATCTAATTGCTTAGCCTCGGCAATAGATGTTTCGGTGAGAATTCGCTTAGTGACAGGCTTGCCCAAATGCTGATAAGCAAAGGGAGTGGCCATGCGGCCGCGAGAGGTACGCTGTATAAATCCTTTCTGAATCAAGAAGGGCTCGTAAACATCTTCAACAGTTTCAGAGTCTTCACCAATGGTGGCAGCCAAAGTTTCAATACCGACTGGACCACCGTCATAGTGATCAATTAGTATTTCAAGCAAACGCCTATCAGTCATATCAAGGCCGTGCTTATCAACTTGATATGACTCTAAAGCAGCTTCTGCAACGGCACCATCTATTATTGAGGCACCCTGATACTGACCAAAGTCGCGCACTAAACGCACCAAGCGATTAGCGATACGCGGTGTCCCCCTAGCCCTTGAGGCAATGGCGACAACAGCTTCAATTTCCATTGCTACAGAAAGAATTTTAGCGGTGCGAGCAACAATTTTGGTCAACTCAGCCTCGTCATAAAATTCAAGGCGACAAACAAAGCCGAAGCGATCGCGCAAAGCATTAGAGAGCATGCCAGCCTTGGTGGTGGCCCCAATCAAGGTAAAGCGAGGCAGCGGCAAGCGCATGGTGCGGGTAGCCTGCCCTTTACCAGTAGTCAAATCAATAACAAAGTCTTCAATGGCCGGATAGAGAAGCTCTTCGGCTACGCGAGAGAGGCGGTGAATTTCGTCAATGAAGAGCACGTCGCCTTCTTCTAGTTGATGCACCAAACCAATAATGTCCCGTGGCCTCTCCAAGGATGGTCCAGAAGTCATATGAATGCGAGCCTGCATTTCATTGGCTATCACCCGCGCCAGTGTTGTCTTGCCCAAGCCTGGCGGACCATAGAAGAGAACATGATCGAGAGCTTCGCCTCTCGACTTCGCCGCCGAAATTGACATATTCATCATGCCCTTTAGGCGAGTCTGACCGATATACTCCTGCAAACTGTCAGGACGAACTGCCTGGTCCGATTTTTGGTCCGCAGTGTTTTCTTGACCAGAAAGTAACGAAGAACGACGATTTCGGTTTACGTTAACTTCTTCTATAGTTTCAGACTTTTTCTGCCCAGAAGAGGGTGAAGCTGAAATTTTGCTCTTCACCTTGGGCGCCAAACCTGGCAATGGTTCAGGCTGTGATTCTGGTTGGGGCTCACCTTGAGCCTGACCGCTAGTCTTAATAATCGTCATTAATGCAAATAGCTCGCGCTCTTTAATGTAGGTAATCAGGAGGATGATGAGAAGTAATCAAGGTGTTTGTCTGGCCAAGTTGATTATGATTGTCTGGCACTTCAAATTTCCGAAAATATGCCAGGGATATACTTGCGATGAATACCATTCAAACTGCAGCATCTAGTTCAGCAACTGGTTCAACAACGGGGTCATTACCCCCTGCGAATTCTGAGTCAGGCTCCAGTCTAAGTCAAAATCAATCAGTTGTCGCTAACACCAAGATTGTCGCCGATCCTCTGACCTTCGAGAAGTCAATCTATAGAAAATCCATGCCTCTGCACATGGGCGTTGGTCCAGTTCCTGAAATTTCGGTGGTTGTACCGGTATATAACGAAGAAGAAAATGTCGAGCTGCTCTACCAAAAACTAGTAAGCGCTCTCGACCAACTGGGCCGAACATGGGAAGCAATCCTAATTGATGATGGCTCAAAAGACCAGTCATACAACAAGCTCAAGGCGATTTCGGCTGGGGATACTCGAATTAAGGTTGTCCGTTTTGTACGCAACTTCGGTCAAACAGCAGCACTAGCAGCAGGAATTGACCATGCCTTAGGTGATGTAATCATCCCAATGGATGCCGACTTGCAGAATGACCCAGCTGACATCATTCGTCTGCTCGACAAGCTCGATGAAGGCTATGACGTCGTTAGCGGCTGGCGCAAAGAGCGCAAAGACGAATTATTCTTGCGCCTCATTCCTTCTTGGACAGCCAATAAAATTATTTCATCGATATCTGGCGTGCGCCTGCACGACTATGGCTGCTCACTGAAGGCATACCGCAAAGAGGTCATTAAGGACGTCAGGCTTTATGGCGAAATGCACCGGTTCGTACCTATTTATGCCACATGGCTCGGTGCTCGGGTCGCTGAAATTCCCGTTAATCACTATGCCCGCCAATTCGGCCAGTCAAAATATGGTATTTCTCGAACCTTTAAAGTTGTCCTAGACTTGATTACAGTTAAGTTTATGGCCAAATACTTCACCAAGCCAATCTATGTATTTGGTACAGCTGGTCTAGCTTCTTGGATTTTATCTCTGCTAATTTTCGCTTGGATGGTAGTACTGAAATATGGCTACCATACTTCGTTTATCGAGACACCACTGCCAGTGCTAGTGGCGGTATTCTTCTTGATGGGCATGCAACTGTTATTAATGGGATTGCAAGCTGAAATTATGATGCGTACTTATCACGAGTCGCAAGGTAAACGCATCTACAAAGTGAAGAGCACTCTCAACGTCGATGCTGAACTAGAATAAAACTCTAACTAAAATAAAACTCAATAGCGCCGCTTGAGTTCCCAATTATAGGCACTCTCAACTGTTTGCCTTAGGTCAAATTGAGGCTGCCAACCCAGCACTTTTGCGGCTTTACTATAGTTAGCAACTAATGCAGGTGGGTCACCCGGGCGTCTATCAACCAGATCAAATGGCACTGTTTTTCCGGTGACAGACTCGACTGCGGCAATTACTTCTTTCACTGACGCCCCGTGAGCCGTACCCAAATTAAGAGCTAGACCCAACTTATTAGACTCATCTACATCGCCACAGAATCTATCAGTCCCGAGAAGTTTAAGAGCTAAGCAGTGCGCCTCTGCCAGATCGTTTACATGAATATAATCGCGCACACACGTACCATCAGCAGTTGCATAATCATTGCCAAAAACTTTGAGGCGATTATTCTTAGAATTAAGATTCAAAGCAGCAGAGATAGCCAGAGGAATCAAATGTGATTCTGGTTCGTGACTTTCACCTATTTCATGCCCCTCAGCTGGATTTGGGTCGGCCCCAGCAGCATTGAAATAGCGCAAACAAACATACTTTATCTGCACTGACAAAGCCAAAGCACGTAAGGCCTCTTCAATCATAAGCTTAGTGCTGCCATAAGTGTTTATCGGCTTCTGTGGGTGCTTCTCATCGATTGGCACGTAACAAGGATTACCGTAGGTAGCGCAGGTAGAAGAAAAAACGACCTTTTTTACTTGAGCTTGCTGCATCGACTGAAAAAATCGCAGAGTTTCACAAACATTGTTTTCAAAATACTTGAAAGGTTGTGTCTGCGATTCGCCCACATATGCATTGGCCGCAAAGTGAACCACCGCATCAATTTGATGGCTAGCAAAGATTTTGTCGAGAGCTATCGGGTCGCCTATAGCAGCATTGTAAAAATGAATCCTCTTATCACTGCTGTCGAGAGAAAGGGCATTACCTAAGCTCAGATTATCGACTGCAACCAAGTCATAATCAGGGTTTTGCTTGAGATAGTATCGAACGAAATGGGAGCCAATATAGCCTGCGGCCCCGGTTACCAAAATCATCTGCTACTCCATCCCGACTCTTGGCGCAACCAAAAAGAAGATAAAATTCTAACAGCTCTGGCAAAACAGAGTAAGATTGTATGTGTTAGACAACCCCTTGAACAGCAAGAATCAACAAGATTGTGAATGAGACTAAAGCGCATAGCTTGACAGATACTGCCAAGCTCGAAGTTGGTCAACATGATGTTTTCCCCAGCAGCAAGGCCTTCGTCGGCTGGCTAACAGTTGGGATTCTGGGCTTTGCTAGTCTCTTTTTAGCCCTAACATCGGTACATATGTTTAGCCCTGGTTTGCAAGTAACCGATGTTGCGGACCGCGATCTCTATGCCCCAGAAGCCATATCTGTGGTCGATCGTAGTGAAACAGAAAAGGCTATAGCTATTGCCAAGCAAACTGTATACCCCGTCTTTCAAGTCGATCTTAACCAAGATCAAGCATCTATTGAAGCGGTCAAAACAACCCTCGCTCGTATTGCTCAATACCAAACGGCAGGACTAATTCCCATAGGACCAGCCTTAATAACAAAGTCAAAAAACAATAAACGCAACAACAAAAAGGTCACCTCAACAGCGGAACGCCCAAACGTGGGCCCTAACGCCGCAATAATCCTGGACCTGCTCTTAAGTACTGATCAAACTTTCGCTGGTCAAGTAGAGGCACTTGCCCCGCTCCGCTCAGATTTAGTGGCGCGCAGAGCTGTTATTGCCACTCTACGTCGAGACACTCCGAACCTAGACAGAGCCGAACTACTGGCGGCCTTATCAGTGCAACCTGGTGACTTTCCCGCTTATGAAAAAGCGATTATGACCAGCGCCCAGCGCTTGACCAGCAAATTCAAGCGCTTTCCTGTCTCAGACAAAAGAGCCTGGGTTGACATGGCAGAGGAATTTCTACCAGACTCCATGCCCTCGGCGCTAAAGAATGTCTCAGCATCGATTCTTTCAAGAAACTTAGAGCCGAATCTTGTGATTGACCACAAATCAACCCAAGGCAGAGCCGAAGAAGTTGTCAAATCAATAAAACCAGTAATGCGCAACGTTATAGAAGGTGAACTTCTAGTGCCCCGTGGCGCCATGATCACGAGCGACAAATTAGACATTCTCCAGGCTCTTGGTATCACCCATGTGAATCGCTGGCCCTTCATCTTCAGCATTGGCATATCGCTAATTGCCGCTCTAACACTAGTGGCACTATTCCTCTACACCTATGAGCCAGAACACTTTTTCTCGATTAGTTCAGTTGGTTTGATGTTTACCGTAGCAGTGGTAGCGTGTGCCATGGCTTCAATTATTGGAAAAACCTATCCACAATTTGTTCCAATTCCGGCAGCAGCACTGATTCTAACTATCTTCTTTGGACCCCGTGTGGCGATCGTATGGACTGTTCCTATGATTATGCTAATCGCTGTTGATCGCTTAGTTGATCTTCGTAATATTTTCGCCCATTGCCTTGCTTCAGCAGCAGCCATCTGGACTTATTCAAGGCAACGAAATGCCGTAATCAGCACCGGACTGGCGGTTGCAGCCGGCCAAGTAGCCGGAGACTTAACTGTTAGTGCCTTCAATATGTCTATCACCTCATGGTCAATGCTGGGCCGCCAAGCCGGAATAGACTTCCTTGGTGGCATCTCGTCATCAATATTAGCGATTGGCAGCCTCCCTTACTTAGAAAATATTTTTGGTTTAATTACACCCTATAGGCTCGCCGAATTGACCGACGCTAATCAGCCTCTCTTGCGCCGTTTAGAAGAAAACGCACCAGGCACATATCAACACAGTCTGGCAGTAGCAAACCTCGCCGAGGCTGGTGCCAAAGCAATTTCAGCTGACCCTAACATGGTAAGAGCAGGGGCTCTGTATCACGATATCGGCAAGATGGTACGCCCCAAGTTTTTCATTGAGAATCAGTTAGGCGCCGCCAATCCCCATGATTCAATGACACCAGAAGAAAGCCGTGCACGAGTTTTAGCCCACGTCACTGACGGCATTGCTCTGGCGCAAAAATATGCATTACCCAAAGCCATTCAAGACTTTATACCAATGCACCAAGGCACAACACTAATGGCCTATTTTTACCATAAGGCTTGTTTGCGAGATGGCGCTGACAAAGTTGACGCCGAATTCTATCGCTACCCAGGACCAAAGCCAGATACCAAAGAAACAGCAATCGTAATGTTGGCCGATGTCTCAGAGGCCGTAACACACAGCATGCAAAATCCAACAAACGAAGAGGTAGAAACTGCTCTTGATAAAGTTTTTCAGAATCGTTGGGACGATGGGCAACTAGCCGACTCAAATCTTACTTATGAAGAGATGCAGAAAGTACGAGCGGGCTTTTGTCGAGTGTGGAGAACACTGCACCACGAACGGCTCAAATACCCGGCCACTACCACAGGCAAAATGCCAATGGCACCGGATGTGGTGAGCCCGGACAAGCCGCAAGACAAGCCCCAAGACAAGCCTGTAGATACACCGCCGATAGATTGCTGCTCCAGTTAAAGAGCTTGATGTCATTGCCGATTAGCCTTCGCGCAGCCGCGTTCTCTTTTTCCAGCCAAGGCGAAAAATAGCCTCATCGACAGCTAGCGGACCAGTGCAAGCCATATCAAGAGCTAGCAATGCTTGCTCTTCAGTCAACAATTCTTCTTCGAGCAAATATACTAGCCTTAGACCTGAATAAATGGCATGTTGATCGACAATATTGGCCTCAACCAAAGCACGGCAAACTTCAATTGATTGATTGTAATGAACTTGTATGCGTTCAAGAATCTCAGGCGGAAGGCTAGCAATATCAATTGAATAAGAGCCCGTCTCATTCAACAGCTCTAGCAATTTTTTAGTTGGATTTAGGAGAATGCGACTAACCGAAGCTTCAGCCAAGGCCCGAGGAAAGCTGTACCCAAATTCCTTCATTCGCACAAAAGTATCTACAGCAAGCGCGGTAGTTAGCATACCGTTATCAATCATCTCTTGCAGCTCAACGGTGGCAGTGATGTATAGGGCATCGATGGCGAAGACTTCATGCATACAATGACCGGACGGCTGACCAGTAGCCAACGACTTCTGCAGCGACTCAAGCAATTCTAAATCGCCAATCAATTCAGCCTCGAACAAGAGTTCCCCAATTCTGGGAGAATTTCGCAACATCGACTTTTTAAAGCCAACATTGCAAGGCAGCTTTGCCAAGTTTTTCTCACGTTGGTTAGCCTGAGCTATTGCTTTGACACACTGTTCTCGAGTAATAGAGCCACGTCTAATTAGCTGTTGACCCAGCAAAGCTGTCTCAAGTATCTGCTGTGAAATGATAGAACGATAACAAAGAATATGACCCAGTGGCAGACCGGTGCGGTGATTTACCTCTAGAGCATTCTCTAAAATAGGTAAGTCGACCACTTGGGCATCAAGCACTAGCTGACCAAGCTTATTGCTGAGGTGATCTTCTGGTTGCACCACACCAGAGCGTTCAAAGGCTTCGTTCAGAGGAAGCGAGTCTTTGTAAGCCAGGGTCAGCACCTTCACTGCCAATTCAAGGGGCAACTGCCTCTCATTGACCAAAGCCTGAACATCAAGGGCGCAACGCAACTGGGCCTCAGTTATATAACCAGAAAGCGTGAGCACCTTGCCAAGCGGTAGCCCTTTTTCTTCAAAGTTACGCAAGGCCGTTTGAATAAACTCGGATGAAACCAGACCTGAGAACATCAAGAGGTCGCCGATACGCACGTGGCCTGTCGCTTCAATTATCGAACTATCACGTGCTTCGGCACGCTCAGAAGCTACAGCAGCGAGCCGAGTCGCTGTGGCATTAGCAAGGCGCAAACGCTTGCTTTCCTGGCCTTTTGCATCCAGACTGTTTTTTTCTTCTTGTGAACCGTCGTCCATTGGCACCATTAGGTAAAACTGAAGAAGCTAAGGGCAGATTTGCCGTATTCCCGGTAATCGACCTTGACTAGGCTAGCATCTTGTACTTCAGTGGGATTGTCTACTTCTATGGAATCGTCTCGGTTATGCTCGATTATTACCAGGCTGTCTGGAGCTAGTAGCTTATATTCCACCAACCCAGACAAAATTTGCTTGCCATAGCCCTTTTTATAAGGTGGATCAGCAAAAACAATGTCGTACTTTGCTCCAGTCACAGCAATATGGGGCCAGACTCTTCTTACATCACTTATAACCACGTCAGCTTCAGCCGGAACCTTAAAAATCACACTCGATTTCTTGATACTAGTCGCTTGTGCTTTATTTTCCTCAACAAACGTTACACCACGAGCCCCGCGACTCAAGGCTTCGAAGCCCATCAGGCCGGAGCCAGCGAACAAGTCGAGGAAGAGAGCGCCATCTACACGTGAGCCTAGAATGTTAAAAAAAGCCTGCCGCACTTTAGAAGACGTGGGACGCACGTCTAGACCGTCAGGACAAGCCACAGACCTGCCTCGCAACTGACCACCAGTAATTCTCAAATGTTTGCCTCGCTAAGCCCACATGATAACATGTGGGCTCCAAGGCCCGGAATACTTAGAAAATCTAGAGTATTTGGCCTTCTCTAATCGAACCCTTAAAAGTGAGGCCCAAATGAGCGCACGGCGAATAGCTCGTGAACTGGCAATTATAGTAATGCCCCAGCTCCCGAAGAACGTGGAGAAGCTGGCTAAAGTTGAGATCACTGAGCTAGTAGACAGAGCAATCCACATGCTCGTGGACTACGCCAAACAGAATCTTCAAGATGTTAATGCCATGGTGCTCAAGGCCTCTAATCAACTCGACAGCCTTGAAATAGATAACTCAAATACCACAGAGCTGACCTCTGTGCCAATGACTACCGGACAGATTCGCGAGCAGTTGAGTACCCTTGAGGTTTCAATCAACATGATCTCAGAGGCCCTAGATATTCCGGAGATGGCTCTATCAGCCAGCAGCACACTGTTCAAAAGCAATTGCAAGAAATGCGGTCATGCTGGCGAACTCTTGGTCGAACGCCCTTATAAAGATGACGTAAGAGAATTTGTCTTCCGCCTAGTGGAAACTTACATCGAAAACAGAGAAACCATTGACGAATACATCAAGCGTGCCCGCACCCAATGGCGCATGGAACGCATGGTTTCTATTGACAGAGATATACTAAGACTCGCCTGCGCAGAGGCTTTCTATATGGCAGACATTCCAGTCAACGTGGCAATTTCAGAAGCGGTTGAACTATCACACCGATTTGCTGATGAAAAAGCAGCAAAGTTTATCAACGGAGTACTTGCAGACTTAGCAGAAGAAGCCGAAGCAGTAAGACGTTCAGCGAGAAGGCGTGCCTATGCCGACAGATCAAGCGGCAGTGAAGACCCTGCCGATTAGATAAAGCAATAGTTCAGTATTTTTGTCACCCCAAGAGAAAGGCAGAACGAGCATGAGTGAAGATAGCCAACGCAAAGGCTTTTGGGGCACAACCCTGAACAAACTCAAATCTGTACTGGCAAAAACCAAAGAGCAAGTTAGCGAAGAAGCTCTCGATGGGAAAGATTCTGTCGAACCCAGTCAAATTTCGACTGTTGCTACCACAACTGAAGCAATCCCTCAAACAGACGTCGGAAAAGCCAGCCTACAGCCACAAACGCAAGCTACAGAAACAGCTGTTCAAGCTCATCCGATAGAGACTCCGGCAGATATTCAAAGAGATATTCCAACAAAAAGCCACCGTGCAGTTGACGAAGACTATATCGAAAGCCTAGAAGAACGACTAATCAAGGCCGACCTCGGCTTGGCTACAGTTGAACCGCTTGTACAAAGCTTGCGCAGAGAATCCCGCGGCAAAAATTGGACTAGCGAAAACGTTGATATCTTCTTGCAGAAAGAATTCAGCAGCCTGCTTAATCAGACATCTCAAGCTGGTCTAAGCTTTAAGGCGGACATTCCCAATATATACTTGATAGTCGGCGTCAACGGTGTGGGTAAAACCACCAGTATAGGCAAGCTTGCGTTTCGTTTCAAAAGCGAAGGAAAGAAAGTTTTACTAGCAGCTGGCGATACATTTAGGGCGGCCGCAGAATCACAGCTAGAAATATGGTCGCAGAGAGCAGGTGTAGACATTGTCAGACTAGCCGATGGCGCTGACCCTGGTGCTGTTGTCTATCAAGCACTTCAGAAAGCCCGGGCCGATCACTATGATGTGGTTCTGGTTGATACTGCTGGTCGACTGCACAACAAAACGAACTTGATGGCGGAGTTGAAAAAAATTCGTTCAGTCGTTGAGAAAAATGCCGAAGGAATGAATGTCGAGTCACTTTTAGTACTTGATGCTTCAACCGGACAAAACGGGTTACAACAGGCTAAGGTATTCTCCGAAGTTTGCGGTCTAACAGGAGTTATTTTAACAAAACTAGATGGCACCGCCAAAGGTGGCGTTGTCTTCGCCATTGCTAAAGAGTTGAAGATACCGGTAAAGCTCATTGGCCTAGGGGAAAAAATGGAAGATTTGCGAGATTTTGACGCAGCGATGTTTGTTCAGGCACTTTTCTAAACAGTCTTCTAGCCCTGCTGCTGCGAACAAACCCCTTGGCAACGCCGGCCCTAGCTGTCGAATTAATTCACACGCTGCGCGAATAGCGATCAAGAGAGTGTCAGGACCTATATAATTTGGCCTATCATATTAAGCCAAATTATCTAGCTCAGCGCTGCTGTAGTAGATTTCACCATGGCTACCTCGATTGGCCACGCTTAGGTTGAAAGAAACCTCCGCGCAGGTAAGTCCGAAATTGCTAGGTCGTTTGATCAACCACAAAAATTATGTCGAATTCGGCAAGGCCCAAAATAAGTGACTAAAAATAGCCATACTAAACCAGCTGAGGAAAGATCGATGGTTCAGACTAACCAAAATGATGCCGGATGCACCACCATTCAGGTGGAAGACGATCGCACCGGTACTTCTATTGAAACACTAAGACGGGCCATGTCAGACCATCTTTTCTATACCCAAGGGCGTTTTCCGGAACTGGCAACCAAGCACGATCTTTATATGGCGCTCTCGTATACCGTGCGCGATCGTTTACTGCATCGATGGATTAACACTGTTGAGACCTACTTCAAAGAGAAAGTCAGAATCGTCTGCTACCTGTCCGCCGAATTCTTGATGGGACCGCAGCTCGGCAATAACCTTCTGAGCATGGGTCTAGACAAACAATTTGAAGAAGCTGCTGAGCGCTCTGGCATCTTACTAAAAGATATGATTGACCAAGAAGAAGAACCCGGACTCGGTAACGGCGGCCTCGGTAGACTAGCTGCTTGTTACCTTGACTCACTGGCCACTCTGAGCATTCCAGCAATTGGTTATGGAATTAGATACGAATTTGGTATCTTTGATCAAGAGATTGTGGACGGCTGGCAAGTAGAAAAAACCGATAAGTGGCTACGTCTCGGCAACCCATGGGAAATCGCCCGACCTGAATCGGCTGTTGAAGTAAAAATCGGCGGCCGCTGCGAAATACACGTTGATGCCCAAGGCAAAAACGTCGTTGACTGGATAGCGGATCACATCATCAGTGGGGTGCCCTACGACACACCAGTACCGGGGTACAAGACAAACACAGCTAACACATTGCGTCTATGGAAAGCAGAAGCAAAAGAGTCTTTCGATTTTCAAGCTTTCAATGCTGGCGACTACCTTGGCGCTGTCAACGATAAAGTTTTTTCAGAGAATGTATCTAAAGTTCTTTACCCCAACGACAACATTGCTCAAGGCAAGCGCCTAAGATTAGAACAACAGTATTTCTTTGTTGCTTGCTCGCTGCAAGACTGCGTGCGCATTCTCAAAGTTTCAGGCAGCACTATTGAACAATTCCACGAAAAGTTTGCGTTTCAACTGAACGACACACACCCTTCTATAGCCGTACCAGAGTTGATGCGCATTTTGATGGATGAGCATCAAATGGAATGGGACCAAGCTTGGTCGATCGTCACCAAAACCTTCGCCTATACAAACCACACACTACTACCAGAAGCTTTAGAAAAATGGCCAGTGCCATTGTTTGCGGCAGTATTACCACGCCACCTCAGTATAATTTATGAAATCAACCGCCGTTTCCTCGATGAGATTCGCCTGCAATATCCTGACGATGAAGGCATGGTGCAAAGACTATCGCTAATAGACAATTCAGGCACTCATTTCGTCAGAATGGCTAATTTAGCATGTGTTGGTAGTCACGCCATTAATGGCGTAGCAGCGCTGCACACAGAATTACTTAAACAAGACGTGCTAGCTGACTTCTACAAACTTTGGCCTGAAAAATTCAGTAACAAAACCAATGGCATCACACCCCGTCGCTTCATTGCCTTGGCCAATCCAGATCTGACTGCTCTAATATCAAGCAAAATTGGCGACGAATGGCTACTCGATTTAACCAAACTAAAAAAACTGGAACCATTTGCCGACGATACAGCCTTCCGCAAAGAATGGGCAAAAGTAAAACGTGATCAAAAAGTGCGCCTGGCTGACTACGTCAAGAAAAAGTGTCATGTCACTATAGATCCAGACTCACTCTTTGATGTTCAAGCCAAGCGTATGCACGAGTATAAGCGGCAGCATTTGAACGTTTTGCACATCATTCATCTCTATAATCAAATCAAAAAAGACCCTTCTATAAAGATCACACCGCGCACCTTCTTATTTGCTGGCAAAGCGGCTCCTGGCTATTTCAATGCCAAACTTGTGATTAAGTTGGTCAATGCTGTAGCCGATGTGGTCAACAACGATAAAGATGTAGCAGGCCGCATAAAAGTAGCTTTCATACCAGATTTCAACGTTACTCTCGGTCAAATTCTCTACCCAGCTGCTGACCTCTCTGAGCAGATTTCAACAGCTGGCAAAGAAGCTTCCGGCACAGGAAACATGAAGTTTGCCTTAAACGGCTCACTCACCATAGGCACTCTAGATGGTGCCAACATCGAGATGCTTGAAGACATTGGCGAAGAAAACTTCTTCCTCTTCGGTCTCACAGCCTCCGAAGTGCACGACCTGAAAGCCTCTGGGTACAGGCCACAAGAATATTACGACAAGAACCCAGCTCTGCGCGAAGTGATTGAGCTAATTAAAAACGGTCACTTCTCACCAGATCAACCAAACCGCTTCCGCTCACTAGTTGATGATCTGCTCTATCACGACGACTACTTACTCTTCGCTGATTTCAACTCATATATTGAATGCCAAGACAAGGCAGCAAAAGCATACCTAGATCAAAGTGACTGGGTAAGAATGTCTATTCTGAATGTTGCTCGCATGGGGAAATTCTCTTCTGACAGATCAATTAGAGAATACTGTAAAGAAATTTGGAAGGTAGAACCAGTACAAGTTGAACTGGAGCATTACCAGCCAGAGGGAGCGCTTTTGAAGGTCTGTTTCATCTAAGGTTCTAAAAGTAAATTGAAAACCATTGCTTCAATTGCTCTATTTCTTACGGTTTCATTTCTTAGCTATCCGCCTTTTGCATTAGGAGCAAAAACGGCTAGTCTTGACGATAGTGAAAGTGTAGGTGAAAGTAAAAAAGAAGCAGTGGGGATTGTCGGCTTCGCATTTAAGTACACTGGCCTCGATCATCCCTGCATAGGTAATGTTTTGCCCGAAGGCCCAGCCGCCAATCTTGATATCAAAAGTGGCGATTTGCTCATGGCCATTGACGGCAAAGATACAGCCTTGCTTAGCATACAAGGGTCTCGCCAGCTGCTCTTAGGCAAACCTGGCAGCACGGTGACTATAACGTTGAGGAGTCCCAACCAAGAAAACAAATCTATAGTTCTGACTCGCATGTCTAGTTCTGCAATCAAAGACAAGCGTCTGCGTCAGATGATTGAACATGCGAGGGAGCGTCATACCAAAGAAGAGACGAAATCAGCTCCGCTTATAATTTGCCAGATGAGTGAACCTGGCCCCAGCGTGCTTGAATTTTACACAAAGCAATCAGGTCAGAACAAGCTTTTGCTGGAAGAAGAGAAACATGGCCTAAGTGTTAAGCACATTGCTATTGACGAAGCAAAAAATGCAAAACTGAAAGCACTTTTACAAATCAAAGGCTCAGCACCACTCTATTATTTTGCCGGCATACTAACTACCTTAGGTCACTTCGAGCGCCGCCCTCTAACCGCTGAGATACTAGCGAGCCACCTCAAGAGTATCAACTGGACACCTGGTCAAGACAGTCTGCACCAGGCAATGATTGCTCAGTATGAGGCAATGCGTAAACAGTCGTGGCAGCCAGGCAGCCATAACCAACGAGCCATGTTACTCAATAGCGACCTTGCTAATCCGCGTAGAGAAGAAGCAATCTCAGCCATCTGCCGCTACGTTGAACTGCACAACACTAGCAGCAAAGCAGCAAAGAGCATGCTAGCTCCTGAGGCCATTGCCTTGGGTCTGCCACAAATGGACAAGCTGACATTTGAAAACCACGACGAGAATATCAATATAGTTGGTGATAGCTTTGCCGTGGCAAGAACTAGACTAAGCAGCCCACTGCCATTAGATGTCTATTTTTATCTGCGCCGTGAGCAAGACTGGAAAATTACGGCCGCTCGAGCCCTGGCTTGCACAGGACCACTCAATGCTATCGTCAGTCAACTAGAAAAGAAGAGTCAACTAAGTGACGAAGAAAATTCAACTCTAAAAAATCTGAAATTGACCCTTTCAACAGATAACGAATTAAAAAAATGGTTTAAGGCCAATAAGTCTGCCCTAGAAGAAATCGTAAAGACGGGCGAGAGCTTAGCTGCCACTAGCACTGTTATGCTCAACGATAGGCGAAAGCTAGAAACGGCCTCACCAGACAATTCTGCTATCAAAGAGAAATTGCGGGCTCTCCATTTATCAAGCTTGAGTAAAGTTGACGACAAGCAAATGGAAATTATTGTTGGTGGTGTCACCGACAATACCGTCGGCTTTCTCTATGCACCGGACAATAGACCGCCGCTAATCGGACCCACTGAGTACATCTGGGTCGAAAAAGTAGCAGACAACTGGTACCTCTTCAGAACAACCTAATTAGTCAACTAGACCTTATTGCTTGGTTTTCTTTTCTTTCTTGCCTTTATTCTTAGACTTAGGCTTAGGTTTAGACTTCTGCTTGCCTTTTGCCTTAACAGGTTCGGCCTCAACTTTCGAGTCAACATCGATAACTATCTCAGGTACTGCCTCTGCATCAGTGTCAACCAGAGATACATCTTCAATTCGCTGGTCTTGAATTGGCTGGTCTTCCAGAGGCTGAGCTTCAACCACCGACAATTCTTCGGCTTCTACCTCAGCAATGGTGTCAGAGACTAGTATTTCGCCTTCGAGCAGCTTTCTAGCCCTGTCCAGAGCCTTTTTCTGCTCTTCGCTAACCACAGGATAGTGCAAGTCTAAGCTTTTTAGAGTCTCAGCAATAATATAGCCCACAGCCAAGCGGCAGAATGGCTTACTGTCAGCGGGAATAACATGCCACGGTGCCCAACTTGTGCTGGTATTGCTGAGGCAATCTTGGTAGGCATGCATGTACTTATCCCAAAGCTCGCGATCCACAGCATCAGAACTGGCAAATTTCCAATTTTTCTCCGGGTCATTCAAGCGAGCAAGAAAGCGCTTCTTCTGTTCTTTCTTAGAGACATTGAGAAAGAACTTGAGAATAACAGTGCCGTTCTCAACTAAGTGCTTTTCATAGTTATTGATTTGTTCAAAGCGTCTCTTCCAAATGCCCTTGCCTCGCAATTTTGGTGGCAACTGCTGCTTATCTAAAATCTCAGGGTGCACCCGCGAGACCAAGACTTCTTCGTAATAAGAACGGTTAAAAATACCGATGCGACCGCGCTCAGGCAGAGCTTTAGTACAACGCCAGAGATAGTCATGATCTAACTCTTCAGCACTTGGCGCTTTGAAAGCAAAGACCTGACAGCCTTGTGGATTAATACCAGACATGACGTGCTTAATGGTGCTGTCTTTACCAGCGGCATCCATTGCTTGAAAAATGATAAGCAGCGCATAGTTGTCTTGGGCATACAAAATATCTTGATAATGAGCAATTCTTTTGATGTCAGCATCTAGATGCTCTTTTGCCGTTTCTTTAGTTATAGCTGCTTGGTCTAGACCCGACTTAAAATCACGGCTAAGATCAATGGCCGAACCACCTTTGACAACAAATCTTTCTCTAACTTTTTCTTTCTCGGAATGCTTCACGGATAACCTTTCAGTCTAATTTCTCGGTGGAGTTTTACTTGGACACTATCAAATCAAGAGCTTCAGGATTTTCTACCGACGATAAGTCACCGGTATCGTGACCTAAGTATTTGCGCTTGATTGTTGCTCTGACAATTTTGCCAGATCGAGTCTTGGGCAAAGCTTGTACAGATAAAATGGTGTCAGGTTTGAGAGTGGCACCTAGGCGGCTACCGACCATATCGCGCAGCTCTTTGAGCAGATCTGTCGACAGCGATTGACCAGGCATCATGACGATGAAACAGACCAGGCATTCGCCTTTAAGCTCATGGGGCACGCCAATTACGGCTGCCTCAGAGACTTCTGGATGTTCAACCAAGACTGATTCAACTTCACCAGGACCAACGCGCTTGCCGGAAACTTTAATAGTGTCGTCTGAGCGACCAAATAAGAACCAAGAGTGATCTTGGTCTACTTTGGCCCAATCGCCGTGGTACCAGACCCCAGGAAACTTAGTGAAATAAGTCTCGACATAACGAGCCGGGTCTTTCAAGAACCCGCGTGTCATAGACGGCGCGGGTTTGCGACAAACTAAGTGACCAATTTCATTATGGACACTTTGGCCCTCTTCGCTAAAGACATCAATGGCCATACCCAAACCAGGGGCACCAAGAGAGCAAGGCTTGAGCGGCATCACCGGCAAAGGGGAAAGTAGACAGCCAACTATTTCAGTGCCACCAGAAATATTGATAATAGGGCAGCGCTTCTTGCCCACTTTATCGAAGAACCACATATAGCTATCTTGATCCCAGGGCTCGCCAGTTGATCCAAGTAAACGCAAATTCGACAAGTCGTGCTTATCTACCCATTCCTCTCCTTGAGCTTTTAGGTGACGAATAAGAGTAGGGCTGATACCAAGGGTATTGACCCTGTGCTCGTCACAAATTTTCCAGATAGTGTCAGGGTTTGGATAGCTGGGATTGCCTTCATAGATGACCATGGTGGCACCCCAGAAGGTGGTGCCAATCATCTCCCAGGGCCCCATCATCCAACCAATATCAGAGACCCAGAAAAACTTGTCGTCTGGCTGCAAGTCAAAGGCAAAGCCTAACTCTTTGGCAATTTGCGCCAAAGCACCAGCATGAGTATGGACAGTGCCTTTGGGCTTACCAGTGGTACCAGAAGTATAAAGATACATCGATGGATGCTCAGCGGAAAGATCAGCTTGGGTAGACGCAGGCTCTTGATTAAGGACAACATCATGGAACCAGAGGTCGCGACCATCTTTCATGTGAGCGTCAGTATCGCAATGCTTAAGCACAATCATGTGTTCAAGGCCAGGTACCGACTGAGCAGCAAGATCTGCTTCTGCTTTAATCGGTATCAATTTGCCCCGCCGCTTACCACTATCGGCAGTAAATAATATTTTGGCTTCAGCGTCGTTCAATCTGGTCGCCAAAGACTCAGGGCCAAAGCCACTGAAGATTGGAACGGCTACTGCACCGATTTTGAAACAGGCAAAAAGCACTGCCACTACTTCTGGTACCATCGGCATATAAATACCAATAGCATCGCCAGCTTTGACGTTGAGCTTGAGCATGGCGCTAGCAACTTGCCCCGTAAGGTGACTAAGTTCACCATAGGTTAATTTGCGACTGCGACCGTCTTCACCTTCCCAAATTAAGGCCGGGTGGTCTTTGCCAACGCTCACTCTTGAACCAGCTACTTTGCCGGCTTCAAGATGCCAATCTAAGGTGTTAGAGATGATATTGAGTTCGCCGTCGACAAACCACTTTGTCCACTCGAAGCCCTTTGAGCTGTCCATCAGCTTGCTGTAAGGCTTGTTCCATTGAAAGCCCATGTACTCAAGAGCAGCTTGCCAAAACCATTCGGTGTCATCGTTAGAGCGGGCAATTAGGGTCTGCCAATCGGCGATATCATGCTTTCTCATGAAATCGACCACCCTACTCTCTAGATAGGCGCCGCTAGGTTGCCAAATAACTTCTGAACCGGTGTCAGGCGAAACAATGGTGCTCATAATTGGGTATGCGCTCGCAGTGGTATGAAGCCAATATTCTAGCGCCGCAAGGCACTTTACAAGGCCAATCCAAGCTAAAGAAACTGCTAAAAATCGGTTTTACTTAGGCGAGAAGATTCCCGGAATAGCACCGACAAGAGCTTCTACTGCCAGAAGGACGCACCCTAAAAGATTGGCAGTCAGGGCACAGGCCCAAACCAGCTTAGGGTCTTTGCTCTCCAGCAGCATCAAGACAGTGCCTTCAACCATGAACGAATAGGTGCCAAACAGGGTCAAACCCCAGGGCATAGAACCAGTAATATAAGGCCCTAGGCCCAAAACCAGACCGAGAAAGGAGGCAAAGTTCATCATTAACGAAACGAAGAGCGAACGGGGCAAAGACGCCCATTTCATGCGCCAAAGGACAATTCCTTCGACAATCACAATCGGCACAAATTGAAAAATATAAAAACCAAGCATGGTTCTATTGTAGTCGATGCCAATATGCGATGCGAGAAAACACTAAAACTTCTAACTCCTCGCTATTTTTATTGCATCCGCAGTCTAGGTCTTTGATCATCAACAAAAGCGCTGACCAGCTCTAATGGATCATATCGTTCAAACAACGGACACAAGCCGCCGTTCTCAGGTTGGCAGGTGCGCTCGGAAAGGGAATCAGCCAAATCACAATTTGGACATCGAAGAGACACGTGCTCAGGATTACGTGTAGAAACAAGGTATCGCAATTTAATACCCTGAAAAACGCCGAACTGGCACGAAGCTAGACCTAAATACAAAGGAACAAAGACAATTTGTCCACTCTTCCTCCTATTGCAAAGCCGCATGTAAATGTCTCCGTCTGTAATTAGCCTTCTTCTGAATAGGGACAGGCCATTCTCAGGGAGCCGCTTCGGTCCATAGGAAGTGCGCCTAACAAAGTCATCTTCATCTCTAATCGGTCGATCCAAACAGGCTTCCGCGTCATCACGAAGCAAAATTCGACTAACGAGTTCATCGGGCGAGGGAGTAAAAGGACTCTGCATCTCAAATTTAGCTAGGCCGGTATACGAGTAACTACTTTAACGAAATCACCCTGTGCCACTTCTGTCTTATTCTGCATACAGATAATTGAACCATCGCGCTGCACGTATGCCTTAAATTTGGCACCAACACCGAGCCATGCCAGCGTAATCTCGGCATTGACAGTGGTACCGATCTTTGGCGCATCGGCATGCTGCATTTCGACCAGAAAAGCAATTGCGCTGTCTTTCTGAGCCTGCGTGGGCAGTATATCGAAATCTTCAGATCTAGCGACATAGCTCTCGCAAAGCGACGCGAGTCGAAGCTTTGCTTCGTCTAACCATTCGCCGTCTTGCTGTTTTCTATTCTGCAACACTCAAACCTTCGGAAGAACTTAGATAAGAACCTAACTCGTATATTACCCCAAAACCACAAAATTGAATCGTTAAAGCTGCACCGGCTGCGCCGTAGAAGCGTTCCTTTACGCTCAGGGCTGGATGTTCGAGTCTCTCGCCGCCCAAGACTTTCGAAAATTCTGACCCAACAATATCTCAATTTTTACATGTACAAAGAATGGCAGTATCAGAAACCATTAGGAATACTCATTTGAGCTGTCTGAGCGTTGAACTGATGATCGAAGAAGGCCTGCATTTACTGCGGACCTCCTGTCTTCTTGCTAGCGGATAGTTGCACTCTAATTGGTGCAACTTGGTGCAACTGCGTCATGTGATTTACTGAAACGTGTTGCAACCAATCGCAATAAGACAAACTGCCACTTCTAACCTAGTAAGCTACTGCGTCGATCTGTGCTTTAACACAAATTCCATCCTTAAAAACCAATGCAACAAACGCAGAAGGAAAGAGCGGATACAGAAGTTTTGTTTCATTTCCCCAAGGCGGGACATTTCCATCTCCACTAGTATTTTGATCGTTAACCCCTAATGGTGCGCCCTCGTGAGCAATTATCTCTTGAAAGGTTTTGCCAACTGCAAAGCTTCCTAATGACTCTTTTCTCCATCTAGTGTATTTTTCGTCGTCTTTTTCGGTATAAGTTTCTGCCAGTATGCACTTGTCTTTCTCGAAATTAAGGTGAACTTTAACGCTTGTTGCGCCCATCGAATATAGCCAAGTGTCGGTTCCAGGAAGACAACAGCTCCATCCAGGCACAGCGCCCCCTTTAAACCTAGGTATACCGACGAGGCGGATCACATCTTGCTTAGAGTAACCCAGCACCGTTTTGCAAAAGGCAAGTGCAGCTTGTCGTTCTGCTTCTATGAATTCGTTAGACCATGTGTGTGAGCATACTGTTGAGTAATTCTTGAGTTTGAAATACACTCGTGAATCAAGCTTCGAATGGCTCAAACCTTGACCAGGAAAAACTTTCAATATTGGGTGATACTTCAAAGATTCTCTCGGCCGATACGGGAAATAGTCTTTGTGATTATTCAACATTGAGTCAATACACTTATTTCCTTCAAACACCAATTCCATTTTGATAGTGTTTCCACCGAAGTTGTAGCCCCAAATTTCGGTGGTTTGGCTCAAACTTGGGCGATCCTCACTGGTAATTCGCTTTGTTGTTTGACCTAACACAGCTTCTATCTGCGTTTTTGACTGGCCTTTGGCCCACGTGCAGCATTGTAATGCAGCCTCTTTTTCTGCTCTATAGAAATCTCGTTTCCACAGAAGGTTACAAGCTGGCGCCACATAGTCAATTAATTCTATAAATTCTGATTTGTCCAGTTTGCGGTCATTCAAACCGGAGCCAGAAGCAACATTGAGAATTGGGTGAAATTTGTCTTCGTACTGACAATTGGCCACAACATAATCAGCAAGCTTTACTCGAGAGTTCGCATTGATAAGGTATAAACTAAAACTCAACAAGACTCCAAGCACTAAAAACCCATACAATAATTTTCGAGTTTTCATTATGTATCCAGGCTTGCTGTCACGATGGCAGAATCTTCTTACCGATCGCTGAGATTTTCCTACAAGTCAGGACATTCCTGATTCTTTGAATCGCTATAGACGCACAGGCTGAGGTAAAAGCGAATCTCTTGCACTCGAAAGAGATACCGCACCTTTAGTTTGCCGATATTCCCGGACCATGCCAAGAAAATATTGATGCACTCTAAGGTCGTCAGTTATTTCAGGATGGAAAGCAGTAACCAATAGGTTGTCTTGACGAGCCATAACAATACCTTCGTCTATAGCCGACAGCACTTGCACAGCTGCCCCGCACTCAACAATCAGTGGTGCGCGGATGAAAACAGCCGGAAACGCCTCAGCACCGAGAGCATCGATTACCAAGTCAGATTCGAAACTGCGCCGCTGAGGGCCAAAGGCATTGCGTTTGACCGTAATATCCATCACAGCCAGACGGCCTTGAGAAGATCCTTCAATCTCTTTGGCAAGAAAAATTGAACCCATACAAGTGCCGTACACAGGCATTGAAGAAAAAGAAGAAGAAGAGGCTCCTATCTTTTCGCTTGGGGCAATTTTCGCCTTGATAGCAGAAAAGATAGGAGCAGAGCCTTCATCAGTCAACTTTGCTACAGCGGTTGATTCACCACCAGGAATAATCAGACCATCTATGAGGTCAAGTTCTTCGGCATAGCGCACTGCTATGGCACTGACACCACATTGCTCTAGCATTTTTATATGCTCAGCGAAGTCGCCTTGTAAGGCAAGCACACCGATAACAATATTGGAGAAATCTTGACTCATAGGGTCCTCATATTCTTCGCTTCGGAATCTACCAGCCGCGGCTAGCTAGATTTTCCGATGGTGCTAAATCACGGCAGTTGCGGCCAACCATTGCTTCGCCTAAATTGCGGCTAACTTTGGCCAGTACTTCAGGATCTTTATAGAAGGTTGTGGCCTTCACAATCGCTTGAGCGCGCTGCATTGGATTACCTGATTTAAAAATACCAGAGCCAACGAAGACACCATCAACACCTAGCTGCATCATCAATGCAGCATCAGCAGGTGTAGCAATGCCACCAGCAGCGAAGTTGACTACAGGCAATTTGCCCTCAGCAGCAACTTTAACTACCAGGTCATAAGGAGCGCCGATGTACTTGGCATAGCTCATCAATTCTTCTTTAGGCATGCCGTGTAGTCTTCTAATTTCGCCTAAAATTGTTCGCGCATGGCGCACAGCTTCAACCACATCGCCAGTACCGGCCTCACCCTTAGTGCGCATCATTGCTGCACCTTCGCCGATGCGACGAAGGGCCTCGCCTAGATTCTTAGCGCCGCAGACAAAAGGAATAGTGAACTGACTTTTGTCGATATGAAACTCTTCATCGGCAGGTGTCAACACTTCACTTTCATCAACGCAGTCAACGCCTAGTGATTCTAGAATTTGCGCTTCGACAAAATGACCGATGCGAGCTTTGGCCATAACTGGAATTGAAACCGACTCAAGAATTTGAATGATCAGTTCTGGGTCGCTCATACGAGCAACGCCGCCATCAGCGCGAATATCAGCTGGCACTCTCTCTAAGGCCATAACCGCTACAGCACCGGCTTCTTCTGCAATCTTAGCTTGCTCGGCATTGACCACATCCATGATCACTCCGCCTTTGAGCATTTGCGCTAAGGCTTCTTTAACTAGTTTGGTGCCAGTTCTAGGCTTAATTACTGTAGACATATTTCTCCCTATTTCTATTTAGATCAGTACATGTTCATTGTGTCTTTGCCTAAGCGAATGGGCCAGACGTTCTTTGGCTAAATGGGCAAGATACTTGCTCAAGGCTTGCGCTAAGCGCTTGATGCCTTGGGCAATTTTGGCTTCTGCGTTCTGAATAAAGCAGAGCCTTAAGTAATTGAGTGAATCTTCATCAGCGTCTAAGAAGCAAATATCACCGGGTGAGAAAACTACTTTTTCAGCCACAGCAAATTCAAGTAGGTCACGATTAGACGTACCTTTTGGCAGAGTTAGCCAGATGAATAACCCTCCGGTAGGTACGGTCCAACTGACTTCAGGCAGCGAATTAAATTCTTGAGCTAGAGCCGACAATATGGCATCGCGACGCTGACCATAGATGCAATTGACCCTAGTTAGATGTTCTTGATAGAGACCCTTTTGCAGAAACTCAGTGAGAATAACTTGCACCATAGAATTAGTGGCAAGGTCACTAGTTCTCTTGGCAAAGCTCAGGCGGTCGATTACTTCTTGAGGGCCAACTAGCCATCCCAAGCGTATTCCAGGGCAGAGAGCTTTAGAGAAAGTGCCTTGATAAATGACAATATTTTCGCCGCCCTCAATCTCTGCCGCTAATGTACGAAGCGAGGGCAAAGGCTCACAACCATATACTAAATCACCAGAAAAATCGTCTTCTAATATCGGAGTTTGATATTTATGGGCTAAGGCTAAAAGCCCTCGGCGCCGAGCTAGTGACATGGTGATGCCCGTTGGGTTTTGGCTGTTGGGCATAACATAGATGAATTTTGGCTGATACCTAATTAAGTGCGCTTCCACTGCAGCCAAATCAATGCCTTGGTCATCTAATGGACAACCAACAAGCTGAGCCTGTCTTGCTTTAAAATTAGAAATGGCCCAAAAATAGGTTGGTTCTTCTACTAATACATGATCGCCTGGGTTGATAAGTAAATTAGCAACTAAGTCAATTCCTTGCTGCGAACCACTCAGTATCAACAGCTCTTGATCGCGCACGGCAATGCCACGCAAAGCTAGATGGGCAGTAACTGCTTGACGCAAATCGGGCTCACCAGCAAAAGGGCTGTAGTCAAACATAGAGGCACCGCGGCCGCCACCAAGAAGGTCCAAAACAATCTTCTGAAAGTCATCACTGGGGTAAGAGTCTTGCGAAGGAATACCACCAGCAAATGAAATGAAGTCGTCTCCTGAAGCCAATTGCGGAAGCTTGGCAATAGAAGAACTCAAGCCATCGGCGTAGTGAGAAAAGCGACTGAGCCAATTAAGTTCTCCACTAGGCAACTGCGGCGCTAGAGAAGAAGCAATAGAAACAGCATTAGAAGAATTAGAAGAAGCAACACTAGAACTCGACACAAACGTGCCGCGACCAACCTGCGAGGCAATAAAGCCAAGTTGGGCCAGCTCTAAGTAGGCCCGAGCAACAGTTGAGCGATCAACTTTAAGGAAAGCCGCCAATTCACGATTGGTAGGTAGACGATCGCCCACCTTCATGCGGCCATCTTCGATGGCTGCCCTGAGGGTCTCAACGATGCGAGCATAGACATACATTGAAGCAGAGGCGTTTGACGACTCTTGCTCGATCATTGCGCTGAAGACATCCTGCCACTTCATATATAAAGCATAGACCTTTATCAAAAGCCCAACCCAACCATTCCAGCCAAAGCATACACGCCAAACCCAGCCAATACCTGAGAAATACCAGCCAATTTACAAAAAGTACCTAAAAAGAGCTTTAAATGGCGCTCTGATCTGCTGAGTCGACAGGGTCTGCAGAATCTCCGGCCACGGAGGC
Source organism: Candidatus Melainabacteria bacterium (assembly GCA_030696635.1). GTDB lineage: Bacteria > Cyanobacteriota > Vampirovibrionia > Obscuribacterales > Obscuribacteraceae. Next base: position 86,837 of record JAUYRX010000023.1, read on the forward strand.
GATGTCTACCGAGGGCTTTTGCTCTTTCTTTTGCTCTAAGACAGAATCTATCGAAACCCCAGAGAAGGCAGCGAGGAACGAGAGGCCGAGATTACCAGCAAACATTAACGACATAGCTACAGGCAAATAGCCAGCAAATGTTGCTACGGCGGTAGAGAGCATGCAAAGCCAGACAGGCAAATGGGCCCAAGCCAAAGATCGGGGCAAAACTCTAGTTCTACTGAGGCAATAGCAAATGCCCATACCAGCGGTTCCATATAAAAAAGAAGAGACCATAAATGTCTCAGTGATTGACTGGTTGATTAAGGTCCAGCCAATTTGCACTAGTTCATTGCCTGTATAGGTACAAATGGCATTGCCCTGCAAAGCAATATCACTAAAGAGCACCATCATGCGACTAACAGCAGCCAAATCTTGTGAGCAAGCAAGCACAGCTAAGCAGACCGCCACACCTATAATAAAGCGAAATTTCTCTTCTAAAACTTCGCGCATGGCAAGAATAAAAACTAGACTAGAAATGCTCGAAAGTATTGCCGATAGGCAGCAAAAGCGCCACAACACAAGATGTCGCGGAACAAACTCCATCAGCCGAGCTGGTGTAAAGTCAGAGAAATTACCTTCGCGAAAAGCATAAACACAAATTAGTGTAGCTACCGTGTGAGCAATGGTGGCAAACAAGCAAGTGATTTGCACAAAGCGGTGGCGCCGCATCGGTGAAGGAGCAGAAACTAGAGCCGTAGTGTCTGGAATAAACTCGGCCATGCCAACACTAAGTGACGGCAGCGAGTTTAGGAGAAATTACCGTGACACCTGACATATAAGGCTGCAACACTGTTGGCACTTTAACCGAACCATCAGGCTGCTGATAGTTCTCAAGAATGGCGGCCATAGCTCTTCCTATCGCCAAGCCAGAACCATTGATGGTATGCAAGAAACGAGCTTTGCCGCCATCTTTTGGCTTATAGCGCAGATTAGCACGCCGGGCCTGAAAATCACCAAAGACAGAGCAGGAACTAATTTCGCGATACTTATCTTGTGCTGGAAACCAAACCTCTAGGTCGTAGCACTTATTAGCACAGAAGCCCATATCACCGCTACAGAGCAAGACCCTGCGATAAGGTAATTCTAGTGCTTCCAAAATCAACTCTGCATCCCGAGTAAGCTTCTCGTGCTCTTCGCTGCTGGTTTCAGGAGTACAGAATTTTACTAGCTCGACTTTATTGAATTGATGCTGACGAATGTATCCGCGGGTGTCTTTGCCAGCGCTACCAGCTTCACGCCTAAAGTTCGGCGTATATGCACAGTGATAAATAGGCAGAGCTTCTTCATCGATTACTTCTTCTCTATACAAGTTGGTAATCGGCACTTCAGCAGTTGGCACTAAATAAAGTTCGTCGTCAGCACATTTGTAGAAGTCATTCTCAAATTTTGGCAATTGCCCAGTGCCAACTAAGCAATCGCGGTTGACTAAAATAGGAGGGAAGACCTCGCCATAGCCTCTAGCAGTGTGGCTGTCTAGCATGAAATTCATCAAAGCACGCTCAAGTTTGGCGCCCCAATTCATCAGAACAGTAAAACGTGACTCGGCTATTTTTACGCCGCGCTCGAAATCAAAAACTCCAAGTTCTGCTCCCAACTCATAGTGGTGCTTTGGATTCTTGATACTAGGGATGGTGCCCCATGTACTTTCAATCTTATTGTCATGCTCATCTTTGCCGTCAGGAACTTCGCTGGCTGGCATATTAGGAATAGAGAGCGAAAGTATGTGGCGTTGTGCCTCGAACTCGCGCTTTTCTTCTTCCACCTCGCCTTGACGTTGTTTAATTTGCTTGGTTTCGCCTTTAAAAGCTTCTTTTTGCTCGGCAGTTAATTTGCCAGACTTAAATAGTTCTGAAATTTCATTACTACGACAGTTGAGTGCTTCCCACTCACCTTGAACTTTGCGTAGTTTCAGGTCGATTTCAACTAGTTCCCTTATTGAGTAATCACCATGGCGTCTAGCCAGGGCAGCTTCAACAAGGTCTGGATTTTCTCTTACAAGTTTTAGATCTAGCATTTTTGAACTTCTTTGTGAGCTTGAGCGTTTATAGATTAAGAACCAAATTATAGCTTTTGAAGGGGGTATTGCGATGGACCTGACAGCTAATACTAAGAAGTGGAGACAAACTCTAGGTAACCTTGGTGAACAGATTGCTGGCGATTATCTTGAAGAAATGGGTTTTGCCGTCTGGGCCCGCAACTATCGAGCGGCCCGCTTGGGCGAAGTCGACTTGATTGCTAGCAAAGACGACAAATCTATTATTTTTGCCGAAGTGAAGACCCGCATGGCCGGGCCGACCCTTGAAGACCATAGCGGTCAGTGGGCCATTGATCCCCGCAAACAGCGCAAAATCATCAATTCAGCTTTTCACTTTGTCGACCTCAACCGCGGCAAAATTGGGCCTCATAGAAGAATCTTACAGTTCGATGTTGTACTCATTGACTTCCACCTTAGTCGCAGTCAATTGCTCACCCTGCTTGTGGCCGGAGATTTAGTCATGCTGCGCCAGCAGGCCAAAGTACTACACATTCCTGAGGCTTTTGGCCGCTTTCAATGAAAAAGGTCTCACCTCAAAATCTAGCTAACTCCTCGGCCTAATTGAGACCAAGTCTTAGTTATGACCCTATGGTCATGCCAATATGGGCTAGACTAATACTGTCTGAAATTCGGCATTTGGCACCGAGAAATTAATTGCAGAAGTTGAGGGAAAGAAAATGTCTTTTTGGAAAGAAAAAAGGTCTCATCTCGAACAAGCGCAAATGCTGCAAAACACTGTGGGCAATCAAAAAGGTCTAAACAGAAGAGCAGTTGGCCTTTTCCCCCAGCCGAAAGATGACAAGGCCAGACCAATTGATCTCTCCTGCCAGGTAAAATTTCACAACTTACTTGTAGCGATTGAGGGTCGCGAAGAAACTTGCGTCATTCGCATGGTTTCACCTAGCCAAAAGGCAAGGGCCGCAGCCCTCGTCTTTCGCGGTCGAGTCTTAGCCTGCGTCTATGGTAGCGAAGATAGCGATACCCAATTGCTTGGCCAAGAAGCCTTTAACCAAGCGAAATTGCAAATGTTATCAAGTGATGTCATCGTAGATACATACAAAATTGATGACAAAACAGCAATAGCTGCTTCTTCAATTTTTCACGGTGAGCTCTATGAACCACAATGCATGATGACGCCCAATGACGTCTTGCAATATTCGCTCGAGCATCTGCTCGAGAGCAATGCACCAGGGACCATCATCATCAACGAAGGGGACGGCGCCAAAGCTATTATTTATATTTTCAAAGGCAAAGTACACGGCATTTTCTCTTACAAAGAAGGCTGGCTAGAACCTTCAATCGAAGGAGCCAAGGCCCTCTTAATAGACGTTTATGGTGCCACCATATCGGCGTCAAAACTTAGACTTTGCAATATTTGGGAATTGAAACCACTGACGTTCTCACTGACCGGCTTAGAAGAACAACTTACAAGCGGCAAACAATATGCATCCCTGAGCCTTGATTATTCCGAGTTGAGTAAAATAGAACAGAAACACAAAGACAGCCTGAGCAATTCATTTTCACACATAGAACGTGAAGAAGAATGGGCAGCAAAACAAAATCAAGCCCAAACGCACAGTCCTAACAAAGGCGGCAATCCATGGAAAAGCGGCAAGGGCAACCAAGGCGGAAGCTAAGCAATTAAGATGAACTCCAACCAAATTGAAAGCCCGAATCAATCGATTATGCCATCCTCGGCTACAATCAACGACCAAAATCATCTTTGTTTGGGCGGAATTGATACCAGCAAACTAGTAGAAGAATTTGGCAGCCCCCTCTGGGTGATGTGTGAAGACTCAATCATTCAGTCAGCAGCTGCAGTGAAAGAAGGTTTGCAAGCCTACCCCCAAGCGCTTCCTTGTTATGCCGGCAAAGCCTTTCTCTGCCTGGCAATGGTAAAGCTGATTGAAAAGGCAGGCTTCGGCCTTGATGTAGTCTCAGATGGCGAATTATTTACGGCACTCCAAGCTAACTTTCCTCCTGAGCGCATTTTCTTTCATGGCAACAATAAAAGTGCAAGAGAACTGGCCATGGCTCTTCAGTCAGGGGTCAAAATTGTAGTAGACAGCATGAGCGAGCTAGAAGCACTAATTGCCTTAGCCCAAGCCGAGCAAAAGAGTGTCGATATACTGCTGCGGATTATTCCGGGCATCGAACTTGATACCCACGACCACATAAAAACTGGCCACGACACAAGTAAATTTGGCATACCGTTAGATCAACTTGACTCGGCCATTAGCAAAATTCTGAGAAATGAAAGAGTCCGTTTAATTGGTCTGCATGCTCATATTGGCAGTCAAGCCATGGACCTCGGCCCTTACCTTGAAAGCGTTGATTTATTTGCCGATCTCTACCTCGATATTCAGAAAAAATTCAACCTTACCTTGCCCCATTTAGACGTTGGTGGCGGCCTCGGTATCGCCTATACAGCGGCAGACAAGCCACTTTCGATGCAGCACTGGGCGCGAGTTGTTAGTGAGCGCGTAAAGGCAGCATTCACAAGCCGCAACCTACCCGTTCCGGAGCTATCAGTAGAACCTGGACGGGCAATCGTCGGCAGTGCCGGAGTAACTTTGTATAGCACTGGCCATCTCAAGCAACTGCCGGGCGGCACCAACTATTTGGCCGTCGATGGTGGCATGGCTGATAACCCGAGGCCGATTACCTATCAAGCTCAATATACAGCAGCTGTGGCCAACCGCATGAAGCCAGAAGTAGAAACCAAAAGCTGGTCAATCGTCGGACGCTATTGTGAGTCAGGGGATATAATCGTAGAGGAAGCTCAATTGGATGCTCGAGATGGCGATCTAATCGCGATTTTCGCCACTGGTGCCTATAACTACAGCATGTCCTCTAACTACAACCGCACTGGTCGACCAGCCTGCGTACTTGTCAAAAACGGCCAAGCAGAGGTCATTATTGAACGGGAAACCTGCACAGACTTAGTCAGTCATGACCGCATACCTAGTTGGCTAAAATAGTTGGCTAAAATAGTTGGTTAAAATAGCTGGCTAAAACAATTAGTTAGACTAGACTAAAATTTCAAGGCAAGGGAAGAGTTAAATGCCTGATTTCAGCAACTTCTTCGATCAAATAGATCTGCTCGTCTGGGGCAAAACCTTGGTACAGGTGTTTATCATCTGCTATGCAGTGCTCTGGCTCTGGCGCAGGATTGCTGGCACCCACGCGGAGCGATTAGTCAAAGGCATGCTTGTTCTGACAGCCATCAGCTTCGCCTCATGGTGGCTGCAGCTAACTATAATCACTTCAATCCTTCATCACATGATTCCTGCCGCAGCCTTGGCTCTCGTTATGGTCTTCCAGCCAGAAATTAGGCGGGGCCTCGGTTATCTCGGCCGAGTGCAGACCTTTAAGCTTGATCTCTCCCTAGCCAACACTGACGCTACTCGCACGGCCAGCGACATAAAACAGATTATTCAAGCAGTGAAAGAACTATCGCGCAGCAAAACTGGAGCACTCATTGTCATTGAGCCGCCTGAAGGAGAGCGGGATTATCTCAGTCCAGGCACCCCAGTCAATGCCGATATTTCAGCCACACTATTGCTTACTCTCTTCTTTCCTAAATCACCTTTGCACGACGGAGCCGTGGTCATTCGCAAAGAGAAAATTGTAGCTGCTGGTGTGATTTTACCTATGACTGACAATCCCAAACTTTCATATAAGTATGGCACCAGGCATAGAGCAGCAATAGGATTATCTGAAACCTATGACGGCCTTTGCATAGTTGTGTCAGAAGAAACCGGGGCAATCTCGGCGGCCAGCAGAGGCATGCTAGCGCGCTACAGCAACGCGGAAGACTTAACAGAGCCGATTGCTTACCTCTACCATCAAGGCACCGACAGCGACAACAACGGCCCACTCAGCTCATTTCTATCACTCTTTGGTAGAGGCAAAACTGAAGCTAAAGCTCAAGCAGTAACTCTAAGTGATAGCGAACGTTTAAAAGGCGAAGCCGAACAGAGCTTGACTTAACCCACACTGGAGAGTTCTTCGACAATTTTGCGAGCAGCAGCTACTCGATCTGAGGCTTTAACTATAGGTCGACCAACGACAATATAGTCAGCACCACGGGCAATGGCATCACTGGGTGTTACAATTCGGGCTTGGTCGTTAGCTTCAGCCCAGCTCGGTCTAATTCCTGGGGTAACAATTAGAAAATCGTCGCCACAGCTCTCACGTATGGCTGTGGCTTCTCTGGCCGATGCCACTACTCCATCAAGCTTGCTCTGTTGGGCGAGCCTGGCTAAATAGGGCACCATTTTTTCCAGCGGTAGATTGACGTTCAACTCTTCGCTCAAAGTTTGAGCAGTCATGCTCGTCAAAATAGTCACAGCAATGAGCGCTGGTTTGGCTGCGCGTGGCTCGACCTTGAGCAAATCTTGGTAGGCAACAGCGGTGGCCTGAGCAGCAGCTTCCATCATGGCGCTACCACCAGTAGCATGAAGATTGAAAATATCAACAGACTGACTGACAGCAGCCCGGCAAGCCTGAGCTACAGTGTTAGGAATGTCATGGAACTTAGCATCAAAGAAAAGTTTGACCTGATACTCGCGGGCAATAGCAAAGAGACCCGTGCCGCATGAGGTGAAAAGTTCTAAGCCGCACTTGAACATACCGACTTCATACCGCAGCTCCTCTATCAAAGCTCTAGCCTCAGCTACTGTTGAGACATCTAGGGCGACAATCAGCCTGTCCTTCGGGGTCAGAGTTCTCTTCATGCCTTCTTTCTCATACTTTCTACCTTCTCTCTTTTTTATGCCTTGTCTATTTTGCTTCGAAGCCTTAATAGAAATTTACATGCAAAACGACCTGGCAATCAAAAACTGCCAAGTCGTCTAACAAATTTGCTCTGCACTCACTTAAGTCAAAGTCTAAGCCAAAAGGCCTAAGGAGCGATGGCAGCCTTGTCTTTGTCAAGCTTGTAACGCTTGACAAAGCGATCTACCCGACCTTCTGTGTCAACGATTTTTTGTTGACCGGTATAGAAGGGATGGCAGGCGCTGCAGATTTCAACGCGGATTGCGTTCTTTGTGGAACCCAATTTGACAGCAGCTCCGCAGACACAAGTCGCGATAACTTCTGAATAATTGGGATGAATTCCTTCCTTCATGATGACACCCTGAATTTTTAGAATAAGGCAAAAGATACCACACCATTGAGAGGCCTTGCCGCTCCTCTCAACATAATCGTAAGGTCCCTTAACAGGAAATAGTTAAAGCCTTCTCTATTAATACTACTGATTGATTGGCTGAGCCACATCAATGCCGTCGCCAGTGGCCTGAGAGAGCCGCTCCCCCTCAACATTAAGGAAAACTGCCTTTGGCGGGCTGTCATGGCCAACAATCTCATTGACCGTTCGCTTAAGCTGTTCCAATCTAAGGCCAAAAGACTGCGCTCCGCTGCCTGAAAGAAATCGTTTTGATAGATTCAAAACTATTCCGGAACGGTCTTTAGTTGGAGCAACCGAGATTAGAACTGTGCCTCTCGGAACTTCGCTACCAAAGCCCGATGCTTCTTCATCAGAAGTGGGACCTTTTACCAGTTCACTCACAGCCGCTTCTACCGCCTTCAAACTAGGCGTCTGCTCTTCGCTGCCAGAGCCCGCTTGATACAAACGAGCAACTGGTTCATACGTTACTTTATCACCGTCATTTTTGACAAACCAAATAAGCAGAGCATTGCGCACAGCTGGCGCAATTTGCTTCTTATCAGCAAATCTTGCGACTGCACTAACAGTCTTGCGATGTTCTTTATCTTCGCTCAAAATTGTGCGATTGCCAGCACAACTAGACACCAATGGCACTATGAATAAGCATAGAACTATGTAATTGAGTCTATTTGTTAGAGGAATCAACCTTGGAGTCTCCAGCCACGTCTTTTGGTACCAGAAGCAGTTTACCATCACCAGAGACGCCACCATCGCCAACTTTCAAATCAGCCAAACGAAAGGCATGATCGCGTCTATCCATGCGGGCAAAGTCGATCAGAGGGTTGAGTAAGTCTTGAGCAAACTGGGCAAATTTATCAGGTTCAACGATGTCAGGTCCTTCTACTTGAAGGTCTTCAAGCATAATCTTGCTATCGCCCACAAGCTTAGGGCGAGCTGAAATTTTTATCGGTACACCAGTATCAATACTAGCCCCCTTAGTCACCAGTGTTGCCTCTAGCTTGAGCATGTCGCCAACGATATGCACGGCAGGCTGCATCACTTCTAGCTGCTGTTCACCAAGACCAGGCAAATCGAGCTTCAAACCACTCATTGAAGCCACCAAGCGCGGAGTCTTCAAGGCCTCGGCAATCTGCTCTTGACTCAGTTCAGCCCGCATAAGTAGCAGAGTTGGCGCCTTCAAACCAATAGCACCATTCTTCTTGCGATAGTTAAACCAAATCGGATTCTGCGAAGCAACGGACAAATCACCCAAGCCAACACCTTTGAGCTTCGGTTGATCAACATCAACAGATACAGCTTTAACTTTTCCAGCAATCAAATCAGTAAGACTATAGGTCTTTATGCGCACTCTAACTTTGCCACCAAGTTTGCGCTGCAAAATGATTTTGCTCGCCTGGTTGGCTACTACTTCGGTAAGAAAGTTAATACCTGTGACAGTTTGTACTGTGCGAGAGAACTTAGAGCCGATGGTAAAAGTAGGCGGCGGAGTAGCCACTTTTAGCTTTTCAGTACTGCGAATAATTGTTGTACTTTCAGTTGTGTTGGCAGCAGCAGCCAGAGGCAGCAAGAGCACACTAAATAATGCAAAACATGCAACTTCGCTATAACTTTGAAGTAGCTTAGCCAACTTCACCATCAAATTTCGACTAGAACGACTGCTGCGGCGGGTGCGGGTTCTTCATCTTGTCTTGGAGAGCCTCTTTGAGCATTTCATTCTGCCGCAATAGTGCTTTCAAATGCTCGTTGGCAATCGCTAGTTCAGCTTGTAGCTCAGCCACGGTTTGCTCATGTGAGACACCGGTAACGGGGTCGCGACCGGGCATCTTAGGTAAAAGAACGTAGCCCAACTGCACAGCCTTCAAGGCAGCAGCGGTGCGAGTAGGAACTTTCAGCTTTGCGAGAATACATTCAATGTGTTTTTCAACAGTACGAAGCTTCATGTCTAGTTCTTCAGCAATTTCTTTGTTGCGCAGGTCAAGGCGAATCAAAACCTCAATCTCTCTATCAGTGAGATTGGAGTTCGGCATATTCGTCGCCGGAGCCTGTTTAACAAGCTGCGTAATTTTGGGATCGCAATAGGGCAGACCCCGAGTAACCTGTTCAATAGCTTCGAATAGCGTTCTTGGACCGGAACTCTTCAAACAAAATCCGCGAGCGCCAGCACGCATCAACTGGTTGTGATACTTAGTAGCATGGTAAGAATCAGTCAGAACCAAAACATTTGAGTTCGGCAGCTCAGTGCTAACCCGCCTGCATACCTCAACACCGTTAAGCACATCGAGATCAACATCTAAAATTACAAAATCGGGTCTGAGACGACGAACCATTTCAGTAGCAGCCATACCGTCAGCCGCTTCACCAACGATTTCTACCACTTCAGAGACAACGCGCTTTAGACCAAAGCGAATCAGTTCGTGCCTCTCACAGAGAACTGTTCGAGGTCGAAAAATTGATGGTCTTTGAGTTGAATCCAAGAGTGTCTCCCGTCTATCCGTCTGCGATTAGAAACTCAGTGGCTGTCAATATTTGAGTTTGGAACCGAATTTATTGTAACAGTGTGGGCAGTTCTGTCACCATCGAGCCAGTAACTTCTTTATATACCCTATATTCTCTGAGACCTAATCGTTTACTCATCTCCCGAAACGCCTGTCTATTACGCGCTTGCGGCCGCAGCTCTATTCACTCCACAACCACGGAGGGCTATTCTGAACGATGAAAAGCAGCATTATCAGACAAAAGAGGATCGCTACACTACACCAACAGATAGCACCAACATATACCCGTTATCACAAACATCTTCATCTAAAGAACAAATTTCTCCCAAGAAATCCACTCTTGTCATAGCCAGGCAATCAAATTGGGAGATAAACTAACAATAGAGTAAAAATATTGCTTAGCGCTAGCTAAAACAGCTGTATTTGGGGGAATCTTACGAGAAGCATGGGAGAAATCCCAGTAGCAGCCTCCTCTTGAAATGGTTAAGCTGACCTCATAATCCATATAACAAAAGGCCACAGAGCCGCATTTTCTAAGTTTTCAAAAGAAGTAATGACAAGCACAGGAATTAAAATCGAGAAGAAATACTTTCATATTGCTATTGCAACTAGCCTACTATTGTCGCTTGTCTTCTCAACGGAAAGACCGGCCCAAGCAACCAAGATGAATGCTGCGCCCCTGCCACATCGGGGTCAAGCTAATCCTGACAATCAAAATAACTGGAATAGACCAAGCAAACGAGATTTTTCGCAACCAGCCGACCGCGAAGCCTTACCACCGTCGCAGTGGGAAGGGCGCAGGCCAGACTATAGAGACGAAGAAAAACGCAAAAAAGCTGAAGAGGCAGCCAATGCCCTCAAGGCCATAGAAGAGCAAAAGAAACAAGCAGAAGCTGCTCGGCGGGCGGAACAAGCACAGGTCAATGCCTCCAAACAAGTTCTGCAAAATGCCATCGATGCCAACAATCGCGGTTATGCTCTAGGTCGCGCTGGCCGCTGGAACGAAGCCATTGCCCAGCACGAATCGGCTTGCAAACTGGACCCAAGTAACAAGCAATTTCGAACCAATTTGTCATCGGCCCGAGTTTGCTACGGTCAACAGCGCTTGGCACAAAAAGACTTCAGCGGCGCAGCTCATCTTTTCCGCAAGGCGTTGACAGCTGCTCACGACAATTCGTTGGCAGCAAAATTGTTAAACGAAGCGATTCAAAGAGGTGGTCTTGACCCGACTCTTGCCGAAAATCGCCTGGGAATAGGCGATCAGCTGGCCGCTTCAGGCGACCTTGATGGCGCCATGATTGAGTACCAACAGGCCATGCAACTCGACCCAGGTGCGCGCACTTACGTTAAGATGGGTGACATGTCGATGCGCTATGGTCAGGCTGCCAATGCCCTTAATTGGTATCGCCAAGCCGTTGTAAAAGACACTAATTATGGGCCAGCCCATCGCCAGCTCGGCCTCATTTATATGATGCAAAAAGATTACACTTCGGCCGCTGCATCGTTGCGCAAAGCAGTCATTATCGACGCTAAAGATAATGCAGCCGGGCTCGCATTGATAGATATTTGGCGCAAACAAGTGTCAATGAATCCTGAACTAGCTGAAAACCATCTTGGTCTGGCTGGAGCATTTCAGCTTACCGGTGATTATCAGTCAGCAGCCGGCGAATATTTGCAGGTGGAGCAACTCGACCCCGGCAATGCTAGGTTGGCTCCTGGCAGAGAGAGCCTGGCTCGAGCAATGAGACACACTACCGCTGAAAAACATCGCGTCGCAGCTGAAGTATTTATTAGCCAAGGACTCGCTAAAGATGCGCTATCAGAAATTAGCCAAGCCGTAAACGTTGAGCCCAGAAATGCTCGCTATCAATTTTTGATGGGAGAAGCCCTCGAGAGTGGTGGCGACATTCAAGGGGCACTAAGGGCCTACCACACCTCAGTCCTAATTGATCCACAGAATAACCAAGAAGCTGCGGCCCGCATGCGAGACCTGCAAAATCGTGCTAATAATAGCGGTAGCAATAGCACCAATAACAGTGCTCCCAATAACAATGCTCCTAGTCACGCTGAGACTAAGCGCCCTAAAACACTCTATGAAGGTAACCCCGCGGGGACAACTGCGGGCACCGGCTCAGGGACCAGCACAGGGTCAAATTCTGGCATGACACCATTCACCGGGAGCTTCCGCACCCATGATGATTCGCAATCAGCTGCTATAGGCGGCAATTTGATGCAGAATACTAATTCCAGTGTTCAGCGCCTCGAGAACTCGGCAGCCAGACAAGCAGAAGCAAGACCAGAACCGAAGCTGGCCCAGAGCAAAGACAGTCAGACACAAGCTACATTAAAAGCATGCGATGAAATGGAGATGCGTCGCGATTTTCAAGGCGCAACCAATTTACTGAGAGAAGCTCTAACACAAAACAACAACCTGCAAAATGCAGATATTCACCATCGCCTTGGCCTAACTTTGCTCAACTCTGGTCAGCTTTCCGAATCAGTTTCGGAATTGCGCATTGCTAGTGCCCTAAATCCTGGGAATAAAGTATTTTCAGCAGATCTCGCTCGCGCGCTAAATATACACAAACGCTCACTAACCGCAGATCCTGGCCTGGCTTCTCCAAGTGGAGGAAACGGCCAATGAGTTTCTATTTTCAAGCACCTGACTTAGCCGAATTTCCTAGACGGTCATACCGCCGTTTTTTAGAAGAAACCATAGGCAATCTTTTTGCTGAAATTTCACCAGTGGCCAGCGAATACTCCGCGCGCTTTGAACTTACATTTTTAGGACCTGACGGCAAAGTACATTGGCGCTTTGAAGACTACGCACCAGACTCGGGCTATCCGACCTCACCGGAACAGGCACGCAAATCAAACATGACGCACTCAAAGCGCATGATGATGGAGGTGTGGTTGCGCGATACCCTCACTGGTGAGCTGCGCAAATCAACAGCCTACGTCACTGACGTACCAGTAATAACCGATCGCGGCACTTTTGTAATTAACGGCTCGGAGCGTGTTGTTCTAGGCCAATTAGTACGGGCCCCTGGGATTTACTTTAGCCAAGGCGGACAGACGAGCTATAAGGCTCTTATGCTCGCTGAAATGGGGGCACCAATTGCCTTTGAACTAGAACTAGATGCCAGCGGTGGCAAAACAAGTCGGGCAAAGTGCCGCATCAAATTACCTAAACGTAGCTGGGTGGCGGCGACTACGGTGCTAGCAGCTCTAGGAGTCGACGCCCAAGATTTGCAAAAACGTATTGGCAGTTTGCTTGAACGCAACCGCATTGATTTTAAACCACTCACCCAAACCGAAGCATTGGCCGTAGTGGGACGTTCATGGAAGCCAGATGGTGGCGGTGGCTCATCTGGTGGCGCAACAGCTCTCAAAGAATTGACAGATAGACGCCGTTATTCTCTTGGAAAGCTTGGGCGCAAGCGCGTCAACGCCAAACTTGGAATTGAAGAGCAATCACATCAGTTGAGTGGTGATGATATTCTCGCCGCTGTCGAATACTTACTCGGCTTGCCACTAGATATGGGGCGCACCGATCAAATTGACAGCTTAGAAAATCGCCACCTAAGAGGAGTCGGCGAGACCCTTACAAAGGCTGTCAGACCAGCACTTGGGCAGATGACTCGCTCAATTCGCACCCGTTTAGAGATGAATGAAGACGAAGAAATTGGTTCGCCCAATGAACTTCTAGACATCAGACCATTTTCTAACGCTCTCAACAAATACTTTGTTGGCAATCCGCTAGTGCAGTATCTTGACCAACAAAACCCCCTTTCAGAACTATCACACCGTCGCCGGATTACATCATTCGGCCCCGGTGGTATCGACCCTAATGCTGCCCCTGTTGAAATGCGCGACATTCACCCGTCGCAAATTGGCCGAGTTTGCTTAGTCGAGTCACCAGAAGGTAAGAACTGCGGCATGGTCTCTTACATGGCCACTTATTGTCGCATTGACGATGACGGCTTTATGACTGTGCCCTATAGAAAAGTTTTTAACGGCCTGGTATCAGATGAGGTGCAATTTCTCACCCCGGCTGACGACAAACGCTACACCTTGGCCCCACCTGACACAAAGGTAGTGGACGGCAAAATTTCAGGTACCATGGTCGCGGCTAGAAGAGGCGAGAGCTTCATTGAAGTTAGTCCTGAAGATGTCGATATGATCGGTATTGCGCCGCAGGGATTTATTTCTGTTGGTTCTGGCTTAATTCCTTTTTTGGAACATGATGACGCCAACCGCGCCCTAATGGGTGGTGGCATGATGCGCCAGACCTTACCTCTGATCAGGCCGGAGAGGCCGCGCGTGGGCACAGGGATGGAGCGCATTGTCGCACGCTCAAGTGGTCATTCTGTCATAGCTAGGCGGGCTGGCACAGTCACCAAAGTTACAGGTAAAGAAATCACAGTTGCCCAAGGCTCAGGTGAATCAAGAACCTACACACTGACACGCTTTGATAGAACCAACCAGAACACAATTTTAGACCAACGGCCTTCTGTACAAGTAGGGCAGAAAGTTGAGACTGGCCAAATTATCGCCGACGGGCCAGCCATTGATGCCGGTGAATTAGCTCTTGGTCGCAACCTACTGATAGCCTTCATGCCATGGAATGGCTACAATTTTGAAGATGCCATCGTTGTCAGAGAAGGTTTGGTAAAAGATCAAAAGCTCACCCATATTGAGATCGAGAAACATTCATGTGGCGTGCACCAAACTCTGCGCGGTCCAGAAATTCTCACACCAGAGCTACCCAACGTCACAGCTAAAGATCTTGAGCACCTAGACGATAGAGGCATTGCCAAAATTGGTTGCTACGTTAACCCGGGAGACATACTTGTCTCTAAGTTATCGCCCAAAGAAGCAAAGGCCCTGTCAGCCGAAGAAGAGCTATTGCAAGCTATCTTTGGCAAGGTAGCAGAGGAAATGGGCGACACCAGCCTAAGGGTGCCACACGGATCTGGCGGTAGGGTGATCGACGTCCGCATCTTCACGCCAGAGACCACCCCTGAACTCAAAGCCGGCATTATCTGCGAAATTGAAGTCTTGATTGCCAGATTGTGCCCAGTAGAAGTAGGCGACAAGTTAGCAGGCCGACATGGAAACAAGGGCATTGTGTCTATTATTGTTCCTGACTGCGACATGCCTTACATGCCTGATGGCACCCCTGTTGACCTCTGCCTCAATGCTCTTGGTGTTCCTAGTCGTATGAATGTCGGACAAGTATTCGATACACAGTTAGGCTATTACGCCAGCATTCTCAACCGCTACTACCGCATTCACCAATTTGACGAATCTATCGCCCCCGATGCCTCTTTCAGACTGGTCACCGATGCCCTAAAAGAAGTGCGCCAATTGCCTGGTTATGAATGGATGGGTGCAGACGGCAAAGTAAAACTAACTGATGGCCGCACCGGCGAGCCGTTTGACCGGCCAATTTTAGTGGGCCGTCAATATATGCTAAAACTGAACCAACTAGTGCTGCACAAAATCAACGCCAGATCAGGCCTCGGAGGCCCCTATGCCGCAGTAACTCAGCAGCCGGTAGGTGGTAAAGCTAACCACGGTGGCCAGCGCATGGGAGAGATGGAGGTCTGGGCTATTCAAGCCTATGGTGCAGCCAGTATCTTGCACGAAATGATGACCATTAAGGCCGACGACATTCAAGGCCGCCACCAGTCTTATGCCGACATGGTACAAGGTAATCCCATAACTCCAGGCGGGAGAACGGCAGCCTTTGATGGCCTCTGCTGCGAGATTCGAGGTTTGGGCATGGAAGTCACCCTCGGCAAGGTCGTTGACTCCTTCGAACCGATAGAAGACCGCTCTTGTCTGCAACCAAATGGGCATCCTACGAAGACTCTAGAAGAGAAATATCAGGTCTCGGCAGTGCACCAAATGGAAGAAACCGACGGGCAAAAAGTGCTCGAAATCCCCGCTGGCGACTTCGTTCCGGTTTCACGCCCACCGGCTTTACCACTGATTACATCGCTCACTAGCGGAAAACACGGTGGGAAACCACGTATTGAAATGTCCCAGGAACCGTTGTTTGATGACATAGAAGAGGGCGCCCCCGAATCTGTATCTGATTCTGTACCTGATGCTTTGATGGATGCCTTCATCGCCCAAGCCCTAAAAGAAGTTGAAGAAGTAAGCCCACTAGACCTACCTAAAGAACCAGCCAAAGAAACTAAAAATAGCAATGGCTCAGCAGCAAATTATCTATCGGAAGTACTGGCCAGAGAACTCGGAGCACAATCAACCCTCAATAGCTTCCCTTCACTAAGCGAACTCTCAACACTAGCTCAACAACTAGTCACCATTAATCAAGAAGCCAAAGAACAAGAAAGAAAAGAACCAGTAACTAGCCCTCAGAACGAAAGTGAAAAGCTTACCGAGCTAGCTGGCTACTTCAAAAAATCAAGCAAAATTTCAGACATCGAAACAACAAGCGATAACTCGCCAACAAATACTCAAGAAGATTCAAGTTAAGGCATAGGAAACAACAGAAATGACAGGCAGGTCAAGAGCAGGTGAACACAAAAGCAATGGCAAATGCCTGGCTAGCCTGGCTCTATTGATTAGTTCACTTCTCTTAGCTGTAGCCTTCACTACCATAAACGCTGAAGTTGCCTCAGCTCAATTCGGTGGTGCTGTCCCTCCACCAGTAGGTGATGGCCCTACTCCTGAGCCAGTTAACCCCGGTGATACCACTGGCCCAAGCGCTGTACCCACGGGCGCAGCAGACCCGACCCCAGGTACCAACAACGCTACCGCTCCAGGTAGAGATAGAACCGTTATCCGCCTATATGACAATGGTGCCACAGGCCGCGGCCGACGCATGGTTCAAACTCTAAGACCAGATACACTCTCTGCCGAAGCCCAAAGCAGGATTGGTGGCATTCTTGGTGTCAATATGAATTCCGGTGAACAGTCTATCGATGTCACTGTCACTAGAGACCAAATTGCTCAAATACAAGATGTTCTAGCTGCTTATCCTCAAACTACACAAGTCGATGGACGAAACATGATCACTGGCGACGACCCTGCTGCTGGCTATCCCAGACCAGGCAATGGCAGCCTCTATCGCTTCGATGGTCAATTGCCTACAGTAGCTACTTTCTCTCGCTACCTCGTCATTCTCGGCGTAGTGGTCTCAACAGTTTTCATGGCGATTGCCGCCTACTCAGTGGTGATGGGTAGTAGAGATGGTGGCAACAGAGTAATTGGTGCAGCATCTGGCCTGCTCTTCCTTATGGCCGCCTACACCATCTGGAAAATTGTGACAATGAATACTTTCCATGGTAACGCACCAGACACAGCTCGGGCTCAAAATCGCCCAACCCAAGGCCTCGTGCAAGATGCCTTCATGACCAGGCCGAACCTGCCGGTAACCCCTGGTGGTGGTGTCAATAGTGGTGCCCCTCGGGGTGGAGTTCCTGTTCAACCTCTCGGCACTGCCGGAAATTAGGTGATAGAAAATGACTATGCTAAACCTAACTCCGAATAAATTGTTGGCCCTTCCACTGGCGGCAGCTCTTGTCACGTGTACCGCATTGGCCGGCGATGCTCAGCCCAAGAACGAGTATTTCGGCAGCAACTCCAACGGCACTCCACCTAAAGGTTACACAAACTATCAAGGGCCACCGCCCAAAGCCATCAACGGCGTAGTAAACAAAGGCGCTGGTGCCATGGATTCAGACGCCAGCCCAGAGCTAACTTGGTTTGAGAAATTTGACGAAGTAAGTTATCGAGGCAGACCAACAAGCTCAGAACGAATTGTTCTAAATATGCCCTTTAACCAAGAGCAAGAAAGAGTTCAGCGATGGACCCAGGTGGCAGCAGCAGTAGCGAAGCGCTATCGCCAAACAGCAAGAGACCTAGGGGCAGTGCAAGCTCCAGCGGGCAGAGCCGACTTAGACGATTACCGCACTTTGAGAATGGCCTGGTTTAACGATGCCGCTGCAGTATACGAAGAGATGATCAAACCAAGACAACCAGCTCAAACTATCGAAGAGTTAAATGACCAGCTCAGACAAGTAAAAGACCAAGCCAATAGTCTCGGCAAGATGAATGTCAGTCTTCTCAATTCAGATCGAGAGCTAAGGCGCAGATACCGAGTACACAATGCCAAACAAACTGACCAATTGACCAAGTATGTCACCGGTACATACAAATAATTCAAAGACACCAGACAAATTTTCAAAGAAAACCCCCAGCACCCCAAAAACCCGAGGACCTAGGCAAAATGGCAATACAGTTAAATGACAGAGATCATCTGATTTTCAAGCTCGTTGATGAGCATGAAGTATTGCTGGAAAAGCATATTTCTTGGTTTATTGCTGGCGAAGAAAAACCTGTTTTAATTAGAGACCGCTTGCGCAAGCTCTTCTATCTCGACTACCTGCTCTGTCACCGCCACGGTAGCAAACTCCCATGGTGGACCACACCCACCAAGCCGCTGGTATACATGCTCTCGTCTATGGCTAGAACCATTGCAGGGGCACCCGAAGCCACTGATGCCATGCTCGACAACGAGTTTCAACGGCACCATTTAGAAGTAGCCAATCTGCGCATGCTCTACTTGGTCGCTCAGAAAGACGCACAAATTAGCCAGTTTCAGTGGACAACTTGCAAGCAACCGAAGAAGAGCGAGTGTGGCCTTGATGCCATGGTTACCTTCAAATTGAATGGTGCTGCCAACGGCTCAACCAAGCTTGGCTTGGTCAACAATCTCTCTCTTAACCATGAGGCCATAGGCAAGCTGACAAGCGCCCTCGACAGTGAAAAGCTTGACTCAATTCTGCTTATTTCACGCGATGACCTCTCGCAAAAAGCTCTGCAGCAATTGGTTGTGCAAGCTGGTGGTGAACTAGCTAAGCGCACTTTGTTCGCCACCCACCAAGAGCTGTACAAAGATGGCATTGTCGCCACTCGTTGGCAGAGTGCCTTCGGCCAATCTGCTATTCGTGAAAGTGAAGCCGTGGCTTATATTAGGCCAATCACTCAACCAATTGCTGTATAGAACCAACTTAAAAGCTGTGGGAGAAGGCTGGCATGGGGATGCCAGCCTTCATCTTTTTGTTTAGAGCTTTACGCCTTAAGCATGATTATGCTTTCGCGTTTATTGACAGAGTCAGGCGGGAAGAATAGCATTAATGTATTAGAGCGATCTAAGCAAATTAATTTTGAGCCTGGGGGGGCTTCACATATGCCTAAGCAAACTAGGCCGCTAAAACGGCCGGAATCAGGCAGCATGCTGGTCTTCGGTACCGCTATTACAATTGCCATTGTGGCGGTATTAGCATTCTTCAGCCTGAGCTATGTCAGGCTCTTGGGCAGCAGTAGTGAACAACGCACTGCCATTGAAGCAGCAGCTCTCGCCGCTGCCCGCGACCTTAGTATGATCGCTGTCAATACTGATGAGTATGGCTGGGTCTCACTCTCTGACTCTGCGCCAAATGGCAGCATCACCGTAGCACAGGATCAATTCTACGTGCCGGTCAGAGGCATTAACACCATACTAGGCACAATTAGACTTGATCTAATTATTGCCAGCGAACTAAACGACCCTAACCTGAAAACCATAATTAAGGCAGATTTAGTAAGAGCCAAGGCAGCGCAAGCTCTTTTGGCCACAGAACTGACCAAGTCGCTAGCAAAAGGTTATACAGCCAAAGGCATCAATGGTCAGAACATAGATGTTTACGGTGATGCTCAGAATGCCTACACATCGAACCAGGTAAGAATGACTGGCTCATCGAACTACGTTGCTAACTCTCTCAAGCTGTCCCTGGGTGGCATTAACAATGGAGGGGTGACAAATACTCCTCTACCAACCCCGAACAGCAAGGCTGACGTGCCTGCAGACAAACAACAAAACAATTTTTACTTATCTTATAAAGATATTCCCACCGATGGTGAAAGCTTTGTTTTTGCTGGTATTGGTGACTCCATTAAACTAATGGATCCCAAACAATGGTCAGCGACAGTGGCTGGCCTGCCCTATCAAGTCGCAACTATAGTCAAGGCCGAAGCAGACCAGCATGTCAACGATACTCAAAATCCCAACGGTTACGACATCCATGCCATTGCCTGTGCCCAGCCTGCCAACGTCATTGATCCCAAGCCTACTCCGGGGGCTCTGACCTTCAGCTTCCCCGATGGTACGCCACCCGAGATGATTGGACCAGGCACTATGCTCACAGACGCCGATCTAAACAAGAAGAATAATTGCACATATCAAACGTCTGTAAACGGAGACTACCCAATTGGTAAACCGGCAACTCGATTGGATGACGTCACATGGCCCTATGCATGCGATGACAGCTCAGGCGATGTATTCAGACAAGCTTTGGCAGACTGGTGGCGTCGCGCTGGAACAAAATTAGACATAAACTCGGCTGTTGGTATGCTTGATGCCTCGAAAATCAAATTTTGGCGACCAGCGCCTCCAGACCTAGTCGACTGGAAGACAGAGGCAGTTCTTGGTGACACAGTGATATATAACCTTGGTCCGATTCCCCGCGGCTATATCCACATATATCGAATTGACAAGAACAGCGGTGCCATTAGCTACACTCATGACGGTTTGACTCCAACCAACTACAGCGTCAGTGGAGAGGGTCAAATGTACTCGGAGAACATAGACGCCATAACCAAGTCCAGCATTGGCAAACAGAAAGTAGGTCCATTTACATTCCCTGTCAGCAAGAAACCGGGTGGTCTAAGCGACACTAACGAAGTTACATTGTTAGATACTTGGGACCTTTACATACGCGACCAAGTCAGCCAACCAGGTTCGAATCAAGGTGGAAGGCATGCGGGAGAGCCCATGGACTTCACGAAGGTAGCGCTTGGCAAGAACCACGAACTCGGCGGCGCCGGTCTAGGTGCTGCAAAAAAACCCAAGAGCACTGGTTTGCCGCCGGCCATAACAGACCAGTCTGACTTTGCTGAACAAGCAGGTTTCCCCGATACTGAATACAACAAATACACCACAGGCAAGGGAGTTGACTATATTCGTCCAACCTACAAGAAAAATGGCATGGCAGTAGATGTTCGCTTTCGCAGGCAAGTAGAGACCGGCACCCTTGGCTCACTGCTTGGCTTTAAGATTGGCTATGTTGGCCACAAGTACGGCAATACAATTACTGCCCTTCCAGCCGTGCCCAGCATTAGCGGCAACAGTGGTAACGATGACGACGAGAGCGACAATGATGATGATGACAATTAAGAAGGTGGACAGCTAGCTATAGCCTCAATTAAGTTAACTAAAAGCCAAAGGAGAGCCTGCATAGAAATGCAGGCTCTCCTTTCTCAATCAATCAATAATCCAAGACTTATGATTTAAAGTGAACGGTTCTGAACCAAGATCGACATTAGGATCGATCAGCTCTTTGAAGGGATGTCCATTAAGTGAAGCCATAAGCTTTACCGTGATACGCGGTCTCTTGCCGGTCTTTCGCTCCTCTAGATCTGCCAACCATGAACAAAATTGATGCACCATTTCTGGTTGCGTTTTCATCACTTTCATTTGTCTCTTAGTTAGCCACTTTTGCTGATCTACAACGGTTACTTCTCCAGTTTCAGGATCGGTTCTGTAAATTTCCAATCGGGCATCTTTATGATGGAGCATCATCCGCCATGAAAAATAATAGCCTTCCTCTGTCCAGTCAACATTGCCAGGATAAGCGAAATGTCTGAGCGGCAAAAGAAGCTGCCCAACTATGTATAAATGAAAGAAAAGCAGCGACAGGAAAGCCCGCCCAGAGGGCAAGCTTAACTCTGCTGTCAGAGCCGGACTGGTTGTAGAAGGCAGAGCAAAGGATTGATTTTTTAGCCATACAGCCAATTTCTTTGATACCGTAATTGGCCAATTAGCCGGTGGAAATAGCGAAATAGTTGCCAGCATCAACCATGGAAATACTCCTATTTTAAAGAGTACCGAATTAGTAATATGAAAAGATATCGCCACAGCAACACCCAAGGGAAAGGTGGGCCTAAAAATAAGTAGGAATGGCAAAGTAAAATCAACTAAAATACCGCCAAAAGTGACCACCCAAACAAACCATTCTTGACTAATAAATGGACCAATCACAGGGTATGCGGCCTTATGCAAAAGCCAGGTTCTTTGTGGCTCACCGCTTAGCCAGTCGGGATTGAGTTTCCAGATGCCACCATATAAATAGACAATAAATAGCTGAATGCGCATGATCAGCAAATTCCATCTCGGTATTAGCCTCTCCTTTTTATGCCAAAGTAAATTATCTAAGCTATACACAGAGTCTGCCTCAACAACAGCTAGAAGCAGACTGAGCAAACAGATCAAGTACGTATGATTGAGATACTGAGAGCGGTCAAGCAAAAACACATAAGTGGACGACAGGCAAAAAACTAAGGCGCTAGCACGATAGAACAAGCCGAGGGCAACAAATAAGGCGGCCACTGCCAGCAATATAAAGAGGGCGAACAAAGCTGTATGATCTGGCAAAGCTTGAGCAGGGAAGAAGGGGAAGAGAAATTTTGGTATCAGATATTTGCTATGCAGGCGCCCAGTAAAAAGATACAAAAGAGTGTAGCCAAACATTAACAGCCCGAAGAGAATGCGAAAAACCGCTAAACTCTCAGCGCTCGTCTTGGCCAACAAAAATTTTGACCACGTCTCAAAGCGGTTGAGCATTCTATCAATTACCGTGTAGAGCCAAGACTAGTTATCGACAAATTTGGACTTTAAATATGACTGAAGGACCTGCTTAATTTGTTGAGCCAATCACTAAGATACAACCACAAAATTTATGTACCTAAGCAACGCAACCACGACTTGAGAATTAGTTTGCCAACGTTTCGACTTTAGTATTTTTCAACTCATTAAACCGATGGACCTCGACCGGGATGAAATTCCGTTAACAATTCAACCAAACATTAGCCCCGCTTAATGACTGCGATGAGTAAAGAAGTGCCAAGAAGAGAGCCTACACCATAATGTGGGCTCTCTTCTTTTTTGGCAAGATGCTGAATACTAGCTAATTAGAGCAAAACAGAGGCAATTGACAGGATGGGTAGCAGCTTATAGGATAGAATTATTAGAGCCGCTTAAGCAAAGCCTTTTATGGCATGGCGCTGGGGGATATTTTATGGTGAGTCGAAGAATTTTACTAATGCGATCTAGGTCTGGCAATATGCTGGTGTTCAGCACCGCAGTTACCATTGCCATAGTCGCCGTTCTTGCTTTTTTCAGCCTTAGCTATGTGCGCCTACTGGGCAGCAACAGTGAGCAACGCAATGCCATCGAAGCAGCAGCATTAGCAGCAGCTCGTGACTTGAGCATGATTGCAATAAATACAGATGATTATGGTTGGATTTCACTCTCTGATGCCGCCCCAACCGGGAGCAGCACTACGGCAGGCGACTCCTATAACATACCGGTGCGTGGTATCAACAGCATTCTTGGCACATTGCGTCTTGATTTACTTATTGCCGACCACCTCGGCGATGCCAACCTGAAAACAATTATCAAAGCTGATATTGCCAAAGCCAAAGCAGCTCAAGCGCTTCTTGGCACTGAGTTGTCGAAGTCTTTAGCAGCTGGTTATGGCGCTAAAGACATTAACGGCAACACCGTCAATGTCTATGCAGATGCAGAAAACGCCTACAAGGCCAATCAAATTAGAATGACTGGCTCATCTAATTATATAAACAACTCACTCAAACTCTCTCTTGGTGGCATTATCAATGGTGCCATGACCAACACACCATTACCTAATCCACGAGGCATGGCAGACGTTCCTGCTGCCAAAGCTCAAAATGACTTCTATCTCTCTTACGTTAACGTTCCAACTGACGGAGAAAACTTTGTATTTGCTGGTATCGGCGACTCTATGAAACTAGTTGACCCCAAACAATGGGCCTCTGTGGTACCCGGCCTCCCCTATCAAGTAGCAACTATTGTCAAAGCTGAAGCAGACCAACATGTAACCGACACCCAAAACCCAGCAGGTTACAACATCCACGCAGTAGCCTGCGCCCAACCCGCTAACGTAGCAGACCCCAAGCCAGCTCCCGGAGCCTTAACATTCAGTTTCCCCGATGGCATCCCGCCAGAAATAACTGGCCCGATGAGTCTACTGACGAACGCCCAGTTAAACAGTGGAGACAATTGTTCCTATCAAACTTCACTCAATGGCGACTATCCAATAGGAGCGCCGACCACCCAAATGGGTGACCTAGATTGGCCCCACACCGGTCTGCCGCAGAGCACAGGCAATGTCTTTAGGGTAGCCTTACTAGACTGGTGGAAGCGCGCCGGCACCAAGCTAAATGTTTCGTCTGCAGCCAACATGTTTCTCGCCAGTGCAAATAACTTTGTTCCACCAGCATCTGACGTTCTGTGGAAGACCCATTCATCTCCTACAAGTTCCACAGTCTATGAATTGGGTATGATCCCTGCTGGCAACATCCACATCTACAGAGTGGACCCTGCCACTGGCCAAGTCAGCTATCAAAACAAGCCTCTCACCCCCCTGAACCTAGCGGTAGCTGGCGAAGATCAAATGTACTCTGAAAACATTGATGCCCTGACCAGTGCTGTCGCCAAAGACAAAGTTATTGGTCCATTTGAATTTCCAGACACCGGCTATGTGCTAGACACTGTGACTCTGAAGAAGAAGTTCGATGTCTACATTAGAGACCAGGTTTATCAGCCAGGCTCAACAAAAGGCGGCAGACACGCTGGCGAACCAATGGACTTCCAGCCAGTGGCACTGAATCAGAAAATATTGCCTGGCAGCTTTAGACAGAACCAAGACCTTGGAGGCACCGGATTTGGCGCGTACAGTTACAAACCCCCACCCCCTCCGAACAAGAAAAACCCTGGACTTCCCCCTGCGATAACCAATCAATCCGATTTTGCTGAAACTTCGGGCTTCACCTCTTCTAAGTATTATCAATACAGCCAAGGACCGGGAACAGGAAAAAATCCCAAAATGCGCCCCACCTACCAGAAAAATGGTATGGCAGTTGATATTCGCTTCCGCAGACAAGTCGACACCGGTACTTTAGCCAAATCATTAGGTTTCAACACCGGCTATGTCGGAGAGAAATTAGATTCAGCGACGGTTTCTACCCCAGCTAGACCACCAGTTCCTGTTCCGCCAGACCCAACAGATCCGGGCACAGGTACCGGTACAGGTACAGGCACAGATCCGGGAGCTGGTGCCGGAGCCGGCACTGGAACAGACACTGGAACAGACACTGGAACAGATACGGGAGCTGGCACCGGGACACTCTAATACTTAAAAGAACAGAATGGAAACAAAAGAGCATTGCCTGTAGTGGCAGTGCTCTTTTGTTTCTTACTTATTTGCCTCCCGACCTAGTGCTAGATCTCATAAAAAAAGCGTCAAACCGACCATACCTGGAGTTGAAACTTAGCCAGGCAGGGGCACAATTGACATA
Source organism: Candidatus Melainabacteria bacterium (assembly GCA_030696635.1). Lineage (GTDB taxonomy): Bacteria > Cyanobacteriota > Vampirovibrionia > Obscuribacterales > Obscuribacteraceae. The sequence continues at coordinate 112,071 of JAUYRX010000023.1, forward strand.
TGCAACTTTGTGCAGTAAAAAACGGATACCTTGATGAAACATAGAGGAAGTAAAACTCAGGCATTCGCCACAGCCCTGTTTATCTTTACTATGGTGTTTTTCTTTCCCTTTCTCAACCTTATAGCTCTGGCAATCTCGTACGTCGATTGCCTCTATCTCGAGACCTTGCTCGTACGCCAAGCGGCAACAGAAAGTGTATTGGTTTTAGATAGTACTACTGCGCCGCCCACTCTCAGACCAGACCTGACCTGTAGTACATCCCCGAAAGGCTCACTCAATAACATCATCAATCGCTGGCTACACCTTGGACTTGGTAGATTCGCATGCACAGCTAAGACGCCAGTACAGACATGCTCTATCGACCTCAGCGAAGGCTCGAACAAAGTTCGGTTCATCCATCTCAATCTACAAGCAGAGTGTCGTCCTTTTCTCCAGATTCCTTTCCCTCTTCAGGTACCAGGTCTGAACAAACCAGTAAGCTTTAGATTCAGCAGTCGGGCGGCAATAAAGAAGATGCCGCCCGACCTAACTTGACTACCCCAAAGTAGGCATTTTGTTTTCAAGATGGCTGAATAAAACGGACTGGCTCCAGATTGGCAGAAACAGTGCAAGGGCTGCTAAAATGTAAAAATATTTTGTAGTCTAAAGAGTGAGGAAGAATAGTGTCGCGCAAAGTTCCAAGCCGCAAAATCAATTCGCTAGCCCTGGCGACCCTTCTATCACTGGGCCTAAGCAGTTTTTCTAACTTTTCAGCTGAAGCCGCAGTCACAGTTAATCAAATCGTGACAGCTGTAGATCAAGCTAAGATTTTAGCCAACGGCACTGGAGTCAGAGCAGCTATAAATGGCAGCGAAGTATACATATCAGCCTACCGCAACACCCGCGCCAACGACAATGACTGCAAAATTGAAGCACTCTTGATAGCAAAAACGACTATAGACCTAGCCCCTAATGATATTGGCCGCGTCACTGTCTACTTCCACAATACTCTAAACATTAAGAAGCGCAAGGTCGTTTCAGTTACAGCTGGAGACGTTAAAGCATTTGGTTCTGGGCAACTTGGCAAAGAACAATTACTAGCATCACTGACAATCAAAGATGATGAAGTTAACGATCCCGCTACCCGCCTGTCAGCCTACCTGCAACAGCAAGAATCTGGTCGCAGCCGCAAGCGCATAGACACTAACATGGTGGGCGAGACCCTAGAAGTTATCGCCGATGCAGATAGCGACATGAGCGAACGCGATATGAGATACGAAGCGCTGCGAATTGCAGAGAAAGCTGTTGAGACAGTTGGGCCGTCAGCCAAGAAAGTCAAAATCAGTTTTTCTGATCCCGCCATGAAAGGCAGTTTCAAACAAATAGACTTTGATGCTAGCCAACTAAGGAATCTAAACAACAGCTTGCAATCAGTGTTAACACCGGTGCAAATTGTTACCATCAGCACAAAGGTTGACGTACAGTCACTTGCCACCGAAGATGGTGCCGACAAAGATTTGCGTGACAAAGCTCTCGGCAAACTCAAAAATCTCGACAGCAAAGGTGTAGGAGTAGGACCATTTCTGCGAGCCTTCTTTGATGTCGAACGACTAATTTCGGCCGGAGAAGATGAACAAGCTCATACTTCAGTCGTCAAACTAATCTCGGCCCTCGACGAACAAGAAGAACGAGCAAAGAATGCCAAAGAAATCAAACCAACCAAGCCTACACCGGCGGTAGCTACCGCCGAAGTGAAAAAAGGGGCCTCCAAAGGGCGACATGTAGGCGCTTCAACCATGCCAGATAGCGAAATCTTGACCGACCCTGATAGGGCCTTGAAGCGCCAAGAGGACGAATTGGGCGATCCGCTAAGTAGTAGAATCACTGGCGTTTATGAACGCATAATCTTGATATTAAATCAGAACAACCGTGCTGCTGACGCTCAAAAATTCACGCAAAAGCTCAACTCTATTAGAAGCCAGATTCACTAAGAGCCCATTCCCCACTACTAAAGAAACTTTACCTCTCTATCGAGCACTAGCTGGCAGGCCTGGTCAGCTAGTTCTTGCTGAGGTCGTATTGATTTGAGCTTTGCCGACACCTCATGCGAATTACTAGACGTATCTAGAGAAATCTCTTCGCTGCAGAGCTTGTCATAAGACGTGGATATTTCGTCAGCCAAATCTACTACTTTCTCGCGAAAAACCAGAGCGATATCACCTTCAGCCTGAGCAATGGCCATTCGCCTTGCCTCTGCCACTGTGCTGCCCATACCGTTATAGCTCTTGCCCACAACCACACTAGCAGCTTGCCTAACAACAGAGGGAGCACGATCGTAAACCTTTCGGCAAATATAAACATGACCTTTCTCGTGCTCACGCACCAAAGCAGTAGAATCTTGAGCCAACCAAATTGTTACTGGGCAGCTCAATCTAACTTGCACGCTCTTTATTTTCACTCGCACAGTTGAGGCACCAACGGTATCGTCAATATGCTCATCCTCCGTCTGAAAATCGGCGAAGCAATGATAGAACCAAATTGTAAAAGCATCATAGTTAGGATCTTTAATGACACTTTCATCAAGAGAACGAAAATCTCTGGAACTACTGTCCTTGAAGTAGCTAGTATGCACAGATAGAGGAGCACAAGTTACACTGACAGAGTTACTGGCACTGGTGTTATAGCAAGCCGTCATTAGCAGAGGAGCTAACGCTGCCGAACAGACAACCAATGTCACCTTTCGGAAAGTAGTCAAAGAGAGTTTGCTTGGCCAGTAGCTTGTCATTCACTTACTCGCAGCTTGAGAGCTCTTTAGCTCTAGAGTCACTCTACGACTAAGGTCAGCGCTCACAGAAAGCTGACGAATTGTCTTTTCCTGAAATGAGCCAGCATCAGGTGGGGTAAATCTAAATGTATAAATACCTGAGGGTAAAGTCAAAACGCAACTTCCTTGTTCTCCGGTAAGAACATAGCCATGGGGCAATGGTAGCGCACCGGTATTCGCCAGCGACTCTTCTAAGACAAGATCTAAATCAGACCCATAAGGCTGGTAAAAGACCTGGCACCGTGGTATCACCTGGTGATCTTCGCCAATTACCTCAAACTTAATTTGCGACCAACCGTGCCAAACAATGTCCTCGCTTACTGGTTCGGCGGCGATCTCAATCAATCTGGCATTGGCAAAATCCTTGTGCACTACTAGCCAGTATTGACCAGGGGCCAAAAATAGACAATAGCGACCCTCACCATCAGTAATACCATAAGCGAGAGCGCTTCCTCCCTCTGCCAAGAAGTGAGATTGAGGTTGGGCCTGACTGACTTGAGCCGCGAAAACAGAAACTTTAACACTCGATCGAGCTTGGCCAGAATCGTCGCAAATACGACCTCTCAAAGCTGTTCCCAAAGCCAATCGAATGGCCACATGCGTATCGCCACCAACGACAACATTGCGTGTCCATGGAGCCAGAGCACTATACTCGGCACCGTCAATTGTTACTGGTGGAGAATCCTTGGGGTGAGCCTGCACAATTAGTTTATAACTTCCATCTGGCACTGTAATAGCAAACTGACCGTCACTATCCGTGCGCGCAATATACTCGCGTTTCTGACCGTCAAGGCTGTGCACGCGCACAAGACTCTGTGAAAGTAGATGATCATCAAAAACAACTTGCCCCTTTAAGCGGTGACCTTGAGCCAAAACAAAGCGATGGCGGCAGCCCTCTGTCACCTGCAAATCTTTCTCTCCACAACCAAACAACAAAGAATCAGGTGGCTCGACGGCAATATCGTAAGTACCCGATTCAAGTGATAATTGAAATCGCCCGGAGCTATCGCTAAGAGTTTTAGCGGCAAAGCTCAGTTCGCTCAACAATAAGTTACGCCTTGAAGCTGCTGGCCCAACAGTAACCAAAGCATTAGCCACAGCCTGGCCCGAGTGGTCGACAACTTCGCCTTCAAACAGAAATAGCTCTGGCCATTCAAGAGTTAAGTCAACATCGTTTGTAATAGTTATGACATCACTATGGGTTGAAACTAGCTTAAACTCTGCCGCAGTCAAAGCCTCGAGCCCTTCGATCTCGCGCTGGGCACAACGCAAGGCAATATGATATTTGCCTCTGGGCACAACTAAGCTGAAGCTGCCATCCTCTGCCACTGGACTGACTGCCTTATAAGAGGACGGTTCAATACCCAAAACAACAACTTCAGTACCTGTAAGCATTTCCATCGTCAGCTTAGAATTTGAGCTAGATTCAGAGGTATGCCCAGAACTAAATATGGTATTTATTCGACCAGAAACAATCGAGCCAGTAGCCAAAGAAATATTGAGATTGGTGTTGGTAGTTACTTTAATCTCAGAAAGAGAGTGACCAAGAATCCGCGTGGCCGAGGCCGGCACCACCTCAAGGCGATAGACCCCAGTCTTAACAGAAAAAGAGAAGTCACCCTTTACGCCGGTCTTCAGTTCGCGCAGCGGCTCCGCTCCAACCAAGCTGTCACTGTCGTGAGAAAACTGATCAAATAACAAGACCCTAACTCCGGCCAAAGACAGGCCTTGATGCCTGATGTGTCCCGCCAGATTAAACGTATGGTCAAAATTCAAGTTATCACCCCTGGTCTGATTCGATTTTACATAGTCTTAGAGAAGAAAACTGAAAATTTTGCACTAACTCTCCTTGAAAAAACAGGTAGCTTCACGCACTGTAGCAAAAGAACCAGTCGCAATTAGGTACGGAGCACATGCATGAGCCGCAGCAAGATTTGCCAATATTTCTTGCCCTTGCGCCACTGCACTAGCATAGCTGTCTACCACATAGCCTTTAGCACCATAGACGTTGGCCAACTGCACCAAAGTTTCAGGACTATGCATCTTTCTTTCACTCAATGGGGCAAAGGCAATAATAGAGTCGCCCGGGGCCAGCAGCTCATGCAGCAGTTCATCGGCGTTTTTATTCTCAAAACAAGTAACAATGAAAACGAAGTTTACCTGGCCAAATTTTTCTATTAGTGCCGCTCGCAAGGCTTTGGCACCATGGGGATTGTGAGCACCGTCCAAAATCATTTTTGGCTCTTCAAATATTTCAAACCGCCCCGGCCAGGTAGCCTTCGAGAGACCAGCCTTAAGGGCTCGAATAGCTGCTTGCCGCCCATCGATGCTGGAGCTTAAGAGCTCATCTAAGATACCACTAGCGCCCAAAGCAATAAGCGCTGTCAGCATATTAACCCTTTGATACGAACCACTTAAGCCAGAAACGAAGACAGATTGAGCGCCAGTTTCAAGGAAAAACTCGTTCTTGAGTAGCTCTACAAAATCACGAACAGATGACTTTTCATGCTCTAGGCCAAAGTACTGTATGTCAAAACTCTGAAACAAGTGTCCCAAGTTATGGCTCTTGCTATGCTGACAAAGCGCATATACAGGACATTGAAGCTCATTGGCGCGACTGGTTATTACAGCCAAGGCAGCGCCATCACAGGTAGTGACAACAGGAACATTTGCTTTAATAATTCCCGATTTTTCAAAGGCAATTTTCTCTTTTGTATCACCTAGAAATTGCATATGATCGAGTTCTACATTTGTCAGCACCGTAGCCCTAACATTGGTTAAAATATTGGTGGCATCAAAGCGACCACCCATACCGACTTCAAAGACGCTGTAGCGAACTTGCTCTTGCCGAAAGTAGGCAATAGCCATAGCAGTAAGAAACTCAAACCAAGTGAGCGCCCCAAAATGTGGATGCTCAAGGGCAAACTGATCAGAAAGCGCTCTCGTGATACTAGCTACTTGCGCAAACTTTTCAGGAGTAATGGCATTACCGTTGACAACGAAACGTTCATTGAAAGAAAGCAGATGTGGCCCCGTAAATTTGCCACAGCTATGGCCCATAGCCTCGAGCATAGAAGCTAGCAGGGTAACAACTGAACCTTTACCATTTGTACCTCCAACGTGAAAACATTCAAGACTTGACTGCGGCCGACCTTGCGTATTGAAGAATTCTTCAATGCGCCCGAGGCTTGGTCGTTCTAAAGTCGGCACGAGCGACTTCACGTAGTCAAGACTTTGCTGGTAATTCAATTTTTACTTACTTTTCGAACGCGAAAGTGATTATCACCACTAAATTCTAGATGATTGCCACTGTCAATACTTTGCTTTAGGATAAGCCGTTACTTTGACGGCTATGAGGAACTAATGCTTTTTACCAAGGATCATTGCGTATCGACAGAACGCATCTGGGAAGGCTCAATCATCAATTTACGAGTGGACACTCTTAATATTGACAACACTATAGCCACAAGAGAAGTTGTCGAACACAATGGCGGTGTTGTTATTGCTGGTATGACGAGCACAGACAAAGTAATACTGGTTAAGCAGTATCGCTATTCGATTGACCAAGAACTAATAGAACTGCCAGCGGGACGAATAGAAGCCGGGGAAGATCCCTATCTAGCAGCCCAGCGGGAACTAACAGAAGAAACCGGCTACCACGCAGAGAGCTGGCAAGAACTCTCAAGAATGTACAGTGCACCAGGATTCTGCAACGAAATTATATATATCTACCTAGCTGAGACTCTCACCTACAAAGGTAAGAATCTTGACTTCGATGAAGAAACCGAAGTGATTGAACTAACCTTAGCTGAGGCCTGGGCAATGGTGCACAATGGACAGATACAAGATGCCAAAACAATCGCTGGGCTTGGTCTATTGAGTCAGAGAGCGAGTAAATAGATCCTGAGTATGAGATTTATTGAAGTTTGAAGAATCAATTTAGTCTGTAAAGCCCAAGAGAAACCTGGGCTGCTTCAGCCTATGCGATGCTACAATTTGGTCTGTATTTCAGGTAAGAGTGCATTAGGACGTAATAAATGGGTACCAAGAAAGCCACCAGTTCACCACTTCCCATTGCTGCGATGTTTGTAATCAGCATCATTTCAGCCCTTGTGGTAGCTGGATCGTTCGAAGTAATTAAAGTATGGCCTCTGCCAGTCAGCGTGGTTCCAATGTTCGACTGGAAAGGTGGATTGCTCTGGGGCTTAGTTGTAGGCGCTGTGAGTGGTTTGGTAATCGGCTTCCTCACCGATGATACGAACTTTGACGATCAACAAGCCAGCTGATAAAGATCTATAAGAATTAACAAAAAGAGGGCCCGACTATTGAGGCCCTCTTTTGCTGACAAGAACCATTAATCTAGCAGTATTTTGCTGTAAATTTCCTCGTCAAAGCCTACTAAAAGGACCCTACCCTTCTTCAAAATAGGCGCTCTCAAATTGCCAGTTGGGCCGAGCATAGATGCTAATAGGCTATCTTCGCCCGGTCTGTCTTGCTTTAAATTAAAGAAGACTCGATTGCTGCCCTTAGTGGCATAAATTTCGTCCACTGAGTGCGCCAATTTAAGGGCTTCTTCTGCCCGCAGGGCCTTCTTCTTGGCTTCGACCATCTCTACCGCCCCAAGACCATGGCGATCAAGGAAGTCTTGAGTCTTCTGGCAGGTAGAACATCCAGAGCGGTGATATCTCCAATCAATATTTTGCTTTATAGCTGCATTTAATTTAGCCACTAAATACTCCTAATATCTCGCGTGCAAGTTGAATGTGCATAGTAAAAGTGAATGATAAAGGTTCTTGATAGAAGAGATTAGCATTGTGGGTATGAACACAATGTGAATAATGCTGTGATCATATTGAACTCCAAGACAAATATCCCAGGTCAGTAACGGACATGCAAAGCGAAAACTTTCGAATGCCCGCACAGGCTGCCAGCAATAATTTAGAACAAGCCAATTGGCTTGCTAGAGCCGGCCGCTTTGAAGAGGCGGTTCCCTTATTTGAAAGCTCTCTGACTGGGCTTGAGCGCCAGAATGGACCGGATGCACCAGAGCTAGCAGAATGTTTGCAAAACCTCGCCGACGCTTATCAGTCAGTGGGACGGTATGACGACTCGCTTAGAACCAACTGGCGACTAGTTAGAATCGGTGAAAAGATCCTCGGTCGTGTTCATCCAGATATGGTGAGCATGCTCCTCAAGATCGCCGAAACAAACGAAATGATGGGCAAGACTGAAGACGCTTTACACATTGTCGAATCAGCAATCGCAACTGCCAAACAATGCATGCAGGCCGACCATCCGCTGGCAGTTCGCCTCATAGAAAGACATACTTATCTAGTAAATTTAATGCGAAACCAGGGCGCCATGCGCTCTCAATATGATGATCCATCAACATATCAAGTTCAAGCTCAGAATCAAGTTCAAGCTCAGAATCAAATTCAAGACCAGCTGCAGGCCCCAGGAACACAGCCCCAAAGTCAACCTAATAACATTCCTACTAGTAGCAGTGCAGCACAAACAAATATGCCAGAAATTGCACCGCCGCCAGAGCCGCAGGTGCATAAACAAGTTCTCAAGCAAGTACAACAGCAAATACAAAACCAGCTCCAGCAGCAGGCAGCCGCTACCAACAGTCAGCTAACGGCAGTCGACCCCAGTATCGCCCTGAATCCACAATTCAACCCACAGTTAAACCAAATCGAAGCTTCAGAAGGGGCGTTGGGTGAAACAGCCATGCAAGCATTTGCTCGAGAAATGCTCAAAGACATGCCTGTAGCACCGGCCAGCAAAACAGGCTTCAGTCAATCAGCCAAATTTAACGAAACCAGTGGAGTACACTTCCCTCAAATTGATGCACAAGAGGCTTTAGCGCTCAATCCCGCCCTCGTGCCCATGCCGTCTCCTCCGCAACGAAGCAATGGTATTGAAGCAAAGGCCAGCTATGGCAACGCTCTAGCTCGACCAGAATCACAGCAATTTGAACAGTTTGACAATCTAGAAGAAGAACCCTATACAGCTGAAGCAATAGCCAACCTGACCAATCGAAGCAAAGTCAATACACGCTCAAATGCAAAAGGCCGGCGACCATCTGTTAGAGAACAAAGCCGCATTCGCACAGGTCGTCTATTGAAAGACTTTGGCATTCCCTTTATCGCCGCTAGTGTACTAATAGGACTCGTATTCTATTTGTTCTCTGCCAACAAAGTACCAGTGAAGGTAGGTGCAGCCGCCTCGAAAGGCACAACCACAATGTATGAGTCACCTGATCAAAAAAAGCAGCTAAGACTTCTGGGAACAGAAGTCATAATCGCCAACCAAAGCGCAGCCATCAAAATTCCTCTCAAGCGCATTAAGAACAGCTGGGGTGACTTATTCAGCGCCCTCGCTTTATCGGCAACAGAAAAGCAAATCTGGCTGGCAGACAATTCATCCTCTATCAAGAGTGAAGATGGCATTGTTTACTATTTGACTAGTGGCCCAGATCACCGGGTCATCGAGAAGATGAAGCAATTAGCAAATTATGCTCAGCTTTACTGGCTCAGCAGCGGAGAATACCCACGAACTATACCGCCAGGTGCTGAAACTCAATTTTCATATAGCAGCCCCTACAACGGCAAAGCCATAAGCATTCCGATCATATCTGACCGCACTAGCGATAAAGATGGCACAACCATGAAGCTCAATCTTGAAGGTGGAGTGCATCTAAGCAATGAAGAAGCTTCGATCCCTGGCTATATCGGCTGCTATGGAGCACTCTACAATGAAAATAATATTCTCAAATGCACAAAATTCTTCGTGCGGGGAAGCAATAGAGACGGTCGTTTTCTCACCACAGACAGTGACCAAATTTTTGTCATATCAGCTGGCGATCAGCTCTCTAGGACGGTCTCAACTGAGATAGAGAAGAAGCCCAAAGCTGTGGCCAAAGTCATGGCAAAAAATGGCAAGCGCTCTAAGAAGACAGCCAAAACAAAAGACCCCACTGCCGTACTAAAGCCAGCCGAGACCCTGCCACCAGTAACGCTAGGAAGGGAACTAAGCTCTATTGCCGATGCCAAGTCGCCTGACAAACCAACTACTGCCTATCTGGCTGCTGATGCAGTGCTGCCACTCTTTCTTATGCACCACTTGCTGCCAATCTTTTTGGCGTTGCTTGCCGCCCTTTCATTCATGCGGGCACGTATGGTTGGTTTCGACATTAAGGGTGAAGAAGTTGCCTCTGGTTCTAAGGCTGCTCTTATTGCTGGCATAATTTTCTCAGTGCTAACAGTCGGCTGCCTAGTTATGCAATTCGCAGTCTTTGGATAAAGCAAATTTTCTCTCTAGAGCAAGAGCTCGGCCAAGAAATAAGCTGCCACACCAAAAGCGACTGAAGCATTAAGAGACTCTTTCTTGCCGCGCATATTTAAGTGACAAATATCATCACAGAGTGTAAGTGCTTCAATAGAAACCCCCTGAACTTCATTGCCCACAAGCAAACAAAGAGGTAATTTCAAGCTACCACTAACTAGAGCTTGATAAAGCGAGCGCGAGTTTTGGTCTCTTTCTAGCGCAACAATGCTGTAGCCTGAGGCCTTAAGAGGCGTCAATATCTCAGGAAGAAACAAGTGATACGAATATGGCAGCCAATCTTCGGCTCCAAGACTTACTTTAGAAATTTCCTTTCTCGGTGGCACGCCCGTGATACCACTAAGGTAAATATGAGAAAATCCGGCAGCATCAGCCGTGCGAAAAACCGCACCAACATTATGTAAACTGCGAATATCGTCGAGCACCACTACCAATTTAGCAACTTCCGGCTCAGGAGCAATAATTGATCTGTCAATATCCAGATCTAAGCCCTTTTTTCCAGCTAAAGCAGTGATCAACTCAGCTGGTCGTGCAACACAATGGCGACCACAATAGGGGCACTGCCCGCGGCCAAAACGATCGCTTTGCTGATGCTGTTCACCCACCACTTCAAAACTTGAACGGCAGTCGGGATACGGACAAATAGTTTTCAATTAGTATCAGTCTTCAATTGGTCTAGGCCTTCAACTTAGACTCGATGCCACTAGCGAATTGTTCCATTTGAGAAGCAATCGAATCGCGTGAGGTCTTACGCAATAGATGAGCATAATTGCGCAGTAAGTTGATCAAATCTGGATGATTATTTCCGAGAGACTTATTCTTGATATCAAGAGTCTTTCGATAGTGGCCATCGGCTTCGTCATAGCGCTGCTCAGCGTGACAAACAAGAGCAAGATGATAAAGCGATTTACCCACCTCTAGATGTTCAGCAGGAAAACATTTGCGCCGCAGGGCCAAAGAGCGTTCGAAATGACTCATGGCATCTTTGTAGAAGCCCCGTTTAAAATAAACAGCACCGAGGTTATTGAGGACGGTGGCAATATCTTGATGGTCATTTCCTTGGGCGTTCTCTCTCAGGGTTAAGGCACGCTTGTAAAGGGTTTCAGCCTCAGCGTGATTTCCTTTGAGAAACTGCACTTGAGCCAAACCTTCTATAGAAGCAACCAAGCGGCCATCACCTTTGGCGAACTTGTCGGCTTCTTCAAGGGCCGCCTGCCATTCTTTAACGGCGAGTTCCCAATCTTTAGCTTCGAGAGCCTTATTGGCTGCGTCTTTATGATCGGTCCAGACTTGAGACATTTACACTTACCTTAGAGTTAACCGCCTACGAGCTATGTACCCACTAATGAGACTCTGTTTAAATTTTAATATTATCAGGCCGCAGCTTTCGTAATTTTAAGACCGGGTAAGCCTTAAAGATGAGCAACGAACCTTAACAAGCGTTACACTTACAATCCCAATTATGACTTGGCTCAATATTGACTTGGCCGTCACAGGCTCAGCAATGTGGTCAATTTGAACTCCTGTTGAAGTGTTTAATCATCCGCCCTTTTGGAGGAATTTATGAAGGTTGTCGAAAAGGATCCTAAGGGTTCGTCCAGCTCTAGCTCTAAGAATACGGGCCACAAGGCCAAGAACGCTGCTCAAACTGCAGATCAGCTCTCTACCGAGCCGCATAAAACACCGAAAGGCGTGAGACAAGAAATCATCAAAAAGTTTCCAGTGCGCTGCAACTTAGAAGACTACGAGACAACTTACAATACCTTCTCATGGGAAGATGCTAAGCGCGAAATATCATACTTTGCTGGTGGCAAAGTCAACGCCGCTTACAACGCTGTAGACCGCCATCTTGTGAATGGTCGCAAAAACAAGGTCGCCCTCTATTCAGTCGATCCCAAGGGCGATTTGACCAAATTCACCTTCCTTGAAATTTACGAAGCAGCCAATCGTCTCGGCAATGCACTTAAGTCTATTGGCATCAAGAAAGGCGATCGGGTTTTCGTTTTCCTCCCCCGGGTAGCCGAGCTTTATATTGCCACCATAGCCATAGCTAAAATTGGCGCCATAGCCGGACCTCTTTTCTCAGCCTTCGGCCCAGACGCCTTGCGCGATCGCTTGCAAGATTCAGAAGCTAAAGTAGTGATCACTAATCCGTCCCTTAAAGACAAAATTGACGGCATAAAAAAAGAACTACCAGACCTCGAGCACATGATTATTGTCGGGGCCAAAGAGAAAGACTTGAAGAATGGCGAACTCTGCTACGACACACTGGTTGCGAACCAGTCAACTGAGCTCAAGTGCGAGCCGATGGATCCAGAAGATCCACTCTATCTGCTCTATACTTCTGGCACCACTGGTAAGCCTAAAGGCGTGGTGCATGTGCACAACGACATTCTTGGTCAGCACATGACTACCAAGTGGGTGCTCGATCTGAAAGATGACGATATTTACTGGTGCACCGCCGATCCTGGCTGGGTGACCGGCACCGTATACGGTATCTTTGGCCCGTGGTCAAATGGTGCTTCTTGTGTCAGCTATGAAGGTCGTTTTGATGCCGCCAGTTGGTATGAAGTAATCGACAAGCTCAAAGTGACAGTTTGGTACACCGCACCAACAGCTCTGCGCATGCTGATGAAGGCTGGCGACGAAGCAGTCTACCAACATTCGCTAGCAAGCCTGCGTCATATCCTCTCTGTGGGTGAGCCTCTCAACCCTGAAGTTGTTCGCTGGGGCATGAAAGTCTACGGACTGCCCATCCACGATAACTGGTGGCAAACTGAAACAGGCATGCAACTCATTGCCAATCTGCCCTGCAACCCGATTAAGCCAGGCTCTATGGGCAAACCTTTGCCTGGCGTCTACGGCGCCATCGTTGATGATGACGGTGAAGAACTAGAAGCCGGCGAACTAGGACGCCTGGTGGTCAGACCAGGCTGGCCAGCCATGCTTAGAACAGTCTGGCGCAACGAGCCTAAGTTCCACGAATATTTCAAAATTCCGGGCTGGTACTTCTCTGGCGACAATGCCTGGAAAGACGAAGACGGCTATTTCTGGTTTGTTGGTCGAGCCGATGACGTTATCAACACTTCCGGCCACCGCGTCGGTCCTTTTGAAGTTGAATCGGCTCTAGTGGAGCACTACGCCGTGGCTGAAGCCGGTGTAATTGGCAAACCAGACCATGAGCGCGGCGAAATCATCAAAGCTTTCATTGTTATGTCCAACGACGTCAAAGTAACCGATGAGCTAATTGACGAAATCAAAGAGCACTGCAAGAAGACTTTGGCTGCCCATGCTTATCCTCGCGAAATCGAGGTTAAAGAGACCTTGCCTAAAACCCGTTCTGGCAAGATCATGCGGCGCCTGTTGAAGGCATGGGAGCTGGGCTTGCCAACCGGTGACATGTCATCTCTCGACGACGACTGATATAGCCCAATAAGCGCTGCACATATATTAAAGATATTAGGGGCCTATAAAATGGCCCCTAACTTTTATTTTGTTTAGGCATTAAGGGCAAACTTTCGCTGTGCAGCAGGCTAAACTCAGGATAAACTGAAGCAATCACCTTATATTGAACTATTTTCGTTATGCGAGCGTTTAGGTATTCATGAGCGCAGAACTATCACCTATGACCGATTCCACCATGGAGAGATTGCCGCCGCAGTCTCTTGATGCTGAGCAGGCCGTTCTCGGGGCCCTACTCGTCAGCGGTGATGGAGTCTCCCGAGTTGTAGATGTACTGGAGCCGGAGTATTTTTACCGAAAGGCCCACCAAGTCATTTATGCAGCTGTTCTAGATCTCTACGAAAAGAACGAGCCCATAGATATCGTCACCATCTCAGCCTTTCTCCAAGACCAGGGCAAACTTGAATTAGTAGGCGGCCGCCTCTATATTACTGACCTCTCAAGATCTGTGGCCACCACAGCCAACCTTGAGTATTACGCCAAGTTAGTGCAAGAAAAAGCTCTCCTGCGCAGTTTGATTAAGGCTGGTACTGAAATCGTTGGCAGTTGTTATGAAGAAACTGATGCTGACACAGCTTTAGATAAAGCCGAGCACATGATCTTCAACCTGGCCCAGCGCCGCAATATGCAGCAAATGGTGCATATTAAGCACATCGTCGAAGCTTCATTCCAAAAGATTGAAGAACGCTACGAAAACAAAGACACACTCTCTGGCACCCCGTCTGGCTTCTACGACCTTGATGCCATGACATCAGGTTTTCAGCCATCAGATTTGGTCATCATTGCTGCTCGTCCTTCTATGGGCAAAACGGCCTTCGTACTCAACATCGCCCAGGCCTGTGCTGTCGAACACGGCACCCCTTGCGCCATTTTCTCCCTAGAAATGTCAAAAGAATCGCTAGTACAGAGAATGCTCTGTGCTGAAGCGAAAATTGACTCTAACCGTCTACGCACTGGACACCTGCACACCAACGACTGGCAAGCCCTGGCCATGGCCATGGGTCGCCTTGGCGAAGCACCGATTTTTATTGATGACTCAGCCATGGTTAACGTTCTTGAAATTCGCGCCAAGTGTCGCCGACTAAAAGCTGAAAACAAAGCTCTCGGCATGATCATCATCGACTACATTCAGTTATTGCAAGGCAGAAAAGCCACCGATAACCGGGTGCAAGAAGTATCGGAAATTTCCCGTTCGCTAAAAACCTTGGCCCGCGAATTATCAGTGCCAGTAATCGCGCTCTCCCAGCTCTCCCGCGCAGTAGAAGCTCGCCAAAACAAGCGACCAATGCTCTCAGACTTGAGAGAATCGGGCTCAATCGAGCAAGACGCCGACTTAGTCATGTTCATTTATCGCGATGAGTACTACAACCCCGAAACTGAGCAGCGGGGCGAAGCCGAAATCATTATCGCCAAACAAAGAAACGGCCCCACCGGTACAGTCGATTTGCTCTATCAAGGCTCAATCACACGCTTCCTCAACAAAGTGCATACAGATGGCGCCCCTAATCCCAATCGCGACTAGTGTTTTTTAAGCAGGTGTTGTTATGTGGGTAAGTGGCAAACGTCCACCAATTATAATTCCGCCGACAGTCATGTTCATATTTATTATCGGCATAGCCGTGCTTATAACAATGCTCATAACCAGCAATCAAACTGCTCATGACGAAGCTGTGAGAGCAAAAGAATCAGATCTGATGCAGCAGCTAAAAAGCAAATAGCTAAAACATAAATGGTTCACAGAGTGAACTATCTGTTTTGCTGATTTTGAATTGGTTTCCATGGAAACTATCTTTCTTGCAGAAAAAGACAAGACCAGCTCTAAGTGCTTCTGTGTCTACTAATTTATTGATCTGTTTATCCGTTTATCTACTATTAAATTGGCGCACAGATTATTTCATCTGAGCTGTGGCCGATTACAGGCTGACATTCGAATTCGCCGGTCTCGATATTGAGTACACCAAAGGCTGTGGTGGTGGCACTAGAAACAATAAGCTTTTTGCCATCCGGTAAGAGAAAAATGTTGCCCGGGAAATCAATATCGAGAGGCAATTTGATTTGCTTAACTGAAGCTCTCGTGGCAGTGTCAAAAACGGCAATCATATTGTCTTTGGCAATGGCATTATAGAGAGTGCCGCCATCAGGCGAAATAGCCAGCCCAGTTGGGCCGTTCCCTGTTTTTATATTAGCAAGTATGCCACGCTTGGCTATGTCAATTACGGCAATATGATTAAGTTCGCCACGACAAGAGACGTAGGCTGTTTTACCGTCTGGTGAAATCACAACTGCGGTTGGATTAGCTCCGACAACAATGGTGCCCAATACTCTTTGATTCAACGTAGAAATAAAAGTTACCTGTCCAGTAATAGTGTTCAATACCAAAATAGTATTGCCGTTCGGCGTAATTGCCATACGGCCAGGTCCTGGTGGCACTTTTGTACGAAGTAGGACCTTACTGGAATCGACCTCAACAACTGCAATGTCTGCGCTGCCGCTTTCTGATACGTACAACAATTTTCCGCTACCCGTAGCCACGATAGACTTTGGTGCAGACTTAGGCAATAAATCTATTTGGCCAACAAACTGTTTAGCAACAGTGTCAAGAATCAGTATGCGATTCTTACTTATATCGGCAATATAGAGCCTATCTGCGACACAAGCCATCCCGGCTGGTGTTCCTTCTGTGGGGAAATCGCTGACTTTCTTCCAGCTTGCTTGATCAACAAGTGTAATATTCCCGGAATTGCGCGATGTGAGAAAGAGACCCAGCTGCCGAGACTTTGGCTCGATATTATGAGACTTCACTGCACCTGCAGTGCCCGTAGAGTTAGTAGTGTGAATAGCCTCAGTAGCAGTCGCTTTAGCCGGTTCACCTATTACAACGGCAGTTTGACCAACCACCGATTTAAAGATGGGCGGCAAAACAAAACCTTCAGGCACAATCAAATCGTCGGTTAGATGACCTGCTAAAACTATCTTGCGCCATTTCTCACTAAGAGAAGCTAGAGGTAAAAATGTTCTGCTCTTACCACTGACAAGCACGCGCATAAATGTCACACCATTATCAAAGAAAAGCACCTGCGGCTTAGCTTTAACCGGCTGTTGCGGTGGATAAACCTCAACCAACTTCACCTGCGTTTTTTTGAGCACTTGTGGTGGCATCACAGGCAGGTATAAATCACCCTCTTTTGTCTCAAAGGCACCATCAAGACGCATTCGACAATCAGGGAAAACTGACTTTATAGAAGCCACAAGTTCCGGACTTTGTCGCGTAGCATTAGCTGGCAGAGCAAGAGCGAAACAAGCAATTAAAAGCACTATAAAAGCAAATCGCCTAAAGCCAAGAGAAAATCTCACAAGCCTCGACTCAAAGAAATTTGTTGTACTGTTATTGCTGGAGTCGAAAGCTTGCAAGCCTTTACTCTTTAGGCCGAAATACGTCGACAATCTTATCGAAGATTCCCTTGTCTTCTGCTTCAGCAGGCTCCGCATCTTTCTCGTGGGATTTTTTCTTCTTGCTATTAGGGCCGCCATGTGAGTCTTTTTTATGATCTGCTTGGTGTTCAGAAACATCTTTATCACTACTACTGCTACTAGACTCGGACTTATCATGAACTGGAGCACTGACTTTTAATTTTTCATGGCGAATTTCAGCTAGCTGCTCAAGTAATTTACGCTCTTCGCCGCTGAGCTTGGTTGGGGTTTCAACAACCACATGTACCACATGATCACCGCGCCGAGAAGGATTATTGAGATGCGGCACACCCAAATCTCGCATTACCAATTGGCTAGAAGATTGCGTACCAGCAGGCACTTTCAGAACCTTCGCCCCTTCCACGGTAGGCACCAAAATTTCTGCACCAAGAGCGGCCATAGAGAAACTAATTGGTTGCTTAACGTGAATAGTAAAACCATCACGGACGAACTCCGGATGGTCTTTGACATTCAAGACAACAAACAAGTCTCCGAAAACACCACCACGCGGCCCCTTATCACCAGCTCCCTGGAGCTTAAGGCGATCGCCGTCTTTAACACCTGCAGGAACTTTGACTTCGAATTCACGCGACTTTCTCGTTTGGCCAGCACCCTTACAATCTTTGCAAGGCTTCTCAATTTTCTTACCTGAGCCCGCACAATCTGGACAAGCAATAATCTGGTAACTCTGCATAAACAGCATGTTAACCAACTGTTTGACTTGACCTTGGCCCTGACAAGTATTACAAGTAGACAGATTGCTGCCAGGAGCAGCCCCACTACCTTCGCAGGTAGTGCAGTCTTCAAGCCTTTTGACAGTAATCTTCTTCTCTAAACCAAAGACAGAATCAAGAAACTCTAAATCTAGGTCATAGCGTAAGTGAGCACCCTGACGTGGTCCTGAGCGACTGCCGCCACCACCACCAGAAAATCCACCACGCATGCCGCCGCCAAAGAGTGCATCGATAATGTCTTCCATGCCAAAGCCCTGGAAGGAACTGAAATCGACGTTATCAAAATCGCGGGTCGAACCCTTCACACCTTCGTGGCCATAGCGATCGTAAGAAGATTTCTTTTGCTCATCTGAAAGTACTTCATAGGCTTCAGCAAGCTCTTTAAATGCCGCTTCGTCGCCACTTTCTTTGTTGTCTGGGTGAAGTTGTCTGGCGCGGTTGCGAAAAGACTTCTTAATCTCGTCTGATGAAGCCCCACGGGCTAGACCTAGAACTTCATAATAATCACGTTTTGCCATAGTTTCCAAGCGAGCACCTTTGGTTCAATCCATACATTCATCACTTTTTATAGCTCTTCTTATTAAAGGTCAAAAAAGAAGAACTATCGCAAAATTTTCCTTTGCCTTAATCCAATCCTTCACTATTTTTATCAAGCACTAAATCAACATCGAGTGCTAAATCATGTTCTAAAAGTGAGTCTTTATCAATCAGCGAGCTTAGCACCTGTTGGCTCGGACGGCCAACCTCACCCAGTTCAATGGGACGCTCATCGCCATAACTAGGCTTCTTTTTACTGGTGCTTGGTACCGTCGACTGACGCTCGTCTTTGCGCGGCTGCGATTGACGATTGCCCGAGTGAATAACCCGACCCAAATCAAGCAAAGAGACATCAAGGCCAGCCACCAACTGCTTCAAGTCAGCACTATTGTCTTGGGCAAGTGCTTCCTTAACAAGCTCTACAGCCTTCATAACCTTATCGACATGCACTTTATCAACACGATCGCCGTATTTTGTTACCGTACGTTCAGCTTCTGCACACATAGACTCAGCATGTACACGAGTAGAAATGCGCTCGCGCACCAATTTATCTTGATCAGCAAATTCCTCGGCTTCACGCTGAAGATGCTCAACTTCGCCCGGGCTCAAGCCAGTGGTGCGCTGAATAGTGACCGAATGCTTAATACCAGAGCCATGATCCCGCGCCGAGCAGTGCACAATGCCGTCAGCATCAATATCAAACGTTACTTCAATTTTCGGCACACCGCGCGGGGCCCCAGGAATGCCCGTAAGGTGGAACTTGGCCAATGATTTGTTATCGGAGGCCAACTCACGCTCACCCTGCAAAGCATGGACTTCAACAGAAGTCTGAGCATCTTCAGTCGTTGTAAAAGTCATGGTGCGACTGGTAGGAATAGTTGTATTACGCTCAATTATACGGGTGAACAAGCCACCGGCTGTCTCGATTCCTAGCGAAAGTGGAATAACATCGAGCAACAGTACATCTTGCAAATCACCAGCCAATATCGAAGCTTGAATGGCGGCACCAAGTGCTACAGCTTCATCAGGATTGACCGATTTGGAAGGTTCTTTCTGAAAGAAACGACGAATCATGTCCTGCACTGCTGGTATGCGAGTTGATCCACCGACCAAAATGATATGTTCGATATCTTGAGGGCTCAACCCCGAGTCTTCAAGGGCCTGCTGCAATGGACCAATAGTTGCCTCAACCAGACCTGCCGTAATTTCGTTGAACTTCGCTCTAGTTATAGTTGTTTCTAAATGCTTAGGCCCGCTTTGATCGGCAGTCAAAAATGGTAAATGTACTTCTGAAACAAGAGCCGTCGATAGTTCTATTTTAGTCTTTTCTGCCGTCTCTTTTAGCCTTTGCACAGCCATTAAGTCACCAGCAATATCAAGCCCAGTCTGCTTCTTAAACTCTTCTACTAAATAATCGATAATCGCTTGGTCGAAGTCATCACCACCAAGGCGGTTATTACCGCTAGTTGCTTGCACTTCAAAGACGCCTTCAGTAATTTCTAGAATACTGACGTCGAAGGTGCCGCCTCCAAGATCGAAGACCAAGACTACAGCATGCTCGTTGAGCTTATTTAGTCCGTACGCCAAAGCACTGGCAGTAGGTTCATTAATAATGCGCATGACTTCAAGACCGGCTATTTGACCAGCATCGCGCGTAGCTTGTCTTTGAGCGTCATTAAAATAAGCAGGAACAGTGATCACTGCTCTCGTCACTTTCTCGCCCAAATAGGCTTCGGCATCAGCCTTGATTTTCTGCAACACCATAGCTGAAATCTGCTCTGGGCTATGAGAAATGCCGTCTACTTGTACGCGATAGTTAGTGCCCATCTCACGTTTGATAGACTGCACTGTGCGAGTAGGATTGGTAACAGCTTGCCGTTTCGCCAATTGGCCCACCAAGCGATCGCCCGTTTTGGTGAACGCCACTACCGACGGTGTGGTGCGAGCGCCCTCTGAATTTTCTATGATGACTGGCTTTCCTACTTCCATAACAGCCACACACGAATATGTGGTGCCGAGGTCAATACCAATAATTTTGTCATCACTCATCAGAGTCTAGAATCCAAATTCATACATAAGAGCAATTACTCTTGCACATCAGTAAGATCGTAGACCTTACCGGACTTATCGTCTTTGCTGGCCTCATCCTCAGCTTGGCCGGCAGTAGCATCGGTGGCTGAAAGCGAAGCCTCGTAGGCGGCCTTGATTTCTTCAAAGGGAATGTCTTGAGTGCTTCTCTCATTACCAATAGATTCAAGACTTTCAGAAGTCTCAGTAGCAGAAGATGAAGCCATAACTTCTTCTGTCGCCGAGCTAACAACTGGAGTAATATCAATAACTTCTGATGCTTCTGGAGCAGAAGCAGCGGCTTTCTCTGCGCGGGCCCGCTCGTATGCCTCAGCCGCTTCACCAGTAAGAGCAACCGCCACATTAACGAGAGCTGGTCTTAAAACTTTATCGCGGAACATATATCCATTGCGCAACTGATGAGCGACACAACCATCGGGCACATCATTAGTAGGCACTTCTTGAACTGGTTCGTGATACATCGGGTCAAAAGGTTCGCCAATCGGCTGCATTTGCTTAATGCCAACTTGCTCTAAGCAACGACCGAAGCGGTTGCAGACCATTTTTAAGCTGTCTAACATCACTTTTGGCTCAGTCTTCTCAGTCAATTTTGACTGGGCCATATCTAGGTCATCTAAGGCTGGCAAAATCGCTTCGAGAGCCTTTTGCATACCTACCGCTTGGAATTCTTCCCGCTCACGGTCGATGCGTTTGCGATAGTTCTCGAAGTCGGCAGCCAAGCGCTTGTATGAATTCTCCCATTCACTGGCCTTACCTTCAGCATCGCGCAAGGCGTTCTCAAGATTGTTGATTGCCAGTTGATGACCTTTATCATTTTGGCCAGCCGGAGCTTTACCCAAGTCAAGGCCAAAAGTCTCAGGATCAGGAGTGTCACCACCTGCATACATAGCCCGGTAAAAAGCCTTCGCCTTAGATTGGCGATCTTCTTTTTCTTTTGATGACTCCTCAGCTGGAGGGGTCAGGGCGTCGTTATCGTCAATAGCCATCCCAGAAAAGGTCTCCCAACTATCTTGACAAATGCCAAGCGGTAAATCACTAACTCTAATTTTAAACGCGAGCCTTATAATTCTAATGCCTTTGGCGGGCAATAATGCGAATTACTCGCCGATCTTAAAAACCGCAAACTTAAAAACACAAAACTAAAAAAACTTATGTATATCGAAGAAACCGCACGCTTGGCACTATACGCCCCTGGAGAATTCGGCAAAGGCAGCTCTAAAACCGCCGAAGGGGTGCTACGTTATGGCAAAAATCCAATAACTTGCATAATTGACCAAAGTCAAGTTGGCAAGTCAATTAAGTCTGTTACAGGAATCGATGCCGAAGCACCAATTGTTGGCAGCGTAGAAGAAGCCTTAGCACTAGGGACAGACGCTCTACTCTTAGGCACAGCCTGGAATGGCGGCGCCATGCCCGACCACTGGCGGCAAGACATCGTCAAGGCCTTAGCCGGAGGCTTAGATGTCATCAACGGTCTTCATGACTTCCTTGAAGACGATGCCAATATTGTTGCCGCAGCAAAAAAACACGGCAAGCGTCTCTTCGACGTGCGCAAACCGCCTGAAAACCTACCGGTGGCTGCAGGCCGAGTACTAGAAAACGGCAAATACAAAGGTAATGACAGCCTTGTGGCGCTAACCGTCGGCAGCGATTGCTCGGTAGGCAAGATGACAGTAGCCCTGGAGATTCAACGCTCTGCCAACAAAAAAGGCAAAGAAGCTGCATTTGTAGCCACAGGCCAAACCGGAATTATGATCTGCGGTCGAGGCATAGCCATCGACCGAGTGATCGGCGACTTTATGGCCGGTGCTACAGAGATGATGGTACTAGAAGCAGCTCAAGAGGCCCCTGTGGTTTTGGTCGAAGGCCAAGGTTCATTGGCCCATCCAGGCTTTTCTGGAGTAACCATGGCTCTAGTGCACGGCTCATGCCCACAGGCCATGATTATGTGCCATAGACCAAGTCGCACCCATATCAAAGGCACAAACTTCGCTATTTCAGATTTGAACAGACTGATAGCTACCTATGAGTTAATGGCAGCCTATATGCGACCAAGCAAAGTTATTGCCGTAGCGCTAAATACCAGTGACCTAAGCGAATCTGAGGCGCAAGCTGCCATAGCCGAAGTTGGGGCTGAGACAAAACTGCCCACGACAGACCCGGTTAGATTCTCTGCCGATCTACTCTGGCAAGCAATTGAAGATTTTTCCCTTACTCCATCTATTCACTAATAAGGAAAGTCTGTGAAATCAGCAGCAAATACAAAATCAAAGTCAATTAGTCTCAGCTTTGAAGCGCTTGACCTGACCCTAGCCTACCCCTTTGGCATTTCTTACGGCACTTCAAGTACTTCCCACAATGTCTTGGTCAAACTTGAATACGACGGCCACATCGGCCTAGGTGAAGCATCTCCTGCCAGCTATCACAGCGAGACCCCAGCCACGGTGCTGGCAGTGCTAGGCGAAATTGGCTCTAAGCAAGAAAAGATTTTAGGGAACGACCCTTTTGCCGCTGTTGAAGTTGCCAGGCAAATGGACCTTATGATCGCTGGAAATTACTCAGCCAAAGCAGCTATCGAAATGGCGATGCACGACTTGGCCGGGAAAATTTGCGGTCAGCCAACATACAAGATGCTCGGCCTCTCTAGCCACGCTTATCCAATGACCGATTTCACCATTGGCATTGATTCACCCGAAATGATTGAGCGAAAAACGAAAGAGGCTGTTGAAGCTGGCTATAAGATGCTCAAAGTCAAAGTAGGCACCAACTACGATCATCAAATCATCAAAAGCGTGCGAAAAATGGCGCCTAATCTACCGCTTCGGGTTGACGCCAACGGCGGCTGGTCAGTTAAACAAGCTATTGAAATGTCTAAATTTTTGGCCGACCATGGCGTTGAATTTATCGAGCAACCATTGCCGAAAAACGCCCTGGTTGAAGATTTTCGCCTGGTCCGACAGAATGCCGCTATTCCTATATTTGCCGACGAAAGTGTCTGCCGCGCGAGTGACGTAGCAAGACTAGCCGGTGCTGTTGATGGAGTTGTTGTCAAATTAGCAAAATGCGGGGGACTGCTAGAGGCTATTAGAGTAATTGCCACAGCCCGCGCCCACTCTATGAAAGTGATGTTCGGTATGATGATTGAATCATCAATTGGCGTCACCGCAGCGGCCCATCTATCTAGCCTGTGTGACCACTTAGACCTAGACGGAGCCTTACTCTTGCGCGACGACCCCTATCAAGGTGCTGTTTACGAAGATGGCTATCTGCGACTGCCAGAAGGCCCGGGCCTGGGCGTTTCTGAACGCAAATAAATCTTATAAGTAAGAACTTAGCCCCACTTAGCTAATCTATCTTTGATGCGATCAATAGTTGAAGCCGAATAGAGCTTAAATGCTTTGATCTTGTTGCGCGGCACTAGTGCGGCCACAGTCTCTTCGCTCAAGCTATCACAAACAAACAAATTAGCGTGCTTGACAATATATTTAAGTTCTTGCTGTTCATCTCGACCTATTGCTCTAACTGCCACTTCTTCTCCACGCATGGCTGCCACCAAATTCGATGCCATGTGCAACAGTGTAGGAGAAACAGAAACTAGCACCACTAGACTCTGAGCGGGTAAATTGGCAACGGCTTCAAGCTCAACTCTGGCTGGCTCAATATTGCATGCCACCAAACGAGTTAAGTCAGTGACATGCTTTTGAAATGAAAACAAATGATAGAGACTGGCCACCAGCAGTGACTCATTCATTTGACCTAGATCTGCTAATAACTCGAGGGGAGTAATGGTCTCCACGGGAATAGTAAAATGGGGAGCAAGCTCTCCGACAATAACTTTGTGAAAGTCTTTATTGGCATCAACAGCAAGGATTCGCCTAACCGGCTTCCGTGCCTTTAAAGTGGCCAGACAAGCTAGAACTTGTTCATTTGAATAACCACGTTCGGAAGCTCTAGCGACGAATTCGCTAAACATCTCGTCTAAATTGAGAGTGACATCTTCTGCTTCTGATTTGCGCCCAGTAGAAGCAACTCGCACTCCGCTGCCTTGCCGAACTTCTAACAGGCCAACCTCAGCCATATGATTGTATGCAGCTGTGATGGTGCTGTAATGCACACCTAGGCGATCAGCCAGAGCGCGAATGCTCGGTAGCTTCTCGTGGGCCGCAAGAGTACCCGAAGCAATTTGTAAGCCAAGCTGCTCAATCAGTTGATCTCTAATTGGAACTGCGCTCTCTTTATTGATACTAATTTTCAAGTGCATTCCAACTATTGGGTTACTACTGGCCCATGCCCAAACCAGTCAATGGTCGAACTTGTTCAAAGAAGATTATAAGGGAGGGAGCAAGTACCAACACCATCAAAGTTGGCATAATGCAAAACCAAAGAGGGAAGGCCATTAGTACAGGCAGCCTGGCAGCTTTCTCTTCTGCCTTTTGACCAAGTTTGTTACGCAAAAACTCGGCCTGATTGCGCAATACCTTAGAAACGCTGATGCCAAGTTGTGCACTTTGGTTGAGAGCTGCAGATAGAGAGCGCAGTTCATCTACACCGGTGCGGTTGTAAAGCTCCTGGTAGGCCTTTTCGCGATTCATACCAAGCAGTACATCCCGGCTCAAAGTCAAGAGCTCGTCGTTAATGGCCGATGACAGGGCGGTTCTCTCACTTGCGACTTTCTGAATAGTGGCATCTAGACCCAACCCGGCGTCCACACAAAGCACCATCAAATCTATCACTTGAGGCAAGCTATCAGCCACCGACTGCTGACGTTTCTTGGCCAAGAAAGCCAAAAGACAGTCTGGTGAGAAAAACAAGACAATCAGTGCCAAGATTGCATAGCCCGGATGAACAAATAGGGGAAAGAGCAGGGCGAGCAAACACGGATAAACTTTGGCTGCACAAAGGCTGCCAAAATAGCGGTTATTACGTAAGCCTGCGAAAACTAAGCGCTGCTGCAACCAAACAAGATAATTGCCAGGGGCAAGTCTCAATAGATAGGCGGCTGGCTCGGTAAAGAATGCTGGCAACAGGAAAGCGCTTGTCTGATTGCTAGTAGGCTGACTGCCTTTAGTCTTTGACTGAACAACTAGAAACGAGAGAATTAGAAGAAGAACGGCAGCAGCAACAAGCTCGGGATAGATTGTAAGAAAGTGAGTTAACGAACCAAGCATGCTAAATTTTCACCTCAGTCATCTTATTAATCAACACTATGCCAACACACTCAAGCACTACTGCTAGTACTAGCAACATACGCCCAAGATCGCTCGTGAATAACGGCTCTAAGTAACCCGGACTAAGAAACTCAAGAGCAGTGCCTAACATCAAGGGCAAAAGACCGACGATAATTCCAGTCAAACGGCTTTGGCTTGTTAATACACGCACCTGTCTTTTTAGCTTGAGCCTCTGCCGCAAAGTTAAATTGGTTTTCTCCAACAGCTCAGCAAGACTACCACCAACTTCAGCTTGAATAGTGATTGCGCGCCTAATTAAGTCGAGCTCGTCCGACTTGTACTTAGCGACCGTGGAAGTTAGCGCCTCCGAAAAGGGCTGCCCCAAATTTATACGTTGCAAAATCTGCGAGAACTCTTCGCCTAATGGTTGAGCTGACTCCTTGCCAACCGAGCGCACGGCCTGCGGCACACTGTGACCAGTGCGCAAAACTGACACCATTAAATCTATGGCATCAGGAAGCTGCTCAATGAACTTGGTCCGTTTGCGTGCAGCCAAAATGGCAATATAAATTAGAGGCAAAGAGCAACAAACCAGAGATAGTGCCAAACAAATTAGCTCAGGAACTGCAAAAATATAGGCAATCAAACCCGGTGCCAAACCGCAAATAAGTAGAACCAAAACAAAGTCAGAAATAGACATTGTAATAGCAGACTGCTCAACTAAACGAACCAGCCAAAGTGGTGCCGGCAAGTGAGCGAACTTAGGAATAGCAACTTGGGGCTTAAGAATTGAGACAAATAGTGAAGATGCAGTCATTGTATCTCTAGCGGTGCCCGCTGCAATGTTGCCGGCCGAGCCAGAGGCAGCAACTAAAACAGGCATCGCTAATTGCCTCTCAGCAGAACTACTCAGGGCCTGCTGCACCCGCCTTGCCACTTGTTTTCTCCGCTTCGAAATTTTGATTAGCCGAACAGCCAGCGCGCCAGCTAAGATAGAAAAAGCGAAAATTGCAACAAAGTTAGTTATATTCAAATTGGTAAAATTCATGATGCACCATCACTTTTTGACGGGTCAAGGTGACCACTAGACCTTTCATCTTCGGCTTCCTGAGCTTCCTTAAATTGATAACCAAATCGGCTCTCATCTTCAGGTTCGAACCAATAAGAAGGCAGTGGTAATCCGTGTTCGACAAAGCGTTCAGACTTCAGAGGTCTGATACCACAAGCATTATGAAATCCGATCGAGTTGCCGTCGTGACCAGCACCTATTTGACGAAACTCAAATAAGTCTTGCATGCCGACAACACCCTCTTGCACTCCAGTGACTTCGGTGATACTAACGACTCTTCTAGTACCATCAGAGAGACGCTTAACCTGCACAACGAGGTCAAACGCAGAACCAATTTGTTCGCGAATGCTACGCTGAGAGAGCTCAACTCCTGATAGTAAAACTAATGTTTCAATACGACTAAGTGCGTCACGACCACTATTGGCGTGGACCGTTGTGAGCGATCCTTCGTGACCAGTATTCATGGCTTGAAGCATGTCTAGGGCCTCGGGGCCACGCACCTCGCCTACCACAATTCGATCTGGTCTCATTCGCAAAGCATTCTTTACCAGCTCACGCTGACCAACAGCACCACTCCCTTCGGTATTCGGAGGTCTCGACTCAAGGCGAATAACATGACGCTGTTGTAGGCGCAATTCAGCAGTATCTTCAATAGTGACAATGCGCTCAGTATCACCAATATAAGATGACAGAACATTGAGCAACGTGGTCTTGCCCGCTGATGTGCCACCAGAAATTAAAATATTTAGCCTGGCTTTGACAGCTTGCTGAAGAAAATCCGCCATGTTTTTAGTCAGTGCTTTCTTCTCAATCAAGTCTTCAAAAGCAAACGGAACAGGTCTAAAGCGCCGAATTGATAGAACCGGTCCATCCAGCGAAAGCGGCGGAATAATGGCATTAACGCGAGAACCATCAGGCAAACGGGCATCGACAATCGGTGACGATTCGTCTATGCGACGACCGATTCTAGCGACAATACGATTGATAATATGCAGTAAGTGATGATCGTCCTTAAAGCGAATAGCAGTTTCGACCAGCTTTCCATCACGATCTATCCAAACGCTTTGCGAACCATTCACCAAAATATCGTTCACCATAGAATCAGACAAAAGCGGTTCCAGTGGGCCCAAACCAAGAGTTTCGTATAGTACTTCTTGGGCCAAATTATCGCGTTCAGTAGTTGATAGAGGGAGTCTTTCTTCAGCTATTAGTAAGCGAATAGTACCCTCAATTGCGTCTTCTAGGGCTTCATTGCCATCCAGTTGCGTCAGCACAGCAACATCAATTGTCGCGATCAACCGCTCATGAATTTTAGATTTAAGATCGTGATAGAGATTAGATTCACGTTCGTCTTTAGCTTCAGCGTCAGAAATTTTGCTAATGCGCCGACTAAGAGACAGACCTACTTTCTTCGCTGACGCTTCTTCGTTTGGCGCCGCCACGGTTGAAGGGCCAGCTACTCTTTCTCGGGCAACATCAGGGTCAACAGATTGAACATCGTTCACTGGTGGCAAAGGTGTTGAACTATGACTTTGGCTTGTCAGCAATTTGCGCAGCTTTGACATATTATTTCTCTTTACTCAAGCTGATTTGTTGAAAATTTAAATTAGTCTTTTGAGAACCTCTGCCAGCTCTTTCACAGGAAGAAAGGACCTCATCAATGGCTCTTGAAAGAGCAATGCGCGGATACTTTGCTAGAACAGGAACACCTTCAATAGAAGCGCTCTCACAAGCTTCGTAGGCGTTGGGCAAACGTAACAGAGGAATGCCATTGAGATCGGTTGAAAGCTGCTGTTCTATCTCTTTCAACTTGCCACCAGAGCGGTTGAGCAACGCCACCAAACGGTCACTGGCAATGCCGAGGTCCTGAAACACATCAAGCCAGCGACGAGCAGCAGCAAGGGCTGTCACTGTAGGTTCAAGCACTAAGACAATGCAATCACACAGATCAAGCATCGAAACCAAATCGAGATTGACAGAACGAGGCAAGTCAACCACACAGCTGCCGGGAAGCTCTTTAAAGAAACCAAGCAGGCGGCAAACATCGGCTAAAGAGACCTGCAAGGCTTGATTGGCGTCTAAGGGTGGACTAAACAAACGAAACTGTCTAGCCAATTTAGCTGGCTCAAGAACGATATTCTCAGCACAGGCAGCTATCACCTCAGCATCAAGAGCAGAGCGGCGCGCAAGGTCAAGCAATGAATAACGCGGAGTGCAGTTCAAAAGGCAAGCAGCATCAGGCTGTTGCAAATTGGCATCAAGCAAAGAGATAGTGCCTCTTGTAGAGCCTAAAGCCATCGCCGCTGCCAAATTAATGCTTATGGTTGTAGCCCCAACACCACCCTTGGCACCGAGCACTCCAATTACGTTTACTTTCGCTCTAGGCTGCACTTCGCTCTTACTCAAGTTCATCTAATTCACCATAACGCGAGGTGAAAGAGAAGGAGCCATAACCACAGAATGTGGCCTTGTGCTAATGCCTAAACCATCTGAAAGCAAAAATCTGGCTCCAAATGGTGCCACCGGCGGCGGTAGTAGACCCGCAACGGAAGCACTGCTAGAACCATTATTGGGCACCACAGCCTTGGCGTTGGCAAAACTAGCATTGCGCAAGGCCACTGAATCGGGCTCAAGCATTACTGTCAAAGCAATTGATTGATCGAATACAACAGGAGTGGCCAGCAGTCTCAAGCGGGCAAAGCCCACCACCTCATTAGCCTGACTCGAGGCTACAAAATTAGGGTCGTTTGCTAGAACTGGAAAAATATACGAGCGTCCCACGGGCAATTTTTGCAGCTGTAAAAGCAACTGCTGTTGTACTGTCGTTGAGGAAAACAAACTCGAAGTAGAACTCAAATTGAAGGCTGAAAGATGACTGCCACGCTCAACTAGAGCCGAAGGAATCTCATTGTTGCTGATAGCTGGTGAAAAGTAGGCCAAATTGGCGAGAAGCTGGTTTACAGAGGCATTACTCGATGCATCGTTGTAATAACTGAGAGACGATGACGAACGAGTCAAATTAACCAGGGCGCCACGCAAGATATTCGCTGTAGGAGTGTTAGTTTGCAGAGGAGCCAAGATCAGTTTATACGAGGCGGCTGAAAGCGCGGCATTAGGATCCGCTAGAAGTCGAAACTGCAAGTTACTTATAGCTACTGGCAAAGTAGCGAATCCACTAAGGTCTTGATCACGACCGGAAGAATTACCGCGAGGCACACCAGCGCCAATGCGCGAAGCTGGCTGGGCAATAACTTCTACTAACCGATGGGGGCTGGACAAGCGCGACTCTGGCGGCACAGCTGGGCCTGGCAAACCGTTACTGGAAGAACTTCCACTAAATGCGTAAACCATGGGCAAGAAAAAAAGCTTGAGAGCATCACTGCCATCACGCCGACCGCGCACCTGCAAAAAATAATCACCGCTATCGGCACCGTTTGGATTGTCAACGATATTGACGTCGCTGGCATCAAAGCGCAGGGCGCTCTCGGCTGCCGCTGCCCCCCTCCTAGAAGAATCAGGACCATAGGGAGCGCTGTTCCAAGCGAAGTTATCGATCACTCCAGAAGCTTGGCCGATAGTTTGGCGAATATTAGATTCGGCTTGACTGCGACTAAAAATTTGCTCAGGCCGAGTTAAACTAGCCGAAAAAGCACCAAGAGCAGCGGCTTCAGCACCGTATCTCACAGCAGAAGAAGCGTAAGCCGTGCGCATAACATCAACCGATAAGGCCATGAAGGCAACGCCAAGAACAATAATAAAGGCGACGAGAGGCAAGACAGCACCGCTTGCTCTATGCCCAGGATTGCCCCTAGAGGTACTCCTATTGCTACTTCTGTGTCGATTGGGGAATTTCATACAAATCTCTTTTACTACCAGAGAATATTTCCACAACCCATCTAGCAGTTTTGCCAACAGGAGATAGAGGGGCCAAAGCCTCATTAATAGAGCTTGGGAAGGAAGGTGCCGGAATGTCAAAAAGGCCAGCAGAATGCGGTGGTGGCGGTATCAAGTTCGTATTTGCAGCAGAATCCAAATTAGAATTAAAACTAGAATTAGAACTAGAAGAAGATGATTGCTTCAAACGACCTTTTTCTTCTAAAGCCTTAGATGGCAACAAGTCAGATTCGCCATAACCAACCAGATGTGGCAGCTGTGATGACAAGCGATTGCGCAGCACTAATTTGATCTTACCGCTCTCCTCAGCCAAAGCAAGAAGTTCGGCCTGTTCTGAACTCACAGCCAATGTAATACGGCTACTTTCTTGACCCCTTAACTTCGAGCTGTGCAAAGCCTCTCGTGGATAGCTGAACAACACAGGCACACTTTGACAAACAGTCTTGCTGTATTTCTTTCCATCTAAAGTACTTGTGACAATTACATCTACCTTGTCACCACTGTTGATACTGTGATCGACCAAAGCATAATCGTCTAACTTTAAAGTAATTGCCCTTTCGTGATTCTCAATTCGCTGCGCTATACCGTCCTTGCCTGAAAAGAGATTAGCACTAACGATTGGTTCACCTTGTCCAATAAATGTATTGGCAACTCGACCAACCAACAAATTTGTCTTGGTAAACATGTCGTCGCTGTAGTATGAGTCAGGCACAATCACATAATGCAAGTCATGGAATGTAATACGGGTACCAGGAAAAATGTCCTGCCCGGCCCCCACGATTTGCACTGTTTTAGCCACTGGGGCTTGAGGAGCAAAAGCACGAGCGCCGGCCACTAACACAAGTATGACGACCAAACCTATAAGGATCGGCACCAGATTAAAGGACTTAGGGCTGACACCTTTGGTAGGAATACGTTCTCGCCCAAGCAATGACGAAACCGATGAAATTTCTGAATTAGTTGCTGGGATTGACGTACGCATAGACACCTCGAAATAGAACTATTTAGTTACTACTGCTGGTAAACCTCTGTGAAAGACACCGCTCTCTCAGATATTGGAAAATTGAGAAAAGAAACAGGCGAGCCACCTGCACCGGTATATACCCCAACAGAACTGCCAAATTGGCTGGCACTATTAGAGAAGGCACTACCGACAAACACAAACGGATATTCAATGCGAACACCGACAGTACCGGGTGCAACTTGATCCTCAATACTTCCATCAGAATCAAAAGGCAGCACCTTAACTTTGGCACCAGGAGGTAGATTACCAGTGGTACCTTGGGACAAGAGCCGAGCAGAACCGAGCTGTTGAGCAATAACAGAAGTAGAATTGACAGCATCACCAGAAGTTGAAAAGCCAGTTAAACTCTCACGTACTTGAGCATCACTGAGTTCCGGTGTGCGACTAGCAAGACGAGCAGCCTCCTGACAGGCCATTGCCACGGCTTGTTTCGTATAAAAGACCCGACCAAAATACATGATCGTCACCACGATCAGTAACAAGAAAGGTATAGCGAATGCAAACTCGACCATTGATTGACCACTAGACCTGATATCAGAGCTACTCTGAGACAAAGAGCGGTAGGAACAACTTCTGCCCCTACCGCAATATGTTTGTCTCTTTGACGCACTATATCTAAAGCTAGATGTAGAGTTTGACATCAGTTACCTTAAAAGCCCGAAGAGCGCTTGTCAACCAAGCACTCTTCAAACTACCTAAATACTAGGGTCTATTGAAGAACCCATGGAGTTGCTGTCACTTTAATGGTGCGTCCAACGGCTGCTGAAGTAGAACCACCATAGTTAGTGGCTTGCTCAACGTTTTGAATCATCTCACCAGAAATGTGACCAAGTGAACCAAGGGCAACGACGCAAAGAGCAGCGACACAACCAATGCCGAGAGCGTACTCAACCATGCTCTGACCACGTTTGCTGCGCTTGTTGTTTGATTTGTAAGACTTCATGCCGATCTCCAATGCTGATTGATAAAAGTACTAAAGCTCAAATTGCTTGAGCAAATATCGCTAGAAAGCGACTACCCGCTAAGAACTCTTCCCTTCGCCAGAGAGCCGCAAGTATCTCCCTGGCAATTGCGAATAATTCTCATTAGCAACTATTGAAAGTTATCACTCTCAATAGTGAGTGTCAATCGAGAATGCCTAAAGAAAACCTAAAGATACCAATGACAACAGTACTGAAACTCGCATAGCAGCTCACTTTATGCCCAATTCAAAGCGATGATTCTATATCTCAATTGAAACAAAGTGTCTTTTTCGAAATAAGCGGAAAGGCCTCTTGAAAATTTAGCAAAACTCAAAGGAGCGTCGGAAAAGAGCCAAATTTCACGATCTAGAAATCATTCTCAATTAGAATCACGACAATAATGCAACTGAATATGTTGAAAGTATGATCACTCTGGCGTGAAATCGGCGAACATATATGTATGGATGAAACAAAAAATAGGCTGCTCTCCACCCAAGAAGCAATCGAAGCTATCGTCAAAGCAATTCCGAGAGGAGACCACTTAACCGCCCCCGAGGTATACGAGCTGGCTGTCGAACGTGGCTTGAAAGTAAGTCTGTCCACTGTCTATCGAACGCTCAACCGACTTAAGGCAGACGGCAACGTCATAACAGTCAGTGGAGATCGAGGTTTACGCTACGAAGCTGCTGAAGAAGGGCCAGCCCACGACCATCTAATATGCCTGGCCTGCGGCATGACCATCGAGTTCTACGACGAACTAATTCGCGGCTTCGGCAAAGCTGTGGCCCAGCGCAAAGGTTTTGACCACACCACAAGTCGTTTCGACATTTTAGGATATTGCCAAAACTGTCGTTCAAAAGACACCAGCCACAAAATCGACCTAGTTCAAGACGCCGTAGCTGCAGCAATCGAACGCACAGAAGAAGCACTTGGCCAAATGAGATTGGGCTTAGAACAATTACGTATGCGCAAATTTACTAAGGCCTACTCACCAATTAAGTCGGCCACTTCTCAGCTTACTCAAACTATTGAAGACCTTGACTACGCCGCCAACTCCCTTAACGGCGACGGAGGGCCTGCCCAGGCCAATTCTCAATCGCAAGATTGAGACCTACATAATAGATAGCTAGATAACCAATACCTATCGGGCGCCCTTTACAGCCTCAGACAATTTGCTCTTATAGAGTCGATCGCGAGCAGCTGTTAAGTCATTTTCTGATTCAACAATTACCTCTTCGAAATATTTGAGGGTGACTTTACGCTTTTTATTTATTTGAGAGCGCTTGCTAAGCATTTTAGGAAGCAACAATAAGGCTTTGAAACTGCCTTCTAGCCAGGGTAGAACCTGCCCACCGCGTACACAGACCACAGCCAAATAATAAGCCTGCCAAAAAGCAATCTGGGGCAAGAACTTAATCAACAGTGGCAGGGGAATATTCTTAACTATTGTATTCCAATTATTCTGAGCCGATAGCTTTACCACCAAAGGCGAATAGCCACTACCAGTGGTGCCACAGCCAAGGTGATAAATGCGCGCCGTCGGTATGTAATAGCACTTGTAACCAGCGCTCTGTGCTCGCAAAGCAATATCTACATCTTCCAAATAAGCAAAATAGTCGTCATCGAACAAGCCAATATCTGAAAAGAGCGAACGGCGATAGAGAGCTGCACCGCCACAAGCTCCAAGAATATAGCGACCTTCGTCGAAAAGACCAGTATCTTTCTCGCGGTGACCAATGCGCCCAGGCAACCCACCACGCCTATAGCCATCGCCAACACCATCGAGCAAGCTATGGTCATCATAGGCCAGCATCTTACACCCTAAAGAGCCGCACTCAGGATGCTCAGCCATGCCCTTGACTAGTTCAGCAATGAATTCATCTTCGAGGACAGTATCGTTGTTAATCAGTGCTATAAATTCGCCTTTAGACTCTCTAATGCCACGATTAACCGCAACAGCAAAACCGGTGTTTTTCTCATAAAGCGCTAACAGCACGCTAGGATAATTTTCGCGGATAAACTCAACAGAACCGTCGTGAGAGCCGTTGTCTACGACTATTACTTCAACCTGTTTATAGGTCTGCTTGGCCAGCGAATCAAGTACCCCAGTCAAAAACCGCTTGCCGTTCCAGTTTGGAATTACAACTGAGACTAAGCCTTCTATAGACTCGGGCGCCAAAGTATCGCTCAAAATTTGATTCCTTGCCTTCGATTAATGCTTCACAACCAGCTATTTTACTGCTTGTAAGCTCTTCTTACTACATCCGTTTGTTGTCTACAGCTATAATTAGCCTCCAGACGCTATAGATTCTCAAGACTTAACCAGCATAGAAACAAATTGAGCAATTCCAAAATTCTTATAATCACCTTAGAACCAATCTCGAAGAAGATGGCCGGTCCGGCCATTCGAGCCGTTGAGCTAGGCAAGGCAATTGCTCCAGAATTTCCCGTGGTGGTCTTTTCACCTGTAGAAGTTGATGCCGCCGATAGTGATGAACCATCCACATCGGAAAAGCTTGGAAATAATTTACAAGTAATTACTGGTGGCGGCCGCAAAAAACTAACCGAATTAGCAACAGAAGCAAGCACAATCTTCCTTCAAGCCAATGTGCTCAAGCCATTTCCCTTTCTCAGTGAAATGAGCAAACATCTGATTGTCGATCTTTACGACCCTTACTTATTCAGTGTTTTGGTGCAATACAAAGACGATGCAGTGCAGGCCTCATCTAGTTATCGCTTGATGCACAAAGTTTTAGAAAAACACATGTTAGCGGCAGACCTTACAGTTTGTGCTTCAGAGAGACAGCGCGACTACTGGCTCGGAAGATTCTGTGCCCTTGGCCGTATCAACCCAGCCATGTACAGCTTTGACCCCAGTCTGCGCAAACTGATAGACGTCGTTCCTTTTGGTCTACCAGATACAGCAGCAACAAAAAATGGCCCTGGCTTGCGGGAGCGCATCGTCCAAATTGGCCCCGATGATCCAGTGCTCTTATGGGGCGGTGGCATCTGGGACTGGTTTGATCCACTAACAGTAATTGAGGCAGTAAAACAAGTCGCCATCGACATTCCAAATATTCGCTTGGTCTTTATGGGCACCAAATCGCCGAATCCAAAAGTGCCTGTAATGGACATGACCACCAGGGCTATTGACCTAGCTGCCAAGCTAGGGCTAACTGACAAAAACGTCTTCTTCTTGCCTGGTTGGGTTGACTATGAAGAACGCGTCAACTATTTGCTAGATGCCACCATCGCTGTTTCATCGCACTTTGACCTGCCTGAAACCCGCTTTTCTTTCCGCACACGCTTGCTTGATTATTTCTGGTGCGGCATACCAATTCTCACTACTGGCGGAGACCAGCTAGCTGAGCTTATTGAAGCTGGTGGTGCGGGAATGGCCCTACCCTACAGCGATAAAGATGCTTGGACTCAAGCCATAAAGCTTTGCTTAAGTGACAAGGAAAAATTGTCAGCTATGAAAGCAAGCGCCTTGCGGCTTGGTCAACGCTTTCACTGGCAAGACAATGCTGAGCCTATTCGCAAGTTCTTGAGAAACCCCTATCACCTGCCCGCTCACGAAACAGTTACCATGCCTAGCTTGATAGAAAGAGCTCGAGCAGTATATCGAAGAGGGGGCAAAGAATTGATCATAAAACGATCAAGTGAGCTATTAAATGACATACTTAAGTGATGTCGTCAAAAATCAAGCATGCCCCTGAACATTTGATTGGAGTGTCCTGGCTTTCGCAAGAAGAAAGTCGAGCACTACATGTCATGCGCGACATCGAAAAATCTCTAGGTAAAGCCCACAAGAAGCTTACGTTGAACCGGGTGCACGAAATCAGGGTGGTGCTCAGGCGCTGGTACTCAATCTGGGACATACTGTGCCTTGACCGCTGGCAAGACGACCAGTATGAAAAAAGAATCGGCAGAACCTTTAAGGAACTAAACAAGCAGCTTGGCAAGCTACGCGATATCGATGTCAATATCGCCCTTGCTAAAGAATACTCTCTACCAGAAGCCGTGATATTGCTTTGGGTAAAGAAGCGCAAGCGCCTAACAAAAGTTGTGGGCAAAAAGATAGGCAAGCTCAAATTGCATCGGGCCGTCAACTCGCTCAAAACCTACATGGCCAGAAAAGCTCACGAGCTTGCGCAACACTTGGCCTTTGACAAAGACGAACTGAAGCTTTCAATCAATGATTCAGCCTACCATCACATGGTGGGCTTTCTGGAGGCCACCGAACGAGTGGCTCACGAACAAGCAAAATCAGCCATTACTGATGAAGAGCTCCACCAACTTCGCCTCTCAGTAAAGCGCTGGCGTTACATTTTGGCTGAATTTTTTGGTCTTACGAACTTGGAGTTAGTGCTAGCTCAACAGCTTTTAGGCAAGCATCATGACTTGACTCTATTAAAGGAAGCACTCGAATCAACAGCCGACAAGCTAGGCAACAAGAGAATAATTGGCCTTGAAGAAGCAAAAAGCCGGTTAGTCCTTGAGCTAAGAAGCTTGAATGAAGAGATAGTTCCCCTTAGAGATAGCCTGCCTTACGGCCTGCGGCCGTCAACGTCGTTCGAACCAACTCGCTAAGCTAAAGAATACAACCCCGATTGTCAACAGGCAAATACTAACTTAGTAATTTATTTGATCAGTTAAGTAATATTGAAAGTAGCTCTAATATTCAAGTCATGAACATACAATTTAAGTATCTGAAATTCTGGAAGACTCAATGCCAATAAGAAAGAAAGTAACTATTCTCGGCTCCGGCTCTGCTGGTCTCACTGCCGCCATTTATGCGGCTCGCGCAAACCTAGAGCCACTTGTGATTCAGGGGCTTCAAGCTGGTGGACAGCTGACCATTACCTCTGATGTTGAAAATTTCCCCGGTTTTCCTAATGGCATCCTCGGACCAGAACTGATGGAAGAGATGCACAAGCAAGCCGAACGGTTTGGCACTCAGTTTATTTATGACAACGCTGAATCTGTAGATTTAAGCAGCCGCCCTTTCAAAATCAAGACCAGCTCTGATGAAATCATCACCGATGTATTGATTATTGGCACCGGGGCCTCAGCCAAACTTCTAGGCCTTGAATCTGAAAGCAAATTGATGGGCCATGGCGTATCAGCCTGCGCTACCTGCGACGGCTTCTTCTTCCGTGATAAAACTGTCTTTGTCATAGGTGGCGGTGATACAGCTCTCGAAGAAGCAACTTTCTTAACGCGTTTTGCTAGCTCTGTCACAGTTGTGCACAGAAGAGACAGCTTTAGAGCCTCCGCAATTATGGCTGATCGGGCCCGCAACAATGAAAAAGTACACTTCATCTTAGACTCTGTTGTAGAAGACATTCTCGACGTCAAGGAAGGCCAAGTCACAGCCATACGCTTGCGCAATATCAAAACCAACGAAGTACAAGAACTGCCTGCTGACGGCGTTTTCGTCGCAATTGGCCACAAGCCAAATACAGAGCTATTCCAAGGCCAAATTGAACTCACTGATACTGGCTACATCAAAACCGATGGTGTTAAAACTTCCATCAAAGGCGTATATGCTGCTGGAGACGTGCAAGACGAACTGTATCGTCAAGCCATCACCGCTGCTGGCACAGGTTGTATGGCCGCTCTAGAGGCTCAGTGGCTTCTCGAAAACGAAGAAGCCGAAGCTGAAAGTGAAAAAAAAACTCTAGCCAGCACTAAGGCCTCTTAATTACGCTCTTTCGTGCTGTAAAAACCAAATGACTTTAGCCACAAATACCACGAAGCTGGGCACAAATCTCGACTGCAAAGCTGAGTCGCAGACACACCTAAGAGAAGTCTTGCGCGACAGCGATATGAGCTTGGCACTAAGAAATTTTGCCAACAAGCATGCTGCCTTTAATCATCCGCTGTTCGCCACATTGAGAGCCAACGAAATCACACTCGGCTGCGCTGGTCGGCTGCTCAAGAACTATGACGCCCATGCCTCGCATTTGCGTAGGCTCTTACTTAAAGCCGCTACGATCATGCCCGAATCAGCAGTCGGATTCATTCTTGAAAACGTGCGCAATGAATATGGCAATGGTATCGATAGTGAACGCCACCAACTACAGTTGCAAGATGTGGCCTTCAGTGCTGGCGTCAGCCGTGAAGACTATCGAACTTACAATATAGAAAAGTCAGTCAAGACTTTCATTAAAACAGTGACCCCTCTATATTTTCCTATCGCCCAACATACAGATAAGCACTCCCCTAAATTTAAGGAGCAAACAAGCGCTCTGTCAAAAGCAGCCATTGCCGCTGGTGCCATTACCGCAACAGAATTAATGGCAGTGGAAGAATTCAGGGCTCTACAAATTGCCTTTAAACAATTTGATTTACAAGACCACATTTGGTTTGATCATGTGCGCGTTGAAGAAGAACATTCTAGCGACTCAATTGCTCTAGCTCTATATTTTCTAAGTCGCCATAAAAGTTATGAAGCAGTCGAGTTTGGCTTAATTGGTGTACTTGATGCCAACATTCACCTGTATGATGGACTACTAGCAACAATTACACAATGAGCAAGAAACTCCATATCGCTCTGGTGATGCGTCTTTTCTCTAGCCAGGGCGGCCTTGAGCTTTATGCCCTTAAGCTAATTGAAGGCCTGCTTGATCGAGGTCACAAAGTTACTGTAATTTGCGAAATTGACGAAAGCAATCTCAGTCATGCCAATCTATTTGTGCAAACTTTTGCCGGGCCAAAGAAAGGCAGCAACAAATGGCAAAAAATAGAGCACTATCGAAGAGTGGCCACAGAAGCCGTAGAAAGCGCTGGCCCGTTTGATATAGTTCATTCGCAACACTTTCCTCTTAACAGCAGCCAATTAGATGCTGTCACGTTTCACAACCACACAGTCGGGCGTTTATCACTGGTTGGTTATCCCCTAGAAAAGCTGCTCAATAACTTCAAGATGGCCACAGCAAAAAACTACAAGCTGCGTCATAAATACGACTTAGAACTATGCAGCAAAGCTCTTATGCGCATATTTGTTGCCACTGTGATCAAAGACGACTTTTATAATACCTACCAGTTAGACTCAGCCGCCCCATTCGCAATTGCACCGCCGGGAGCCAGTCTTGCTCAGGCTAATCACATAGAGATAGAACAAACAAATGGAGAGAACCAAGGGCCGTTCACATTTCTGTTTGTCGGTAAGGGCATGCGCAAAAAAGGTCTTGATACTCTCTTCAAAGCTTGCTCAATACTCAAGAAAAGAAATCTTGATTTTCGGCTATTGATAGCAGGGTTAAACGAGAAACCACTGCAAAAGTTTGACCTGATTAATTTAGGTATCAACTCTAAAGTCGAATTTCTCGGCTATCAAAAAGATATGAGCAGCGTTTTTAACAAAGCAAAAGCCCTAGTTCTACCCTCAAAAATTGAGCCATTTGGTATGGCACCAATTCAGGCTATGCAATACGGCCTAGTGCCAATCGTCAGCCAAGTTTGTGGTGTTGCAGAAGTTTTAAGCGACAATAGCGACGCCTTAATTTTGCAAAACCACCTCAGCGCTACTGAACTTGCCGACTTAATGGCCAAGCTTATAGGCAACCTAGAGTTGTACAAAAAACTATCGAAACAAGCTCGACTGTCGGCTCAGTCAATTAGCTGGGAAAAGACTGTGCAAGCTACTGAAGAAGCCTACCAACGAATCATGCAAACAAAGAAACTAGAACCGCTGAAAGAGGAAGTACTGTGACAAAAAAGCAGGTTAATCACGGCGATAAGAACGCCACTTCTAATTTTGTCACTAACCGCCTGGCCAATGAAACCAGCACTTACTTGCAACAACACTGCCAGAATCCAGTTGACTGGTACCCTTGGGGCGAAGAAGCCTTAAATCTATCAAGGCAAGAAAACAAACCAATTTTACTTTCAATTGGCTATGCCGCTTGCCATTGGTGTCATGTTATGGCCCACGAATCTTTTGAAGATCAAGAAACAGCAGACTTGATGAATGCACTATTCGTCAATATCAAGGTAGATCGAGAAGAAAGAACTGATTTAGACGAAATATACATGAAAGCGATTCAACTCATGACTGGCCATGGTGGCTGGCCTATGACAGTATTTCTTACACCAGAATGCAAACCTTTCTTTGGTGGTACTTACTTTCCTGTGAACGATCACCATGGCCTACCGGGTTTCAAAAAAGTCTTAAAAAATGTAGCGGCGGCCTGGCAGACTAGCAATTCTCAAATTCTCGATAGCGCTTCAGAGCTAGCGAACCATCTAAAGCTGATGGAACGTATTAAGTCTGACAAGCCAGAGGCTGAGAGCGCATCAAAAATGGGCTTCGCCGCCGTAGCAAACACCAATACAATCAATGCCGCCCTAGAAAAACTACAGCGCAATTTCGACAGCGACTTTGGTGGCTTTGGTGGTGCACCAAAATTTCCCCATTCAATGAGCCTAGAGTTAGCCATGCGAGCCTGCTCAAAGTCTTCTAGTTTTAGTGATAGCCGCAAAGAAGAATGCCTAGAGCTCGTGCAAGTTACCCTCGACAAAATGGCCTATGGCGGCATTCATGACCAAATTGGCGGCGGCTTTGCCCGCTATTCGGTAGACCGTCACTGGTTGGTACCACACTTCGAAAAAATGCTCTACGACAACGCCCTACTAGCGAAGACCTATATTGACGGCTACCTATTGACTGGTCGCGAGTACTGGTTACGAGTAGCAGAAGGCATTCTAAAGTTTGTCAGTAGTGAGCTGACAACCAAGCAAGGGGCTTTCTATTCAAGCTTAGATGCCGACTCAGAAGGAGAAGAAGGAAAGTTCTATGTCTGGCGCCCAGAGCAAATAGAAGAAGTCTTAGGTGAAGAAGAAGGCACCTGGTTCAACCAAGTTTTCGGCGTAACTGAGCGCGGTAATTTCGAACACAAGACCTCAATTTTACACTTGAGCAAATCACCAGAGGAACTCTCGCGTCAATACACAACTCCTTTAGACAAGCTCTGGCAACGCATTGATAGTGCAGCAGCCAAGCTCATGGCAGAGCGTGCTAAGCGCATTCGACCAACTCGCGACGAAAAAGTATTAACAAGCTGGAATAGCTTGATGATTACCGCCTTTATTGAAGCTTACAAGGCCACGGCTAAGAAAGAGTACTTACAGTCAGCCCTAGCCGCAACCAACTTCATTTTGGACAATCTAAAAGTAGATGACCGCCTAATGCGAGTCTGGGGCATGCCAGTCAATGGCCTAGATACCAATGGTATCGTCAAGCTGCAAGGCTGCCTTGACGACTATGCTTACTTTATAGAAGCGCTGCTCAATATTGCTAGTGTCGATGGCGATGCAAAATGGCTGAACACAGCGGAGCAACTTTGTCAGTCTATGATCAAGTATTTCAGAGATGAAGATGAAGGCGGCTTCTTCTTTACTGCCAGTGATCACGAAGAGTTAGTGGTGCGCCCGCGCAGCCACTATGACGGCTCAGTGCCATCTGGTACATCAGTGGCCACCTCGGTCTTGTTGAAACTGGCCAAGCTAACGGGTAAAGCCGAATATCTCGACTTAGTTGAAGAGATATTTAGTCTATATGGCCCTCACTTTAGCC
Organism: Candidatus Melainabacteria bacterium; assembly: GCA_030696635.1. Taxonomy (GTDB): domain Bacteria; phylum Cyanobacteriota; class Vampirovibrionia; order Obscuribacterales; family Obscuribacteraceae. The sequence continues at coordinate 154,213 of JAUYRX010000023.1, forward strand.
GCATGCCAGATCAGTTTGCCAACTTGCTCAGCTGCCTCGATATGTATCTGTTCAATGGGCCCGAAGTGGCTGTAGCTCTCGCCAGTAACGAAGATCGCGATATGCTCTTCACCCTACATCAAAAGTACTACCCCAATAAAGTGGTGGCAGTTGTTAGCGAAAAAACCGACCTCGATTTTCTCAAAGACAAGAAAACACTAGAGCAGAAAACTACGGTTTATATTTGTCAAAATTTCACTTGTGAAAAGCCAGTCAACAACCTAAGCGATCTCAAGGCAAAACTTTCAGGCTGGTAGGACTCGGTTCACTCTGCCAATCGCAGGTGCGAAAAAAGCAAATTGAATCTTGCTTGCGGGCAAACTCTCGACAAACTTGATCGCGATTGAACCAACTGCTCAGTTGTCTCAATGTGACATAGTCCTTTCCCAAGCCCATTTCACCACATTCAAAAGAAAATGTCTTGTAATCAATCAGAGGCCGAGAACCCAGCAAGACCGCCGCTTGGTAATCGGTGGCGCCATAAGCTGCAGCGAAGCCCGGTAGCTCAGAACGAGCACTAAAGCGCCCTTCAAAAATGGCATGCTTACAATAGCGCCTTACCTGATCAAACAAATTTTGATGCTGATTGCGATATTGTCCATAAGCCTTCTCAAGCACTGCCAGCCAAATTCCGGCCTTTCTGCAATCTTCATCTTTGACTTTAGCGTAGAGCGAAAGCTCATATGGGGTCAGCTTTGATACAACAAAAGTCTGATTCACTCCAGGGAAATAGACACTATAACTACCGTCACTGCGAGCCTCTATCTGAGACAACAAATTACGGCGACCGCTCTCACTGGCACACAAAGATGCCACCGTGGCAAGAAAGCGACAATCATAGATTGCCCCTTGCTCAATGTTGCGGGGGCGCAGAGAGGCAATAGAGCGCAGAGCGGCTCCAGTAGTTGGTAGATTCATTAGTAAATACCTGTCAAGCCGAAACTTCTCTCAGCCCTTCATTTTGAAGTTTTACCCAGGGATATCAAGCGGATTTACACTAGATAGAAATTCGCCTTAATCACTTCTCTATTTTGCTTGGGCCCTGGTTATCTTCACCACTTGGTTTAGGTGGCACAATCAAAAATAGATGCACGTGCTTATCAATCTCTGGGTCAAGCTTTTTAGCCATGGCCAAATAGCGCTCAGCAGCAGCCTTATCACCTAACTGCTTAGCCAAGCCAGAACTTACCTTATAGGCCTCCGCAGTAGGTTGTGGTACGGCAGCAAAGTACTGATTCATCAAGGCTAGGCCCTTGTGAATTCGCCCTGTTTCTAAGCAAGCCCGAGCCCACAATAACCTAGTCGTTGCAGAGTTCTTAATTTTGTAAGCTGTACGGGCAGCACCATGAGCAACTTCAAAGCGGAAAGGATAACCTGTGTTGAGGGCGGCTCGGACATATGGCTCTGTAAAATCAACATCATTACGGTCAAAGACACGACCACGGTCGAACTGTCGGCAGGCAAGCTCGGCCGACTCAGGTTTGTTTTCAGCCAACAACGCTTTACCGAGGGCCAAATATAGCCTGGCCTTCGCTGGATAAAGAGTAAGGGCGCTTTTAGCCAGCTCTCTCATATAGACTGGATTGCTAATTGTCTCTTGCTCAGCCATTTCTAGCGCCAAACCAGCCTTGGCAGAGAGAATTATCTCAGAAGAAAGCTTTTGCTCCTCGGCCAGTTTCAAGGCCGCAGCATATAGATTGGCCGACTCAGAGTGCATGCGCTGCATGCTTTGATAACTTGCTTGAGCCATAAGTGCTAGGGGCAATTTCTCATCTTGCTTGAGGGCACGCAAAGCCTCAAGGTTGCCACGCTCAATATTGACGCCACCATCAGTGGTGAGCAAGAAAGCCAGCAAGGCTCTTACCTTAGAATCAGTCGGCTCTAGTCTTAGGGCGCCGCGTAAAAGGGCGCTATTAGTTGAATAAGCACGGTCTCGCCAGTTAGCCAGTCCAACTAGAGTGAGCAAAACCAGCGAGACCACTAGCAATGGTTTAGCAGTCACTCCCAACAGTTTGCTGCCACGATTCTGTAGCATGCCCGCCAGTGAGGGAGCACAAAAATCAGCGACCACAAGAGCCAGACCAAAGCAAGACATATAGAAACGCTCGCCAGAGGCATACTCTGGCTGCAACAGCAAAGCCTGCGGAACTAAGCCAATCAGAAACAAATATAAACCAAAGAAGCACATGGGCCTGCGTTTAAATTTCACCATTATGGCAACGGTAGCAGCAGCTATAGCCATACCAGCTAAGGCACCAGGATCGCTGTAACCACTAGCGATAGCAAATATTGGCGCAACTGTCAGACCAAACGGCAAAAAGAAAATACGCAGATAGTACGCGAATAGTACTTTGAACTGCGTTGAGAAATAGACATTCTCAGGTAGAAGCGGCAAACCCATGCCATTCCCAACTGGGAGTGTGCTCTTGAGGAGCAAGAGAAACGGTAAACCAAATGCTGTGGCAATTAGGGTTCCAAACTCCCAGGCTCTCTCGTAAAACCAATCTTTCCAAGAATAACCACCCTCTCTTCCGTCATTGGCTGGCTTCAATAACAGACCAAGAACAATCATAGAAAGGGGAATGGTCACAGCTTGGCACGACGAAAAGACTGAAACAGCTACACATAGATAAGCAGCCAAATAGCCAAATACACCACGGCCCACCGAGTTGGCCATAAAGCCTGTGAGGAAGAAATTCAAGGCTAGAGAGAAGCATGTGAAAGTAATCAAACTGCCTCTGCTCATAATATGAGCCACTGAATCACTAGCAATAGGATGCACTGCCAGCAGTGCGCAGGCAATGAACGGAGCAAGAAGCGGATAGTTGCTGGCAGCGACGTACCGGCGACCCGCCTGCAAATACGAAGTTAGTCGAACAAGCAGGAGGAAAGAACTGATAACACCGGCCACATGAAGAAGCACATTAACAGCATGATAAAGAGCCGGATTGAACCCCGCCGACTGAAAATCTAAAGCAATGGAAGCCTCAGTTATTGGTGCAGAGAAGGGATGAAGAAAGCCTTCTGCGAAAAGCTGAATCCAATACTCACCCCATTTTTTCGGCTCAATACCGCGCAATGGTTGGAGCTGAAAATAATCGTTTAAAGTAAAGCCGTTCCAAACAGAAGCAGCATGAGCAAGCAAGCAAAGCAAGAAAAGAATGGAACAAAAAACAAGAATCGCTTTGCGCCCTACCCAATGCTGAACTTGACCGTAATCCTCATTGACAACGCTAGGGGGTGCTCCAGGCGAGCTTTTTTTGGTCATTTAAAAATCTTTCGTTCCAGACTTGACCCATTCTTCATAAGATGGCGGCTCTGCCGCACCACCACTATGACGGACAAAATAGTCAGCCAATAGTTCATTGTAGCGAGCTATACCATTTACAGAGCTAGAGTGAGCATCAACAAGGGCAGCCTTGTTAGGTATGGAATTGCTAGTTCTACGTTCAGAAAGACGTGGTGCACTTGTACCTATCGGTCCAGGAGAAGAAACAGGGGCAAGAACAGGAGCTGGAACGATTGCAGGAGCTGGAACGATTGCAGGAGCCAATAACGGCGACTTATTGCTTGGCTTAATTGTGGTTTTGGAAGTCGCACCAGAACTGGAAGACGACGATGGAGAAGGCACAACTGTCATGACAGCTTTCTCCAGCCGACTCATGCTGGCACTTTTAGCAGCACTGGAATGATGCATTAGAATTCCAACAGGGCTAACATCCTGACCCTTATCAGCGCTCTCAGCTGCAGAACCGAAAATAACTGGTAATGCTTTGTCTGAGTACTCAGCAATGAGTTTAAGTACTTCATCGTGGTGCTCAAAACCTGGAGAAATGCGAGAGTAGCAGGTGACGGCATCGTGATACTTACCTTGAGTTACCATTTTCGAAGCCAGGGCAAAAAGGGCGCGATCTAGCAAAATTTGTCGCTGTTCTTGCCTGGGCCTCTTCTCTTCTAAGATACTTCGTTCTAAAACGCTGATGGCATTAGCTTCATCGCCCTTGGCTAAATAGCTCTCGGCCAGACGAACCGAATCTTTATGACTAGCATCAAAATTACTACAGCACTCATAGACGGTAAGAGCAAACAAACCCAGCAAAATGGTGGCAAGTAGACCACCAAGAAATAGCACCGGTGTTTTTAATGGTGAACCACGCAAGACTCTCCTCGCTTCACGAGCTTGAGGCGCGGCCACAGCTCTTTGCCGCCCACTTCTGGTCACCGATTTAGAAGAAAGAGAATTAGCTGGCTCAATGAAATCCCCACACTCCAAGCAGAAATCCATCCGCTTATTTACCGGTCGACGGCACTGCGGACACTGCTTTTCTATATCGGTTCTAGATCTAGTGGGAAGCTTTGACATCGTCACCAGTGTATCATCCCAGGCAAATTCTTTTAATGGTTGTTAGCGCTGAGCAAAGCCAGCTAAGGCTGATGCTAATATATAGTCAAGCAGTCACTAAATAGTGGGCCAATAAGGAGCACAATGAGTACAGGCGAGCTAGCCGAAAAACTAGCAGAAGAAAAACTAGAAGAAGAGCGCAAACTTGAAGGCCAAGAGCCTAAAGTTTCAATGACAGCAGAACAGATAGCCGCCAAGAAAAAGCGACACGAGACCGAACTCGCGGCAGAAAAGGCAGAAGTTTGGCAATCAATCAGCGCGCTATATATTCCGCTCTCACTATTTCTCTCGTGTGTGAGCTTCTCAGCCGGCGCCTTCCTGCTTTACAACTACCAGGAGCCGGCCGGTTGGGGTTTCATTGCCCTGACCGCAGTAATAGCCATTTCTGCGTTCGTAGCACTGTTTCGCTTTCAGAATAAATTCAGAGCTCAGGGCATTGTTGGCGGCAAAGATACAGAGATGATAAAGCCAACAACCAACTCAAACAAAGAAAAAGAATAGGACGCCAATATTAAAGCGCAAGAAAGGCAGAGTCGAGACTCTGCCTTTCTTGCGCTTTGGAGTATAAACAAGAACGGCCAGGAAAACCTGGCCGTTCTGATGAATTTCTTGGCTCTCGAATGAGCCAATCGTGCAAATTAGCGCTTAGAGAATTGGAACCGTTTACGAGCTCTCTTCCGGCCAGCCTTCTTCCGCTCTTTGATACGTGGATCGCGGGTAAGCAGACCTTCAGCACGTAGAGTCGGACGATTTTGTGGAGCAGCCTCAGATAACGCGCGGGCGATACCGTGACGAATAGCACCGACTTGACCAGCAATACCACCACCGCGGACCAAAACCATGACATCAAATCTGCCCATGGCGTCTGCAGCTTCAAAGCCAGCATAAATTTCTTTAGCTAGACCAGGACGACCACCAATGTAGTCTTCCATGGTGCGGCCATTAATGGTCACGGTACCTGTACCAGGGATCAAACGAACTCTGGCGGTGGCGCACTTTCTACGTCCTGTGCCGATGTACTGAATAACGCTAGTCATGTGGAACTCTTTTTCCTATGTATATATCTTCGAAGTTTCTGAATTTATCTATCGGTTGCTAATTAGCTAGCGTGAACGTGTTCAGGAAGTTTCATCTCTGCAGGCTTTTGAGCAATGTGTGGATGCTCAGCGCCAGCATAAACCTTCAACTTAGTGAATTGGCGATCGCCCAAACGGTTGTGGGGCATCATGCCACGGATAGCTTTCTCAAGGATGGCGATTGGGCGTCTAGCTCTCAAGTGAGCAAGGCTTTCTTCCTTGAATCCACCTGGGAAACCAGAGTGGTGTCTGTACATCTTTTGCACTTCTTTTTTGCCGGAGACTTGAATCTTCTCGGCATTGACTACAACGACAAAGTCGCCACAGTCAACGTGTGGTGTGTACTCAGGTTTGTGCTTGCCTCTGAGAACATTGGCAACTTCAACGGCAACACGACCCAAAGTTTTACCTTCGGCATCGACTACCAACCAATCTCTGGTTACTTCTTCTGATTTCGGGCAATAAGTCTTCACTTTAAAATCTCCTGGAACTTTTGCTCCCACAGCCTGAAGGCTTCGGGGTAATGGACCGAATCCAACGTTAAACCCCAAGGGGGAGCGTTAGGGCCGGCGAGCTCTCGATCTCTTTTCTCAAGAGCCTGAGAAACACTCTCCGCGTCCCGTTTGCCGAGCCCTATTTCTAGTAGGGTTCCGACAATAATGCGGACCATATTGTACACGAAGTGATCGGCCGCTATCCAGAACTCTAGCTCGCCTTCACGTAAATTCAACAATTCAGCACGGTAAATCAGGCAAGATGGGTTGGCATTTGAGGTGGTAGAAGAGCGGAAAGCACTAAAATCATGTTGCCCCAAAAGGCGAGAAGCACCGTCCTGCATGGGTTTCAGGCTAAGCGGTTGCCGCACATGTAGGTGAGTATCTTTTAACAAGGCAGATCGTTGCGAACGGTTCAAGATTCGATAAACATACTGTCTTTTGGTCGCACTGTAACGAGCGTGAAATGTTTCGGGCACGACCTGTAAATCGACCACCGAAATATCTCTAGGCAAGATTCCATTAAGACTCCATGCCATCTGGTGCAAATCTACTTGGTCGCCCACAGGTTGCTTAGGAAAGTCGAAGTGAGCCACTTGGCCGCCGGCATTGACACCAGTATCGGTGCGGCCACTCATGTGTACCCGCAATTCGCCTTTAGCTAAGACGCTTACCGCTTTTTCTAATTCGTGCTGTACAGTGCGAACGCCCCCCTGAAATTGAGAGCCGTGGAAATTCTTCCCGGAATACTCAAGCAGGAGGGCGATGCGTGGCACTTAGTTAATGCCTACAGAATCTATGTCTAGACCAGTTGGATGATCGCCATTTCGGAGTTGTCTCCGCGGCGAGGTCCAATTTTGATAATGCGGGTGTAACCGCCTTGACGATCTTTATAACGAGGAGCGATATTGTCGAATACCTTTCTCACTACTTCTTTATCGTAAAGATAGCTAGACACCTGACGACGCAAGTGCACAACACGAGCGACTTCTTTAGCGGCTGCTTTATCGCCGTTTTTTGCTTTCTCGTGAAGAGCTTTGTAATCGCCTACCTGACCGTGCTTACCTTTGGTGATGATCTTCTCAGCGTGGGAGCGAACTGCTTTTGCCTTAGCAAGGGTAGTTTCGATCTCATCGTGACGAAGAAGCTCGGTAGCTAGTGCGCGCAATACCGCTTTTCTTTGGTCGGCGGGGCGGCCTAGTTGGTGGCCGGGTACTCTGTGACGCATAACAGTTCCTTCTTATCTTGTACTCTAACTGGGCTTTTACTTATTTGTCTTTTGGTGTATCGGCTAAAGTGAGGCCGAATTGACGAAGACGTTCAATCACTTCGTCAGCAGACTTCTTACCGAAGTTTTTGATATTCATCAGATCGTCGTAAGACAATTTGAGAAGCTCTCCGAGTGAATTGATATTGGCTCTCTTCAAGCAGTTATAGGCTCTCACTGAAAGCTCTAGCTCTTCAATAGAGATGGAGCTGTGTTTGCCGTCTTGCTGTTGAGGCTGAGTAGCTGCTGGCACCATTGGCTTACCAGACAACTCTGCTATCGGTAGCAAGTGCTCGATGATCTGACGAGCAGCTTGAGAAATTGCTTCTGTAGCATCCATTGAACCATTGGACCAAAGTTCAATGGTCAACTTATCAAAATCAGTTGATTCGCCAACGCGGGTAGGCTCAACGTTGTAGCTTACTTTGCGAATAGGCATGAAAACAGCATCGATTGGAAGCACGTCAATGGCTTGTTTGTAGTGGCTGTGTGAATCAGCCGGAACATAGCCTCTGCCACGCTCAACAGTAATCTCAGCACGGATGCGGCCGCCTTCGGCCAAGGTGCAAAGTTGCCAATCAGGGTTGATGATAGTAGCGTCTGCTGGACACATGATATCGCGGCCGGTGACAGCACCAGATCTATCAATATCAAGATGCAAATATTGTGGTTCGTTGCTGAAAGTCTTTACGACCAAGCCTTTAAGGTTGAGCATGATGTCAATCACGTCTTCTACAACACCAGGAACGGTGGTGAATTCATGAGTTATGCCTTCGATTCTGACAGCAGTAACGGCAGATCCATCAAGAGAAGAGAGCAATACTCTTCTGACGGCGTTGCCAAGGGTGGTGCCATAACCTTTTTCCAATGGTTCAATGACGAACTTACCGTAAATAGAGCCGTCAGCTCCGGTCTTGTTCTCAAGGCACTTGATTCTTAAAGGTTCCATATTATCTCCGTGACGAAAGTGGCTGTCGGCGAAGCTTCTAGTATCGATTGATGTGTTCATTGATTTGAATAGTACTCAACTATGAGGGCTTCTGGTGGCAGTAACGACGCTTAAAAGGTCAAGAAAAAAGTCAGGGACTAGACTCTTCTACGCTTAGGTGGACGGCAACCATTGTGGGGAATTGGTGTGACATCTTTGATCAAAGTGATTTCTAGTCCAGAACTTTGCAAAGCGCGTATTGCAGTCTCGCGACCGGCTCCAGGCCCTTTTACCAAAACTTCAACCTGTCTCATGCCTTGATCCATGGAACGTTTGGCCACAGATTCAGCAGCTTGCTGAGCGGCGAAGGGAGTGCCCTTCTTCGCGCCCTTGAAGCCCGCTGTACCAGCAGAACCCCAAGCGATCACCTGACCTTGTGGGTCAGTAGAAGTGACGATGGTGTTATTGAAGGTACTTGAAATGTGAACGATGCCTTGAAGGACATAACGACGTTCTTTTTTCTTAGTTCTAGCCTTCGGTGACTTAGCCATAGCTTTCCTGCTTCTATCCTTTAGTTAATGCTCTTAACAAACTACAAAATCTATCTACTTAAACGCTACCCAGACTTACTTACCGGGAGCTTGCTTCTTACCGGCAACGGTGACCCGTTTGCGGCCACGACGTGTTCTAGCATTGGTCTTAGTGCGCTGACCGCGAGTAGGCAGACCTCTTCTATGTCTTTGGCCACGGAAGCAATTGATTTCAATCAAACGCTTAACGTTTAGACCTTCAACCCGTCTGAGATCGCCCTCGACCTGGTAATTTCCGCTCTTTTCAATCTCTTCACGAACACGACCGACTTCTTCTTCAGTCATGTCTTGTACGCGCTTAGAGTCGGGAATGCCTACTTTCTTACAGATTTTGGCGGCAGTTGTTCTGCCAATGCCGTGGATATAAGTCAGCGCGATTGGCGCTCTCTTGTTTCTCGGCAGGTCTACACCGGCGATACGGGCCATTTGTCCTTTAACCTCAAACAGATACTCAAAACTAGTTCGTACAAATAACGGGGCAAGCACTCAAGGTATCAAAGTAGCGCAATATATGCGTCTAATATCCTAACAAGAGTTAACTTGTCACTTCTTAACCTTGGCGTTGTTTGTGCTTCGGATTTTCACAAATAACAGCGACGCGACCTTTACGGCGTATCACTTTGCACTTCTCACAAATCTTCTTTACTGACGCTCTAACTTTCATAATTCAGCTCTCTGAGCGGCTTTCACCGCATCCCTTCTTTAGTTGTTGTGTATGAAACGACGCTAAGCTTATTTCACCGAAAACGTTACCTGCCCGCATTTACATGCAAAACAAGTGCCCTTCAGACAAACGTCTCATTGTACCGCAAATCACTACAAATCAATCAATCTTTGATTCGGTATGTGATTCTTCCGCGCGTGAGGTCATACGGGGTGAGCTCTACACGAACGCGATCGCCAGGAAGTATCTTAATAAAGTTCTTCCGAATCTTGCCTGAAATGTGAGCCAGAACTTTGTGTCCATTATCCAGCTCCACCCGAAACATGGCATTGGGCAAGGATTCCCGGATGGTACCCTCGAATTCTATTACGCCCTGTTTAGTCATCCAACTACCTCGTTGGGACGCTTAGTAAGTATTTCAGCGTCACCATCAGTGATGAGCAAAGAATGCTCAAAATGGGCCGATGGTCTGTAATCTTGTGTTACAACAGTCCAGCCATCTGGTTTGGTGCGAACCTTGTCGCCGCCCTGATTGAACATCGGTTCAATCGCTATTACCATACCAGGTTTCAACTTAGTCTTGCTACCGGTGCGATAGTTGAAGATGAATGGATCTTCATGGTAGTCAGGCCCAATGCCGTGTCCGCCATAATCTCGCACAATGCCATAAGCTCCTTCTTTACCAACATCTTCTACCGCTCCACCGATTTGATCGAGAGTAGCACCGGCTTTCGCCACTTTTATGGCTTCATACAAAGAACGTTGAGTAGCATCCAAAAGGTTTTGTACGGCTTTCGTTACAGTTCCGATTGGCACGGTAATGGCAGTATCGCCAATGAAGTTGAAAGGCTTGCCATCAACCATGCGTCTGACCGAAACACCAATATCAAGGCTTAAAATATCGCCATCTTTAAGCACTCTCTTCTTACTGGGAATACCGTGCACCACTTCTTCATTAACAGAGGCACAGACTGTAGCCGGGAAACCACGATAGCCCTTAAATGTTGGAATGTGACCAGCATCGGTAATGGCCTTCTCAGCCATTTGATCAAGCTCATAAGTGGTTATACCTGGAGCAGCGGCTCTTGATATCATTTCAAGAACTGCGCCAGCCAGGCGACCGGCCTCACGAATAAGCTCGATATCTTCTTCTTTAGTTAATATCATTGTCTAACTTGATACCTTCGACTGCAGGGCTTTCAAAATATCGGCGAAAATTGCTTCCTGCTCACCCTCGCCATTAACTGCTGAGACAAGACCTTTACCACCATAGTAGTCAATCAAAGGTGCAGTAAGTTCGTGATAAACACTAAGACGTTGCTTCACTAGCTCCGGCTTATCATCGGATCGGTGAGAAAGCTCAGTGCCGCAAAGGTCACAGATGCCATCCTTTTTAGCTGGTGAAAATTTGACATGATAGACAGCATTACAAGCCTTGTTAGGGCAGACGCGACGGCCAGTAATGCGCTCTTCTAGAATCGAATCGCTAGTTTGGAGGTCAATCACCACATCAAGTGATGCCTTTAGTTCAGATAAAAGGAGATCCAAGCTTTCAGCCTGGGCTCGGTTACGAGGGAAGCCATCAAGAATGAAGCCCTTAGAGCTTTCAGGCTGACTGAGCTTCTCACGAAATAAATCGATCAAAACTTGGTCAGGCACCAACTGCCCTTTATCCATATATTCTTTTGCAGCGAGACCAGCTTTAGTACTATTTTTTACGGCCTCACGCAAGAGGTCTCCCGATGACAAATGCAGCAATGAAAACTTAGTCGAAAGTTTTTTACACTGCGTACCTTTGCCCGCTCCAGGAGCGCCTAAAAACAAAATGCGCATTTAGTTTAGATTTCCTTTTTGTCTTGAGATTTGAATAGGCCACGCGCTTGATACTTAGAAGAAAGTGCGTGAGTGAGAATCTGACGTTGGGTGTCGATGGCGACACCAACCAGAATAATTAGAGATGTACTACCAAGGCCCTGCAATGTAGTCACCTGTGTCCACTGCTCAATGTGAATCGGGGCAATAGCAATGACAGCAACAGATGCAGCACCAATGAAAGTTAGCCGATTGAGGGTCTTTTCTAAGAAATCGGCAGTAGGCCGACCGGGACGAACGCCTTGAATAGCGCGGCCACTTCTTCTCAAATTCTCAGACATGTCACGCACTGGCAAGATGATTGAGGAATAGAAGAAAGCAAAGAATAGAATCAAACAGAAATAAACCAGCGAATGCTCCCAGCGGTAATAAGAGAAGGCATTTGCGCCCTCTTGAGCAAGGAATCCCCAAGTATCTTTAGCCCAAGTTTGTTGACAAAGACTGACGAAAGCAGCCCCAATGCCAGGGATATCTTTGATAACGTTGTAGACGACTTGCCCAGGATCGGTCTTCTGCTGGGCCATAAACTGCATGATCGTAGAGGGGAACATCAACAACGATGAGGCAAAGATGATGGCCATAACACCAGAGGGGTTAACTGGCAAATACATGTAATCTTCAGGTGCAGCAAAAATTTGCCGACCAACATTTCGCCTTGAGCCCATCACCATTACTTTGCGAACGCCTTGTTGCAAGCGCACGATAAAAGCAACAACTAATAGGAAGAAGATCACTAGGGCGGTCACACCCCAAACAGGGGCTTGACCGGTCTGCACTGATTCATAAGTGTTTTTGATCATGACCGGCATACGTGCGGCAATACCAAGGAAGATCAAAAGAGAAGCACCATTTCCGACACCACGCTCAGTGATCAGTTCACCCATCCACATGATGAAAACAGCGCAGGATGTCAGGATGATCGTAGTGTTAATCAAAAACAACGGACCAGGGGTAATTACTACACCAGGAATACGCGACAAGAGTTGAGCCAACATGAATGATTGAAAGACTGCCAAGAATACTGTAGCGACCCGCGAAATTTGAGCGAGCTGCCGGCGCCCCTGCTCACCTTGTTCCTTTTGCAGATTCTCTAGCTTCGGAATAACCACAGTCATCAACTGCATGACAATCGATGAAGTGATGAATGGCCCAATACCCATTGAGAAAACTGAAAGTTTGTTCAAGGCACCGCCGGTGAACAAGTCGATCATGCCCAGCAAATTCTGAGCTAATTCAGGGTGTTTAGTAAAAGCACCCGGGTCGACTCCGGGAATCGGCACATGGACGCCTAAGCGATAAAGAAAAATCATAGTCAGTGTGAAAATGATTCTCTCTTTTAGACCAGGAGCACCAAGGAGAGCGAGCCAGTTTTCTGGTCCTCCAATCTTTGCACCACGTTTGCTCACACTCTCTGACATTCTGTTCCCCTATTCTCTTTGCAAGCACTAATAAGCTTAGGTAGCTTTGCAAGATTTATTCTTCAACTCTTCAAATTGTAATTGTAGGCTCTATTGCTAACAAAGCTCTGCTGCTCTAGTAAAAAATAGCAAAATATTAGAACGCTCCAGTAGTTAGACCACTGGAGCGTTGCAATTTTCCACTAGTTCAAGACTAACGGTTCTTTGGATTGCGGGTTGGCGCAGCCGGTTGAATTACTTCATAAGAACCACCAGCAGCCTGAATCTTATCGATAGCACCTTGGGAGAAGTGATGAGCACTGACCTTAACGGCCACTTTCAAATCACCATTGCCAAGTACTCTTAAGCTGTCATTGTGCTTACGGATGATACCGTGAGCAACAAGTGCATCGGGAGTAGCTTCAGTATTAGCTGGCAATGCATTCAAAGCATCTACGTTGATGATTACCCAGTCGCGTCCTGGAACTGCATCGAAGTTGTGAATCTTAGGTAGTCTTCTGAACAACGGTGTTTGACCGCCTTCAAAACCAAAACGTCTAGCTTCACCAGATCTTTGACCTTGACCATTGTGACCACGGGTTGAAGTTTTTCCGTGTCCAGAAGCGCGACCGCGACCGACTCTTTTTCTCTTCTTGCGTGACCCTTGATCTGGTCTTACTTCATCAATTTCCATGTCTTCTCCTTTGCCTCACGCCGTCAATTAGTGTTTAGGTTGACGACTCGGCTGACTTTAGTTTCTTACTTAGATTGTTTGGCGCTTTTAGCAGGAGCAGCAGCTTCTTTCTCTTCAACTACTGTGACTAAGTGATGAACTTTGTTCACCATGCCACGAATGGTTGGGCTGTCAGCGTGCAATACACTGCTGTTGAACTTGCGTAGTCCAAGCGCGCGAACGACTTTCTTCTGGTCGTCTCTCTTTCCGACGAGACCCTTCGTTAAAGTTATCCGTAACATTTCGACCCCTCGATTGAACTTTAGATTTGTATGAACTGTTTTTACTACAGCTCTTGATTACGAGAACAACTGACGAATGCTCACGCCTCTGAGACGAGCAGCATCTTCGTATGTTCTCAGACCTTTGAGACCGGCAACTGTAGCGCGAGCTACGTTTAGTGGTGAACGTGAACCTAGCGATTTAGAAAGCACATCGCCCACACCAGCCAGTTCAAGAATGGCGCGAGCAGCACCACCGGCGATTACTCCGGTACCTTTAGCAGCTGGTTTCAAAAGAATGCGGCTAGCGCCGGTCTTTCCAGTAATTGTGTGAGGAATTGTCGTGCCTACTAGAGGAACTGAAACAAGAGATTTTCTTGCATCAACAACGCCCTTTTGAATGGCCGATACAACTTCTGATGCTTTACCAACACCGATGCCCACTTGACCTTTGCCATTACCAACAGCAACCACAGCTCGGAAGGAGAGCTTTTTACCACCCTTAACGACCTTAGTTACACGGCGAACTTGAATGATTTTCTCTTCCCATTCAGATTCAACACGCTCACGCTTGTTGTCATCAGGACGACGACTAGGGCCACCATCGCGGCCTCCACCACCAGGTCCGCGACGGCCGCGACGAGCGCCATCGGGTGCTGCTACTGGAGCAATTGCATCCTCGATTGCGGCAACCTTATCTTCTCTGTCCATCTAGAAGTAACCTCTAATCTCTCTTAAAACGTAAAAACTGCTTTTGTACTTAGAACTCAAGGCCGGCTTCGCGAGCGGCTTCTGCCACTGCAGCGACACGGCCATGATAAATGTAACCACCACGATCAAATACGACTGATTCAATACCTTTTGCTTTTGCGCGTTTAGCAACAAGGGCACCAACGGTTTTGGCTGATTCGACATTCCATGTCTTGGCGTCTTTCAGTTCGGCATCGAGAGTGCTTGCCATAACTAGTGTTTTGGCGGTTGTATCATCAATTATCTGGGCATATATATGCTTGTTCGAACGATATACGCAAAGCCGTGGACGCTCAGTGCTACCAGACAACCGGCGACGGATGCGGTAGTGAACTTTGATGCGATTGAGCTTTCTGTCTAGCTTCTTAATCATTATCGGTCCTCTATAAATTACTTCTTCTTACCAGCAGCTTTACCAGCTTTACGGCGGATAACTTCACCGGCATATTTGACGCCCTTACCTTTGTAAACTTCAGGTGGACGCTTCTCGCGAATAAAGGACGCAATATCGCCAACAGCTTGCTTGTCGATACCACTGACGGTAATGACATTACCTTTGCCGACCACAATAGTGACGCCTGCGGGTGGAGTGATTTCAACAGGGTGGGAATAACCTAGTTGCATTACCAACTTATTGCCATCCATGGCGGCGCGATAGCCAACGCCGACGATTTCAAGGTTACGATCGAAACCGTCACTGACCCCTTTGACCATGTTGGCCAAGAGGGTACGGCTCAAACCATGCAAGCTACGGGTAGTTCTGTTTTCAGAATTACGGGTGACTGTGATTTTGCCATCTTCATGCTTGAAAGACATCTCAGGGACAAAAGTACGCTCTAGTTGTCCTTTAGGTCCTTTGACGACCACTTTGTGATCATCAATCTGAACCGTCACGCCAGATGGCACTGGGATTGGTGCTTTACCGATACGAGACATTGCTCTTAACTCCTACCTACTTAATTTTCGATAACTGGCTTTTTTTGGATTACCAGACTTCGGCAACAACTTCGCCGCCAAGGTTGCTCTTGCGAGCTTGGCGATCTGTCATTAGCCCACGGCTGGTGCTAACGATTGCTACGCCCATGCCGTTATAAACTCTGGGCACTTTTTTGGATGGGCGATAAACCCGAAGACCAGGCTTGGACACGCGCTTCAAACCTTGAATAACGTGTTCGCCCTTACTGCCGTATTTAAGAACAATACGCATGCGTTGTTCAGGAGAGCCTAGGGCTCTTGTTTCGAATGAAGAAATGAATCCTTCATTGCGCAACAGCTCGGCAATAGCTACCTTCGCCTTAGAGGCGGGCATCTCAACGGCCGGAGCCTGAACGCGGATGGCGTTTCTAATACGTGTGAACATGTCCGAAATTGGATCTGTGACCGGCATTTGCTATCTCCTACCAGCTAGACTTCGTGAGTCCAGGAATCAAACCTTCGTGAGCCATTTTTCTCAAGCAACAGCGGCACAAGCCAAAGTCGCGATAAACCGCTCTGGGCCGCCCGCATATGCGACAGCGATTGTGCAAGCGCACCTTCGGGTATTTGCCTTTGGCGACCAATACCTGGCGCTTATGCTCCTTATCAACCATGGATGTTTTAGCCACGTTGTGCTTTCCTCTCCTTACGACTCTTCTTTAAAATTCTAACTATTGACTGACGTTTTGCTTCTTGAAGGGCATGCCCATGGCGGCTAGCAGTGCATACGCTTCTTGATCTGTTGGGGCAGTGGTGACGATGGAAATATCCATGCCACGTACTGCATCGATTGACTCGTAATTGATTTCAGGGAAAATCAATTGCTCCTTAATACCAACGGAGAAATTGCCGCGACCATCAAACGATTTACCAGATAAACCGCGGAAGTCGCGGATTCTCGGTAGTGAAATGTGAATGAGCTTAGCCAGGAAGTTCCACATGCGCTCTCCGCGGAGAGTGACTGAGGCACCGACAGGCATACCCTTTCTCAATTTGAAGGTAGCGATGGATTTCTTGGCGCGATTTGTCACTGGCTTTTGGCCGGCGATAATGCCCAATTCTTTGACGCCATTTTCAATTGCTTTAGCGTTGCTGGTGGCTTCGCCCAAACCCATGTTGATCACAACTTTGACAATGCGGGGAACCTGCAAGTCATTCTTGTAGCCAAATTGCTTTTTAAGACTATCTCTTACCTGGGTTTGGTAATTTTCTTTGATATCGAACATTGCCTTCTACCTTACTTTTGATTAGCTGCTGTTGAGACGGTCTTTGTCGTCTCTGCTTCTTTTATATAGGTCTTAAACGCCTAGTTCTTTGCGGAACTCAGCTCTAACAGGTTTCTTCTTCTCGTTGGAGTAGAGCATTACTTTGCAAGCAAACAAGGGGGCTTCTTGCTTGATGATGCCGCTCTTGCCATAAGCATTTTTTGCTTTAACGTGACGAGTGACGACGTTAACGCCTTCAACAAGAATTTTGCCGAGCTTAGGGAATACCTTAAGCACTTTGCCAATCTTGCCTCTATCACCTTCAAGCTTCTGGCCATTCTTCTTGGTGCGTGTTCTGCAGCCAGAGATAACCATTACTAGATCGCCGCGTTTGACGTGAACCGAAGGCACCAAATTGGTGGCACTTGGCTTAACGAGAGCGCGCGAGATAACTTGCTTGTTGCCCATTTTGACTTTGGTCTTAATGGGAGCGTTGGTGTAGCGCACTGACATTTCTTTCTTAGCTGTGTAAGCCATTTTTAGAGAACCTCCGGAGCCAATGAAATGATCTTGGTGAAGTTCTTGTCTCTAAGTTCACGTGCGATTGGTCCGAACACGCGAGTACCTTTTGGGTTGCCATCTTTTTGAACAATCACAGCAGCATTGTCATCAAAGCGGATGGTTGAACCATCTGGACGACTAACGTTCTGCTTGACGCGTACAACAACTGCACGGACAACTTCTGACTTCTTCACGGGCATGTTAGGTAGAGCATCCTTGACCGTAGCCACGATGACATCACCAACAGTTGCGAATGTTTTGTTCGATCCGCCTAGGACTCGGATACACAGAAGCTCTCTAGCTCCAGTATTATCGGCACAGGTCAGTCTAGTTTCTTGCTGAATCATGAGGCAGATACCTCGCTAGCTTTATTAGAGATGGCATGGCCAGTCACTTCAACTACGGTGAATCTCTTGTCTTTGGACAATGGACGGCATTCTTCAATGCGAACCACGTCGCCCATTTGACACTTGTTTTCAGCATCGTGAGCTTTGAACTTGCGCGTCTCGGCAATTTGCTTCTCATACTTGTGGTGCGGTGAACGGCTTTCAACAGCTACTACAACTGTCTTATCCATTTTGTTGGATACAACCTTCCCGACTAATACCTTCTTTGGCATTTCTCGACCCCTTAGTCTCTCTCTTTAACTCAGTCCAGCTTTTTGAATCAGTCTAGATTCTTAAGCAGTGACAAAAATGACTTTTTCAGTAGCCACTGTCAGCAGTTGCGCTAGTTTCTTTCTTTCTAAACGCAGTTTTGCTGGACTCTCCAACTTTCTCAGAGCCAACTGAAAACGTAGGTCGACGATTGTCTTACGAGTCTCATCAATACGTGCATTCAGCTCCTCAGGGGAAAGCTCTCTCATTTCTCGCACTCTCATTTCGCGGCTCCTCCGGCATGCCTTTCAATTACACGGCATTTAACAGGTAACTTCTGGGCGGCCAATTCGAGAGCGTGGTGCGCATCTTTCTGGGCCACTCCGGACATTTCAAACATTACGCGTCCGGTTTTGACAACGGCTACCCAGAACTCTGGGTTACCTTTACCGGAGCCCATTCTGGTCTCGGCTGCTTTCTTAGTTACTGGTTTGTCTGGAAAAACGCGAATCCACATCTTTCCGCCGCGGCGCACACTACGCACCATGGCTTTACGAGCAGCTTCTATTTGGCGTGAAGTAATCCAGCAAGGCTCGAGTACTTGCAAGCCGTAGTCCCCAAATTGGACTTCAACTCCTCTTGATTCAGCGCCGCACATGCGACCGCGCTGCATCTTTCTATATTTTGTTCTCTTGGGCATTAACATGGGTTATTGACCTGCCTTCCTGGGTCTACGACCAGACTTAACTGGATCTCTCGCTTCTTTATTACTGTTGCGAGCTCCGCCTTCTTGTGAACGTTCTTGTTGCGTCTTGATGTTTGGAGGTGACCATTGACCAGGCTCCAATTCACCGCGGAAGATCCACACCTTGATGCCGATAATACCCATCATGGTATTTCCTTCGGCAGTAGCGTAGTCAATATCGGCACGCAGGGTTTGTAGTGGAATACGACCTTCTTTGGCCCATTCTGTACGAGCGATTTCAGCACCGCCCAAACGGCCGGCAACCATGATTTTGACGCCGATAGCGCCAGCGCGCATACAACGTTGCATTGCTTGTTTCATGGCACGACGGAAAGCAACACGCTTTTCTAATTGCTGAGCAATTGACTCGGCAACTAGCTTCGCTTCGAGATCTACGCGGTTGACTTCAAGAATGTTGATCTTAATGTCGAGACCAGTACGGTTAAGCAAGGCGCGTAGTTTCAAGCTCAGGTTTTCGATGCCCTGGCCGCCCTTACCTACAACCACACCTGGTCTGGCTGTATAAATATCGATTGTTACTTGATCTGCTTTTCTAGAAATTTCTACTTTGGAGCAACCGGCGCCAGAGAGTTCTTTCTTTAGGTAGGCTCTAAGGCGAGCATCCTCTTCAATCAGAGGGGCAACGTCTTTCTTCTGAACAAACCAGTTAGAAGCCCAGCCCCGGTGAATACCGACGCGAAAACCAACAGGATTTACTTTCTGACCCAACTTCTTAGTCCTCACTTACTCTAACTCGAGTCTTTTGACTCGCAATTTGACTCTTGAACCTTTTAACTCTTGAAGCTCTTGCTTCGCGCTTTCTACTTATATATCTGAAAGTTTCAGCGTGATGTGGCTGGAGCGCTTAAGGATGGGATAAGCCCGGCCTCTTGCTCTTGGCTGGAAGCGTTCCAGAGTTGGTCCCTGGTCGCAGAATGCTTCTACTACTTTGAATTTGTCAGCTTCCGAATCTGACACGGCTTGCTTTTCTGCATGCGTGAGGTTGGAAACGGCTGAGTAAAGCAGCTTCTCAACGACGCGAGCGGCAGTGTAAGGCATGAACTTGAGCATAACTCTAGCTTCGCCAACTTCTTTACCGCGAATCTCGTTGACTACACGGCGCACCTTCCGCGGTGACATTCTGATCCATTTTGCGCAAACTTTGCTTTCCACTTTTGCGATCCTTCTAACTATTCCGGTCTAACTTACTGCCAGTACTAACTTTGGGTTAGCCTCTTTTGCCAGTTTTGTCTCCGCCGGCGTGTCCTTTGAACAGTCTGGTGGGGGCGAACTCACCGAGACGGTGGCCAATCATTTGTTCAGTCACGTAGACAGGAACATGTTTCCGGCCGTTATATATTGCGATTGTGTGGCCAATCATTTCGGGCACAATCATCGAAGCGCGAGACCAAGATTTGATAACGCGTTTGTCGCCCTTCTTATTCATCTCATCAACTTTTTTTACGAGTGCTGGATGAACGAATGGTCCCTTTTTAAGCGATCGAGACACTTAAACCTCCAAAATTACTTAGTTCTGCGCTTAACGATGAATTTGTCCGATGTATAAGACTTACCGCGACGAGTTTTGTAACCCATAGCTGGTTTGCCCCATGGTGTTTGCGGCTTACCACCGATTGGCGATTTACCTTCACCACCACCATGTGGGTGGTCAATGGCGTTCATGGTGACACCACGGTTGGTAGGTTTGATACCCAACCAACGAGTGCGACCGGCTTTACCCAGACGCAAGTTTTTGTCGTCGGTGTTACCCAACTGACCGATGGTGGCCATGCACTCGAGATGCACCATACGCATTTCACCAGATGGCAAACGCAAGGTGGCATATCTGCCTTCTTTGGCCAGAACTTGAATTTGAGCTCCAGCAGCACGACCCATTTGGCCGCCTCTACCGAGAGTCAATTCAACGTTGTGAACCATAGTACCTAGAGGGATAGCGCGAAGAGGAAGAGCGTTGCCGTTCTTGATCTCAGCTGCTGGCCCGGACATAACTTTTTCACCAACCTTGATACCGTTTGGCGCCAAGATATAGCGCTTGTCTCCGTCGGCATAATGCACCAGACAGATACGGCAGTTGCGGTTTGGATCGTATTCAATAGTTGCGATAACGCCAGGGACGTCATGCTTGTTGCGTTTGAAGTCGATAACGCGGTAGGCCTGTTTGTGGCCGCCGCCTTTATGTCTGACTGTCAAACGGCCTTGGTTGTTGCGACCACCATGCTTTTTCAAGGGGCGCAGCAAGCTCTTTAGAGGAGTATGTGTAGTTACATCCGAATAATCGGCTAACGACATATTCCTGCGGCCTGCGGAGGTTGGATTCACTTTGCGGGTAGGCATCTTACTGTTCCTAAAAAATTCCCATAACTGTGAGTTGAGTGCTTAATTGAAAAATTAGGCAGTGAACAACTCGAGCGGATCACCAGACATGGTGACAATAGCCTTCTTGCTGTCTTTTGGAGCGCGACCATGACGTTTGCTTCTTCTGAAGCGACCGCGGATAGCGCTTGTATTGACAGAGACGACCTCGCTCTTGCTCTTCGGATAGAGTTCCTTAAGCATCTGCTCAATAGCTTGAGCAATTTCAACTTTATTGGCGTCTTTCATCACTTCGAAAGTGTATTGACCGAGTTCCATCTGTTGAGCAGACTTCTCAGTAATCATTGGTCTGATGATGATTTGCGAATGACGTTTGTTCATCTCACTTGGTCCTTAGATATTCTAATTACTCTTCGCTCTTCTCTTTTTTAGCGCGAGCAGGCTTTTTAGCTTCAGCATCTACTTCTTTTGTGGCAGCAGCTTTCTTAGGAGCAGCGGCTTTCTTAGGAGCTTCAGCAGCATCTTTGACTGGTGTTTTTTCAGCTTTGGCAGCAGGAGCAGCCTTAGCTTCTACTTTCGCCGCTTTCTTAACTACCGGCTTGTCACCTTCGGTTTTTTCTTTGCTGGTGGCTTCGAAGCGATTGTTGATTGCTTCAAGAGTTCTAGCATTAGTGAGGATGACTTCGTAATGAAGCAAATCTTTGACGTTCAAGTTGCTCATGGCGATCACTTTCAGACCGTCAATATTGCGAGCAGCACGTTCAACACGGGCGCAAACATCGCAAGCGTAGTCGAGAACGACAAGCACTTTCTTGCCTTCATGTCCAAGATCTTTCAATACTTGGCTGAATAGTTTTGTCTTCGCTTCTTTGAGATTGTCGAAGTCTTGAACGACAACCAACTTCTCAACGCTAGCGGCAAGGGCAGATTTAAGTGCAAGCACTCTCATCTTCTTGTTCATAGTGATGGAGTAATCGCGCGGCTTAGGACCGAACGGAACGCCACCACCAGCCCACAAAGGTGAACGGATAGAACCGGCTCTGGCGCGGCCAGTACCTTTTTGACGCCATGGCTTACGGCCGCCACCACGAACTTCAGCTCTGGTTTTGGTGTTAGCACTACCTTGTCTGGCATTGGCGAGCTGTCTGACCAGGGCATTGTGAATTACGCCCATGTTCGGCTTAATGCCAAAGACTGCGTCACTGAGTGTTACTTCACTCAGTTTCTTGCCTTTGAGATCAACTACTTGCGCGGATGTCATTTTACTTTCTCTCTCTTAAGTTCAGAAACTAATTCCATTTGGTTACAGATGCGGAGATCACAACCAAACCACCGTCAACACCAGGTACAGAGCCTCTGACAAGGAGCAGACCTTTTTCGGTATCAACTCTCACCACAGTCAAGCGGCGAGCACAAACATTGTCGTCACCCATGTGACCAGGCATATGAAGACCACGAACGACGCGACCTGGAGTGGTACCAGCGCCGATAGAACCCATAGAGCGGTGGAATTTAGAACCGTGGCTCATTGGTCCGCGACCGTGGTTATAGCGTTTGATACAGCCTTGGAAGCCCTTACCAATCGACTTACCGCGGACATCTACCTTCATACCAGGGGTAAGCAAGGTCTCGACTTTAAGAGCTTCGCCAACCTTATAGGAGGAAACGTCATCGACGCGGTATTCCTTCAAAGGCTTCAAAGCTTGGATCTCTTTCTTTTTGAAAGCGCCAAGATCAGGCTTGTTGAGCTTCTTCTCTTTAATTGCGAAGCCACCAACCTGCACAGCCACGTAGCCATGCTTCTCTTTAGTTTTGGTTTCGGTAACGATATTCTCGCCCAACTTAACTACAGTGACAGGAACTGCCAGGCCATTCTCATCGAATACCTGAGTCATTCCAACTTTTCTTCCCATTACGCCTAATGTCATGGCTTTTAAGTCCTTCTCAAATCTGCATCAAATCAACTGTTAAGTACAAACCTTAGAGTTTGACTTCGATATCAACACCGGCTGGCAAATCAAGACGCATAAGCGCATCAGCGGTAGTTGGTGTTGGATCGTTGATATCAATCAATCTCTTGTGCACTCTGATCTCGAAGTGCTCGCGCGATTTTTTGTCAACGTGCGGTGAACGCAACACGCAATAAACACGCTTCTTGGTTGGCAACGGCACTGGGCCGCAAACTGTCGCACCAGTGCGCTTGGCAGTATCTACGATCTGATCTGAAGACTTATCGAGCAATCTGTGGTCGTAAGACTTAAGACGAATGCGGATTCTTTGCACTTTAGACGCTGCGGCATCAATTTTTGTTTTTTTGGCGCTTGCCATATTGCCTACTTTCTCCCTAGTGCTCCTAGTGAATAACCAGGATGCGTTCAACATAAGTAATCGCATTTAGCGATAACGTCGCCATCAAGACCTTAGCTATACCGGATGCACTTAATACATATCCGATAGGGCACCAGTCTAATCTCCCCGGCCCTAGCAACAAGACGCATTAACTGCCTCTTATAATTGCGGACGGCACGGGTTGACCGTTCCAGCGAACGAACCACACATTGTACAGAGATCGCCCGGGGGCGCCAGAGTAAATTTATTTCAGCTTTGGTTTCCAATAGGGTCAAATCAAGCAACTACGTTGAGATATTTTTCTCAAGCACTGCGCCCGTGATGGTTTCAGCTGTCTAGTAGGGTAAAAAAATAGTTTGAAATTGATTCGAATCACTGTTAACAACCGCAACATCAGGTCACACCTTAATTTCAACAATCAGGCAACCTCAGCAATGTCTTAAGCATTGAGCTGTTTAGGGCGTTTTGGAGGGGGAAAGATAAATATATCTCTTGGCAGCCTCTTTTCTTCTTATTACTTCAGACAAATTGCCACCAACCATGACTTATCGCTTCGACAAATCCGGTAAACGAATCAAATCAGATTTAGTAAAAGACATACTAGTCGCCGCGGCAGAAAGCCAGGACAGCCAATCTAATGGCTTACAAAAATCGGCTGACGGGCAGCGTACTACTGGCACATCGCATTTGGTGCAGACATCAAGAAGCTCTCCCAATCAGAAACTAGGTCGAAAAGGACAAGATGCAGATTTAAGCAAACCAATGCGCCACATTGGCATGGCTATAGCTGCTGTAGTTACCATAGTCATAATCATTGCCGCGCTCAGTATGGCAGCCTCAAAGCTTGAGAGCATGCGTGGAAAGAATAGGCACGCTACAGCTTCGCCACCCATGCAGGTAGCAAAGCCTGGTCGAGCAGTGGCGGCGATGCCATTGAAAAATCTTGGGCATTGGTCAAAAGCAGAGGTCCTGAAGAATCTTTTTGTCGCTGTCCAGCGAGCACATGACTCTAAGAACTACTCTTCCGAAAACGCCATTCTCAAAAATCTCAGCCAATCGCAACCAGCAGAGACTAACGCCTTGCTTGCCAAATTGGTTGCGGCCAATCCGAAAAACCTAAAATATCAATGGCAACTAGCCATCGTCTTATATCACTGTGGTAGTTACGATCAAGCCAAGATCGTCAATGGCAAAATAATCAAGCAACTCAAAGGCAGTCATCAATCACTCGAAATTCAGGGCTTAGCGTATAGCCTAGAGGGCAAGATGAAAGCTCGACTTGGTCGCGATCAAGAAGCGCTACAAGATCTGACAACGGCGGTATCGCTCTTTGAAAAAGCCAAGCTTTCCGATTTGGCCTTTATCGACACACTGAGAGACATTGCTTGGTTAGAATTGCGCACAGGCAGACGGATGCAAGCTGCAGTTTTGTTTGAGCGCGTTAACGCCTGCAGTGGAGAAGCTGCCGGAGCAGAACCTGCTAGTCCAGAATCGTTCATGATGGAAAATATTAGATAGCACTAAATATGGTGCACTAATTTGTGACAAAAAAAAGAGGACTACTGAAAAGCAGTCCTCTTTCAATTTGATTCTAGATTCGAATCTAGGTAACTAGCTTAGGCGATGATTGAAGCAACTACGCCGGCGCCGACGGTACGTCCGCCTTCGCGAATAGCGAATCTCATACCTTGCTCAACTGCTACTGGTTGAATCAATTCAACGTCCATGGCAACGTTGTCACCAGGCATAACCATCTCAACGCCTTCTGGCAATTCGATGGAACCGGTCACGTCAGTTGTACGGATGTAGAACTGTGGTCTGTAGCCTTTGAAGAATGGAGTGTGACGTCCGCCTTCTTCTTTGGAGAGGATGTAAACCTCAGCCTTGAACTTGGTGTGTGGCTTGATGCTGCCTGGTTTGGCGATAACTTGACCACGTTCGATCATGGTCTTGTCGATACCTCTGAGGAGGATACCAACGTTGTCTCCAGCCATACCAGAGTCAAGGGTCTTCTGATACATTTCAACGCCAGTTACGGTTGTCTTGCGTGTATCTTGCAGACCAACGATTTCTACTTCTTCACCGACTTTAACTTGTCCGCGCTCAATACGACCAGTGGCAACAGTACCGCGGCCAGTGATTGAGAACACATCTTCAACAGCGAGCAAGAATGGTTTGTCCAAATCTCTTTCTGGAGTTGGGATATGCTCGTCGACAGCTTTCATCAAGTCGAGAATTGCTTGCTCATACTTGGGGTCGCCTTCAAGAGTCTTGAGAGCAGAACCACGGATTATCGGAATATTGTCGCCGTCGAAGTTGTATTTGGAAAGCAATTCGCGGGCTTCCATTTCAACTAGTTCGATCAATTCTGGATCGTCGACCATGTCGCACTTGTTCAAGAAGACAACGATGTGTGGAACGCCAACTTGACGGGCAAGCAAGATGTGCTCGCGAGTTTGTGGCATAGGGCCATCGTTAGCTGAAATCACGAGGATAGCGCCGTCCATTTGGGCAGCACCAGTAATCATGTTCTTGATGTAGTCAGCGTGTCCTGGGCAGTCAACGTGACTGTAGTGACGTGAGTTAGTTTCGTATTCTACGTGAGCGGTATTAATGGTAATACCACGAGCTTTTTCTTCGGGAGCAGCATCGATCTCATCGTATTTTTTAGCTTTGGCTTGGCCGGTTTTGGCCAAAGTCATTGTAATAGCTGCGGTTAACGATGTTTTGCCATGATCAACGTGCCCGATCGTTCCAACGTTCACGTTTGGTTTGTTGCGTTCAAACTTTTGACGGGCCATCCTATCTACTCTCCTTACAAATTACTGCTTCTTACGGATACTGACTATCAAATGATTCTGATATGCAGGGCCTATTGGACTTGAACCTGGATGGTTTATTACAGGTTCGGTTTAAATGGAGCCCACGACGAGAATCGAACTCGTGACCTCCCCCTTACCAAGGGGGTGCTCTACCGCTAAGCTACGTGGGCACGTAAATCTACGAGGATTCTATTATCTACGGTGATTCTCGATTCTCTGGATTCCTCAAAATTTTCTTTACTCTTGGAAAATTTTGATCGGCTTTTTCTCTTTCAAGCAACCACCTGTAAAGAGGTTGCTTTGGTTTCCTACTTTGCCTTTCGCGCTATCGCTCAGGTCAAAAGTTTGGGTGGAGCTGGATTCGAACCAGCGTAAGCTTTCGCTAACAAGTTTACAGCCTGTCTCCTTTAACCACTCGGACATCCACCCATAAGCTGGTGATGGGAATCGAACCCGCAACCGACGGTTTACAAAACCGTTGCTCTACCGTTGAGCTACACCAGCGAAATCGACAATTACTTGCGGCCTATCTCTTGAAGATATGAATGCCAGCAAAATAATTGCGCTTACCTATCGGTGATAGGCAGAGTAAATTCTTACAGAGTATTTTTTAAGTGTCAAACTATTGCCTGGCCTAGGACCAATAGCGATACACGAACTTAATATTACGACTAGTCGTTCTACTCTGTAGGCGCAGAAATTGCGCTATTTGCTTCAATTGGAGCCTTCGTTACTACTTTAGAAGCCAGATTCTGTCTGACAACCTCGTAGAAGATCACTCCAGCAGCAACGGAAGCATTCAATGATTGCACAGAACCATGCATCGGAATTTTCACCAAGAAGTCGCAGTGTTCAGACACCAAGCGGCTTATGCCATCACCTTCACCACCAATCACTAAAGCGATTGGCCGCTTAAGATCACTTTCATAAATCCCTTGTGCACCTTCAAGTGCTAACCCAGCGATCCAAAATCCACGGTCTTTCAACTTTTCAAGAGTGGATACAAGATTGGTGATGCGCACCATACGCATACTGGCAAGCGCTCCAGCACTCACTCTAGCAACGGTACGAGTAAGACCAGCCGAACGGCGTTGGGGAAGAATGACAGCTTTAACGCCAGCAGCATCAGCAGATCTGACAATGGCACCGATATTATGTGGATCTTCAATGCCATCAAGAATGGCCACGGTGTATCCGTCTAAACTCTTACCTTCAGCCTCTAGTGCGGCTTTCTCAGCGTCGAACTGATCGAGAAACTCTGACATGTCAAGATATTCGCTAGCAGCAATCTGGGCAACTACGCCTTGGTGCTTATCGCGATCACCGATCAAATCCGAGAGTTTGCGCTTTTCAACTGTGGCGATCACAATCGAATTTTCCTTGGCTAATTCTTTGATCTTATCTATGCGACGGTCTGATTCCAAACCACTTGCCATGTAGATCTTGTTGACCGCAACTTTTCCTTCTATAAGGAATGCAACTACAGCATTGCGACCATAGATGAATTCTTCATCGACAGCTTCCTGGTCAACAGCTGCTGGACCGGATTCTTCATGACCACCATAACGGACAGTCTGAGTACGCTCAACGGGAGCTTCATCGAAGTAATCATTTACTTTGCGAGCGATGCTGGCTGCTTTGCGTTCAGGTGACATGTCGCCACGGGCAGCTTCGTCTGTACGGGGACGACGATCATAGCCGCCGCCTTCTGGTCTTGGTCCGCGGTTGAAGCCGCCGCCGGATCCGCCTTCTGGTCTTGGTCCACGGTTGAAGCCGCCGCCTGATCTGCCGCCTTCGGGTCTACCTTCTGGTCTTGGTCCACGGTTGAAGCCGCCGCCTGATCTGCCGCCTTCGGATCTACCTTCTGGTCTTGGTCCGCGGTTGAAGCCGCCTTCGGATCTACCTTCTGGTCTTGGTCCACGGTTGAAGCCGCCTTCGGATCTACCTTCTGGCCTTGGTCCACGGTTGAAGCCGCCTTCGGATCTACCTTCTGGCCTTGGTCCGCGGTTGAAGCCGCCTTCGGATCTACCTTCTGGCCTTGGTCCGCGGTTGAAGCCGCCTTCGGATCTACCTTCTGGTCTTGGTCCACGGTTGAAGCCGCCTTCGGATCTACCTTCTGGTCTTGG
>JAUYRX010000038.1:0-280575 GCA_030696635.1 Candidatus Melainabacteria bacterium
GTGGTTCCAGCTCCAGCTGTGGTTCCAGCAGGCAATGACGCCACAGCGCCAGTTCCTGCAGATTGCTGCGCCTGGTTAACAGTTCCTGCCGTGGTTCCAGCTCCGGCCGTGGTTCCAGCTCCTGCTGTAGTTCCAGCTCCAGCTGTGGTTCCAGCTCCAGCTGTGGTTCCAGCTCCAGCTGTGGTTCCAGCTCCAGCTGTGGTTCCAGAAGGCAATGACGCCACCGCGCCAGTTCCTGCAGATTGCTGCGCCTGGCTACCAGCTCCGGCCGTGGTTCCAGCTCCGGCTGTAGTTCCAGCTCCAGCTGTGGTTCCAGCTCCAGCTGTGGTTCCAGCTCCGGCTGTGGTTCCAGCTCCGGCTGTGGTTCCTGCCCCGGCTGTGGTTCCAGAAGGCAATGACGCCACTGCGCCAGTTCCTGCAGATTGCTGCGCCTGGCTACCAGCTCCGGCCGTAGTTCCAGCTCCTGCTGTGGTTCCTGCCCCTGCTGTGGTTCCTGCCCCGGCTGTGGTTCCAACCCCGGCTGTGGTTCCAGAAGGCAATGACGCCACTGGACCAGTTCCTGCAGATTGCTGCGCCTGGCTACCAGCTCCGGCCGTAGTTCCAGCTCCGGCTGTGGTTCCTGCCCCGGCTGTGGTTCCAGAAGGCAATGACGCCACTGCGCCAGTTCCTGCAGATTGCTGCGCCTGGTTAACAGTTCCTGCCGTGGCTCCAGCTCCGGCCGTAGTTCCAGCGCCCCCTGCTGTTCCAGAAGGCAATGTCGCCACTGCGCCTGTTCCTGCAGATTGCTGCGCCTGGCTAGCAGCCCCGGCCGTAGTTCCAACTCCGGCCGTAGTTCCAGCTCCAACTGCCGTTCCAGAAGGCAATGCCGCGACTGGACCACTTCCTGCCGATTGCTGTGCCTGGTTACCAGCTCCCGCAACCGTCCCAGCCGTATTGACCGCTCCTGCCGTAGTTCCAGCCCCGGCTGCGGTTCCAGAAGGCAATGACGCCACTGCGCCAGTTCCTGCAGATTGCTGCGCCTGGTTACCAGCTCCCGCTACTGCTCCTACATTAGTAGCGGAATTAGCAGGCAAAGCAGACACGTTTCCAGAACCAGTGGACTGTTGGGCTAAATTACCGCCGACTGTACCTGGAGTTGCTGCAGTGCTACCGCTCGTACCCGGGGGTTGCCCTGTTGAAGGGTTCACGCCAGCGGTGATAGTACTCGAGGATGGACTGCTAGTGGCTCCTGAACTAGGAGAACCGGTGTTTGCTGTCGGGTTGCCGGACGGAGTTGCGCCAGCAGGAGTCACACCACCGGCAATACCAGTATTGATTACTGGAGCCTTAGTTGAATCCACTACAGTGGCCGAAACTGTGTCGCGACTAACCGCAGGAGCGCTACCCACAGGCGCGTTACTCACAGGGGCAACCGGTATTGGCTTAGCAGCCTCAACTGGAGTAGGACCACCTGTGGCTGGCGCAGTCACTACACGCGAAGGATCTGTCACATTGCGGGCTTGACTATTGTCAACCGGTGCTGGTCGATTATCTGCTACTACAGTTGGTGCCACCCGGCTATCTGCCACCGGCGAAGCAACAGGGGCCCCCGTTGAACTTCTGTTTTCTACAGTAGTGACAACTGGAGATACAACCACAGATGAAGATGGAGGAGAGACTCTCTCGACTGTTTGTTGAACAGGAGCTCTTTCAGGAGTTGAGACAACAACGGCAGCCGACGCAGGCGCAGAAACAACTCTGTCACCAACTGGAGGCGGTGGAGGACCTGACGCTTTCGACGAATCGTTAGTAGGTAATGTTGATGGTGATGATGATGGTGATGCCGTAGTCCTGTTATCGACTACCGGCGTTGGTGAAGTCGTGGTCTTGTTCTCACCCACAGGCGTCGGGGAGGTCGTTGCTCTTTCGACGACTGGCGTTGGCGTAGTAGTCGACTTGCTCTCAACCGGTGGACTTGTTGGCTTTGGCTCCACATAAACAGGCTTAGGTTCTGGAGCAGGCGCGGACGGAGCTGCAACCTTAGCCACCTCTGGCACTTTGGTTGTCTCTGGAGCTCGAACAGTCTCTTGGGCTTTAACAGTCTCTGGGGCTCTAACGGTCTCTTGGGTTCTAACAGTTTCTTGACGCTTAGCTAACTCTTGAGCCCTCGCAGCCTCTTCTACCTTCGCGGCAGCAGCGGCATCTCTCTTCTGCTCAATAGTTCTGTTGTCAGTCATTGCAACAACAAGGATGGGCTCAGCCACAGGCTTCGTCTTAGGCAATTCAGCGGCCGGCGCCTGAAGCGGCCCCTTCTGTGCAGCATTATCAGTAGATCCATCAGGAGTTGTGTTCTTCGGAGCAGCAGGAACTGCCGCTCCAACATGACCAAGGTATGCACCATTAGAAGCATAGAAATCTTTGCTACCATCAACAGTATTCGTGACAGTCTTGCCGTAAGCATCAATAACTGTCTGTGTATGATTGGCAGCATCTTTTATAGTGATTACGCCACTTGGGTCGATTTTAATTGTCTGCCCTGTAGCGATATCTAATTTGTTGTTACCTGAATCAGTTATAGAGACAAGCTTGCCATTGGAGTCATACTGCAAAGTAGTTTTTAACGGTGGTGCACCACCATCAGCAATACTATTGATGTGACCTGATTTTCTATCGAACTCAACAATATTACTGATAGCGCCATTAGAATAATTAGTCTCGGTGACTGTTCCTCTGTTCGTTACGACTTCTTTGTTAACTACCCCATCAGCCCCCCGGAATGTCTCCGTTGAACCACCCCAAGGATTGGCAACCTTAGTGTAAGTGCCATCAGCACTGACCCAAGTCTGCCTACCAGTGGTGGCATCAAAGGTTATTTCACCTTTAAATGCGCCTGCAGGGTCAATCTTCAACGTACCATCGGCAGCGGTCGTAGATTTCTGCCAGGTTCCATCAGCTGTTTTCTCTAACACACCGTCTTTTGTAATTATCGCTGAAAGCTTGCCGCTCTGGTCGTAGGTGAAAACTGTCCCTTTTATGTCAGACTGCGCAACGAGATGACCGCTGGCGTCAGTTTTGACGAAACGACCGTCATTGCCGAACGTAGTTACGAGACCATTGGAGTCAACACTTTTCGCAAGACCATTGTCTCCAATCTCAATTTTTCCACCAACAGTATTCATCTTGGTGGTGGTTAAACCATCTTTGCTGGTGAACTCAACTCCCGTTACAGCGCCGGAGGCATCACGAGTGTATGTATACTTACTGCCATCAGGATTGGTGACTCCAACGACATTATCGTCCTTGTCTTTACGCACTTCTGAATGGTCATGGTTAACGCGAGTATGGGTGTACTCTCCTCCTTCTGTGGAGTTCTTACCCTCCCACTTAAAATTAGGATTTGCTGGATTAACCCAGCTAGCTACACCGTTTGCATCAGGCTCGCCAACCCGAGTCCAAGTGCCGGTCTTGTTCGTCACCTCGCTGAGAACGCCGTTAGCGTCATATTTAAAGCTGTATGTAGTGCCACCGGGAATAAGCTCAACAATTTTAGTTAACTGATCTTGCTGGTTATAAGTCTTCTTCTCAGCGCCATCTATAACTGTACGCATACCTTGAGCATCAATAACGGTATCAAGCCCTTTAGAATCTTTATAGCTAACACCGCCGTCAGACAAGGCGCGCAAACTGCTAATGGTTTGATCGCCGTTTTTGTAAGAGCCATCTGCCTGACGCTCCCACTGACCGCTAGGCAAGCTAGCCTTAGTGAGAACACCATCTTTATACTCGAAGCTAGAGACCGCACCATTCGCATCCACCGACTTAATGACATTTCCATCTTTGTCAGTGGTAACCGAAACTGGATTGAGACCACCTTCGGCCTTGAGAATGACATCTTTGCTTCCATCAGCGCGATGAAGTTCGGCACTGCCGTTTTGTTTGGTGAAAGTAATGTCTCCGGTCTTTGAGTCGATCTCGATACTCTTAAAAGTCTTACCAGAGTCTTGAAGAACACCATCAGGAGGGCTGGCAGTAAAGACTTTTGGATCCTTTGGATAAGTGCCGTCGTCATTTGGCTGACGGAACTCCATTCTAGTGCGCTCGCCCTTCTCGTTGTAAGTGAAGGTAGCGATATCTCCATTGGCGCCCCAGAGGTCAGTCAATTGCCCCTTAGCGTTGTACTGCCTGACTGCACCGTCAGCATATTCATTACGACTGCCATCGGGAGCATTAGCAATGGTGGTGCCATCCTTGAGACGCATCATCATTGTGCCATCGCTAGCGCTGACGCTGATGGCTTCCATGTTCTCTCTAGGTCCACTCCAAGTGCCATCAGCATTTCGCTTGAATGAACCAAGAGGACCGTCACTCTCAATGACCCTGTTGTTGGCATCATACTTATAGGTAGTATCTACGCCATCAGCATTGGTAACTTTTATGATATTACCAGCGGTATCACTATAAGTCTTGACGGCGTTAGGCTCAGTGCCAATCACTTTGTCAATGCGACCATCTAGATGTTGAGTGGTTTTTGAACCATCACTGAGAACATAAGTAATGTCTCCAGTCTTGGCATCGACTTCAACACTCTTATACTTCTTACCACCATCGGACAAGGCACCATCTGTGCCATCAGCCTTGAAGGTCTGTGGACTATCTGGATAAAGACCAGTTTTCTTATCTGGCTGCCAGACGTTCATCTCTGTGCGATTGCCATTAGCATCGTACTTAAAGCTTGTGTAGTCGCCGTTTGCGGCCCACAACTCAGACAGTTGACCTTTGGCATCATAGCTCTTGGTAGAACCGTTGCTGACTTCTACCCTGCTGCCATCAGGGTTACCTTGAATGGTCAAACCATCTTTGCCCGCGATGATGGTAGCCCCATCAGATGGTCTCACGCTAACAGATTCAACATTCCCGTTCGGTCCTGACCAGGTACCATCTGCATTTAGCTTGTAAGTTCCAAGCGGGCCAGTGGTCTCGACAAGAGTATTCTTCTCATCATATCGGTAGGTAGTTTCGACACCGTTTGAACCTGTTACCTTAACGACATTGCCAGAGGCATCAGTGACGATATTTGTCTTACTGCCATCTGGCGCTCCATCAATTTTAGTACCATCTCTGAAAGCAACAGACATTGAACCATCAGCGGCTCTCACATTAATAGACTCAACGTTACCAAGGGGGCCATCCCAGGTTCCTTCAGCATTTCGCTTAAAGTTACCCATTGGCCCATTTGTCTCGATCAACGTATTGTTAGCATCGTACTTATAAGTCGACTCAACGCCAGAAGCGCTGGTCACTCTTACTATATTGCCATCAGAATCGCTATATGTCTTGGTGGCATTCGGTTCAATACCGATAGTTTGCTCGACTCTACCGTCCAAGCGCTGTAATGTCTTTGAACCATTGTCGTGGTAATAGGTGAGATCCCCAGTCTTGGGGTCGAACATAACATCAGCATATTTATAGTTGGAATCGGTAAGCGGGCCGCCAGGATACTCAGCAATAAATGTTTCAGGTTTATCTGAATACTTGCCGGTTGTTTTATCAAACTTGAATACATCTATTTCAGTATTGTTGCCATCTTGGTCATATTTAAGAGCCGTGTAATCGCCGTTGGCTGACCACATTTGACTGAGCTGCCCTTTAGCATCGTAGCGCTTAACAGTGTCATTGACGTACTCAGTTCTGCCACCATCAGCAGCACCATCAATTTTAGTACCATCTTTCAACACCATCGCCATCGAGCCATCGGTGGCTCTAACGTTGATAGATTCTACATTGCCACGTGGTCCAGTCCAAGTTCCATCAGCGTTAAGCTTGTAGTTGCCGAGGGGGCCATTGGTTTCAATTATCTTATTTTTGTCATCGTATTTATAAGTAGTATCAGTACCATCCGCACTAGTTACCCTTACAATATTGCCGGCAGTATCACTAAAGGTCTTAGTGGCTTTTGGTTCGATACCAATTACTTGATCAAGGCGACCATCTAAGTGTTGTACATTCTTCGAGCCATTATCAAGAACATAGGTGACATCGCCTGTCTTTGCATCAACATCAACACTCTTATACTTCTTGCTTGCATCAGTCAGCGGTCCGCCGGGCGTTTCAGCCTTAAAGGTCTGAGCCTGCTCTGCGTACTGACCAGTGGCCGGGTCTTTTTGCCAGAGAGTCATCTCTGTGCGATTGCCTTGCTCGTCATACTTAAAGCTTGAGTAATCGCCCTTCGTGCCCCACATCTCAGAGAGCTGGCCTTTGGTATCGTATTTTCTCGAAGAACCATCGCTATCGAACTCAGTACGACTACCATCTACTCTTCGCTTGAGCGTGCCGCCATCACTAAAGTCGAAAAGAACACTGCCGTCGCTGGGGTCGACTTGAATTTTTGCTACATTGTCGCGAGGACCACTCCAGCTACCGTCAGCATTTTTTACAAAGGTCCCCATAGGACCAGCAGTCTCGGTGAGCTGGTTTTTACTGTCGTATTTGAAGCTACTTTCTTCGCCGCTTGAGCTAACAGTTTTTATAGTATTGCCAAAAGTATCAAGCTCTCGGCGACTATTATCAGGCTTTGTGATAACAGTGCTGCCATCAGCCTGTCGAGTCTGGCGACTACCATCCGGCAATAGCATTTCCAGCTTGCCATCTTTGTCTAGAGTCAATTCTTTTACACTAATGACGGCGCCAGTTTGGTCTTTCCCCTCCCAAGTATTGGTCTCGGGGTTCAACTTGAGATTGCCAGAAGAACTGGTAATTTCAGAGAGCTTGCCGTCTTCGCCATACTTGAAGTCTGCGACTTGACCTTGACCGTCCTTAGTGGCAATCACACGGCCTTGCGCATCACGAAGAGGATAGATAGCAACCGGCCCCATTTCAGTGGGCACATCAGCAGCTTTCTCGACCTTCTCCGATACCAGGGTTGCATCTCTAGTGGCAACTGGAGGCGAAAAATCTTCGACTTTTGCATCGCGAGCTGGCACAG
Organism: Candidatus Melainabacteria bacterium; assembly: GCA_030696635.1. Lineage (GTDB taxonomy): Bacteria > Cyanobacteriota > Vampirovibrionia > Obscuribacterales > Obscuribacteraceae. The sequence goes on from JAUYRX010000038.1 coordinate 6,962, forward strand.
GAGAAGACGTAGACTCAACACCAGTGACATTGCCCATAGCATCATAAGTTATGCTGGGACCAGTAAAAGTGGTATCACTTTGAAGAGTAGGCTTGGCAACAGCCACCGGCTCTGAGGTTGGTGCCGCAACAGCCACTTCAGTCGAAGTCGATGAGCCAACGGTATTGTCACCGGTTAAGGGCGGAGCACCAATATCGACTACCACAAGTTTAGCTGTGTCGACTGGCACTGTTGGTTTGGTGGGCACCACAATCGATGCATCACTAGGTCGACTATTGCTAGCTTCTGTATAAGTTTCACGCGGCTCAAAAGACTCTTCGCCTTTAGAGATCGGAGGTAAGCCTGGATCTAACGACTGAGGACCACGAACGACGGCCTTACCGTCAGAGCCAGTAGTTAGCGGCGCCGAACCATCGTAGGAGTTGGTATAGCTGTTGGTGTAGGTATTGCCAGTACTAGTTGTAGCCTTTCGCACGGCCTCTTCTGTGGCTAACCGAATGAGCTCATCGTTTGATTTAACTGTTCCCGCTTGGTCGCTAGGAAGCGCGGGCTTGCCGCCGCTCACATCGAGCAAGCTATCGGTAGCGGAAGAGCCAGGAGTAGGTGCATAGCTAACGTATGTAGAGTCTCCATTCGCGCCCATCAACGGCGGTGGCGAAACCTCATACACACCCTTAGTAGCTACATACGATGTTGGTGGCTGATCCAAATCGTTCGGCACAGCCCTATCAGCAGCAATCGGCACGGTACGGTCACCAGTCACGGTACCGTTGCTCAAGGTCACTGCAATTTGCCTATCGTCAACCGATGGATGCTCACCGGTTTCAGTCGCTACCGGTTTTACTTCAACAGGGGCCGCGGTTCTGATACCGTCTCGGCCAGTGACAACGACTTCCGGCTTGTACTCTTCAGCCGGCGTAGGTGTCGTGGTTCTGACACCATCTCTACCGGTGATTGTGACTTCCGGCTGGTTCGCCTCTACAGGCACAGTCGTTGTAGTTCTTACGCCATCTCTGCCGGTAACTACAGTTTCGGTTCTGGCAGCACTGCCGCTAGTAGATACAGTTTCGGTCTTTCTTGCATTAGCAGTCGGTTCTTCGATTGGCACTTCGACCAAGAAGCGCTTACCGTCTTTTCCTACTTCTACCAGCTTAGTGGCAGGTTTGGCCTCAGGAGTATCTGCTGATGTACCACCAGAGCCAATCTCCACCTTAGGCAATTCGCTAACATCGGTGCTCTTAAGCACTGCAGCATCATGCGCCTTAAGAGCAACAGCAGTCTCAGTTTTGTCTTGAGAACCCAAACCAGACTTGATGGAAGAGTCTTTAGCAGCAACATGTTCAAGTACACCGTCGAGTTTCTTTTCAGCCGTTTCCTTCGAAGCGACCGGCTCTGGCTTTTTCTCGTCTTTTGCTTCAGTACTGTCGGCCAAAGTATCAAGCTCCCGAAAAGGCAGACACAATATCTCTTATCTTTCTATGCACTTAAAAGGCAGCCAATTAACGACTTGCTGGTTTCCAAGCAGAAATTTTTATCTGCCCATCAAACTTCTAAGTTGCCTAGTAAGCCCTTTCTCTCAGTCGATGCCTTGCCCAAACTGCGCGCAGCGGACTCAAGATTAAGGACCACTAATATATAACTAAGTGCATCTTAGAAACTGTTACCTGGGCAACATTTTGAGCAGGCATGTGAGGCACTAAGACCCTAAAACGGTCTATTTAATATTAATTCCGCTGATTTCGGAGAAAAGCTAAATCATTAGGCGGGCGGACCTGTCTTTGGACCATTCATTTGAGCAACAAAGTTGTGACAATAGCGCTGCCAGTTATTCACCAAGTCATTATCGGCTAGCTCCTGAGCAGGCGTGGGTGGAAGATCCATCTTTACCGATTTCTTCCGACCGCCGCCAAGGTACTCATGACGAACTGCCATGTGAGGGAATACTTCGTAAAAGATCACTGGATACCAGATCTCATTGAGCAAGAGTTCAAGCTGCGAGCGAAAAACGCCCACGGTGGGATCCCACTTCATAGTCGATTTCACCAGACGCACGCTGGGATCAAGCTGCCAGATAAATCGATCACCAGCGTCAATTGGGGGTTGATCAAGTGCAGTTCTCAATTGACTTGGTCGTGCTCCGGCGCCAGCCTGAATTTGAGAAATAACTGGCACGGCACTCAATACCGGATTAGTATCAGTCTGTGAGCTAGGCTGTGCATTGCCCGGCGGGGCAGCAGGATTAGCGGGCATAGAAGGAAGACCTGACTGCTGTGGTGATACTGGCTGCGACACCATAGTGTGCTGTTGTTCTGCGTATTGTCGTCCTGGCTGCTGAGCTGAAGGTTGTTGCCCTATCGCTTGAGGAGGAAGAGGAGGCGAAATAGGGCCCGGAATCGGATTCTGAACGGCTGCAGGAACTGGTACCTGGACAGAAGCAGAAGGTGTGGCCGATGAAGTAGTAGGAACCGTTGCAGAAGTAGAAGGTTGAACCTGGTCTTGAGTTGTCACTGGCACTGGCACTGGCAACGGCAAAGTAGGATTAGCTGTAACCGCAGCCTGTTGAGAGGAGAAAGGGAAAGTTGGTTTGACGGCCACAGTTGTCGGTGACGGCATCGGAGTCGGTGACGGCATCGGAGTCGGTGCCGCTAGCGGTGCAGAAGCAGGTGTCGCCGGTGGTGTCAAAGTGGGCGAGACGGGTGGTACCACTGCTGGTGCCTGCTGTATGCCAGCAGAAAGAACAGGTGAGGCAATAAGTGGATGACTTGACTTAAGCTTGACCGTCGATTCCCAATCAGTAGAAACGGCTGGAGCCGAGTCTGAAGTCTCGACTCCGAGATCACTATTCGAAGACCGATCTTCACCAGCTTCATCAGCTGATAATTGATCGCTATCATCTTCGTCATCAAGCTCATCATCTAAGTCTTCAGCACTACTTTCAAGCCTAAAGCGCTCGATCTCATAAGGCAGCGGAATGTCCAGTACCATCCCTCGACGCAACTCTGCTGCTGGCCGCCCAAATTGATCAAGACCAGTAGGCAAGTGATTAACACTAGCAACAAGCGGCCACAAACTTGCATCTTTTAAGGCTGGATGTTTCTGAGCAACAGATTCAATCGAATCAGTCAGGCGAACTATATACCTAATGCGCGCGCTGTCGCTCGGCTTGTCAGACATTGGCCCAAGAATTTTTTCAATATTCTCACGCCGGGTTTGACTCTTAGCTACAGCCGAGCCCAACATGCCATCAACTGCAGAAGCACCAGTTTTGGCTCCATCCCACCCGGAGCCGAACTTAGAGGCTAACTCATCTTCGGCACTGCCGAATTTGGCACCGGGGGCTCCGGCACCAGCGTCTGTGCTGGTCGCAGCGTATAGGCGCGAGCGGAACTCTTTAATCTCAGCTTCAGTAGGCAACCAAATAGCCGTACCAGGTCTGGGATCAACAACCTGCTTGCCTTTTTCCATGCGAATTGGCAGCATATGTTTGTTGATTTCATAAATCAAAGCCGCCAAACGAACATCGCGCAATTGTTTCTTGGCAATAGATTCAAGGGTTTCTTTTTCCTTGACCACATAGCGTCGCCGCTTGTCTTCGTCCTTCTTCTTCGCATCGTCGTTGCGCAATTGAAATTCCTTCTCTTCCTGTTCTTGCTTCTGTTTCTTCTGCGCCAACAGAGCCATCATCATAGCATTGCGTGAGTTCAACTGGTCTTCTTCGTCAAACTTCTCTTCTTCTCTTTGTTTCTTCGCTTTATCGAGAAGTTCATCGAATTTTGCAGCACTACCAGCGGTATCAGTAGCCTTTTTATCTGGATCAAGTTCAATTCTAGTTACACTTGACGTGTCAAGTTTATCGCCAGGTAATATTACTTGATCTACTTTGACCGTAGGTGCGTTCTTATCAACTTCAAATCGTTGAGCCGCTGCCAAAGGCGCAGATAAAGCACCGTCTATCTTCTGCGCAAATGATTCAGGTCGCCCGATATCAGTTTTCACTGCAGCTTCCGGTTTGGCACCAATTGCTCCGTCAGTCTTAACAACTTCTCTAACGCCAGGTAAAGCAGCATCAGCGGTCGGTAGCTTAACAGCCAGATTAAGCGCGCTATCAGAACGTGCCACATCTAGACCCTTGAAATCAGCCTTCACCTCCACTTTCCCAACGTCAACGGTAGTTGACTTTAGTGCATCAGCAGCAACTTTCAACGCACTATCAGGCAATTTCAAATCTTGCGGGCTGACCACCTTGCTATCGGCAGGGCGAGTAACCTCTGCATTCAATCCAAGCGCTTTTGCCATGTCCGAAAGCGCTGAAGTCGGCGTGCGTATAGCGGCATCTGTAACACCGCCCTTTTCTTTAAGTATCGCAGCAGAATCGGCAGCCAGCTTGCCGCCAGGCAGCTCTGCACCAGGCAAGGCAACTTTGTCGCCGATTTTTATTCCCTCACCGAGCTTTAGACCCTCACCGAGCTTGGCCACAAGGGCTGGGTCAATCGCCTTACCAGCAATGGCATCAGCAACCTTTTGAGCCTCTCCCGGTTTTAGCCCTTCTCCAGCTTTGAGACCTTCACCTGGTTTCACTTCAACCGGCTTTAAATCACCAGGCCTCAAGATGTCACCCGGCTTAATGCCAGCAGCGACCATATCACTGAATTTCATGGGATTTCCGTCTGGCCCTCTGAGAGGATTGCCGGATGGATCGAGGCCTCGCCCGGGAACTAACTCGCCCGTTTTAACCTCTTGAGCTTTGCCGTCAGGCAACTTTACTTCAACAGGCCTCATGCCTGGATCTACTGGCTTCGCGCCAAAATCTAACGGCTTGCCGCCGAGATCGGCAGACTTAACACCAAGATCAACGGGCTTGGCGCCAGAGTCAACTGGCTTGTCAGCTTGATTTGGCTGCTGCGGCCGTTGAACTTCATTCAAGCCTTTGATAATCTCAGCTTGGCGCTCCGGCGGAAGCTGCTGAAACGGCTTACTCTCAGTAACCAGCTGCTGCACACTCTTGCCGTCAATAGTGGGCATAACCGAACGTGGCTCTATCCCCGGATTCTGACCTTTGTTGTCGGGCCCCGGCAGTCTTACTTCGGCAACTGTAGTAGATGGCACAGCCGGAATGCCCTTATTTTCGGAACCTGGCTTGGAATCTTGATTTCCTGGATTGACCCCAGAAGGTTGGCCCTTAGTGTCTGCGACAGGAGTGGGGACGGCAGCTTTGTCCGCTTGAGCCCGCAATTGAGCAAGTGCTGCAGCCTGTGCCGTCTGCACTTGATCTCCCTGACCAGCAAGAACAGCGCGATTTTGCTCGACTCTTAACTCGCGCTCGCTTCGCAGTGGAGTCATTCCATCAGGAGTAGCCGCACTATCGGCATCTCTTCTGCTGTGACGCCCTGGTGTCTCTTCAGGCTTAACTACTGCAGGATCTGCTTCTCTTCGGCGTCCACCAATTTCTTCAGGCTTAACTACCGCAGGATCTGCTTCTCTTCGACGTCCACCAATTTCTTCAGGCTTAACTACTGCAGGATCTGCTTCTCTTCGGCGTCCACCAATTTCTTCAGGCTTAACTACTGCAGGATCTGCTTCTCTTCGACGTCCACCAATTTCTTCAGGCTTAACTACTGCAGGATCTGCTTCTCTTCGACGTCCACCAATTTCTTCAGGCTTAACTACTGCAGGATCTGCTTCTCTTCGACGTCCACCTGTCTCTAGAGTGCCATCAACGACTCTGCCGTCTCTTGCCACACGACCGCTGCTCTCGTCAGGCCTACCGCTAGGAGTCTCTGCGTCTCTTCGGCGTCCACCTGTCTCTAGCGTGCCGTCAACAACTTTGCCATCTCTTCCCAAACGACCACCTGTTTCATCAGGCTTAACTACTGCAGGATCTACTTCCCTTCGCCGTACACCCGGAGTATCCTCCGCCCGAGCGACAGGCTCTGCATCTCGATTGTTACGAGTAGCTCTAGCATCTGGAGCCTGAAGTGTGGGAACTCCAGTCTCGCTGCGAGTAACCGGATAAATTCGACGATTCTCACCTTCAGTTTGAGCAAAATATTCTTGACCTTGCTTTGTATATAGTCTGCCATTTACGGTCTGGCCATCAGGAGTGACCATACTTTCTTGCTGACGAACTCTGACCGGCCCACCGTGACTAGCGTCATCCTCAACTTTGCGAGCGGCGACATTGGCAGTACCAGGAGCGGGTAGTTTGTCTATACCAGCAGCGTCGCGGAACTTCTCGGGCAGAGTCGTGCCGCCCTCAAGATTGCCTTCCGGCTTTCTCTCTGGAACCCCAGCACCAGCGTCTTTCATCAGCCCAACAGGTGTTTGACCAGTGTCGGGAGCTGGTTTGACAGGTTGAGTGTCTAAATTACTTGCAGCATCTGCAGACGCGTTGTTATTGGCCATATTAAGGAAGCTCTTCGATTAGTAAGTTTGAGCATCCGGCTGACAGAAAAAATCTGGCGGAAACTCAAATATAATTGTACAGACCGCGGATGTCAAGACGCAGCGTTAGCCAGCAGGGTCTTCATACGCCACACCGCGACACCGAAGGGGTGGGTCTTGCGCTCACCGATTTAATATTGGCATCTGTCGAAAATTTGGCCAACCCGAATAGATATTGTCACCAAGCGAGAACCCAGAATTTCGCTGACAACTTCTTTCAGTAGGGAAACGCAGATGCAGAACCAAGCCAGAACAAAAACTCTCAAATCTAGTGGAAGAATCAAGCATGCCGTTAAAGCTGGTGAGAGTTTGGCAAGCATTGCGCTAAAGGAATATGGCGATGCGCGCTTTGCTCGTCTGATTTTAACAATAAATAGAGGGGAAGTAGCCAACCGCTGCGACGGCTTCAACAACTATGCCTTTATTTTCCCTTCGCAAGTCCTACTCTTACCTACTGCCGAAGAAGCACAAATTTATCAGCGCCAGTTTTTCACAGAAACATCACGAGCGAAATTTGACCTAGCCCACTATGCCAGACCAGCAATGCCATCAGATAGCATTCCTGAGGTCGTACTCAGCAACTTCTCAATATCAAACAACGAAGTTGAGCAGCACTTCGAACTTGAATCAACCGCCAATAGACTGAGAGCCCAAGCCAAATTAGAACAGGCACAAGCAGCCAGAGCCAGAGAAGAGCAATTAAAAGCCGCAAAAGACAGAGCTGAAAGAGTTAAAGCTGAATATGTTAAGGCCGAAGAAACTCGCCTAGCTGCCGAACAAGAAAGACAAAATACATGGCAAGCGGCGGCGAAATTAGCATCACAAAGACCACACCTGCACCTAGTAGCAGAAAATTCCGCAAGCAATGCTCAATATAGTGCCCACCCTACATCGAATACTGCAAGTTCTCCGTCTACCATCGACATGACACCACCAGCAGTTCAGCCCAAAACAGCTAGCATTAGAGACAAGCAAAACCGCGCAGAAGTCGCTGATGACCACGAACTATTCTTTTCACAAGGCACCCTCGAAATTACTTCACTATCGCACTATTGCCGTCTAATGAAATTCGAAGCAATGGAGCCACAGGCTTCTCTTATGATCAAACTTCAGGTCTTTGACCAAAACAGATGGCAAACTATTGCCTCATATGTGGTGCAAAAGGAAGCCACTCAAAGACTGGCTCACTACTCAGATGGCAGTTTCGACTTTGTTAATCTCGAACTACCAAGAGCAGTGGTAAAAGAGCTATCAGTGAGCGACTTCAACCGCAACTGGAAGAATTACACCAAAGTCTATTTCAATCACAAAGAGAAAGTGCTTCTAGAGCAACTGACAGGCCCAGCCAATGTGATGCTGCACGCAGTTTAAATTAGGAAGGCGGACGCTGCATCTTTAGGTCTCTTCAACTTCCGCCGGCCGTTGCGACCTCATAAACTCTTCCATTTCGCGCATAACCTCAGGCTCAAAAAAAACTCCTGGTGGCGAATCAGAGCGGTCTTGTTGACTAGAACTCGGTGCATCAGAACCAATTGCCTGCCTCACTTTTTCTAGCACTTCAGGCAACATGATTTTGCCCATGCATTCCCCAGGCTGACCCGGTCCGGTCAGCTGACAATATTTTGCACCAATACACTGACAAGCCTGATTCTGATCAAGGATCTGATCGAAGTTACCGTAAGGCCCACTGCGAGCGGGAAAAGTAGGCCCGTATAAACCGATAACAGGAGTGCCAACGGCTACAGCAATATGGGCCGGGCCAGTATCACCTGATACCACAACATCACAACATTTCAAAATAGCAGCAGTCTCGTCCAACTGCAGCTGCCCGCACAAATTGATGCAGCGAGAACCTGCTTCCATATTGATGCGTTGAGCCAGCTCAAAATCTTCAGGACCACCAATCAAAACAGGTATATGCTTATACTCGTCGAGTATATATCTAGCAAGATAAACCCATCCATCAAATATCCATCCCCGATGAGGACGCAGGTTTCCGACTCCAGGCACTAAGCCAATCAGTGGACCATAAGGCAGGTTATGAGCTGCCACCAACTCCGGAACCAATTTTTCGGCGATGGCATCAGGATAAAGCGTGGGAAAAAGGCGAGCAGGAGTTTCAGGCGAAATAGCCCGAATAGTTTCCAAAAAGTTGCCAACTGCATGTTGTTGAGAAGGCGTGTTGCTGTCACTCTTGTCATAATGAAGAGTTCTGATTTTGGTGAAACTGGTAAGAAATTCGCCGCGAAACGAATTAGAGAGATCAATAAATAGGTCAGGCTTCAGAGCCAACAACTGCTTGCGCAGTTCAAAGAAGCCCAGTTCTTTATGAAAGTCGACAAATTCATCAATGGATGGACAGAGTCCAAGTAAAAGCGGTCGCAAGGATGCGTGAGACCAACATGTTATTTTTGCGCCAGGATAATTTAGCCTTAAAGTAGCAGCAACAGGCGTAGCTAAGACAGCATCTCCGATAGCTGCTGGATGAAAGATCACTATATTGGCGAAAGATTGAGCGCTCGAATCCATACTCTCCACGGCCTTTATTGGCTACTGTTCACTGGACTTATTTCAAATATGACTTATTATTATCAGTGATGAATCAAGATTATTATTACGTTTTAGGTTGGGAACAGCCCTCGGGCAAAGTAGCGATACTTTGTCGTTCTAGAGGCAATAACCCTGGGCCGGCATATTGCTGGACAAAGCGCGAAGCCATTCAGTTGCGCACGCGACTTGCTAACGATAGACGCGGAGAGCAAAATCCATCTGCTCGTCGCATCATTCGTCAGCTACTAGTATATAGATATCTCGTGCATCATCCACTACTGTGGAGACAAGGAGATCTTTGGGTCTACGCAGATCCAAGTGAACTTGAACCAGTAGAAGCAAGTGTGGCGACTCACGGTTATTAAAGCCCTTCCTGACAACAATCAGCTCCTAAAGCAGGTTTAAGAAAAACTTTGCTAGCTTTAACTCACCCTTAACCATAGACCTGCTAAAACGCAAGTATCAAGTTCAAAAGACTATATATAGAATCGAAGACGAAGACGTTTAGCAAACTGAAGAACCGTAGCAAAGAAGAATTAGATGGAACTAGAAACAGTTATAGCGGTGCTGGCGATTGCACTTGCTCTGGCATTTGACTTTGTCAACGGCTTTCACGATACTGCCAATGCCTGCGCCACGGTCATCTACACCAAGGCCCTTAAACCAAGCGTAGCAATTGTTATGAGTGGCATCCTCAACTTCATGGGAGCCTTGCTCGTTGGCACTGCAGTAGCCCAAGTCATTACTAAAATTATTCCCGCCGCATCGGTGACACTGCCAATAGTGGTAGCTGTCTTGGTAGCTGCGGTAGTCTGGAATTTGATCACCTGGTGGTATGGCATACCAGTTAGTTCATCTCACTGCCTAATTGGCAGTCTATTCGGCGCCGGAATTACTGCAGCGGTAGCCAACGGAGCAGACTGGCGCAGTGGTGTGGAATGGCATGAATTACAAAAGGTGATTCTGGCCCTGCTAATATCGCCATTAGTAGGTTTTGCGGCAGGCTATATCACAACCTGGGTCACGCTAAGAATAACCAAAGAAAAGGAACGCGAAGTAGACGCGAAAAAAGCGCCCGAGCAACACGCAGTAATGCGCTGGTTACACATCTTTTCTAGCGCATCAGTCAGCTTTTCTCACGGCAGCAACGACGGGCAAAAAACTATGGGCTTAATCACCCTTATTCTCGCCACTCACTTTGCTAGCTACGGCTACCACAGCGATCAAGTGCCAGGCTGGGTTATGGGTTCAGCTGCTCTAGCTATTGCTCTAGGAACTATAATTGGTGGCTGGCGCGTGATTCGTACGGTTGGCACAAAAATTAGTAGAGAAAAGCTCAGCCATTCGCAGGGCTTTGGTGCTTCAATGAGTACAGCGGTAATCATTTTGATTGCCTCTCATATTGGTGCGCCCATAAGCACCACCCACACCTTAAGCTCAGCAGTTGCCGGTGGTACCATCCCAGTCCACGGCAAAGACAAACTCAATCCGAAAACAATGAAGCTAATTTTATTGGCTTGGGTATTAACTCTACCGGTGGCAGCTACATTGGCATCAGTTACCTATATGATACTAAGAACAATCTGGCACGCTTAGGCTGCACAAATTAGCTGAACTTGTAGGCTGTACTTGAAGGCTGTACTTGAAGGAAAGTGAACGACATGAAACTGGTAGTAGCATTTAGCTCACCAAAGCGCAGCGCCAAGACCATCGAAATGGCTGCCAATCATGCCAAAGCTACTGGCTCCGAAATTATCTTGTTGCGAATTATTCCTGACCCCGAAAAAATGGGTGTAATTGCCCAACTTATCTCGTCAGACCGCCCTACTGACAAAGCGCAATTACAGATAGATCAATGTGTCAAAGATTTGCTAGAGCAAGGCATCAAGGCTTCAGGCATCGTCAAAGTTGGCGAAGTTGCCAGTGGCATTGTCCAGACCGCAATTGAACTCAAGGCCGATATTCTCTATGTTGGCACCACTAATGTTGGTGGTCCAAAATTCTTCTTGATGAAAAAAGACCCAATTGTTCACTACATTGTAGACAATTGCCCAATCACACTTTGCTTAGTGCGTCACGACGGAGCCCAAGAGGCAATTACTGAAGCAGAAGAAGAAATAGAACTTAGCTAACGGCCTGCCTAACCAGAATAATCTTGACCAAGGTCAAGAAAATCTTCCATTATGTGCGATTCAACGCTTGGCAGTAAGCGAATCAACTTCATTGGCGGTAAGCATTCGATGATTTTGCGGCCGTAATATTTTTTAGTCAACCGTGAATCAAGAATGGCCACTAGCCCACGATCCTTTTTTGTGCGAATCAAGCGACCAACCCCTTGTTTTAGGCGCATGGTGGCATGCGGCAAAGCCAAATCATTGAACCAACTGCGATCTGTGTCTTCTTTCATCTGCTCGCAACGGGCTTCATACACCGGATCATCTGGCACCTGAAAAGGAATACGGTCGATGATTACACAACTAAGTTGCTCACCATCGATACTGACACCTTCCCAAAAGCTAGAAGTTCCAAACAAAACCGCATGAGGTGTAGCTTTAAACCACTCCACAAGTTTTTGTCTAGGCATATCACCCTGCTTGCGCGATTCGTATGGCATGCGCGGAGCCAAGGCCTGGTAAGCATTATTGAGAGCCGCTCGACTTGTGAAAAGCACAAAGGCTCGCCCTTCTGTCAGTTCAATTATGCGCTCAATTTCAGTGAGAGCATTGGCAAAGAAATCAGAATGATTCGGCTCAGGCATGTTCTGAGGAAGATACAACAGTGCTTGATTTTCAAAGTCAAAAGGACTGGGCACTTGGTCCTGAATGACATACCGGTCAACTCCTATTGAACGCTTGAAGAATTCAAAGGGATCATCGCCGGCAGTAGCTAGAGTTGCCGACATCCAGACTGATGTCTCTAACCCACCTTTATTGATGAGTAGATCAGAGATGAAATGCGAAGGATCAAGTGGAGCTGCCACCACTTCAATTTTCACTTCTTGCCTTTCAGTTCGCTCTAACCACATGACCCATTCGGCACTAGGAGCGGCAACTAACTCTAGGCAGGCACAATAACCAGATATGGTGCTGATGATGCTTTTGGCCTTAAGTTGAGCTTTCTCTCTCAAAAGATCCACATCAAGAATATGTTCGAATGTTTGATTCTCTAACCAATCGCGCAGTGTCTTGAGGGCAAAAATAAGTTCAATGGCCCCTTCAACTGGCTGACGCAGACGCATTCTAGCTGAGCGTGCCATCATATTTAAGCGGACAAAGAGCTGACCCGATAGATGTTCGATATCGTTGATCAAATTGTTTGGCGGATTGAGTCGCTTAACTGCCTTACCCAGCAAAATGCGAATACCGCGATTGCTAATTGATCGGCTAAAAGCATCGGTGGCAATATCAGGTAAGTGATGAGCCTCATCAACAATCAAGAGTTGATAAGGCGGCAAAATACTTCCGCCAGAAGCGGCATCTGCCAAGAGCAGAGCATGATTGACCACAAGAATATCGGCTTTCTCGGCGCGTTTGCGTGCTTCAAAATAGAAACAGTTGCCAAAACTAGGGCACTTGTTGCGCAGACAGTCATCCGAATCAGAGTTGATCTCACCCCAAACATCATAGGGCGGAACAAAGTCTAACTCCGAGACATCACCGTTTTGCGTGTTGTTGACCCAATCGACAAAATCATCATCAATATGTTGTTCAAGAACATGGTCACGAAAACGACGAATGCCCAGATAATTTCCACGCCCCTTAAGCAAAGCGGCGTTAATCTCAAAGGGAAAGATCTCCTTGAGAATGGGAATGTCTTTATTCATGTATTGCTCTTGTAAAGCAATGGTGGCGGTTGAAACAACCACTTTCTTACCAGCCAAGAAAGCTGGTATCAATGCAGCAAAACTCTTGCCAACACCAGTTCCTGCTTCAAATATTCCGGTCTTTTTTGTGTTAAAGGCCCTCTCTATATGGTGGGCTAAATCGAGCTGGGGAGCCCGAACTTCGTAGCCGTCGAGACTCTCAGCAAGCATCTCGAAAATCCGCTCAACAGTGTAGTCGCCTCTGGTTTCAGGCGACAAGGGTTTCTTCTCTGGTCTAGTCGGTGAAGACTTACCGGAAAGAGATGTAGCTGAAGATGAGCCGTTGGTTGTTTCGGCAGGCACGAGCGTTATCTGAGATTGAGTATTCAACTGATGTTTGAGTACTAGTGTACTTGAGCAGCAGCAGTTGCAGCAACCTGCGATTGAGCTTGCACTTGAGCAGTTGATTGATAGTTAGGTAATGTGATTTTCTGCCCAAGACTCAAGAAGTTGGCATTCTTAAGACCATTTGCTCGACAGATCTCATCAAGGAGACGAGGGCTAACACGCTTGTACTCACGCAGAGCAATGGCAGCAAGGGTGTCACCAGTTTGAATCTCAACACTTGTATGGGCTGGCACCAAAAGCGAATTCGGATCGCTACCGCTTGGAACGACAGCCACCGACAGACCAGCAGGGGCAGCGGCGGGCGAACCAGCAGTGGCAACTACGGCTTTGCTAGCTTGGGGATTATTGGCAATCATTCCGGAGACTGATGAATAGCCCCAGATTCCTACCATAGAGAGGAAGGCACCGGCCATGAAGCCTAACGTCAAGTAGAAGCTAGGTGTGCGCTTAGGAGAGTGCAAAAAGTCTTGATGCACTCCGGGCCACAGAGCCTCAAGCTCATCAGATTTCGGAGTCTCCACTTCAGTTGTAATACGTGCGAAGGAGCCGGTGTCTCGCTGAGACTGCCAGTCAGATGTAGAAGCAGTACGTTGAGCTTCTCTCTCCGCTAATGACCTGGTGGAAATTGAAACAAATGCATCCCGCGAGCTGACATCACTGTCACGCACATACTCGGGAAGACCTTCCATTTCCAGTTTTTCTTGATCGTAGTTGAGCACTATAGTCATCTCTTACAACGCCACTGGGGTAACCATGGCTGCATATTATCGAACTTGTCACTAGAAAGTCAATTTTCTTCACGACAACCGAAGAAAGGCACAGAGATGGCATCTCACCCCCAATGTAAAATCGACCAAGTGGCTGAAAATAGGCGAGACGCAGCATTTGAGCCAATCGGATTAAATAAATGACAACCTCCCCTAAGTTTACATTGCTCTCTAAATTAAGCTCAATAGCCAGTTTTAGGACTATTACCGTTAGTCAGCGGAAGTTTTCAAGCAAATGCAGCCAAACAGCACCACTTGACTACCGCGGGCGATCACTCCTCTCAGATAGGCTACCAACAGTGCAGTGGATATAGAACAAGAAGAGCCATTGTTAACAGGTGCTCATGATTTACAATCTCGACCACTTGACTTGCGATCTTTTCTCAGATTAGCAGCTGCTTATTTCTGCATTGACCTGCCATCGGAAGTTCGTACAAAATTAGTGACCAGGTGCGCCCGAACTATTTACTCCGGGCGCACCCGATTCGGTACCACCCTCATCTTGTCTTAAGCCATGCACCTGCCCGATGGCTTGCTTTGTGCCGGCAACAACTAGAGTGGCGCGGTCCGGCTTAAAAGTAGTACGAACGAAGCGATTGAGGCTATCCAGGCTAGACGAGCGAATGCCTTGCTGAACCAGCGGCAGGGGATCGCAAGCTCCATCCAACACAACTGAGTCGAGAATTGAGTGCGCTGCTAACTGACTATTTGCCATCCAGCGCACCGGCAGTGCCCCGTTCAAATATAGCCTTACTTCAGCGAACTCCTCAGCACTTAGTCCGGTGCGACCAAATTTTTTCAATTCTGACTGAATGGACCGCACAGCAACCGGCATCAGATTTGATACCAACGGCATGTCTATTGACCATACTGTCGTGCCAGGCAAAGACTCGACATCAGAAGCTAAGTCTTCAAGACTCATGCTGCTAGACAGACCAAGCTCGCCTGAAATCTTTTGGGCAAAACGCGAAAAAATCGGATGACTTGTTAGGGCACAATCACTCAACAGAAGCAATGGATAATCGCTGCGACCAAGGCCTGTATCGACTAGGCGACCAATCGTCACCATAGTGTCTTGGCGCTTATCTATAGTCATTGACGACTTGAGCATGCGTCGCGGATTGGCCTGCACCAAAACTTTCTTAGCTGTACTCTTACCATTCCAGGAGGCGAAGCTGCGCTCGGTTAACTCAACAGCCTGACTGAGGGAAATATCTCCAACGAAAACTATTGTGGTGGCATCAGGTCTAATCGCCTGCGAGTGAAACTCAATCAAATCACTGGCTTTGAGCGCCCCAACAAAACGAGCCTTATCCATAGGTTCAAGGGGGTAGAAGCTCGTGTTAGGAGCAATGAGAGCTTGCATCAAAGCCCTTTTGACTCTAGCCTTTACAGTATCTTCAGTATGCTTTACCCGCTCGATTACGACTTGTTTGGCATGCTCCACATCAACATCTTTGATGAGTGGATCATGAAGCTGACTGGCCAATATTCCCAGCATGGTACTGGTATCACGCGAGAGGCAGCGTGTTTGAAAACTAATCCACTGAGGCCCCGAATCAAAGCGCAACATCGCGCTTGGTGCAATGCCAAGCTCATCCTGCACAGTGACAGCCAACTGATGTGGGTATTTGGGGGAACCATCAGCCATAGCTTGAGCAAGAACAGCCGATACCCCACGTTTGCCTACGGGCTCATAAGCTTCACCAGCCTTAACTGCACCGATAATTTGCACAGCAGGACTGAGTTTTGTTTCAAGCACAGCCAGAGTCATGCCGTTTTTAAGAACAGCCTTCCTTATATTAGGATTGGCAGTAATCTCGACAAGAGAAACCTTTGCGGCTCCCTGCGAACCAGAAGAAGAATTGGTAGCAGTAGCAGTAGCAGTAGTAGTAGTAGTAGTAGTAGTAGTAGCAGTAGCACCTTGAGCCACCTGAAGAGCGCGTCCACCTCGCAGAGTTAGATCACCCACAGTCTCGTCGTCATTTTTATAAGCACAACCAGCCAAGCCGAAAGGAAGCCGCTGCTCAGCCCAGGCTGTCTTATGCCGAGAACCGGCTTTATTAGGCCTTCTAGACTTGTCAGTGTCTGTCTTGTCCTTAGTTGAGTTTTTCTTTGAATCGTCTTTAGAGTCAGACTTTCCGTCCCTGCTATCCTTAGTATTCTTGCTATCTTTAGTATTCTTGCTGTCTTTAGCTTCTTTACTATCTTTATTGCCTTTAACAACAGCTCCATCTTTACTGTCCTTAGATTCTTTGCTTTCTTTGCCATCTTTTGCACTGCTGTCTTTCTTTGCTGCCACAGGCTTATTAGCAGCACCAGAAAGCACACCTAAGACACGATTTTCTTGATTGAAGTACCGCTTTGCCACCCTCTGAATATCAGATGAAGAGACAGCACGCACCTTGGTGAACCAAGCAAATGCTGCCGGCCAAGAATCTATACTATCAGCGTAAGCCAGGTGAAAAGCAGTTCGATAGGGCCCGTCGCGCTCAGCCAGAACATGAAACTCAGCGTGATTACGGGCACGCTTGAGTTCTGCTTCCGGCACCAACGTAGTACGCAACTGCTCTAGAACAGACTGACAAGATTCAATAACTTTCTGGGCACTAGTTCCAGGTGTAGACGCAAGGTTAATCGTAAACAGCCCGGGGTCTCTCTTAGCTTCAAAAGTACAACGCACATTGCTACAAATTTTAGAATCGACTAATTTCGTCTTAAGTCGTCCACTAACACCAGAAACCAAAAGCTTTTCCAAAACAGCCAGAGCCGCAGCATCGACGTCCTGAACATTGGCAGAGTGGTAAGCCATCGCGACAACATCTGAATTGCCACCATACTTCATGTAGACCCGCCGTTCTGCTCTTTGAGCTGGCTCAACCACACGCACCGCTCGCGCTGGTTCACCGCTTGCGATGGCGCCAAAATATTTCTGAACCTGAGCAGCTTGCACCTTGGAATCGAAATCACCTACGATCACAAGAGTGGCATTAGAAGGTTGATAATAGTCGCGGTAATGCCGTTTCACATCATCTAAAGTAAGCTTCTGCACGTCGCTACGCCAGCCAATAGTTGGGTTTTTATAGGGATGCAACTGAAAGGCTGCTGAACGGACTTCTTTATTGAGAAGATTTGCTGCATCTTTTGCTTCGGTATCTAGCTCTTTCTCAATTCGCTTTATTTCAGCTTGTACATCTTCAGCAGTAAAGGTAGCTGAATGCATACGATCCGCCTCTATGCGAAGAGCCATCGGTAATTTAGCTGGGCTGAGAGTCTCAAAGAAAACAGTAAAGTCATCACTGGTGAAACCATTAAACATGCCACCGTTGCGGGCGATGGTCGCACCCAATTCACCCTTTCTAAAACGCCCAACCTTCTCAAATAGTAAATGCTCAACCAGATGGCTTAAGCCTGTCTCACCAAGATTTTCATTGCGCGAACCAACTCGATAAACAACCATACTCGTGACAACCGGAAAAGCATGCTCCTCTAGTAACAGCACCTTAAGACCGTTGGCTAGAACCATCTCCTGTACGCCATTTTCTTTAGGTGTAAGGACATAGGGCTGAGAATCTTTTTTAGTAGACGGATTCTCATTTGCAGCAAGCTTGACTGAATTATTGTCCCCGATAGCCACACTCGCTAGAGGAAAGCCACAAACTGAGGTCAGTAAAAGACCGCACGTTGACAAGACCACAGCTAAGCAGGACCGCAAGTTCTTGTTTTTCAAAATTTGCTTAATGATCAATTACCACCAGCTTCCAGACGCCAATCCCAGAACTCAAGCCCTAGGGCGATACAGCCGATTCGCCGGTCCCCCAGAGTTCAAAGTTACCACAGTAGTGATTAAGTCTCATGAGGCATTACTCAAAGGTACGTCATAGCAACCTATTCTATTGATACAATTTCTCAATAAGCCTCATTAGATTCCGTCGACGACGGTCGCAACTATGTCTTCGCCCACAAAATTGACCACGGCAAACGCTTCCAACCATCGAGGGAGCAACAAAGCTGGTGAAACCCTCAAAGTTCAGAGCATTGTTCTGGCTGGCAATCCCAATGTGGGAAAATCTGTCATTTTTAACGCTCTAACAGGTTCTGATGCTGATGTATCGAACTATCCTGGCACAACCATCGACATCGCCCGCGGTCATCTGGGCTCAAACGAATTAGCTGACACTCCCGGGATTTACGGCGTTTCAAGTTTTAACGATGAAGAGCGCGCTGCCCGCAAAATGATTCTGTCGGCCGATATTGTCATTAACGTGGTCTCAGCCATCACCCTTGAGCGCGATCTATTTCTCACAGTGCAACTGATAGAAATGGGCAAACCCCTGATTTTAGTTATAAACCAGTGGGACGAGGCCAAACAGCGCGGCATTACCATTGATCTAGAACGGCTAAGCGCCGAGTTTGGTGTAGAAGTACTGACATGCGTAGCCGTCAAAGACGAAGGCATTGAAGAAATAAAGGCGGCGGTGGCTAAGGCCCGACCAGGGAAAATTAGACCAGAGCTACTAGAGTTGATTGAACCCATTATCAATCAAACAAATAATCTTGGCAAAATTACCCAAGCCATGGCAGTGCTAATTGTGGAAGGTGATGAACCAACAGCCACTGCCTGTGGTGTAACAGTTCCTAGTCATAGATCTGAGATTTACAGTTTCCGTCGTAAGTTCGTCAACGATTTAGTTGAAGCATCAGTGGTCCAGAGTGGCAGCAAGCGCTCTTTTTCTAACAAACTGGGTAAATTATTGCTCCACCCTATTTGGGGCTCGACCATATCATTTGCTGTTTGTTATCTGATCTTCTATCAGATGTTGGGCGTTTGGATTGCCGGCAATCTAGTAGACTTCACAGAAAAGCAAACAATGAAAGTCTACTACGAGCCTCAGGTTCGCAGACTGGCCGCCAATGTCTTTCCTAGCACAATAACAGTAGGCGAGAAAAAGTTTGACTTCCCCCAAGGAACATTGAAAAACGAAGTAATAAGCAAAGAATTAGATCAAGCAATAGCATCTAAAGCCGTTCCTGCTGACGAAATCAAATTCAATTTCTGGTCGTATCGTAATTTTATGGCTGTCCTCGGCAACGTATTTGTCGGAGAATATGGCCTAGCCACACTAACAGTTACCTATTTAATTGGCCTTTTAATGCCGCTCGTTATTGGCTTCTACCTTGGTCTATCAGTCCTAGAAGATTCAGGCTATCTGCCGCGCCTTGCTGTGCTTGTAGATCGGATGATGAACAAAATTGGTCTCAATGGCCGAGCAATTATTCCGCTGATTTTGGGCTTAGGCTGCGTCACTATGGCCACAATAACCACACGCCTCCTCACCACTCGCCGCGAAAAGATTATCGCCACCGCACTACTTGGAGTAGCCATCCCCTGTTCAGCCCAGTTAGGCGTCGTATCAGGGACCCTGGCGCGGGCAGGTGGCGGAGCGGCATGGGCTGTCTATCTTTTTGTAGTGATTGGCATCTTGGCAATAACAGGCGTCCTACTCAACATGGTCTTGCCCGGCAAATCGCAAGGTTTGATGATTGACCTGCCACCGATGAGGCTGCCTCGCCTAGACAATGTGCTGCGCAAGACCTGGAAAAAGTCTTGGAATTTTCTGGTTGACGCCACACCAATGTTCTTCTTAGCTGGATTTGTCGTTACCTTGGCTCAAATGGTCGGCCTGCTCGATTTAATTATCAAGGTGTTACAGCCAATAGTCGTCAACTGGCTAAATTTACCTAACGACCCACGCATACCGACAACCTTCATTCTCGGAATAGTTAGGCGTGACTTCGCCTCATTTGGCCTGGCTGATGTGGTCCTGACGCCGGTTCAAGCAGTCACAGCAATGATTGTAATTACTCTCTTTGTCCCCTGTATAGCCACTGTGGGCGTGATGATCAAAGAGCGCGGCATGAAAATCGCACTTTCAATCTGGTTCGGCTCTTGGGCCGCGGCCTTCGTCATAGGCGGAGTATTGGCTCGCATCTTGCCATTTATCTTCAGCCCCCTAGGCCTTAAGTGAGAAATTCGTCTGAACTCAAAATCTATTGGTTACAAAATATTTGTGCCGCCAATCGCGGATGAGCCTATGACGACGGACATGTTAGTATAAAAACTGCACGATATGGCAGGTGTCGCCAAGTGGTTAAGGCTCCGGTTTGTGGTATCGGCATTCGCGGGTTCAACTCCCGTCATCTGCCCCATTTTCGTGATCCCAAAAGTAAAGACCCCGATTCTTAAGTAGAATTGGGGTCTTTACTTTTGTAAATTAGGTGTATATACACGCATTTTGGAATTGGCGACTATTGGCCTTTTGCAATAATCTGCACAGGCATAAGCTTTTTGTAAATTTCATATGCCATCAAAGCAAGCGGCGAAGGGAAAAATTGTCTCCTAGTTAAGTTAATTCGGCCGTCTAAGCTAACTCCTGCAGCGAGGCTTGGAAATACTCCGCGAATCAAGCGCGGCAAAACTTCAAGCAACACACTGGCAGCAGCGTAGTTCACAACCGCCTCAAACCCCATGTGACCAAACTCTGAAGAGACAAAAACTGGTCTAAAATCTACCCGCGAACAAAACGACCTTTCAACCGGTTCAAGAGCTTCAAGAAGGGGCGGCATCAATCGACCACACCATGATGAAACCTTCGGCACAAACGCAACAGCAAGCTCTTGGCGAGTAAGCAAACGACCGAAGTAAAATTCTTTGGCGTTCTCTCGACCGCATAATATATGGGCTGGGGCAAGGTCACGCCAAGTATTGTGGTCTAACAAATTACCACCACCAGCAAGTGGCGAGTCGGCCACAGGCCAGGCCAATACATGCTGGTAATAAGTTTTGCTCTTAATATTGCCACGCACAATCGAGGTTAATCGCTGCAACAACCTCATAGATTGAGCTCTTTCAATCACATCTTCAAGAAGAACGCCGTACTCAAGACCAAATTCATCTAGATGTACGCGATCGGCCGACCAGGGAAATCCATAAGCTTCAATCCAACCAGTAGCGCTTCTTGAATCGCTTACTTTGCAAAAGTCTCGCAGCATAATGGCACCATTAGCAGTGCCTAGATCATAGTCTCGCTCAGCAGAACTACGTGCAGCCAAAAGCAAAAGACCGTCTAGGGAATCTTCGCAGTAACCTTCAAAAAGCGCCCAAGGATTAGTAATAGAATGCGCAATAGAATTAGTCGGTTGATACAATAGCAATTTTTCCTACAGTACTTACAACTTGATTAATCTTATCAGATGTCAGACACTGCCATACGGCAATAAAGAAGCTAGTTAAGAAGCCGGTTAAGAAGCTAGTTAAGGAATAAGCTCCGGGTGATTCGAGCGCTGCAGAAATTCAATAAATGAGTCTTTGTAATTGAACTTATCATCGCTATCGAGAGGGGAAAAAGCACTAGTTTTATACTCGACGTACGAGGCCGGATTGATCAACACGTTTCTCAACGTGCCGTCAGGCCTAAAATAAACTGACTTTTCAATCTGGGCAAAAATAGAGCCATCTGGTCCTGGCGCAAAGCTGTGTATCTGCACCGTTCTATAACTATCTTGAATGACGCGATCTTTTTTTCGCTCGCACACCATCAGAAAATAGTAAGCCATGACTACCTGGGTCTGCACGACACTAAGAGGAACTTCCTCTTCTAGTATTGTATGCACCACCATCTTGTCTTGATCAATGTCATACATGATTGGCTCTCGCTTCGCCTCCCAGATATGACCTTTGGCGTCAATTTGCCGACCACGCTCGCGACGACGAACACTTTTCTCTACACGGCCATTAGGATCGACAGTCTCTCTTCTGATGGTGGCACAGGCAAACCAAGCCGGTATGCGATACCAGCCATTTATAGTTTGCTGGGGCAAATTGCGATCATCAAAAGTAGCCCCAGCCTGAAGTGTCTTGGGCACAACTTTCTGATTGCCAGCAGGCAGCGTGCCGTTCGCAGGCACTTCGTCCGCCCAGACCATAGATGGCGCTGAGGCAATCGACAGAAGCATAAGCAAAGGCAAAACTAGTCTTATAAGGAAACGCATATGCTGAAAGTATCATACCTTTGGATTAGAAGTCAGGCTCATGGAACATCACCCATGATCGAGGTATTGTCCCAAACAGTTCACAAATCACCTAAACTGCTGACCATAAATATAAAGCACTGAACTCAAAACCCTGCCCCTTCAAAACAATTTGATGTTTAAATCAGCCTAGACAAGGTAAATAAGAAGCGGAAGAGTCGTCACTAAGAGAGAAAGCCTTTGTTGAAAACCGTTGGCACGCAAATAATCGCCCCAGTTATCACCCTCATTCTCACAAACATTTATTGCGCCGCGTCAGCATTAGCGGACGAGGGGAAGCCCAAAGCTCCGAGCATCGAAGCGACTGCCTCAACTTCTAGCTCTAGTGCCAGCAAAATTGAGAATCTAATCAAAGAACGCTACCACCTCTACCATCAAACACTGCTCAAAGCCAACAGTTTTGATGAATTGATGCCATTTCGCTCAACCAAGATGCAAGCAGAAATGGAAAAGAAAAAGGCAGAGGCTCTAACCAAAGATGGAGACGCCGGTAAGAAGATGATGGCTGGGCTATTTAGCATGGTCAAGGCAATGGAGCCGCGCAACGTCACGGTCACAGCAGTGACAGTGAATGGCGACAGCGCTGAACTGAGCGTCACGGCCAGTGATGCTGGTGAATTTCCCGAAGCTATGAACAAAAGTTTTGGCAGCATGGCCAACAGCATAAGCACGAGCTTCGGAACAAAACCTGCGGAAAACAAGCCAATGCGCAGCACCACCACTGGCAAAATAAAGATGGTGAAGGAAGGCGGCAATTGGTTAGTTGGAGAAGAGAGTTGGTCCACAAAAGTAACCAATCTAACTCCAGCACAGGAGGCCAAGAAAAATGCAGTGGATGCTCAAAAGAAAGGCCTCAGCTCTTGGTGCGCCCCAGCAGCATCTCTGGCATTTCCTCAAAAACCAGCAGCTGGAAGCATTCATGGCCAACCATTCGTTGTGGAAAATGCCGAACTATCGAACGATATTTTGACGCTTCGGCAAGGACGAGACTTCTTCGCCGACAGAGAATTTGTGATCTTTCTTTTCGGTCTTGATGGAAAACTCGAGGGCCAACAAATTGTGGTCAAAGACGGTTCGACGGTTGGGAAATCCAGTTGTCACGTACACATGAAGTGGTTAGTGCCGGGCAAGAGCCTTCCTGAGACCGCAATGTTTATGCCAAGCGATGGCTACGGTATTCGCCTGGCGTTCGGTCAGCGCGACCCGAAAACAGGCTTACTACCAGGCTATATCGTGCTGCGCATGCCAGACAAAGAACAAAGCTTTGTCCAAGGTTACTTTTACGCCAAGCGGAAATAGGCCAAATTGAAGAAAATTGCTTGAGCAATGCTGCCGTTTAGAGAGCCATCAGCAGTTGGCGTGCAAACTTTCAATTCATTTAAGCGTTCTTTCTTGCAGTCAGCCATTTTCTGAATTGAGGGCCTTCAGAATCGCTCACTCAAACTCCATCGAATCAAGTGCCCGATCTATCACCGTGTGAAAACTATCAAAAACCTCACTATCTGCCGTGTAGTTAAAGACGTAGCCCTTATCACCCTTAACAACTAGATACTGCTCACCTTTGGGGGTGCGCGGCGAATCTTCGAAAGTAAATGTATAGACTGATTTTTTTGCCGGCTGGCCCGCTAACTTGCTATCACTTTCGCTTACAACAGTAATTGGCATTTTCTGAGCGGCCATGGCCTGCTTCACCTGCTCGTTTGTAACTTTGAAATAGTCAGCAAGCGTTGTTCCTGCCGGTAGACTCTCCACTGCCACTCGATAACTAGCAAGGCCACCCATGATTAGAAACTTGCAAACGATCGGACTATCTTTAGGTTCAAGCTTGTCCCAGTTCTGTGGATACTTGATAGTAAATTTGTGCTGCGGGCTTTTATACACTGCCATTTCTTTAAGTGAAAGCTTGGCGGCTTCGTCTACTTGAGCCTTGGTCGGAAATTCGCCTGCTTTTGCCGGCACAGTCGCCAACACTAGTAGCAAACCAGCCAATAGCAAGCCTATCTGACAAACGCCACAGAAAGATGCCAACAGTAGTCTTCTATGTAAAATCTGAATTTGCAATTTTCCCTCAACCTAAAAGCTAGGGAAATTTTAACACTGTCAATTGTATTGCGGCGAGGAAATGACAAACTCCACTGCTAAACCACCATCAAAATAACTTTTGCGCTCGATGTCTGAATGCTTACTGTCGATGGTTTTTCCGTACAAGCTACCGGTCGGACGCAAGCAGCCATCTAATTCCATCAACTGACCACAATGCTTGCCACCATTAGCAACACCAAGATTATGCACCTGGTCGCGAAATGCCACAGTCCACATTGCATTATTTGCTTTCAGTGTATTGAGGCCAAGAGTATAAACTTGACGGTCATGAACAATTTGATTAGGCACGTCAGAAACAAAATAACCATCGACAACAACTGCGCCGTTCTTGTCAAAACGATAAACAAGAGATTGGCCGTAAGCCATCGAACCAATTGAAGGTTGCATGCGTCCACCAATTACAGCTAGTAGCGAGTCTAGCTTGACACGGCCGTGGGCCGTGCGAATCCAGTCGTAGAGACCCTGAACAAATACATTTGATAAAGTTCGGGTCTGTCCATTATCTGTATCTCGCGTTAGCATTGCCTGGGCATCAAGCGGATAATCACCACCGTGGGCACGAAACATCTCCAGATTGGTGCGACTGGAACGAGGGTCGTTGATATAATCGGCTAACGAAAGATAGCCACTAGGATAGCCATCGGGTAGACCAACAATCATCACACCGGCAGCAGCCTTGTCTGTAAGCGAAAATGGCGCAGCACAAGCAGAGCAGAAGACATTGCCAAAAAGGCGCTCTCTTGATTCAGCAAACTCCAACTCAGCTCTGGCACGCACTATGCTTGACGGCATCACACCTTTATCATCGTCGGCAATAAACTGGTCTTTTGCAACCAATCTAGGTTGAGCACCGACGCAGGCAAAGACAAATGACTGACCAGCCACGGCCAGATCTCTAAAGGCCTTATAGCAGCCGTTCTGAGCCGAGCCAGCAGAAACTTCGGCTAGTTCGTCCGAACCCGTCAAAGCCGTATTTGTCGTGCCACCGTGAGAAAGATAGCCTAGCTCAAGAGTGAAGTTTTTCAAGTCTACGGCTTCCATTGTGCGCGATGCGGCAAGGCTTTCGATAAAGGTTTGACGGGCAATAGTCAAAGGTTTAACGGCTTTGCCGTGGCTGTTCAGCGGCGCCCTCACATCTTCACGCAGAGATAGTTTTAAGCCTTCAACCAATCGCCTAGCTGCGGCCTTAGTATTAGCAGCATCGACAGTGGCTAAGCGCAAATACTCTTCGTTATTAAGATGCTTGGCCACCAGCATGCTAGTGCGCGCCGTGGCTACTAGAGTGTTTATACCAACAACCGGAATGGGCTTGCCATCTTGAGCCATGGAAGATGAAGCAGTAGGAGCGCCATCACTTAAGCCGACAAGTCCGAAATTCGGATCTTCCACCACGACCTGCGACAGCTCCCGTGCGGCGGCCAGTGAAGCAGCTTCTACTGCCGACTCAGCGTGCCGATGGGCGGTAAAAAATTTGACAACACTAGCGCAAGAAGTCGCAAAGAAAATCACGAGAGCCATAGCAAAAATCAGCATAAGAAAGAGCATTGCCGAGGCTCGCTTGCCTCTTACGTTTCTCAATCTATGTGATGATTTGCTATGGCTCATTATTGGCTAATCCTGCAAGTTGATTCTATAGAGTTACGGTCCACCGACATTTGAGGGCAATCCATAAATTGGCCCATAAGAGGCGCAGATATCAGATACTTTAGCTATTGGTGATCCTTTGCCCACAGCAGCAGAGCCAGGTACTAGAGAAAAGTTGAGAGTGGTCAGAGTACGCGGAATGAAAGCGGAGGGTGCCACCACTGTTGAAAGTGCGGCAGAATCCACAAATTGGGGATCGACCAAGCTCGGAGCCAAGGCAACAGTATTGCCAGAGACTGCATACTGAATGTTGCCACTGCCGTTTATCTTCTGAGCAGCTGGTACGTCAACAAACCCACCCCAAATAATGGAGTTACTTACACGCATAGTGCCCTGAGCATTAAGGCTAATGACATATTCAGGAACTCCATAAGGCAGTGGTTGCAACAGGTTAAGCTTCTTCTGATAAAGAGTGCAGTTGGCGACATTAACGTTAGCGCTGTTACCAGCAGCAGGCGCCACTCTGATGTTTGCTAGACGAGCAGATAAGAAAAGACTATTGGTCACTCGGGCGCTGCCACTAGCGATATCAACTCCATAGTCAACGTAAGGTCCAAAGACACACTTGTGTGCATAAATCACAGAAGGAACACCGCTAGCGGCTTTCGAGCCCTGAATTCCACAGCCGTTATTAGCCCAAAAACCATAGCCGTTTGAACCGAAAGTGCAATTATTAAAGACACTTATGTTGCTAACACCGGCTACGGGCAATTCAAAAGCACCTATGCCACAATCACGAAAATCGCAGTTGATAAAATGGTTGTTGCTGCCACCAAAAACAACGCCACCTTTCTTTCCTCCAGCATAAGGAGGGAAACCCGTAATCCTAGAAATTTCTACATTTCTCAATGAGTTATTACTAGTCTGAATATTGACGCCTTCGGCACCATAAAACTCAAGCTTGATACCAGAACGCCTCACGCCAACTAGATGGATATTAGAACCAACAAATTTCATTCCTGTGGCAAGGGGATAGCCAGGCATTGCACCACTGAAAATCACTTGGCCTGAGTGTCCGACAGCGCCACTCTGGCGAATTACTATATTGCTTACAGGAACAGTTACAGACGTCTTATAGGTAATACCACTAGTGCCACCATCAACTACAATATGATCTCCGCTTGCAACTTTTGTCCAATCAATCTGTGCTGGATCTTTCCAGGCCGAAGCCCAGTTCTGACCAGTTGTACCAGAACCAGCAGGAGAGACGAACAGATTACGAGCAGAAACATCCTGAATGCTGGCGATATGGGCAGCGAAGGCCACAGACAATGCGATCAAGCAACGAATAGCCAATTTAGATACAGAAAAACTTTTCACAATTATTCTCCATAGCAGTGGCGACTCAAGGCATCCCTGAGCTCTCACCTATTTGATGCCTCAACTGTAATGGCGAACCGTGAATAAGTTGTGAGCCCAACGTGAAAAGGGCGTGAAGTTATCAAACAAAAGCAGGCGCCTTAGCCTGCAAGATTTTGCCGACTTAACATTTAGAGACGACGCGTTAACTTTCAGCTATTGGTGGAATAAGAAGCTAGAACTATATTTATGTTTGTCAATGAAATGGTCTTTCCATGGCAAAACCGACAATCGCCACCTTTCTAACGATACTAACAACTGCTTTGTCAACGCAACTAGCGGCGCCAGCATTGGCTCAAAGCATCATGGAAGCCGGTGGTTTACACGCCGGGGTGGCCGGACTAGGAGCTGGTTGGGCTGCCAGTCAGAACCATGGCAGAGTAATAAGATCAACCTACGAAGTAGCTTCACAAACCCAACAAGCAGTTCTTGCTCAGAACAAAGCTATTGAACAGTATCTCAAACTTGGCACAAAACTAGAGTCGAAAAAAGATTGGGCTGGAGCCGAAAAGTGTTATGCCTACGTCTTGCAAGTGGTTAATCGCCGCGATGGCCCAGGAAGCTCCAGCGGGTTACCAGCCCTGAAACACTTGGTTAGCGTAAATGTAGCCCAAAACAAAATACCCCAAGCCATAGGTTTTCAAAAAACAGTAGTGGCTTTCACTGAGCGTGCGAAAATACTTGACCCCCAAGCAATACTTCAGTCAAAGCTCGATCTCTCTAAACTGTTCATCAAACAAAATGACTACAGCAGCGCGGAGCCTTACCTGCAGCAGTCAGTTGCCATTACCCAGAAAGAGACAGCCATTCCAAGGGCTCAGCGCAAGACAACCCTAAGAACTTACAGCATGGTTTTGCGCAAGCTCAAGAAGACCACTGACGCCGAGGCCATCGAAGCCACCTTGGCAGAACAAGCTTTAGAAGATGGAGCTGTAGCCAGCAAGACCCCGGACAAAGCCGACAGCAAGCCAGAACTAGGGACAAAAGCAGAAGCAAATCCAGAAACAAAAGCTGAAGAAAAGATCCAAGAGAAATCGGCAACACCAGCGGCAGAAGCTAGGCCTTCTGCGGAAATCAAATAAAAAATGTCAGCTGAAATTGACCAGCCAGATCTCTTGCAAAACGAATTGCCAAAGCAATATAACGTTTTAGGTCAAATCAAAGCCGGCGGCATGGGGGCTATCTACAAAGTAGAGAATCGCTTCACTAAAGTAATTTATGCAGTCAAAGTAATCCATCCAGAGAACGCTAAAGATGCCAGCACACGTCAGCGTTTCATTGTCGAAGCAAAAGCAGCGAGCCTTCTAAAACATCCTAATATTTGTCAGACCTATGATTTTGGCGTCAGCGAAAATCACGTACTTTATTTAGTGATGGAATGGCTTAGTGGTATTAGCCTGCAACAGAAAGTATCAAGAGACGGCTTTCTGCCCGCTGCTGAAGCTACTACAATTTTCCAACAAGTGGCATCTGCACTCAATCACGCCCACGAGAATAATGTCATCCATCGCGATCTAAAGCCAGACAATATCATGCTTAGTCGAGATCCAAATGGTGGCACCGTGGTGCACATTGTCGACTTTGGTATCGCTAAAGTAATTAGTGACAATACACCTTCTAAAGATGGACTAACCAAAGCTGGTGCGCTGCTAGGCACGCCAATGTATATGAGCCCTGAACAGGCAAATGGAGATCCAGTAGATAAAAGGGCCGACCTTTATTCACTGGGTTGTGTTATGTATTTTGCTCTTAGCGGCAAGCCTCCATTCTTAGGCAACAGCCTTCTCGATACTCTATACCAACACGTACACAAGCCGCCCCCACCGCTTGACTCTAGCTTGAAAATTTCAAGTGATCTGATCTCGATCATGATGAAGGCTCTAGAAAAAAAACCAGAAGATCGATACCAAAACATGAATCAGCTATTAGCTGATCTCAACAAATTGGCAAAAGGACACAATGTCAAACCGCGCCTATTAGCTCGTGATCGCAAAAAAATTCGCAGCTGGTTTCTTCTGCCCTTAATTTTCATGGCTGGCTTTACGGCAATCCAACTTTTTATCAGTGGCATTGAGGCCCTCAATAATTCACTGAAACAACAAATTGCCAGGCAAAAGACAACCACAACATTAAAGGCAAAGACAAAAATCAAGACAGCTGGCAAGCAAAAAAACAATACCAAGCCTGAAGTGCCAAACAAATAGATTCTTAGTATAAAGCGAAAGAAGAAGAAGAAGAAGAAGAAGAAAACAGCAGCTTTCAACCGTAGTGAAAAACTGACTTCATTATTGGTGTGAGCCAATGTTTAGCAATTAAATTGAAAAAATACTGTTCGTGCTCAACTTCTTTTTGTGCGAACACTTTGATAATAGCCGCATACTGCTCCAAGCCTAAACCACTGGCATGGTAGGCGGCTTCTTCATACTCTTTGATATTAGCCTGCTCCAAACGCCCGGCAAAATACATGGGCATATACCATCCACTGAAAAAACACGCTAAAAAAATCACCGAACCGATAGCTCTCATCATCAAATCACGCCAAGCTACCGGCTTTGCCCCTAATTCATCAAGCATTTTCAACAAACTAGCGCGGTGGTGCCATTCATCCATTTCGATACGGCGAATATCTTGCCGTTCAGTCTTCTTCCAAGCCGCACGCCAATGCCCAGCATAAGCCAAAGCAGCAGCAAGTTCACCAGAATATGCCATTTGCAAGATATGAATGAGCTTCCTTCGATGATACTCAGGTTCTAACTCTGTTTGCTTTTCAGGTTCAAACATAGGGCGTTTCATGTGGTTAATAGAGTCGGCCATCTACAAATCAATCCCCGTTAAAGCGACTGTATTATAAGGGCAAATAAAGGTCTATACTTAGGCTTTAAAATCTAAGTTAAACGCAATAATAGAAATCACTCGTCAATGCAACAATCTGAAGAATTACTTGAAGACAGAACTCTTGAACGAGCAACTGGCCCTGAGCGCGTAAGGGCGACCTTTCGCATTTATCATCCAGATCTCGAACCAGAAAAACTAACAGAACTTCTTGAGATCACACCATCTATTGCTTGGCGCGGCGGCGAAGACTCATACGGATGGCGCAAACGTCCCGGATTCAAGGCCCCCTCCGGGGGCTGGTTGCTTAGCTCGCGCACTGTAATGCGTGGTAACAACGCCAGTTCCCACATAGACTGGCTCCTTGACCAATTGGCCGGCAAAGCCAATATGATCAAAGATCTACAAAACCGAGGTTTTATGATAGATGTCGTGGTGGGCTGGCATGCTACATCATGGAACACTACCCCAGCCCTTTCACCAGATCTCATGAGGCGGCTTGCCAAGCTCAATTTACCTATCTGGTTTGACGTTTATCTGTTTGGCTCAGAAGAAAAAGAAATTAGTTGATATAAACACTAAGAAATACTAGTAGATTGAACATGAATTTTGAAACACAGCCCCAAGAAACCTACGCCACTCTGCGCATATATCATGCTCAGCTAGTGCCAGCTGAACTGACAGCTCTCTTTGAGATCAAACCGACTATGGCCTGGAAAATGGGCGATCAAATCACCATCGCTCACTCTGACAAGTATACTGACACTCCAAACGCAATCAATGCTCAGACTGGCGGCTGGCTGCTTTCTTCTAAGCACTCGGTACGCAGCAGCGATGCCATGAAACACATCGAATGGATGGCTGACCAGTTGGCCAATCACGGCAACTCCATCTACAAGCTACAGCAATCTGGCTTTACCGTCGATTTGGTTGTAGCCTGGTTTTCGGACTCATGGAATACTTGTCCAGCGCTAACACCAGAGCTAATGCTTCGCCTTGCTAATCTACGCATCCCGCTCTGGTTCGATGTCTATCTAGACCAGCCAATGGATCTCAGTGTTCTAAATTAGCGGTACCCGCCACCGTACTGAACGTCCGCGATTTTGATAAATTGTTTGGCGTCCCACAGATAGGTCCACTGCTCTGTCGAACATAGCAAGTATCTCCCATCGGGGCTAAAGAGAGCGGCCCGAACCGGATATTGATGAGCGATTGTGCCTATTTCGGCACCATCGACAGTCTTCCACAATTTAGCATTCTGGCCATCAAGGGTGACTAGTTGGCTACAGTCAGGATTGAAAATCAACGATATCACCTGCTTTGACTGTGGCATTTTAAGTGTCATCAGGCCTTGAGAAGCAGACCAGAGCTGAAAATTTTCATCAGTAGTGACGGCAATCAAATTGCCATCCTGACTGAGCACCATCTGACGAACGTTGGCCTGATGATCAAGCTGCTTCCTAAATTCGCCATTAGGTGACCAAGTTCTCGTCCAGGTACCACCACTGGTGACTATGAAAGAACCATCTCGACTGAAAGCAACCCAGCGAATTGGCCCACCATGCTGCAAAGCCATCAATTGCACACCAGTAGTGGCATTCCATAGAGAGGCGGTATCGCCAGAAACAGTTAGAAATGACTGACCAGTCGGGCTATAAATTATCACTTTGGCCGAGGCTATGCTCGGCACCATAGCACTAAAGTCAGCAGCGGTTGTTCGCACTGGCATGCCAGCCGTTGGGTCAGCCATAAAGCGAGGTATCCTGTTGCCGAAGACCACAGAGTTAATTTGATTAACTTGGGCAGAAACGACTAAATTTGAGCCAAGAATTAGCCCAACAGTAAGCGCCAATAACACTAATTTAGGCATTTGCAACCTCGATGAAAGCGCCCTAAACAATAGTTAGAAGTTCTATTTATAGAATTTCTTGCAGGATATGTTAGCACTCGCCGTGGCATAAAGAATTCAGAGAGCACTAGAGTCGAGGCAAGAAGCAAGAGAAAATGAGTACAGACAAAAGATCAAGTGGCGTCAGCTCAAGCCCAATAGATGTCGATTCTATAGCCTTAATTGATAGCGACGAAGGCAAGTCTAGCAATAATAAACCTAGCGCCAACAAAGCTACTACAAGTAATGGCGGTGGCAACAACGGCAACGCCAGCTCAAAAGTCGAACCAGAAGCTGACGCGAAAAAGAAGAAAACGCAGATTGAAAAATCTGAAAACAAGCTTTCAGAGGACGACTTAAGAAGAGTTAACACTAACAAAGGCCTGCTAACCCTCTTAAGAACCAAAGAAATCAAAATAAAAGATGTTGCAGCAGACTTAGAATATGAAGAAGAACTAGAGAGGCTGCAAGTTGAGCTTGTTAAATTGCAAAGATGGGTGCAAGACAAAGGCAAGCGTATAGCAATTATTTTAGAGGGCCGTGATGCCGCCGGTAAGGGTGGCACCATCCGTAGGTTTACAGAGCACCTTAACCCCCGTTCCATGCGAGTGGTGGCACTCCCCAAGCCCACCCTCCAAGAGCGCGGGCAGTGGTACTTCCAGCGCTATTCGGTGCAGTTACCAAATGCTGGCGAAATAGTATTTTTTGATCGTAGCTGGTACAACCGAGCGGTGGTGGAACCGGTCAATGGCTTCTGTACAAAAGTTGAGTACCAACGCTTCATTCAGCAAGTTCCTGAATTTGAACACATGCTATACGAAGACGGTATCACAATCATAAAATTTTGGTTTTCCATCTCAAGAGAAGAGCAAAAAAAGCGCTTCGACTCAAGACAGTCAAACCCTCTCAAACAATGGAAACTGAGCCCAATTGATCAACAAGCCCAAGACCTCTGGGAGCAATATACGTCTCACAAAGAAGAGATGTTCAGCCGCACCCATATGTCCTTTAGCCCATGGATAGTAGTCAAAGCTAATGACAAGCGTTTGGCTCGCCTTGAAAGCATCCGCTATGTCCTCAATTTGCTTGATTACAGCGGCAAGTCGGACGCCAAAGTCAGACTCTATCCAGATCCGAATATCGTCAATCGTTTCCACCGACAAATAGCCAATATTGACTAACACATAGGATCAAAGCAACAACATAGAAAAAATAACATAGAGAATTCTTCAAGAAGCGGCAAGTCAAGCGCACCGAAGCCCTCAAAATTTATACTCTATAGAGATGTCGATTGCATACACCGCCGAGCAGATTCTAGAGCTTGCGCCAGACAGTTCTGCCGGTAAAGCCGGCCGAGATTTGGCCACTGCTTCAAAATGGAAAAATCTAGGCTGTAGTGAGCTAGCAATATGGGGAGAGTGTCAAGGCAGCGGTGCTACCCCCTACCAAACAAGAGTCGACCTCAGTGGACCAGCATTTAAATGCAGCTGTCCAAGCCGAAAGTTTCCCTGCAAACATAGCCTAGGCCTTGCCTTGCTTGGTAGCGCTAACCAAGCACTTTTTGAAGAAAAAGAGCCGCCAGCATGGGTCAGCGACTGGCTAAGTGGCCGCGGAGCAAAGAAACGCAAAGAGACCAATGAAAGCGAGAAGAACCCGGAGCAGCTCGAAGAATCGCTCTTGGCCAAAGACAAACGGAAACAAGACAGACTTAGCCGCGTGCAAACAGGCATAGAAGAACTAGAGCTGTTTATCGGCGATTTGATGCGTCAAGGCATAGGTACTGTAAAGAAGCAACCATTTGCTTTTTGGAAGAGCAGAGCCGCCCGTCTAGTAGACGCCCAAGCACCTGGCTTGGCCCGGCTCGTCAGTGAGTGTGCTGAAATCATAGCCCGCAGCAGCGACTGGGAAGATGCACTGATCGACAAATTAGCCACAATCAATCTGATATGCCGTGCCTTTCTCAAGCTGGAAGACCTTCCTCCAGAACTAAAAGCTGACGTGCTTACGGCAATCGGCG
Organism: Candidatus Melainabacteria bacterium; assembly: GCA_030696635.1. Classification (GTDB taxonomy): domain Bacteria; phylum Cyanobacteriota; class Vampirovibrionia; order Obscuribacterales; family Obscuribacteraceae. Next base: position 40,864 of record JAUYRX010000038.1, read on the forward strand.
TTAACCAAAGCCAAGACGAGTTGCTCGGTGGAGCCGGCCAATGCCTGGAGGATCTCTGGTTGGTAGTTGGGCAATATAGCTACACCCAAGATCGTTTAAGAGTGCAAAGAAACTGGCTCTGGAGTAAACGCGGTCAATCAGCATTAGTACTAAGCTTTGCCCACGGCACTGCCCCCTTTGACACCATGCTGATACCAGGATTATTCTACAAAGCTGAGCTAGTTTTCTATCAAGGATCTTTGACACAGCGAGCCTTGATAAGATCTAAATGCAGTGAACCGGCAATCGCTCCATATGTCAGCGGTTTACCTTCTGTCGGCGCCGCACTCAGTAGTTATGCTCGTGACCTAGCAAAAACCCCGTGGTTAGACACTGTGGCCTTTCTCGTAGAAGACGTGATACCACATAGAACCGCAGGGGGGAAATGGTGGCTAGTAGACAAGGAGAAAAACGGACTGCCTTTGATTGTCCGAGAAGAGACTGGCTGGCAGCTGCTCAGCTACGCAGGCGGCCTCCCGCTTACGCTATTCGGCGAATGGGATGGCACCACACTCAAACCACTTGCGGCACTGAAGGATAGTAATTACCTCCGACTGCAAACGGTGGAAATCTAATGGTCATCAAGGCAAAAAAGAGTCCCTTCTACGAGCTCACAGAAACAGCTATTCTTGGAACAGAGAGAAAGCCATTAAGTCGCATTCTTGCCGGAGGTGACCTCGGCCAAACTATTTCTGATCTTTCACAGCAAGCAACGATGGGCCACGGCCTGCCCCCAGAGCGTGTACTAATCGATCAACTTACCACCTTGAGCATAGCCCGCAAAGCCGGTAGCCACGCCCAAGTGTTTGAGAACCCAATTGCTGTATGTCCATCCGAAACGCGATCAAAGGTGAGCGAGCGCTCCTTGGCTCTGCTTGTGCAAATACTAGCCCTAGAGACTAAAGGTAGCGAGTTAAGACCATCAAAAATGGTTGCCGATTGGCTCAGCTATTGTGCTGAAGCCAATCAACGAGTTCCTGAAGAGTTCGTGCCGCGCCTGCTTAGCTTGGGCAAAAACATCAGTGACTTGCACCCACTAATAGCACAATGCTGCGGTGAGCATTTCGCTTGGCTCATATCACTCAATCAAGAGTGGCGCACGGCTTACAAACTACAAGAAAATATCAGCCCAGATGATTCAGGCAGAATTCAAGCCTTGATCAACACTTTCGAGACAGCCGATCAAAAAGAGCGCTATCAGGCCTTACTTACTTTACGGCAATATGCTCCGAATGAAGCACTAGCAATATTGAGGGCTAGCTTCGAAAAAGAATCATTCGATACTAAAATTCTCTTCCTGAAGGCCTTGAATACAGCTCTAAGCATAAACGACGAACCCTTTCTCGAAGACGTAGCATTAGCAGACCGGCGCAAAGAGGTGAGATTACAAGCCTCAGCCCAGCTCTGTTTAATCGCCAACTCACGCTTTCAACATCGCATGATAGCAAGAGTTGACCAATATCTCTCATACAACAGCAGTCAAAAGCAATTCTCTATCACGCTGCCCGATAAACTTGACGACAGTATGAGCCGCGATGGCATCAGCGATAACTTGTTAATTGATTCAAGGCTTGGACAAAAGGCCACTTGGCTTTGCCAAATTCTCAGCTTAGTACCAACTTCTCATTGGCAAAGACGCTTCGCCTTGAGCGCAAGAGAAATACTTACAGCGGCCACAACAAGCACTGAATGGTCGCTAGCCCTAACACTTGCCATAATCAATTCAGCAGCAAAATTTGGTGAAGCCGAGATTCAGCAGGCCATTCTAGAATGCCATAGCATTCATCTGACCGACTCACAATCTGGTCTACTGCTCCTCAAAGCACTGCCGCATGGCTTACTCGAAAATCTAATTCTGCAAAAGCTCCCAAGCTGGTCGAGGCAAACCGAGCAGGCACCAAGGCTTGACCTGTGGTACTACCTAGAGCAAGTTGACTTCAATTGGAGTGAACATTTCACTCGCGAAATCATGAAATTTATCATCAAAGAATGCCGCGAGAAAGTACCAGTATTCGGTCACACTTTTTATAGCAACGCCAGCATCTTTGCTCTACGCATGCACATTTCAGCTGGCGAGTTAGTCGAACAAATTGCCATAAACTCTGAAATGACTGATGTATATAGACGTAATGCCCTAGAGCGTATGGGCGACACGGTAAAACTGCGCTATGAAATTTTTCAATCATTTAAACAGACTAAAAAAATTAGTACCAGTACCAAGGGGAATAAATAATGACCGAACTTCTGGCTCAAGTACTGCGCCAACATGCCGAGCAGCAGTACGCCAGCGAACTGGCTGAACTAGCATTAGTAGACAAAAGACAGCGTCCACCAAGCTGGAAGCTTTCACCTTGGGCTGTAATGCAATATCTTATGGGCGGAAAACTTGAGAACGGTTTTGAAATTACTCCTAAATATGTCGGCAACAAACGCATCATCGAAATTGCCATTGCCACCCTTACTACAGACCGCGCCCTATTGTTGCTAGGCGTGCCCGGTACTGCCAAAACCTGGGTCTCAGAGCATCTCGCTGCAGCCATTAGTGGAGATTCGACTCTGCTGGTACAAGGCACAGCCGGAATGCCTGAAGAGTCAATTCGTTATGGATGGAACTACGCCAGACTAATTGCAGACGGACCGTCGTTCAACGCATTAGTTGCAAGCCCAGTAATGCAAGCCATGCGCCACGGTAAGGTTGCTAGAATTGAAGAATTGACGCGCATACCTGCCGACGTGCAAGATTCGCTAATCACAATTCTATCGGAAAAAGTTCTGCCAATTCCTGAACTTGGTGATGAAGTGCAAGCAATTAAAGGCTTCAATGTCATCGCCACAGCAAACGACCGAGACAAAGGAGTAAACGACTTATCAAGTGCACTTAAGCGTCGCTTTAACACAGTCGTGTTGCCGACGCCTGCCACCATTGAAGAAGAAGTAGACATCGTTGCTCGTCGCACCGAAGCACTAGGTCGAGCCCTAGAACTACCAGCCGAGCCACCAGCTCTAGAAGAAATCAGGCGAGTAGTAACAATCTTTAGAGAGTTACGCAGTGGTGTCACTGCCGATGGCAAGAACAAAATCAAAAGTCCTAGCGGCACACTGAGTACGGCCGAAGCCATATCAGTAATTAATAGCGGACTGGCTCTAGCTGCTCACTTTGGTGACGGCACTATCAAAGCCGAAGACATTGCAGCAGGAATAGTTGGGGCTGTGGTAAAAGACCCAGTGCAAGATGCCGTTGTCTTTCGTGAGTATTTAGAAACAGTAATAAAAGAACGAGCTGAATGGAAAGACTTCTACCGAGCCTTGCGCAATATCTCCTAAAGCATCTGGCCCAAATATACCCTATTGGTTTCAACATAAATGAGCGAAACAAAGATCTTCGGCATCAGGCATCATGGCCCCGGCTCTGCCCATAGCCTAATATCGGCCTTGGAGGAGTTTCAACCAGATTGTGTTTTAATTGAGGGACCACCTGAAGGAAACAGTCTTCTGCCACTGGTTACTGAATCAGAAATGGTACCACCTGTGGCACTGCTTGTTTACGCCCAAGACAATCCGCGCCAAGCCTGTTACTATCCCTTCGCTGAATTCTCCCCGGAATGGCAAGCCATGAAATATGCAGTCAGCAAAAGCATTTCATGTCGCTTTATCGACTTGCCCCAAAGTCACTGGCTAGCTCTCAATGACGCCAAGCTCAATAAGTCTAAGCTAGAGAAACATACCGCCATTGGCACGATCACACCGGCAGAGAGCCATGATTTTGAGCAACGACCGGCAGACAGACTCAATGCTCAAGATAGCGATATCGATCTCAAGATCGAAGTGAGGCCCGCTTTAGAGACACGTAGTTCAAACGACTCTAGCTCTGAAGAACTGTCAATAGAAGAACACGAGCAGGACCTGCAAGAACTACTAGAAGCTCAAGAATTGGCAAAATTGGCTAAAGAGAAAGCAGAGTATAACGAAAAGATCAAAAGAGATCCTATTGGGTGCCTAGCTGAAATAGCTGGCTTTAGCGACGGAGAACGCTGGTGGGAACAAATAGTCGAGCAACGCTCGCAAAAGCCTTCAAATTTAACCAATGAAGATACCTCATCTAGCTACTTAGTCTTTGACGCCATCAGCGAAGCCATGCAGGTGCTTCGCCTTGAGTTAGCAAAAGATGAAGACCCTAATACTCGAGAAAAAACAGCCAAGCTGGAAATATCAGAAGACGGTAGTGAACGTATTATTTATGATGAAGACGAACTAATTGAGCCCATGCGCGAGGCCCATATGCGCCAGTGCCTGAGGGCCGCCAGCAAAGAATTTAGCCGGATAGCTGTAGTTTGTGGTGCCTGGCATGCCCCCGCCTTAATGCAACTTCCAGCAGCAAAGGAAGACACCGCCATTCTCAAAGGACTGCCTAAACAAAAGGTTGATGCCACCTGGATACCATGGACTCACGGCAGACTTTCATCTTCTAGTGGCTATGGTGCAGGTATCGAATCGCCAGGATGGTATCACCATATTTTTGCCAACCGAGAGAACCCGGTTCTCACCTGGCTAGTCAAAGTAGCACAGCTATTGCGAGCAGAAGATCTTGATGCCTCATCGGCCCAAGTTATTGACACTTTGCGTCTAGTCGAAGCAGTTTCGTCAATGCGCGAACTAGCGCACCCAAGCCTTGATGAACTAAATGATGCCATCATTACAGTGCTCTGCTCGGGCAACAATATTCCCCTTGCCCTAATAAAAAAGAAGCTCATTGTCGGCGAAACTCTGGGGCAAGTGCCAGAAAACACGCCAGGCACGCCACTAGAGCGCGACTTGAGCAAGCTACAGAGCAAACTACGCATGAAGCCTGAAGCTACCTCAAAGGTGCTTGAGCTAGATTTGCGCAAACCACTTGATTTAAGCCGCAGTGAATTGCTTAACCGCTTACTCATACTCAACATTGATTGGGCAGAAAAACAGTATATTCGAGGCAAGAGCGGTACATTTCACGAAAACTGGGATCTTGAATGGTACCCCGAATTAAGCATTCGATTGATAGAGGCCGGCATCTGGGGACGCACCATTGAACAGGCTGCTGCAGCCAAAGCAGCTGACGTGGCGAGCAAAAATAATAGCCTTGCTACACTAGTCGATTTGCTTGAAAAAATCCTAGAAGCTGATTTGCCAGACGCCTTAAAAATGGTGATGGATCGCATCAACAGTGAAGCGGCCGTAGCTGGCGATGTCATTGAGCTGATGAAAAGCGTTCCCACTCTGGCTAGAGTCGTTCGCTATGGCAACGTACGTGGCACCGATGTCGAAGCTGTCAAATCAATCATTGATGCCTTACTAACCCGCATTGTAATTGGTCTGCCATCAGCCTGTCAGTCGCTTGACGACGAGGCAGCCGACTCGATGCAAGGCTTGATAAGTGAAGTCAATGCCGCCCTACTTTTATTGAGCCGACAAGACCACCTCAGCTCATACCGTGAACTACTGACAAAACTGGCAAATAACGAGAACCTCCACGGTCACGTGGCTGGCAGGGCTACAAGACTTTTGTTCGAAAGTCGCACTCTCGACGATCAAGCAGCAGCCCGCATGATGCAATGGGCTCTGTCTAGAGCAGCTGAACCACTTTACGCGGGTAAATGGCTAGAAGGTTTTCTCAGTGGCAGTGCTCTTGTTTTAATTCATGATAGTCACCTCTGGCAGCTGCTTGATAGCTGGCTGCTCAGCTTAGATAAAGAAGCCTTCAAAGAGCTGCTACCGCTTTTACGACGAACATTCTCTACATTTACCAGTCCTGAGCGCCGTCAAATTGGCGAGAGAGTGCGCGAAACCCAAGCCGTAGAAGGTGACATCTACACGATTGACGACGAAGAGGATCTCAATTCGGAACGCATTCGCCCACCACTAAATATGGTGCGCTTCTTACTAGGACTGCCACCCCTTACAGAATATTCGATGGAAGTGATACCTGCAGGTGAAAACCAATGAGCACAGCCCAAGAAGAGCTTGAAGAGCGCCTAAGAAGATGGCGACTACTCTTGGGCAGCCAAGATAACGAAGGTTTAAGGCACAGCCTAGAAGGAGAAGATGCTGCTATCGATGCCACACTTTCTTCTCTCTACAACCCAAGAGAAGACGATGGTGGAAAGCGTGGTGCTGATCTCGGTAATTCGAGCCCCAATGTGGCCCGCTGGCTTGGAGATATACGCAAGTATTTTCCAGCATCAGTGGTGACAATCATGCAAAAAGACGCCCTGGAAAAACTCAACCTTAAGCGCATGCTATTGGAACCAGAACTATTGTCATCGATGGTGCCTGATGTTAATTTGGTTGCCACCCTAGTTGCCCTAGGTTCAGCAATGCCCAACAAAACAAAAGAAACAGCCCGCTTAGTAGTGAGGCAAGTTGTAGATCAATTGATGGCAAAACTGGCCAACCCCACTAGACAAGCAATTATTGGAGCCACCAACAGAGCAACTAAAAACTATCGCCCTCGCCACCACGAGATCAACTGGGCAAGGACTATCCAAATAAACCTTAAGCACTATCAGCCAGGTCTAAAAACCATAATTCCCCAACGAATTGTTGGCTACGGCCGCAAACGCTCAAGCCTAAAAGACATAATTTTATTGGTAGACCAAAGCGGATCGATGGCCACCTCAGTGGTCTACTCAAGTATCTTCGGGGCAGTACTGGCCTCACTGCCTGCGGTGTCAACCCAGCTGGTGGTCTTTGACACCGCCATTGTTGACTTGACAGAGAAATTGGCAGACCCGGTTGACGTTATCTTTGGCACCCAACTTGGCGGTGGCACCGACATCAATAGAGCAGTAGCCTATGCCCAGACACTTGTGAAAAAACCGAGTGATACCATTCTGGTTTTAGTGAGCGACCTCTTTGAAGGTGGCAACAACCAAGAGATGCTCAAACGCATCTATACGCTGGTCAATGCTGGGGTTACCGTGGTGGCCCTGCTGGCACTTACCGATCAAGGTGCGCCCGCCTTCGATCACCGCAATGCAGCCCATTTTTGCGAGATGGGAGTACCAGCATTTGCTTGCACACCAGATCAGTTTCCTCAACTGATGGCTGTGGCAATCAACAAAGGCGACCTCGCATCATGGGCCGCAGCTCACGGCATTGTAATCACACGGGCGGAGAAGAGCATAAACTGAGCCAGCATTCAAAGGAAAAGAAATTACTGACGAATATATGTCCCGACTGTTTCTCCGCGAGCAATAATGTGACCAGCGATGGCTTTCTCAAAAGCGACCTTATCTAGGCCTGGTTTTTCACTGACAATTTTATCTAAGGCAACCACGCGGAAATGATAGTGGTGCACCTTACCTCTGGGCGGAGAGGGACCGTTATAACCAACCTTGCCAAAGTCATTCATGCCCTGATTAGCCCCAGCAGCTATCGCAGTTTTTGGCGTTCCTTCTTTCAACTCTGAGGTTTTTGCATCAAGGCCATAGAGCACCCAATGCCACCAATCACCGCGAGGCGCGTCAGTATCAACGACACAAACAGCAATGCTTCTAGTCTTGGCAGGAGGAGCAGACCAACTCAAACCTGGCGCAATGTCTTCTCCGTCAGCAGTATACTTGATTGGAATGGCTGCACCGCTGGCGAAGGCAGCTGTGCAGACCTTTAGAGTCTCTATTTGCTCATCCTTCACATCTACATGATCACTCTTAGCGTTAACTGACAGCATCAAAACACCAGCAGTAACAGCCAAAGCTGAACCGACTGACACTACTTTCGAATAAAAACTCAAAGCTAATTAACCTCGACAATACTTGTAGCTCTTACTTCGCCACGCTTGATAATGCCGACGACTTTTACAACATGGGCTTTATCACGAGTGGTGGCCTGCATCACTTTCTTGGCAATGGCCGAGCTGCCATTGTCAAGGTCAAGCCATTGCCCCTGACTATAAATTGAAAAACCTGCCTCACAGCAAGACGGTTCAAGAGAACAGGCCTTAGTGTGCTCTTTTACGCTCTTGATCGCGTCTTTGTTGTCACCCTTGATGGCCGCAGCGCATGAGCGGTCGACTAGATAGCCGGTCCAACTTTGCGAGCTTGGAGCAACAGCAGCACTGCTCTTTGCAGCAGGGCTAGAAGCCGCCGCCGTTGCCTTGGTCTTAGTCTTTTCAGCTAACGTAGCAGAGCCCTTGTCTACAGACTTAGGGCCTGGATTAGCAGCTGACTTAGCGACTGGCTTGCTTGCAGTGCTCGAAGTTTTCGCCGGCTTGCTTGCACTAGGCTCTAAGGCTAAAGCAGGAAGTGCTGTTAAGAGAAACAGGGCCAAGAGAGAAACGGTAATTTGTTTTGGTAACATGATCCACGTGTTTGCTAGCTGAAGTATTACTTTCCGAAGTCCTGAACATCGTAGCAAATCTGTTCTAGTTCTAGACCCAATTCCTCATCCTATTTTTATTCCTGTTGATAACAAAATGTGCCAATGAACATTGAAGAGCTGGCTCAGAGCCTGATAAAAATCACATCTCGACTGCCAGAAAATCAGGCCGAACAGGTGCGGCAATACATCTCTTCTAGCCGCACAAAAACCCTAGGTTTACTGGCCAGCGCAATTTCTAATAAGGGAACTAGCAATAAGGCAATTAGTTCTATAGAAGGATTAATTGGCGGACAACCACTCTTACCCCCTTATTTCAAATGGCCCGAAGATCGCTATGGCCACTCAATGTTGTTCCTTGCCCAGTTTGACTTAGCCCACTTACCAACAGCCAACCCAAATGCGCCCAAGACTGGTCTCCTTACTCTTTTTCGCTCAGCAGCTGCAACAAGTCTAAACAGCAAAGACCGCAAGGGATTTCACATTCACCTACTGCCCGAAAGCGACCGCAATAACCTTGCGCTTACCGAACAACCAGAAGACATAGAGTTACCGGCCTTTAACTTCAAAAGTGGTCTGACCTATACCATTGCTCAAGACTTAGGCGCCCTGAAGAAAGTAGTTGACATTCCCTTTGACATGCAGGCCGACATAGAAAATTGGATCAGCTCATTCAACTCACTATCCAAATGCCAAGGCCAATTGTTCGGCACCAATATTAGTGGCTTTAGTCAACTCCAAGAAACCTGTGCTTTTGCCTTCAATGGCATCTCTTACAATCCGGCCAGAGCCAACGATAGCCACTACGATCATCTGGTCAAAGAAGCAGCCGACTGGATTTTACTAAGTCGCATCAATGAAAGAGAACTATTTGGTGTCAATCATACGGTGCAAGAGACTGTCGTGCTAATACGCCAAGAAGACTTAAAAGAAGGTCACTTCGACCGAGCCTGGATGATAGTACGGCCCCTAGCAAGCGTCAAAAACACTAACCTAAGGCTGCCAACCTAAAAGTCTATGTGTGTACGCTAGAATCGAGCCATTCAAGAAAGTGGTGAATTGAGCTCTTCACTTGGCTCTTCAAAGTAGCAGGTGCAGCTTTGCCTTCTAGGCTACCCAAATAACTACCAGGACTCTTAAGATCGAAAGCACGGCGCAAGAACAGCTTAGGGTCATTGACACCTTCCATACTTACTGGTCTCTGATTGCGGTCCAGAGCGACAATTAGCTTAGAAGACTTAATGGGCACAGAAGAACCAGGCCACATAGCATCATGAGCTAGAGCCTTACCGTCTAAAGCCAGGGGCTCAACGACAATTTGCCTGGTGGCAGGCTGATACTGACTGCGAAGCATCAATTCAGAAATGCCACTATCGCGAGTAGGCATAAGCACTCGGGTAATTCGAGAATGGAAGAACTCTGAGCTGCCATCAAGACGTTTCTCGAGCGGAAAGAGCTTCTCCACATTGCCTGAAGCAGCCTTAGTATCGCCAATTTCATAATACTGGCGATTGAGCACCGCTGGTATGGACTCCGAACGAGCAGCGAACTTGGTGCTTCCAACTAAAGCATTGACGCTCTCAGCTGGGGTCAAAATAGTGAGGTCATGGTTAGAACGGTCACCTTGCTTAAGCACTCCAACCAAGCGACCGTGAGCATCTATTATTGGGCCACCAGAATTGCCGTTCTCAGCATGTAGTTTGATACGCATATTTAACGGGTCCACACGCACGGCAGAAATTGTCTCTCCCTGAGATAAAAATGGCTTTTGCCAGCCATTTGGAAAACCAACACTGAAGAGCTGTTCGCCGGCCACGTTGTTCTTAATCACAGCAGAGCCTTCCACCGCCACTGGTGAAAACTTTGAAGCAGCTGCTGGATTTTTTAGTTGAATCAAAGCCAAATCATGAAGAGGCAAAGACTTAACTACCTCAGCCTGGTGCGCCCGACCAAAACGATCGAACACAGTCAAATCTAGAGCATTCTCAACCACATGATGATTTGTCACCATACGACCGTCATTGCCTACCGAAAACGCTGTGCCGAAGCGACCAGCCATAGCACCATTCTCTTGAGCAAGAACTTCTACCCGCCCAACCTTTCCGCTCATACTAGAGTAAAGCTTGGCCAAGTCGTCGTACTTCGAAACAGTGACTTTAGAGCCGACAGCAGCCTCTTCTCCCACTTGCAAAAGCGGAATCTCCATTTTGGCAGAAGCTTGACGAACAAAATATGAGCGAACGCCAATGGCTCCGGCACTACCAGCTGCACCCATCAAAGTAGTATCGAATAAAAAGGCCCCAGCTGAATTGCTAACGACATTTCTATTCTGCCAATGCTGTCCATCTGACTGCCAGCTTGAGCTAGCTGCAGCAGCTACTTCAGAGCCATGCTTTGCCACTTCAAGACCAAAGGCAACCCCGCCAGCCAGGCCAAAGCTTTTTGCGGCAAGGCCAATCATTCCGGGTTTACGTGTCACTACTGCCAGTCCCATACCAAGGGCAGCCGCGCCAGCAACTTTCAAGCTGGTCTCACCAGGATTCTCAACAGCCCGCTTGGCCTCAGCGGCTAAGCCAGAACCAACGGAGCCTACTAAATCAAATTCACGCAGAATCTTAGCCCCAATCGATTCTTCAGAGGCAGAAGCAGGCAGTCTCAAGCTCTCAGCCTTTACTGCTGAATCGAGAACTGGCAGACCTGAACTACTTTCTAGGGGCATCAATAAATCTCATATAACTAGTAAAGAGATCTATACAATAATGCCAAGCCTCAGCCAGGTCAGTGGGGAAAATACGAAGCTATTAGAACTGACGAAATATCACTCGCCGATTGCGAGCCCGGTTAGCCTCGTTGGTATTGGGTTTCTCTGGTTTTGTGAAGCCAAAGCCCAGAGCCTTGAGGCGCGCAGGTGATATACCGCAACTGTCTGTCAGGTAACGCTTTACAGATTCAGCGCGACGCTGCGACAAGCTCATATTGTAGTTATAGCTGCCTATAGTGCAGGTATGGCCTTCCACTTGCAACCGTAATTTAGAGTCACTAGCAATGTAATGACTTAGAGAGCGCAGTATAGCCTTAGACGAATCGCGCAATTTAGCCGAATCGAAATCAAATAAAATAAGATAAGACGTGGCTACACCACCATCTTTGAGTTGGTCAAAGATATTCTTGGCTTCTTTGTTGGCGTCACTATCGCCGTAGGCATGGGCCAGAGATGCCACCCAGCGAAAGGGAGCATTACCCTGAACCATGAGGGGAAAGCGGGGATTGTCCAAAATCCAATAGGTCCACCCGTTATCGCAGACAGCCTTGATACAGCGCACTGGCAAGTCTTTGCCGTCAATGCGCATATTGACTGACTCTTCACCATGGCCAGTAATGTAATGGGGCATCGGCACTGTCTCTTGATGCAGCACCATGACGCTCTCAGGGCCATCCAGAGCAAACTCTGAGCGCTTGCCGTTCTTTAGGTCTCGAAAGAGATCATCTGAAATACGCAAAGCATTGTTGTAACCGACCAGGGTTGTAGTCTCATGTTTCGGATAAAACAAACTGACTTTGCGGGAATGATGCATATCTCCAGGTTCTACGCGCCTTGAGCCTGAGGCATCAGCCGGTTCACTCATCTGCCATTCGTATATGTAGCCATCGCGGCCTGATTCTTCAATGCGAGCCATGAAGTCATAGTTGCCAACCAGACGCCACTGGGTGTCTAGGCCATCAAAGATATGAAATGTCACTTCTAACCCGGGAGCAAAAACAACCTGGCTAGTGGGGTCGGTTATTTCTTTAGCTGCCGGCGTGGTTTGGCGATTTACTGGGTCAGCAATAATAGTCTTCTTTGGGGCATATGAGGCAGCCTCTGCCACTGGCGCCAGAATTACGACCACACTTAGGATGAGGGCTGCCAAGCAAGAGACAAACGCTGATATGGAGACAAAATTTGACATCTCTAAATTGTCGCAAAAGTTGCCGCGGCGAATCTAGGTGAAGGCGCTAATGAGACAAAGAGCAACGACGATGATTAAAGAAAACTAGAGAATTGGCAGTTAAGCGCCGGAGTTCAATAGGCTGACATTAGAGGCACGCTGAATAAGTGGGGCCAAATTGTTTTTCAAGGTCACAAAACGGAGTTAGAGCAATGGGCAAGGCAGTAGGAATCGACTTAGGCACCACCAACTCTGTAGTAGCGGTAATGGAAGGCGGACAGCCAACCGTAATTGCCAATACTGAAGGAGCGCGGACTACACCATCAGTTGTTGCCATGAGCAAGGGAGGGGAAAGGCTAGTTGGCCAATTGGCGCGGCGTCAGGCCGTGGTCAATCCCCAAAACACTGTTTACTCAATTAAGCGCTTCATGGGCAGACACTACTCTGAAGTAGCATCTGAACTGCAAAACATTTCCTACAAAGTAAAGGAAGGCCCAGAAGGCGGTTGTAAAGTTGCCATGGGCGGAAAAGACTATAGCCCGGAAGAAATTTCGGCCATGATTTTGCGTAAGCTCAAAGAAGATGCTGAAAAATATTTGGGCGAAAAAGTAACCGGAGCAGTTATCACCGTTCCTGCTTACTTTAATGACTCACAGCGTCAGGCCACTAAAAATGCTGGGCAAATCGCGGGCCTTGAAGTTCTTCGCATCATCAACGAGCCAACCGCAGCAGCTTTGGCATACGGCTTAGACCGCAAGAAGAACGAAACAATTCTAGTCTTCGACCTTGGCGGTGGCACCTTCGACGTATCAGTTCTAGAAGTTGGCGATGGTCTTTTTGAAGTCAAGTCTACTTCAGGTGACACTCACTTAGGCGGCGACGACTTTGACCACTGTGTAGTCGAATGGCTCGCTAACGAGTTCAAACAAGCTGAAGGAATTGACCTGCGCAAAGATCCACAAGCATTACAAAGACTTATGGAAGCTTCCGAGAAGGCCAAAATTGAACTCTCTTCAGTAACTGAAACCAGCATCTCTCTGCCTTTCGTCACAGCCAATGAAACAGGTCCTAAGCACCTCGACATGAAGCTAACCCGCTCACGCTTCAACGAGCTAACTAGAGACCTTGTTGCTCGTTGCAAAAAGCCAGTTGAGCAAGCCTTGGCTGATGCAAAATTGACTTACGACAATATTGAAGAAGTTGTATTGGTTGGCGGTTCTACTCGTATACCTGCGGTCAAAGACTTAGTTAAGAGCCTAACCGGTGGCAAGGAACCAAACCAAAGCGTTAACCCTGATGAAGTGGTAGCAATTGGTGCTGCTGTGCAGGCTGGCGTTCTCGCTGGTGAAGTAAAAGAAATTGTATTGCTCGATGTCACTCCACTATCGCTTGGCATTGAGACCATGGGTGGTGTCTTCACTAAACTAGTCGAAAAGAACACAACTATTCCTTGCCACAAATCGCAAATCTTCTCCACCGCTGAAGACAATCAACCAAACGTTGATGTCCAGGTCTTCCAAGGCGAAAGAGCAATGGCTCGCGACAACAAGATGCTGGGCAACTTCATTCTTGATGGTATAGCACCAGGACGCAGGGGACAGGCCAAAATTGAAGTATCATTCGATATTGATGCCAATGGTATTGTCTCCGTGACGGCTAAAGACCAGACCACAGGTAAAGAACAGAAGATCACCATTACTGCCACAACCAACTTGACCAAAGAAGATATTGATCGCATGGTTAAAGAAGCTGAGTCTCACGCCAAAGACGACGAGAAAGCAAAAGAGAAAGCCGACATGCGCAACGATGCTGATGCATTGATTTACGCTGTAGAAAAGCATGTCGCTGATTTTGGTGCTAGCAATAGCTCTGAGAACAAAACCAAAGCTGAAACCCTGATTACTGAATTGCGTCAGAAAGTCAAGGACAACGTCAGCAATGACGCTCTAAAAACGGCTATTGAGGCCCTACGTAGTCAATTAATGGCAATGCAACAAGAAGCTGAAGCGAAGAACCGAGAACCAGTTGGCGCTACCGCTGGCGGAGGATCTAGCGGAGGATCTAGCGGAGCTTCAAGCGCTAGCTCTGGTGCTACTAGTGGTGCGAGCGGTTCTTCAAGCGCTTCTAGCTCTGGCAGCAAATCAAGCACAAGCAACGACGATGTTGTAGATGCCGAAGTTGTCTAACTAAGAAAATAGGGAGAAGCTAGAAATGGAAAAGGCAACATTTGGTGCCGGTTGTTTCTGGGGTGTAGAGGAGAATTTCCGCCAGACCAAAGGCGTCACCGAGACTAAAGTCGGCTACAGCGGTGGTCACACTGAAAACCCCACCTACGAACAAGTATGTGGCAAACAAACTGGTCACGCCGAAGTTGTAGAAGTAACTTTCGACCCGGCGGTGATTAGCTACGGGCAACTCTTGAAGAAATTCTTTGAGATGCACGACCCCACAACTCTTAATCGGCAGGGCCCCGATCATGGCAGCCAGTACAGATCAGCCATCTACTTCCACTCAGCCGAGCAAGAGCAGCAAGCGAAAGAAGCAATTGCAGCTCTGAACAAAGCTGGTACTTTTAGAGACCCAATCGTCACCGAAGTGGCTGAAGCAAAGCCGTTTTATGACGCCGAAGAATATCATCAGAAGTATTTAGCCAAACGTGGCATTAACGTCTGCCACTAGTTGAAATAACTGTCTATTCTTTCAGCAGGGGTAATGCTTTGTCGGCGCCCCACTCCATTATTGAGGCGTCATAAACAGGAAGCACTCTGCCCGTGTATGCCTCCAACAAGAGAGCATAGGTAGAAGCGCGCACACCGACCTCACAGTAGGTTATTAGATTTGGATCTGATAACACTCGTGGGTCAAGTAGCGAAAGGAATTTCTCGCGGCCGGCATAGGCACCAGAGTCTTCAAATAGACTCTCATATGAAAGCTGAACGGCCTTAGGCAAGTGACCTTTGCGCGGTTGATAATCAAACGAATCACCCTGAAACTCACTCAGGCTTCGAGTATCCACAGAAGTTGGCATTTTTCCACGGCCACAAACTCTGGCTAAAGTTCCTGTGCTCACGCGCCTGCGGCTATCCAGCTGCAAGCTAAAACTACCTCGCTCAACTCGGCTCTCTAGGCGATCAAAGGCGCCACCGGCATCGAGCCAGGCCCGCCAGCCGCCATCTAACAATGAGACGTTTTGCAACCCCATATAAAGTAGCATCCAGGCAATGCGTCCCTCTCGGCCCTTAGAAGCGAGAGAATCGGCATAAACCACCACCGGTCGATGGTTAGAGAGCCCGAGCTTAGCCAGGCGGCCGGCAAATTCTTCTAGTCGACCGTTATCGAGTGCACCCCAATAACCCGGCTCCCAGAGGTCCAGACTGAGGCCCAACGCCTTGAGCACTGGCTTGGCATTCCAATCTTCCCAACCAATGCGCACTGCAGTCGGAATATGCCCTGCTTCATACTCATTCTCGGGACGAGCATCAACCACAAGCGGCGACAACATTGCCCCTGAGATTTCTCCGGCCAACAGCAATTGTAATTTGTGCGCTGAGATTAGTGCTATGGCCAATTTTTTACCTATCTGATCTCTATCTCGGTGCTCATTCTTGCCTTGCATAGTAATGCAAGCTCAGCCTAGAGGCGCTATGCCTAGACGCGCTCAGTCTATGGGCAAACTAAGTCTAGAGGAATGGTGAGTTCACGTAGGATACAAGCTCTTTCGGTTTCTTTGGAAGTTCAACTAGCCTACTTAAAGAGATGAACAACCATACGGCTTCTGCTATTTAGTGGTCTGCACTCGATTTTAAATTGCTTAAATCCAGACTGCTCAGCAATCTCACTAATAGTTTCCTTAGTATGCGCAAATGACCTAATCTTCAAAGGCTCCTCGTGCCCGGCAAAAGGCCGGTACCAGGTTACTATTTGATCCGTGGCACTGAGAAGCTGCGTTTTCCAGGGCTCCGTCTCAGTATCAGGCAAAACCAAGTAAGAGTATCCGGCTGGCTTCAAAACTCTAAATATCTCCTTCATACAAGCGAGTTGATCGTCTCGTGTGAGCATATGGGTAAAGCTATTCCAGAAACACAGCACTTTGTCAAAATAGTGAGATTCGTAGGGTAGAACTCTCATGTCTCCAACCTTATATGAATTGTCAGGCAGCTGAGATTCTTTGGCATCTCTAACTGCCGCTTCAATTAGAACAGGGCTAATGTCTATACCATAGGCATCGACACCAAGCTTCATAAGATACGAAGTGATGCGGCCAAAGCCACAAGCGAGATCAAGCACCCTCTCTCCGGGCAAAGCTAGACTGGAAGCGGTCTCGTAGTCATCGATAGTGCCAACTTCGAGCTCGGATTCGAGCATGCCATCTTTGCCAATTGTGTTGTAGTAGAAGACAAATTCGTCCAAATTTTGTTTCTCTTCCTCGTGATCTAAGAGCGAATTTTTATGCCCTAAAGACAAAATTCAAAGATTAGCTTGCAAAATAGCGTCTGAATACAAGCTCACAAACTTAAGAAAGTCTAGGAATCATATAACACAAGGCCATCTCAAATTGAGCCACTGAGCAGGAAACTGATTTTTTAATCTAGAAATTTGCATTTTTCCCATTTTTCTTTGAACTTTTTGGAGCTTGCCGACGTTTAACAGTAAGTAAGAGGCAATTGAAGAAAACTAAAATTCGATTTGCCTATCACCAATAAAACAAAATGAACAAGGAACCAGAGCAATGAAAAAATCTATTGCCTTCAGCACACTGTGCCTATCTTTAGTCACTGCCCTAATGCCAGCACTCGCTCAAGGCAGTGATACCAAAGGTGAAAATGAAATCAAGACCGAGGTTAAGAGCGAACATTCCTGCAAGGCAGGAAGACACGAAGGCGGCGGGCACAAGAGAGGCGAGCATAAGAAAGGAAGCAAGCTTGAAGCTCTCAATCTAACCGAAGCACAAAAGACCAAAATGACTGAACTAAAAACCAGCCTCAAAGCTTCAATTTCGCCCAAACGTGAAGAGCTAAAGAGCCATCGCAAAGCTCTCGGTGACCTACTCTCAAGCGACAAAATCGACAAAGTTGCTGTGCAATCAGAGCAAGACAAGATCAATGCATTATCAAATGATCTAGCAAACTCAATGCTGGCGTTCCGCATAGACTTCAACGAGAACCTCACTGCCGATCAGCGCAAGCAGATGAAAGAGATGCGAGCTAGTTGGGGCGGCAAGAAGCGTGGCCATGGTCACCACCAACGCAACAGCTAGTCGCTGTCTATAACTAGATTGATAGTAACTCCAAGCGATACGCGTGTGAAAGAAGCGCCAGCTGCAGCTGGCGCTTCTGCGTTTAAGCTTTACGCTTAAATCTCTAGAGACAATAAATGCCCCGCTGGCGAGGCGTGGCATTTATCTGGAGTCTCTACAGATGAGATTATCAAGGTAGCCAAGATTAAAATATATAGGGAAAAGGATACTTATTCGTCAAGGTCGCTGGTGAGCTCAAATATTGCACCTGTATCAAATGATCTAGACCGCTATAATCTAAAAGCCCTGCGCCCCAAAAACAATCCAATAAAAAATTGAAAAAACTAGCACCGTCGAAACTGTTTAGGACTCTTAGTAATACTAGTAATTTTCGCATCTATTCTTTCCTTGGTATTTTCTCTACTGTTGCATGTGTTTGTACAATTAGCTCACTGAGCTGTTTGACCCAACCAGCACGAGGTCAAATCCTCATTGGTGGCATTGAAGAACGCGCAACACCAGTACAAGACAAGTTCCGCATCGGTTCAACCTTTTCTGAAGACTTACTACCAGGCAATCACAAAATCAAAGAATGGTACAAGTTACCAGCTTGGCTAACCGGTGGCTTTGAATCGAAAACATTAAAGCTCACAACTTTACTCGGGGCAATCGAAAGCAAAAACGAAACTTCTTGCATACGCGGACTGCAAGCAGATAAGACAGGCACAGTCTGGGACGCAGTAATTATTCCTAACTATGCTAAGGTCAAAACAATTGGCGCTACTGACTTTGACATTTTTGAAGAATACAAAGTATTAGAAACAACACCAGAAAAATTTCGCTGCGAAATTAAGTACACAGCCATAACAGTTGACGATGAATCACACAAAATCCTACGAGCAGAAAAGCGCAGCGAACTGCAAGAACTTATACCAGAACCCCACGACCCGGCCAACAAAAGAGTAATAGAATATAGCAAACAAATGCGCTACGACCAAGATGGCAAGCCACTTACGCGCAGAGCGAAGAAGCTTGAAGTAGTGCTGTTCCCCATTAGCAAATTCAAACCAACCGACCAATCACCAGGCGGCACTTTCAATTACAAAGAAGAATTTCGCAACTACTTAACCGAGTCAGGGCAAGCACATTTGATTCCAGAAGAGCCGAAAGCGACCGAGCCCCCAAAACCTTAGTATTCCTTACTTAGCAGGAAGTAAATCATCTTGATTGGTTGCCTTCAAGTAATCACAGAAATCGCTGTAGTAATCGCGGCCATCCTCATTTCGAATTAACTTGAAAGGTGCTTTAAGAAATTCGCTATAGTATTTTCTGAAGGGCTTATCCAAAAGCGATCGTCCTTGCTGATCGTAACCCATCCCAGTTGACTCAGCTTCAATGGTACGACCTGGCTTACCTGGTCTGAAAGTATGTACTTCTCTTTTTTGAATATTTGAAATAATCCTGCCATCAGCTTTGCTCACACGTATGCCCATAGCGTGAATTTCAAGCACAACTTCATCGTCGCTTACCTTCAATGGCTTCATCTCAAGAGTATTGTTTAAGTCATAACTATCTCCGCGATCGACCCGCACTGTAAACGGTTCATTACGCGGATGCCAGATATCACCGCGACGATCTACCTGATAGCCTCGCCTCATGTCCCGTTGCGAGACCTGCCGGCGATCCGGATAACCAAACTTTCTTTCTATCAGCGCTTCGCGGTGCCAATATCCGGCAAACCATGCGGGGATTCGATACCACCCCTTGCCTGTATTCTGCAGCGGCAGATTTGCTTCCTGAAACGTAGCACCAGCCTGTAATCTAAGCGGAACAGGAGGAACCGCCGCTCTAAACTCAACTCGCTCCTCCTCATTACGGGCGCCAGCCTCTAGGGAGGACTGTGCCTGCACACCCGAGACAAAGGTAAAAGAAACCAATGCAGCCAATAAAAAAGCAAGAGAGAACAGCAAAGAAAACCTAGAAAGTCGCATCTTAAGAGACCAACGATTTAAACATCACCTGGGATGGTGGCTCATAGCGAAAGATAGAATAACCTTCAAAGTCTGGCAAGAGTTCAATGTGTCCGTTTAAAATGACCTGATAGCCCGCCTTCTCATACATTCTGCGAGCCCTCTCATTAGTTGCCTTTACGCCAATTTCTGCGGCCACCAACCCGGCTCTGACAATTAGAGCTTCGGCATTATAAATTAAGGCTTGACCGACACCTTCACGCTCAATTACGGAGCGCACCCGCTCAATAATTCCCGTTGGCTTATCAACTTTTATGCGACTCTTCGGTTTCTGCCGTTCTAGAAGATCGACATAAACCATAGCTACAATCTCGTCGCCCAAAACACCCACTATGGCGACAGAGCCAGAGTTGATCAAATGCTTAAAGAAGCGTCTCGTCAAATCTAGATATTCTTCGCTTGGCGCTGGGGCATCATCAGGCTCAGAATCGGAACCAAAAAAAGCAAGGGAAAGCCGGTCGATATCAGCAAGTTCAGCCAATCTAAATTTGACAACACCCCTTGAGGTTTTGTGCTCCGCCACTGGTAATGGAGTTTCAAGAAAATTCACGGCAATTCCTAGAATCAATCTGCACAATAATGACACATGCCAGTCAAAGTATAAACCCATAGCAGCCTTACCTACAGGCGCCCGCACAGCCGCTGACGCGATCAAGAAGAACCCCTTCCGATTCAAGTGTACAGGCATCATCAAAATTGCCACAGCTGCCGTGGCAAAGCAATACAGGGCAAAAAACAGGGTTGATATAGCGCTTTCGCCAACGAAAAAAATGAACCAAGGCAGACCCGGGTAAAACTATTGCACCCTCTTGCCTAGGGCCGTCAGCTGCACCCTGGCAGCAAGAATCTGCTGAATCTACTATGGCCGCTGGGCGACTAATTCGCACCTCACTAGCTGAAGCTGGCAGGCGACAACAAAAGAAGCAAGAAAACACCAAGTAAAAAATGCAGAAAATACGGGAAATAGACCCAGGTACCCACTGCGACACGGTCGCCATCAAAAGCGAAAACGCATGAAGTGACAGGCTGGGCAGTGCAGTCCAGCGGCTCGAAGGCCAATAGATGCACCCTGGTTAAGAGCAGTATTAAGAAACATTCGAGCTACAGGGTGGCTGCGGGGAGCGACCCCGACCACAGGCGCGGTTGCGGGAAGTGAAGCCGCTTGGGTTACCCCGAGAGTCGGTGACAATAAACCGTTCTTGGCAGAACTAAGTTGAAAGGTGCCGGGGGCAGAGCTAGTGGGATCCGCTGACAAGGTTGGTCCTAGTTGGGGCGATACAGAAGGAAGGTCGGCTGCTAAGCCCGAAAAACCTGGCGAACTTAGAGCCGTCGGGCTCAATACCGGAGAACTTAAGACAGGAGAGGTTAAAACTGGTGCGCCATCATATCCGACAGAGGTACTGCTAGAAGCATTACTGGCCCAAGACGGCATTTGAGGCGCGGACGAGCTAGGACCACGGGCGGCCTGGCGATTGTTTTCTCTGAAGCTGAATGCCGGACGATTACGTAGAGCCCTTTCAATAGAACTGACAGCCTCGACAATTTCTTTGTCGTGAGGCTTGAGAGCTAGAGCAGCGCGATAACTGCTTAAAGCAGCAATCAAGTCACCCTTGCGCTCAGCCAGAGCACCAAGATCGTAAAAAGCATCAACATTAGACGGATCACGGCTGAGCACATGGCGAAAAGCTGCTTCGGCCTCTTCATAATTGCCTTCGGCATGCTTGCGCGCGCCATATTTGAGCACTGAAGTCACTTCGGCATCAGCCTTCTGCCCAGAAGTTAAGTCACTGTGAGGAGTAAGTGCCCTCAACTCTGGCTCTGCCTGATTTGACCGGCCGACAGCACTCCCAACCACCGGCTCTATTGGCATCTTCGAAATGCTCCGCCGACGGTAAGACTTTCGGGACTTAGTGGACTTAGTGGACTTAATCTTTCCTGATTTTATTGCTTGACTTAAGGGCGTTGCTTGAGCGTCGGCCGGCTGCATAGCAACACTGGAAGCCCCGACAATCGCAAGAATCAGCGCACAAAATAGAGCCACCACCTGCCCCCCGCCTTCTCTCTTCTTCGGTTGTCTAAGCCTGCCCATATACCAATTATCCTTCAAATTCAAAAATTAGGCAGAATCTGCGAAAATCAAAACCTTCTCACTGCCTGGCTGACTTTCTGCTTAGATTTTAGTCTAGGCAAATCACCTAAAATGACTTGGTCCACCAACTGTATCGCTACAGGAAGCCACCCTGCTATCAATCGCTAAATTAATGGCCGACATTGCCCGCGCCAAGCCATAAGTGTAGCTTTGCGAGTCGAACTTGGCTAAGTTGTCCGTAACTTCATGATCGGCGTCATAATCGCCAGTGAGAACGCGAAAATAATCAGGCCCTTCCACTAACAGGTCTTTGAAGTTGTAGGCCCATTTTCCGGCACAGCCCAAGACGCAAGCGTAGGGTAAAAGGCGACCAAAAAGAGTAGGATCTTCGCTAGCAATGCGCTCAAACTGAGCCCGGTCACCGCAGTTAACGAAGTCAATGAACAGCTGAGCTTGGCGCAAGGCAATCACTCCTTTGGCCGTGCGTTTGGGCATGGCTGCGCTGGCTAGAATAATCATCAAGCCCGAAATGGCAAAACCTAAACCATAGTTTTTATAGAGATCGCCAGCGAGGATACCCCTGGTAAGCATTATCGCTCCAACCGACAATACCAAAGTACCAGCAACGACAAAAAGGTCGCGATCGTTATAGGGTAAACGAGCGAAATACTGATCCCGCAGCAACAATTGATAAATCAAACGGCGCATTTCACTTAGATAGCTGCGGAACTGCCCTCGCAAAATAGACAAGTATGTCTTGTCATTGGCGACAAACATGGTAGAAAGGAGCAAAATTTCATGAGCTTTTAAGCTCTCCGGATTAGGACTTGCCGCCTTCTTAAAGAGATAGTCTTTATTGTCTCTGCCGATCAATCCGCGATAAGGCACTTCAGTGATAATCAGATAACCACGAGCTGCCAAATCTAGCAAAGTCGCGGTGATATCATGCTTATCACAGTGCTCGTCAATCAAAGTTCCTAACTCGGCAGGTGTCAGTTCAGTTGGTGGCAGCCAGCCATCTACAGCCTGCACTCTAAGTGGATCTCGACCATAGACAAACCACAACGAGAAAAGCAGTACCAAAGTAATAGCGGGAATTACAAAACTCGATTTAGAGTAAAGCAAGGCCAAATAAAGTTTGTCAAAGAAAGATGGCGGTCGGATCGAACCTGGGGGCAGAGTGGCAACGCAAGAAAAATTTTGACCAGCGATTAGATGCCTTGCAGAAAATTGAATGGTATTGCTTACAATTTTACCTTTGCTACGACCATTGCCCCCGGTGTGACTGAGATAAGATAGCGTCTTTACTGCAGACAGATTAACCTCTGGCGGGCAGTGCAGAATTACCTTCAGATTGTCTACGGGTAGTGGCAACTCGGTGCCAAGACAACTCCAAAACAACTCTGCATTATCGCCAAAGAAGTTGACAGCGTTACTGGCATCGTACTGAATGCGAAAAACATGCTGACCTCTGAGCATAGTATTACTGTCACCAATCTGTAAATTGGCAAAACCGCCCATAATCTTGCAGGTATAAGGCATCGGCTTATCACCATCTCGCACAGAAAGGGGCAGTATAGTCAGTCGTTCATTGGTATCATGACGTTCATATTGCAAAGGAATACGTCTATAAAGTGCTAGCCGCTGAGCACCTTCAAAATCATATCGAATGGTTTCAGTAACTTCGAGCAAGCCATTGTTGGCTAAAGCTAAATCGATTTGAAAGTCTTTAATGCGCTCGGCGTGAGCACTTTGCCAAGGAAAGAAAAAAACCAGGGAGAGCAAACAAAGAAATAGGTTCGACCAGCTAAGATGCATCTTCTCCCCCGCCAATAGAGTTGGGGCTATTATAGATGCGGTAGTAGTGATAAATTTCAAGGGGCCTTGCCAAAACCTTTACTGAGGACGCCTTATGACAACCCGGATAGATGACTAGTATTGCTCATATCCAACCGAAGCGACGCAACTCCCCGACCCAGCTGGCCTTGTCTATTTTGCTCGTGGCTGGCCTCAACTCACCCACATCTTGCCACGCTGCAGAGGCTGAGCTAGAAGATACCGACAACACTGTTATTATGAACGGTATACAAAAGGCAAGTAGCACAGAAAATACAAGTAACTCGATTAGTACTGATCATTTCTTGCGTTGCTATAACGAAGCACTGAGAGCCACCAAGTCACGACGATGGCAAGTAGCATTAGAATTCAATACAGCGGCATTGCACGAAGCCAATCAAGCCAGTTCTGAGCGTAGCCGCTATTTGCGAGCGAGGCTGCTCCAAGGCTTGCTATTTAATCGCATGGACAAACCGCAAAAGGCCTTCGAGACACTGAACGCGCTAATGAAGCCACTCACAGCGCAATATAGCAAAAACAGCATTGAAGTAGGCAATGCATACTCTGAATTGGCAGAAGCACAACTAGCCTTAGGCCAAAACAAAGATGCTGAGCAGAATGCCAGAAGAGCAATAGGCATTTTCGAGCAAGTAGTCAAAAGCAAAGAAAAAAGCGAAGAGAACCAAGATAGCGAAAGAGATCTAGGTTTAAGCTTCTCCCGCTTAGCGCGAGCACTTTCTAAGCAAGGTTTTAATGGCGATGCTCGCGACTATTTTCTTCGGGCTCGAACGGCACTAGCTGCAGAGCCTGGCTACAAAGAACAAGACTTAGCTGATGAGTTGAGACTAGAAGCTCTGTTTTTTGGAAAAGTCGGCAGCAACAAAACAGCCACACAGCTTTTCGAGAAGAGTTGCCAGATCAAAGAAGCGCTTTCTGACCCTGAGCAGCCCGCTCACTTGGCTGGAGAAGTAAAATTCACATGGGAGCACGGTTCGCCAAGATCTCATGAAATCATCGACCACGAATTTCCGTTACGGTACATCACAGCCAATCATATCCGCGTTGCTGTAACCGTAATTGATTTATGGGAGCTGGCTTCAGTACTCGTTTGCGTAACCAACCTAGACGATCACAGAAGACCAGTTGGCCTCGGAACGGTCAAAGCTTTTCATGCTGCTATCGATACAAAGTGCGGTCTGACGAAACAACTAGCACCACTTACCTATGTTGACCACAAAATAATCGATCGAATTCGCCGAGAAAGAGGCATGTGGGATCTAACACAAGATCGTCCCTGGCTTGCCAACATTCAAAGGACCCGCAATATCAGAGGTCTCGTGCCGCCTTCTGGCCACGATCTATTTCGTGGTCCCAATGTTTTTGGCGTCTGGGGAGAGTGGCCGGGAGTATCGCATACGGTGCCAACCAGAGTATCTGTTTATCCCTCAAGAGAAAATATTTTCAACCGCAACGAAGACGATGACATTGACACAGAGGCAGGCCTGATTCGCAACGAAGGGGCAAAACATGCTGGCTTAGCCACTATCGCCTTAGAGCCAATGGAGTCTCGCACCGGTGAAACCTTTTATATCTATCCCCGAGGAGAAGATATATTAGTGCAAGTTGTAGTGGGCAATACTACCTTCGAATTTCCCTTCCACTGTCGCAAGCGTCGCATACCATAAACTGAAGTATTAGGTTGGCTAAAGACTAGCTAAGCACTGGGTAAATCCTTCAACATAGGTTGGATACTTAAGTTCAAAATCAAGATCGGCCAAAATTTGAGCAGCACGAATCTGGCGGTTGCCCCTCAGACTGGGATTAACTTCACTAAGGGGAGCGGCCGCTGGCAACGGCAAAGAAAGTTGCTTGCAGAGCCAAGTAACCACTTCTAAATGGCTGGCTGGTTTGAGATCACCAACAACATAAGTTTGTCTTGCCAATTGCGATTGAGTAACGAA
This sequence comes from Candidatus Melainabacteria bacterium, assembly GCA_030696635.1. Lineage (GTDB taxonomy): Bacteria > Cyanobacteriota > Vampirovibrionia > Obscuribacterales > Obscuribacteraceae. The sequence goes on from JAUYRX010000038.1 coordinate 66,336, forward strand.
AACCTTTGCAATTATTGCAGCAAAATCATCTAGATGAATGCGAGACACATGATTTAGGCCGTCTCCCGGTAGCCGATATGTACCACTGAGAAGACGCTGATGCAAACCACTTTTAGCATTATAAAGCCCTGGCGCCCTTAGCACCGTTGATTTGGCTGCCCAAATTCTCTCAGCATTCAACCTGACTAAAGCGCGCGAATCACTTTCATCAACAGCACTGTTCTCGTCAATCACACCTTCCGTCTTACCGTATACACCAGTGCTTGAAATATAGACTACTGCCTGCGGCTCTGAGGCAAATACAATTTCGCTAAAAACTTGATCTGAATTGTCTCCTGGCGGAAACGATACCAGTACATAAGCATCACGGCAAACTCTAGCCAGTGTCTCTTGCCATTGCCTCTGCTGATCCAGCAAAATCGGCTTTATACCTAGTTCAGCAAGAGCAGCGCCAGAAGTACCACGAGTCGTGCCCCAGATCTCGAGAGCTGACTGACCAGAAAAGTGATTGACCACGGCACGAGCAGTCTGACCTACACCAAGCAGAACAAGCTTACTGGAGCCACTCATTTCTCTGTATCAAGACCTAGCTCGCTGGCGGCTTCCTCAAAAGTTACGCGCATACGCTGGCAATAGTGCAAGGCCATAAAGGCTTGATCAGGGCGCAGATGGCCGCCGTCAATAAACCTTTGACAGCTAGTGGCAGCATCAATGGTTAATTGATCTAGTTTGCTTAAAGCCAGAAGGACTTTAATTACATTAGCACCACCACTGGCATCAACTTTGGTCGCCGCCTCGATATCAGAATCTGATAGCAGACCGGCTTGTCTTAACAAAGCAACTATCTTGCCAATCTCCGCAGCGTCGATCTTCTCAACCGCAGCAGTCGGCACCGGTTGTCCCACCAGACTCAACTCTTTATGCAGGTTGGACACGGCCTCTTGCATAGTCATAGCACCAGCGTGCATGGCTTCTTGCAATCGCAAACCAGCTTTGAGCTGTGTAGCAGTAATAATACCAGCCATAACAAGAACCTGCCCTAACTGGGGCTTAACCCGAACGATAGCCTCATTGGTAGCAGTTGACTGAATATGCTCGGGTTCAACATAGCCGCCCCGGAGGTGAGCACGTCGCACAGCCTCAGCAGCTTTCATAGCGGACAGTGTGCCCTGACTAACCAAAGCTTGCACCTGCAAAGCAGCATCTATAGTCGAACTTGGCACCAAACCCGCTTCAACCAAGAATGTTCCGAGCATCACCACTGGTCGCTTCTTGATCAGGTCAGGATGAGGCAACATGCCCAGATTGCCATATGGATCTGCCGGCAAAGGAACACCACCGGGCCCATACGAGAGAGGCACAGTCGAAGCAGTTGTCAGCGACTCACCTGGCACTGGCTGCGGTGGCACTACGTAATTAGGTGGGTATCCAGGCTGCTGGCCTAACGGTTGAGGCCCCGCTGGAAAGGCTTGTCCAGTAGCATTTGGATATTGATAGTTGACCGGGTAATTAACGGGATAACCCGGCGGATATCCAGGTGAATATCCAGGAGGTGCTGGGAAGTTGGGATACTGGGGTGGATAATTTGCTGGATAGCTCTGACCAGCTGTATTGGGAAACTGTGGTGGATAGTTCACAGGGAAATTAGGTGGATAACCAGGTTGCCCGGCCGGCAAACTGTGCTCCCCGGTCTGAGTAAACTGACCACTAGGCGGATAAGGCTGTTGAAAATTAGGGGGAAAGTTCTGAGCATTGCCTGGCACTGCTGCATACTGTCCAGAAGCTTGCTCTGGCGCAAGTGCTTGAGGTGCAGCTTGACCAGCATTGGGCACTTGGTTAACTGCAGGAGGGCTATCAGAAACAGCTTTGGCACTACTATTTCCAGCACTAATGGTGACACTAGTAGGCTCAATCATAAACTCAGAAGTCTGGCTCTTGTTGGAAGCAGTCGATTTCTCAAAAACTGGTTCACTCGTATAGAAATCCTCACCAGCCAAATGGGCCGGATAAGAAGTAACTGGTGAAGAGTCTCGCGAGAAATCTGTTCCGCTTTCTGCAGCAGAATTATCAGGAGAACTAAAATCGGAGGTTTCATAAAAAGAAGCCGGTCTCTGCCCTGTACTAGAACCAGAACTAGAACCAGAATCAGAACCGGCAGGTGATGCAGATGCAAAAGTCGATGGTCTTGAATTGGGATCAAAAATATTAGGTCCATCAGACGGCAATGAAAGCGTGAGCACGTCGTAGAGAAGCTCTACATCGCCAAAGCCAGTACTCCACATTACTCTAGACTTGCTGCCATCACCTTCATATAGGGTCCAGACAGGCTCGCCACTACCACCCAGTTCTACTCTCACGGTCAGACTGAAAGGCATCTTCAAATTTTCAGAACGCCATGGTTGCTCAACTGTGCATGAACGCGACTTAGAAGCCGCGGCTAAAAGATTACGCACGTCAGCCAAACGCGGAGTGCGCGATAACGGGTCTAGGCGAACATATTTTTTCGGACGGTACATCAAGCACCTTTAATGACTAGATTAGTCAAGATTATCAATGAATTGGAAGCTAGGATCAAGATCGCCCCTCAATTTCGAGCGTAATAAGCAGCAGGACCCTTATCAGACGGTCGATAAATTGTAATCACATCCGACCAGTCACCGGCCGGTTGGCCCGAGATATCAAGAGCCCTGGCCTTGATTTCATAATACCCCGTGATTCGATGATAACTCGCAGGCAGCTCAATCAAACCTTGGGCATGAGCACTCTCAAAACGCTGAGCTTCGACCGAATCACCAGCCCTCTGGTCAAATGCAAGAAAATTATCGAACGATTCATTAACACGAGAAATGACTAATTGCATCCTTGCAGCCCGAGGAATACCTGAAGCATCGAAATTAAGCCTAACGGGCTCACGCCCGACTAAATAATCGCCTGAGGCTCGAGGCTCAAGGTTCTCGACACTCAAGCGCGGCATCAGATAGACATCTTCAACTAAGCGGACATTCTTTACTGCCAAATGACTGGCCCCACTAAATACCAGCTTAATACGGCGAATTTTCTCCATGCTATACCAGCGCCAGTAGTGCGAAACGTGGATATTTATATGGGCCCATCGCAGCTTCAGCTGACCATCAGCATCTCTATCACTCTTATCCGGTGCTGGTTTTCCTGGCGGCAGAGAAATCAATTGTACGATTTGCGGGTCGCCGACAAAAGGCATGCCGGGCGCAAGATCATCAAATTGTGCGGATACAGCATAAACTTTAAAACTAGGCTGTAGTGCAACATCAAAACTCAGGTAATCAGACCCCAAGGGGTTGACCTTAAGGTCCTCAATCAAAATACCGCCCGATTTTTCTATTTCAGTAAGAGCTAAAGCCTTCTCCTTCCCATTTTGAGAGGCCATCAAGTGGGCTTTCTGCCCAGGAAGGGGAGAAAGAGTTCCCAGCCTTGCTTGCTCAGCAAGCTCAAGGTTAAGTGGAGCTGCAAGTTCGTTAGTAGTGGTCACAGGAGCATACTTAACCAGTTTGAAGTTCTTGTCTTTAGCAGACCAAACGAAGGGGCCAGCCGCTTCATTACTAGCCAAGAGTCGCTTAAAGCGCGTGCTATTAATTGGTTCTTCCGGGCCAGCAACACTACTATGAAAAGTCAAAAGTCTGTCAGATATCGATTTTGGTCTAAATGGAGGCTCAAACAGCTCTCTGTAGCAAAGGCCAAACAGCAAAATGTGCGCCGCTGCAAGATTCTTTGGAATGCCTAGAACAATTACAGGCTTTTCCTGCGATTCAACAAGCTTACTTGATTGAGCCATCAAGGCTCGAACCTGGCTCCCGCCGTCAACCCAACTAGCAGTAACGGCAAAACTAATAAAGGCAAAGACCAGAGCAAGAACAGAGAAAACAGCAGCCATGGCAATATTGAGGAACGACTCAACACCGTGCGATAGAACCATTGACTGCGCTGATTTTCTATCTTCAACCTTTGGTGCAAATACCATCAGAGGCAGGCAAAGAGCCATAGGGAGAGTAAAAAAGTAATACACTCGCTGATTATGAAGATCTTGATCGAGACCCCACAAAGCATAGAGTGGCAACAAAGCCTGAATGGTCATAATGGCAACGAACAAAAGCCCTCGCCAGTTTATCCGCTGCGTTGCCAGGCGCACAATAAAGAGACCCAAAATGGCAGCATAGAGAGACTCAATAAGCAAATAGAAGACATTTGGATCTGGAAAAACGCAATTGGGTAGCGGAAAAATCAATCGCCAAAGAGTAATAGGATCAACCCAGCGATAAATTAACAACGGCAAAAGGGCTTTACCCATATCGCCGCTATAGCCACCGATTGGGTCACCCAATGATACTGTTCGAATGACAAAGTAGGGCAGAAGCAAAACAAAGAATGGTAGTGAAAACTTTAGCCAATGCTTAAATTTGCTTTTGATCTCGGCAGCACCGGACCGACAAATCAAAGGCAGGGCACTTACCAAAATAGGCAGCCCCACAGCCGATTCTTTACTCATCAGAGAAAGAACATACAGAAGCAGCGACAAGCAGTAAAGTTTTAAGGACTGCACCTTCTCAGTCGCTTGCCAGCTCAAAATAGCGAGATATAGGGCCGGTAAGTAAAAGACAGCTGCCAACAAGTCAGCTCGACCAGAAATCCAGCAGATATCTTCGCAATGCAATGGTGACGACGCAAACAAAACTGCCGCAGATAGAGCGCAACAGAACGAGCGACTAGAGCCAAAATCGCGAGTTAAGGCGCGAACCGACATAAAAAAGAAGAGAGCAGCAAACCAAGCCAACACAAGGTTGGTGAGGTAGTATCCCCAGGGGTTTATACCAAAAATTAGATAGTCACTTAAATAAGTGAAACCAAGTAAGGGGCGATAAAAATCGAGGGAAGGCACACCCAAATAACTCTTGAAAAAATTATCAAACAGTAGATGACTCTCGCCCTGCATTACACGATAAGCAAACTGCACTTGCCAGGTGTCATCAGCCAGAAAATAACCGCTCAAGCAATAACCAAAAGCAATGGTAATGAGCAGCGCTAAGAAGGCAGCGGCAAAGCCAAAAGACTTATCGAATGAGTTTTTCAATTGTGTTTGATTTTCTTATGCTACTGTTGAGACCGTAAATTGCATGCATAACTTTTTACTATTACTTTAGATGGTCCTCTTTATTAACACAAATGGTGGTTATGACAGCGAGCAAAGTCAAGGGCATTTTAGTCAGCGAAAACGGCGGTCCCGAAGTTCTCAAGTATCAAGACCTTGAGATTAAGGCACCAGGCCCTGGTCAGGCTTTCGTCAAAATTGCCGCTTGTGGCGTCAACTTTATCGACATATATCAACGCATCGGTCGCTACAGCGTGCCATTGCCTTACACCCCCGGCCTTGAAGGGGCGGGAGTGGTTGAAGCCATTGGCGAAAATGTTGATTGTGTAAAAATCGGCGACAGGGTAGCTTACAGCAGCACTCTTGGGGCCTACGCCGAAGCTTCCTTAGTGAAAGCCAGCGAACTAATTCCACTGCCAGACGACCTATCATTTGAGGAGGGAGCAGCATTTCCTTTACAAGGAATGACCGCCCATTATTTGATCAATGATTTTCGCAAAGTAAAAGGCTCCGATACGGTCTTAGTTCATGCGGCAGCTGGCGGCATGGGTCAACTACTAGTGCAGTGGCTGAAGCATCTCAAGGCGACAGTGATTGGCACTGTTTCTACTAGTGCCAAAGCTGACATTGCCAGAGCTTGCGGCGCTGACCATGTAATTGACTATAGCAGCGCTGACTTTGTTGCAGAAGTTGCCAAAATTACAGGTGGTAAAGGTTGTGAAATGGTCATAGATGGCGTGGGCAAATCGACCTTTGCCGGTTCGCTTGAAGCTGTGGCAAGCCATGGCCACGTAGTGCTTTTCGGCTCTGCCAGTGGCCCGGCAGAACCAATTGCGCCCAATTCTCTACAAAAGCGCTCGATCACCATATCTGGTGGCAGCCTCTTCAATCATTTAAACGACAGAGATGAGCTACTAATGAGAGCCACTGATGTGCTGCACGCCCTCAAAGTTGGCTGGCTCAAGCTAAACATCGAAGAAGTAATCAGTCTTTCTCAAGCAAGCAAGGCTCACGAATTGCTTGAGAGCAGAAAATCTACCGGCAAAATCATACTGTCAACAACTAAATAATCAGGTAATAGAAATGCTAGCAAAAAAGACATTGGCTGTTGTGGGCGTAGGCAAATTAGGTGAAGCTTTAATTTCAGGCCTATTAAAAAACAGCTCACTGGCAGTTGAAGATATCACCGGTAGTGTTGGCAAAATGACCTCGGTAGAGAGAGTCGAGAAAAAACTCGGCATTAAAGTCTCGCAAAACAACATAGAAACAGTCGCGGGCAAAGACATTATTTTGCTAGCAGTAAAGCCACAAAATATGGACCGGGTGCTAAAAGAACTGAAAGAAACAATTACGCCAAACCAATTAGTAATTTCGGTGGCGGCTTCAGTCACTTCATCGTTTGTGCAAGAACGTCTCAACGAAGGGGTACCCGTAGTGCGGGCTATGCCCAATACACCTTCGGTGATTAATGCCGGTATGGCTGGCCTCTGCGCGGGCATACACGCCAACGCCGAACAGATTGCCGTAGCCGAAGCAATTTTCAAATGTGTGGGCGAGACAGTTTTTGTTGACGAATCATTAATGGATGCCGTAACTGCCCTTTCTGCCAGCGGCCCAGCTTACCTATATGTAGTAGTCGAATCACTGGCCGAAGCTGGCGTGAAGCTTGGCATTCCGCGCGAAACGGCGACTTTACTAGCGGCACAAACAATGTTTGGCGCCGCAAAAATGGTGCTCGATTCAAAAGCTCACCCAGCTATGCTCAAAGACACAGTCACCACTCCAGCTGGCTGCACCATCGATGGTCTCATGGAGCTCGAAGAAGGCAAGCTAAGAGTCACTCTAATTAAAGCTGTTGTAAAAGCAGCAGAACGAGCACGAGAGCTAGTCAACAGCCAGACTCAAACCTATAAATAAACAGCTAAATTGAACACATAACTAAACTACGAAACTATCAACTCACAGTTAGGCATATCTTTTTTCAAGGTCTCTAAGGCCAACTCGTTTAAATTGGTGCCGGTGATCGAGAGCTTCTTGAGCTTACTCAGTGAAATTAAGGCAGGTACACATTGCTCGTCAATAGAAGTGCGATCAAGCCAGAGTTTTTCTAACTTTGCCAACGATTTGAGATTGACGACACCAGTGCTACCAATAGTGGTGCCGGACAAATCTAACTCTCGGATAGAACCAAGCCCACCCAATTTGCTCAAATCATCGTCGCTAACCTTGGCGTCGCTGGCATCTACAGAGTAGATGGCATCAGAAGGAAATGCACTTAAAAACGAAAGGTCGACGCGAATGTCTTTAGCCAACTCTAGTTGCACCCTTTTACCCTTAGGTAATTCAATCGAGCCTTTAGCCTGACAATAGTCTTCCCAATATTCAGAATCGTCTTCAGATTCAACGAAGAGTTCACCCAAATAATAGTCGCGCGGTAAATCGACTTTAGTAGTCTTCACAGCTTTACTACCTGTGTCTATATTATTGGAAGCAGGAATAAATGATGGCGGATCAGGCCTGCCGCCAGCAGTGACAATCAAACCTGCGGTAACTGCAGCAGCCAAAAGTAATTCTATGCCGAGGCGAGAAAAATCAATGTCAAGACGAGTGGCGCCGGCGCTCAGAGCTGGCGGCTGATTGATCGGAGCAAAAACTGATGGCTTTTCAACTGCACCGAACTCTTTCCATGGTGGATAAATTCCTATCATCACCATGGCCATTACGCCAAGCCAGAGGTTTTTTCGTTGTTTATCGTTCATCGTATGTCGTTAATCTCTTGAGATCGCCTTTTACACGTTTACTTCTCAGCTACTTGTAAGTAAGTAACTAACTAAGTTTATCTTAGCGTGATTGATCTACACTATTGTCCAACGTCTAGCGAGGACAAAATGATGTGGGAACGTTACAACCTAATGGCTCAAAATGCCATGAATCAAGGCAAACCCCAAGAAGCTGAGGATTTGTTTCGCAGTGCTATCGCCGAAGCAGAGAAACTTGATGCTAAAGATCCCAAATTAGCTAACTCCCTGAATAATCTAGCCAATTGCCTTCGTAACCAAGGCAAATATCCTGAAGCAGAACAAAACTATAAACGAGCCCTAGAAGTTAGACAGAAAGTCCTAGGACCTCTTCACACCGACCTGATTGGCATTTACGAAAACTACGCAAAAATGCTAAGAGCAGCTGGCAGAGAGGCGGAAGCAACCAAAATGGATAGCCATGCTCGGGCTATCTTCATGAAAAAGTAAGTCAGTCAGTAAGGATCAACTCATGACGCTCCCAGAACGTTCGCCGGAATGCGACAACTACTTAGCTGGTTTCGGCAATCACTTTATATCTGAAGCCGAAAAAGGAGCCGTACCTCACGGCCAAAATTCGCCCCAAAAGGCTCCCCTCGGACTTTATGCCGAACAACTGAGCGGTAGCTCCTTTGTCATGGCCAGGCACGAGAATTTCAGAAGTTGGCTCTATCGCATTAGACCCTCAGTTATGCATTCTCCCTTTGTGCGCGTACCAAATCAATCAATTCGAAGCAGGCCTTTTAACGAAAGCGAGGCCTCGCCCAATCAGTTGCGTTGGGATGCTTTTGCCCTGCCAGAAATGTATGAGAAGGTAGATTTTATCGATGGCATAAAAACCATTGCTGGCAACGGAGATTCAGCCAGCTTAAGGGGCTCGGCCATTCATGTATATTGCGCCAATAGCGATATGAATGATCGTTTTTTCTACAATAGCGACGGCGACTTTCTCATCGTACCAGAGAGAGGCAAACTAAAATTTGCCACCGAATTTGGTACCATCGATCTAGCTCCGGGCGAAATAGCGGTGGTTCCACGCGGCATCAAATTTCAAGTCTCCCTGCCTGACAAAACGGCTCGAGGCTATATCCTTGAAAATTATGGCCCTCCCTTCAAATTACCGGGTCTGGGCCCGATCGGCTCAAACGGCCTCGCCAACAGTCGCGACTTCTTGGCGCCCAAAGCAGCCTACGAAGATCGCGCCAGTGCAGACCCATTCAAGTTAACCAATAAATTCAACGGCAACCTCTGGCAAGCTGAAATTTCGCACTCGCCACTAGATGTGGTGGGTTGGCACGGCAACTACTATCCGTACAAATATGACCTCTCTCTTTTCAATGTAATTAATACAGTCAGTTTTGATCATCCAGATCCGTCAATATTTACAGTGCTTACTTCACCTTCAGAACTGCCGGGTGTAGCCAATGTTGACTTCGTCATCTTTCCTCCCCGTTGGATGGTTGCTGAGCATACTTTCAGACCGCCTTACTACCACCGCAACGTCATGAGCGAATACATGGGTCTAATCTTCGGTGTCTACGATGCCAAAGAAGAAGGCTTTGTGCCCGGCGGTGGTTCGCTTCACAACACTCTCACAGCACACGGACCAGACCAGGCTACATTCAACAAAGCTTCACAAGATGATTTAAAACCGATTTACCAGGGTAACACCATGGCATTTATGTTCGAGAGCTCTCTTGTTTATGCTCCAACCAAGCTTTCAATGGAGACCTCACACTTGCAAAAGAACTATCAAAGCTGTTGGCAAGGTTTAAATTCAAATTTTTCTCTGGGTAAGAGCTAAATCTGCAATTTGTGGCATAAAGAATTAAGGCGTTCAGGACTTTGCTGAGGAAACCATGAATAAATTACCGCCAAAGAGGCCCAATGAAGAACCAAGTAACTTTGGCTCTAGGCGTCTACGACTACCCAGTGAGCCCTCTTGCCCATCTCTGAGTAAGGTTAAGAGCCTATTAGAAGAAGCTCAAGGCAAGCGCGGCACTCTAGTTGAAATGCCTTGGCCAGACTCGCCCTACAAGACATTTATTTTGACATGTCAGTGGGATGAAAGCCTGAAAGATCCTGTTTGGACTTTATATGAAGAGATCGAAGGTAACTCTAAAGTAGTCTGGACTCAGCCATTCGCACCACAAGATCTTGAATTCCTCTACGACATCCTCTCGATGTCAGCTGGTTCATCGGCCAAACTAGAAATTCCTGATGAACTCAAGCCGAAAAACCAAGCAGAAGAAAGTTTTGCTGACGTCGATCTAGGAGGAATGCCAGGAGGAGTGCCAGGAGGAATAGGAATGCCGAGCGGCGGCCCCGCCCTTACTCCTTCCTTGGGAAGCGGCATGGGAGGCGGCATGGGAGGCGGCATGGGTGTTCTCGGGGGCGGTATGGCACCAATAGTGCCACTTAACCCGATGCAACCGGCAGCAGCCTCGCAAGGGGCAAATCAGCAAGGATATCCCCAAAACCCTCTCTACGCGCAACCCCCCGATGCAAATTCATATACGAATGTGCCGGTGGTTCAGCCCGGGGGCTCATATCCCGGAATGCAGCCCAACACTCCATACCAATATCCGCCGCAGCAGATGCAACAGCCGATGCCTCAACAGATGCAGCAGCATATGCAGCAACAGCATCAAATGCCGATGATGCCTCAAGGACAGCCTGGTATTCAAGGATATCCACCAAATAGTCCTTACCCACAGCAGCAACAACAGCCCTTGAATTATGGGCAATCTATGCCACCTCAGATGCCCCAGCAAATGCAGCAACAGTATCCACAATCAAGTCCTAGCTACACTCAGGAGATGATGGAGCCCAAGATCCCGCTTGACTATCATCTCATGGACAAGCGAGCCAATATATTACTGGGCACAATGTTGAAAGAAGCAGGCCTGATCAGCGATCCGACCTTAGAAGCGGCCCTGAAATTGCAAGAACTTGTGCGCGACGAAAAAATGAGTGTCGATAAAGCACCAGAAGTGCTCAAGAGACTACATGCCATGGGATCATCCATTGATCAGTACTTAACCAAAGGCGATTTTGACAAGTCCGCCGGAGCGGCTGCCTATGCCGCCGCCCCTAAGCCAGCTGCTCCTGCAAGTAAACCCATCCCCCAATCTGGTCAAGGCCAAGGTCAACCAGGCCAAGGTCGCGACTTAAAAGGGGCCTTCGACATTCTGCAGAAGGCTCAGCTCTTGACCGAAAGCGACCTTACAACCGCCATGAATGTGCGAAAGAAGCACGGTGGCGACATCGTTCAAATTTTAGAAGCCGCCGGTAAAGTAAACAGCAAAACAGTTGACGCTGCAGTTACGAGCTTACCTCTAATTAGAGAAGGCTTAATGAAAATAGAGCAAGTGATTATGGCACTCAATTATTGCGAGCGCATGCGGGTAAGTTTTGACGATGCATTAGAAGAAATGGGTTGGCAGAATCCTCGCAAACTGCGCACTGATCTACCACTGTAAACTACCTAAAAAAAGGTATCGTGGATTCATGGGCAAAAACATCCTTCTTTACGACGAAGACAAACAGTTTTCTAAGCTTATGTCGTCGGTATTGGAAGGCCGTGGTCACAACGTCCTCAAAGCTGACTCTGAAGATACAGGCGGTGTTTTGCGCCGCGAAGATCTTGACTTAATTATTCTGGCTGGCCCACTAAAAGAAACAGACCAAATAACTTGGCTATCAAATCTTAGAGCTCAAGGAAATTCAGCCAAAGTAATTTTGGTGGCACAAGACCAAGCACACTTCGATACACTCAAGCCCAAAGTAACTGCCGATCTGTCGGTATCGCTTATGGTGCACAAGCCACTAATTCCTTATATATTTGGCGCCCAGGTCGACAATCAATTTGATGGCGACAAGTCTGAAGCTGCCAAACAGAAAATGAAAGACTTCGAAACTATGTTTTTGGCACTGGTTACAAAATACGCACGGGTGTTGCCGAATCGTATTGCCGATCTATCCCAGGCGATAGAAAAGGCCAAGGCTAATCCAAGCAATATCGAACTGATTGCCGAAGTACAGGGTCTAGCTCACAAAATTAAGGGAACAGGTGGCTCACTTGGCTTTCGGCAAGTGTCTGACTACATGGACTTTATCGAAGAAGCCGCCATGGACTTACCCAACAAATCACAAGAAGAGCAGGCCATTGCTTGGGCAGAGCTGGATAGAAAATTAATTGAAGCACAACTAGCTGGTGATGCAGAATGTCAAGAAATCAATCAAGCAGTTAGTTCTTCGGACGCAAAACAACAAGTTCCCAATAATCCGGCTATGACTAGAATTCTTGTCGTAGACTCAGATAGTGATTTTCTCGACATCGTGCACGAACTAGGCAAACAGCGACTAGTAGATATAATTCGTGCCACCAGCAGCAAAGATGCCATTGAGAAGGCAGTTGTCTACGCCTTAGATGCAGCCTTGATAAACGTTACAGAAGAGCATCCAGATGAATCGTTCAGATTAGCTAGAGATCTCAGAGAACTACCGGGCTTTGAGAACTTACCCCTCGCCTTTATTTCGGGTCAACCACTGGTCAAGAACAGAGTAGAGGCAGCCCACGCTGGAGCTTCACTTTATCTCGACAAACCTCTTGAATCAGACGTGCTAGAAAAAGCGGTACAGCATCTAGTCAACATTCGCCAAGGTGGAAGACCGCGTATCCTCATTTGTGACGATGACGAATTTTTCTGCAACACAATGGCATTGGTGCTGCGCAACGAAGGCATGATCGTGCGCATTATCAATGATCCATCGCAAATTCTAGAGACAATGCAAGAGTATCCACCAGAACTATTGCTGCTCGACGTCATGATGCCAGCAATTACTGGCTTTGAAGTTTGCCGCATGCTCAGACAGATTCCCCGCTGGCAGGACCTGCCAATTATTTTCCTCACCGGCCAAGTCGGTGTAGAAGCTAGATTAGAGGCATTTCGCTCTGGTGGCGACGACTATCTGCCCAAGCCTGTAGTGAACGAAGAACTTCTTACCAGAGTGAAAGTGCGACTTGATCGCGCTCGCATGCTCAAAGACCGCTCAGACAAAGATATGACTACAGGCCTGCTTCTTCGCCGTGCGTTCTCTGAACAATTGTCAGCTATATTAGCTGAAGCCCAAAGACTAAAAACGACATTTACGATCTGCTTGCTTGACGTAGATCACTTTAAAAAAGTCAATGACAGCTATGGTCACTTGGCCGGCGACAAAGTTTTGGCCGGCTTAGGCCAACTATTATCTAGACGCTTTAGAGTTGATGATTTACGCGGACGCTGGGGAGGCGAAGAATTCATTCTCGCCTTCAAGCGCGAAACTCTTAGCACTATGCATTTAGCTGTTCATCGCGTTCTAGACGAATTTTCAACAATGAAATTCACCGGCGATAAAGGTGAAGAGTTTAGCGTCAGCTTCTCTGGTGGCATTGCTGAGTATCCGAAAGATGGAGAGTCAGTATTTGAGCTTGTACAAGTTTCAGATCGAAGACTCTACTTAGCGAAGAAGCGAGGTCGCAACCAAATTGTCTTAGATGACGTAGAAGCACCGGAAGAAGATCAACAAGAAGGATAGACGCAAGACCAGATTTCTAGACCCGATTTCTAGAGTAATTCAAGCAATTTCTTTAAATGCTCGCATAGATAATTACGACAAGTCTTCGGTCTAATTTCGTAGACACTGCATTCTCGTTTCTCAGACAAAAAGTTGCAGGGAAATTCAGGATCATTCATTTGCAGGCGAAGAGCTGGATAGTGACTCGGCTCTTGCCATGAGGTTTTGCCAGGAAAGAGCTTTGAGCCTTCTTGATACTCAATGAAAATATCGTTGAATTTATATTTTGCCTTATCTCGGCTATTGAGGCGCTTGAGAAATTCTTGGGCATCATCAATGGGGCCGATGATAAAATCTCGCTCCGCTATTTTGCAACAACCAGCAGCATTGTCGCGCTTTCCAAAGCAATTAGAGACACAGGTGTAATGGATTACTTCATCTCTAATTGCTCTGGCATTCAGGCATTCGCTCATTCTTAGACCTTTGCAACATCTTCTCAATTCTAAATTGAGCTATAGGAGGATTATAAAAAGTAGAAGCCAGAAACTCTCCATATTCAGCTAATAGATGAGATCTTCGAGAACACCGGTGTTTTAGTTCACAAAAAAGAGAGAAAGCAAAACGCCTCCTCTCTTTTTTAGATACTCTAAAATAGTTTATTCATCTTCGTCATCATCAACGTGTTTCTTCGGTCCAGCACCTGATGATTTGGCCGGCGCATTCTGTTGCTGCAGCATACGGGTTTGTTGAATTTGCTGCATTTGTCTAACTGCCGATTCATAAGCGCCTTTGTAGCGATCGCCTCCAGGCAATTGCATAGCAATTCCGAGCGCCCTTGAAGCACCAGTAAAATCATTGGCGTTATACAACATTTGGCCAAGCTGACCTTGAAAATCAGCATTACCAGGGTTGCTCTGGGCTGCTTTACGGTAGTGAGCCAGTGCCGGTCCTTTCTTACCAGCAGCTACCAAGAGACGAGCATAGTTGAAATGTAAGACCCCGTCGTTTGGCTTCATAGCTAGCAAAACATTGTATTCACCTTCCGCTTCAGCATTTCGACCGAGGTCTGTGTAGCACTTGAGCAGACTCATATGAATCATCTCTTTGCGCCCCATAGTCATGCCGAGTTGCGCACTGGCGCCCTGAATATTTACCGAACTTGCCAGCGAAAGCATTGCTAGAACAAGAGCAAATCTTGATGTAACCTTAAACGTCATTTTTGATAACCCCTTTCGTATGCTTACTGCTGTCCGCGGTGAAGTTCAATGATCTTGTAGATCTTATCGAGATTGGTGTCAGTAGCTTCTAAGCGACCGAAATTACCATGATAGGTCTCGAAAGCACCATTGGTTGGAATAGCCAAGTTAGTGAAAATCAGCCATTTAGTTCCTTTTTTAGGCATCTTGTCGTCTGAGAACTTCCAATCTTTCGGCGGCTCGTCGCCAGTTTTATCGTGAAACTCGTAGCGAATAGGCATGTCTCTATTGAGCTTAGGTCCTTTCAGAATAGTATCAATACGAAAACGAGCGACTGGTGGGTGGTGAAAAGTAACAATATCTGCCTTGTTAAAGCCTTCATAAGTGCAAATACCAATAAATTCGCAGGCAGTGTAGGCATTCTCAAGGGTGAGAGCAAAATCTGACTTATCACCACGGACATCTTCACCGTGAATCAGCTCACGTGTTGGCGGTTTGTACTTTGTTACTTCTGCCACCATGCGATCTTTTTCTTCCTGGGTCAGCTCACGCTTTGGTATCTCTTTTACCGTCTCGGTCTTTACCATCAGGGCCCGCAGCTTATCAGACATGTAATTGGCGTCTGCATCAACAGTTAGCAGTGCTTTCTTCAAGACGGGGATAGCTTCTTCAAGCCGGCCGGAAGAAGCCAAACACTGACCATACTCAGCTAATAGGTGAGGCTTGGCCGCGGGATCAGCTTGAAAAATTGCCTCTAGAGCAACAGAGACTTGCTGCCAATCGCCGACATGGGCGGCGGCGTTATAAAGCCCATAATAAAGATCTGTGGCCTTAGGATCTAAGCTAATAGCTCTCTGATAGGCTTGCATAGCAGTGGGCCACTGACTCTGCTTAACCGCCCTAGCCGCTTCGCGGGCTTGGCGCGTGACCGTGATTGAGCCAAACAAACCAACGTCATCTAAGCTATCGACGGCAAAGGCAGGACTAATACTACCTACACCCATCGAAGTCAGCAGCAGTGACAAACTTGAGGCCATCAGTGCTTTCTTTTTCAACATTGCAATCCTTTGCTTCATTTGCTTCTCGATCCTTGAGTTAGAGACCCTGTAAATGGGTTTATCAGACAAACTTAAAATTCAGTAGAGTTTTAAATCAGAAACGTCCTATAAGCCAATTTTCCACTTTCCTTAGCTTTTATGCCACTTGACAGTGAAATATTTGGCAGATTTTATTACATCCACTAATAGAACTACCACGGCGAATGACCGAATCGCAGGCCTCAGCACATTGTAGCCAGATTAGCTGTCAAAACACACAAGCAACATAGACAGTTATTTGAGGCAGAATGTTTCCGATTGCAACCGATTTTTACCAGGAGCCTCCACCTCCTCCCCCAAAGCCACCACCGACCCCACCACCAGACATACCGCTCATCCCACTGCCGGCACTGGCTGCTGGTGAAAGCGCCTGAAGACTGGTAGCAATATTCTCTATGCCAGTGTTCATTTGACTGACAAAAAGTCTTGGACTGAAGGCAAAATCACAATCTGAACCCTGATACCAAACTGGCGCCGCCACCAGATCAGACCCCAAACCCTCAAAAGCATCAGCCCATTGGTCAGCAGCATTTACAACCATGGCATAGGGAAGCAACCGAGCAAATAAAGTCGGATCTTTATCAGCCAAAACTCTGATGCGTTCCTTGTCTGGTCTTTCCATAAACCGTGCGAAACCAAGTGCCTGCCTGCGCAAGTGCAGACCAGAGAGGGTGCGCGCCGGTATGACACCAGAAAAGAAGAAAAAAATGATAGCTGAAAAGATACAACCAAGAATGAATGGAGCGCCAATGAAGCTAGAAGCAAAAACTAACATAAATACAAGCAACAACAAAATAATTCCCGTTGCTTGAATGCACTGAACTCTAACGTTGTCTGGGTTTTCTCTAAACCATCCTTGCGCTGTCATCGTTGAATATAGTAGATGGCGAAACTGAGAAAATCGAACAGCACCTAACTCGGATAAATCAGAGAGTTCACTAACAAAGTCGTAGTCTGTGCCGCCCCGCCAGTTAAAAAGCGACTGGAGCATCTCTTTCTCAAACGACTTCAAATCGCTGCTATCAAAGTCAGCATGAAGATTACGTTCAAAACGATAGTCTTTACTTAGCCCCCAGAAACCGGGCTTGTCCACTTCAACAATCTTGTAATAGCCACGAACAGCCAGATCAACCACAATAGAAAGTACATCTCGTCGATCAACGCGCTCATCAATCAGCACGCCCATCTCTGCCGGAGTAATTTCTTTAGGTGGTTCCCAATCAACAGCAGTTGCTCCAGTCGGTGCCTCATCAGTGCCAAGAAACCGCCCAGTGGCATACAGGCCGAAGAATGTCAGCCCCGGCAAGAACAAGAGCGGATACCAATCAATAAAGAGCCAAGCAATTTGGGTCGCTAGAGTTGGCTCAACCAAGGCACCAACAGGTAGCCGTACAGCCACAGTCAGGCCAGTACCAGGGGTAATGTCGTAAGCCTGAAAAAAGAGTTTCTGACCAACTTGCTCAACGGTCACCCTTTCTCCAGATTTTGAATTTGGCAAGCCCAAGTAAGCAACAGTGTTAATAGTAGTATTGAGAGCAAGAGCAGCAGCTTTATCACTAGGAGGTAACTCAAGATTTAGCCTGGCTGAGCGAATTACATAAGGCCACTGATCGCCAGTAACATTCCAATAAATTTCTGGCTGTTTATCAAAGAAATTGACAGCCCGACGCAATTTATAGCTGATGACATAAGTGTGTGATCCTTGGACAAGCTTGCTACCAGAGCCAATTTTTATATTTACATCGTTGCCACGGGCACTCTGCGAAAAACTAACATTCTGATTGTTTTCATCCTTAACTGAGTTGAGATTAAAATCAACTGCATACGAACTACCTAGACGCGAATATTTAACCGGAAAAACGCGAAAGATACCATGTCTGGGTTCGCTAAAATTGACTGTGATTTTTTCAACCACATTGAGCGTAGAATCTCTCTGGGCCGTCATCGTCACATCCATACTGCTAACTTCATCAGCCTGGCAGGCTGGAGCTAACAGCAAACCAGACAGTGCGGCGCAAACCGTAAAGGTAGAGATGAAGACTTTCGACCACGGCCTTATCATAAAATTTATGCTCGCAACGGCAGCCCAATATCAGTTTGGTTTAGACCAATTTTTTGTTCCCGACAATGGCGCAATTATATACATCAATCAAGCATAAGCGCTCTAGTAGAACAGGAGTTGATTAGGGCTGCCCCTAACAAAGATATAGGTTGACCATACAATCGAGCCCATGAATCTCAGTCAAGATGTATCTAGGGAGGTTCTCTATTGCCGCCCTAAAACTGGACACAACTATCTTCTATCTGGATTCACAAGCAATGACTGCAAGCATAGACAACAGAGCCATGCTAGGGGAACTATTCTACAAGGCTGGCTTGATCAACATAGCCCAACTTTGCCAAGTTCTCTGTATCGCCCACAAGAACAGCCTGCCAGTTGGCCGGGTACTAACAATGCTTGGGCTCACCAAACACAAGACTATTGAGGACGCTCTAAAGCTGCAGAATTTAGTGAGGCAAAATGTGCTGGCATTAGAACTAGCAATCGAAGCACTCTACTATGTAGCAACCAGCAGAGCTACACTATCAGCCGTTTTACAAGAACTAGGCTGGCAAGGGAACATCGACAGAGATGAAGACAATTTGGGATCTTTATTGGTAGAGGCAGGGATTCTTACACAAAAGAGCATAGAAGACTCTCTTGGTCTCAGTCGTCACATTGGGCTGCCTTTAGCTCGCGTGCTTATCTTGCAAGGTCTTGTCACAACCAGCCTATTAGGCACAACTCTCAGCGCCCAAACGTTAATTCGCTCGGGACGCGCCGATAGAAGCCAAACAATCAAGGCTTTGAGTTCGGCCAATAGTCTAACTATCAGCACAAATGCGAACTGCGACATTGCTCTGATTAACTCACGGGCTCCATATGTTCGCCTTGATGAGCTGCTTTTACTAGCTGGCTTGTTATCAGATAGTGACGTAAAGAAATTTATGCGATTGGAAGAAATGGACTGTCAGAGAACCCTCGGTGAAGAAATCGTTGATAGCGGTATGTTCAGCTCAAGCCTCATAGCAGCAGCAGTACGATTGCAAACCATGATGGCCAAGCATCAAGTAACACCAGACCGAGCGGCACGTGCTCTCAAATTGGTTTTCAGCAAAAACATCTCGCTAACCAAAGCACTAAAAGAAATCTCCCGCGAAAGTGACCCCTACGACGGCAATATTACTCTCTATCACTTACTGCGACTATCAGGCCTAGTCACCGCCTATGATATTAGGCGCCTCGGGCACCTACCGGCGCATCCTGAAGGTAGCCAAGGCTCTCTAGAAGAGAGGCTAATTAAGACAGGCATAGTGAACCGTTCAGCCCTCGATGCAGCGAAGCGCTGCTTGTTGTTGACACAAGAAGGCTTTCTCACAGCCGAACAAGCGATGATTGTCTTACACCACTGGTCATGGAGCGGCGAAGGTCTCACTCGTGTGCTCGAAAAATTGCAATGGGCAGGCGGCAACCGCATTTTAACCCTTAAAGCTCAGGCTTTTGTCAGCTAGAACTCAGACTAATCAGCTAACAACCCAGGCCAAGGCAAGCAGCTTCACCGTAATATTGGCCTTCTTAAGAGGAACAGACACCGGTTCTAGTGCCTCTTTAAGAGGGTCAAATTTTCCTGCCACCGCTTGCGCTTCGGCCGCGAATTGACTGTTGAGAAGTTGCAGCTTGCTGTTAAGACTCTCAAGATTGTCTTCGGCGCGACCAACATCGTCCCTCTGCTTTGCCACCTTATTGATACCGCGCGCGGCAGTAGTAGCCCTTCCAATGGTAGAAGAGCTAACACCTTTGCGCCCCATAAAAGCACCAATAACAGTGGCACCAATTGAAATGGCAGAATTCAGCTCATGCTGCCTAGCCTCAGCCTGTTCCACTTGTACTTTATGCTCAGCTAAGCGTATGCGATCTTGCAAACTATTGATGCGAACATAATATTTATCACGCAACTTTGCCACCATCAAATCACGCTGCTCAAAAGCAGTCTGTTGCAAACGAATGCGAAAATCACGCTCGGCTTCATTTGGCTGACTAACGGCACGAGTTGAAGCGCTTCGCCAAAGCTTACAAGGAAGACTTTCCACCAGCCAAGAAGCAAACTCTTTATTCCAATTTTTATAACTGCTTACTTGGGTAAGAGCAGCTACCGGTTCTGCGTAGGTGAAGTTCTTATCAGCGACACTTTCTAACTTGGCCAAATCAACTTTAATTGACTTGGCCTTTGACCAATCAGCTGGTACCACTGAGTCATTGCATGGCACCAGAAAACACTTATTGACTGTGTGATCAATACCGAGCTTACTATCGAGATAGCGTACCGTAGCGGCCGCCAGAAGAAATGGACGATAAACACCCTTTGGTTTATCAGAAAATGACGCCACCTCTGACGGTATGAATAGCTGACTTATTTCGGGAGCAACCACTGGCTTCTTACTCAAGTTTGCTGTTACCGCTGCTGAACTTAAGCTATTCGCCACCTTTAGTGGTTGCGAAATCATCCCAATACCAGAAACTTGACCAAGATTCTGACTAACATCTTGATTAACGTCTTGAATGCAATCCGGCCCTGTCTTCTTGGCTTTGATTGGGTCCATCAGATCTTTAATCTGGCGGCGATTCAGAGGGCCACGGAGGTACGACATAGTGAATCTGCTTTTAAAAATCACCGGTGCGTCTTCATGCACGTTTTTCATAAGAAACACTCTATCGCCTAGCCGACTGAGTGTTTCTGAGAGCGATGCAGTATTGGACGTGGCTGCACTAGACCCCAGAGAGCTAGATTCAGAACCGGCTTCTTGCGCTGACTGCAAGCCTTCTAGCACACGCATTTTATCGCGCTCTGTTTGCAGCCGACCAATAAACCAGGTACCCGCGTTAGATAAACCCTTATAGTCGATATCTACTGGGTTCTGAGTAGCAAGAACTATGCCAAGACCAAAGGCACGAGCCTGTTTCAGCAGTGTAAGCAAGGGTGTCTTGCAAGGCGGATTAGCCACCGGCGGGAAATAGCCAAAGATCTCATCCATATATAGAACTGCTCGCAAACTCGTTGTACCAGACTGACTGCGCATCCAAGCAAGCACTTCATTGAGCAGAAGAGTGACAAAAAACATTCGTTCAGTATCACCAAGGTGAGCTATTGAAAAGATAGAAACGCGGGGTTTACCGCTCTTGCTCCAAAGAAAACTATCAACATCTAGAGGCTCACCTTTAAGCCAAGCATCAAAACCTGGTGCAGCAAGAATGTTATTTATGCTTATCGACAAGTCGAAGCGTTCTTTAGCCGGATAAAACGACTCTATGTCAAGAGCTCCCACCCTAGTCATCGGCGGCTTCTGAATCAACTCAATTAACTGACTAAGATCGACGTCCCTTGAATTCTTCCAACAATCGGCAATAATCGTAGATATAAGAATATGATCACGGTTGCGCAAGGAATCGCCAACACTCTCACTATTTCCCAAAAGGGCCAATATACAAGTAGCCGCCGATTGCACTCGCTCCCGCAACAAATCACCATCGTCCATTGTTTCATCGTCTGGTTTTTTCAGTGAATTCAAAATCGATACCGCCAAACCCGAACTGGCACCAGGGGTATAAATATTGAAATCGCAACTGGCTCTCAAGCGGGCAATGCGGTCGCCATCTTGACCAGATTTTGCTAACCCTTCCTTCCATAACTGAGCTTGCTTTTGGGCAAATTCTTCAATGCTCAGACCTTGACGACGGGCGTCGTCAAGATTTACCCACGGCTCAAATTCTTTGCCGCTCAAACCCGGAAAGGTTAGCAAGAGGTTGGCAATATCGCCTTTCG
Source organism: Candidatus Melainabacteria bacterium (assembly GCA_030696635.1). Classification (GTDB taxonomy): domain Bacteria; phylum Cyanobacteriota; class Vampirovibrionia; order Obscuribacterales; family Obscuribacteraceae. The sequence goes on from JAUYRX010000038.1 coordinate 87,972, forward strand.
GATCGATAGCGATAACCGGTATGCCGTCAATAGCTGCTTCTTCTAGCAAGCCAAGACAAAGGCCGGTTTTGCCGCTACCAGTCATGCCGATGCAAACAGCATGGGTTACAAGATCTTTCGATTCATATAAGACTGGCTCGGCCAACGGTACAAAGCCATCAGAACTGACCGCACCATCTAGATTATGCTTGTGACCGAGATAGAACACTCCCAATTTTTCAAAATCAGACATGGCACTCCGTTTGCAAATATCAATCAGATTTAAGTTTACCCCCTAAAAACGAATTGGCTCCTGTCAACATGACATATGACCAATCTTGGCGCTGAAGCTCAGAGCAGGCTATACTTAACAACTTTGATAGTGATTTTAGACGTAGAAGCAGCGGAAGGTTTAAGCAGTGAAAAATTCTTCTCAAGAGATAGCCAACAGACTCTCTGCAACAGGCCGAGCAAACGTTCTTATGATTGTAATGGCAGCACTGTTTGTTGCTCTTGCGTTCTGGTACCCGCACTTCTCAGTAGGTGGAGCGAATTACAATGAACCGCCTACGCCAACACCACCACCAGTTATCATCATCACCCCGCCCCAACAGCCATTTCGTCCACCCATTATCGTACCAACCGACGTGACTTCGCCACAGTTAGTGAATGGCCCAACATCGCTCGTTATTGATGCCCCCACAGCTTTCGCGCTCAACGGCGTGCAATTGATCAGCGATAGCCAGTTTCCTAAAGGCGAAGCAGTCAACCAAACTTTTGACTGGATTACGGTGCTAGCAAAAGACGGCGCCCAATTCACCAAACCAAATAATTACACCTGCGATCTTAAATCGGGTGATATCTTGGTATCAGTTAAAAGCCCATCCAAACTCGCTCTTGTCATTACGCCACTGGGCACGATTGCCATTGGTGCCAACGGCGATGTTATGGTCTGCTACAACAACGGTGTCTTGCGAGTAATGAACTTCGACGGCGAAGGTAAAGCTATCAAGGTACAGCTCGATAAAGGACCATTCGCTGGCGACGCCGACCCAACCGTTGTATTAGCCTGCGGCTATGAGTTAATCGCTGGGCAAGAGAAAATCACCCGCTCCCACCTGCGCCCCAAAGATGGCATCGCTCGCCGCTACCAGAAAGTGTTAGAAAACGGCCACTTAGCAGTCTCTGAATTTTCACTTGAAAGTGCAATCAACAGTTGCGATATGTTAGTTGACTTGCAGCAAAAAACGACAGGAGTAAAAGAGCGCCGCATTCTCTCAGACATGTCAAAAATGGCCGCTGTATTGAACTACAAAAATAGCTCGCAAGGCTATACAGCTGAGAAATAGTCAAACTGATAGCCAGCGCTCGAGTCAACCTATTAACACTTCTGCTGCTTGCCCTTCTTGTTTTTGCCTGCTTTGGCAATACCTTGGGGGTCTATTTTAACTGTGACGATTTCTTGCACCTGCCCTATCTCTATCGACTCTTCACAGGCGAGCCAGAGCTGTTTCTGACTAACTTTAACGGCCCCTGGGTGGGTGAGCGCTCACTCTACTTATTCTTTAGACCAGTGACTGAAGTCAGCCTAATGGTCGACTATTTATTCAATCAGGCCAGACCATTCGGCTATCACCTGAGCAATCTCATTTGGCATACAGCCAATTCCTTCATGCTATTTCTCTTTGCTCAAGCGTTTTTGAAGACTCTCGACGCTGGCGAAAGAAGAGATCAGCTGGCCATGGCCTTTTTTGCCGCAGGCATTTTTGCAGTCTTCCCGACCCAAAGCGAACCTGTGGCTTGGATTCTCGCGCGAGCAGATCTAGTTAGCACCTTCTTTCTGCTACTGAGCTTATATTTTTTTGTAGGCAGAAAGAATTGCCAGAGCAAAGCAACAAAGAGATTTACGGCTCTATCATTAGCGACATTCTTCGCCGCAATTCTCTCAAAAGAATCGGCCATTAGCCTGTTAGTAATAATTTTTGCTCTCTCAATAACTCTTTCAAAAGCCGGCAGTAAGAAACAAAAATTCGCTCAGGCCTTCAAAGACACAACACCATATTTAGTGGCCTTTACAGTCTATTTAGCGTGGCGTTTCCTCGCCATAGGTAAGCTAGTGGGTGGCTATGTCGGCTCAATTGGTCAGCGTTTATATGAAAACTATTTTGCCCGCTGGGTCTCATCAGGCTCACTCTGGCAGCTGCTACATCCTTTCAACAAAGCAATTTTTGCCGAGAACCATGTACTTCGTATAGTTCTCAGAGGTCTCTACGCTGTCGCCGGACTGCAAATTATAGTTGGCACGATAATCGACCAAAAGTTGAGTAGACGAGCAAAACTCATTTACTTTGCCCTAGCATTCTTCGCTGCCACCATGCTGCCCAACTTTCAGGTCTGGGGCCTCTCTAGCTCGATGTCGGGCAGCCGCATAGCCTATTTGCCCAGTGCAGCCCTGGCTCTAGTAATCGTTTTTAGTGTCTATATCTTGCAGCCCAAAACTGGCGCACCAATCGGCGAACTTACAAAATTTGAGCTTAAGAAACTAGAAGCAATACCAAAACTATCAAGCCTATTGATTCTCATTTCACTAACACTGACCTTTGCCTCTATTACCCAGGGAAATAACATTGCCTGGCTCAATTCAGCACAGTTCATTCGACAGCTAAAGATTAACGCAGAAAAGGAGCTGTCCACTCTTGGTGCTAATCAAAAGCTAGTACTCTTCAACTTGCCATCAAGAGTAGACGGCGCCTTTACTTTCACCATGCGCCCTATGCTTGCCGGACTGTTCACCGAACCTGTTGCAGCGGAGAACTTAAGCGCTAGAGTTGTGCCTCTAGACTATCACCCTAATTGGAGTATATTTGTCAATCGCCAAGATTTCGAATCAATTATTAGGCAACCAAAGCTTTATAGATTAGTAGCTTATGACGCCACTCAAGGCAAATTAGTAAAACCTGAACTTTCTATACCTGAAAAATTAGCTACTCTTACAGACAGAAGTCTTCCATCTCTATCAATGACTGTGGGTCAAGGCCCACAAAGCAGATCATATTATTTAAAACCAGAGGAGACGGTTAAAACTATCAATCCGTTGGCTGTAGATTTTTTAGAACTTGATATAAAAGTGACAAAAAAATCTTCACAAAAATTCCCGGCTACAAGCAATAAAGCCTCTCTTTTTGTCATCTGGAACAACAGGCCGCCAGACCAAGAAGATCAAACTGAACCTCATTGGATGAGCGTACCAGCCGACGGCAAAGAACACAAAATTCTAGTTGAACTCGGGCCGTTAAAGCGCTGGCTGCTGAGCAAAAATGTTGACGAGATTAGGCTCGACGTTGCCACCAGTGAATATGACTGGCAAATTAGCAACCCAAAACTAATTGCGGCAGAAACCATTACTCCATATCTTGCTACCGCAGATAGAGCAACCAACTATGGCCTAGCACCACTTTCAGAAGACCGAAAAACCAAGGACCAAAATCAGCCTATACAAAAACCAGGAGCTATTACTTTCGACTTTGACGCCAGCAAAATAAGAGGCCACGCGATAGCAGCAGTAGTAGTTGAAGTATCGAAACCTTACGCTTCTTTCGAGCACTACAACTATCTAATGAGAGAGCGATCGCTAAGTAAGCATGCCTTACTTAGCGCTAAGCTAAACGGACTGAAAGGCAAGTTCAATATCTGGATCAGTCCAAACTCGCAAGCCAGTAACAAAGCTAGTGCCAATGGATCTGACATAGCGGTCTATCAGGTGCACGTAGCGGCTTTAGATGAGGCTGGGCAAATAGTTGGCACATTTAGCGACTCAGTGACCATAAGGTCAGCACCACCCGCTGCAATTACGGGCTTCTCAGCTGGAATAACGGCGGTGCCCACTGGCATAAAATGATTTTCTTCAACAAGCTCTAGCTGTCTTCTATCAGCGAGGCAGCCAAGCTCTGAACGCAGGTAGCAGACCTCACGATGAAGCGAGGTAGTAAGGCGCTTAGAAGCCGCCACCGGATTAATTTGCAAATCAGCAGCATAGTCTTCGATTGAAACAGGCGTGCCGATATTGTAGTGAGCGACCCCACTTTCGTAGGTGATACCAACAGGCACAATCGGCACTTCAATATTGTTTTGATGAGCAGCAAAGGCAATACGGGCTATGCCCTTCTTGAACGGATGTGTATGGCCGTCATAAAAGACATTGCCTTCGGGAAAAATGACAAAAGGCTCGCCCTTCTTAAACTGCTGCATGACATGGCTGACAAAGTCGAGCTTAGGGTGAGCTGGAAACGCACCAACTCGACTCAAGAGAAAGCCTTGCAAGCCCTGTAGCTCGTTTGGTGACACCATAAAGTTAGCTGGTCTATCAATGATGCGACCAAGAGTTGGGCCATCCCAGCGCGAAGAGTGATTAGCTATACAAATATAAGGACCACTAGCAGGCAAATTCTCTTTACCGCGAATATCGACCTTCTTAAAATGTAGAGCGATTACTAATTTTGCGAAGAGAGAGAGAATGAAAAACGAGATTGGCTCTTTGCAGTCTCTCATTGCTGCTTGGAGACGGGCCATTTGTGTTTGTTTAGACGACATAAATCCTCCTGGGCAAAAGCACAGGTTTAAATTGGTAAAAGACGAAACTTACTCTTTTAGATTAGCGCCTCGCTAATCAAGTCGATGGTGGCAACGAACACTTGTGAGACTGTTTTTGCCAGTGTTATTTAAGGGTTAGTTTCAGGACTATTTCGTGCGCTTAGCCCAGCTCAGGACCACGTATACGACCATTGAGACAAAGAAACCAACAAACCAGCCGTAGTCGTAAAGTGGTTTAAACGTTGGCACAAAAGCCCCCACCCAAGCAAGGGCACAGCCAATAACAGTGGCCAATACTGCGACAAAATTCCAGCCAGAACTATATTTGTAGGAACCTTCAGGCAAATATAGGTCTGCTAGGTCTAATTTAGTCTTGCGCACGATCCAATAATCAGCAATGAGAACACCGGCGATTGAGCCCAGCCCCCCAGAATAACCTTGCAACCAAACAAAAATATAACCGTGAGGGTCGGCAATCAGACGCCAGGGCTGCATTAAAACGCCCACCAGACCGGTGATTAAGCCACCAATTTTGAAAGTAATGAAACGAGGAAAAGCATTAGCAAAATCGTTGGCAGGTGACACCACATTAGCCGCCACGTTGACAGATAGTGTCGCCAAGGCCACCGTAAACATAGCAATAGCCACTACAGCTGGCTGATCAGCACCAAGGCGACCAAGCAACTTAACTGGGTCCCAGAGCTGATCCATACTAACCGTTGGATATATAACCACAGCAGCCGATGTGATGATCACGCCCATGGCTGAAAAAATTGCCATGGCTGTCGGTAGAGCAATGACCTGACCAATAGTCTGTTCTTTTTGCGAATGACCAAAGCGGGTAAAGTCAGGCATATTAAGCGAAAGCGTAGCCCAGAAGCCAATCATCCCCGTTAGAGAAGGAATAAAAACAGCCCAAAATTCAGAAAATGTAGCGAACTTGCTCTTTTCATGAAGCAAATCGCCCACCCCGTGGGCAAGATTGACGGTCCAAATGAGGAGCACAAAAGTCATAATCAAGACGAAAGGTGCAGCCAGACTTTCGACCTTTTTCAAACTATCCATACCACGAAAAACAATCAGTATGTTCAAGCCCCAAAACAGAGCGAAAGACAACCACTCTGTTCCCATATAGTCAAAGTAAGGGCCACCCAATAATTTGCGCCAAGTTTCTAAACCTATAAGTGCGCCAAACATAGTATTAAAAGCTTGGCCACCAATCCAGGCCTGAATGCCAAACCATCCGCAGGCAACAATAGCCCGCATCAGAGCCGGTAAGTTAGACCCAGTGGTGCCGTACGCCGCCCGCGCGAATACAGGGAAGGGGATACCGTATTTGGTGCCTGGATGTGAGTTGAGCAAAATCGGCAAAAGCACTATAGTATTGCCCAGCAAAATAGTAAAAATCGACTGCCAGGCGTTCATACCATTGGCAATCAAACCCGACGACATCATATAAGTAGGAATGCAAGCAGACATAGCAAACCAGAGAGCAATATAGCTATAAGTCGACCAATTGCGGTCAATTACTTTGACTGGTGCCAAGTCGTGATTATAAAAAGGACTCGATTTAATCTCAGTCTCGTCGGCCAATTCAACACGGCCATCGCTGTGTTCAATAAGTCTGCGGCCTTCCGGCTGATATTGACTCATAAATAGCCTCGCTTTTATGTGGGCGAACGGGGGCAGCCGGGGGGCTACAATATTAGCTCATAAGTGGTAGAACAGTAATTGGGAGCATTTAGACAGTTAGAACTAAATGACCACAGCCAAAGTAAGCACCATCAATGGCCAATTGACGGTTATAAGAGGCGAAAGAGAATGAAAGCCACACATACAAGCCCTGCAGTGACAAAATCGAAGTCTGCAGCAACAAAGCCTGAAACCAAAATCACGCAAAGCAAAAGCAAGTCTCAAAATACGAGCACGAAGAAGAGCTCGCCAGACCCACTATCTATGTGTCCAGTAGACGGGGCGGGTTGGTGTCCCTATCCATTTTCAGTGGCTCAACTAAAAAAGAGACTGAAAGCGAAGGCCCAACAATCATAAAGGCCAGAATCTCAAAGTCCAGAATCATAAAGCCAGAATTCGAAGGAAAGAAACCTGCAAATTATCAGACGCCGAGCGCGGCAACTTTTAGCATTCACCCTTACTACGATTGCTTCAAGTGGTCACTGGCAGAACCATCAGCCTGCCTGTGCCTACACTATCGAAGGCAAAATTGAACACCAAGAGGCTCTGCCATCAGTCGACAGCTCTATTCGCAAAGGGGCGCGCTTCAATGTTGGGGCAGACCGAGAAGCCAACAATAACTGGGTGAAAGTACCGGCCTGGCTGTCTGGCACCTGGATTGTGAACGAAGAAACCGCAGTACTGAGAGAAGACTTTAAAACAGGGCGCATAGACCGCTCTCCTTCCGTTTTCATGGCCCGCCAGGAGTTTACCTACGGCAGCCAGAAAGACCGCCAGGGGGGCATCTGGCACTATATCGGCGCACCCTATACCTCAAAGACCAGGCTAACGGCCTACCAGGAGTTTCACCAGGTCAAAGAAAAGCAGTTTCTAGTGGCCAACGAAGCTGAAGTGCAGTTCCGCACCCTAATGACCGTAGTGCGAGTAAGCAACCTCAATGGCCGTGTGGCAGACTCTTTTCAGCAAGAAAGTATCACCAGCTATCGCCCCCTTGAAGACGGTGTGATCGCCCTGGCAGCCTCTAACAAGACCTTCGACGCCAACGGCAGAGCCGTCTTTCAGCAAAATAACGAGGCTCGCATCAGACGCTATAAGCATTTCTATGAGACCGACAAAAAAGACGGCAAGAACCTCAGAGAGCTGTTCTTGCAATATCTAGAAGCCAATGGTCTATCGAACTTAATACCATAATAAATTCGGGCGAATGGTAGTTCAAAATTAGGCCAAAATTAGGGCTTTTTGTAAGGCATGAAAGAGAGAAAAGGCTTACCTTCCCAAGCGCCCACACTGACAGTAATGGGGCCAACCGTGTCGAACTTCAAGACAATAGTCTTGCCTCTCGGCCCACTGAGTGAGCTTACAGCAAGTAGTTTCGCTCCGTATATCCAACTCCAGTCAACAGAACAGACGGCCTCAGCCAGTTTAGGCATATCGCTAACCGGTCGAATCTCGCTATCAATAGTCAACTCGTCAGCGATGCTCATCGCACTGTCGCCTTCTTCAACGGCAGCCGTGAGTAAAAGGCCGCGGCCGTCGGCAAAATTTAGACCAAAGCTGTGCAGCGAACTGGCTGCTGAAGCCAGGGTGGCCCCGGCTAATTCACTGCTAATATTTCTTGGACTTGTGATATCGGCCTTGCTGCTCATTTTCTGCCTTTATAGTTTTGGAACTTAACGTGTCACCTAGAATAGGCCATATAGAATTGCTATAAATGATACCCTCTAGGTTTGCAGACTTGAACTAAACTAAATTGAAGCATTTTGACGTAATTATTATTGGCGCAGGCGGAGCTGGCATGATGTGCGGCAGCACAGCCGGCAAACTAGGCCGCTCAGTGCTACTGATTGACCATAACCAGAAAATCGGCCGCAAAATTCTTATATCAGGCGGCGGTCGCTGCAACTTTACCAATGTCGGCACCCGAGCAGAGTCGTTTGTCAGTAACAACCCTCACTTTGCCAAGTCGGCTCTTTCGCGCTTCACTCCTGCAGATTTCATCAAGTTAGTCGAAAAGCACCGCATTCGCTACCACGAAAAAAAACTCGGTCAACTGTTCTGCGACCACTCAGCAGAGCAAATTGTCGACATGCTCATAGAAGAATGCAATCAAGCAGACTGTCAATTTCAAACAGACACCGCCATAAAGTCAATTGCGAAGAACACTGGTGAGGCAAGTAGTGGTCGCTTCATAGTAGACACCACAGCATTAAAATATAGCTGTGATTCGCTTGTCATTGCTACGGGCGGTCTCTCCATTCCGCAAATTGGTGCCACCGGATTTGGTTATGAGGTAGCACGCCAATTTGGTTTAAAAATCGTACCAACCGCCGCTGCTCTCGATGGCTTCAGCTGGGGAGATTCTGATCTTGCCCGCTTCAGCGACCTAGCTGGTCTGTCACTTGATACAACTGTATCGTGCAAAAAAGCAAGTTTCAGAGAGAATATTCTCTTTACCCATAACGGCTTAAGCGGCCCCGCCAGCCTGCAGATATCACTTTACTGGTCACCCGGTGACAGCCTCAGCATTGACTTGATGCCCGAGGCCAATGCTTTAGAGGTGCTGCAGGCAAGAAAAAAGGCTGGCAGTCGACAAGAAATTAAAAATGTACTGGGTGAGCTATTACCAAAGCGCTTCGCTGAATACTTCACTCATTACCTCGATATAAACGGGCCAATGAATACCTTGCCCGATAAAAAACTGCTGCAACTAGCAGGTTCACTCAATGGCTGGCAAGTAGCACCGGCCCGCACAGTGGGCTACAAAAAGGCAGAAGTAACTAGAGGCGGGGTCGACACCAGCGAACTTTCATCCAAGACGATGGAAGCAAAAAAAGTGCCCGGTCTATATTTCATCGGCGAAGTGGTGGATGTAACCGGTATGCTCGGTGGCTACAATTTTCAGTGGGCCTGGGCTTCAGGCTTTGCCGCTGGTCAGGCAGTATAGAGAATAGACTTGTGGGCACTAGACTCTTTCAAATTGCACTAATAACAATACTGACTCTAGTACCGCCTTTGCGCCTGGCCTACTTTCTATTTACCAACGGCGAAAACTGCGCCAATAATGACGACATAACCTACCTTGAGCAGTTCGTTAGAATGACAGGCCCAAGCTACAACTGGCTCAATTACTTTGGCGACACCTTTGTCGATGGCCACTCCACGGCCTTCAATCAAATAGTTTTCAATCTCTATGTTCTGTTCGGGCACATGAATCAGAACCTTGGTGCAGCCATTGGCATTGCCCTGATGGCCATCAGGCTTGCCCTGTTATTCGATTTGAGCGTAAGCCGGTCTAATAAGTTGAGATGGTACTGCCTGCCACTAATGAGCGCCATTATCTTCGCCCCCACCGCGGCATCAATACTGACCCAGGGCTCTTTCGCCATTACCTGGCAGTTAGCATTGACACTAGGCGCTGCTGCTCTCTGGGCCTTGTTTCGCCAATCGGAAACGTCCAACTGCAAGGCCATTGCCAGCGCCAGCATTTGCATTGTCTTAGGCTCTTGGACCATTGCCACCACTTTGATAATAATTCCAATTGTCTGGTTTTGGGCCTGGCGTCTAAAATTGTTGAACAAACTATCGCTATTATTTTTAGGGAGCGCCACCGCTCTTTCAATCTTTCCTGATCTGCTTTACCTGGAGCGCGGGGTGGGAACCTCTCGCCCCCTGGCAGAAGTGCTAAAGCCCCTTGACTTGACAATGTTTCTAAGTTCGCTAGGCCGTAACTTTGCCCCAGGAACCGGCTGGTATATGGAACGCATTGCCCCGGCAGAAGTATTTAGTACGCTCGGTTTGATCCTACTTACCGCCATTTGTGTTTTGGCAAAAAAAATTAGTAAAAGGACAAATGAAGACAATCAAATCAATCAAAAAATTCTTTGTCGACACTTCTACCCTTCCTTGGCAATTGCCTCCTTTGCCGTGGGAAACTTACTTCTAACCAGTATGGTGAGGCCAATCATTGCCCCCTGGTATGGTCAAATAAGCCTTTGGTTTTGGATTGGTTTGGTGGGAATGGCCGCGAGTATTTTCGAGCTAGTTACTAGCGATGAGAAGCTCAAGTCAGGAGCTAAAATTCTAGCTGCCACCACCTTAATAAGCATTGCCAGTTTTACTCTATTTTCGCCAGGATTTGAGGATAAGGAATTCTTCTTAGACAACCGCTCTCCGGCATATCTATCGGTTTTACGCAACTACCAGACGCCACCACCGCCGGGGCTCTTACCGCCTTACAAATACATTCCGCTCAAACCAGAGAGACTGGCAAAAATTCTCGAACAATATCATCTCTCACCATTCGGCAAAGTAGACACTATCTTATTTCAAGGCGACTGCGTCGTTCCTGGTTTGGTGCAATTTCGCAACGACGGCACAGAAGAAAGCAAGCTTTTCTTCTTGAGCCAAGACAAAAAAGAGATATTGACCGCTACCTATTACAAACGACTAAACCTTTGCCTAGATGGCTCTATGACAGTGACCTGGCATGTCAAAATACCAGACGATGCAAAAGCCGCTCAATTTACAACTGATCTTTGGCCGCTTGAGCAGGCCGGCAAGAAGAGCGCGGGCGGTAAAGCAAATGCGCTCACTATCTCAATCGGCACCAATCAGCCGCTAGTCTTCGAGCTAGAACAAGGCCAGAAGTCAAAAGTAAAGATTGACCTAATTGCGTATCAGGGAAAAGTTGTCGACATTGTCTTCACCAACAAACAGAACTCCCCGCGGCCGACAGTGCTTAGAGCGCCGAAGGTAGAGGTTGAGCGCGAGTAGGGCAGCGGTGTTTAGGTGATCCGGCCTTACCTGTGCTATTTGAAATAATAAAACAGCGGAAGCGTTGTTAGAATTTCTATCCCAAAATCTAACAACTGACTCGTTTGAATTTCTATCCAAAAATCTAACACCGGAATCGTTAGAATTTCCATCCAAAAATCTAACAGCGGAACCGTTAGAATTTCTATCCAAAAATCTAACAGCGGAATCGTTAGAATTTCTAGCCAAAAATCTAACAGCGGACTCTTTAGAATTTCTATCCGAAAATCTAACAACGGACTCGTTAGAATTTCTAGCCAAAAATCTAACAGCGGACTCGTTAGAATTTGGGGTGACCCTCACCGACCATGCCTTCTTGTTGGCTTCTGCGAAAATTCCGTTACTTTTAAGGTATCTATTGAAACCGGTAGAAATGGTCCTAGCGTCTGCTATTCAACCACAGTAACCTTAACATTGGGGTAGGCCTTCATTGCTTTACTGTAGTCTTTTCCCAATTCTCCTGGAATCTTCAGATCAATCTTCAAGTCTCTGCGCATAGTCCTGAATCTCGAAAGGTTCTTTTCTGAAAGCCCCCGGCAGCGCCAGATGCGCAGTTCCTCTACATTAGGACAGCTATTGATAGCATTTAGAAGTTCATCATCAACAAAGCAATCATTTAGTTCAACGAATACCAGTTTTTGGCATCTGCGCAAGGCCGTCAATGCTGCCGGTGAAAGCGAATTGTTACAGGTTCTCAGAATCAGTGATCTTAGCTTGGTTGTGGTGTCGAATCTCTCAATTAACTCACTAACGTCATTAAAGTGCTTGAGTCGCAAGATAAGAACACGGTTTACAAAAGAATATTTCTTTAACTCTTCACCGCTGATCTCAGAACCGTAACAGGAAAAAAACAGCAGATCTGGACCCTGATCAATTGACCTTAGCCCCTTATCCGTGAGCCGTACTGTTTCAAGATCAACAAATCTTAGGCGCTTCCATGACTTGAGGGACTGGATAATCTCGTCACCACATACCTTTTCCATATCTCCGTGCACTAAGCGTATGCCGCTAAGAACTGTCGCTCCAAAGCGCTCTAAGACCTCTGGCTTTTGCCAGATTAGTAGGTCTTTTGCCTGATTCAGACTCAGAATTACAGCTTCCTTGGAAGGAACGACAACCCTACCTTGCGCGACTACTCTGCGTTCCGAGTAATTGAATTCAGTATTTCTCTCCGTAACTGGCGTAAATCGGAATTCACCAATTCGGAAAGGCGGACAGTTAATAGTTGCGGTTCTTGAATCATTACTGGTGCTCTCGATTGTTCCCTTCGACTTGAGGTAGCCCTCCAGCTCTTTCACCTGCTGTTCCGACGGCTTGGTTTGCTCGTCCCCTTCTGTGATTTCAATTGTCTTGAGAGCACTGCCGGATTTGACGACACTTTCATTTTCTACTCTTTGGACAAGATGGTTCGTATTTGGCTCTTGCCGATGGGTTTGGAGAATCGCTATGATTGTGACTAGTGCAGCAGCGCTGATTATGCTCAGTGCGAAGATAACTGTAAACCGAATTTTTCTAGGGGCTTCATATACCGGCGTCGGAACTGTCTGTGTGACTTCTTCTGGCAATTTCTCGAAGCCGATGGATTTAACAGTTCTGGAGATAGGTTTGTTTGCGATGGCTCGCTCTAGCTCCTCCTGTACTTGTTTCATTGTCTGATAGCGTAGGTCTTTGTTCTTCTCTAGCAGCCTGGCTACCAGGCTCTCCAGTTCGGCGGAATAGTTTAAACCACTGGTTTCGCTTAGGGTTGGAGGTTCCTGCTGCAAATGCATCATCACCGTTTCTATTGCAGAATTGCCTTCAAATGGTGGTCTTCCGCATAGGGCTTCGAATAAAGCACAGCCGAAGCTGTATATGTCGGCTCGGCAATCCAGTATGTCTCCGACACATTGCTCAGGGCTCATGTAATAGGGAGTGCCAAAAACTTGTCCTGTAGCGGTTAAGCGCTGTCTTTCTAGTCCAGTCAAATTCAAAACTTTAGCGATGCCGAAATCTAACAACATTGCGTGGTATTTAACGGTTGCGTTCCCAGCTTGATTGGCGGTTAGCTTTGATTCAATGAGCATAATATTGCTCGGCTTTACGTCGCGATGAATTACGCCTTTACTGTGAGCATGCTGAAGTGCCGATGCTACTTGGATGAAAATATTCAGAAGGGTATTCAAATCAGGAGCTTGGTGTCGCTTGATCAAATCTCGCAAAGAGAGTCCATCCAAAACCTCCATTACGTAGTATGGAAGGCCGGTTTTGTCCACACCCATATTGAAAATTTTCACTATATTGTCATGATTAAACTTGCTGATGGCTTTCCCTTCAGCCTCAAATCGGTTCCAATTCTCTTCTGTTATCTGCTTGGGGGCTAACATCTTCAAGGCAAAGTCTTTGCCAAGAATTATGTGCTCTGCCCGGTACACATTACCCATGCCACCGCTGCCCAGCAGTCCTTTGATGCGGTAAGAATCACCAACGACAATATCTTGCGGCAAGATTAAGTCAAGGGAATCATCTTCGCTAGATTGAGATAAATTGGCTGGCATGGTTTTTAATTCTTCCACAAAATACGATAGTCTTACCACCCATGAACAGTTTGAGGTGACCTATCCAAAAATCTAACCACAAACAATTGAACCTTTCGCCTCGAAACAGCGTTATTTAGGATACACGCTGTTTATGAGGTGCAATCATGAGCTGTCATGGCGATATCCTAAACTTTATCTCCGCCCTCCCCACTAATGCTTGGTTTTCCACTCAACAAGTACTAAATCTTGGCACGAGAGAAGCCATAGACCAATGTCTTTATAGATTAGTAAAATGCGGCTATCTCACCCGCATTGCTTGGGGTCTTTTCACTCTGGGAACAAACGAGCAAAACTTTGAACCACTGGCGGTGGCAGTCTTTAAAGCGCAAATATTCAAAAAGAAAGTTGCTATTCACGGCCTCAATACAGCTAGAGAGCTTGGCCTGGTTGATGCTGCTCAAGACCGGAAGCTATTCAGCGTTCACGGTGTCAGCAGTGCATTCCAATCTATGAAGCGAGAAATCTCACTAAAGAGCTACTCACCAAGAAAAATTGCTCTCGGCGATTCACCAACAGGCGAAGTCATAAGCGCACTCTGGTTTCTCGGTGAGAAGAATTGTGATAACGCTGCCGTGGCAAGAGCCTTGAGTACTCTCAACCATGAATGTATCCAAGAACTGGCACAATCGGCCCATTTAATGCCAGGCTGGCTGACAAGGAAAGTTCGCTTTAATATCGATTATCAGCAGTGGCACTTGCGAACACAATGATTGAATACAATTATCCGTCCACCGGGCCTGAGCTAGACGCAAGCTACTTCCCTGCAGAATAACGCAGCAAAGCAAAATCACCTTCACTATCAACAGTCTTAATGCCTGCCATGTCTTTGAACAAAGGCATGTTCTTTACTTTCACTAGAATGTAGGCCTGAGGCACTTGCTTCAACCTGATAGTAAGCAAATCAAAATTGTTGATGTTCTCCACTTGCTTGCGCGCATAGAACGGCACTCCGGGCTTGCGCATATCAAAGACAATAAGCGGATCAGCCGATTGACCGGCGAAATTAGCAAATTTAGGCAGTGGCCCTTCCCATTTTCGGGAGAGCACTGGCAAGATATGACCGGTATGCACCACTAGCAAAAATGCCGTGCCCACAGTCATGATCGTCAGGCCCGCTAGCTGCTGACGAAGTTTAAATGCCAATATGCTCAACAAAACCACCACAGCCTGGGCTGAGCCGTAAGCCGAAATCAAGGCAATCAAACCTTCGGGAGCATCCCGCAGCCGAGCGGCAACTATTGGTGCGACCAAACTGGCAGCAGCATATACCAACATCACCACAAGTAGCGGCAAGGCCAGGCGCTTGAAAGCCGATTGCCGATTCAAACAACGCTCAAACTCACAGCCAACAAGAATAGCCAAAGCAGGGAAGGCCGGCAGAGTGTAGGGAAGTAATTTCGACACAGAGGCACTAAAGAATACAAGGGTGATGGTCGCCCACAAAATACAGTAAAGTGCCAGGCGGCCACTAACATCGAGAGCTTCAATATAGTCGCGAGAGCGCGTCAACAAGCCACGCACATTGGCTGGCAATAAAGCAATTCCTGGCCCAGATATCTCAGATGAACTGGATGTCGCGGCTATAGTACCTGTGCTATTTGCACCACGCAGAGCAATGAAATAGCCGGCCAATGTGGCAACCATAGCTTGAGGCAAATAGACTGTCCATGGAAAAAATCCGCCAAGCATAGCGAGCAAGTGATAATAGACTGGCTGTTTATGAGCATCTACAACAGCAGTGAAGCGCTGGAAGTTTTCTCTGATGATAAATTCTTGAAAATAGGCACCCTTAGTAATGTAGATTTCAGTGGCAAACCAGGGCAGAGCGATAACAGCTACTATCAAAGCACCAATGAGGGGCTGATAAGACTTAAAAGCCAACCAGAGATCGCCTTTTATCGTGTGCCAAGCAAGCAAAATAGCCACGGGCAAAACCAGGCCAACCGGGCCTTTAGTCATTACTGCCAAGCCAATCAAAACATAGCCTAGATATAGTGCACCTCGACGCTCAAACTTAGACTGGCTAGCATGAAAGAACGCTAACTGGGTGCCCGCGCCAAACAACGATAGCGGCATGTCAGTAATGGCTTCGCGGGCGGTAAAGACAAATAAAGGAGCACTCGCCAGAGTTAACGAGCCAAATATGGCAGCCCGCAGGGATATACAGCGAGCCATCGATAGATACGTGATTGCTACCAACACCACAGCACAGGCAGCACCGAAAAAGCGGGCCGCAAACTCGTTAACACCAAATATTTGATAACAACCCGCCATGGCCCAGATGCAGAGGGGCGGTTTGGTAAATCGCACGACATAGTTGAGCAAGGTAGTGATGTACTCGCCAGTAACAATCATCTCGCGAGCGGGTTCGGCGTAGAGGGCTTCATCAGGGTTAAAGAGTGGCAGATTACCCAGACCATTGAAATAGACGAAGGCGGCAATCGCTGTCACAGCAAGAAGACCGAGCAAAACGCCAGGACTGCGCGCTGATTGGTCTTGATTCTGCTCGTTAGCTTTTTCTACTTGAATATCAGATGCCATATATCTCTTCGCTTCAACTTGCAGCATTATAGTTACAGCTTGCGCTTGACAACTCAAAGCGTAAAGAGCCATCTCTCCGGAAAGCCGCTGGGGCACGCTCATATTAAGAAGAACGTTAACTATGCTTACTAATCAAACAGCAGCCCCAAGAATATGTGAAGCTATGGTAATGTCAGATGCTTGTTCCCTTACGGGCTCTAGCATTCAGATCGAAAACGATCCTGACCACAGATAAAAAAAAGAGATTACAAAGAAGGTCAAAACAATGGAAGTTTCTCACCGGCTCAAATCTATTCCTCCCTACGTCTTTGCCGAAATGGACAAGAAGCGCCTCGCCGCTATTGCATCGGGAGTCGACGTTATCAATTTGGGTATTGGTGATCCTGACCAACCAACACCGCGCCACATTGTCGATGCTATGCATGAAGCCCTAGAAAAGCCAATCAACCACCACTATCCACCCTTCGGCGGCACCAAAGAATACAAAACTGCTGCCTGCGCCTGGATGAAAAAACGCTTTGGCGTTGATGTTGATCCAGCCACTGAAATTACTTCGATGATCGGCACCAAAGAAGGCTTGCATAACACTATTATGGCCTTCGTCGACAAGGGCGATATCAATATTATTCCCGACCCAGCCTATCCGGTTTATCGCACATCAACCATTTTGGCTGGCGGCGAGCCTTATTTCATGCCTCTTACACCGGCAAACAACTTCATTCCCGATTTAGATGCGATACCAGAAGCGGTGCTCAAGAAAGCCAAGCTTTTGATGTTCAACTACCCTAACAATCCTACTGGTGCAGTTGCTGACCTGGCCTTCTTCGAGAAAGCTGTAGCCTTCTGCAAAAAGCATAATATTTTGCTTTGCCACGACCAGGCCTATTCAGAAATGACCTATGACGGCTTCAAAGCTCCATCGATTCTGCAAGTCAAAGGCGCTAAAGATATCGCCATTGAACTGCATTCGTTGTCTAAGAGCTACAACATGACCGGCTGGAGAATTGGCTTTGCCGTAGGTAATGCTGAAGCTATAGCCGCCATCGCCAAGATCAAATCAAATATCGACACCGATATCTTCAGAGCGATTCAATTTGCAGCCATTGCCGGATTTGAAGGCCCAACCGATCATATTCAGTTCTGCAATAGCCTCTATGTTGAAAGACGCGATTTAGCCGTAGAACGGCTCAATCAACTCGGCTGGAACCTCAAACCTATCAAAGGCACATTCTACATCTGGCTACCAACGCCTGCAGGAATGTCCTCAGCTGATTTCAGTACTGTTATGCTGGAAAAGGCTGGTATTGTGGTTCCTCCTGGCACGGCCTATGGACCGCACGGAGAAGGTTTTGTGCGCATCGCTTTGAGTGTAGACAAGGCTCGCCTTGCCGAAGCATTCGATAGAATGGCTAAGCACTCAATCACTTACGACATGGCTAAATCCACAGTCTAAGTACTTCCCAGAGAAAGCGCAGAACGTAGGTACGTCCTTCATTAATGCACAAAGAAAAGCACTACGCCGCGAAATCAATTCAAATATTGCCTGGCAATCCAACGGCTACGGCGATTCACCAGATCCTTACTTGGGCCCTGGAGAATCTCGACAAGCAAGTTGAAGTAATTTGGCCGTCTGCTACCAAAGGCTCCGAATACAAGCTCACCGCCCATGCTGATCCCATGGGCGGTGATCCGCAATGGAAGCTGATAGCTTCTAACGCTGGTCAAGGCTCTCTCCTTTGGGAATTTACTAGTTGCGATTCGCTACTTGTCTTCAATCGCATCGAAGCCTCACTTAATGATCGCGAAGGTAATCAACACTCAACCACTCAGTCTGTCACTCAAGAAGAACAGGCCGAAGAGAAAGCTTTCTTCTACATTCCCGAAGCCCTAACTAAACAAAGAGCAACTATTCCAATACCGCTGGTGGGCGGAGACAATTCGCTCAACCGCTCATCGGGTACCGTCTTAAACGGTGACCTAGCTTTTGTACAGATAGGGGCTCTTCTGCAGTCTATTGCCTTGGCAAAAATGACCGGCCGCCTAGAAATACAAAGCGAGCTTGGCGCTGCAGAAGTATTTTTCATTGATGGCCAGCCCATTCACGCCACTAGCCCAGCAGCCAAAGGCCCGGAGTGTATCTATGAGCTAATCACATGGAAGGATGGCCGCTTCTTCTTCCAACCCAAAGTAATGACAAAGCACAAGACAATTAGCGACCCGCTTGATTCGCTGATTATTCAAGGTGCTCAGATTTTTGACAAACAGAATTTCCTCAAAAACAGTGGCTTTAAAATTGATGCGGTTATGGTGAAGACCCAACGCATTGTTGACGAGGCAGATCTGCGTAAATTACTAAAACCCGCTATACCAGTAGATTTCGTTGCCCAAAGACGTTTTTACGATGCAATTGACGATCGCCTCAGCACAGAAGAGATTGTCGCAAAATTGGGCTATGCCAGAAGTTTATGGGTGCCTATTGTTTGCAACATGCTCAGCTGTGGACTGGCTGCTTTTACCAAACCAGCAAAAAAAGGCAGTTCCAGTCTACCGACCCTCGAGCCCAAAACAGTTGATAGCGCCGCCATTCAATCGGTGATTATGCAATTGCGCCGGGGCGATACCGGCATGTTCAACTTCCCAGCGTTCCTCTATTTCTTAGAGCAAGAGTACTTCAGAGGGCACCGCTCTGGCAGCCCTATTTCGGTCATTGTTTTTGAAATGCGCGTAAAGAGCGGCCCAAACGGCTCAATCCGAGAGCCTCTACCGATTGGAGCCCTGCGCGAAGCAGTGTTACGCATATCGCAAGCAAAGCGCCACAATGACTTGCTCGCACACTATGAAGCTTTCGACTACGCTCTACTATGCCCAGACACCAAAGGTGAAGGTGCCCGCGTATTCGCCAAACGCCTAATGGTCTCACTGATGAAGTCACCGCTATCTACAGGTGTGGACGAACGCACTCTCTCACTGTCATTTGGTGCCGCCTGCGTGCCAGAAGACTTCCTTGAACTTGGCCTTTTGCTTTCTGCAGCTGAAGCGGCTAAAGGCCATTCGCTCAGTAGCGAAGAACCAGTTGTGCTGTATCGTGATCTCTTACCAAAAGCCACATAGTGTGCCTTGTACTGCCGCCATTTCAGTAACCGAACTTACGCACAAACTGGCACTAAGGCGAGCACGTGCCACTCTAGGCAAATGGCTAAAGAAGAGCGCCATTAGCCGCGATGATGGACTTTTAGCGATAATAATGGCTACTGGAGCCATCGAAATACTGAGTCAAACGCATCCAAAAGAGAAAGAGAAAAGCGACGGCTTAGCCTCCTATCAGTTTTTGCTAGATAAACTCAATAACGATTTAGCAATCTCAAAACTAGACTCAGACATTAGCAGAAGCACCCACCATTCTCTTTCAAAGCTTTTCAAAGCCCCTGAGTATCAAATTCTATTCACTTCGGTTCATGGCCTAAGTGATCTATTCGAAGTTTACTGTATAAACCAACGTAAGCTAGCTACAGCCAAGGTGCAGCAGGCAGACAAAAGCACAACGATAAGCGATCAGGCTCTCTTTTCTCAAATATATACACCACCTGCGGTGGTGAACTCTATGATTGAGTGTTTACTACAACCGTTACTCGATAGAGCTGACTCAGTAGAGGCAATCAAAGCAATATCGCTGCTCGACCCCTGTTGCGGCACTGGTAACTTTTTAACAGTCGCAGCAAGAGCCTTCTACAAAGCATATGAGCCGTTCGATCTTCCGCCAGATGAAATTTGGCGCTTGATACTCGAGCACAATGTCGTTGGCCTTGATATTGATAGACGAGCTCTAGCTATTGCAGAGTTTGCATTAACCGTAAATCTGATGACACTATGCAATGGCAATTTAAATGGTAATGAAAACAGTCTAAATGAAATTAGCTGTCTTCACAACACCTACGATGCTGCAGAAGCAGCACTAGGCTCACTGTCTCCGAAGTGGAAACGAACCGCTGGGCATCCACTAAACCGCAAATTTACAGTAGTGGTGACCAACCCACCCTATCTTGGCCGCAAGCTTATAGACCGCGCTCTAAAACTAAAATTGAAGAAATACTATCCCGAGTGTGCCAGCGATCTCAGCCAAATATTTCTCTGGAAGGCCCTAGATCTAGCAACAGCCGGTGGCTGTATTGGCTTTTTAACCCAAAGCTCTTTCATGCATTTGCCTAGCGCTTTGGCACTAAGAAAGCGCATCTTAGAAGAAGCACAAATCAATTTAGTAATCGAACTGGGAGACGGTGTCTTTCCTCTTCTGGCAGGGTCCAAAGCAGACAGTAGCATTATCATTTTAACCAAGCAGAAAGCAAGAACTGATGAACCGGCTTACTACCTTGATCTGCGTCTTGCAAACGAAAATGAAGTGAAAGCAAAAACAAAAAAGCGAAGAAGCGGCCATCTCAATCAGCTCAGCCAATTGAAGCAGCTCACAAAAACCAGCAAAAGCCATGATGAACTTAGCCGCAGCTCTGACCTAGCTTTTAATTTCAAGCGACCAAGGGCGCTATTCTTAGTACAAGGAAAAGACAACCAGTCGCTTTCCAGCAGAGCCGATTTCAAGCAAGGCTTAGCTACCTCGAACAATGAAAGATTTTTGCGCTATGCATGGGAAGTTGAAGAAGACGACAAAAGCTATGTGCCCTATGCTAAAGGTGGAGGCTCAGAGCGCTGGTGGCGTGCTATTTCTAGCAAAGTACGCTGGGGTGAAAACGGAGCGGAGATCAAATCGGCAGTGGCCGCGGCCTACCCTTATCTAAAGGGCCAAGTGCACTGGGTAGTTAAGAATGAAAATTATTATTTCAAACCTGGTCTGACATTTTCTTTCGTCAACAAGCATCGGCTCAGCGTGCGCCGATTACCCGCTGGTGCTATTTTTGATGTTGGTGGCTCTGCCATTTTTAGCCATGAAGGAGAGCAAGAGAATCTCCTGTTAGCCTATCTCAATTCTAGTTTCGTCAGCGCACTGGCTCACGACCTAAACCCAACCATCAACTTTCAAATTGGTGACTTAAAACGCCTACCGCTGCTGCAATTTGCTAACCGCTTGGCACAAAAGTTGGCCACATTAGCCAACGATGCCGTTAGCTTAAAACAAGAACTCGAACCACTAATCTCGCCTCAAGCAGCTCTTCTTGGCCAAACCATAAAGCACCCAAGTCTTTCACAAGATGGATTTGAAAGTCATCTGCGAACAGTAAACAATTATCAAAACAAGTTGGTTGGCATCGAAGAAGAAATAGATAGCCTTGTTTTGGCAGCGGTCAAGAGCCACTTTGCCCTCGACGAAAGAGACCAACTCGAAATTCTCCACTGGGTAGAAGAGCGAGCAAAAGCAGACACTTCAGCAGCCGCAGCCGTAAAAATTACTAGCAGAAACTTCTTTGAGAACCAACTCGCCCAAGCTTTTGCCAACCGACTTTGGCGTAGCAAAGACCAGCTCAACCTAGATAAGCGCATCACATTTGACGACGTAGGCAATTTCCTTCAAAGCAAGAACAAAACAGAAACAGAACTAGACCCAAATTTCATTAACCAATTTACCGAAGGTGATGTCAATAGATATTTTAACGGTCGCTTCAATCAAGTGATGCACGAACAATTTGGCGGGCAGCCACCAGTTCTAGCTATTAACAGAAGCCTGCAAGCGACGCTACCGCTGGCAAAGGCAAGTAAATGCAGACCAGCAGACCTATACCGCTCACTTCTGCTGTAAATTTAGCCCTACTGATCGCCTATTATGCGGCACCATACTTACTGCTGGACCGTCTCATAGTCATTCTTGGTCCAGCTATAACCACCCTTTACGTTTGTATCAGCGATGTAGTCTGCTTCAAATGAAACTTGTGGTCTCTGCGAGCCAGCAGGAAAAGATAGACCAGGATTGTTATCAAGACTATTGACGACATCAAGCAATGTACTATCGAAGCGACGATTGCCAGAAGGAGAGGTAAGCTGAGCAATAACATGATGATCGCGAGTAACAGTGACACGCATGGTGGCTCGACCTCTAATTAATGCCACTTCCTGCCAGCGGGCATAAATTTCAGAAGAAAGCTGTTTATGCCAGGCCTCCCAGGCCAATGTCATCTGTTTCGAACTGCGCTCGGCACCAATGTCAAAGCGATTATTCTGAGCTTGAGCAGCAGCACTCAGTGGCCCTGCTGGCAAGGCGGTAAAAGCTGTGCGATCAATTAAGCCACTACCAGAGACACCACCAGCAATTGTACTTTTGCGCGGTGGAGCAACCGGAATAGCATCAGCAGTGGAAAGGGCTGGAGCTGCGTCACCACCAGGTCTTGTCAATCGAGTGGTGCCATTTTCTAGTCTCACGCCGCCCTTTAAAACAGCACCGGTGCCAGCAGCTTGAGCCTGAGAATCTGAGGAAATCATCAGTGAAAAAACTATTGCTATTCTGACTAACTTGCTTTTCATTGCCTTATTCTCTTGCTTCGTTACTTACCACTAGCAAAACCAAACACTGCACCTAAAACAGCTCCGCGCAAAGCATTACTTTTTGCACTACTCATTCGCGAGCCGTTATTCGCCGAGCTAAACAAAGCACCAGATAGCGCACCAGCGGCAGCACCAGCCAAACCATAGCTTGCAGCTCGCTTCAAGCGACTACTATTTGAGCGAGCCGTGTAAGCCATGCCACTAAGGCCGCCACCAGAACCGTCAAGCTTAGCAGCTTTACTGCCGGCAAAAGGAGTGATTTGCCCTTCTGGCTGCGCGGCCGGTGAGTTAGAAGACAGTTGACCAGAGGCATTAGATGAAGCAAAGCTATCAGCCGGTAAAGTATTTTTTGATGCAATAGCCCTGTCTATATCGGCCAAAGCGCTACCAAAAGTGGTGCTCGCTGGATTGAGAGACGAAGCACGAGCCATGTGACTACGAGCGTTGGCAAGGTCACCCTTAGCTCTGTAGGCCTGAGCCAGAGCAAACTGGACATCGCCATCATCGGGTACCTGAGAAGCCACTGAGTTTAACTTGGTCACGGCCGAGTCATAGTTGCCCGCTTTGTAGTCGTTAGAAGCCGAAGCAACAGCACTCTTAAGTTGGGTCTTTCGAGCGTCATCGATGGCCTTGTTTTGGGTTGGTACCGCGGCTCTGGGTGCACCAGAGAAAGCACTAGAGCTAGAGTTAGAACTGGAACTTGAGGCTAAATGACTAGGAGTACTGTTATGCGATTGAGCCAACTTGTTCTGAACACTGACAACGGCACTCTGCAAATCAGTATCTTGGGGGTTCAAGTTAAGAGCACTGCGATAATAAGATAGAGCACCGTTCAAGTCGTTTTTGCCTTCGGCAATGACGGCCAAGTTGTAATAAGCATCACCGTTGCTTGGATCTTTTGCAAGAATGCCGTGAAAAGCGCTTTCAGCCTGAGGCACTTTACCATCTTGATAGAGCTGCATGGCGTCTGCTAAGGCACCAGATGAATCAACTGCATAGGGCTCATCAGTGTAATCATGAGTGGCACTGTACGGGGCACGGGAAGAACTAGACGAAGTAGAAGTGTTAGATGGAGTATCTAACGTAGGAGCCAACGGGGGCAAGAGTGTGCTAGAAGTAGCAGCACCACTGCCATAAGCTAAAGTCTTTTCTATGGCAGCAAGACGCTCTGTGGTTGTCCCTTTGCGCGTTATGCCGAACAACTTCAATTCAAGGTCTTTTAAACGAGAGTCAAGACTAGCACTAGCTTTAGCGGCGCCATAAATAACTTCTTCGATATTGTCGAGCTTGGCCACTTCTGGAGACTGCTTGGTTGCAGCTAGAGCCATCGGAGCATAAGAACTCAGCAAAACAGCCTGAATGATGGCTAGCGTCTTGATTGTCTTTAACTTCATGACCAAACCTCGACTGACCGCCTGAACCCTTACCACCGAATAAAAATACTATTGTAATGTAAAAACCAGAACCCTTTCATGGTTCTATGAAAGCGCTTTGACAAAGCACATCATTGGCAATTTCAAAACTTGATCTCGTGATGAAAGCTTTGACGCTACCCCCTCCCTTCTTGTTCCCGGCTCTGCCACCTAAGAAAGCGGCTAAGACCAGCTTCTTAATGTTTTTCACCTAGGTTTCTTAACCTCGCCATAGGCACAAAGGTGGCAACATACAGTCATAGGTTGAGAATTACAGAAAAGACTAAAGGTCTAAGATCATGGAATATGCATTCGGCCTGACATTTACAGCAGTAAGCGCTTTCGTGGCTATTTGGGTCAATGACCACTTTCACTTGGGCGGCGAATTTTCTGAATAACCTGCAAAAAAGCTAAAGCACAGACGAGCGCCCGGCCCAGACAAAACGCTTCAACAGCGGCGCTGGCCTGAAGCGCTCTTGCACCCGATCTGACGAATCAGCTCTAAATGCCGCTTCAAGCAGAGAAAGACAATCTTTCAAACCAATCTCAGAAGCCAGGGTCAACGGCCCCCGCCTCATACCAAGACCAGCCATCAAAGCCGCGTCTAAGTCTTCCGGTTGACAAATGCGCTCTTGCATCGCTAAGAAAGCCTCGTTAATCATGGGCAAGAATAGAGACTCAGCGGCAAAGACAGCCTTAGGCGCAGGTAAAGGCTTAGACTTAGCCTTAGATTTTGGCGCACTCAACAGCTTGAGTAAATCAGGGTTGACACCTGAGCGCTTGCGCGTCTCTTTGTCATAGCTGTAAAAACCTGACATTGTCTTTTGACCGAGCATATTGGCTTCAACCATACGCCCAAGCAAAGAAGGCACAGCGTAGCGCTCACCATACTCTTGATAATTAAAGGTGGCAACGGCAAGACCAATGTCAGCACCGTTCATATCTCGCAGAGCAAGAGGCCCGATTGGCATAACGTAATCGCAAACAGCCTTGTCGATCTCCTCCACACTGGCTACCCCACTCTCTAGAGCAAAGAGAGATTCGTTCATATAGCGACCCAACAAGCGATTGACCAGAAACGAGGCGCACTCCTCCACCCTAATCGCCAGTTTGCCCATAGATTGAGCCAGTTCAAGAGCCCGTGCCACAGTATCGTGGGAGGTCTCTAAGCCAGGAATGACCTCAACCAACTTCATGATATGAGCTGGATTGAAAAAATGAAGGCCCACGACCTTATCAGCGCGGCGGGCAAAGTTAGCGATTTGAGTGATGGATAAACTGGAAGTATTGGTTGCAAGAATGGCATCAACATTGCACCACTGGTCAAGCTGCTCAAAAATACTCTTCTTAATCTCAATGCTTTCGGGAGCGGCTTCAATGACAAAATCAACTTCAGCAAAGCGCTCAAAATCGAGCACGCAATCAACGCGGCTGCGCTGCAACTGAGCTTCCTCAGGAGCTAGACCTTTTTTTACACGACCGCTTAAGAGGCGGTCGATATTAGCCATGCCTTTATCAAGAAAAGCCTGATCCGTCTCTTTTAGTAAGACGCTATAACCTGCGGCCAATAGTGCCACCACAATAGAAGAGCCCATAGTGCCGGCTCCGACTACCGCAATCATGGCCGACTTTGTCATCTCTGTTTGCTCTGTCGACTGCATTGTTTCTCCACCAATTTTCATACATTGCTACATTAGCCGCTTGGCAGGCAGCCTGTTAGCAGGGCTCAACTTTGCCACAATTTTCCCGTGAAACGACGTGGTATTAAGGTTATGCAGATTCACAATTAATCACTTGACATCTGGAGAATTATTAAAAACCTATCGCTTTTCTCCAATCTTTCGTTAGAATATTTGAACAATAAAGCTTGGTAACAAGAACTTTATTGCTCGACATACGGTGGCTATCAAACCACCTGTCTCTTTTGAGCAAAGTGAAGATCAAGAAGACATCTTTTAGGTCTAGCACCTTTTTCAAAAAAGACACTGACATTTTGGGTACCCAGCTCAAGGCCTATTAAGGCCGGGAGTAGATTATGTTCGCCTATGCAATCATCGCTTTTGAACTCCTAATCTTATATACAGTCTTTTGGTATGTATTTTTGAGGGAGCCACAGCCTTATCGCATCCAGGGAAATCCGTGGGGTGGATACCACAACGGCGAGCAAGAGAAAAGATTGCTCAATGGTTTTGCTCGTGCAGCACAATCCAGCGAACTTAAGCCTACAACAGAAAAAGCTCTCACTGAAAAGGCTATAAATCAAAAGACTGTAAATGATAGAGCCATCTACGAAGAATGGAATCTAGATGCTCCAGTGACTCCCAGTCAGCTTATGCGCTCACGCATTAAAGGCGTGCACACCAGAGATGTTGTCATTGAAGAAAAAACGTCCACATTTGCTGGTCAGTTTCTGGCAAAATTGGGAGAGCGTTTGAACCGTATCAATGTCAAGATCCCATAAGCAGTAAATGACCGAAAAAACTCTCGTCCAAATCAAAAATCTAGCGAAGCACTTTCCCATCCGCAAGGGCTTCTTCAACAAACAAGTAGGCGCTGTCAGAGCGCTTGACGGTATCAATCTAGATATTATCGAAGGCGAGACCTTAGGCCTAGTAGGCGAGTCAGGTTGTGGCAAATCGACCCTCGGTAGAGTAATGCTGCGTTTGATGCCAGCCAGCCAAGGTTCGGTAAGTTTTGACGGTCAAGAAATAATGGCTCTAGATAACCAGGCCATGAAACCCTTGCGCAAACAAATGCAGATTGTTTTTCAAAACCCATATGCCAGTCTTGACCCGCGTATGACCATTGCCCAGATTCTAGCCGAACCACTAGAAGTACATGGCATGTCAAAAGGGACTAGTGAAGGTGGCGGCTCTAATCTCAAAGCCGAGGTCACTCGACTAATTGAATTAGTCGGCCTGCCTAAAGAAATGCTTGATCGCTATCCTCATGAATTCTCTGGCGGGCAACGCCAACGCATTGGTATTGCTCGCGCCCTCGCCCTAAAACCACGATTAATCGTAGCCGATGAACCTGTTTCAGCCCTAGACGTTAGTGTGCAAGCACAAATTCTCAATCTACTTTTAGACCTAAAAAAAGAATTCAACCTTACCTATCTGTTCATTGCTCACAACCTTGATGTGGTGCGATACATATCAGACCGCATTGCCGTGATGTATCTAGGACGCATCGTCGAAATTGGGCCGTGTAAAGCAGTATATGAGAAGCCTTTGCACCCTTACGCCAAAGCCTTAATTTCAGCGGCTCCAGTGCCTGATCCTGCATACGACCGCAGTCATCGCGTGCTCTTGCAAGGTGATTTACCTAGCCCAGCCAATCCTCCATCAGGCTGCGCCTTCCACACCCGCTGTCCAATCGCCCGCGACATCTGCAAGCAAGATACTCCCGCCTTGCGAGAAGTTAGCCCCGGTCACAAATCAGCTTGCCACTTCGCCGAAGAACTTCTATAGATACAACTTCTATAGTTTAGTCGGCCGCAAATCAGTAAACGAACCATCGGTGCGCTGCCACTGAGCACCATAAATTCCTTTTTCGACAATCTCTGTATAAACAGCAAAGACGCACTTTCCTGGGCCAACTTCAGCCTCCTCAAGGAGCGGCTGGGTCCATTTGCGCAATGTTAAAATGCGCGGGCTGCTGCCGGTGACGACCCAAATCGGATAGCCCGTGCGCAAAAAGGCTCGAATCTTTGGCTCCCAATGACGGGTTTGGCGGAAGTTACCAGTATCTATTTCAAGCAAAACCCGCACTGGTTCCATCCCAGCATAGGCAAATGAAATAGTAGCATCAGCTTGTTCTTCAGCTTCGGTAAGGTCCGAGGCTAGCTCCTTCCAAAATTCGCGACCGGTAGTAAATTCTAGACCGCTAATCACATGAGCCAGCTCCGCGTCTTCCATTGCCAAACGCACATCTACTAAACGCAAGAAGTGCTCTTTATGGTAAGTGTGGGGCGGACCGGTAGGAATAGTCTCCCAGGAGATGCCACGAGTTTGCTCTAAGGCCCGGGCTCCAGAAGCAGTGAGAAAATAGATAAGCTCAGGGCGTCCTCGACCTTCCATGCGACCAGAAGAAGAGGCACCAGTAAATCCAGCCTGCTGGAGCCGGCGCAATCTCTTCCGCGCAGTTTCATAACTAATATCAGGAAAGCACAAACGAGCCAACTGGCTCGATGAAATAGTGCGATGTAAATACAGCTCAAGCAAGGCATTGATGTCACGCTCCATCAAAACCACGCTCTTTTTCTTGCCCTTTAATTTGCCGTTCTTGTCTAAACTTGCTTTGTCTAGACTGGCTTTATCGAGTCGATTATTGTCAAATTTGCCACTTAAAAAAGTGTTCGAGTCACCGTCCACTGCAACTTCCTTTTTAGTACCCCTTAAATAGATTCTAGATCACTCTCAGCCGAGCGGCACAAATTAACAGCAGAAAGATTGTAATGCCCTGACTGCAAAGGGTATCGAGGCCGGCCCTTGTCAGTGGCTGCGCAGTCGGGAGGGCTCCTGATCTTACCGAAATAGCGGGCAAAGAGAAACGGCACAGTAGCGCTCTCTGAATTTCGTATCATCTGCGAAATTTAGAGCAACAGCTTATTTCGCACTCATCATCGATCTCAACGGCACAGAGAGAAGGGGGAAAATAATGACCGGCTCTGCCTTAGCACCACCGGCGATGCTCGAATGAGAGCGCGTTCATGCCCGTTACAAAATCAAAAAAATCGATGTGAATTTAGCAGTTTAGATCTAAACTGCGTTTGCCAATTGAGAGCAATTCTCAATAAGCCACTTGTTTCAAAACACTAACTTTGCCCACTCTGTCACCCTAAGGAACACTCTAGTTGAGAAAGAAAGAAGTAAAGATGAGATGGCGCGGCACTTACAGTTGAACAGGTTCGCATTTAAGGGATCTCATAAAGCGAAAACGGAAACCGTTTTCAGATATGATTTATAGCAATGCAATCTATATGTAGATAGAACAAATTGGTAATAAAGGAGTCGGGGAAATTCTTTCGTATATTGCTCAATTAAAAAAAATAGACACAACAGTGCTCAATAAAATAGTTGAGCAAGTCAGTGCACCAGACATGGAGCTTGAATCTATTTGGCAAGAACCATACCCCGAATATGGTTCTGACGGTCTAAAGGTAGCAACCTTGCTCAATCACACTGGCGAACAAGAGAACTACGACTACCATGATTGCGCCAAGCCAAACCCAACTCCACTTTTGCTTAGGCTTACTGAGCTACATAAGTTTCTCACTGAGAGCGGCTTTAACATCATGGGCTCACGGCTTCTGCGACTGGATCCAGGCACCTTCTTACATGAGCACCGCGACTTTGTCTATCTTGAGAATGTACCGCGCTACCGACTCCACATGCCTCTAATAACCAACGATCAAGCATTCATCACCAGCCCCGGTCTCAACGTACATTTTAAAAAGGGCTATCTATGGAAGCTTGACCCCAAGCAAACCATTCATAGCGCTTGCAACTTTGGCAAAGCACCACGCATCCATTTGATGATTGATTGCTACGTTGAAGAATCGCTGCAGGCTCTTATTGATCAACAATTCCTTGACCAAGATGCTTTGCATTCACTGCCGCCACTAACTGAAGAGCTTCGCGAGCAATTGCTAAACACTGCCCAGCTAGCCTACAGTGCAGGTAACCTAAAAGGTGCCGAAGAAATTCTTCTGGCTGCATTTTGCAAGTATGACCTCTTCGCCTTGCAAGACGGCCTCACCACTTACGACCTACTGACTCAATTCTTCCAGCGCCAAGCACCCGGAAGAGTTTTAGAAGAAAGGCAAAGCTACTGGCAAGAGCGCTTGGTTGAAGTCTATCCAGAACGCAAAGCCCAGCAGTTAGCCTCAGTTTAAACCCTTTTTTCTGCAATCGAAGTAACCATGGATAAACTCCAATTCTCAATTAGCCAATCGGCACTAAGCTGCTCAGTGCCAAACTTGGGCCTCTATCAAGAGCAAAAGAAAATTCAAGTTGTCACTACGAGTCAACTAAATTTTGGCAACGAGATTTCAGCAACAAAATTGCAAGATGTCAGCGCTCTGGCTTCAACTTTGTTCTATCAATTACGACTAGAAGCGGCTCTAGCAAAGTGCCCCAAAACTAAAGTAGATAGGAAGAGCGAAAGTGCAACGGCAGCGCCATCGTACTTTCCTGGGGCAATTATTCCAGGACCAGGCGGACCCCATTGCCATGAAGTAAATCGCGGTAACCTGCTGTTTGACCAGTTCAAACACCTGCTTTCTTTTGATAGGAAAGCGGGTGTTCGTCTAGCTACAGCGCGCCCTGTGCCGCACACCAATCTTTTTGCTACTCAAGCCAAAGCACCGGAAGAGTGGGCTTGGACAAATATAGCCGAACCACAACTGCTGTTCTTGCACCAAGTTATAGAAGATGAAGCCGAAAAGGAGCGACCTTCGCAAAGCTCTCAGCAAGAAATACTATCTATGTTGCAAGAAAAAGCGCTGGTTCTCTACCAGCAAGCACAACTAGACGAGTTTTCCCTATCTAGCGTCAGAGCCTTGCTTACTCTAGTTCGAAGAGCTTGGCACCAATCAATCTTGTCTGAGTCAGCTCAAACAGAGACTATGTCAGAGCGAGCACTGATTCAAGCCGCTCAATTTCTTAAAAGCAATCAAAAACTTAACGACAATCTGCTCTATGTATTATTCGAATTAGACGCCATGATCGCCTACCAATCTATCAGTGCAAACCTGCAAACATTTGCCGCCGGCGTCTTCGCTGGAAACTTTGTTGAAGTAGCACTCTACCCTTTAGTTAAACTTGGTGCCACCGAATTTTGCGTGCGCGAACGCCTCTTTGATGAGGTAATCAACTTAGTTGGCCGTGGATTTGCTCCAGTTGTAATAAACGAACTGGGTCTAATAGCCGACGGCAATCATCGTGTCACGGCATCGTGGATATGGAACATTCTCAAATATACAGAAGAACGAGGGCACGACTGGTCACTAGACGATCAGGAGTTTCAAAAAGCCATCGCCGACTATTTCGCTCAATCTCAAGAAAGTGCAGTATCACGTCATGAAGCACTGAGCCACCTCGCTTATTTTCTCTCAAGACCTGAGTATCGCTCGAAGCTCAATACGTACATTCGGCCATTACTGGCCGACTACGACTACATCAAAGAGCTACCAGTAGTATTCTTGCCTGAGTATCTTTCACAAGCAGTAGTCAAATCACACTACGACGAAGGCAGCAAAATTGAAAGAGCCTGCCCTTCTGTTTACGAGACACTAGCTCTAAATGACAGCCTAGTACTGCCACCAAGAGCCTCGTACCACTTCACCGATTCAGCCTTATTACCTTGGTTTACCGTACTGACAATGTTGCAGCAAAATCAAGATGAAGGAAAAAACCAGGCCCGCTTCCGTCACAACGGTAAGCGTAATCGACTTAGAGCCAGAAGCATACCGACCGTTTGCCGAGAGCAGAAAAAAACAAGTAAGAAAGTCTAAGCCAAAAAGTTTGAACAAACAGGAACACTCTCTAAAAAGAGTTGCAGGAGAAAAGTAGATGAGAATTGCATTTTTAGGAAAAGGTGGCGCTGGTAAAACCACCACATCAGCTGGCTTCATTCGCTATGTAGCCAAGAAAAAACCATATGTTTTGGCCATCGACGCCGACGTCAACGCCCACTTGCGAGGCGCCTTACATCTATCAGACCTGACTGGTGAAGCCCATGAACTTGGTGACGTAAAAGAAGAAATCATCACTTACTTGAAAGGCAACAGAGAAGACTTGGGAGACCTGACCATGGTCGGCACCACACCACCCTCTCTCAAGTCTAACTTTATTAAAGTTAGCTCCACAGATCCGCTGATCAAGAGATACGCTCAAAATAGCGGCAATATCTCACTTCTAACCGTTGGCACCTACAAAGAGAGTGATGTCGGCGGCGCTTGCTATCACGTCAAATTAACTGGCTTGCAGTCGTTCTTCCACCATCTCCTTGATACGAATAGCGATATCGTAGTGGCTGATACTACTGCCGGCACTGATAACGTCGCTACATCACTATCCTTTGCCTACGACATGAATGTCTTTGTTGTTGAACCAACCAAAAAATCGGTTCAAGTTTATCTCGATTACTTAGCTGTAGCACCGCATCTAGCCGAGCGCACTTACGTAATCGCCAACAAGGTCGACACCCCAGAAGACGAACTCTTCATAATCAAGCATGTAGGGCAAGATCGTCTGCTTGGCGCAGTGCCACAGTCACGTCACTTAAAACGCTTTGAACAAGGCAAACGCGAAGCACTCGATGACTTTATGCAAGAACAAGAAGTTGTCTTTGAAAACGTGTTGAGCACTCTCGAAAGCAAGGAGCGCAGCTGGGAAGACTATCTAGCCCGACTCAGAGCAACTCACACAAAGGTTTGCCGAGACTGGCTCGATGAATACTTTGGTCAAAAGCTCGATCAAGGTTTAGACCAAGACTTTACCTACGAGAAAGTAATAGCAAACCAGAAAGCATTGACGGCTGTTTAAGAGCACAATAAAGAAGTAAATTATGTCGACAACAATAAATTCTCCTGAAATCAAATTAGAAACCAAAGCAGTAGAAAATCTTACGCTTACGCCCAAGATTCACCCACTGATTAAGCAGTTTCTAGCCGAAAGAGAAACACTCTTCGAACTAGCTCGGGCTCTGGGAAGCCCACTCAACATTCTCTTTCCCGAGCTAGTGGGAGAGAATGTTGAAGGCTTCCATAAAACCTTCCGCGACCTCAACGTCATCGGCAAAGTTTTCTTCGCGCACAAATGCAACCAATCTGATTCACTGGTACGCAGATTGGCTGTTGAAAATGCCAATCTTGATGTTAGTTCGGCCAACGAGTTACGCCATGCTCTTGGTTCAGGATTTGACTCAAGCCGAATCGAAGCAACTGGTCCTAAAAATGCTGAATTCTTAGGCTTAGCAATTCAGCAAGGTATAACCGTCGCCGTAGATAGCATCTCAGAGCTAGAGATGATTTTGAAACTGCGCAAAGTACTAAAAGTGAAAAAAGCCACCAGGATTCTGTTGCGTCTTTCAGGATTTGAAGCCAATCACAGCAAATTCCTCAACAAGGGCAGTCGGTTTGGCGTGCCCATTAAAGAGGTAAACATTGCCTTTGACATACTTGAGGCCAACCGCAAAGAAGTCGAGCTGCTTGGATTTACTTTCCATCTAGATACAGTCAGTGTATTAGAGCGGGCCATTGCCATCGAAAATTGCTTAGAGCTATTTGAAGAAGCCCTAAGTCGTGACTTTGAACCAAGAGTACTGAACATTGGTGGCGGCTATAAAGTTAACTATCTAGAAAACGAAGACGAATGGAACGCCTATGTCAGTGCCCTGAAAGAGGCTGTTCTGGGCACCAGACCAACAATGACTTGGCACAACAATGCCTTTGGCATGTCATCTGACAAAGGTAAACTAAAAGGCAATTTCAACAGCTACAGTTACTTTGATACTGAGACTGGGGGCGACTTCTTAGACGAGCTCTTAAGTCAACGCTTCGCCAACTTGGGAGATGCCACAGCTGCCAGTATTATCCGCGACAACATGATCGAGTTATGGATTGAACCAGGCCGATCGCTAGTTGAACAAACTGGTATCACCGTTGCTAGAGTCAACTCTGTGCGCACCTCAAGCCGTAACGAGCCAATCATCTGCTTAAACATGAAACGCCAAGATATTTCGTTCTTAGACCAAGAAATATTTGTCGACCCTGTGGTAGTAGAAAAAGAACTAACTCCAGACAATCCCGATGCGGCACCAATCGGCGTTTACTTCGCCGGCAATCTCTGTCTCGAATCAGACCTAATTTATCGCCACTTAACCTATGTCAAAAAGCTGCCAAAGCCAGGCGACTTAGTAGTATTCGTCAACAGTGCCGGATACTTCATGGACTTTTCAGCCTCAACATCAATTATGCACCCCATAGCGAAGAAAGTTGCTGTGGTAGAGCGTGACAACAAATTTACATGGATGCTCGATAGCGAGTACGTACCCTATTGGGAAGAGCTGCCATAAGCCCTTCTAAACAATCAATATTCACCCGGAGAAAAGAAATGCTAGTCAAACATGTTAATGAGCTAATCGGCAATACGCCATTGTTCGAGATACCGCCTCAAGTACATGGCCTCAAAAACATCAATCTCTTTGCCAAGCTAGAGCTACTAAACCCCTTTGGCTCCGTCAAAGACAAAAGTGCCTGGAACGTTCTCAAAGACGATATCGAACAAATTGCCAAAGAAGGCAAGACTGTAATCGAATCTTCCAGTGGCAACATGGCCAAGGCCATGCAACTAGTTTGCTCGGTATACGGTGTACCTTTCAAAATCGTCACTAACCGCATCAAAGTGCGCGAAGTAAAACAGATTTTGCAATTGCTGGGTGCCGATGTAGATGAGCTTCCCGGTTTATCTGAATGTCCAGACCCAACTGACCCTAACGATCCAATTACCTTTATCGAACAGATCATGTCAGCCAACCCTGGCAAATATTTCCACACATCGCAGTACACCAACGAAAAGAACATTGAAGCTCATTACAATTCAACCGGTAGAGAAATCTGGGAAGACTTGCAGGCAGCCAAACATGGTGAAGTCGACTACTTCATCGGCGGCCTCGGCACCACCGGTTCGACACGAGGCTCAGGTACTTTCCTAAAAGAAAAGAATCAAGCCTTGAAAAATGTCGGTGTAATCGCCAGCAAAGGGCACTTACTGCCTGGTATCAGAAACGTAGACGAGATGTACGAAGTTGGCTTGTTCAGAAAAGATTTTTACGACGATATTATCGAAGTATCCATGGACGAATCAATCGATGCCATGCTAATGCTTATTCGCAAATGCGGCATACTAGCTGGCCCAACCGGCGGCGGCAGCTTGGCAGCTGCCCTCAAATATTTCAAAGATATTGACGGTACTCTAACCCGCAAACACAACGCGGTCTTCATCTGCTGCGACAGAGTCGAATGGTATCTCTCATACTTACAAAAATATCGTCCTGAATTGTTTGGTTTGGCCATCAAAAAAGACTCACTGAAAGCGATTACAAAAGAGCAAGCAAATGCTGCTCCAGAAGTAGACTGCGACACTCTTGAAACCTGGCTCTCAAGCTCGAGCACTAAACCACTTATTGTTGACATGCGCGGCAGCCTTGCCTTTAAGGCATCGAGAATACCAGGCTCTCTCAATATTCCGACCGATGGCTTAGAAGATATTGCTGATATGGGTGTGCCTTTTGCCAATGATCAAAAGGTAGTATTGGTTTGCCCAACTGGAGAAGTATCAAAGCGCTTCGCTGCCTATTTCAAAACCAAAGGTGTCGATGTAACCAGCCTAGAAGGCGGTTTTGTTGGTTGGCGCGATGCTGGGAAGACAACCGAAAGGGCCAAAAACGAAGGCGCACGGAAGAGCTTAGTGGGAACTGGCAGGTAAATAATGACAAACGTATGCCAATTGAGCACAGTAAAAGAGTCGTTCAGTCAAGAGAAGAAAGATCTCGTGAATCTGTTGGATGTTAAGGCCTTTAGGGCCAACTTTCCTATATTCTCCAATCATCCTGACTTAATCTATTTTGACAGCGCCAGCACCACACAAAAGCCGCACTTAGTGGTCGACAGCCTCATCGACTATTACACCTACAACTGCGCCAATGCTGGCCGCGCCTCATATTCGTGGTCGACTCAATTGAGCCGCTCAATTGAAGAGACAAGGGCAAAAGTGGCTCAATTTATCAATTGCGAACAGAAAAATCTTGTCTTCACCAGCGGTGCCACAGATAGTCTAAATTTAGTGGCCCTTACCTATGGTCTCAATAGCCTTGAAGACGGCGACGAAATTATGCTCTGCCCGCAAGACCACAAATCAGCTGTGTTGCCTTGGTACAACGTGCAATCGATGTTAGCAGCTCAAGGCAAAAAAATAGCCATCAAGCACTTTGCCATCCACGAAGTAGGCGACTACGATCTGCGCAGTATCAAAGAGCTACTTTCACCACGCACTAAAGTTTTGGCCATGGCTCACATTCACCATGTATTTGGCCTCGATATGGAAGTAAGCAAAATTAGAGAAATAGTAGGCCCTGACGTAGTAATTTCTCTCGATTGCAGCCAAAGCGTTGGCCATACAAAAGTAGACGCCAAGGCTCTTGATGTTGAGTTCATTTCATTCTCAGGACATAAAATGTTTGCCGCCCCTGGCACTGGTGGTCTATATGTCAACCCCCGAGTAGCTGACAAAATTAAACCGATTCGCCTGGGTGGCCAAAGCCCAGTTGAAATTACAGACAATGGCCTTGAATTTTCAAGCAGCGCTAGCAGCTCCCTGCACCAATTAATTGAGTGTGGCACTCTCAATATTCCGGCCATACTTTCGCTGGGAAAAGCAGTAGAGTTTATTTCAGAAGTCGGCATCGAAGCCATCGAAGCACAACTAAGTGATTTGACAGTCTATCTCTGGCAAAAACTAACAGCTCTACCCGGCATTATCTTTGCTCCGGGTATCGGTATTTGCCGCTGTGATAGTGGCTTTGGCATCATTTCATTTCGCTTTGAGCAAATTAACTCACTCGATTTGACCTTTATGCTAGATGCTGAGCAAATTTTTGTTCGCGCTGGCGATCATTGCAGCCAAAAGCAAAACAATGAAGACGACTATTTGAGGGTAAGTATGCACGCTTACAACACCAGAGCAGAAGTTGACCAACTCGTAGAAATTCTAGAAAGCAATTTAGGATAAGGCAATGACCAGAGAACCTCTGACTATTGCCATTATCGGTGGCGGACATAACGGACTGACAGCGGCGGCTTATCTTGCGGCCCACGGCTTTACTGTAGAAATATTTGAAAAGCGAGATATCATCGGCGGTCTTTGTGTTAACGAAACACCCTTTCTTCAAAGTGCTAGTAAAGCCAAAGTTTCATCGGTAGCCTCTTACTTCGGCATGATGCGCAAAGAAATTATGGCCGACCTAAATCTCGAATCATATGGCTTGAAGCCATATTTGACTGATCCAGTTGAGATTGTTCTGCTTGATTCGCAGGGCGGCCAAGATCAATTTTCTTTCACGCCAAGAGATGGTGGCGGGGCCAAAGCTGAAATAGCTTCCCTCACAGCCGCCGACCAAGCTGGCTGGCAAGAGTTCTGGGCTGATATTCAAAAAGCTGCCGCCTTAATTTATCCCCGCTATTTATCACCAGACCTGACTCAAGCTGAAGTCGTTGAACTCCTAAAGAAAAACGGCTTAGACAAAGTTGCTGACAACATTTTTGCCGGTAGCCTTGTTGATTTGCTCAAGCTCTACTTGCAAAACGAAGGTCTAATGGCGGTGGCCGCTACCTGCACACCAGGCTTTGCCAATTTGGTTGGCTCTGTCTTTGGTTGCATTCATCATGGCACGGCTGAAACAAAGGGCGAATTTGGTGCCTGGGGTCAAGTGCATGGTGGCATGGGTGCTATCACTGAAGCGCTCAGTAAATCGGCTCAAGAAAACGGAGCTACTATTCATCTTGGTCAGGCAGTAAAACGGTTGCTAACAAGCGAAAATGAAGAAGACAAAAAAATTACAAGTATTGAGTTAGGCGATGGCACTACCCGCCAGTTTGACCTAGTCGTTGTCAACGCTGACTCATATGTATTGTTTGAGCAGTTACTCGCCCCCACAGCACTCACAGAAGAAATACGTCAATATCTCAAAGACAACCGTCCAAAGGTGTCAGCAGCAAAAATACACTTCCTGCTGAGAGAGCTACCTGCTTTTAGGACACTGAGCAAGATTGATCACAACCATAAGGGCGTAATCGTTATGGCTCCGCCCCTTGAAGCAGTGAAGGCCGCGTCAAGTCAAGTTCCAAACGGCACCATGCCAGACCGACTAATGCTGACCATGGCATTTCCAACCCTTGAAGACGCCACAATGAAGGGTGTGCCTGGTAGCGAAAAGTCCAGAGAGCAAGTGCTATCGGTTGATATTCACTATGTGCCAGCCCAAATTGCTGGTCGGGCCTGGAGCGAAGAGGACGACAGTAACCTATTAGAAAGAGCTGTCAAGGCAATTGAAGCTCAGTGCCCTGAATTTCGCTCACTGATTCTAGCCAGTTATGTCGTATCACCAAGAGCCTTAGCCAGCGACTTCAATTTAGCTTCACTATCTTGCTGGCACCTGCCAATGACACCAGAATATCTATTTGAGAAACGTACACTACCTGGCTGTGCGCCCTACGAAACACCATTCAAAAATCTCTTTTTATGCGGAGCTGGCACCTACCCTGGTGGCAACGTCACAGCAGCCAATGGCCACAATATTGCTAAACACTTAATCAATCGCTTTAGCGAAAAGGAGGTAGAAGATGATGCTCAGCGCGCCCGAGTATATAACTAGCGAACCAACGCAAAAAATAGTTGTCTTTGCCGCCGCCAAAGAGCAGGCAGCTACCTTAAGTAAAGATATTGCCCAAATGTATGAGGCCGCCCTAGGCCCAGGTGGAGTAGGGAAAAGTGGATGCGAAGCTTATCCTGACCCAGATCTATTCACCGAAGAAGGGGTTAAAGCAACCCTAGAAGCGGATGAGCGGCTTATAGCAGTGGCTCAATTCAACGAGCAAATCTGTGGTGCCATGGTAGCCGACAAGCTCAGTGCCTACCATGTGGAATTTAACAGCATGGCCGTGCGCCTCGACAAACGGGGCTTGGGCATCGGCTCAGCGATTGTCTCTGGCCTAAAAGAAATGATGGACGCTACCCAACTCACCATCAATACAACCGAACTGGTCACCCATAGCTTAGCGAGCCAAGCAGCTCATTTTAAGGCCGGATACAACTCAATAGTAGGCTTTGCTTTTTGCCACTATCCTCGTGTCTTCTTTGCCAACCATCCAGAATCAGTGCTCTGGGTATCAAAATTTCAAGGCCAGTTGGTAGGCCCTGTCAAACAAATTAGAAGTGCCCTTGGAAGAAAACTGGGCACAATCAAAAGCGATTTAGTGAACACAGTGGTGGCAGCCCAAGCTCAATCTCAAGCTCACGGCAAACGAGCTTCTCAGCGTCTTTCTGAAAAGCAATTGCAATTAGCTGCCGAGCTGCTTCTTGAGCGAACTGCATATGTCCCCTTGGCCTATGCCAATATTGTGCAGTCTATTCTTTTCCAATTTGAAGACTTACTTGATCGAACTGTAGTATCGGACAATTTAAAAGCAGCTCACCAGAAAGCAGAAGATTCACAAGTAGAACAGGAAGCAGATTCGGACGATCTAATAGTTGAAGAAAAGGACGGATTTGGTCACGCTTACATAACTTACAAGCCCGGCTTCAAATTTGATGGAAACTTAGACCAAAGCTCAACTATAAAGGCAATTAACCGAGTAATCGACCGCCTAGCCGACCTAAACAAGCGCTACATTCTAGTACGGATTCCAGCCAATCAGCCTGAAGCTATTGCCTTGGCCAACTATTTACGTGAGCACAAAGGATTTGTCTTCCACAGTTATTTGCCACTATATGGATATCAACAAAATCAAGAACCAAAGCAAGAGCAATTTCACGACATCCTCACTCTACAGTGGATAGCTCCAGAGATTCTGGCTAGCAATGCCTTGCCAGGAGAGACTGATAGTGTGGTTAAAATCTATGGTTATCCAGACAACCTATCTGGTTCAATAATTAGACTCGTTGCTTCTGAACTAAATAAGCAGGAACCTCAGCATGCTTAGATACGACCTTGAAACCAGACTAGATAATAGATTTGCAAGTAGACTAGAAAGCAAACTAGTGGGCGGGCGCAAGAGCCTGCCAAAAGGTGCAAAAGCAGTTCTTGCAGCTCTACAAAAAGCGCCAGGAATGCTCAGTGCACGTGAGTTGAGTTTCCGCATGAAACTCAGCAATCAAGCCCAAGAGGATCAAAATAAAAGCCCTGGTCTAACAACGATTTATCGTTCGCTTGAACTTTTGACCCGTCATGGTTTAGTGCAAGCCGTTAGCTTTGGCGATCAAGAAAAGCGCTACGAAGTAGTCGAACCTGGTCAACACAATCACCATCTAGTCTGCAAGAGCTGTGGCAGCAGCGTCAAACTGAGAGAATGTCTTCTCGCCAGCCTAGAAAAAACAATCCAGCAAGACTACGGATTTTCAGTATCAGAACACCTGCTTGAACTATTTGGCACCTGCCAAACTTGTCAGAGCAACAACTTAGAAACAATAGAGATAGGAGATAGAAGATGAGGATTGCATTTCTTGGTAAAGGCGGAGCCGGTAAAACCACCACTTCATCTGGTTTTATTCAATATTTAGCCAAGCGCTTTCCCTTTGTAGTGGCAGTAGACGCCGATCTAAACGCACACTTGCAGAGTGCTCTCAACTTAAAAGGTGAATGCAAACAATTAGGCCTGCACTTTGATGAAGTAACCGACTATCTCAAAGGTACGCGAAGCGATGTCGGCGACAGACCAATGATTGGCACCACCCCGCCAGCTGTTGGTTCTAATTTCATAACTGCCAAAGCCAACGATCCATTTATTGAAAAATATGCCCTTAAAGACGGCAACATTGCCTTACTCACTGTTGGCACTTATCAACAAGAAGACGTAGGCGGCTCCTGCTATCACGAAAAGCTCAAGAGCCTTGCTGGTATATTCCACCACATGTTAGATACACAATCTGACTTGGTGGTAGCCGATACCACAGCAGGCACTGATAATGTTGCCACCTCTCTATCGTTTGCCTATGACATCAATGTTTTTGTCTTAGAACCCACTGAAAAATCGACCCAAGTGTTTCTCGACTTCGAAGAAATCGCGCCACAATTTGCCGACCGCACCTATGTAGTAGGCAACAAAGTTGACGGAGAAGAAGACGCTGAATATATCAAAGAGCGCGTGGGCGCCGACAAATATTTAGGCTCGATACCGTTCTCACGCAACCTCAAACGTTTCGAACAAGGCGAAGAAGAAGCTATTATCGACTTCCAAAAAGAACAGGAAACCACCTTTGACAGCATATTTGCTTTATGGACAGAGAAGGCCAAAAAGCGCGACTGGACCACTTACCTTGAGCGCTTAAGAAAAGCATTTAGTTGGGATTGCGAGCGCTGGTATTCAGACTATTACAAAGCTGACTTACTGAGCGGAATGGACAACTCATTCACATACGAACAAGCCCTTAAAGATAAAGGCCTCACCGCTAAAGAAAAAGCTCTAGTCTAATTTTAGAAAGTGGCCATGACGCAAATCTCAAAAATCTCACGCCGGAGAAGCTCAGATTATCTACAGTCAATGCGACTGTGGAGTAATTTCTTTGCTGTCTCTGGTGCTGAGATTGCGGCCATAGAAAAGCAAACCAGATTGGCGGGCAACAACATACTTGAGCTTGGCTGCGGTAATGGTCGACTCTGCTACCAACTGGCACCGCTGGCTAAAAGAGTGACTGGTGTAGACCCAGACGGCCGCTTAGTGCAGTTTGCAGCAGAGTATGCCAGCCGCAATAGCATCAATAATTTGACCTTCATGGAAATGACGGCTGAGACCCTCGCCTTTGATGATCACTGCTTTGATGTGGTGATTATGCCCTGGATGCTCCATCTCGTCAAAGACAGAGAAGCCGCC
Source organism: Candidatus Melainabacteria bacterium (assembly GCA_030696635.1). Classification (GTDB taxonomy): domain Bacteria; phylum Cyanobacteriota; class Vampirovibrionia; order Obscuribacterales; family Obscuribacteraceae. Next base: position 129,710 of record JAUYRX010000038.1, read on the forward strand.
CTCAAAGAAGCGAAGCGTGTTCTCAAGCCCAAAGGCCATCTCTTTATTTTCGGCCTCTATGGTGATTGTGACTACGATCGCATCGCCAGACGCTTTGTGCCATCGAGAGAACGTGAACTCAACGCCACTGAAATTTATGAAGCCCCACTAAAGCGCATTTTTACAGAGTATCGAAAAGACGAGATCCCCTACGAAGAAACAGACTACTCTTTTGTTTTTCCTGACTGTGGTGTCACCGCTGAAGCATTCACCTTTGCCTTTAGCAACTGGTACGAAACTAACCTCACTGAAAAAGACCAAGCCCGGCTTAGACATGTTATTCAGCACTACAGAAAAGGCAATCACATTCAACTGCGCACCCGTGGCGCTCTTTATTCAACCCAGAACCACAGTAACTAGAGAATAAAATGTCAATTGATTTTGAGCGCGCCCGTCAAGAAACCCTGCAGTATCATAAGGCCTACTACAGCCGCTTCAAATTGTTTGAAAAAGATTCATGGCTAGAGAATCCTGACCAGCCGCTAATGAGGCTGCTAGATTATCTGGAGGGCAAAATCAGAATTCTAGACCTCGGCTGCGGCGTTGGTCGCAATGCCATTCCTATGGCACAAGCGCTGCAAAAGAGCAATAAAACTGCCACCATAACAGCTGTTGATGTACTAGCAGAATCTATCGATTTACTGAAAGATTACGCCAGCGCCTACAAAGTCGAAAATGTTATTGAAGCCGTGCTGGCTGACAACGATATGTTTATCATCGAACCAAGCAAATACGATTTAATTGCAGCAATCTCTACTCTAGAACATTGCCAGGGTAAGAACAAAGTAGCAAAACTAATGGCTGCCATTGCTCGTGGCACCAAAAGCGGTGGCTTTGTGCGCATAGAGATGACGACAAACCGCAGAGTGACAGACACTAGCACGAATGAGCCCGTGCCTACTTTTGTAGAGACTCCGTTAGACGGCGAAGAAGTGCAAGAAATGCTTCAGGCCAAAGACACTTTTGCTGGCTGGAATATCATATCTTTGACAGTTGACCCTTATGAAGAAGAGCTAGCCAAAGAAGACCGCACCGTTCACTGGTGCTCCACACAAATCAACTTTACAGCGCAAAAGCCATAATTTACGGCGACAGTATAGCCCCAGAAAACAATACTTGACCGGTGCCACTATCGGCAATGGCCATTAGAAAAGGCCTGTTTACAGTCATAGCAATAGGTGGGGCTTGTAAGCCCGGAGCTGAGCCAAAAGACATTCCAGCCATTGTAGTGGCGGCAACTTCAGTACCACTTTCATCAACAGTAAGTTTAGCTGCATGCTTGATGAAAGATACTAACAAGCCTGGAGTAATCAAAGATAAATCACAGTTGGGGCCGAACAGATCGAGCATTCCTAACTGAGAGAAAGCAGTGTTGAGACTACAATCGAACGAAATTTCCATACGTGGCAACTTCAAATCGACCCTACTTGCGACCGCGCCGGCCATAGCTATATTGGGATTTTTGATGTACTCAATACAATGACCAAACGAACGTCCTAACTTAGGCAAAACTATCTGCATGTAGTAAGGTGATTGTTTGTAGGGCAACTTAATTATCTGGGCATTTTCATCTTCCTTGTAAGTGAAAATATCGTTGGTATTCATCATCATGACATTCTTAGAACCTGAGCCCACCAAATAGAACGGCTCCTCTTTAGTACGTTCAGCTCTAAACCTATTCTGCCATTGGGCAAAGAAATAAATAGCATTGGTAATGGCAAAGGCAGAAAGTGGAGTAAACTCGCTACCATCAACAATTCTTGGTATCTTGCCATTGGTGGCATTTTCCGCCCAAAAATTTATTTGTTCGACGGCTTCTGGAGACAGGAAATCTACTCCATATAAAGAAGCAGAGTAAGACTCTACAGCGTTATTAACGAAGTCTTCATGACAGCGTACACCTTGCCCAAACCAGAGAGCTGAGGCAATTGAGACCTCATGGTCTGGCTTACTCATAACTAAATAATTGAGCAGTTGTCTATTCCATGGATTGATCTCGCTGGGCTTAGGTAGCTGCAAAGTATTGGCAAACTCAGAATAGGTATTGCCGCCAGCACCGTTGTAGAGCATGCAAGCTGTCAAGAAAATGCTCGTCGGAGAAATCACGACATTAGAACTCGGACTAGCCATAGCCAGAGTCTTGAGCACGTTAAGTCCAAATTGATTATTGGAAGTAACTATGTGCTTCCAGTAGTCTTTATCGCTGGGAAGTAAAGTCGTCTGCATAGACTGATAATGCAATTGCCTTTCGTAGCAAAATAGGAAGTGACACTATCAGATTTACCCGCTAAATCAAATATATGAACACTATCAAAAGCAAATTACAACTCAAGACCCACTTTAAAACTCAATGTCGAAAATTAGAATTCGACTCCCGGTTTCTTGCCATTATCAAGACCTAGATGAGATACATCAGGATTTAGACTAGTCATTGGCCGTCTAGTCTGAGTGAGATTTGGCTCGCCTGAGCTATTGGAACTATTAGGATTTAAAACCTGCTGAGCAGTGTTGGCAATCTCAGACGCACTATCAAACAAGCCTCGCTTACTAGGCATAGCTTCGCGGGTCTGTGGACGCAAACCACCATAACGAGGTGTAGCTTGCTGACCAGGAACGGCAGATAAACCATTACCTAACACTTCGGCATTGCCACCAACAACATTACCAAACGAATCGACAGCTCCATTGCCAGAAACTGCAGAAGCAGAAGATGTGTTACCAGCAGGTGAACTAGCTGGCGTATTTGCCTCTGCATAGCTCGGGATGATTCCGCTGCTAGAAGCCACTACCTGAGCCGAAGTGGCGAGTTCAACAGCTTGAGGCAGTCCAATAAATTGACCACACTCAATGCAGAACTTACCTTTCCCTGCTAGTTTAGTGCAATTGGGACACAACCTGGAGGCACCATTATTTGTGTTATTCGGGCTGACTCCAGCATTAGCAAGTGGAGAAGCAGAAGCACTTTGTGCACCAACTTGAGAAGAGACTGTTCCCAGAGCATAACCACCAGCATTGGCTGTGGAGTATCCGGTCGCATTTGCGTTCGCACTTCCGCCACCAACTCCTGTCTGGTCGAATCCAGCAGCAGCAGCCTGAGCGGCCATAGCAGCGCTATCAACAAAATCAGAACCGACGCTGCCTGTCGCACTAGGTCTAGAAGGGAAAGGCAAGCTACCAGCAGGAGTGGCAAATGAAGGAGCTGGTGCACCGGGATCTGGTGAGCCTTCTGGGTAATCTGGACTAGTTTGTTTTCTGGCGCTAACGTTATGCAGCAAGTGCAGTTTGGCGATTTCTTCAATACCGCGCAGATCGCACATAAATGGCTTCGTTTCGCCGAATTCGGGGTCACCTGCTGGAGATAGATAGACCAAAGCGTGATGTTTTTCCATGCGCTTAATCGAATCTGTGTCTACCCGGGCAACAACCTGTTGGCTGTGAATCTTGTTCCAACTATTAGGGAAGATGCCAAATCCATTGGCAGCGTAGTGGTCGGCAATACCAGGAACAACCACAGCATGCTTACCAATTTCTTCAGAGAAGAATTTAGCAGTGGTTTCGTCTGCGTTGTGTAGACATACCCGGACAGCACTGTTGGAGAAAATAGTCTTGAGTTCTGGAGCAACACCCTGGCCACCACCACTGGTGATCTGCGAGATGTTCTGCAAGATGATAGTCAAACCACCGTTGGCACCACGAACAATAGCTGACAGTCTACCGGCCAAGTCTATGTTCAAAGTTTGATATTCATCAAAGAAGGCAAACAAAGGCAATACTGATTTTGTACCGTATCTAGTGTGTAATGCTTGCTGCAATTGGTGCACGAAGCATGCAGCTAGTGATTCTGCGTCAGGGCCTAATGAAGCGGGAGCGCCGAAAATAAGCACCGTAGGCTCATGCATACTGGTCTTAAGGTCGACATTTGATCTTTCTGTGCACTTAAGAATAGCTTGGTTCTTGAACATGCGCAGACGACCGCGCACACCTTGAATGTTCTTATCCCAATCACTATCTGTGCGAATAATCGACGAGAGACGCTGGGTCAATTCACCGAGTTCACCAGCATTGATATTTGGATCAGCTTTCAACTTACGTAATGACTCAACAATGTTGCGACGATTGTTGACCAGTTTCATCAAACCATATGGATTACAAGGCAAAGGATCAAGCTGAGAAGGCTGACCATTCTCATCTTCACCCATAACCTGCACACCGCCCCACTTAAGTAGCTGTGTCAAGCCTTCAATATAGCCAAGGTCGCGCTCAGCCCAGTGCTGCTCTTCTGGAGGAAGAGAGTTGATGTCTTGCACAATAGATGTAGCAAAAGTGACAGCATCTTGGTCGAGCGGATTCCAACAAATGGATTCGCTATCAAGTGGGTTGAAATAAAGAGTGCGGAACCCAGCATGCTGAGCTTCGGGCAATACAGTGTATTTGAAACCTTCTCGGCGTTCATCTAAGTTAGGGTCGTTGGCTTTAGCTTCTAAAGCAATAATGACGCAGGGCTTAGCCAGCAAAGCTTTGATTACAGCCCGCATCAAGGTTGTCTTACCTGAACCTGACGGAGCTACAATGAACATGTTTTTGTTTGGCAGCCGCCCCATAGGAATTGTCACCGGCAAGTGAGTACGGGCCAAGAAGCCAAAAGGAATAACCACGCCGTCAACTTCAGACCATGTCGAACTAGGATTTTTCTTGCCGAGGCGGCCATGACGTCTACCGTTAGGTGGACAAACATAAGAGCGCTCATAATCGCGCGGGGTCATCAAGCCTGATGGTGGGTTAAAGGTTCTAATTGTCTGCCAAGGGAACAATCGCTTTTTGTGGGCGGCTGCGATGATTAGAGCCAAAAGCACAAGTGTCGGCATCAAAATAGCTATAGATGTCGCATCGAGGAAGCCTTTGCCTTTCTTAGGCTGGAAGCTCTGACGGGTTTGATCTACGTGACCCGGTACCCCTTCTAAACGAAAATTCTTCTTCTGAATTTCTTGGCCAATGGTGGGCACTCGACCTGTGGCTGGCAATGGAATAATAGGTGCTTGCGAACCAACCGGAGCAGCACCAGGCTGAACCAACGGACTCGAGCCAGGCGCAGCCATTAGTGGATGTGCTGTTTGTGGCTGTCCCATTTGAGGATAGCCAGCCGGAGGTGCCTGCTGATATGGGGCTGGTTCACCAGTAGCGTAAGTCTGCGGCGCAGGCTGAGCCTGATAGGGCTGCATGCCAGGCTGTATGCCCGGTGGCATTGAAGAATGGAAACCAGGCTGGGCATAGCTCTGTGGATAAGTTTGGGGATAGGACGATTGCATGTGCGCGCTACCATCGGGAGCTCCGACAGATCCTTGCATTTGCATCATGCGCTCAAAGTCTCTGGCAGAGATTTGTTCGCCAGTATCGGTATTCCGATACGACGAGATAAACCCCTTCTCGTTCATTTGCGCTTTCCAACTCATATTGGCGCCTTCCCGGTCATCTAAGTCTCCTGCTATCGACTTATCTCACAGTTACTTTCTCGGTAACTCTCACCCATTCATTCATACTTACTTATTTATACCTTTTAAACAAGTAGTTGCGCAACAAAACCCGCTCCAGTTCTGGGAAGACTACGAAGAATCAGCGTTTTATCGGCGCAGTCTTCGTATTTCTACCCCTCAGAAATGCCTGCTATCCTCAAGTTACCATCGCTAGCCTTCTTCACTAAATAGACAAACTTCACTGGTCTTAGCTTTGGCGGTTCACCAGGTATTAACAATTCTTGCTGCCCATCAACCACTATCTCTATTGAACCATCTGCTTGGTTCGGCCGGGCAGAAACCATGCGTTGATTCCATTTACTTTTCATACCCGAATTGGCAATAGTAGTAGCCATTTCAGCCGTCCAGATATTGGTTATGTAACTTTGAGCACAATCAGGAGTCATCAAATTCATGGCGCTCTGCTGCGAGCTGGCGGCTGTAGCAGCGTTGAAATCCATAGCTAAAGGTAGGAAACCCTCTACTAGAGCAGTAGCCTTAAAGTTATCTACAAGGTCAACCGGCGGTAGGTGCCCCTGCTGAGAAGCACTAGACTGAGGGTAGCGCTCACTTGGCGGGCGAGCGATGCCAGTAACGTCAGGGTGAGTGTCGGCTTTAGAGCGCTGTCTGTGCTTTGTCGGAACTGGAGTTGGAGAAAGTATCAATGTAAAAAAAATGCCCGCCATAGCGCCAGCTACGCCGACCATGATCAAAGTCATTTTGTATTTTTCACCAGCTTGATAGTCGAACATATATTTGTATCAACCCGCGTTGAGCAAATCAGGGGTGAAAGTCTCAGGAGTATAGCCCTGCCCAAGTAAGTGACAAGCCCAGCGCGCATCACCGGCGCATAGTTCTATCATCTTAGAACGCATGGGTTGGTCGGTATTTGGTTCAGTAGTGGCCACCCAGTACATGAAACGTGGCACAACCAATTTGACCACACCACGCGAAAGCTTGTGATAAATCAGAAAAGCATCTGAATACTCTCTGTTCTTTCTGGTCAAATGAGCAATGGCACCCATCTCTTGCGGTGTCAGACCGCAAGCTTCACGAATCAATTCGAAGTTTGAAGGGTCATTACCGAGGATGATTTTGATAGCACTATTGGTGGCAAGATTTCGCGCCCTATCATCGCGCAAAAGGTCACCCAGTTCCTGGGAAATACCTATAAACAGTAGACCTAAGTGTCGGCTTGTGCGTGAAGCATCTTCTACAAGAGTCTTACCACCCTCATACCTTAGTAGTCTCCACAATTCGTCTATGCAAAAAACGAAACGTGAAGGCTTGCCCAAAGCAACTTGTTCTGCCTTATGCTGAGCTGCTCTTCGCAGAACGTAGTCAGAGACAAAGAGTGTGACAACAGCTTCGAGAGTTTTGTCGTGAGCCAAATCTGAAGTATCAAACACCATCAATTGAGTATCGAGTGGAATAGAAGTAGCACCATCAAAAAGCTTACCGAAAATCGCACCTTTACAGTAGAGACTAAGGCGGTTAGCCAAGTCTTCGCAAGTATCGCCGCGCTTACTCTTGGCGTGCTTGACTGCTTCTTCTTGCAGCCAGTTGACCAAGTCAGACTCAATAGGAATACGACCCTGCTCAGCGCAAGTCTTATAAATTGCCTGAATACCTTGCATCAGAATTGGCTTCTCGTCTTTATTGAGAGCCTGCTCACCGCGCTCTCCCAACATTACGGAGTGGAAGTTCAAAATTTTGATGATGTGCGATTCTGGTGGACTAAATGGGTCAATTGGCTTACCATCCGGCCCCTGATAAGGCAAGTCATAGAGATTGATACAAACAGAACCATCAGGACCAAGTTTGATATAAGCACAATCGTCATAAACTTCAGTGAGCATGCGATAAGAGCCAGATCGGTCAATGATAACCGTCTTGGCACCAGACAAAGTTTTCATCTGGATGATTTGCTGGGCAACCATAGACTTACCTTCACCCGGTTGACCGAAGACGATGCAGAGGGCGTTTGGTAGTTTTTCGTCATAAGGGTTAAGGAAAACCGGCTCTAGTGTTTCTTTAGAAAATCCTAGCCAGTCGCCATATTCAGAGCCAAGCTTGGCGTGAACAAAAGGAAATGAGTTGCGCACAGTGGGTGTACGCACTGCCTTTCCGCGGCGCGCCACATCAATTCCGAGGCCGGGCAAACTACCAATGAAGAGTGAGCGTTGCTCATGATGACCAATTACAAAACGAGCGCCTCGACACTGTGAAGCAGCAGACCGAACAAACTCGGTGGAACGGTTCAACTCCTCAAGACTATCGGCAAAGAGAGTGAAATAAATAGCGTAGTTGAAAACTTCCATGTTGGTTGTGTACAACTCAGAACCGATGGTGGCGGCTTCTTGGGCCTTTTCAGCTTCTTCTTGGTTGGGCGCAGAGCGCTGCCCCATAACGCCTTGATATGTGTTGGCAGAAGCTTGAGCTTGTTTCTTCTGCAAGTTTTTGCGGAAGAGTTCTTTATCTAATTTGTGAGCATAAAGATTGAGCCGCCATTCGCAGTTGAGACGCAGCAGTGGTTGCAACCACAAAGGTCCCGTGCGCTCGGGCAGCCGGTTCATATAGAGAGTGCGAATATAGCGACCGGCAATTTCTTTCTCAGCTGGGTCAGCATTAGGATCAGTGGCTTCGATGTAATCAGTCATGTCTGAAATCTTGCAGAAATCAGGGGCACTGAAGTCATAGCAAGACTCAACCAACTGCTGCCGCACAGTCGCCGGCTCCATATCAGGGAAGACACGGCGCACAGCAGGAGGCAGTGACTGCGTTTGCGGACGAATCGGTGAAGGCAAGTTCTCTTCGCCCATTTCAGACTGCTTAGGATTGAGCTCACGGTAGAGCATGCGGAAGTATTCTACGGCCGAAACCGGCCGACCAGACATACCACAGGCACCAAGTTGACTGACATAGCCATTGGCACGCTGAACCAGGGTAGTGACATTCTTAAAATGACTACCGACTGACTGTCTAGCAGCCTGGCTAGTGAGTGCATCCATCACCGACTTGACGGCTGTGTCAATCATGCTCTGCTTGGGCGGCTTCTCCTTGGGAGGGCGGTAGCAGAATGTCACATAAAACTTTAGCTCAGGCACAAAATTGCGCGACAGCAACGAGGCCTGGTCGTTTTCAACGACTTTAGCGACGTAACGCAAGAATGGATCTTCATTTACTTCAACAGGGTGGCGCTGAAAATACTCGCGTTTTGAGATGTTATGACAGACAACGGTGAGCTGGGCGGAGGTATCGATACCGTTGAGAAAACCAGTAAAGTGATTCATCAGCGAGACCAAACGCATCTCATCAAAGCCCGAGACATGAACCCCGTCTAGCTCAAAGACACAACGGTAAGTACCGTCTTTCAAAACAAGAATGCCCTGACCAGATGCATCATCATGGAAGAGATCCCACAGAGGCAAAATACCAGCAGCCGACCCGTGGGGCCTGGGCACTGCCAAACCAGGAATACGTCCGAGAATTTCAGCAGAAATCGGTGCTTCCTTCTCTTTGCCGCGCTTCATAAAGCCCAGCAAACTATTTTCTTTAGAGTAGGAGCGATTTACCGAAGTGACCATTAACGAACAAGATCTCCTTTAATCAACAAATTCTGGCAGTTTCTCATCTACCAAAAACCTAGTTGCATTTGGATCTGGGCCCGGTATCAAGATTTTACCCCCAGTGTAAAAGTTGAGCACGTTCTCCCAATGTGAAGCAGAGTGGTTATTGGTAACCAGTGCGTAAAAAGGGCCAATCATGCCGACAAAGATACAAATCCAGAGCTTAATATCTTGCCCAGCAAGGTTTATCGGCATCATCCAAGACCAGAGCTGGGTGGAAACAACAAAACTGACCAAAATCCAGATCAGTTGGTCAAACCGCATGCCAAAGAGCTTGGGAGAATCTTCTAAATTTAGGGGAGTGACATCGTCCATGTTTACATTCTACTTGTAGAGCTAACTGGTTGCAGAGTTAATTGGATGCAGGACTGATTTGGCTAAAGACTTGGTGCTCAGGTCTCAACTGGTTCAAGAACTAACGGGTTGAGCACAGTTGAAAATAATTCCTACGATATGCGGTGGAAGCCTTACTGTACCTTTATTCCCATAAAGAGCAAACTCCTTCATCTTGGCGACGAGCTCAGGGGGTAAACCCGCAGTCGAATCTACTTTCTCGTAACACTTGATAGCACCGTCATACTCCCCAGAGAGGCGCAGTATTTCACCCATGACATAATTATAGCGGCTTCGATTGCCCGCCCAACTAGGGTCAGCCAGGGCAGCAGCCAATTCATTCTTTGCCAAAGTCAAAAATTTACTACCGTCAACTCCCTCTTCCATGGCGCACCAATAACCGTTTAGGGCTAATACTGAACGATCCAAAGTATGGACGTTATGCTTTCGACCAGAAGCCACAGCATGAGCAAATTTCTTGGAGGGCTCAGTGGGTGGCGAGTCTGGCACAACCTGTGGCAGATAAAAATGCTCCTTGAATGATGACAACCACCAGGTATAAATACAGTTAGGACACATGGCAAGCAGACTCGAACGCAGCTCAGGGTCGGGCAAAATGCGATGTAAGTCGCTCTCAATTGGTGTTGTCAAATCAATAGCAGGCAATCTCGCCACTTCGTAAGTGGCGAAAATAGTTTGGCATTCAGGACAAACCACTGTCAGGTGGCGTAATTTGAAGAACTTCATGGCTTTTATTATCAGCCCTATCTAAGGGTATAAATGCTCAGGCTAAGCACTTGAGACTATCTATTTTAGCTTAGCCCAGTTTAGCTTAGCCCAGTTTAGCTTAGCCGTTGCCGTTGTTGTAACCATCTTGACCGAACATACGTTCCATCATGCGCTTAACCAAACGATCTTTCGGCACGGGTGATTGATCATATCTTGCCACTTGTCCGCCAGCATTGCGAACCGGCACTGGTCTAGGCACAAACCGTGGATCTTGACGAACAGAGTCGACATAATCTTTGGTCAAATAAGGATCACCGTATGTTTGCGGATCTTGTCTGTGTGCTTCGACAATGGCCCGAGCAGTATAGACAGAGCCGTAGTCTATATTGTTAGCTTGCCATCTAGGGTCTGCGTCCATCATCGATTGAACAACTTGCACATCGCTTGTCGATACGTTGGAGGCACCAACAGCACTAGCAGCGACGGCCACAGCTGGCATCGAGCTAGGATTCTGAGAATAGGCTTGCACAGCAGTTTCTAACATCTGATACTTGCCAGGGTCTGATTCATCTTTCGATGGATCATAAATCTGCTTCCAATCCATGCCATTGGCTCGAAGATCGGCAACAACCTGTTTAATCAAGTTCTGCGAACCACCAAACTGACTGACAGCACTGGCAACAGCAGATTGCTGCAAACCACCAGAATCGAGGACCTGACCAGAGACTGACTGCTCTACATCGATTGAGACATTTTCCGAAGGCAAGCTACCGCTGCCACCACCATTGCCGCCGTCTACACGACCAATCTGAATCTGGCCAGCAGATGAGCCAACTGAGCCACCAGGCAATTTTACCGAGCCCAGATTACCGAGATTACTACCACCTTGATTACTTGGTGGCTGAATTCTGGTGTTAACCGTAACTGGGCCGCCTTGCATGGTTGGCAGATTAGAAGGTAGAGGAATAGCATTAGGGTTGATGCTGCCAGCACCAGCTGAGGGGCCATCAAGGAAGAGGTCAACATCAGCAGTACCGCCGCCGCCACTGTATCCGCCAGAGCCACCACCAGACATAGTGACACCACCGAGCACAGGAGGTGCAACATTGCCACCACCACCGCCGCCACTGCCACTGCCACCACCACCGATGTTGACGCCACCGAGATTCATGTTGCCGCCACCGCCACCACCACCGCCACCGAAGCTGCGCTGCAAGTTGGCCATAACGACGTTGCCGCCTCTCAACGAATTATAGGCGCCCACATAGTCTTCAGGTCTAGCATTGGCGCCAACCATAGAAGCCACTTGGTCAACGGTGTTGAAGTCACGGCAGACAGACACACCGTTATCGTCGTGGATGCCGGCCTGAGCCAAGGCACCGAGAGTCTGAACGACTTCAGCTGGCATAGCTTGAGCGCGGTTACCATACCAGGCATCTTGCACCAAACCGTTTGTGCCTTCAGGAAGTTCAGCAGCAGCTCGAGCTTGCATATACTCACCGCCACCACGAATAGTGGCACCGCGCAACCAGGGCTGGGCTTTCAGAACGCTTTGGTTAGCAGCAACGGCTCTGTTGCAAGGAGTAATCGGTAGACCGCTTTGGATCAGAGCTTCAGTGGCAGGGCCCATTCTCCAGCTCCATCCTGATTCAGGTGAATCAGTACTGGTCATAATGTGAGCAGCCCAAGCTTGTTGGTCTTCGCTCATTGGGCCATATCTGTTGACCAAGTGCTCAGTATAAGCGTTGCCTTCTTCACCGTTGATATAAGCTTGCGAGCCAAGTGCAGCATGCTTAGCCATCGATCGAGCGAAGCTCTGCTTAGCAGCAGCGGTTTGTGTCCATGAACTACCGTTATAGGCCAAAATACCAGCAGCAGCTCTCTGAGCCATACCTTTCGGTTTGTGCTCCCCAGCATCAATAGATGATTGCCGAGCGGCGTCATAAGCTTCAGCGTCAGTGCTCATCAATTCGCCATAAGCACCGGCCATGATCTGCATACCCTTCTGCTCATCAGAAGCACCTTCTCCAGTACGAATGTGCATCAAGTGGCCTTGGTTGTCATAGACGTTCTCTGGCTTGCCGGTACGCGACACACCAAGAGTAGCGCCTTGAGCCAATCTGATTGCAGCAGCGGCAACCCGGTAAGGGACGTGTCTGTAACCAGCTTGCATATAGCCATCGAACATAGAGGCTTTCTGACCAGGAGTACCAGGTTGAGTCGGTTGTGCAGCAGGACCACCCTGAGGTGTTCCGCCACCACCACCACCACCGCCACCACTGCCATCGTCGCCGTCGCCACCGTCACCACCAGCGAAGCTAGCAGTTTGAGCACCATTAACAGGAGGAGCACCACCGGTTCCGCCAGCTGTGGTTGTGAACTGAGTTGGGGTGGCAACAGGAGGGGTGCCCGCTCTGGTAGCGCCAGGAGTGACGTTGACTGTACCCTGATTAACAGTAGCACCAGGTTGACCAGACACTGGAGGTACGACTCTACCAGTCACAGTTCCAGTGGCATTGACACCATCAATTTTGCCGGTATTGGCACTAGGGTTGACTGCGCCTGTAGGTCTCACGGTTCCCATAGCTGCAGCACCTGCGGCTCCAGCAGCGCCAGCAACAGCAGCCTCTTCAACCAATTCAGCATTCACTAGTGGATTAGCGCCAGTATTAGCTGTGGCCATAGGCGGAACGAGACCGCTAGTTGGTGTTATATTCTGCATGTTAGGATTTACAACACCGGGTTGTGCGGCATTAGCTGTTGCACCGCTTGAAACCACCCGACCATTAACGTCAGTTGTTGTAGCTGCCGGCGGTGTCGGTGTCTGAGCGCCCGTCTGAGTTTTAATTCCTTGACCAGCAACGACACCAGCAGCTGTCGCAGCAGCAGCAGTAGCAGCTGCATTTACTACCGGATTGCCACCAGGCTTAAGTGTTGCGGTGCCTTCTTTGCCAGCAGCCAAAGCCTGGGCTGCTGGGTCGGCATTAATGATCTCCTCACCGGTAACAGTAGATGCTCCTGCCGGAGTCACTGCAGAGCTAGACATAGGCGGCACGATACCGCTTGTATTGGTCAAGTTAGGATTAACAACACCGGGTTGTGCTGCATTAGGAGTCGCTCCGCTTGAAACCACCCGACCATTAACGTCAGTTGTTGTAGCTGCCGGCGGTGTCGGTGTCTGAGCGCCCGTCTGAGTTTTAATTCCTTGACCAGCAACGACACCAGCAGCTGTCGCAGCAGCAGTAGCAGCTGCATTTACTACTGGATTGCCACCAGGCTTAAGTGTTGCGGTGCCTTCTTTGCCGGCAGCCAAAGCCTGGGCTGCTGGGTCGGCATTAATGATCTCCTCACCGGTCACGTTAGAAGTAGCAGCCGGTGTGACTCCAGGATTAGGTTGAACGCCTGTTGAAACGCCAGTTTGGCCAGTAAGATTGGCCGCAGGTACATTGCCAGTCGGATTTGCACCAGTATTTCCTGGGGTACCAGAAGTACCGACAACCTTACCAGTCGCGTCAGTAGTCACTTGTGCCGGTGGTGTGACACCAGGAGTTTTCAGGGCATTAGCAGCATTGGTTGCAACCACTGCGGCAGCAGCTCCACCGGCAGCCGCGGCGGCCACTGTAGCGGCTGTATTTGGCTTATTATTGAATGTTCCTTCCTTCGCACTTGCGACAACCGGCGCACCAGGGTCAGCAGGGTTGAGTGTTTCTTCTCCGGCAACCATGGCTGTCGTCGGATCGGTTCCCTTACCGGTGGCAACGCTACCGGTAACAGCAGCAAGCTGGGAAGAGTTGATGGGAGGAACAACGGCCTTGTCGCCAGCTGCAGTGACAGGATTTGAACCCGGTTTAGGCACAACACTGGTGTCGCCCTTAGCGCCGTCAAGCGGCTTACTTGCACCACCGACACCACCCTTGCCAGCGTCAACAGTAGTCTTAACTGAACCATCAGCATTGAGGTTAGAGCCAGGTGCACCAGGGGTACCACTGCCAGCCATCTTCAGACCAGGCACCACCGATGATGCCACGGCCTTACCAGCTTCATCACCTGTGCCAGTTACTTCAACTTCATCACCAGCGGCCTTCAAGGCTGCGCCAGCGGCAGCACCAGCTGCGGCACCCTTGGCGATATCAGCAGGATTGATACCAGATGCCAGGTCTTTACCCTTGCCGGTTAACTCAGCGCCAGTTCCTTTAGCTTCAGCTTTAGGATCAACAACTTTGCCAGTGACAGTAGCTTGATCTTTAACGACTTCACCAGCCTTACCGCCGGCAGCAGGTGGAGCAGTAACTCCAGCCTTAATTGGTTGGCCTTTAGCATCGAGCAACTCTTTGCCGTTCTTATCTGTCAAATTTCCAGCAGCATTTACAAGACCACCAGCAGCAGCTGCAGCGGCAGCAGCTTTAGCGGCCTCAGCAGTACTCAAGTCTTTGCTAGCTTGTTCGCCAGTTCCAGCATTAGCATTAGCATTAGCGGCAGCAGCATCTTTGTTAGCGGTATTGAGACCAGCATTAGCACCCATGGCTGCCATACCAGCACCCACAGCCGCAGCACCTAGTGCTACACCAGTACCAGTCTTGGCAGCACTAGCCAAAGCATCAGCGGCACCAGTAGCCGGACTCACCGGTTTATTAGGCCCAGTACCAGGAGGCACAACATTGGCAGCCGTTCCAGTCCCAGGAGCACTCTTATCAGAAGCTTTGTTAGCGGCATTAGGATCAGCTGGATTTAGTGGTTTACCATCGGGGCCCAAACCAGTACCCTTGCCGTCTTTAGGACCTTTAGGACCTTCTGGTGGCTTGATTGGCTTACCATCCGGACCAAGCCCGCCGGCTCCAGGCCCCTTATTGCCTTTTGGTCCACCAGGACCATCAACCTTACCAGTGGCCTGAGCACTACGAATATCTTTTAATAGTCCAGGATTGGCAACATCATTTGCCAGACCATTAAGTTCAACACCTTGCGATTTGGGCGCCCCCTTAGCTCCAGCATAACCAAAGTTACCAACGGCATTAGCAAAGTGCTTGGCACGATCACCGAGCATTCCACCCAGAGCTTTACCGCCAGCAAGCAAACCACCGGTAATCAAACCAGCAGAAACGAAGTCTGACATTGGCGAAATTTGAGCCCTGGCTAAGAACGATGGCACTTGAATCATCAACTGCAAGACACCCACAGCCATGACAATTTTGCCCCAGGGGTTGAAGTCAGATAAGACCACAATCACCAAAATTTTGAGCATACCAACCCAAACGAATGTCCACAGGCTCACTTCAACAAATGAGCGCACAAAACCAGAGCAAACATTTTCAGTATCGGGCAGAGCAAAGAAGACTAAGAACAAAGGAGCAAACATATATTGAGCAGTGAGCAAAGCAGTCTGAATCGCCTTGAGCACGAGAATGTATATGAGCTCAGCAATGAGAATGCCGCCTAGCACTAAGTAGATAATCAAACCAACGAAGGCGACAAGGGTACCAACTGTTCCTAAAACAATACCGCCAGCGCCACCAGCCAGAATGCCACCGAGAACCTGACCGGCTACAGGAGCCGTAGCATTAGCGAGCAAACCAGCACCAGCAACCAGACCACCTTTCACAGCTGCTGCCATGGCAGCATCGAGCATGGCCACTTGGTCGGCCGAATTGAAGTAAAGGGCCTTGATCATTTCATTAGTGATCTGAATTTCAAAGGCGTAAATAGTCGGCCATGCAAGCAGAAGACCAGCAGTGAAGATTAAGCGACCGACAGCTCCCATCATGTTGCCGTTGCCACGAATAGCAGCATCGGCCCAGTACTTCCAGATACAAAGAATGAAGAGCAAGAGCAAAAGGTCAACAGCGATGCCGTACATGATGTCAGCACCTTGACGAACATAAGGCGAAATGTCATCAACAGCTGCACCAGGACCACCTGGGGTGGTGCTGAGACCGTTGACGGCAATATTGGGGTTGAGTACAAAGATGCGCAAGAAGCCAGTCAAGAACTGCACAGCGTCTGCGACCCAACCGTTGATAAACTCACTCAACCACTTACCGATTAGCTGACCAATGTTAGCGAAGAGGTTAGAGATGATGTCATCTCCCCAAAATGCAGCTATGCCTTGATAGGTCTCGTTGTAAGCACCAAAATCAGGCCACAACTGTTGCTCTACATTCTGAGCTACAGCCTCGGTGTTCTGCTCAGCCTGTTGGGTCACTAAATTGGTCTGACCAGGAGCATCATAAATGTTCTCTGCCGTCGGCTGTGTTTGGCTAGCACCTTGGCTAGGGTCACCAGCGTTAGGGCTGACAAAGTCATCACCAGGCGAGGGAACTGAAGTCTGGGCCACAGCCGCCATCGAAAATGCGAATGGCGCTAATAGCATGAAAACTGCTACCAGCGCGATTAATTGCTTGTGAAAGCGATATTTGAGGTTAGTTAAGGTGTTTCCGTTATCCACTGTTGACTGCTTGCAGAAGAAAGAAAGGTAATTCAGACCAAATACACCCTGGTGAGCGTATCTCTTAAGCAACACTTTAGTGCCAATATAAAATCCTGTCAGTGTGGTTATTCCCATTCTGCGGGCAAAACAGCCATCTTTTAATGTCCTGTTAAGCCTTTTGGCAACATTTCTCATGCGCTCAGAGTCGAACATAATTCACCACCAACAAAAGAAAAAAGGAATGAAACAATTTCCTGACAATACTTTAAGCTTGCTCGAATGCTTTTGGGAGCACGGTCTTTCCCATCCTAGAGGAAGAATCTTGAGAAATTTATGTGCAACTTCAGCAGACCTAAAATGCTATTCGACCGCAATTAATGTAGTGCACGCTGCTTAAGTTTGATTTTCCACCGAGCAAAACGCTGCTGCTTGCCAGAAATTTGCAAAACTGGCGTACTGGCGAGTTGCCGCACAGATTGCTTACCAGACACTAACCTATTAACAGCAGACACCGATCTCTGTGCCACAGGCAAAAAATATTGGCTAAGCTGTCGCAGATATTGCTTAAGGCTGGACCGATGTCCAGTTACTTTTGCCTGACGGGCGGAGCGGAAGAATATGAGCAGGAGTACCATCGGCACAACTAAGCGCCATTCAGTCAGTATCGCCCAGAGTACAGTGGCCACATGAAGGAAGACTCCTGGCCAATTGACGCGGGCGACATTGGCGGCAGCGGAGGCATTGCCGTAAGGTGAAGCTTGCCAGTCAGCGGCAAAATCGCTGTATTTAGATGGGTTAATTGTCCAATCGAGCCAATTTGTAGACGCTAGTGACTTTTCATCGATTGCTGACTGCATTGGGCGAACCGATTGGCTGAGACAAAAAATAGCAGCGACAGGGGTAATCATGATCAGACATAGAACAACCCGCACCAACTGCTGGTCAAAAAAGTGTTTCGTAAGATATGAGATTTGCCCTTTGCGTCTCTTGCGGAAGGCGGCAGAGCCGCCCCGAGAAGTAAAACCCAGTTGAAAGGCAATGCGGCGTCGGATAAATCTGAGTGATTGTTGCACTTTCGAAATTTGCAGTAGACAGAAAATTGCACATGCAAATGTGGCTGTAGCGACTTTCAGAACATTCCAGCAGTCAGCTGGACTTAAAACCGGATCCGCCCAAAAAGCTTGGGTTCCTTGATAGGTTTCATTGTAAGAACCAAAATCAGGCCAAAGCTGCTGCTCGACATTCTGCGCCACAGCTTCGCTGTTTTGCTCAGCTTGTTCAGTGACAAGATTTATCTTTAGGGCTTTGCTCGGGACAAATTTTTGGACAGAGGTCACAGTCTCAATGGTAGGCGCAGGGGAAATAGCCGCTTCTTCTCTGTAGGTAAAATTCTCAGAGAGCAAAATAACGGGGATAGCGACAACACATAAGTACGCCGCAGTAATGATTGCACTGACCGCGTATTTGAATACTGATCTGTCTGGGTTGGATTTCTGATTCGCTGATGGTTGGGCTAAGCGACCGGCGAGAAATTTAGCGCGATTAGACATACTGCCACCACCATGGAAAAAGAAAAAGAGGAACTGCATACTCGAATTGAAACCAAGAGCTGTCCTCGACTCTAATTTACTGCGCCAGGAAGGTTTTGACAGCACGGTCTTCCCCATCCCAGACGCGGAGATTTCGGCGATTTTGCTGTGTTCTTCACCATAGAACAATCTAGACACATCAAAGTAATTTACCGGTTTTTTGAATAGGAGTTAGTGACTCTTTAACAATTAAGGTACCCTCCCACAGCCAGAAGCCAATCGGAGATGCAGCAGCGTTAATGCAGTTTTGGATAATGTCATCGCCGCCAAAACCATAATGACAATAAGACCCGTCCGGGCAAGGAAAATAATCAGGGAAAAGCATATTATCTAAATTCTGGGCAACTGGCTCAATGTCTGGCGCTGACTGCTGGCGACAGAAGCTGGTAGAACCACAGCTATAGGTGGGCAGCAGAGAGCACTCTCGATGGATATATCATGACGCACCACCTGTGGCAAAAAAGAAAAATGGAACTGGTAGCTAGGAACTGGTAGCTAGAAACTGATTGCAAGAAATCGTTTCAAGAATAAATTTCGCGAAAAAGCTACTTCCAGAGAAAACAAGTTCTCCAGAAAAAAGCAGATTCAAGCACAAGATGTTCCAAACTCTACTTTAAGTCACTAGAGCCAATCTAGAACCACGGTATTCCCTATCCATGACGCGCAAAATCTTAGAGTTTCAGGAACTTCAGGCTGACTCAGGGAGTTTCAAAAAGTTCTAGAGAGTTTCTGAAGTTGGCTAAGTTTAGGTTATTCAATACAAAAAGAAAAAGGGAAGATTTTTTCGAAAAAATCTTCCCTTTTTGATCTTCTTCTTCAACGTCAAACACTAAAGACGTAGTAACGCTGACGCCAAAGCAAAAGAGCCAGACTAGGTCTGGCTCTTTCAAAGTTATTCGTCTTGATTTTCGTTCTAACTCGTTACGTTTCTCGAAGCGTTTCCGCAGCGTTTCTCGTTGAGTTTTTCGCGAGTTCTCGAATCTTTCGATTAAAGACCGCCGCCCAAACCACCGAGGTCGTTGATAGCGAATGTTCCCAGCAAGTGCACTGCGGTTGGTCCGCCGAAGCCGATGCCTAGACCTTTGGCTACGTTCATCGCTGATTCACCACCATCTCTCTGACCGAAGGCAATTTTCATACCAGCCATCGATGAGGGAATAGTGGACAGAGCGGTGACAACACGAGAAATATCTCTGGCACAGTCATATCCGTAGTCAGCCAATTGGCCAACTTCGTTTGATTGTCCATAACGTGGGTCGACTGGTGCGCCTACCAAACCTTGAGCATGAGCGGCTTGGTCATATACTCCGAAAGCGAGCAATACCAGTTGGGGTGCCAGAAGGAATCCCAGACGGCTAGCTACTTTGAAGGAGTGGGTTTGCGAAACTTTTTTTGCGAAGGATTTGACTTTGTTCATGGTGTAAGAAACCTCAGGTAGCGTGTGTCAGTAGGTAGGTTGGTTTGTCAGACTGAAAACTTTATTTGGCTGTCGGATTTGTCCGATGCGCTCGTCTGGCTTATGGGACAACAATAAGGCTTTCCCGCGCCCTTGAATATGTGGTAATTCCCATGGAAGACGGAGAATTTGTTCATTTTTCAAAGTTTTTTTTGCATTCTTCGAAACTACATTTATACACGTTTGAAAAGTAGCAAGGCATAGTGCAAAAAAACTGCAATCAAACGAAAGAGCCAGGCTGGGCCTGGCTCTTTCGTTTGATATTGTTCTTTGGGATTCCGGTTCTTAGATGCGTCCTGAATCTTTCGATTAAAGACCGCCGCCGAGACCACCGAGGTCGTTGATAGCGAATGTTCCGAGCAAGTGCACTGCGGTTGGTCCGCCGAACCCGATGCCTAGACCCTTAGCTACGTTCATAGCTGATTCACCACCATCTCTCTGACCGAAGGCAATTTTCATACCAGCCATAGATGAGGGAATGGTTGATAGGGCAGTAACAACGCGGGAAATATCTCTTGCACAGTCATAGCCGTAGTCAGCCAATTGGCCTACTTCGTTTGATTGACCGTAACGTGGGTCGACTGGTGCACCTACCAGGCCTTGTGCGTGAGCGGCTTGGTCATATACTCCGAAGGCTAGAAGAACCAGTTGGGGAGCCAAAAGGAATCCCAGGCGGCTTGCAACTTTGAAGGAGTGTGATGCGGAAACTTTTTTAGCGAGGGATGCAACTTTGTTCATGGCGTAAGAAACCTCTGGGTATCGTGGAAGCGTATTTGGAGCGGGTGTCAGACTTGAGCTTTGACCTAGCTTTCGTCCGGCTTATGGAGTAACAATAAAACTTTCCCACGCCCTTGAATATGTGGTAATTCCCATGGCAGACGGAGTTTTTGCTCATTTTTCGATGATTTTCATGGTGCTTTTACGAAGTCAAGAGCCGCCATTCCGACCACAAAAGCCCCGAAATGCCAGCCCTGTAGCATTCTTCAGCCACAAAAAGCAATTTCGTCAATTTCAAATCTTTTTTGCTCCAATGGTTCTGCAGAGCTACATTCGCCGCTGCGCTTTCTACAACGCAGACAGGATGTGGCTTTGAGATAGCACGCACTTAGTGGCGTGTGCCTGTATGTGTGAGGGGGTGTATCCGAGAGAGAGAGAGAGAGAGAGAGAGAGAGAGAGAGTGAGTGTGTGTGTGTATTTGTGCAGGGGGCGGTAACTTCCAAAAGCAAAGCCGGGCTGAGCCCGGCTTCGAACTTCTATATATGTATTCGGTTTCGCTAACGAGAGATGGGTGCTTCTAACTGTTTTGCAATTAGAGACCGCCGCCCAGACCACCGAGGTCGTTGATAGCGAATGTACCGAGCAAGTGCACTGCAGTTGGTCCACCAAAACCGATACCGAGACCTTTGGCGACGTTCATTGCCGACTCACCGCCATCTCTTTGACCAAAGGCAATTTTCATACCAGCCATAGATGATGGAATCGTAGATAGGGCAGTAACAACCCGGGAGATATCTCTGGCACAGTCATAACCGTAGTCTGCCAATTGGCCTACTTCGTTTGATTGACCATAACGGGGGTCGACTGGTGCACCAACTAAACCTTGTGCATGAGCAGCCTGGTCATAAACACCGAAGGCCAAGAGAACTAGTTGTGGAGCCAAAAGGAAACCGAGGCGCGAAGCAACTTTGAAGGAGTGCGATGCAGCGATTTTCTTGCTTAGTGCTTTGATATTTTTCATTGGGAACTCCTAGGGTGTTCGTTGAAGAGTTTTGGATTGGTTTAAAAAATTAGTGTTTGTACTTAACAACGCCGCTAACAGCTGTGGTTGTTGAATGTCCACTGCCGAATGCGCTTGGTGCAGTTGAACCAGGGACATAACCGTTGTTGTAGGTTTGAATTTGAGAAGGACGAGCTGCAAGAGCTGTTTGGCGAACTGGCCGTCTCAGACGAGCTGTGCCATTTTGTGAGCGGCTCAAAGATCTTGGAGCAGAAGCCATCTTCACAGTCTTAGGTGTAGCAGCTTGAGCAACTGGTGCCATGACATTTGGTGAAGCCGTCATTGGCAGCGCTTGAGCTGCTGGCTTACCGAAAGCATTATTGAATTGAGCTGGCATCAACTGAGCCATGATGTTGGGCTGAGCTACTGGTGCTGCGTGCACGGGAGCTGGAGCTGGAGCTCTCTTGATGCTTGCCAAAGGAATACCAAGCATCGACGATGCACTTGGTGTCGATCCCGACCGTACTGTTGCAGCTGCTGGTGCTGGAGTCCACGAAGAGCGTGGTCCAATGCTTTCTTTCTTCCAAACGTTTGGTTCAAATTCAAATCGGGGTCCTGCATGAGCAGCAGGCTGAGCGAATGCAGCAGTTGTTGCAAAAGCCACTAGTGAAAGAATAATTTTGAATTTCATTGCCTTGTCTCCAAACAAAAGAAAATTAGAAGCTAGAAGCGGAATGCGTTACGAGTACCGAAGCCAGTCATCATCAGACCAGCAGCGCCTAAGCCGTAGAGGCTGTTAGGCCGTCTTATCATGGTGCCTACCATAGCTCCAGCTCCGAAACCGGCGAGGGCGCTTACGGCTGTGCCCATACCAGAACGACGACTGGATCGTCTAACAATAGGATTAGAAGGAGGTGCCGAGAGAGTTTGGGTTTGGCTTACATTGCCATATGCGGTCATTGGTGCACTTTGATCTTGACCAGGCATAATCCAATCAGATGTTCCGGTATTGCCAGGAACTTCTTGTCCACCCATACTTGATTGAAAATTAGGCTGGGCGCCCATGTTGCCCTGATTCATACCATTTTGGCTCATCATGTTATTCATCATGTCTTGACGAGCTTGCTGTGAATTATTTTGATTATTGAAATTGTTCATGCCTGAGTTGTTCATGCCGGCATCATTACCACCAGCGGGGTTACCACTCATCGCTGAGTTCTGACCGTAAGAGTTGGCATTGTTTGCACTTTCTTGACGAGCTTGAGCTTGGGCTTGCGACATCTTCTGGGCCACGGCTGGGTCTAGAGGCACTACTTCTGGTGGAAGGAATGAATCTGTTTCAGCCTGTAGGCTGTACTGTGCCATCGCCGGTAGAGTTACCGTCTGACCGAATAGGCAAGAGACAAGGGCCACGTTCAGTGCCATTTTGGCGATTCTGTTGTTAGGGGCGTTTCTCATGATTCTTTGGTCCGTTTTCCGATGGGTGCCAGCGATTGCTTGGGTGAACTGATTAGGTGAACTGCTTTGTAAATACATACTACGCAACACATAACCAGAAAGGAATCGGGGGGATTCCCATAACCATGGGACAATCCCCCCGAAGGGTTTTATCTAATTTTCACCCACAAGCCCTGTACCATGGGCATTTCAAGACTTAAGGGTGTAACACAGCCAGATTTAGATATCTGGATTTGTTTTAGAAGTTGGTGATTACTCCAGTTGGAAGTAAGCGTTGACCGTATTTCTGAGCAGTGATGTTGCCTGGTGCAAACTGGGTGTAGGGCAAGCCAAAGTCAGTGGTCTTGTGGCTGTAAATTGGAATGCGTCTCATACCTTGGCCAAATTCATACGATTGATTGGCCTGCAGAGCTCCAACCGGGTTGTCTCTGGTGTTGGATAAGCCGAAGTCTTGGATAGTCGATCCGGTTGGGATGATTGCTCCACCAGCTTGGAAGCGTTGACCGCCGCCTAGGTCGATGGAACTCGATCTCAAACCGTTGCCTGTGGGTACGCCAGTTACAGCACCCCAACCAGCCCATGGTCCCATCCGGGTGACGTTATCTTGAGAGCCGTCACCGCCAACTCCACCAATCATGGAGTTACGACCGCGATATCCCCATTGGTGAGTTTCTTGTCCACCGCGACGTTGGGTTGGAATGCTGGTGTTGTAGCCACCAGTACCGGCAAATCCGCCAGTTGGAATGATATTGACTTGCTGAGAAGCATTGATGAATCCAGCAGGTGCAGTCAGCGAACCAGGGTCAGCACCAGGAGTTGATGGAGGCGCTGGCACTACACCGGTCAGCGATGGTCCAAGTACTCCAGGAGGAGAGACGATGGCAGGGTTAATGCCTAGAGGGATACCAGAAAAGTCATTGTCGATTTGGTTCGCAGGGATAGCTGGGACCCATGGCATAAGCTCCGGAGATGAGAGCATCCCTGGATTTACGCCCACAGGTGTGGGGCCATCACCAATCGCTGGTGGAGCACCTTCAATTGGAGCCTGGAATGGAGCGCCAGTTGGCTGCCCGGGAATCAGTGGTGTGCGCAATGTGGTCACAGGGCTAAATGGTGCCGGTGTGCCTTGGGGCGGGCTGCCTGGGAATGGTCCAGAGCGTTGCGCATAGGAGGCTGACGCAGTGAGAGCGCCTAAGGTGATTGACATAATCACGGCTGGGATAAACTTACGGTTAAACATTGTCTGGCCTCCTGAAGCCTTTTTAAAGAATAAATTGAAGGACTGAAAAGCTGCTGTTCGCGGGAGCATTAATATGGAGCGATGGTCAATTGTGAGCGGAGATTGTCTCTGAAGAGTGTTCGGTTGCCGTGTAGGTCTTGGGTGGTCTGACCTCGATATTCTCCTCTTTGCCTGGGTCCGTCTTGCGAGAATTGCGGACACATTTTAAGGTCAGGCTTTTCGGAGAGTTTTTGACCGAAGTCGTTCATTACTGAACTATTGGGTCTTACATTGTTCGGTTTACCAAAATCGAATGATCTTTGTGCGTCCCATCTCCTAATTGGAGCGTTTCCAACCATTCCACCTTGAGGTTGAATATTCACTTGTGCCACAGGAGCTCTTAGACCATAGCCACCATTAGAACCATTAATGGAGCCGAAGTCAGAACCCTGGGTTGAGGGCGGTGGAGTGAGGTAAGGCATAGCCCAAGCGTTCACTTCGTCTTTGTCGCCACCCATGGTGAGTGGAACAAACACATCAGTTGGTGGGCTAAATGGAGCAGTGCAATCACCAGGGGTGACTGCTGGAGGATTGAAGCCGTCACCACATGGGGGCGGGGCTCCCTCTTGGGCTGGCACCCAGGCAGGGCTGTTCGGAGCGCCATAGCTCAGCGGAGTTCTCAGTGTGCCGAGAACGTCAGATTCGCCATAGGCGAAAGCTGCACCGCTGAAGCCAATAGACGAGAACAGTGGGCAAGAGAAAAGTGCGCCAGCCATAAGAGCGGTTGAAATTGCTTTTGCTATTTTCGATACCGATTGGTTGTTCACGAACTTATCTCCGGGTCGCCTGCAAATTGGCTTATCACTACCTTATAGATTTGGCAGGCACTTGTCTTGCGCGTAATTACGTACTACCCCCCGGTTTCTCCCACTATTTCGGCTTCTTTTTACGACCCAAAACCTCGAAAGCCCAGCCTACTATGCAATACAGCCAGAAAATTTATTTTTGAAACCTTTCTGGCGACTTTTAGGGGATTTTAGAGGCCTTTGAACCGCCTCTATGCCCCACCCTTCAGCCCCGGTGTTTGTAGAGCCTTCACAGCCCCATTCTTTAGAACTGACCAGCAAGCAACTGCTTATATAAGTAGTTGGCAGCCAGCCAATCAGTTGCTCATCAAGTAGAAGCTAGTCAAGTCAAACCTAGTCAAGTCAAACCTAGCCAAGTCAAACCTAGGTAGGAGACACCCACTCAAAATTGCGTCCGATAAAACAGTAATATCCTTATATATGCAATTTCGCCACGAATTAATCAAAGCGATCAGCGCGAATTAATAAAACTCTGGCTACAAATAATGAGCTCAAACCCGGCAAACACTACCTCGTTTAACTTATGTCACCACTGACAGTATCAGCGAAAGTCACCACCACTACACCATTAGCGGTGCTTTCAAGAGGTAAGTGGTGCCTGCACCATTGGCAATGGCAAATTTACTTTTACAAAATCACGGTTTATCGGTATAGTAGGTTTCAAGAAAGGGGTATAAGTGTGAGCATTCATAAAAAAAATACTGCCGATAATTTAGATTTCTCGCCAAATCAAGGTGAACATGAGGATGCTGTTGCCGTTGACGGCCTAGAACACATCTTTAAATGGGCATCAGAGACGGTGTCAGATCCTCAAGATGAAAGAGTGCGCCAAGCACGAGACCGGCGCGTCCGTCATCAGGTTCTTGACGTTGTTCAAAAATACAGAGAACAGCGCGTTGTTACAAAGAGCCAAGACGAAGTTGCCTATTTGCAAAGAAGAGTTATCGCTCTGCTTTCAAAGATGCAAGAACTGACAGAAGAGAATGCCGCGGTAAAACAAATTATGGTTAGCCAATTCTGGGCTATCCAGAGAATTCCCGTCCTAGAAGAACAAGTGCGCGTACTTAAGGTAGTTGAATACGAAAAAGAAGCTGCCGTTAAAGAACGTCGCTATTTGATGGACGCCTTGGCTAAAATCAAAGTTGAGCGCGACTACCTCGAAGACATTCTGGTTACTTGCGAAGATGAGAATACTCGTTTGTCGAGCATCCTCAATAACACAAGAGCAGAATTGGCTGAAATTAAAGCTCGCAAATGGTGGCACAGCTTCATTCCTAAGAACTTCCTCAAGAAAGCCTAAGAACGCTTAGGGCTTCCACTAGCGAGACAGCGCTATCGAAGTCCAGCAGCCTATAGCAAACGGTACTTCGGAACATTCCACTAAAAAGGAGAAATTGCTAGTCAATTTCTCCTTTTTAGCCTTCAACGACCTCTTTACCTGCGGCCTTGCGAATCTTGCCTTCAAAGCCTCGTTCGCTTGGTTGATAGTATTTACGCCCAGCTAACTCATTGGGAAGGCACTGCATGGTATCGGCTTTGCCAGCAGCGAAATCATGAGCATACTGGTAACCCTTAGAGTATCCAATTTCTTTCATCAATTTAGTCGGGGCATTGCGCAAGTGCAAAGGCACAGGATGCTGCACCGTATTTAGTGCATCTTGAGCCGCTTCGTTATAGGCTTTATACAAGGCATTTGACTTAGGTGCCAGGGCCATATAAGCAACACATTGAGCCAGGGCTAATTTGCCCTCGGGCACTCCAATAAATTCCACAGCTTGCATGGCTGCCACAGCCTGAGTCAGAGCCTGAGGTGCAGCTAAACCAATATCTTCTGAAGCAAAGCGCACCAGGCGCCGCGCCACATACATTGGCTCTTCGCCAGCTTCCATCATGCGCGCTAGCCAGTAAATACTGGCGTTCACGTCAGAATTGCGAATCGACTTGTGTAGAGCCGAAATCAAATTGAAATGGTTCTCACCATCTTTGTCATATTTGAGCACGGCCTGCTGCACAGCAGAGCGAATTTCTTTCTCGCTTATCTCTTTTTGGCCGCGCCGATTAGCTAGGTTAGCAGCCATCTCGAGAGAATTAAGAGCAGTGCGAGCATCACCCGATGAATAGGCAGCAATCAGCTTGAGTGTGTCATCTGATGCTGTTAACTCGAGTTCGCCTATGCCCCTCTCTTTGTCTACCAATGCAGTCTGCATGATCTTCAAAAGTGCTGGTAAATCGAGCTCATCCATGACAAAGACTTTCAGCCTTGATAGCAGAGCTGAATTGATTTCAAAAGATGGATTCTCTGTGGTGGCACCAACTAAGCAAATGACACCAGTTTCGACATAAGGTAAAAAAGCATCTTGCTGGGCTTTGTTAAAGCGGTGAATTTCATCCACAAACATAATTGTGCGACGACCTTCAAGATTCATGAAAGCCTCAGCCTCGGCCATCACACCCTTAATTTCTTTCATGCCCGAGGCGACAGCAGAAAATGCAATCCACTTGCTATCGGTCTCGCGGGCAATGATGCGAGCCAAGGTAGTTTTACCCACACCGGGCGGTCCCCAGAGAATAAAGGAGCTTAAGGTATTGCCAGAGAGCATAGTGCGCAGCACCCCGCCTTCTGCCAAAAGTTTCTCTTGACCGTAATATTCGTCTAGTTCCCTGGGGCGCATGCGCTCGGCCAGGGGTGGCCGATTTTTTTGAGCTAACATGCTTTTGCTGCTTAATTGCCCATAAACATAAAGAAAGTAGATGGCACAAGAGTTCCAAGGAACAGCAGGATCATAGTCCAGACTACAATGTACTTAAAATTCTTACGCAGATAATGCTTGGCGTGAAAATTCTTGAATGAAAGGCCCATGGCTATCTCTATGGTTTGGAATGACAAGATATTACCATCATCTGGGTAGTATCAGTAGCTATACAAAAGAATAAAAGCGCCCACGGGATGTTAGTTCCGTAAGCGCCCCTATCCTGATGTGCGACCGAGTAAAACTATCTAAATCTAAACCTAAACCTATAAGTAACCTATGACCAAGCCAGCGCCAGCCAGCATGCCTTATCGCTTATCCCTGCCTAATTTGTCCTACATAAATCCATCATTCCACAAGTCAAGAGATTCGAACAGTGCTATCAGATGAAATTCTTGTTTTTTCCTTCCTAATATCGATCAAAGCCCTGTAAGCTTCATAATTAGACTGATCAAATGCATGAATGAGTGGGAGGTTTTTGATGAGACAGATAGGCGTACGCCTTGGGCAGGTAGCAAGCAGTGCTGCAGCAGCTGTCGCCATAACCTCTCTAGGCGGCCAGTCAGCTCTAGGTAAACTGCCATCCACCTTCCCTGACACCTCAGCCGAAGAGGGAGCAAAGAGTGCCGGTTTACCAAGCACTAACTTATTTGCAGTGCGTACGACTACAGCTGAAAAGATGCAGGCAATGAGCAATGTCAGCCTTCTCAACGAGCGTATTAGTCAAATACAAGATCACTCCAGCGGCCTTAATAAACTAAATCTTGATCAAAATCAAGGCAAAATATCACCCCAAAAACGTGAAATGTTTGAGCGCGCCATGGCCGCGAGCCAAAGCCGAAAGTTGGCTGCTCTTTTGAACCAAAGGGGTACTTGCCTAGCCCTAATTGGCGAACGCAGCAAGGCAATAAGCGACTTAGATGAGGCAGTAATCTCCGACAAGAACTACGCACCGGCCTTCAACAACCGCGCTTGGATGATGGCACAAGCGGGCAATTTAGATGCCGCCATGATAGACGTCAACAAAGCCCTAGAGCTAGCTCCTGAAATGGCCGAAGCCTATGACACGAGAGGCACTATTTACATGGCTTTGAAGCAATATGAACCAGCCATGAAAGACTTCAATAGTTCTATCCAAAACAAAGAAGACTACGCTGAGGCTTACTACCACAGGGGTCTTTTACACAAAATTCAGGGTGACGCCAGTCAGTCGGCGGCTGACGAAAAACGGGCCATTGAACTTGGCTATCCGGTGCAAGGGCAATAGAGAATAACTGATTCGAGGTTTGTAAAATAGGTGTATATACACCTATTTATCGAAAACAGAGAGCAACAGAAGCATGATCAATGCGACGGAACCGTGGCTACTGACGCAAGAAGACGATGACTCGATTCCAGCACTGGCACGCAGCATCTACAAGCTTGTTTGTCGAAAAGACTACACCCAACCAGGCTTTGCCCTCGTTCGCCAAACTGGAGTCAAGTTGAGTGGTTCAACCTCAATCGATTTGATCAGCAAAATAGCACCAAGCCACACAGAGACGGTGCTCCAGAAGAATCGTTGCTGATACTTGGGTACGAGCCGTCCACAGTAAAAAGCGAACTTTCTATGGCTGACTATTCTAAGCTTGCAAACGATATGGGCCTGAGTCCGAATCAGTTTCTTGAGACTCACAACCCCATGTATGACCAAAGTAATGAACTGCTAAGGCCCGTAACAAAACAGTTGACAGCATTTAATCCCAAATACTTTCAACTGGTTATTGTGAACAATAGCTCGGCACCACTGGACGCCACTAAGAAACGCTGGCAAGGAGCACTTACAAGTAAAAGCATTTACTACCAAGTTGGGAGCAATTGTCATTTTCAAAAATAGTTGAGTACTGAACTATTATCACTAAATAGACACTCACACTGATCAGATAGCACGTTTATGATTGCTTTTATAGTTACTTCTCTAGTGCGTCAACCAACGGCTCTGACAGACCGTCTGAGCGATAAGATTTAGCGCTCATGACAGAAGCTTGATGCAGAGCTTTTAGCGCTTTACCCTTATCACCCAGTCGCAATTGCTTAAGGCCGATGGCCAGATAGTAAGTTGCTTTATCGTAGTGGTCGCTTTTAAATTTCAGCAGCTGCTCATCGCTAATCTCATCACGCAGATACATATTCAGTTGCTTAAGCCACAAAAGTGGCTCCTTTTCAGACGACATAGAACTGTACTGAGAGCTTTTTTCAAATGCCTTTTTCATCATAGGCTCCACTTCTGCTTGCCGTTTGTTGACGAGCAGCAAGTGATGGCACATCAGATAATTCGATGAATTATATCGCTCGACGCCCGCAGTACCAGTGAGAAGAGCCGGGCTCAGCTTTGCTATGGCCTCTTCATAATTGCCTTTTGCCAGGTCAACTTTAGCCCTAACTGTAACCGCTTTCTTTATAGCGGCCGTAATGAAATCAGAAAACTTATCACTATAGGAATAGTGGTCATCATCAACCTTCTCTCCCGAGGCTAAGGTAATAACACAGCGCGGGATGGAGTTAACCGAAAAGCGTTCAGTCAGGTTCTTAGTTGCAGGGATAGAGCTAAGAGCCTCGTTAGTCAAGTCTACGCGCACTGGTACGAAATTGTTATTGATCTCTGATATTACGAACGGAGCCCTAAACACTGTACGCTCTCTCTTTTTGCACGGCGGACACCAGTCAGCAGTAAACTCATACATCACTAAGTCTTTTTTGATACCGCCTGGCTTCTGCGACATCTGCTCGAGTTGTATCGGGGTAATCCAGGCCACGCAGTTATCGCTCGGGGCTTCTCGCTGAGTTAACTTGGCATAAACACGAAAACACAATAACCAGCTGACCAGAACGATAAACCAAATCGGAATAGTCAGTGTATTGATTCTGCCTTTGCTGCCCGGGCTGGCGCTACCGTCTTTACTCTGAGCCATAAGAAAACTCCCGACAAGACAGAGCAAAAGCCGCAATCAGTATAAAGAAGGCAATGTTGGAGACAAAAATAGCAAGCTCGTAAATATCAAAGGCAGAAGCTGTAGTCATGGCAAGCAGATCAATCGAGGTGGGCATGAAGTCTCCGAACCACTCGTTGATAAATAGACAGACAGTCTTTAGCAACTCAAGAAAGGCATTTGTAGATTGCTCAGCCTGCGAATATACATTGCCTACACCAGCACAGCCCATCAGGATAAACACAGTCACTATAGCAATTAAGGGCGGTGCACTATGCATAAAAATCACAAGCGAGCTCCAGATAGCAGCATTTAAAATGATTGTTGCCACAGTAAGAAGGCTGATATCAATTGCAGTAATGCCATAGCAACAACCAAATAAATAGACTAGCAAAAGAGCACCGAGCATAAGAATACTGGTTCCCACTACAGCAGCTAAATACCTGGTCAAGACATAGCAAAAACGCGTCACTGGCCTCGTAAAAAGCAATGACAACGAGTCAGCCTCAGCAACGAGCTTCCCTCCAGCAGGGCCGTCACTGATAAACATATAGGCGAAAAGCAAATAAACAACTGACTGCAAGAAATAGTGATGAACGCTCTCGGCGATTACCTTTTGCATTTCATCCGTCAAAGGCGGATGAGGAAACGACATCGAAAGCACTAGACCAAAACTAGGCGCAGTCATGAGAAGAAGTGGAATTACCCAATAACGCATGTCAGCGAACTTGACATAAAGCGTATAAGCAAAAACGGCTGGATTGAAAAGAGTTCTATTCATCTGGAAGTTTAGAACCTCCATTTGCATCGAGACTTTCTCCTGAGTTTGGCTCCGGCGACGTTAAGAAGAGCTCCACCAGCTCTCGCTTTTCAAAATTAGATTTATAAACCCTCAAACCACTGGAAGACAAACTGGCAATTATAGCGGCAGCTTTCTCGTTGCCCGAAACAGTAAACTTTGCCGTTTCGCCCGACGCTTCAATTAATGGGCAGCTAGAACTCGCGGCTACAGCTGCTAATACCGGTCCAGCATCTATATCGCAAGCCAACCAGCTGACGATAAGAATCTGCCTCACCTGCGAGAGCGCAGCAACGTCAGCCACTTCCTCTATTTTTCCCTTACGAATAAAAGCAATGCGGTCACAAACTCTTTCTACCTCATGGAGGTGGTGAGAATTGAGCACGATGGTCATGCCCTCGTCTTTGCACTTTAGAAGCAGTTTGCGAATCAAGATAAAGCCGAGCGGATCCATTCCCGATGTCGGTTCATCCAAGAAAAATATGCGCGGATGGCCAATCAACGCTTGGGCCATGCCAAGGCGCTGCAGCATGCCCCGAGACATCTCCTTGACCTTGCGTCGCTTAATATCAACGTCAAGCTCAACCAGCGCCAAGACCCGTTTGATCTCAGCCTCGCGTTCAATAGTTGGTCGCCCAGCCATCCAATGATGATAAGCAAGAAATTGCCGGATAGTCATCCAACGGTTGTAGCAAGGACGCTCAGGCAAAAACCCAATCTGGGGCTTCACATCAAGATCGAATGGCGACATGCCATCAATTTCTATAGAACCGGCAGTTGGCTGGGTAAGGGCCAATAAGCAGCCAAATATGGTTGTTTTACCAGCCCCATTGGGCCCAATCAGACCAAAGACCTCACCTTCTTCTACGTCAAAGCAGGCATTGTCGACAGCCTTTACTTTTCCCTGGCGGTAAGTCTTAGTAAGATTTTCTACTGCTATTAAAGGCAATTAGCACTTGCTCGTGAAGAGATACGTCTGGGCTTCCTGCCATTTGGCTTCTATTTAACTAGCTTCCTGCTATCAGTCTGCCCGGCTTGATACAGACCGAAACTAGGCAAATATGTAAGGAAGAAACCAGAGCAAAAATTCTAGATTTGCCATTCTCGAATGATCTTCCGACAGAGCCCAAGGGGTTCAACGGCAAAAGCAACCAGCCTTTCGAAGCGGATGGCCTGTGGCAGCAAAGCTTTTATCACGTCGTTCATGAGCCCAATCTTCTCGGCTGAGCCATTGCCATCTTTCAGATGAGCCAAAGTGATATGGGGCAAATATTGCTCATAGCTAAAGGGATAGCCAGTGGCACTTATGCTCTGCTTCTGCCCCTCGCTAATATCACTAAAGCTCTGTGGATCAGCCGAGGAGCGCAGCGCTTTTGGCAACCAGAGGTTTGCTACATTAGTATGCAATTGGCTCAGCTCAGGCCTGAGAGAGAAGTTTAGAAAAATAATCTTGGTGGCCCAGACACTGACATCGACAACCTTAACGGGCTGACGAAGAAATTGGCCTCTAGCTGTAGACTCTAACCTCTGAAACTCTAACTCTTGCAGCAAATCAACGGCAGTTTGCTGATCTTCAAAACTAGCTTGCATTAAACTCAAATGAGCAATAGAGTTCGAGGTGTTCAAGGCGAAAGCGAATTCAACTCCACGGCTTTCGCACTCTAAGAGCAGAGAAGAAATAGCCTGACAATCTCTCTCACTTGGTACTAGGGCTAGGCCAACACCTGCTGACAAGACAATCTCCAAAAACGAATTTACTAGTCGACTATAAATCACTGTCCCAACCCTAACACGGAAACGATTTAGGCAAGCAACTGACTTCACCTTCCCGCTTGTGTAAATGGTATGAACCGGACACAATAAACCAAATTCTAACGTTTAGCCGAATCACTTGTTTTTTTAATTCACTTATAGCCGTATGGCTCTCGGGTACAGCAGTGCAAAGTGCAGAACCAAACGCGCAACAACAGACTTTGGCCGAGCCGAAAGCCATCTTGGCTCTAGTGGAATACGCCTCGTCCTCAAATCTTAGAGGCACTCCGATTCGTTTTGTTCTCTATTCGAACAGAACAGTGATCTACCAAGGTCGCAATAGCCAATATACTGGCTTCGTTACTGGCAATGTTGATGACGATACATGGCAGTCATTCGAAAAAATACTGACAGGTCTACCCGAACTAGAAATCAACTTTGAAATCAACCAGTTCGACTTAATGTCTAGTAGTCTCATCGTCTTTAATCAGGGAAAGCGCACGCGCCATATTGCCATGAATGGTCCTATTTCAGCGACTAAAACGGGAAGTGGACGGTTAGCGTCATACGCGATATCTGCGCCTTCGGAACAGTCCCAAAGCCTGCTTTGGGGTAGCGTTGAGGTGCCACAATGCGCTCTTGGCGCCTGGTACGAGATGCACAATTTCGTTCCGAACGATGCACATCCATGGGTTCCTAATTACTTCGATGTCTCGCTAGTGGAGTGCACTGGGGATAAACCTGTTCCATGGCCTGCTAGTTGGCCTCAGCTGAAACCAGAGAATAAGAATGACTTCCCCGGCTATTCTTTGCAGATACCGGGAATCCATTTGAGCCAGTTTCAGAAACTGTTTAATAAGCCTCGAATGTTAACGCGTATCGCAGGCCAAACGTTCCTGATAGTTTGCACCGTCTCTCTCCCTTTCCAGGGGCCAGTATTGAGCGCCACTCCAATGGGATTCAACTATGAACCACCGAAGATACTGCCACTTTTGCCCCAAAACTTTTTGCAAAAGACAAAGTTGGCTGACGTCAAGAAAGTAGCAAGGGAACGCAACTACAATATGCAGCGAATCGTCTCTGCAGACCCCAGCAATTCAGAAAGGCCTGACATAATCGAAGTGCTGTGCGAATCCAACGACCTCGATGAGATCGATGCAGCAATAGAACTGACAATCGAAGCCCAAAGAGGTTTATTGCGCCGGGCTTCGATGATTGCTTCAACACACACGCCTGGGATAACGAAAGATGTCATTTTGAGGCATGTCGCAGACCGCAAGTTTTCAAAAATCATAATTCCTTTGATTCAAGAATCTGTCGCTAGGGGCGCTTGCTACGAAGACGTTGAACCAATTAGTACATTTTGGAAGGCGCTCTCTGAGCGAGAGGAGCCACTTGCATGGCTTCCGCTCCACAGAGTGGATACTGAACATTCTGCAGCTTTTCGTCGTTATCGAGGCGGCGCCAGCGCAATGCACATACCGTCGAGCAATGTTACTGGGGAACTGGAGAATCTACCCTCTGGCAGGCTAACCGGAAAATCATTTAAGACTGTACCACTGCCGCTTGACCAAGTATCTGTGGCCCGCTGCGTGCGCAAATGGGAGGAGCACTCCAACGGTAAGATCGAAGCGAAATTGTTTCAAACCACATCTCCTATTACAACCTCTGACCTTTCCGCAAAGCATCTCTTGAACCTTCAACTAGAATGCCTGGCCAGTGCTACACCAAAAGACGTCAAGGTAGACATAGTAACGCCAGAGCATGCATTTGCAATCTTGTTTCTTGCGGCTTCTTGTGGTGGTGCCTATACTTCTGGCGAGGAAGGCGCGTATGGACGGCTGGCCGCCTGGAAATCATTGGCTGCACTAGTTGGTGTCGCCGACAGTGCCTCTTTTGACGAAGTATCGAGCGCAGTGAAACAAAGCGACTGGTGCTCATTTGAGGCATCTACAGAATGGTTCTACAACGTCGCTTGGGATTTTGGAATTGTCTGCGTTCGCCCAGACAAGCGGCACATAGCAGTGCTTGCCGCTAGCGATGAGGATTGAGCAATAATTAGGCCAGACTTCCTATGCAATATCAAAAACTGACATGACCACAAACAGAGATTTAGTAATAAATACAGCTATAGACATAGCCGAAGAAATTGAGCGCATGCAGCAAGTAATTGTTAGCGCCTGCGTGCAAGAGTCCCCCCTCAAGCCCACAGAAAAGAATGATACAAAGATCGATTCTGACGGGCACAAACGAAAGATTCACACTAGAAATTACTCTGAGCTTGTCACAGCTGTCGATATAAATCTCAGCAAAATCATTCTGGCAGCCGCGCGAGAGGCTCTACCGCAATCATACTCAGAAGAAGAATTGCCAACTGAGCCAAGTACAGCAGACCTACTCTGGCAGATTGATCCCTTAGATGGAACTGATGAATTTGCTCAAGGTCTGACCCATTTCTGCGGCGTATCTGCAGCTCTGCTCAAAAAAAAAGATAACGGTAGCTATCAAGCCATAGCCGGAATTATCTACATTCCAGCACAAGAGCTGCTTCTCTGCGCCGACCTTCTAAATTCAACTTTAGTAATCCAAGAAAATGGAATCAATATAACGACCAGAGTAAATGACTCTTATGAAGTAATCGAAAGAAATATAGCAAACAAAAAAGGTAGAGCGAACGAAACGGGCACGGCCGTATACAAGCCAGGGCACCCAATCTTGCGCGGCTACCAAAGAGCCATCGATAGCAACCGAGAAGTAGAGAGCTACTATCAAGCGCTTGCCCAGAGGCTAAATCTAGAAGCAGAGACGATTCGCTGTGGCGGGACAGCCCATGGTTTTGCCGCATTGGTATTAGGCAAAATCAATGTATTGTGTTTCAACTATGACTATTCAAAGGAATGGGACGTATCAGCAGCGCAACCAATCATTGAGGCCATGGGCGGATTCGTCTGCGACCTGACAGGCCAAGAAATTAGCTACAACAAAAGCAATAAAGCCCAAGACTACTTCAATCGCCAGGGCTTTATTGCCTCAATAGTTTTTTCGAAAGAACAGATTCTGCCTGAAGATATTGATGCACTTCTTCTACGTCGCCTTGACTAGATATTTCTAGTTACTCGTCCTTATTCATCCCCTGGCTCTGGCAAGCGCTCTTCATCCGCTTCGACATCTTCAGCATAAAACTCTTGTTCATCTTCTTGATCAAGAATTGAGGCCTCTCTTATTTCGCCATCATCATATTGGCCAGCATCTTCAGCCACCATTGCTAGCGCCTTTCCACTTACTTTAGCTGCAGCATCAGAGGCACCTGCATCAGCTTCTGAGTGATCGGCAGGCTCCATCCCGCTCATTAGCGGCTTAGCCTTGGGCTTGTTCTTCAAATCTTGCATAAAGGTAAATAGCTCAAGTGCAAGTTTTTTAGGTATCCCTTCACAGGCTTCTATTTCTTCTAAAGTAGCTGACTTGATTTGCTCAAACGAACCAAAGTGATCTATTAGCTTCTTGCGACGCTTGGCACCAAGCCCCTTCAAGACATCTAGTTGAGAGGCAATGACGCGCTTAGCTCGCAATTTGCGGTGGAAGGTGACAGCAAATCGGTGCGCTTCATCGCGCACGGCCTGCAACAAGTGCAGGGCCTCCGAACGCCTTGGTATGTACACCGGCATCGAGCGATTAGGAAAGTACACTTCTTCTTGCTTCTTGGCTAAACCAACAATAGAAAATTCGTGATCGCCTATTTTCAGACCACCTAATTCAAGGGCAGTGAGCGCTTCCATCGCAGCACCTAATTGCCCCTTGCCTCCATCAATAATAATCAAATCAGGAAAAGGCTTCTGTTCACGAATTAGCCGGGCATAGCGCCTGCCCACAGCTTCTTTCATTGAAGCAAAGTCATTGGGTTCGCCTTCTACACTCTGTATTTTGAACATACGATATTCAGTCTTTTTCGGTTTGGCGGCTTCAAACGAAACCATACTGGCGACGTTATCCGTACCCGAAATATTTGATATATCAAAGCACTCAATGCGATTTGGTAACCTGTCTATGCCCAAGCCTTCCTTAAGGGCAGTCAGGGTGCGCTCTACTTTGGCGTCAAGCTGGGTAACCCGGTTAACTTCTTGGCCCAAAGAGTGCTCGGCATTCTTTATGGCCATATCAACCAAGTCGTTTTTGCCACCACGCTGTGGCACCAAAAGCTTCACTGCTAGTTCGGCCTTGCCACTAACGAATTCACGCAAAACATCCATGTCGCTCAGTTCATGCTGCAACAAAATTGTTTGTGGAATAGCAACGTCTTCGCAAGCTGTATAGTACTGGTCAACAAAGGCCTGATAGGCTTCATCCCAAGATGTCTTCTCGAGCAAGGGAATGGCAAATGTCTCAGAAGCAATCAGTTTGCCTTCGCGCACTTTCATCAAACAAACAGACATCATCTTTTCGGTATGGGCTTCAGCAACAATATCGTGGCTAACTTTATTGCTCTGGAAAAATACCTGTTGCTTTTCAATTACTGACCGCAATGCCACCAGGCGGTCACGAATTTTACCCGCCACCTCAAACTCAAGGTTGTCTGAAGCCTTCTCCATATCGGCCTTGAGCTGGTCGATAACTTCGGTTTGGCGACCGGCCAAAAACATCTCTACTTGTTTGACCATGCGATCATAGGGCTCGGGCTCAACCTTCTTTTGGCAAGGCGCTAAGCACAGACCAATATGAAAGTTCATGCACGGTCTATCTTTGAAGAGTGGTGTTTTACGCTGGCGCATAGGAAAAACGCGCCTTAAAATGCGCATGGTTTCCCACATTTGGCCGGCTTCAACATAAGGCCCAAATACTTTAGCTCGTGGATTGTCTTTCTTGAAGCGTACCGGGTCGCGGATCATCACTAAACGCGGGAAAGCCACATCATAGGTAATGGCCAGCCAGGGATAGCGTCTATCATCTTTAAGCGAAACGTTATAGCGCGGCAGCTTCTGCCTTATTAGGTTTGCTTCAAGTAAGAGCGCTTCTTTCTCTGAATTAGTGAGGATAGTTTCAATGGTGGCAACCTTCGGTATCATCACCGCTAGTTTCGGCCGCTCTCGCCAAGAAATATCGGCCCAATAGGAGCGCACCCGCGAGCGCAAACTAAGGGCCTTACCGATATAAAGAATGTCACCAAGCTCGTCTTTGAATATATAGCAACCTGGGCTATCAGGCAGCCCAGAGAGCTGTTTAACTAGATGCTCAGATGGAGAGTATGCTTTCATCTTCTAATTGTTGACTGAGTTCTAGAGAGTTTGCCAAAGTTTTTTCAGTATTTTTTGCGAAATTCTTCTTAGCCGAGCTGCTTGTGCCCGAAACTAAATTAGGAATAGCCTTTTGCAGAGCCTCAGAAATATTTTCTACGCCTATTACTTCCATGCCTTTAGGTATATTGCTCAAAGGCAGCGAAGCCTGGGGTACCAGGGCTTTCTTAAAGCCAAGACGCGAAGCTTCTTTCAGCCTTTGACCAAGATTCAAGACTGGTCTAATTTCACCAGTCAGACCAACTTCACCAACAGCGACTAAACCTGGATCAATAGAACGGTCTAAAAACGAAGTAGCAACGGCCAAGGCAATGCCAAGATCGCCAGCCGGGTCGCTAAAATCAAGGCCTCCGACAATATTGACGTAGACATCGAGGCGAGCCAGATGAAGCCCAGCGCGCTTTTCTAGCACAGCAACTAGTTGCAAAAGACGATTATAGTCCCAACCGTTAACTACTCTTCGAGGCGACGGATTGGGCGTCGATACAGTCAAGGCTTGCACTTCCAGCAAAAGACTGCGACTACCTTCGCCTCCGGCTATCACCGCTGTACCTGACGGGGCTTGTTTTTGCCCCACCTTCGAAAGGCGGTCGCCCAAAAACAAAGCGCTTGGATTATCAACTTCCGAGAGGCCTTCTTCTGACATTGAGAAAATCGCCAGTTCCGCTGTCGAGCCAAATCTATTTTTTACTGCCCTCAAAATTCTCAGCTGCCGAGTGCGATCGCCCTCAAACTGCAAGACCACATCAACCATGTGCTCTAAAACACGAGGGCCAGCAATAGTGCCTTCTTTAGTAACGTGGCCAACCAAAATAGTAGCGATATTTTTGCGCTTTGCAGCATGGATGAGCAGCTGAGTTCCTTCTCTAACCTGACTGACTGATCCAGCGGCACTAGCAATTTCGGGGTGATATACAGATTGAATGCTATCGACTACACAGACGGCAGAATCACTGGCCAACATCATTTCAGCGGCATTAACAACGTTTTGCTCAGCGGCTACCAGCACATTGTCGGAAGTGACGCCCAAACGCCCCGCACGAAGACTTACTTGAGCGGCAGATTCTTCGCCGGTAATGTAAAGAATTTGATGGTTGCGGGAGAGATTTTTTGCTACCTGCATAAGCAAAGTCGATTTGCCCACACCGGGATCTCCAGCAATGAGAATGACCGAACCAGGCATGAGGCCACCGCCCAAAACTTCATCTAGGCCTGCCATACCGGTTTCAAGCCGACCAGATTCATCGGTATCGATTTGCGAGAGCGGCAAGGCTTTGTTGGACTGACCGGAAGAACTGCCATTGGCGCCAGTGGAGCCACCGGCAGCAGCAGCAACAGCCGAAAGTCTGGCCGCAAAA
Source organism: Candidatus Melainabacteria bacterium (assembly GCA_030696635.1). GTDB lineage: Bacteria > Cyanobacteriota > Vampirovibrionia > Obscuribacterales > Obscuribacteraceae. The sequence goes on from JAUYRX010000038.1 coordinate 169,595, forward strand.
CCCTTTTTGACGCCCTCGTCTTCTGGCGCTAGCTCTTCGACAAATGAATTCCAATTGCCACATTCAGTACAGCGCCCCATAGAGCGCGAGCTCTGAAAGCCGCATTGCTGGCAAACCCAGCGCGATTTTCCCTTAGCCATGCCAAACTAATCCCTCATTCTAAGCCAACATTTTAACGCTAATCCAAGGCGTCTACTCTATACTTGCTACTGCTTCGCCTAGACCTTAGAAGTTAGTGGAGGATCAAAGCATGTCAAGCACTATTGTCGCCAGCCTAAGCACCGCCCTTGTCATTGGGGCAGCTCAACTTGCACCGTTGACCATCAATAATCTTGAGCAGAATGACCAAGCGCCAAAAGCTATCCCTCTGCAAAAATATGGCGGCGACCCCCACGGCCCAGATCCACATGGCGACGATCCACGCGACGAACAACACGACCCCAACCTACCGGCCAACAAAGATCGCAACCAAGGCAAGGCGCCCAGAGACGTCTACGGCGACAAGTATCCCAACGGCCAGGCACCCTATTAGCCAATAACCTATGGTATTTCAATCACCCGGCCCCATACTTTGCCAGCTAGGCCCGCTCACTGTGCGCTGGTATGGGGTGATGATAGCTGCCGGCTTTATGCTCACAGTTTTTGCCGCAGTGAAAATGTGCAAAGCTCGCGGGCTAGATGGCGACAAGCTAATCAATCTCTCGCTAATCTGTTTTATAGCTGGTGTATTAGGCGCCCGGCTTTACTACGCCGCTCTTAACCCTAGCTATTTTCTCCTTCATCCAGGCGAGATTCTCGCTACATGGAAAGGGGGATTGTCTATTCATGGTGGCCTTATTGGTGGCATCATTGCCGCTTATATTTATCTCAAAAGAGAAAAGCTGCCCATTCTTGCCTATGCCGACATTCTCTTTGCCTCTATGCCTTTAGCGCAGGCAGTTGGGCGCTGGGGCAATTTTTTCAATTCTGAAGCCTTTGGTCATCCTGTTAGCGACGATTTTTTCCTCAAACTATTTATTCCAACTGACTCAAGACCGATGGAGTACCGCACTTTCAGTTATTTCCACCCAACTTTTCTTTATGAGAGCATCTGGAACTTTTTACTTTTTCTCTTACTCTACTTTGGTGTTGCTCCCAAAGCTAGCAAATATCCCGGAATGACAAGCTGCACTTATCTTGCTGGCTATTCACTAGGTCGCGTGCTGATTGAGCCTCTACGAGTCGACAGCATTGCCAACTACATGAATATCCCTATTCCGCTTTTGGTCAGCGCAGGTACAATGGGAATAGCCTTGTGCGTGATGCTGAGGATTTACCTGAAGAATGTCGGTAACACAGACTGATTACTTTTCATTCCTAGCAAAGTTTTTGCTATTTTTCTCGGCGTGCTCCACCTCAATAATTTCTACTATTGCTGAAGCCCCATCTGCTCGAGCAGAAAAAGCCCTAAGGCTTACCCAGACTCACAACGTTATGGGCAATAGTGTGATGACTTTTAATAGCACAGGCATGCGCCTTGAAAATACCAGCGGCCTCAAATATACAGTCGTGGCCAAAGCACCAGATTGGCGGGTCACTGTTTTTCGCAACGACGACAAAAGTTACTACAGCCAAAGCCTCAAAGACTTTGAGCAAGCGGGGCTTTTGTCAGGTTTTGTGCTGGTAATTAGAGATCGCACTATAGTAAATAAACGCGTTGATAAGTTTAGAGTGACCACCTTTGACTTTTGTGGGCAGAAAATAGTACGGATGACTGGCAAAGATAAGATGCTCAAATATATGCCACTAAAGCAAAATGTGCCTGAGTTAGAGCGGCTTGACTATGCCATTTTTAAACAACCAACAAATGGTGGCATTGCCATTGGCTACCAAACCACTCATGGTGGCCGAGACTACATTTCTGGTATGAGCAATGCCGGACGACGAACTGTTCATATGGATACATCTAAGATTGAAGAAATAGATATTTCACCAAACATTTTCAAAGCACCCACTGGATACAAACTAGCAAAGTCTATCAGCGAAGTAGTAACCGCGGCCCATACACGTGCCGATGACGCCGACTATCAAGAGCTATTTGACAGCCCCCGCGGTAGCAACACCGGGAAACAAAGCATTACCGTCAAGCACAGCCTCAACGCTTTACAGAGTAACGCGAGTAAGCAAAGCCAAGCGAGTAAGCAGAGCGATCCAAATACTCAACTAAAAGCCGGGTCTCATTAGATGCGGCTGCGATTACTATCAATAATATTTAGTTTCTTCCTGCTTGTTTTGGGGGCAGTAGACCAAGGCATAGGCGCCCAACCAAAACCAGCCGGAAAAACAATACCAGCCATTCGCATCAGTCAATCACACTACTTTATGGGCTCAAAACAAGTCACGATTGCTCCTGATGCCATTCGCATAGAAAATACCTCACAATTGCGATTTATATTAGTATCTAGAGCACCAGACTGGAAAGTAACAGTTTTTCGCCTAGATGACAAAACCTATTTCACTGAAGATTTGAAGACCTTCCAAGATACAGGACTGTTGTCCGACTTTTTAATTGGCAGAAAAGAGCGGATGGTACTAGACCGCCCCTTAAGGACATCAAAAATGATGCTCAACGGCTTCAAAATAGAGCGGCTTACATCCCCATGGACTACCATGAAATTTATGAAGCTTGATGGTGTAGCTTCTCCTGCAATTGAAAAAATCCTCTATGCCGCATATAAGCTACCCACCAACGGCGGCATTCCCCTAGCATATACTGGCACTCACGGGACAGCAGATTTCCTAACAGGCATGCAAAACAGAGGAAAGAGAGAAATCAACCTCGATACAAGCAAAATCGAAAGAGTCTCGGTGGCACCTAGTTTCTTTTCTGTTCCGTCAGGCTTTGAAAGAGCTGCCTCCATAAGAGATGTGGTATCAGGCCACACCAACCGCAAGAAAGGCGACGACGTAGATATCATGCTAGATAAGTAGTTAGCCGAAAATACCGGCTTCGAGCTTGACAGATCTGATATCTAGACAATTTGACATAGGTGCACCAAGAGCAGAAAGCACGTCTTCGCCACCTTCCAAAAGCCCTGTGCCCATAAAGTGCCGACGCATGGTGCCATCAATTTGAGAGAGCACAAGCTCGCGGCGAATGCCACTATTCATGGTGCTAAATTTGACACAGGCTTCATCATTAAAGAGCACTTCTTCGTATTCTTCAAGATCTTCAAACTGCCCAGTAGCAACGATTTCATCAGGCGGATAGAAGAGATACTGAGGAACAATCACCAAACTTTGAATAACTCCCTCAATATCAGCCAAGGCATCAAACACCATGACATAATCGCGGGTTTTGGTTTTCGTTTCAGCACCAGGGCTATCAAGACGCATAGTTACTGATGATCCAGAAGAACTAGCTAACAATTCACCGCTCATCAATTCTGCTGATGGGTCATCTTTGACCTGTTGCCATGTCAATTTGAACTGCTTGGTGCGCTCGAACTCGGTCTGATACTCAAGGCACAGAGGCCCAGATGAGTTGTAAAAAGAACCTTGGTCACTGTAGGTGCGACATTGATTGTAGGTCTTCAACATCCTTTTTATAGGTTCAGCTAGTAGCACGAGTTTCTCTTTTGTTTACGGTTATGTCTGACTGGCAGCTACTTCTTGAGACCTAAGGTGTCTTGCTGCCATCGCCTAATTTGAACATCTACTTACGGCCTGGGGCAAGCAGCTTCAAGCGCTCTTTCACAGCAGCCATATTGCCATTGTTGGCTGGTGCGGTGCGCACGAAGCGTTGATATTCTTCAATGGCCTTAGCTGGAAGTTTCAAGGCTTCGTAGACTGTGCCTAGATAGTAGTAGGTATCAACCAAAGTTTTATCAAGAGCTAATGCCCTTGTGTATTCACTTAATGCCTTCTGATTGTTGCCCTGAGCCTGATAAGCCGTACCTAAATAGCTATGAGTAGTGCCGTCATCTGATATCTTCAGGGCTGCTTCGTAGTCAGCAATAGCACCAACTAAGTCGAACTTACCGGCAGCATCGGGCTTGGTCTGCTTTTCGATAGCGGAATTAACAAGTGGTGAAGCCTTACTCTGTTTCATCTGCACAGCTAATTGTTTGTAAGCAGGCTCTGCCGGATTGATTTGACTGGCTTTTTGATAAGCAGCCAACGCATTGTCAAAGTCTTCCTTGGCCTGATAGCAAGTACCCATACTGTAGTAGTAGCCAGCTTCATTTGGCGTAGCAGCAATTGCTTCTTTGTATTTAGCAATTGCTTCGTCGTACTTCTGAGCTTTCTGCAATTCAACGGCTTCAGTGTAGGCACCAGAGGCAGCAGTTGAAGCTTTTACTTGAGCCTGGGTCGAGAGCTTTTGAGCAGAAGCAGGGTTGGCTTTTAGCCTAGCCAGTCTTGCCTTAGCGTCTCCAGCGTAAGTCCCAGTCGGTTTAGCAGCTACATACTTGCCATAGTCAGAAAGAGCAATCGGCACTTGGCCATTGTTCTCATCAATCAAGCCAATGAAGTACCAGTTGTCTGATTCACCTTTAGGATCTTGATCAATGGCCTTTTGATAATTGGCTTTAGCTTTATTGAAGTCATCAATTGCTTGGTAGGCACCAGCTAAGTTGGTGTAGCCGTGGGCATTCTGAGGGTAGAGTGCCAGGCCTTTCTCGTATAAAGGAATTGCACCAGCAGGGTCGCCGCCGCTGTGTTTGGCCACGGCTTGATCCATTATTGGAGTAGCTTGCGCTAGTTGAGCCGAAGCCAATGCTTGTTTGAACTGATCAGCTTGACTGGCTGGAGCTTTAGCAATTGCCTCTTTGTATTTTGTTATGGCACTATCAAAATCGCCTTTAGCTTGGTAGCAAGTGGCTAGTGCATAGACGTAGGCAGGCTCTTTCGGTTGCATTGAAATTGCTTGCTGATAGAGGGCAATAGCGCCGTCGTAATCAGTGGCTTCTTGCATCTTCACTGCTTTGGTATAAGCGTCGCTGGCAGCCTGGGCGTTCTTAACATCGGCGGTGGTGGCAAGTTTTTGCACAGCACCAGGGTTTGTCTGCAAAGTAGCCATGCGTGCTTTAGCCGAAGCTACATACTGACCGCTTGGTGCCTTCTGGCAATACTGCGAGTAGTGGCCAACAGCCGCTGAGGCTTGATTATTGTTCTCTTCAATTTGGGCCATAAAGAACAAGCAATCAACACAACCTTTAGGGTCATACTGGAAGGCTTTTTGATAAGCAGTATAGGCACCTTGGAAGTTATCTGAGGCTTGGTAAGCAACGCCTAAGTTCATATAGATTGAACCGTTATCGGTATCTAGTTGCAGGGCCTGATTATAAAGATCGATGGCTCCAGCAATGTCGCCTGCAGTCTGCTTGTCGTAAGCTTGCTTGACTAGAGGGCCAGCTTTTAGCACAGTAGCGTCTTTAATAGCCTTCTTATAGTCTTCATTAGCTGGCATCATATTTGAAGCTAAGCGATAAGAAGCAAGTGCTTGGTCGAGGTCACCTTTTTGCTGATAGGCAGTACCAATAGCGTATTTGAAATCAGCATTCTGCGGCTGTATTTCAATCGCTTTCGAGTAGAGAGCAATGGCCTGGTCGTATTGACCAGAGCGCTGCAAATCTACAGCTTTGGCGTAAGAATCAGTAGCTTCTTTATCGCGAGCAAGGTCAGATTCAGATTTAATTTTGATGCAATCGCTCGGGTTTTTGCTTAAAGCTGCAAAGCGAGCATTTGCTTGAGTCAGATATGGGCCAGCCTTCGCCTTGTTTGTGTACTGCTGGTATTCGCCCCGAGCCTGGGCACCATTGCCAGCATTCTCATCAATGGTAGCGATGAAGTACAAGCTATCTGGCTGACTGGCTGGATCAACTTCGATATTCTTTGTATAAGAGCGACGAGCGCCAGCATAGTCTTGAGCGGCATACTGAGCCGAGGCCATGTTATACCAAAGGTTAGCGTTGTTAGGCACTATATCTAGTGCTTGCTGATAGAGAGTAATAGCACTGGCGTAATCTTTCGCCTGGTGCTTAGCTAGAGCATTGTTGATAATTGGCTGTACCTTCAAGTCTTTGACCTTGACCAAAGAATCTTGGTAGCTCTTGTTTTTAGGGTCTAGGTTAATAGCCATGTTGTATTCAACGATGGCATTATCATAGTCTTTCTTGAGCTGATAAGCAGCCCCAATGTTGAAGTGAACAGCTGGATCGTTGGCATCGGTCTTGAGCAGCTCTTGATACTTCTGAATGGCACCATCGTAGTTGCCAGCTTTAAAGAGAGCATCGGCGGCAGCAGAGAGATCGCCCACAGCTTTATCTTTTTGCTCAGTAGTAGCAGTCTTGATACCTTGAGATGCCGCTTGGTTAGAGCCATCTAGTTGGAGGGCCTGTTGGTAGCTGTTAATAGCATTGGCGTAATCGCCAGTTGCCTGGAAAGCAGTACCCATATTGGTGAGAATCTGAGAGCGTTGTTTTGGATCTTGGCTCAGACCAAGGGCACGCTTATAAGAATCTAGAGCTGGGCCGTATTGTTTGCGGCCTTGCAAATCCACACCCATGTCGATGTATTTACTAATTTGCTGCGAAGCGCGTGCAGCTGGCAAGGCCGCTAGAAGTTTTTCAGCAATAGCGTTGCGCCGACCAGGCGAAAGCGATATCGCCAACTTATATTCAGATTCGGCCTGGCCAAAGTCGCCTTTATACTGGAAAGCTTGACCCAAACCAATGTGGTTGTTGGGCTCAGTTGGGCTGTCTTTAAGCGCTTCTTCCCAGCCAGCAACAAGAGCATCTTGCACATCTGGGTCATCAGACTTCATTGAAATAGCTTTGCTGTAGGCACCAATTGCACTAGCAATGTCTTTCTTAGCTTGGTAAGCCTGACCAAGTTTTACTTCAATTGAAGCACTATCGCTTACTCTTCCAGCTGCTTGATACTGTTCAATGGCTTTATCGTTTTCATCGCGAACACGAAATACATCGCCCAATTTTTCGTGAAGGGGGCCGTCGTCTTTGATTTTTAGTGCTTCGCCATATTCAACAATTGCACCGACAAAGTCAGCAGCCTTGCGACAGGCGTCACCTATAGCTACGCGGTCGGCAAACGCCCGGGGATTTTTGCCCATCTTTTGAATGATGCCACTCAAGTTCTGCAAGGTCGTTGCATTGTTAGCATCTAGCAAAACAGCCTTGTGGAAGTACTTAATAGCCTCCATAGGATTGTTCTGAAAGACTAATCCATAGTTGTTGTATGCAATAGCCAAGTTAGCTCTGGCATTCTTGTATGTTGGATCAAGCTTAATCGCTTGCTCAAGCTTTTCAATAGCGAGCTGATAGTTTTGGGAATTAATGGCTCTGACGGCGTCATTGTTGAGGCCGATTAAGACGTTCTGGTCTACAGCGTACGCCGGTGCAACCTCAACCACGCTTGTTGTGACAAGGCCAACAGATAGAGCCAATGCGAGAATTTCAGAGAATTTAGGGGACAATTTCGGGAATTCCTTTTTATCAAAACCGGGACTTGTTATCAAAACCGGGACGAAGAGCAAGCCAAGTGCCTAAGAATAGTAAGTACTTAGGATTCTATTCTATTCACTACCTGTTTTAGCTTTCTAACCTCCTCTTAGATACAGTATTTTGCCTGATCTTTAAGAGCGCGGGTGCTGGGAACCGGAGCTTGCAGGTGACATGAATGGGAACTGGCCGGAAATCAAAATTGCATGGTGGTTGATAAATGGACGATAGCCAAGCAAAAATGTTGCCAAGAACAGGCTGAAAATTTGCAGTTTACAAGCGGTCGCTAAAGAAAGCCCGAGAGCGGTTGTCAATTTTCTGAATTGTTGTATTTGCAACTATTTCAAAAATAACGAATGCTCACACTCCTTTGGATTTTTGAAATAGGGATAAAACAGAAACCACTGGCTTCTCGGTTTGTAAATTAGGTGTATATACACCTAATTTACAAAGTCAACTAACACGATCTTTGGACCGCCAATAATATGCTGAAATTCAACTGTAAGAGTAGAACCATCGACAACAGATGCTGGCAGCAAAAGGCCGTGACCTGCCTTATTCAGACGCTCTAAAGCGCTTATAGCAGAGCGATCGAAACTAGAATCTCCCGATGAAGAAACTACTTTCACATCGGCCATGCCACCACCGGCAAAGATCTTCGCAGTGAGTTTCGCAGTCTTAAAGTCGGCTCTCTTTGGTGGCATCCAAGCAGCTTTAATGCGATTTGAAAGTTCGGTAAAGTCTAATGGCGGCTGAGCCAATGAGTCCAATGGCTTTGTTGATTCCGGATGCATGACCGACTTAAGGGCTTCTTCCCAACCAGCAACAAGAGCCTCTTGCTCAAGTGGATCATCAGATTTCATAGCGGTGGCTTTGGCGTAGGCAGCAACAGCATTTACCATGTCTTTCTTTGCCTGATAGGCTTGACCAAGCTTCACTTCAAGACTTTTTGAATCACCGAAGCTTTGAGCTTTTGTGTATTGCTCAATGGCCTTGTCATTTTCATCGCGCACACGATAGATATCTCCAAGCTGCTCGTGCATCGGGCCGCTTGGCTTAAGGCGCAGTGCTTGCAAGTACTCACTAATAGCCGAGACAAAATCGGCCTTATTTCTAGCCAGCCTGGCAATCTCAGCTCGGTCAGAAGAAGATCGTGGATCTTTGCCCATCTTCAAAATAATAGCATCGAGATTCTTCGATACCGAAGCGTTGCTTGGCTCTAACAAGTCAGCCTTGTGCAAAAACTTGATTGCCTCATAAGGATCAGATTTTAGAGATTGGGCAATCTTGATGTAATGACCGGCAAGAGTCTTACGAAGCTTCAGATCATCTGGTGCTAGCTTGAGGCGTTGCTCACACTTAACCACAGCTGATAAGTATTTCTTCGGAATGGCATTCGTTGAATTCTCGGCACCAAAGGCAGAAGAATAGCAAAGTAACACAACTAGCAAGCAGCCGACAGCGATAGAGACTTGGTAAGCCTTTCTTCCAACAGATTGCATCAGTCTCCTAAAATCGGATAGGCAATATTGTTTTCTTAGTATACTTGCTCTGACCAGCTTTGAAAGGACGGGCAAACTCTTGAATCAAGATAGCAATTCGAATCTCGAAGACAACAATCTCGAAGATAAAAATCTTGGAGACGAGATCGACGTAGTGAGATCGAACAATCCTAGAACAAATATACGACCTCTACGACCTAGCGAAGCAGGGTCCTTTCAGTGATGGCTTAAGGGGCGCAAGTGGACAATACTGGCACAACTTCGATGTCGATCTATTTCTGGAGTGCGCAACGAGGAGAGCGCTAGATGACCGACGAGGCAATGCTCCAAATTTCAATGACGAACTAACCTGGAAATTCCTGACTGACTTTCTCCGCTGTGGTCAATACTATGAATGAACACATAGTATTCAGGCAAGAGAAAGCTGTGATAACTTAGGCTCCTAGCTAATCTGGAAATAAAATATATTGTGGTGGCACTGCATCAGTTAACCAGACACTATTTTCGCTGACAAAAAAGATATGACCATCAGTATGCATTTTTGCAGCATCTACCTGGAGCAAGACCGGCTGACCATAGCGTTTGCCTACGGCCATAGCTGTGTCAGTCGCAGTCGATAGGTGAACATGATGACGGCCTTGCTTAAGCAAACCTTGCTCACGAATTGATTGAACGAAGCGAGACGCAGTACCGTGATATAGAACTACTGGTGGTGGCTTCTGCTCATAGCCCAATTCGACATCGAGAGAATGTCCTTGGCTGGCACGAATCATCTTGCCATCGGGGCTAAAAGCAAATCTTTGCTTGCTATTTTCGGCCACCATTTTGGCTAAAGAATCGGCAGTAATTATTCTTCCATGAGCATTACAAGCGTCAAGCAAAACTTGCACATCAACCCAGCCTGATTGATCAAGGGTCAAGCCAATAACCTCTGGTTTGTGCCTGAGCACCAGCGACAGGAACTTACTAAGTGATTGACCACTATCTTTAGAAGCGATAAACACATCCTCCACAATTAAATACAAGAAAACGCGCTATAGGAGAGTTCACTATAGAAGAGCTAGCTGCAAAGTGCTCAACAGCGAAATAAATCAAAAGGGCGCCACCGAAGCAGCGCCCTGTGAAACCCATTCAGGGCTGAAGACTAAGCCTCCGGCTCAATCAACCCATAATTGCCGTCACGACGGTGATAGACCGTATTGACGTGATTGGTCTCCGAATTGATGAACATAAAGAAGTCATGACCAAGAAGGTCCATGTGCTTGCACGCCTCATCGGCCATCATCGGCTTGAGAGGGAAGCGCTTAGAACGCACAATCTTCGGTCGAACATCAGCACCATTTGCTGGTTCCTTACCAACGTTGAAATCAATTGGCTCGAGATCATCATCATCAGACAGCTCTGGGCTTTCGTCGTCGTACTCCTTAGCCTTCCCAGTCTTGGTGTAATGTCGAGTCTTGTACTTACGCAATTGTCGCTCGATTTTGTCGGCGACCAAATCAATAGAAGCGTACATATTTTCGGTGGCTTCCTCGCCCCGAATAACGTTGCCATTGACCTTAATTGTGATTTCCGCCTTCTGGCTCTTCGCAATGGAAGGGTTCTTCGCCACACTCAATAAAGCTGTGCAATCGAGCTTGTGATCAAAATGCTTTTGGGCTCGCTGCAACTTCTCTGTCAAATACTCCTTGAGAGCGGGTGTTAGTTCAATATTGCGTCCAGTTACGGTTACTAGCATAACTATCCTCCGAGACGAAGGGATAAATAAAACATCCGATAGCGGCACTAGCCTTTATTTGCTTCAAGCATTCAATAATATCCATTTAGTCAAGTTGAGCGATAATCAAGCATAAAATCCTACAAGCACACTGGCCTGCAGGATTCGCGAAGATCTAAATCAACTTCAAAAGAAATATCCCTGACGCTGTTTAAAGCAGAGTGCTCATTAAATGAGCCAAACGAGTAGTCGACAATACGGTGTTCCGATAATTTCCTACCCGGCTTGAGAGCCGCTATAACCATAATCGCAGAAAACGATTTTTATGGCTCAAATTTACTGATTTAGATCTTCAAATAGCTGGGCGGCGTCAAGGTAATTGATGTGATGTTGCTTGCCGCTGTACTTGACGTCACTAGGCGATAACAGCTTGGCTTCTCCTGAGGCGTAAACAGGGGCCACGAATAGCCTCTCCATCCGGGTGGGGCGATTCATTGACAGATAAGAGCTAGAGCTTGAACCGGCCGGCGCTGCTGGGCCCTGATTGGGCCTAAATAGATTGCCTCTAAAAGGATTGCCCTTAGAATGTTGGGCCTTGGCCTGGCTAATCACAGCTCTCTTGGCTACAGCGACAAACTTCTGTCCTGCTTCTAAGCTAATTGGCGAGATTAAATCGTCATCTACTGCCATCTCAGGAAATTCGCTGGCAACGACGTCAACAACCCCAAGACGCTTGAAATAGCCAAAAGCCTCAGAACTGTCATTAATGTTAGGTACTTTCAAGCCATGGGCTACAACTTTCATAAACTCACCGCGGCTCAAAGCCTTGGCCGGGTCAAAAGTGGGCGGGTTCGCCACCACTCCACGTGACAATAGAGTTCTCAAAACAGTTAAGCGGTGGCGACCATTGGCTGGCATTAAATCAGAATAGCGAGACATCGCCCCAAACTGCTCTTCAGTTGTTCTCTGATTAGGATAAAGACTAGCACTCTGGGCGCCGACATCGCGGCAAGCGCGGATAAATTCGGTTATCTCATTGGCCCGAGTACCCATACCATCGCCAATCACATGAACTTCAACGTCTGGCTTCTCAGTCAGCTGGCGAACGCGCTCAACTGTGCGTTTTGTGTAGGTATAAGCATCGACGGTTTGGTAGCGACCATTCCAATAAGCCATCGGAGCAATGACATCATAATATTTGGCCAGAACCTTCCATGGTGTCATAGCCACCATGGGAGCACGGTTTAACGGACTGTAGACAACCGCCATCATGGGATAACCATGACCAAGTGCATCTCTTATGTGTTTGCTGTAGGCTTCAACAACGGTTTTATTCAGGTTGTTTTCTAGGTTAGGTGCAATACCATCAAGTCGATCACCGCTTGGTGTGCGGAAGCGGGCCGCGACAATCATTTTGTCGGCGTCGGCCATAGGATTCTTCAGTTCAGCAAAGGACCAGGCAATGACTCTAATTTTGTACTTGTGGCAAGCTTCAATCAGTTGACCAAGTTCGTTAGGCTGAGTGATAGCCTCGGTGGTACTGCGCGAAGTTTGTACAAACAGGTTGCGAATGCCTGTGCTGTATAGCTTCTGGCAATAACCTTCAACATCAGTTTTGGGGTAGTTCCAAAGATTAACCCAGACCCCAGATCCTTCGGCCATTCCTGGTGGGTTCACTTCAGTCTCAGGAACAACGCTAGAAATTACGAGGGGCTGCCTCTCAATGGGTGAGCCACCACTGGCCGTGGCGCTCTGACAAGAGCTGAGCATTAAACTCAACGCTGAAAGAGTCACAGAGACAGCAGTAGTAAAGTTTGACCGGCGCAGGCGAGAATTATTAATCATGGCTACCAATGTTAAATATGGATGCTAATTTTCCTAGTATAGATGTGGTATCAATCGTGCGCCATCTATTATTTTTGAAAATGTTGGCTAAAGCCGCTCAGGACCACAAATATGAATCTTTTGAGTATATATATTCCACATTTACTTGCACCTTTATCAGTCGCGCACCTTAATTAGATAGCAAGAGATAGCCCCCACGCGGGTATAAAAGAGAATGTTATGCTAGGAATCTGTGACATTAATCTTAAAAGCCAAGGCAAGAGAGACAATGAATAAAAAGGAAGAGGAAATTCAACGCAAGTTGATTGAGCTTGAAAGCTCGGTCCTCAAAGACCAAGTAGAACTAGTTAATGGCAATAGCGGCCGCAGCGATTTAACCACCACTGGCAAAAATAAAAACGCCAAGGGTGGCGTCTTAAATAATGGCAGCTCTGGAAGTATGACCGGTGACCGCAGTGCGGCCCCCCTGAACAAATCTGACGGCTATTACTTCGGTGGCTTTGCTCTGCTTATCCTCGGTATGATAATGGTAGCCATGCACGTCAAAGTCGGCAGCGGCTTCCTCGCCATGCTCATGGGCGGAAGCGGTGGCTTAGCTCTATTTCTGCTACCACTTTTGGCCGGTATTGGCATGATGATCTACAACTACAAGAATAAATGGGGCAGCATTATCACCGGTGGCAGCTGCGCCCTTATGCTGCTGGCAATTTTGTTTACCCTAAATTTCAATTTCCCTACTCTGACCCTAATGCAAACGGTAATGATGTTTCTTCCTTTTGCCATCGGTAGTGCCTTTGTAGTAAAAGGCATGGGCGGGCCAGATGGTATAAAAGATGCTGTAAAAGCTTCACTACCGAAGAGTGATAACTAATAGAAATCAGGAACAACGCCGGTCGAATCAATGCCTAGACTATTCATCGGCAGCTTTTTGGTCGGATCTGAAGCAGAGCGTATTAGCTCAATAACGAGAGCAAGAGCTGACCAATTTAGCTCTGGCTATCCTCGCCAAGACAACCAGTTCAGAATTCGTGCACTGCCCAAAGAGAAGTTGCATATCACCTGGCTTTTTTTGGGCGCAGTAAGTAGGGACCTATAGCATTGACAGTATTCGTTTGTTTGAGAGCAACGACGGCTACACCGTAATCTAACTCAAATATCTTCGCCCGGAAGGGGGGCACTACCAGGAGTACCAAGGGCACCATCCGGTGGCAGCGTCTGCGATCTTGAAGGAATCGGAGCACCAGCAGCGGAGCCAGCCCGAGCACCGGAGTTTCCACCAGCCGATTTATTTGTTCGGGTTGAAGGATCTGCCTGACTCTCTTCTGGCACTGGTGACTCAATCACTTGTCCTGGTACAGGAAGAGAACCGGGCGGCGGAATTGTCGCTGGATTAATGCGAATTGAGCGGGCTCCAGACCCAGAACTATAACTAGAACCAGCGTTAGCACCACTGTTAGAACTAGCCGGCACATAGCGAGGTGTGACACTGGCAGGGCTAAAAGCTGGTTCAACTTTATTTGTATTTACAGTAGTCGTGTTAACTGTAGTTACTGGGGCAGCAACATCGCTCGGCAACGAAGCCGGCTGGCTCAGCTGAGTATGAGGTTTCATGTAAGTGTTAACAGGCACTTCCGCTTCATGCTTCCAACGCTTAGCTTCGGCTTTGATTTTGTTAGAGCGATAAGCAATGGCTTGATTGCGGAAGCTATTCTTGCTAGCAATGAAACCGTCCCAATCGAAATTGACTGGGTCGGTATGATCGCCTTGTTGAGCATAGCGATGGGTGATGATGCTCTGATTATCAACGTTGTAGCGACTCTGCAAGTAGCCAACCAAGCGAGTTACGGCGTGCAGCTGCGCTTGGGGATAATTCTGCGAACCAGTATGATTGATTTCGATACCGATGCTATTGTCATTATTGATACCAGGAAGAGTCTTAAAAATGTTGACGTGCACGGTAGCAAGATCAGGATCAACAGCCTGGTAGATGGTGCCATCTCTATCAACTACATACTGGGCGCCAGGGTGACGAATACCCATTGAACTCCAGCTATCAATTACTCGCGTAGCTGAGACTGGAATGCCTGTCTCGGTTGAGTGCATGACGATATATTTGACAGGCTCTCTGCGCCAGAATATGCCACCATGAAGAGGATGGTACTTTACGACACCTGCACGTACTAGCAACCGTGCAGCATATGCATCGGCAGAACCACTATCGAAAGCTGAGGCGATCGCGTTAGCATTCTGCGCATCTAGTGGAGACGTATCAAAGCTTGGCGCATTCCTCATAAAGAGACCGATTGGATAAGCGTACCGGGGCTTCGGTGCCGCGTGCGCCACGGCATGATGATGTTTACTTGAATGAGCAACCGTATGACCGCGCCTGCCAGCACGGGCTCGGGCGCTAGAACTAGCAACTACTCTACTTGAGCGTGAGCCGCGAGAACTAACTTGACCAGTTCTAGAGCTTCTAGAGCTAGAAGCTCTAGAACTTTTTGTCGACTTAACGCTGCGGTTTTTGCTAGCCGATGACCGAGATGCATGCCTAGAAGAAGAAGAAGAAGAGCTGCTATGCTTTCTCGCTTCAACATCGCTAGGCACAAACACTAGCGATGTAAGAGCCAGCAAAACTGGTAACAAGCTAGCAACAAACTTAGTGCCAGTTGCTCTCTTGACCCCTATCAAATTCAAACTGTCGAACAAGCGGCAGTCCCCCACATTAAGTACCAAAAGCACAGCATTAGAACTACAGTACTAATATCAAAGTATTTGCATCAACACTCTGTATTTGCATAAAGACGCTCTGGCAAGAACCGAAGCAAGTCGCCACCACCCATAGCACCGAAACGTATTATAAAATATAAATGGCAACCGCGCAACGACTGAGTTTCACTCTTCGCTTTCAGTCGATTAGTCGATCCAACCACCGCCCAAGATATAGGTATCGGTCAAGTCATATATACCAAGGACTTGACCCGGAGTGATAGCTGGTTGCGGCTCATGGAAAACCACCCGTACCTGAGCATCAGGCAACGGGTATACGGTAGCAGGCTCAGCCTTTGAGTTGTAGCGAATTTTAGCCAACGCCTCAAATGGTTCCACCGGTGGTGTCTCCATCAACCAATTAGCAGCAGAAGCGGTCAATTCGTTACGCAACAAAGCCTCTGGCGGGCCAACATATACGGTACGCGTATCTGGATCAATAGAAGTAACATAAAGTGGCTCATGATAAGCTATACCAATGCCTTTACGCTGGCCAATAGTGTAATTAAAGGTACCTTGATGTTGACCCAGCATTTCGGCTGTGATTGTATGAACAATAGGCCCTGGCTCAGCAGTAAGAAAATTGCCGAGATATTGCTGGGTAGTTGTACCCCGTGGTATGAAGCAGAGATCTTGGCTATCAGGCTTATTGGCAGTTACCAAACCACCTTGATCGGCCAAGGCACGAATTTCATCTTTGCTAAAATCGCCAAGGGGGAGGAGAGTTGCTTTCAACTGCTCCATAGTCAAACCCCAAAGAACATACGATTGGTCTTTGCGTGGATCTTTAGCCCGAGCCAATCTAAAGCCATCTTCTGTTTCTACTACGCGAGCATAGTGCCCAGTGGCAATATATCTGGCTTGCAAGATTTTCTGACTGTAGCGCAGCAGGGCCCCCCACTTCACCAAGGTATTGCAAACGCTGCAGGGTAAAGGGGTTCTAGCACGTGCATACGACTGTGGAAACTGATCAATGATTTCAGCCTTAAACATCTCACGCAAATCAACAGCGTGATGCTCAATGCCCAACTGTTCACAAACACGAGCAGCGTCAACCATTCCAGTGTCACAGCAACGGCTACCAGACTTAATCAGCCAGCCAGTTACGCCAATGACGTCGTAGCCAGCCTTGATCATCTCCATGGCGGTGACGCTTGAATCAACTCCACCACTCATCAAAACAGCTACACGAGTCTTATTTGCTTGCACAGGCGAAACGCTACGCTTAGACGCCACCTCACAGACAGCTTCTACTGCTTCAGCAGAAGGCAGATCTGAGGGCGTCAGATCTAGATTAACCGGCTTATCGACGGATCGATTTGTGTCGACATCTAAGGTGTCAGTCTTTACAGTACTCATTTCCGAATTTTACTATAAGGATTGCAACTCTGTTGGCAACCATTTCTATATGTAGAGGTTATGTGAAGAGAAACTCACCAATAACCAACTACAGAGAGAGGGCTACATGCCAGTCAGGCGCTTAAGACGTAGCTTAGCATTGGCCGCATTCTTACCGCGAGGAGCTAACCTAAGATAAGTCTTGTACTCAGAGACGGCGTCTCGACTGCGTTCAATGCGCTCAAGCAAGACAGCCAAATTGTAGTGCGCCACTGGCACATCCCCACCAGATTGCAAAATAGCTTTGCGAAATGCCCGGTCGGCTCCGTTATAGTCACCACGCTCCCTCAGAATAATTCCCAGCATGTTCTGGGCCAAGGGGTTGGTCTTCTTGCGCAAACTAGAATCATCGATTGCTTTGCGGAATGCGGCCTCAGCACCGGCATTGTCGCCCATGCGCCGCAAGGCCATGCCCAAATTGAATTGAGCTTCAGGGAAGCCATCAGCCTTAATCATCAAAGCCCGGCGATAAGACTCGACAGCTTTGGCCAGCTGGTTGAGATTGGCCTGGCAATAACCTAAATTGTTGAGCACAACAGGGTCTTCAGAGGCTCCATTCTTAATAAGTGAATCAAAATCGCGAGCCGCTTCCGCCCAAGCCCTACGCTTCATGGCATCCCGAGCGGCTTGCCGCATAGCCCCCTGCATTTCAGAGCGACCGTCATCTCCGCCCTGACTCTGATTTAGGCCGTCTTGCCCTTGGTCATCAGGATTATTTACAACCGCTGCTGCCCCAGTCAACTTGGCTATGCGATTCTTAGTCTCTTGAGCGTATTTGCTGACAGATTCATATTTAAGAGAAGTCTCGTAGGCTTTAATTGCCGCGCCAATGTTGTGACGACGCTCTTCAATTAAACCGAGATGATAATAACTAAAGGCAGAATCAGGTTTTAGCTTTATTGCCTTGTTTACTTCGCTAAAAGCCTCATCAAGCTGGCCTTCGCTTAAGTCGAGAGCAGCCAAACCGCTGTGAGCAGCTGCGTGGGAGGGGTCGAGCTTTATGGCAATCAGATAGTTCTCACGGGCTTCTTTCTTCTGCCCCACATCACGCATGGCATTGGCAGCGTAATAATGCAATTCGGGCTCTTGGCCACCAGAAATTTTCAGACACAAGCGCCAGTAGTAGAGAGCCTCTTCGGCCTTGCCAGTAGAGTAAAGCACAAGCCCAAGATTGTTCAATGCGGGCACGTAAAGAGGCTCAATGTCTAAGGCCTTGCGGTAATACTGAATGGCCTTATCTACTTTGTTCTCATAAGCATAGGACAGACCTATGTTGTTGTAAGCATCTGGAATGGCAGGCTCCAGCTTGACAACAGTCTCGAACTGACCGCGCGCTTTGTCTAGTTGTTTGGCTCGCAAAAGCTTGATGCCCTGCTGCATATGCGTAACGGTATCGGGGCGATAGCGACTTCCCTCAGCGCCCACTAGTAAAGTGGAAAAACTAAGGGTCGAAGTAATAGCCAAGACCAGGCATAAAGTTAAGCCTGCTCGTTTTTGCACTCTTTGCCTCCAATACCTCTGCAAGCAATAATACAAGATGTAACCCTTTAGAGCCCGTTACACGCAGAGCTAGTGGCTTGGTCAAAATGGTAAAATGCCTCTTTCCCAAATCGGCAAGATACTGCTCACATGAGCGCTATTTTTACTGATTTGCAATACGGTGAAGGGAACCCCGCCAAAAATGCTAACGCGCAACAGTAACCTCGCAGCAAAACTGCACCAGCTTTTTATCTCCAGCTCGCAATATGCGCGGCTCCTTGCTCGAACGGCAAAGGGTAGCAGTGGCGAACTCAATTTGACAGGCTTAACCGATTCGGCGAAATCGCTTGTGCTATCAGTTTTGGGTCACGAAACTAAGCGAGCGATATTCTTAGTTGTGCAAGACAACCATACTGGCGCCCGATATCACCAGGAGCTGACGAACTTAAGCAAGTATCCAACTTTTGTTTATCCCAGTTCTGAAGTCTCCCCCTATGAGCAAGTACTATCTAGCCCAGACAACGTTGCCGCGCAACTAGAAGTTTTACGCCACTGCCAAGAAAAACCGGATGAACCATTTATTTGTGTGGTTACTGCTCGGGCTCTTAGCCAGAGAGTATTGGCGCCAGAAGAGTTAACGGCTAACTGCTTGCGCCTAAAAGTAGGCGAAACAATCGACACTAAAGAAGTGGCTCGAAGGCTAGCTAACTTAGGCTATTCGCGCGAATCACTAGTAACCTTACGTGGCGAGTTCAGCGTACGCGGCGACATTGTCGATATTTATCCATCGTGCGGATCGCCGTTCAGAATTGAACTGTTTGGCGATGAAATCGAATCTATGCGCGTCTTCAATACTGATACCCAAAGATCTATTGAATCTCTAGAGACCTGCGTCATCGTTCCCCGTTGGTGGATTGTCGCTGACCAAAGCGAAGAAGCTCGTATCACACTAGTCGATACACTAAGAGCTGTGACCGAAAAGGCATGCGAAACTCTAGAACCATCATCGGCAGAAACGTTGATGACAGTTATGGAAAGCGACTTAGAAGCACTGCGCGCAGGCCGCTATCCAGAATCGGTAGAGTACTACGCCCCTTACGTGCACGAAAAACTCGCCACCATATGCGATTACATTAGAGATAACAGTCTAATTGTTCTAGACGAATGGGATACTCTCCTAGCGGCTCTCTCTTCATATCAAGAGAAGCTCGATGCGGCCTTCAAAGAAGGCCTAGAAACTGGCCGTCTACTGCCTCTGCCGCGGCCTCTGCACCTGAGCGCTCGAGAAATCACTGAGCAGTTGAAACGCCACCAGCGAGTTTATGTTTCCACTCTGCCCATGGCTCTAGATGGAGTTGACACAAGCAACTCTGCGGCCGCTAATTCGGTAATCAATTTTGACTGTCAACCAGTTGAGCGTTTCGGCAATCAGATTGATGTGATGGCTGAAAAAGTGAAAAGCTGGCGCAAAGAAGGCTTGAATGTTCTTATATCAACAGAACAGCCCCAGCGTATTCTCGGCATCATGAAAGAATGGGATATCCCTGCCAATTATCTCTCTCAGAGTGATGACAAAGCTGATAGCCACATTCTTCCCCTCGATGAAATCGCTCAAGCATCAGGCGGTGCACCGGGGCCAGGCAGCGCTTCGAGTAATGGATCGGGAAGTAATGCGGGCGCAGCGCAGCCACCATCTCTTTCGATATCGGCTCTCGATGATATTCTCTCGGGCCAGATGCCTAGCCTCGACGATCTCAAGCTGAGCCAAAGCCAAGGACTTAATCCTAGTCTAAACCAAGGGCAAAATCAGCCTTCCGGGCCGGTCGTGCTGGTATGCCGTCATGGCTTCACACACGGGTTCAAACTAAAAGACGTTGAGTTAGTTTCTTGCACCGATGCTGAAATGTTTGGCGTTAAACGCAAACCGACAGTTTATAGAAGACCGGTAGCAGAGAAGAACTACGAGCGCTTCACCTCGGTGGCCGACCTCAAAGTAACTGACTATGTCGTGCACATGAAACATGGCATCGGTCAATTTGAAGGCGTCAAACGTATGACTGTAGACGGCCAACAACGAGAATTTCTCAGCGTTGCCTACGCCAGCGACGATAGACTATACGTACCGGTTGACCAAATTAACTTACTCTCTCGATACCGTGGCGCCGGAGACAACCCACCGAGAATTTCACGTCTAGGTGGTGCCGAGTGGGAATCAACCAAACGGCGCGTCAAAAAATCAGTCAAGCAAGTGGCCGAAGATCTGGTCAATTTGTACGCTATAAGAGCAAAGCAAGAAGGATTCCAGTGCACGCCTGATACACCATGGCAGTACGAAATGGAAGAAGCCTTCCCTTACGAAGAAACACCAGATCAATGGCAAGCAATTCAAGACATGAAAGGTGACCTTGAATCAGCCAAGCCAATGGACCGCCTTATTTGCGGAGACGTTGGTTTCGGCAAAACCGAAGTCGCCATTCGTGGTGTCTTCAAAACCGTAATGTCAGGCAAACAAGTAGCAGTACTGGTTCCCACGACAATTCTGGCTCAACAGCACTACAACACCATGGCTGAGCGCTTTGCTCCCTACCCAATTAAAGTCGGCCTCCTTTCGCGCTTCCGCACGGCAAAAGAGCAAAGAGAAGTAGCTCGCAGGCTAGGTACTGGTGAATGCGACGTAGTAATCGGTACCCACCGCATGCTGCAAAAAGATATTGCCTTCAAAGACCTAGGCTTGGTTGTAATCGACGAAGAGCAGCGCTTCGGTGTGGCCCACAAAGAAAAGCTGAAGCAACTGCGGGTAATGGTTGACGTCATGACCATGTCAGCCACTCCTATTCCGCGTACTTTATATATGGCGCTATCGGGCGCTCGCGACATGTCGCAAATTAACACGCCGCCAATTAACCGCGCACCAATCAAAACTTTTGTCGGCGAATATAAATTGCCCCTGGTGCGCACAGCCATTTTGCACGAGATGGAACGTGGTGGACAAATTTACTTTGTTCACAACCGCGTTGAAAACATCGAGCAAATTGCCTTTGAAGTTAAGCAATTGGTGCCTGAAGCACGCATCGCTATTGGCCACGGCCAGATGAATGAGCGCGATCTCGAAAACGTCATGCTGGCATTCTTTGCCCATGAATATGATGTACTGGTTTGCACCACCATTATCGAATCTGGTCTAGACATTCCAAACGTCAACACCATTATCATCAACGATGCTGACAAACTCGGCCTTGCCCAAATGTACCAACTCCGTGGTCGGGTCGGCCGCTCAGACGCCCAAGCCTATGCCTATTGCTTGTACACACCTTCAAAAGTATTGTCGGAACAAGCCCAAGGAAGACTAAAGGCAATTCGCGAATTTACCTCACTAGGTTCTGGATATCAAATCGCCTTGCGTGATATGGAAATCAGGGGTGTGGGTAACATTCTCGGCTCAGAGCAGCACGGGCATATGATTTCAGTGGGCTTCGAGCTGTATTGCAAAATTCTTGAAGAATCGGTAGCTGAGCTCAAGGGTGAAGCAGTTGCACAAGAAGCTGATACTGCAGTTGATATCAACGTCACTGCCTTCATTCCCGAATCATATATCGAGGACAACGAGCAGCGCCTAATCGAGTACAAACGTCTAGCCGACGTAAAAACCGATCGCGAGCTGACTATGCTCTTAGATGAATGGCGCGACCGCTTCGGCGCTATCCCCAAAGAAACTGAGCAATTGACCAAAGTCGTCAAACTACGACTAGTGGCAAGTTCGGCCAACGTACAGTCAATCAAACCAGATATGCAAGGTTTACGCTTGTATGTTCCATTCCGCTTACAACAGTGGATTCCAATTCAAAATGCGCTGCCAAAACATTTGGCCAACCGCACTACTTACAAACCAGGTATCGCTGGTGGTCAAGGCTCAAGCCCATACATTCTTGTAAAATCACAGGGAGATGACCCAGAGGATCAACTAGATCTGCTGGCAGAACTACTCGGAGCTATGGTGACCAAAGTTCACGCCAAACCGGCCTAAATTATTTTAAGAGGATATCAGTACTGTGAATAGCTCAAATAATATAAGCACAAAACTCGACAACAGCTTGACCACGAGTTTAACTATAGGTTTGGCCCTGACACTGTCTCTTGCTATAGCTGGCTGTCAGAGCGAAAAGAAAACTGAGACTTCCGCATCTACCACAACTAAGACAACCAGCCCACAAACCGGCAGCACCCAAACCAGCGAAGGCGAGGCTTCTAAGTCTGCCTCTAACGCCACACTGCCCGCGGTACTTAGCGATTTACCACAATTAAAGCCAGTTGCCGGAGTTAACCTGGTTAAGCTCCCAAACACCATGGTCATATGCACGGTAAACGGCTCTCCCGTCACGGTCAGTCGCTTCAAGAAAGAATACCAGTCAGCTGTCATTTCACTGCAATCAATGCTCGCTATGCAACCAGAAAAGATGGCGCAACTATTGATTCAAGCAAAGGAGATGGGCCTGACCTTATCTCCTGACGAAAAGAAGAAAATGATCGAATCTGCTCATTCTGCGCAGGCCTTAGAAGGCAAACCACTGAAAGATTTCCTCAAAGAGCGAAATATGACTGACGCTCAATTCAACGAGCAAGTCTTGAATCTCGGCTTAGCTTTCAAATGCGGTGCAAAGATAATCGAAAGCCAGCTCTTGAGTGAACTAATTAATCGCGAGATAGCCTTAAAAGAGGCACACAAAGCTGGTTTCTATCAAAAGGCAGCAGCGAGCTTTGCTCAGATCAAAGAGAGCAAAAAGTACAAACAATACGTCAGTACAGCAACAGAGACACCAGATCAAATTCGTGAAGAAGTCATTTCTTCTCAGATGATCAAACTAATGCTAGAAAGTATTGCTAAAGCCGCTCCACCAGCTAGCGAAAAGTTAGTTAAAGAAGAATTTGAAGCGAATAAAGATCGGCTGAAGCACGGCGAACGAGTGAGGCTATCTCATATCGTGGTGGCAGCTCCAGCTGTAGATGCCGGACCACTAAAGAGCGTAAAAACACAGCTACAAGAGCAGAAGCCCGAGCTAAAGGGTGCAGACCTCGATAACGAAGTCAAAGTCATTAAACTAGCTCAATATAACAAGGCCAAAGACTACTTAGCTCAAGCTTTAAAGGGTGCAGACTTCAAGACTCTAGCCGATAACTATACTGAAGACGAACCAGCCCGTATGGCAAAAACAGGCGGCGACCTTGGCTTCATGGATCTCAGCACAGCCAATGGCCCAGACCAATTGAAGATCATGGCTGCAGTAGGCAAACTCAAGGCTGGTCAGGTAGTGCCCGAGGTAGTCGAAACCAATTTCGGCTATCACGTAATCAAAGTAACTGAACGGCAAACAGCTGGCAATATTCCACTAGCTGAAGTGAAGAAGCCTTTAGAAGAAATGATTTCGGCCAAGAACCAAGAAAAAGCAGAAATAGATTGGATGACCCAGCACCGCAAAAGTGCTGACATAAAACTGACTGACGAATTTAATAAGGCCGTAGCTTCTGGAACCTATTCTCTTACAGCAACTGCAACTAGCGAAAAAGCACCTAAAGTGCAGAACTAATCAAATCAAGGGCAGCAAGATTTGAAAGCCTTGCAGTTTGTTATTTTGATATTGCTTAAGGCTAGCGCCATGTTTCGCCAAGATGAAGTTGGCAAGACCTAGACTAAGCCCACTCCGCAAGTCGCCGGTGGTCTGAGAAAAAGCCACATAGCCCTGCGGCAAACTGCCCAATATAGAAGTAGCTAAGTTCAAATCTGTGCCAACAATCAAAATTTCTAACTGTTCTGGCTGATAACGAAAATCAATTACATAATTAGACTGACCAGACCTAGAATCAGACTGACCAAAGTTGGCTGAGCCCAACACTAGTAATAAGTGGGTAATGGCCTGAACTAGACACTCTAAGTCAGCTGACAAAACAAAATCGCCCGGCGGCTGATTGACACTAAGGGCAAGCTCCCTAGTCTGCTCATTAGCTGTGATGGCGTGCATCAAGCAATCAAACAAAGAAGAGTACGACGATTGTGCAATGTCTATTTCCGCTTCTCCAGCTTCCAATTTACCAAGATAGAGAAAGTCTGTGGTAAGGGCAATGAGATTGTAAAAGACACGCTCTGCCTCGGCCACAGAGGTCATATTTGTCGCCTTCGAAATATAGCTCAGGGTGGCAGAAAGAGACATGAGTGGTGAGCGCAAATCATGACCAATCATATTGACGAAATCGCGTTTTGCAATCTCAATTTGCTCGCGCACCGACACATCGCGCACAAAGGCAATGCTCTTCTTATCGCTTCTTATGTTCTTTCTCTTGTCCCCTTGGCCATCTTCTGCATAATTACTAAGAACGAGCTCCACAGGCAAGTAGCTGCCGTCCCTACGCAAAAGTCTTTGGCTCAACTGCAAAGTCTCAACCTTGCGCGAACCGGGCTCGTCCGCACCAGCTAAAGTCGATGCTCCGGTCACTTCCCCTGCAGTAGAAAATAACTGCTCAAGCGACTTCCCTAATAGTTCACGTTCAGAATATAGTGATAGAGCCAAGCCATAGTCGTTGACAGAGGTTATCTGCCCAGACGGGCTCAGCCCCACAACCATAAGAGGCAGACTGTTGAGAATAATCCTAAAACGCTCTTCACTCTCTCGAATCTTAGCATTGAGCTTATTCTTCTCAGTGACGTCGTGAGCAACACACACTATCGTCTTATCAGGACTCAATTTAGCTCTAAATGAAAAATCGCGTTTCTCTCCAGCCCCGAGCCTGACACGACTCTCGAAGCGAGTAGCCCCCTCCTCTATGGTCGAGAGCGACTTGAGCGCTAATAGCAAAGCCTCAGCATCACTAGGCTCGACTAGAGAATTAAGTCTACGACCAACCAAATCAGCGGCTTGGTAACCGAGAAGCTGAGCACTCGATTCCGACACGCTCAAGACTATTCCTCGTTGATCAAGTAAACAGATGAAATCAGCGGCGTGCTCTAAAACCAGTGCTTCACGACTCTTGAGCGAACTAAGATGCACAGAAAGCTCTCTAAGGTAAAACTCTATGTCACTAAGCTCGTGCATATATGGCATCAGCGGTTTATCCAAACCATTGTTGATGGCACTGAGTGAAATAGTCTTGATGCGTCTCAAAATCAAAAAAATGACGAGAAGAAAGCTCAAGACTGTAAAAGCTGTATTTGCGACCAAAGCAAGAAGCAAGATCTTCGACAGCGCCCCAGCAGAAGACAAGCCAATGCTATCGTCAGTACCCTCTAGACCTCGGTATTTATCATCAAGACGGCGCAGCAAATCGCTAATTTTATTAGTAACTTTGACAAGATCAGCACAATAGCCCATATGCCTGACTTTAAGACCAAAGTTGTATTGCATCCAATAACTAACATCAACCCGGTGCACCAAATCAATAGCTTCATCAAGAGCCAAGGACAAAGCGCTCAATTGAAGCTCGTCCTCTGGGTGATCTCGCAAGGAATGTTTCAACTCAGCGAAATATGCCGGCAAGCGCAAGAAAATCGCGGCATAACGATTCTCTGAATTTTTGGCAGTTCGAGTACGATCTATCAAAGCAAAAGTAGCCACCTGCATAGCAGATGAAAACTGAGCAAGACAACCAACCACCAGCCGAGCTTCTTGCTGTTGATGCAAACTCTCCTCAAGCTTAGAAAACGAACCAAGGAGAGCAAAGAAAAAGACGACATTGCTAGCAAAAATCAAGACGCCCAAAAGCATGGCGTTTCTAGCCAGCCCAGACTTCAAGACTCGCCCAAAATCACTCACGTGGAACCTCTAGGCGTGGCAGTTTGAACCAGAATCGACTTCCACCGGTCTCTCTACTTTCTACACCAATAGTTCCACCATGAGCCTCAACTATAGACTGACAGATTGCTAGCCCTAGTCCTGTGCCAGAACCAGCGTCGCTGGCACTTGCCTGGCCATAAGCTTGAAATATTTGCACCTGCTTTGTCAGGGGCACACCTCGACCAGAGTCGACTACGCTAAATTCAACTTGATCACGATCTTGCCTCACTTGCAGCAACACCGTGCCGCCTTTAAACGAAAACTTGATAGCATTAGAGATAAGATTAATCAGAACTTGCACCACTCGCTCGAAGTCAGCAAGCACCACCTGTGATGTCACTTGCATTTCTAGCCTAATACCCTGATTTAAAGCATAATCAGCCAACGAAGCAATGGCTGAGTCTGCCAAATCGATAGCCTTGATGGGCACCAGAGCGCCTACTAACTTACCAGGAGCTAACTCTTCAAGCCGCAGTAGCTCATCGAGCAAACGTAGTAGTCTATTGACATTAAGTACA
The DNA here is from genome assembly GCA_030696635.1 of Candidatus Melainabacteria bacterium. Classification (GTDB taxonomy): domain Bacteria; phylum Cyanobacteriota; class Vampirovibrionia; order Obscuribacterales; family Obscuribacteraceae. Next base: position 196,139 of record JAUYRX010000038.1, read on the forward strand.
AATTTCTGCACCCTCGCCTGGTCTCTTTCGGTTTTTACCTCAATACTGAGCACCATCTGCTTAACCCTCAATATTGGCTCACCTAGGTTGCGCCAAAGCAACTGGAGGAAGTCTTTTCGCAGATTCTCAAGCTTGACTTTCTCGCTGACATCCTCAACAACTAAAAGAGTCTCATTGGTGCCAGTAAGATCAACAACCGTGATCTCACAATCGAGTCCATCAGTCTTTCTATTGTCGATCTTTCTAGCACCAATCTGGGTGCGCAACTGACTCACCCGCCTAGCCTGGGTTAGAACATCGCTGTCTCTAAATACATCATCTACATGGCAAACGCCAGATCTAGAGCTAGTGGTACCTTTGAGCATCTGCTCCATTCGTTCATTGGTCGACAAAAATGCACCAAATTGATCAACGACCACCAAGCCAATGGGAAGATTGCGCATCAGCATGCGGACATCATTCTCCTTTTCTCTAAGCTCCTCTTCTCGATGCTTAGAAGCACCAATATCGCTAACAAAGCAAAATGTAGAGTGATCTGCCTCTGACCAATAGCCAGAAAAGCGACTATCAACCAGTGCTCCATCGTTGCGCTTTATTGTTAGTTCGAAAGCCAAAGAATGATCTTCATGAGGCAGAGACGAAAGGAAAGATCGCATGGCCTGCCGACTTTCTGTCGGCACTATGGTTTGCCACGGTGCACCTTCTAATTCACTTGGCTGATAGCCCCATTGCCCTAAAGCAGCAGCGTTCAAATCTCTTATACGACCTTCTGAATCAAGCCTGAAAATCACATCAGATGCACCATCTACTAGGGTCATTTCATAGCGCGTCGAATTCTCCAATGCCTGAATACTCTCCATCAGAAGTTTTTCGAGTTTAGCCAGTTCATCACCCGAAGATGGGAAATCGAGCAAAGGCTGATCGTTCTTATATCGACGAATATTTAGAGCCAAGGCAGTTATCCCATTTACCAGGCGACCAAGCACCAAAGCAAAAAGGGTAAAGGTAAAGACTACATCAACAAAAAAAGTACCGACGAGAATACTCTTGGCGGTCACAAGAGAATTCTCACTCAAAAACTCATTTGCCGGTCGCTGTGCCTTGTAACGGGTAAGCAACTCTTGGTAGTGCTCGAAAACAGAATGGCTCAATACTAGCGACGATGGGTCTATTTTTACTTTACTAGGTGTCGCCTTGTCGTTGATGTGAACTAGTTGCTTTCTATAAAATGCTTCCGCCGCGCGAAAAATCGTCTCTTGTTCTTGCAAAATTTCTTGGGCGGGTGAATCTTCCTTGGCGAGAACACGTAGCCGCCTAAACTCACTTTCTATGCGCACTGCAAGCGCCTGCCACATTTCGGTATCTGCGCCAGAATTACGCCCATCTTGAGCCAGGTCAAAGATTAGCAAAATGCCAAATTTCTCTGTTAAGCTGGCAATTCTATTGCTAATAGAAACCACTGCCAACCGGTGTCTTTGGCCAGACAGCCTAGTGTCGATATCACTCAACAGATAGACAATCAGCCAGCCAAAGGCAAGCTGAGCAATCAGCAAAAGGACCACCGCTAGCAGTGCATCTTTGGCGATAGTACGCTGTCTGAACATACCAATTGACATGTCATCCAACTTGCATGGTAAACACCAGTCGCTCACTATAACATCTGTAACTGGCAAGCCAAGGGTAATAGCACTGACATGCAATAGATGGGATAATTCAAAAGCTTTTTTACAGTTTGGTGGAGAAAGATAAATGCTTACAGGCTTCAAATGCTCAGCTAACTTGGCAACACAGACCAATCTATGCGCCTCCAAGGTCACCGCTAAACAGGTCTTGACTGCTCTTGCCTTAGCCAACCTAGCTAACTTCGGTTTGCTAAGTGGCGGCTTGCCAATTGGAGCCTACGCAGCGACCCCGACCAAAGCCACAAAAACAACAGTCAAATCTACCAAGACAGTAAAAAAAGGCGCCAAAGAAAATGCTGAAGCTTTCGCCGCACTAAAAGAAGGTGTAAAACTTCTAGGTGATCACAAAGGTCAGGAAGCCATGGCAAAGTTCGATGAGGCCATAAAACTGAGCCCCAACTATGCGCGCGCTTACGCCAACAGAGCCAATCTTCATATGCTCTCCCGCCAATACAAGAAAGCCGAGGCTGATTGCACAAAGGCCATCAGTTTAGACCCGAAACTCTATATGGCCTATCTCAATAGATCATGGGCCGAACTTGAAATGGGCCAGTATGCAAAAGCTAATGATGATGCTAGCAAAGCTATTGCCCTCCAGCCTAAGTTGACCATGGCCTATGCCAACCGCGCCCGCGCCCTGAACCATCTCGGCCGCCACAAAGAAGCAGTGACTGATTGCGACAAGGCAGTTCAACTGCACCCTAAGTTTAGCCCAGCCTACGTCAACCGAGCCCATGCATATGTTGGCTTGAAAGAGTACGAAAAGGCCGTAGCCGACAGTGATAAGGCCATTGAACTCAATCCACATTCGGCCAGAGCTTACGCCAACAGAGGCAAGGCCTACCGCCATCTAGGCAAACTTGAGCAAGCCCTAGCCGACAGCAACAAAGCCATTGAACTAGATAGCAAACTCGGCTCAGCCTACGCCAATCGCGCCGCTACCTACGCCCTGATGTCAGGCAAAGACTTAAAGACAGCCGCAGAGTTTGGCTTCAAGCCCGATCACGAAACCAAATAAGCAAAATTATCAGCTTAAGTAAGAAGCCTCCTATATTGGGGGCTTTTTGCTTAAGTCTCATGATTCTGAAATCGGTGTTAAGACCTGAGGGTTGTCACGAGCAGCCGCTAGGATAGTAATACTTTCTAATAGGCAAGCTCAGCAGGTAATAGAAATTTGTTTCCTCTTTCAGACGACAATCCCACCCGCTCATACCCAATAATCAATCATCTTTTGATTGCAGCCAATATTGGAGTATTTATCTGGACCCTAGCGTCTGGTCTGCTTGCCAACGAAAGCGAAGTGACCCGTTACTGTTTTGTACCGAACCGCTTTCTTGGGCACGTCTCAATACAAGAATTTTCTACCTTCCTCTCGGCCATGTTTATGCACGCCGGCTTCGCTCATCTCATCGGTAACATGTGGTATCTCTTCATTTTTGGTGACAACGTCGAAGACCGCATGGGTAAAGAGAACTATTTGCTCTTCTATCTAAGCTGCGGCATTCTCGCTGCCCTTACGCACATTTTGGTTTATCCCAGCTCAAGCATTCCTTCACTTGGTGCCAGTGGTGCCATTGCCGGTGTTTTGGCTGCCTATCTTCTGCTCTTTCCGGGGGCAGAAGTTACCACCTGGATTACCTGGTTCTTCCGCCCGAAGCTACCAGCCTGGGTTTTAATTGGTGTCTTCTTTGCCATGAACTGCATTAATGGGCTATTTGGTAGCGACAACCAAGTTGGTTGGTTTGCCCATATTGGTGGCTTCCTCGGTGGCATACTACTTTTGAAACTAGTGATGCGCCACGCTGAAGAACCAGGCAATAACCCCGGTGCTGACATTTCGCAGAATTCTCTGCCTCTAATAGCCACGGTCGTAATTGCTCTCTACGGCATCGGTGTTGTCGGCTACGCCATATATCCGCATTTGAACTTTACAAGCAAGGCCACACAAGCGAAGACTAACCTGCTCAGTACAAAAAACGCAGCGGCAGCAGAGAGCGCTAAAAAAGTGGTGCCATCAACAGCAAGAACAACTTCAGTGGGCAAAAAGCCGCACCCTGATTCTCACAAAATTCCTCACAAAGTAAGTTCAAAGCCTAAGCCAAAAGCAAAGAGCCCTGCAGAGAAGAAGAGCCCTCGCTAAACTAAACTAGAAGAACTAGAGCAAAAGTCTTACCACTTATAAGACTTGATACCATATTGTGGGTCGAACGCTGCTGGAGCTGGCGCAGTTGTACCATACAAGCCACCAGACTCACTTTCAGCACCGCTACCATAAACACCACCAGACTCACTGCTGGCTCCAACTTCGGATAGGCCGCCCGATTCAGACTCGCCACCACTGTTGTAGACGCCACCAGATTCAGATTCGGCACCACTGTTGTAGACACCGCCAGATTCAGATTCGGCACCACTATTGTAGACGCCGCCAGATTCGCTGCCACCACCCATAACAAACCCACCAGCTTCGCTTTCAGCAAACACTGGGGCAGCACAGTAACCGATCAGCGCAAGTGCCACAGCAAACCGCCCGAGAGTGACCACAACTGAATTTTTCTTTGTCATATTGCCCTTCCGAAGAACCATTACTGCTACAAGGTGATGTACCAACCAATTATACCCGCTGCTAACCAGAATAGAGATTGAACAATTACTGCAAGATATCAAGCAGGCTTATTAGCTTTAACAACGTTTCCACCAGCAGACTGGGCGTCAGCCAAAGAAAGCTGACTGGCGGCAAACAAAGTATCAAATGTCTGCCTTCCCTCGGCCATGGCGGCAATACCTACACTGGCCGTCTGCGGATACCAGAGGTCATCCTGCTTGGGCAATGCCTTGCCAAGGTTCATCAAAGCTTCGTTAATGCGCTTGCGTGTACTGTCAACAGTTTTGAAAGCCTCGTCGGCCGATACATAAGGCAAGCAAACAACAAACTCGTCCACTCCCCAGCGGCCAATCACATCAATTGGCCGGGCATTAGCCTTAATCACCTGAGCCACAGTTTTAATAATGGCATCGCCGCTAGCCGAGCCGTACAAATCAGGCGACCGCTTATTTAGGTCGAGATCAATTACAGCCACACTAAGCTCATAACCGCAATACTTGGCCCGGGCCACTTCTTTTTCAAAAATACTGGCTGAGCTACGACGATTAAGCAAACCGGTTGCGCTGTCTTCTGTTTCTTTCGCTTCAAGATTGGCCACTAGTTGTTCTACTTCGGCCAGTTTGGCCAAGTAGTCGGCAATGGCAAGCAAACTATCAAGAACTTGCTTGTTCCAACCGCCCAACTCGCCTTGCTGCAACACCAATAAGCCGGCTCGGCGCTCGCCGGTGGCTTCTGACTGAACTCTTAATGGAATCAAATAACTCTTCTGTGGGCCAAAACTTTCCCAAACACGCACAAAGTAGTCGCGCAGCGGCTCATCGAGATCTTGAGCATACTCAGCAAGATTCTCAACAGTAGAAAGCTCATCAGAATTAGCAATCAATTGCTCTGCTAATTTCTGCCCTATTGGGCTAGCAAAATGATGGGCAATAGCGGCAACACCAGAGGCCATATATTCAAAAACTTCGATGTCAGGCCGCTCAGGCGAAGTAACAAAAATAAAGCAGCGTGATGATTCGAAAACTTTGCCGATACGCTCAATTACACTTTGAATGTCACCAGCATAATTCCACGACAAGTGCTTGCTACTGCGCAGAACACTGCACAAAGCCTTCAGCACTCCATCTGAATTGAATGGCCTAAAATCAAGTTCAGTTGTCTCTTTCGATTTCAATGTCTCACCCTAGAAGTTCGAGAGATGCAAACGAGATACCAAGACCCTGTATTTGAGAGCCTTATGCTACGAACCAACAAACGGATTCTCTTTCTTCTCAGTCCAAATATCAGTATCTGGGCCATGGCCAGTTACAACTCTGGTACTGTCATCAAGAGTAAACAAGCGATTCTTAATCGAATCGACGATTTGCTCAAAGGAGCCGCCCCAAAGATCGGTGCGACCGATTGAACGTTGAAACAGAGTGTCTCCGGCAAACAAAACGCTGTCTGTATCTTGCAAGCAAAAACATGTAGAGCCTGGTGTATGGCCAGGAGTATGAATGACAGAAGCCTTATGCTTACCAATAATCATCTCTTCTTCGTCTTCGAGGAAATGATCAACTGGTAGCGGAGCTTCAGCCTTGAAGCCAAATCTACCCGCTTGCATAGTGAGATTATCGTAGAGGAATTGATCACCTTTGCTCAAGCAAATGATGGCACCAGTCTTCTCTTTCATGGCCTTTGAGCCAATGATATGGTCAAAGTGCGCATGGGTATGCAGCAAGTACTTAGCAGTCAGATTGTGCTTCTTAAGAGCGGCAAGAATGACCTCAACGTCGCCGCCTGGATCAATCACTACAGCTTCGCCAGTTTCTTTGCAACCAACTATCGAACAATTACACTGCAAAGGACCAACGGGAAAGCTTTCGAGAATGAGACTCATTCAAACATCTCACTAACTGATGAATCATCATGTATACGCCAAATGGCTTCACCAAGCAATTCTGCCACTGATAGAGCGACAATTTTCTTAGACATATGGGTCATATCGTGAGGAATCGAATTAGTGACAATCAGTTGCTCGATTGGTGATTCTTCTAAACGCTCATTGGCTGGACCAGAAAGCACAGCATGGGTAGCGCAAGCAAATACTCGGGTAGCGCCTTCTTTTATAAGCAGCTCTGCGCCTTTGACCAAAGTGCCAGCGGTGTCGACCATGTCGTCGACCATAATGGCTGTTCTGCCTCTGACGTCACCAACCACGCTCATCACTTCGGCAACATTATGCTTGGTGCGACGTTTGTCGATAATAGCGATTGGGGCGTCGTCTAGCTTTTTAGCAAAGGCCCGGGTGCGCGACACGCCGCCGACATCGGGAGAGACAAGAACCATATCGCTCAAATTCAAGTCACGGACATATTTGAGCAGAACAGGGCTGGCATATAAGTGATCGACCAAAATATTGAAGAAGCCCATAATCTGCGGTGCATGCAGGTCAAGGGCAACTACCCTTTGAGCGCCAGCAGTGGTGAGCAAGTCGGCAATGAGCTTAGCAGTAATGGCTTCGCGGCCAGCAGCCTTTCTGTCTTGGCGGCCGTAGCCGTAATACGGCATTACTACAGTGATGCGACCGGCTGAAGCACGCTTCAAGGCATCAATGAGAATGAGCAGCTCCATCAGGTTTTCGTTAACTGGAGTGCAAGTAGGCTGAATAATGAAGCAATCCATGCCCCTGACGCTTTCTTGCAACTGCACATAAATCTCGCCATCAGAGAAAGGTTTGATTTTAATCGGTGTCAGCGGCAGGCCCAGGTGATCGGCCACTTCCTTGGCCAACTCGGGATTGGCGGTCCCCGCGAGTATCTTCAGCTCAGGCTTCACGCCTGGTAAAGAGGTCTGTCTGGCAGGCATTTGAGCAACCATGCTAATCCCCAAGGAGAGTCAATGTCAGGTATGTAAATGGGCAGAGTAATTATAACGGAACTTCTATTATGACAACCGAACCCGAGTTGAAGTATTACGCTTTCATGCAGCCGAAAAAACGCTATTCTGCCGCCCCAGAGCCAATTAATGTGGATAAGTTTATAAACTTAGAGGTTATCGATATAGACTCACGAGATCTGCTCCGGGCCTGTCGCACTAGTAGCTGCTGCTGAGGACTCTACAAAAAGAATGTGATGAAGATTGCTCGATTTTTCCGTAATTTCAGCGCGTATTTTTTTTGATATTAGGCAGACATTGTTTCGTCACAATCTAAGTCTTAAAGTCGTAAATTAGATTAGCGCGCTCGAAATATCGAAGTATCGGCATAGAACGAATAGAGCGGTTAGACGAAAGAAAATTTCGGAAGATTTCATACCGCAACACAGATACCTAAAGACCACATAGAGGGAGTTCAACTATGTCAAGTTCATCGAGAGGAAGTCAGGAATTGGACGAATTCGTTGAATACGGAACTATTGCGGCCATTGCAACGCTAAATCCTCTTGTCGAAGAAGCGCTGGGAGCAGCGTATAAGAGGGGAGCTTCTGGCAAAGCCGAAAGAGCATTTGCCAGCTATGAACTTCAAAAACTTGACCTTGATCTCAATGGAGACGGGCAGAGCGAAAAGAGCCTCACACTTAAGCAGACAACCTTTCCCCGTAACTTGGACACAATAACCGTGGGCAGTACAGGCAGATGTGTGGCAAATTACTATATAGGTATTCGTAACTTCACTTGTGACTTGAATAATGATGGCGCCACGGACATGAGAATCTATATGAATCGGACTCGGTTTGGCGGGCTCAAAGACATCTCCGTTGACACCAATGGAGATGGCAAGCCAGACCACAGGCTAACCAGAGACAAAAGATCTATCCGTAAAATCGAAGGTATAAACGTCGATCTCGGCGACGACGGTACTATAGATGGACACGTAAGGTTCATTCGCAATGGCTGGGGACATATAGACAAGATTGTGTTCGAGCAACCAGAGAACAAGCCGCTCAATGCTAACTCAGTAAAAAGATTAGATTAGAGCAGCACAATTAAAGTAAATAATAGTGCAATCTAAAAGAAGGGCGACACGCCTTCGGCGGAAAGATTGAGGGAGCCCAATAACGCACATTTAACGTGCAGGTAAGAAAGACCACCCTGTAAATAGACAGCAAAAGGCGGTCGCAGCGGCCCATCGGCTGAAAGCTCTATAGTGGCCCCCTCGACGAAGGTTCCACCAGCCATAACTACCTGGTCAGCGTAGCCCGGCATCGAACTAGGTTCAGGCGATACATGGGCATTTACGGGCGAGAAGCTCTGCAAGGCTCGACAAAAATTGATGAGACGCTCGCGATTGCCAAATTCCACAGCCTGAATAATATCGTAGCGATCGGCAGCCGGGGCGGGATGAACAATCATGCCCAACTTTTCAAAAACGCTGGCCACTAACATGGCGCCTTTGACAGCCTGGCTGACTACTGATGGTGCCAAAAATAGCCCTTGCAATACCGGTCTATTTTGATTGAAAGTAATGCCAAGATGGCCGCCAATACCCGGCGCGGTAAGACGCAGCAGAGCACCTTCTACCATGTCTTTGCGCCCAGCCACATAGCCACCGGTGAGAGCCATACCACCACCGGGATTCTTAATTAAAGAGCCAGCGATTAAATCGGCACCAACGGCGGTGGGTTCCTGTTCTTCAACAAACTCGCCATAACAGTTATCGACAAAGGTCGAAGCCTTAGCATCCACTGCTTTGATAGCGGCAATGTATTTAGCAATGTCTTTATTGCTTAGAGTTTGTCTACTCATGGAATAGCCACGAGATTTTTGAATGTGATAAAGCTTGGCTGGTGCTGCCGCTTTGATCTGCTGCGAAAGTTCTTCTACAGATAGATTTGGGTCTAGAGCAAGCTCTTTATATTTCACCCCAAGGGCAGTAAGTGAGCCTCGTACTGGCTCTTGTGTGGTGCCACCAGCACCAATTACTTCTTCTAAGGTGTCGTAGGGCTTGCCAGTTAAAACTACTAGTGTATCGCCCGGTTCCAGATTGCCAAATAATGCACAAGCAATTGCATGAGTACCAGAGACCATCTGCATTCGCACTGCCGCAGCTTCAGCCTGCAGAACAGAAGCGAAGACTTTATCGATCATTTCACGACCGATATCGTCGATACCATATCCGGTGCGCTCGGCAAAATACTCTTCAGTTACCTGGTGCTCACGGTAACTATCTAAGACTCTCTTCTGATTGACGAGGGCAATGCGATCCATTCTAGCGAAAGCATCTTTTAGTTCGCCTTCAGCTTGCTCAATCAAATTTTCGAATTGCACCGGGGCCACCTGTTTAAAGTTTGCGTGTCTGTTTTAAGAAAAGCAGCGAATTCAATAGCTCGCTATTGCCAACCTATATTAACTCAATTGGCCAGGCGAAAAACTGAACTTTAAGAGGCTTTCTGACGTTTATATAGGTAACAGTTAGTTGTAGGTAAATGCTAATGGTCAATCAAGCCTGGCAGAGTATTTGTTCGATTGCTCTTTATATAGAGGCTCACCTTGTTCAGCTGTTGGGCACAAGGCCATGCCTACTATGCGACGGCACGATACAGCCACCGGTCTTCTCATGCCAACCTATTAATCAATCTAGATTTCTCTGCCAAGGTTGCATAGCAGGGCTGACAAAGACTAAACCCATGATGGTCACCTTGAACCTAACAAAAAACGATACAGCGCAAATTTACTGCATCAGCATCTGCCCCTATAAAGACTTAGCGCGCCAAGCTATTCGCGCCTTCAAATATCAAGATAAACAAGAACTGGCTGGCGATCTAGCAAAAGTGCTTGAGGCTGGCCTAGGTTGTCTTCTGCAGCACGACAATGCGCCCCAAAAGGCAATGAGAAAAATAGTTCTCATCGCCGTCCCCCTCCATCAAACGAAGCTAGATGAGCGGGGCTTTAATCAAAGCGAACTAATTGCACTGGCACTAAGCAAACGAGCTTGCATCAGATGCGATACCAAGGCGCTTATTAGATCTAAAGTAACATCGCCCCAATACGGGCTGACAAAAAGCGAGCGAGCTATCAATGTAGACAGCGCCTTCACTGCAAGCGATAGAGTCAAAGGGAAAGACATAATCTTAATTGACGACGTGCTCACTTCTGGCGCGACAGCTATCGCTTGTGCCCAAGCTCTATTCAGAGCTGGGGCCCAAAGTGTGTCGGTGCTAACTGTCGCCAGAGCACTCTTACGTTCTGAAAAAAACTTGCCCTCTGAGCAAATTGACTCGAATGAGCGCTAAGGCTTTATCTAGCGAGTTACCCGCTAAATGCGAGAAAGAGTCGAACTCAATCCTAACTACTTCGCCATAAACATCGGGGCAACCCGGCAAGGAGCCACATCGATCTTGCGCCAGACATCACCAGTGACATAAGGCTCTGTTTTCAGCCACTGGTCAAGCTCGGCGCGATCAGCAAAATCAACCACCAAAACTGAGCCAGTCATCTTCTCATTGTCGTCAAGAATAGCGGTGCCGAACAAAATCTTTCCCGATTGCTTCAATTCAACGATACCAGCCAAATGAGCGTCTCGCACTGCTGTGCGCCGAGCTGGGGCGCCATCATCTTCGCCATCTAGGCCAGTTACGATAAATTGCATAGGGTCCTCATCTATTTAGAGTGTTATTTAGATTCAGCTTGCTATTTGTCTTTAGCAATCGCAGCTCTCAAGCTCGCTTCAAAAGCGACAAGAGTATCGTGCACATCGGCCTTAGAATGAACAGTTGAGACAAAGGCTGATTCAAATTGCGAAGGTGGCCAGTAAATGCCACGCTCCAGAAGACCGCGCCATACTTTGCCAAACAATTCAGTATCGCATTTTAGAGCACTATCAAAATCAGTCACTGGCTTATCGGTAAAGAAGAAGCTGAGCATTCCAGCCACGTGGGTAACTTGCAGCGGAACGGCGATATCTTCTTTGGCTGCGATTTCTTTGAAGCCATTAGCCAATAGTTCAGTAATTTCAGCGAGCCTTGCATAAGGCTTGTTGGCTTTCAAGAATCTCAGCTGAGCAAGACCAGCAGCCATTGCTAGCGGGTTGCCAGAAAGAGTTCCGGCTTGATAAACAGAACCTTGAGGAGCAATGTGTTCCATCACATCTTTGCGGCCACCATAAGCGCCTACAGGTAAACCACCACCAATTACTTTGCCGAAGCAGCTCAAGTCAGGTTTGACTTTATGCAACTCTTGAGCACCACCAAAGGCTACTCTAAAGCCAGTCATAACTTCATCATAAATTAGCAGTGCGCCAGAATCTTTGCAGAGACCAACCATACATTTAATGAACTCATCGGTTGGTTGAATCAATCCAGCATTGCCAACAATTGGCTCAACAATAATTGCTGCAATCTCGTCACTCTTTTTAGCGAAGGCTTGGCGCAGGGCGTCAACATCGTTGTAAGGCAACGAGATAGTGAGCTTGGTCAACTCTTCAGGCGCGCCAGGCGAACTGGAGATTCCTAAAGTTGCTAGACCAGAACCAGCCTTAACCAAGAATGAATCAGCGTGACCGTGGTAGCAGCCGTCAAACTTTACTATCAAAGTACGCTTGGTGAAGGCCCGAGCCAGGCGAATAGCTGACATACAAGCTTCAGTACCAGAGTTAACCATGCGCACCATCTCTAGTGATGGCACAATCTCGCAGAGTAATTCGGCCATCTCTACTTCAGCTCGACACGGCGCACCGTAGCTGGTGCTGCGACGAACTGCTGTTTCGATTGCTTCCATTACTCGTGGATGGCAATGACCAAGAATCATCGCACCCCATGATCCGACATAATCTAAGTAGCGGTTCTTATCTTCATCAAACATGTGCGGGCCGTCAGCATGGGCCATGAATATCGGTTCACTACCGACTGACTTACAAGCGCGCACTGGTGAATTAACTCCACCAGGAATACGTTCTTTGGCCCGAGCAAACAACTTGCTTGAGCGCTCAAATGTAAATGGTAGCAGTTCAGCTACTTTGGCCTTGCCGTGAAGCGAATGGGCATCGACCTTTTCGTTGGCTGCGTGGGTTTCCTCATTGTCGCCTTGAGATTTGTCTGACTTGTCTTTTTCAATAGACTTGTCCGCTGACTTGTCTGCCGATTTATCAGCTGACTTATCTGCTGTGGCATTAGAACCCATGATCTGCACCTATATTATTGGAGAGTTAGTTTCTGATTAGACTGACTTAGTTAGACGGTCTTGGTTAGCCCGAGAACTCTTTGAATCACAGGTTCGGTCATTTTGACGGCCTTTTCACCAGCCTGGAAATGACGCATTTTGTGGTCAGCATCGAAGAGATACAAGGCTGGCACATATTTATTCTCGAAGCGATCAGTAATTGTGTGCCAATTGTCGACAACACAGGGCTGCTTCACTTCATATTCATCAATAGCTTTTTTCACTTCGGCCACATCAGTGTCTGACTCTTGACGAGGCATGTGAATGGAAATTATCTTCAAGCCTTTAGAGCCGTACTCATCAATCCAACGATTGAGGTCGGGCAAAGACTCCTTGCAGATTCCACAACTGATTGCCCAGTAGTGAATTAAAACCGGATGACCTTTGAGGTCTTCTTCTGTGATTGGTTCGCTATTGAACCAGTCCGTTCCGCCTTCAAGAGATGGCAGTGGAGCGTCCATTCGCAGTGGCATACGATTCTCCTGTTAAATCAGACTAAATCTGTCTAGATAATTCTAACTCCTATAGAGAGCAAAAGAGCCGCCCAAAAGGACGGCTCTTTCATTTATAAACAAAGGGATCTTCGTTTAACAGCAGATCTTAAACTGAAAGTGGCTTTTGGCCTGGCTTCCAATCGGCTGCGCAAAGCCCACCGGTCTTGAGAGCTTCAAGAACGCGAAGAGTTTCGTCAACAGAACGACCAATATTCAAGCCGTGAACGACTTGGTATTGAAGAACACCGTCTTGGTCGATGATAAATAGACCGCGAAGAGCGATACCTTTATCTTCGATCAATACGCCGTAGTCGCGGCTTACATCTTTGGTGATGTCAGAAGCGAGAACGTACTTAACTGGTCCGAGTCCGCCTTGAGCGTCTGGAGTGTTGATCCAAGCTCTGTGGCTGAATACGCTGTCTGTTGAGATAGCGAGAACTTCAGCGCCAGCTTTTTTAACTTCGTCATACTTCTCAGAGAAAGCCTTCAGTTCGGTAGGACAAACGAAGGTGAAATCGAGAGGATAGAAGAAAAGAACAAGCCATTTGCCTTTGTAGTCTGACAATTTGACATTTTCTTTCAAGGTCTTCAGATCCTTGGTAGAAGGCATATCAAAGTCAGGAGCTCTTTTTCCAACTTGCAACATAGAGATTATTTCTCCAAAAAAACTTTGTGTAGGTATCAAGTCCTCCCATATTAGGGGGCGCTGCTTAATTCCTTTATATGTTTAATGGAAAGCTCACAATTCAAAAGCCAGACTTTCTAGGTCGATTATTTCGTCTTATTCAGTGCCAGCCAATCGTTCAAGTCTTTTTGCAAACCATTCTCTGCCACGTATTTAATTATGAGAGGGCTATTAACCTCCCAGCCGATAGTGAGCAAATGATAGAGGTGCTCTTTTGGCGTGTTGCTGTACTTACTGCGGCCGAGTTCGGCTTCGTTCACTGCATCAGACATGGCTTCCTCCTATATAAATTGGCAAAAATCTATTCTACTTATATAATCGATTAATGAAAGTGTTATCAAATCTTACCGATTCTTGCGAATTAGTGGGTATTTAAGGCAACTTCGTTTGACCACGAAGATAGGGTTTGGTACTATTCGAGTTCGCTTGTCCGCTCTTAGCAACAGGTTTTACGTTTTGGCGTAGAACTGGGGCTTGAGAAGGGCCAATATAAGACATGGGCAAATATGGGACATGATTCTTCGGGACATGTCTATATAGACGGAAAAAGACTCGCCTGAGTTCAATAGCTGGAGACGAAAATGTTCGCGATTGTTGAAGCCTGCGGAAGGCAATATGAATTACACGCTGGTCGTTATATCGACATCGATATGTCTGGCGAAGAAGAAGGTTCGGTTCACGTCTTTGACCGCGTGCTAATGCTGGTCGACGGAGCAGGCTCCACTATCGGCGCTCCTTATATTCAAGGTGCGAAAGTGACCGGCAAAGTTATTTCCAAATTGGAAGTTAACGAAGTGCACGGCCGCATTCAGTCGACAATCAAAGCTAATAAAGTGATTGTCTACCACATGAAATCTAAAAAAGGGACTCGCAAGAAACAGGGTCACAGAGTTCAATCGACTCGCGTGATGATTGAATCAATCGAAGTCGACAACAAAGTTGTAGCTAAAGCTGAAAAAGCTGCTGCCAAAGCTTAAGTAGAAGGAGTTACCTCTCAATGGCACATAAGAAGGGCGCGGGCTCTACAAGAAACGGCAGAGACAGCCAACCGAAGCGCCTCGGCGTCAAAGTCTACGGTGGTGAAGCAGTCACCTCTGGCAACATTCTAGTAAGACAGCGCGGCACTAAAATCCACCCTGGGTTCAACGTCATGCGCGGTTCTGACGATACTCTTTTCTCTGTTATTCAAGGGATAGTTCGTTACGAAGAATCTAGAGGACGCAAGTTGGTAAGTGTCTACCCAGTTTGATACACCAGCTCCAAAAGCCTTAAATCAACTCTTGTCAGAGCTGCGCCGCGATAGCGGGGCGGCTCTTGCAGCAAGAGAGGTACCGGCTGATTCTGATTCTAAATCTGACTCCGGGTTAGTCACCGGAATTGCTTACGACTCACGCCATGTCGAGCCAGGCAATGCCTTCTTTTCTATTGAAGGCTATACCGTCGACGGCAACAAATTTATTAACCAGGCCATTGAAAAAGGCGCCAGCGTCGTCTTTTCAGAAAAAGAATCTGGCCCATACTCAGTTCCACTTATTGTCGTCAAAGATGTGCGCGCCGCTATTGCAGCGGTTTCAAGCGAGATTTTTGACACGCCCAGCAAAAAGCTCAGACTACTTGGAGTGACCGGCACTAACGGCAAAACCACAACTACTCACTTAATTGAGCAAATACTCAACGCCAACGGACAGCCCACAGGCTTAATTGGCACCTTGGGTGCGCGCATTCCTTCTTTCAAGGATGGAAAGTATTTGGGCGAAAGCGAATATTTAGACGTCAAGCACACCACTCCCCAAGCTTCTGACCTGCAAGCACTGCTCTACACCATGGCCAACCGCGGCGTAAAACAAATCGCCATGGAAGTATCGAGTCATGCCCTTGCTCTCAAACGAGTCTTCGGCTGTCATTTTGCCGCAGCTTGTCTGAGCAATGTCACTCAAGATCACTTAGATTTTCACAAAACCATGGAGCATTACTGGCAATCTAAGCGGCAGCTCTTCGAAATGCTAGGAAAAAGCGCTGTCCATCCGCGCACAGCCGCTATTAATCTTGATGATGAATTAGCCCCAGAGTTCATCAAAGCCACAGCTAAAGACATCAATCTAATCACCTATGGCTATAGCGAAAAAGCTTCTATTCACGTTAAGAAAGGCAATTTCGACTTCTCCGGCATGAAGCTAACGCTCGCCACTCCCAGTGGTGTCATATCTTTTTCCACAAAATTGACTGGTCGCTTCAACCTTTACAATATCATGGCTGCCATGGCCGTCTGCATGGGTGAAGGCTTAGAAAAAGAAGCTATTGCTGAAGCCTTAGTCGACTTTAGCGGAGTCTCTGGTCGCTTTGAGGTAGTGCCGCCGCCGCCTCATTTAGCGGCTCAAGACCGCTCACCACTATGTATTGTTGACTATGCCCACACACCTGACGGCCTAGAAAACGTACTCAAAGCCGCTCGCGCCCTAGTGCCTGAAGACGGCAAGCTAATCGCGGTGTTCGGCTGCGGCGGCGACCGCGATTCATCGAAACGTCCACAAATGGGCGAAATTGCTGAGAACCTAGCAGATGAAGTGGTAGTCACTTCAGACAATCCACGCTCAGAAGACCCACAACAAATCATCGCCGACATTTTGACCGGAATCAAGCGCCTTAAAGGCGTCACTGTCGAAGTCGACCGCGCTCGGGCCATTGAGTCAGCTGTGCTAGCGGCTAGCCCCAAAGATGTCATTGTCGTCGCTGGCAAAGGCCACGAAACCTATCAAATACTGAAAGACAGCACAATCGACTTTGATGACCGCAAAGAAGTAGCAAAGGCTCTCGAACAGCGCTTCGAAACCCTCAAAAGCAAGTAGTTTTACAAGCTTTACCGGCTCCGTTACCATATAATCTATAAGGTTGACGGTCTAGATCTATTGCACAGTTGGGAGCGCTCTTGGGCATCAGCTTTCACATAACGTCTGTAAGAGAAGGCACTCTCTTCAATGTCATGCAATTTCTCAGCCTAGAGAGAGTGACTGGTGTTCTCTCGGTAAAATTCGGCCGGCAAATCCCTGAAGTTACCATCTACTTTGTGGCAGGAAATATCACCACAGCTGAATTCGGCGCTCTAGTCGGAGACGGTGTGCTAGACATGCTGCTCTGCCAAGAATTTGCCGTCAAGGAAGTAGCGTTTGCGCCGGGCCGCATTAGCCAAGTAAACGAGCAAGCGATAATTGTGCGCTCGACAAATATAGCCTCCGTGCTTTTGAACGTCTCCAAAGACGTGGACAGGTGCGAATCTAGACCGTTTATTTATGGGCTTCTTCCGGTTACAAGCTTTGGCAAAACCTCTCCGTCAATTCTGCACATACTGCATGACTTCGATTTGTGGAATCCCGATCTCTCAAGAATCGAAAAAGGAGACCGAGACAAGAAAGCACCGCTGAAACAATGTCGCTTAATTCGCAGGGCTCTTTCACAAGGAGTCATTACCTACCAACGGCCGCTAGTTTCAGTAAAAATGCTCAAGCCGCTGCTCGGCATACTTGATCCGCTCACCGAAAAAGAATCGAATAACTTACGCGGTTATTTGCGCAGCTTACTACCGCATCCGAAGGCTACACACCTATCAATAGAGCGGTTCTACGCTTTTGCTAGTGCCATCGAGTCAATTGCCCAAAGACGCTCGAGTGAAGTAGGAGAGCGGGCGAGAAGGGCCATTCATGCCTTAATTCAGAATGCCACTAAAATAAGTTCTGGTGATGTCGGTGAAACCAGCCATGTCTAGTATTAGCGATAGCTCGAACGAAAACGACAGCGATACAGCTAGCGCTAAAACAGCAGACCAGCTAGCTTCTAGCGAGCAGCTAGCTGAACAATCATATGAATTTCGCAGCGGCAGCCACGACTTCGAAAACCGCATGCACAAGTTCAATATGACCTTTTTAAGAGCGCTCGCCAAGCCAATATTACCTGCGGGATACTGGTCAAAGAACCGCTATACAAGACACGATGAGAAAACACCTATCAATCTAACTTTCGATGACGGACCAAATCCGACCACAACAAGAGAACTACTGGTGGTACTAGAGGATGAAAAAGTCAAAGGCACATTCTTCTTTATTGGTGAGAACATCAGGCTCTATCCAGAGCTAGTCGAAGCTGTACACAAAGCTGGTCATATTATCGGCAACCACTCAATGACCCATACTTTTTTACCAAACCTGACCCGCAAGGCTGTTGAAAAAGAAATTGATCAAACCAATCAACTAATAATCGACATTGTCGGTGCTGGCCCAACTCTGTTCCGCGCCCCCTATGGCATCCTGGACAAACGCTGCGCCGAAGCCCTGAAAGAGCGCCGCATGTCAACAGTTTACTGGGGAGCCATGGCTGATGACTTTCGCCCGATTGGCGAAGAGGCCGTGGTCTCGCGCATCATGAAACAGATTCCAGGCAACGAACTGGTGGTCTTGCACGAGGGGTTACACCCCAGCCAATGCATCAGGTCGACAAAAGAAATTATCAGGCGCAGTAAAGACCTTGGTTTTACTTTCGAGCCGATTCAATAATTAAGGGAATCTGGTTTTCGAGCGGTTACAATTTTGAACTCGCAAACAGTGAAACAGAGGTCCAAATGCTCGATTTTCGCCCACCATTAGAAAGCCCGGCCCTAATTTGGTATGTAAATCTGGTTTTACCTCTTTACATGAAGCTAAAACTGCACGATACCAGAGTGACTATAAAAGATGGTGCCCTTGAGCGCTTTGCCAAACTCAAAGGCAAACATGCCATGATTTGCCCCAACCACTCAAACCGTCACGACCCACAAGTGGTAGGTATGTTTGCTAGAGCGGCTGGGGAACATTTCAATTTTGTTGCAGCCCGCGAAGTTTTTGATTACGACAACGGTGCCAACGGCTGGTGGCTACAACACCTGGGAGTTTACTCTGTAGTACGTGGTGCTGCTGATCGCGAATCGTTCAAAACCACTCGCCGCATACTTTCTGAAGGTCGCAAGAAATTAGTGCTCTTTCCGGAAGGTGAACTATCAAGGCAGAATGATACTGTCATGCCACTTGAATCTGGAGCGGCACAAATGGCTTTCTGGGCCATGCAAGATATGGAAAAAAATGGCGCAAAAATAGGCCCGGGCGACGCCGAAAAGACTGTCTACATTCAACCCATCGCCATGAAATATACATATCCATATGACGTTTCTAGCTCACTGCGCGAAACATTGAAGACTCTAGAAAACAAGCTTGGCATAGTTTCTCCAGAAGACTTTAGCTTCTACAACCGTATGCGCGCCCTGGCTGAAAAAATGCTAGGCACCATCGAAAAAGAATATGGCATAGCAGCGAATGTACAACCAGCACTTGGTATGAACGAAAGGCTAAAGGCTCTGCGCAGACACATCTTAAATAATCTCGCTCGCATTCTTGAAATTGAACTACCCAAAGACGCTCGCGATCTAGAGTGTGTGCGCATTCTTCGCAATAAACTGGATGACTTCATTTTCGAAGATGAAAAGAAAATGACGGAATACGAACGCCATGTTCACGAAGAAAAACAAAGGGTCTACAAAAGCTATTACAGAGACCTCAATCGTGTGGTTACTTTCATTTGTATCTATGATGGCTACGTCACTGAGCACATGACCCAAGAGCGCTACTCAGACGTTATCGAGCGCATGGAAATTGAAATCTTTGACGGCGACCCGTCAATTAAAGGCCCCCGCGAAATTTTAATTGACGTGGGCGAGGCAATTGATCTGAGTGTCTACTATGCTGATTTCAAAAAAGAGAAAAAAGCAACCATCGCCAAAGTCACTGATTTGATTTTCTCTGAAATCTCAACCATGTTAATTAAGCTAGACACCGGGCGCACTCACCGATTTATTGACGCAAAAACTTTGGTTTAAAATCTAATTTCTAGATCTTGCTTTGAAACTTTGGTTTGAAATTTTGATTTAAAACTTTGATTCAAAACTTTGATTCAAAACTTTGATTGGAACTCAATTGAGAATTGGTGGGACTTTCTTCAAATCGTGATAGATATCTCTGTTTTACAAATTAGGTGTATATACACCTAATTTACAATTCAAAGACCATGAGCTGGGCTTCCAAAGATGCGTGTATATAAACCTAATTCACTCATGCGAGATGGGTTTTCTGTTTTTAAGATTTTGGTTTTTAAAATTTTCTTTCACGCCAATGAAAAATAGCGAACCAGATCTAAAAATATGCCGCTTGATTGCAGAGGGTTGCACTTGTGCGCGTATTAGAAAGGCGTCTCGCCTAGTCACCCAGTATTATGATGCTGTGCTGGCTCCGGCAGGAGTAACTAGCACGCAATTAGCCCTACTGGTTACGGCTTTTCTCTGTAAATCTCACTCGATCAAAGACATAGCTGAAAGCCTTGGTATGAATCGCACGTCGCTTACACGAACGCTCAAGCCGATGCTAGAGCAAGGGCTTGTCGAGCAAGATTCAGCTATTGATGGATCGGTGGGTGACAGAAGAATAAAGCGTATCGTCATTACCGATCACGGAAAGCGAATATTGAGACTAGCAACACCTTTGTGGGAACAGGCCCAAGAAGAGCTCGTAGCAAAAATTGGTGAGAGCAACTGGCAAGATTTGATTGAAAAACTCGCGATCGTATCTCAGGTGCCAACTGCAATCATCGACTAGCTGGTCTGTTGTGCTCTAGGTGCTCTAGCTGCTCTAGCCACCCTTGCTGCTCTAGGGTGCTACTGCATGTTCTAGGGTGCTACGGCATGCTCCAATGCCCACCAAAACTCGACCCACCCTACTCTAGATTAAGAAAAACTTCTATAAAGGGCTCGCAACCTTCTCTTAGCAACCCTGCCAAACGGTGGTACGATAATGGTTTGCTTTTAAGCTTAACAATTTGGTGGCAGCACGGTAAATCATGCAAAAACTCGCTCTTATTGGCCTCGGTGCATCCGGTCTCTTCGCTCTCAAGGAGCTAGCCGGTGCAGACATTGAAGTACATGTCTTTGACGTTGGCCCAACCTACGAGAAGCGCTATGCCTGCCCGATTGACCAAGGCAAATTGACCGTGTGTCCACCAAAAGCTTGTAGCTATTGCGCCCCCGGACAATCAGCGGGTAGCTGGAACGACTTCAAAGTAATTCTCTCAGCCTCACCAGTAATTGGCGGGCGTCTCTACGACCTAGTGGGCGAAGTAGAACTACAAAAACGCCTAGACATGGTCAGAGCTACGATTTTGCAGCATGCTCCCTGCGAAATACCGGTGGTCAAGCCCAATGCCGACGATCTTGAGTGGATTAAAAAGAAAGCCACTATGGCTGGCATGGTCTATCACTATCAAGAGCTTTTGCACTGCGGCTCAGACAATGCTCCGGCAATTAACACCAGCATTCTCAATGAAATCAAAGCCAAAGGCTCGAATATAGTCTTTCACTTTGACAAGAAAGTGGTCTCAGTGGCTCGCCGCAACGAAAAGTTTGCAGTACGTTCAGACCGCTACAGAAAGCCTGAAGAGGAAGTTGAAGACACCTTCGACATGTGTATCGTCTCAGTGGGTCGCGGCGGGGCGGCTTGGCTCACCCAACAAGAGTTTTATAAAGCCCTCGATATAAATCCCGGCCAAGTCGATATTGGTATTCGCGTTGAAACCAGTGCCTTCTTCACTGAAGAAGTCGACAAGCGCTTCTACGAACCCAAGCTCTACTACAGAAGTCGTCACTCCGGCGATGTGGTGCGCAACTTCTGCTCGAACCCAAAAGGCTTTGTCACGCCAGAAAACCACCGCGACTACGTGCTGGTTAACGGCCACTCAAAGATGTACGAGAAGTCTGAAAACAATAACTTTGCCGTGCTGGTCTCAAAAACCTTCACTAGACCTTTCAAGAATCCGCAAATGTATTCACAGACCATTGCCAAAATTGCCAATATGCTGGCCGGTGGAGGCCCACTAGTGCAGCGTTTAGGCGATCTCAAAGCAGGCAGACGCACTAAGTCTTTGACCAACAATTTAATCAAACCGACTCTTGAAGCTGAATGTGGCGACATCTCTCTGGCTTATCCTCACCGCATCTTAGAGAGCATCATCGAGTATCTCGATGCCCTCGATAAAATTTGCCCAGGTGTGGCCGGTGAGTCAACACTTCTCTATGCACCTGAGTGCAAAAGCTATCCAGACTCGATTTCAGTAAGCAAGAATATGGAAACCAATGTTCCGAACTTGTTCATTATTGGTGACTCGAGCTCGTGGACAAGGGGCGTTGGTCAAGCAGCCACCAGCGGCATTCTTGCCGGTGAAGGCGTGCGTCAGAAACTCAAAGTCGGCATTCCTGGCGCTTCTAAGTTAGTTCCAGTTAGCTAGGTCAAAAGCTAGTTAAGGCGGAAATTCAAGCGCTAATCGCGCCACAATATTTCAGTGGTATCGTCGTTATCATCATCTAGAATGAGCTTGCGTTGCAGAGCTGCATAGCGTGCTACCAATTCTGCCACCTCAGGATGCTCGGCACCCAGTGCCTTTTCGCTGACACCGAGGCCCCAACGGTAAAGGCGGTCTGCTTCGCTAAAGTTTTCTTGTTCTTCATAAAGATGAGCTAACCGGCGCAGGGCCTTGGCCACAGTAGGATGGTCGTGACCCATATTTTCTTGAATAATTTCTACGGCGCGCCAGTAGAGCGGCTCGGCTTCCGAATATTTCTCCTGATCGTGATAAACCTCAGCCAGTGAATTGAGCACCTCTGCTACATGCATGTGCTTGGGGCCCCAGTCTTTGGTGCGAATTTCAAGCAGCGATTGATAGAGGGGCTCGGCCTGATCGTACTTACATTGAATATGAAAAAGCAAAGCTAGATTACTGAGAGTCTGAGCTGTGCTAGGGTGCTGCAGGCCAAGCACAGTCTGCCTAATCTTTAGAGCACGCCAGTGGATTTTCTCAGAGCGGGCGAAATCACCAAGCATGCGATAGAGCTCAGCTTGGTAGTTGAGCACAGTGGCAACACTCGGGTGGTCTGGCCCCCACGTCTCTTCAAACATACGGACAGCTCTGGTGTAGAGAGGTTCCGCCTGGTCGTATTTGCCTTCAGCATGATAGAGCAGGGCTAAATTATGCAGGTAGGGTCCAATCGAAGGGTGGTCCGGGCCAAGCACCGATTCACGTTTGGCTAAAGCTTTCTGAAAAAGCGGCTCGGCAGCATTGTATTTACCGTGGGCGCGCAAGAAATCAGCCAAATTACCGAGCATAGTCGCCACTTCAAGGGGATCTTGCTGCTCTAAGCCTTCGCTCTCATAGATAGTCAGGGCTCTTCGCAGGAGTGCTTCCACCGACGAATATTTACCCTGGGCGCGGTAGACCGCTCCCATTTCAGTTAAACAATCGGCCACAGGCTTGCTGTCTTTGCCATGGGTGCGCTCAAATAAATCTATGGCCTGCTTGAGGAAGCTCTCAGACTCTTTGAATTTCCCTTGCACCAAATAAAGTTCGCCCATCTTGGCGGAAATGCGGGCCACTCCAATTTCAGCCAGTTGAGCGTTATCTCCCACCAGTGCATCTGCTGCGGCCAAATGAGATTCGCAATCCAAATCGGAACTAGAATCGGAGCTAGAATCGGAGCTAGAATCGCAGCTAGATGCCTGCCTGTAGGCGGATTCTGGCGACGAGATGGCAGAGAGAGAATCAGTAGTCTCTGTGTCAGCTGAAGATGCGGCCAGAACTTCAGCTGGCTTGGCTCCTGCTTGCAGCTCTTTGCGCGCTTCCATCAAGGCTTTCTGAAAAAGTTTCTCGGCATCATCATAACGGCTAAGGCCAAGAGCTTTGGTGCCAGCCGTTAAATAGGTTTCCCAACCGATAGTTTCCTGCATCGCGTCCATGAGGTGAACCGTATCTATAGTTCTGTAGTCTTTGATCTGTAGTCTTTGATATGCAAACTTTCATCCGTACCTTAGCTTCAAGATTTTAGCATCATGCCCTCACCCAGCGGCCGCTAACGCATAACTCCCTTAGGTAAAGGTCCAACACTTTACAAATTGTCTGCTGGACCACCCATGGGGAATAACCGACTATAAGATGGCAATATCCCAGCAGTCTCTTTGTAAGAAAAATTCTTTGTGAGGAAAACCATTGATGCCTCAAGCTTCAACTGAATCGGCCAATCAAGATCAAGCTCAAGACCAACCAAAATCAAAGAAAACAAAGCCCAATAAATTTCACTGGAAAGAGATAATCAAGGCTGTCGTTCAGCTCTATGTCTTGTACGTGGCCTTAGGTCTGCTTTTGCTCTTTGTATTCAAAGACGCAGCGGTGCTGCACCCAATCTATGACGTCAGCTGGAAGACTCAACTAGGTAAACTAGACCAGCTTTTCAAAACCAAAAGCAAAGAGCTAAAGATCCCCCTGCCAAAACTGTCAAAAAACCAAGGCTTTGACAAACCTGAAACACTGGCTGCTTTGTTTGTCGAAAAACCAAGCGAAAAAGTCATATTGGTATCACACGGTAATGCCGGAAATATCGGCCACCGCGTTGGTCTAGCCTCGCTGCTCGTCAATAGCGGCGCCTCTGTTTTTCTCTATGACTATCAAGGTTTTGGCGAAAGTGGTGGCAGTGCCACCTGTGCTCACGCCTTGGAAGACGGACTGACAGCCTATGACTATGTGGTCAACACCTTGCACTACAAGCCAGAGAACATCATACTCTATGGCGAATCAGTGGGTTGTGGCGTCACCACTCATATCATGAAAAATCGCAAGGTGGGCAAAGTAATATTGCAATCAGGCTTTCCCTCCTTACTGCAAGCAGCTCGCGACAAGCTATTCTTTCTCTGGGTCTTACCGCCGAATCTGGTGCCAGAACCTAACTTCGATAACTTGAGTGCAGTGCAAGAAGCTCATCCGCCAATATTGTTTATGCATGGCGACAAAGACACTATTTTGCCGTTCAGCTACTGCGAAACAATGTACAGCAAGGCTTTGCCACCCAAGCAAATGTATACCTGTCACGGTGAAGGCCACAACGATATTGGCCTAGTCAATACCGCAGGCTACATGGGCGCGGTTAAACAATTTGTCAATCAAGCAGATTAAACACTGACACTATTTAAACAACAAATTCAGGCACAATAAGCTCATGGTAAATGCCAGTATCGTAGGCCCGTTGGAAGAAGAGACGCACAGCCTCACGACCTTTCTCTCCACAATCAACAGTTAAATCGTTGACGTACATGGTGACGAACTTGTCTGCGGTTGCTTCATCCATATCACGCGCAAACGACATAGCATACTGCAGAGCTTCAGAACGATTGGCCAGTGCATATTGCACCGAACTCTTAAATATGTTGGCGGCCTCATGCATCATCTCTTCCCCCAAATCTTTACGCACAGCGTTGCCGCCTAAAGGCAGTGGCAGGCCAGTTTCGCCTTGCCACCAGACACCGAGATCGACAAGCTTTGTCAGACCTTCTTGGGCGTAAGTCAGTTGGCTCTCGTGAATAATCAAACCAGCACCAACTTCTCCACTTAAGACTTTTTCAACGATTTGATCAAAAGGCGCGGCCACTACTTTTAGCTCAGGAAGGCCCAAGCTGCGCTGCCAGAGCCGCATTGTCAGGAAGGCCGAAGTTTCTTGTCCGGGTATAGCCACAGTCATATTCTTTAAATCATCAATACTGGTGCCAGGTAGTGCCACCACCATTGGTCCATAATTTTCACCCATACTAGAACCACAGCACATCAGCTTATATATATGGCGCACGCTAGGATAAGCAGCAAAAGAAATTGCAGAAACTTCATAGCGCCCCTTGAGGGCTTCTAGATTTAGTGATTGAATATCGTTCATCACTTGATTGACTTTGATTCCGCCAGTTTCAACTTTGCCCTTGTGTAGGCCAAAGAACATGAAAGCATCATCCGTATCGGGGCTATGGGCAATGGTTAACTCTTGAATCTTTGCTTCTGTGGTCATCTTGAGTGTCCCCCTAATTTATGTGGCGCAAACGTTGCTCTTTCATGGGCTTCCTGCAATATGAATTTTGCACCTTTTATTGACCAAATGGTATGAGCAATTTCAAAGGAAGACCGGAATAATTGCTATGGTATTCATCAGCCGCCACGGTAATCAGTAAGAATTTGATAGGAGATAAGCATGAAAGTCTTAGCATCACTGGCTCTTGCCGTGATATCACTGACCAGCGCCAGTGCCGCCCAAGCGGCAGACAAAAAAACTGAATTGTATCCCAAAGTGTACGACGCCAATTATGAATGCGTTTCGGCTGCCGGCAAGACCGAAATGCGCTTGACCTCAGACGGCAAGGGCAAGCTGCGCTCTGAAAGCAAGGGGCCATCTTTCAAAGTGGTCTCAATCAGCGACTACCCAGGTAAAGTCTGCTATTCGATCATGGAAGCCCAGAAAATGATCACCAAAATGCCTCTTAAGCAAGGCTACGAAGGCAATATGGACGCTGAGACCGCGAAAAAGAAAAACGCTAAAGACCTGGGTGTAAAAAGTATTGATGGTCGCAGCTGTCATGGTTGGAGCTATAAAGAAAATGGTGTGGAATCGGAAGTTTGGGTCGACAATAACGCCCAAATTTTAGTTAAAAGTACGACCAAAGCAAGCGGTACAACCACTAGCATGAATTTGACCAAAGTTAGCACTGCTGAACCCTCTGCAGAATTGTTTGTGATCCCAAGTGGTTACAAAGTGATGTCAATAAACTAGTTGCGTTGTTTATATGAAAGAAGCGAAATACTTGAGTAATTAAGTATTTCGCTTCTTGCTTACACTTCACCAGTCCAATCCAGGCAATCAGTAGCTAGTCGCCCATTCCAACGGTTGCTCAAGACTGAGACCGGCCGGAGTAGAAGGCGCCTCATAAACACGCTTGAGGGTGTTTATATCGCGGACACCAATACCAGGCAACTTGATAGGTGCTTTCTTTTTGGCTCCAACAGCAGAGGCGTTAGTCGAGGTGACGCTGATATTAGAGCTACCATTTTCAGCGGCATACATCAAATCGGAATTCTTCTCAGATTTACCAAAGAGGCCAAGAGCATGGCCCATTTCTCGTGTAAAGACAGCTGCCAGCGTGCGCTCTGGTACATCAGCCGCATAGAAGCTGGGACGCAGAAGATATACCCAGATCTGCATTTGGCCATTTACAATATTGAGACGACAAACGCCAAGGGCTTTAGGTGGCAACTGATTAACCCAGAGTACATCTACATTTGATGGCTCATGTGGCAGAGCAATTTTGACCGGCACATACTGATCCCAGCGAGCAATAACAGACTCAAGGTTGCGTTGCCACGACTCAGGAGAGCCGAGCGGCAAGCGCACTCTTACAGGAAACTGCCGCCAGTGAGCGTAGACTGAGGTACCGTTGTTGCCCGTGCTCAAACGACGAATAGCCCCAAGGTAATCTCCGGCCTGGCCGTCATAGTTGAGCGAGTTAGCCACAGCAGCAGCGTCGATAGTGAGAGAACTAGCTACTGGCGCCGCAGGAGCATAGTTCGGAGATGAATAATTGGGCGAACCAGTATTTTGGGCAACACGAACAGGAACAGGAACAGGAACAGAATTATTATTTGGATTAGCGTTAGCGTTGGCCACCTGACTGCGGTTCGGAGACGTGACCTTATTAGTATTAGCACCATAATTAGTACTAGTACTAGCAGTATTGCCTAAGTTGGTCGAAACAGGCCGAGACCCCGGTAGAGATCCAGAACCAGCTACTGGACTAGCTCCCGGAACTGGACTTGGAGCTGGTCCTGGCCCATAGGCACGAGGAGAAAAATTTGGCTGAGAGTTCCATACAGGAGGCATTGCCACCTGTCCTGGTGGCAAATGATTGCCCGGTATCTGCGGGCGCTGAACTTGCAGCTGATTAGGAGAAGTTTGATTGGGGAAAGCCTGGTTAGAAGTTTGAAAGCTTGATGGACTGCCGTACTGGGGCTGGCTATTCGCGAACTGGGATTGACTACTAGTATATTGCGACTGATTACTAGGGAATTGCGCCACTGGCGGAGGATAGGCAGTAGCAGGCACAGGAATATAATTGTTGCCCGACATGTTCACAGGCGTAAGATTAGTAGCTTGATAGCTAGATGGCACAGCAGCTTGCCCTAACGCCGTGCCGCCAAAGGCGCCACCAAAAGCAGTACCACCAAGTAATTTCTGTTCCAAGCGAGCAATGCGCTCAATAGTCTGTCCATCACGCTTACCACCAAGCACTTCTTTCTCTAGATGCTCTAGGCGATCCTCAACTTCATGCTCAGGATAAGTGTTACCAAAAGCTTGTTTTTCAAGTCGTGTCACACGCTGCTCATCTAAAGGGTTGACCGAGCTAGACTGGGCCTGATCGAATTGCGGACTGAGCATACCAGTAGTGCTTGGTGGTCCAGGTGGTGCGCCTAAGGGACGCCCCTGAATGCCACTATTGAAAGGATTACTCTGATTGAATTTTCGACCAGGGTCAACGGCGGCCTCTGGTGGCGGCGGAGCATCCAGCTTGGCAGCTGATGGATCAATAGCTTTGAGCACAGGCTGAGCCGCATCAGAAGCAGCCTGTGCAGGATCGCTTATTGCCAATCCACTAGTAAGGCCAAAAGAAATGGCTAAGATTAAGGAGAGGGTTCTTGTAGCCACAGAGGCCAAAGGAGTTAGCAATTGAGCAAATCCTCTCTCAACTCTCCTCCTAACCTTAGACTAGACTGCAAGTCTAGCAGTGGCTCTGTCAAAATGGCAGTAAAAGCAGTTTCGGGATGCTTTACTATCTCAGTCAACATTTTATGAATGGCTGGGTCTAGCTCTTTGAGCAGTCTGCGTCCTTCCGGAACAGAGAACGCAGCAACGCTCTCGGCCCAATACTCAAACTTGCTTGCCTTGGCATAACCAGAGACAAACATGCGATTCGGGACATATTCAGGACGCAGAATTTCCGAACCACCTTCGTAACCAGCTGGAGTTGGGCACATCTTCAAAGAACGCTTAAGACGAGCAGCATAAAGTTCTGCCACCCGATCTTGCAAGGCTTGCGAGAGACAGAACTGCAGTTGGTGACCAAACTCATGAGAAACGACTAAATTGATGCGCACTTCCACATAGGGTTGCACTCTAGTCGATACCACAGCCAGCGCACCAAAACGTTTGAACAAATCGATATCACGATCAAACTCTTCTAAATCAAGATCTACCATACCAGAGCGAACTCTTGTGACCCCAGCCGCACCGTGTTTGACGTTACCCAAAGCAGCATTGCCTTCAGACTTACGCACGACTTGAAGAATTCCGCTGGCAGACCAAATATTTAGACTATCAATCACATATTTTTTCTGCAGAACACTCAAGCGATCAAAATCTTGGAAATACCGAATAATCTCATTTTCGGCATAAGACTTATCTTTGCGCGCTAGAGGACGAATGTACTCGTATTTCCATGCCGAACCATCAGAGCGAACACCATCAAAAGTAAGATTGAGGATGGCTGTCTCATCGAGCTCTCGTCTAGCTACCTTAGTGTAACGGTCGCGCACCGTAACTAAGCCTGTGTCGTGGAACTCACCAACCAACATGTGCTCTTCAGTAGCAATTCGTCCGTTCAAAACATTAAAAGACTGGCCATTGTATACAAGCTTGCCAGTCGGCCCACCATACTCAGAGACGGGAATCACAAGTTCTAGCCCGGCCGAGTCAATACCACGAAAGATACAGCCCTCCAAATCGTCAATTAAACGCCACTGGGCGTCATCACTGTCTGGCGAACTACCATTTTTGAGGAGGCCATCTTCGTAAAGGAAGCCAACCACAGTATCTTCAAGGAAGACTTTACCGAAATCGACAACCAGAACGTTGCCGCCAAGCTCCAAAAATCCGCTCGGACCAACCATTCGCTCCTGATCGTCTGATTTGCCGACCGCCGACACCACCTGCACCGATACCGCCTTTCCTAAAAAATTTAATGGATGGCTACCACTGATTCCTAGAGCCTGAATAGATACCGCGAACGGTTCAAGAGTCTTCTTGATTACCTGCTTTACTTTACCAAAACCTGGTTAAGTTGATAATTGCCGGTAAAATCTTGCTCAAATGTTTACAGAAACCCAGTATAGCTAATCCGCTGACGGAAGATGCAGGCTAATATTGTCACTATATGGTTGTAAGTAACCAATTCCTGGGACGAACGTTTGAACCCTACCGATAAAAAATTTACTTTGCCCTCGCCCCCGCAAGTCTTGCTGGCCACCGCCATAGGCGTGGGCATTGGGCTTCTGGCCATGGGCCAACTGAAAAGCTTCTATAGTCACACACCTCTAAGTGGCAAATCCGATTTATCACAGACACTTCCGCCGCCAGCCCCGGCGAAAGTCGAGACCAAAGCTAAGAGTCTGGCAGACTTTAGCCTATGGCCCAAGTTAGAAAGCCGAATGAATGTGCTACTCATGGGTGTTGATAGCAATGGCCGCGACACCGAACGCTTCACTGGCTGCCGCTCTGACACTATGATTATTGCGAGTTTAGACCCCGAATGTAAAAAAGTATCGCTTGTCTCTATTCCTCGCGACTCGAGAGTGCGTATTGCCGACAATCATGGTGTCGATAAAATCAATTCTGCCCATGCCTTCGGCGGACCAGAACTAGCTGTTAAGACTGTGGGTGAAGATTTTGGTGTGCCAATTGATCACTATATAGTGATCGATACTCAAGGCTTAAAAAAAGTATTCGAGGCCCTTGGTCCCGTAGAAATATTAATCGAAAAGCCCATGCACTATAGAGATAGAGCTGGTCGACTAAATATTGCCCTTGAACCTGGCCTAAACAAACTAGACGCAGCTGGCCTAGAAGAATATGTACGCTACCGCCATGACGCCAAAGGCGACATAGGACGTATTGAGCGCCAGCAATGGTTCTTACGCCAAGTTAAAAAGAAACTAGAAGAGCCTCAGGTTTTGCTCAAACTGCCAGAACTTTGCAAATTGGCAGGAGAATATGTACGAACAGATTTAAGCGTCGAAGACATGCTCAAACTAGCAGCCTTCAGTAAGGAAATGAAAACCAATAGGATACAAACAGCTATGCTACCAGGCGACCCCGTCACTATAAGTGGTGGCAGTTACTGGGTACCGCAGCCAGAAGCCTGCGCTTTGATGTTGCACCGCATGACTGGTGCACCACAATCGGTGAGCGTAATTGCCGCCAATACAGGTGCCACAATTCACTCAAGGCGTCACTCACATAGTGACGAAGCATTGGCCCTAGATGGCAGCAACGTAGCGGCCCTTAGTGACGGCCCTCTAGACAGGGCTATTGCCACTAACGACAATCTCACGGCACAATGTGCAGCAGCCTATTCAGACAAACCTGTATCAATCATTTTGCGCTATGCAAAGGGTAGTGAAGAGACTGCCAAAAACTTAGAGGCTCGCTTAAAAGAGAGGGGCTATTGCGTTAAGTATCAGCAGCGCGGCGAGCTCAGTGAGTGCCAACACGAACAATTGATAGCAAGCAGTTACCGGGCTGACGATGACTTGGTGGCCAAGTTAAAAGAAGCAATAACAGAACTAGATAATTATGCAGTTGTGGTTCATTTAGAATCGCGCGCACAGTCCGACATCACTATTGTTGTCAGCCCTACTACTACTATTGCAGCACCAGCTGTGGTGACTTCTACTGAAGTTAACCGTGATGCAAAAAGCGAAGACAACGCCAAGACAGCAGCAGCAGAGCCTGTCAAACGCAAGGCACAGAATTAAGCATTTTCTGAGAACAGTAGTAATTGGTAATAAACCCTTCCCAACGCCTGCAAGGTGCGCGACCATTCTCTTATCTGCCTTAGAAATAGAGGCGATAGCTAAATTCTTGCCAAGGGGATACTCGTGACTAAAGCCGAGACTAAAGCAGAGACCAAAACTAATACTGAAGGCTTTCTAGCCAATTCTCAAAGTAATTCACCGACAAGCACGTC
Source organism: Candidatus Melainabacteria bacterium (assembly GCA_030696635.1). Classification (GTDB taxonomy): domain Bacteria; phylum Cyanobacteriota; class Vampirovibrionia; order Obscuribacterales; family Obscuribacteraceae. The sequence goes on from JAUYRX010000038.1 coordinate 227,674, forward strand.
AAGTGCTCTTAGCCGTCCCTTCAACTTCGGCGCTGGCCCAGGGGCGCTACCAGAAGAGGTCCTACAGACAGCTAAAGAAGAAATGCTCGACTGGCATGGTTCAGGCATGTCAATTATGGAAGTCAGTCATCGCGGCAAAGAGTTTGGCCAAATTGCCGAACAAAGCCAGGCCGACTTGAGAGACCTGCTCGACATTCCTTCAAACTACAAAATTTTGTTCTTGCAAGGCGGAGCGACATCTCAATTTTCGATGGTGCCGTTCAATTTGCTGCGAGGCAGTAACAAAGCAGACTATGTCAATACTGGCTTCTGGTCTGAAAGAGCCATTGTTGAAGCTAATAAATATTGTCAGGTAAATGTGGTTGCTTCTGGTGAAGCTAGCAAATTTACGACAATTCCTCATGAACACTCATGGCAGTTAAGCAAAGAATCAGCCTATCTTCACTACACTGCCAATGAAACGATTCATGGGGTGGAGTTTCACTACACTCCACAATCTCTCAACACGAAAGAAATTCCACTAGTAACCGACATGTCATCAAACATGCTCTCTCGGCCAATTGATGTTTCAAAATTTGGTCTAATATACGCTGGAGCTCAGAAGAATATTGGCCCAGCTGGCCTGACAATTGTAATCGTTAGAGACGATTTAATCGGCCAAGTCGACAGTAAAGCACCAGCTTTATTCGACTATGAGAATCTAACTAAAAATGATTCGATGGCAAACACTCCGCCGACCTATAGCTGGTACATGGCTGGTCTTGTGCTGAAATGGCTGAAAAAAAATGGCGGCCTGACTGCCATGTCCGCAACCAACAAGAAAAAAGCAGAATTACTTTATTCAACAATTGACCAATCCGATTTCTATAGTAATAATGTTGCCCCAGAGTGCCGGTCGCTCATGAATGTTCCCTTTATACTCAAAGATGCGGCCTTAGACAAAACATTTTTAGACGAAGCGAAAAAAGCGAACCTATTAGGGTTAGCCGGTCACAGAGCAGTCGGAGGCATGAGAGCGAGCCTCTACAATGCCGTTACCTTTGAAGCTGTTCAAGCCCTTACAACTTTCATGGTCGATTTCTCTAAACGACACGGCTAAGAATATTTATCAAGAAAGAAACACCTGTAAGGAAATACCTGTAAGGAAACATATGTTCAAAATATTGAACCTCAACAATATCAAAATCGCCGGCCTAGAGAAGCTACCGCGCGAGCGCTATGAGATTTCATCTGAAATGCATAACCCTGATGCCGTGCTACTGCGCTCCGCTAGCATGCATGAATGGCCCATTCCTGAATCTGTCAAAGCCATCGGGCGTGCTGGTGCCGGTGTCAATAATATTCCGGTAGACCAATTCAGCAGCCTCGGAGTTCCAGTTTTCAATACTCCCGGTGCTAATGCTAATGCTGTCAAAGAATTAGTAATCGCTGGCATGATGATGGCCGCTCGCCAGATAGGGCCAGCCTGGGATTTCAGCCGCAGCCTTAGCGGTACCGATTCTGAAATTGACAAACAAGTTGAATCAGAGAAGAAGCGCTTCGTTGGTATTGAACTGGCTGGTAGAACTCTCGGCGTTGTTGGCCTGGGTGCAATTGGTGTAAAAGTAGCCAATGCGGCATTCTCGCTGGGGATGCGAGTGGTTGGCTATGACCCCCACATCACAGTAAGCAATGCCTGGCAATTGCAATCAGAAGTTAAGTCACTTTCCAGTGTTACTGAAGTGCTAGCTCAATCTGATTTCATTACTATGCACGTGCCGCTTTTAGAAGACACCAAGGGCTTGATTGATGCCCGCCGCCTGTCAAAATGTCGCGAGGGAATTACGATATTGAATTTCTCACGCTCAGCCATTGTTGACGAGAAAGCGGTCTCTGAAGCAATCAAATCAGGCCGCGTGAGAGCCTATGTCTGCGATTTCCCAAGCAATCAATTAAAAGACCAAGAACGAGTTATAACGCTGCCCCACTTAGGTGCATCTACAGAAGAAGCAGAAGAAAATTGTGCCATCATGGTGGCAGAACAAATTCGTGATTTCCTTGAAAAAGGCACCATTCACAACTCTGTCAATTTCCCTGAAATGTCTTTGCCAGGCAAACCAAACAATCGCTTAATCGTTGCCAACGCCAACATTCCGCACATGATTGAGCGCATTTCAGCTTGTGTCGCTAATGCCAATTTAAACATTCTCGACATGCTCAACCGCTCAAGAGGTGATGTGGCTTGCACATTGATTGATTGCAATGGAGACGTCAACGAAGAGGTACTCAAAAGCATCAGCTCTATCGAAGGGGTTCTTAAAGTACGTCTCGTAAAATCTTAGGCTAATACCCCGTTTCAAACAGGTATAATTAACTGCTCTACTGGCAGCTACCAATCTCTATAAGTCGAAACAGGCATGAATTTAAGCAAAAAAATCGCTCTGGTCACCCTTGCTAGCTTCACTGCGTTTTCAGGCTCTCTCAGACCAGCGTGGTCGGCAATGAGCGACGACGAAGCCAAGAGCTGGGACGTTTCTTTAGAGGCAGGAAGAACCCTGCGCGACGACAAAAAATATGAAGACGCGGCGAAACGCTTTCTCGATCTGCAGGCCAGCGCTGAGAAGAGCGACGACAAAAAGCGTGTGCGCAAAGCCATGACGGCACTGGCTGCCAACTACTTTTATCAAAAAGACTACAGCAAAGCTGAGGAGTTAGACCGCAAGGCTTTAGGGCTAGCTGAGAGCATTTCCAGCGTCAACGACGGCACAGTAGCAATCTGCTTGAATGACCTAGCCGAAACACTGGTTGAGCAAAAGCGCTTTGATGAAGCCCTACCCCTAATTAAACGGAGTGTAGCTCTATCAGAAGAAGTTTTCAGCCATAACCATCCACTATTGGGCACCCGTTTGAATTTCTTGGCCGACTTGCTAGAGAGAATGGGCCACAAAGAAGATGCGGTTCTCTATCGCAGCGAAGGTCAAGGCATTATCAATGCTTTTCTCTCAGTCATGAGTCGCAAAATTAAAGCAGCCTGGAAGCCACCAAGATGTCTTTATAGTTACAGCGCCAATGTTGGTTTCGAAGTAAGCGATCACGGTTTAGTGAAAGAAGTGCATATTGTTGATTCATCTGGCAATACAGCTAACGATCAAGCCGCTATCGAAGCCGTGAAAAACGCTCAGCCATTTTCTGATATCAACTCAAAGGCCGATGACGACCAACTCAACTTGTCGTTCAAATTCGACTACAACTTCCACCAGCGCAAAGAGTCTGGTGTTAGCAAAAGTGCCAGAGAGTCAGAGACTGCCACGACAGCAAGCACTAGCTCTAGCAATGGGGAAGGAACTGCCGCACAATCGAAAGAAAAAATCAGCCAAGAAAAAGAAAAACTGGAGCAGATTCTCAAAACAATAGAAAAAATCAAAAAAGACAAGAACCATACGAACACAACCTTGGCTGAGTACTATGGCCAATTGTCAGACACTCTTATGGTACTTGGCGAGCACGGCAAAGCAATCGACTATCTAAAGGAAGCGCTTGACTCTGCCGACTTTAAAGATAAGAGTTCGCCAGGAACTCTCATGTTGCTTAGCGAATTAGGCTGCACTTATCTCAATTCAATGAGACCAGCACTGGCTGAGGCAACCCTGAAAGCCGTCGTTGATGCGCCAAATTTCGAACAGATTCTTGACGTAAAGCTGAAACAACAAGCTCTAGACGACCTTGGACATGCCCTATCAAATATGGGTCGTTATGCCGAAGCACAAAATTATTACTCAAGAAAACGTGATTCTATTTAGTTTCTTAAGTTAGCTAGGCAGTATGCAAGATCTGCGCCAAATCTTGTTTTGGCGTGGTTACTGGCATAACGTTGTAGTTCTCTACAAGAATCTTCAATACTCCAGGAGTAATGAAAGCAGGAAGATTCGGACCGAGACGAATATTTTTTACGCCCAGGTAAAGCAAGCTAAGAAGCACAGCCACAGCCTTTTGCTCGAACCAAGAAATGATTAGAGACAAGGGCAGTTCATTAATACTGCAGCCAAAAGCATCAGCTAAAGCGCTAGCAATTTGTACAGCCGAATAGGCATCATTGCACTGACCAAGATCTAGCAGACGAGGAATGCCATCGATGTCACCAAAGTCATTAAAGTTGAAGCGGAATTTGCCGCAACCGAGGGTGAGAATAACACTGTCTTGAGGAATTGAGGTGGCGATATCGGTGAAGTAATTGCGAGCAAATTCAGCGCCATCGCAGCCGCCAATCAAGAAGAAGTGCTTTATTTTGCCTTGTTTGACCGCATCAATTACTGGTGCGGCAACAGATAGCACAGCGTTTCGGGCAAAGCCAACAGTGATAGTTTTTTCTGGCTCATCCTCGCTAAATCCTGGAGCCGCAAGAGCTGCTTCAATCACTTTGCTGTAATCATAGCTCTGCACTTTATTGAGCCCTTCAAAACCAACTACATCCATGGTGAATAAGCGGTCTTTATATGATTCCGCTGGTGGCTTAAGACAGTTTGTTGTCATCACAATAGCACCAGGGAATGAATTGAACTCAGTCAACTGATTCTGCCAGGCACCGCCATAATTGCCGACCAGATGCGCAAACTTTTTCAAAGCAGGATAGCCATGGGCTGGCAACATTTCACCGTGGGTGTAGACATTCACACCCTTGCCCTCAGTAGCCTTGAGCAGCTCATAGAGGCTCTTCATATCATGACCAGAAATTAAAATGGCCTTGCCTTTCACCGGCGTGATGCGCACTTGAGTAGGCACGGGGTGACCATAGCTTTCGGTATGAGCCTTGTCGAGCAGCTCCATCACTAGATAGTTGACCTTACCAGCATCAAGACAGTATTGCAGCAATCGCTCGGCTGTCTGCTCGCTCTCAGCCAGGTAGCTAAATGATTCATGGACAAAGGCATAAACAGATGGGTCACGGAACCCCAGTAATTGTGCGTGGTGCGCGTAGGCCGCGAGACCTTTTACACCATAGGTAAGAAGTTCCTGCAAGGACAGAATGTCTTCAGGTGTAGAGTCCGCACGCTTAACGATGGCGATTGCTAAACCGAACTGCAAAAGCTCGGCTTCAGTTTTTAGTTGTCCCCACTGAGCAGGACCATGCAGTTTTTCTGCCTCTACCCCAGCTTTAGTACAGGCTGTCAGATAGAGAGAACGAGCCTTATCAAAAGCTTGGGATAACCGCCCGGTGATGTAGTCGACATGCTCTTTCTCGTCGAAATTGACATTGGTTAGAGTGAGGAAAAGTGCCTCCAGGCACGCCTCATCGACAAAAGAATCGGTTTGGCCAAGCAGACGGGCTCGGTGGGCAAACTGACTTATACCTTTGACGATATAGACAATCACGTCTTGCAAGGTGGATGTATCTGGGGTCTTGCCGCAAATACCCATAGTAGTACAGCCAGTTCCCTGGGAAGTTTGCTCACATTGATAACAGAACATACTCACGACCACTCCTTGAGAAGCATTGCTTCTGGACATCTAAACCTGAATGTACATATTAAACACCTGAGGCCAGCCGACCGTTATCGGCCTAAAGGCTAAAAAAAGTGAACTTAGGCGGGGGAAAACTAAGCACTTAGAATGATTACCAAAAGGAAATTTACCAATAGTAAAAGGCCACTGCTAAAAGCAATGGCCTCACCGTATTTTCAATTACTGCGTCAAACGCAACTAGAGCGATTTTCTAGTATTCGCGTGGCAATGCTTTGCGCAAATCACTAGCATCGTTTATTTGAGCACCACAATCGCCGCAGTGCGGTCTGCGACCAGGAGTCCAGCCACCGGCTGGCAGGGTGTGTCCATAAATACGGCACTGATGACTCTTGGGTTTAAAGCTATAAACAATTTGGGTCCACATGTCGCAGATGTAGTCCCAGACGGAAGCTCTATTGTTTTTCTCGATCTCTTCTACACGCTGAACTTTAGCCTTCAGAGTAGTGATTTGATCTTTTGAAATAGGAGCAGTATCTGGATGCCTGCGACCGATACGGCTGTACTTAGTCATTACGTCCTCACTTGGTTGCCATAAAGCATTTTATTAGCTGAAACTACTTTACATCATTACCAAGGCGATATCATCACCTCTTTATCAGTTGAAAGCCTTTTAAATTTGATCAATCAAAAGGAAAGGTCATCCAGTGGCAATATATCCAACGCATAGGTGAAACTGATAAAAAATTCACCACCGAAAGAATCGCATATATCTACTGATTAGACAAGCACCATATAAGTAAAATTCCCATGACATCCTCAGCAGATTTACATGCAATCAATGGAATAAGGGGTGGGTCACATTGCCCACCCCATGATTCACTTTCTAACTTTTACTCTTGAGCTAAGTCACTTAGGTCTAGATCATCTCTTCGACGATATTGGCCCAAACTTTAGGATCGGTCTTGAGCGACTGCTTAACCAAGGCACCTTTTTTGAAAGCCAGCTCGCTGTCTTCATAAGTAGGCATATCGGTTTCGTAAACAACGCCCAATGGAATTTTGTCGCCCCACTCGAAGGCCTTGGCCAAACTCGCATGGAAATCGGAACGATCCCAATTTTCATCTTCTAGCTTGTAGACCCGTTCTTTGAAGAACGGATAGGTATTGACCTTGTTGTAGGTAACGCATGGGCTGAAGATATCCACAAGGGAGAAGCCTTTGTGTTCGATAGCTGCTGCGATTGTGTCAGCCATGTGTTTTGGTTCGCCGGAGAATGCTCTAGCCACGAAAGTAGCACCAGCAGTAATAGCCAGAGCTAATGGATTGAGGGGATTCTCGTGGTTGCCCTGAGGTGTTGACTTGGTTTTTTGACCCACCCCTGTAGTCGGTGATGTTTGGCCAGTGGTCAAACCATAAATCTGGTTGTCCATGACGATGTAGGTAACATCAAGGTTGCGGCGCATTGCGTGAAGCAAGTGACCGATACCAATACCATAACCGTCGCCATCACCACCGGTGATAACACATTTGAGATCGGTATTTGCCAGGTGAGCTCCGGTTGCTACAGGAACCGCACGGCCGTGAAGACTGTGAATACCATAAGCATGAAGGAAACCAGGCAAGTTAGATGAGCAGCCAATACCAGAGACAACCAGAAGATTTTCTGGGGTAATGCCTAGTTTTGCTGCTGCAGTTTGAACACCTTTTAGGACGGCGAAGTCGCCACATCCTGGACACCAGTCTGGGTCGACTGGGCCTTTGAATAATTCGACTGGAAGCTCGATTACAGTTGCCATCTCGTTTTTATAAACCTCTTAAATCATTGATGTGAATGCTGTTGCAGAAATAAGAAAGGGGAAAGATTTATTTCTCTTCTGCCAGCTTCTCGAAGCTATAAGTGGCACCAGTTGAAACACCCACTTTCATGCGTGCAGCCAGTTTGCCTGTAGCCCGTTCAGACAATTCAACATTCCATGTAGGTTCGCCGTGTCCGTTTGAAGATTCACGAGTTGCAGCTGTTGGGCGCAACTTCTCTTGAGCATGGGTGCGGATATAGTGATAAGCCATATCTTTAGCTTCTGCTTCAGTAACATCATAATCAAGTGCTACACCGGCAAGAATGCGTTTAACATGTCCGACGATATAGAGTGGTTCCATTGGTTCGCCGTCATATCTATTGATGTGTGCATCCATAGATATTCCGGTTTCGCCTTTGATAAAGCGAGCCATTTGGCTAGTGTAGTTAACTTCAACAGAAATCTTCTTCTTAGCTTTAGAGAGAATCGCTTCTACTTCTTTAGCGTGGAAAGGAGCAATGTATTTGATATTGAGCAAGTTGGTTTTGATACCTTGAGCGGTGAGAAGCTCAGCAGCTTCTTTCACTGTGCCCCAGGTAGAACCCCAACATACAAGAGTCAAATCAGCATCAGCTGGCCCTTCTAGAACTGGAGCTGGAAGTTCTTTCAAGAGATTTTCAATCTTGCGGCCGCGCTTATCCATGATTTTGCGACGAGTAGCTGGTGAAGTGAACATGTCAGAAATGAGGATGCTTTCTTCGTCTTGTTCATCTGAAGCTGATACGAAAGCAGTATTTGCTGTACCAGGAAGAGCGCGAGGTGAAATGCCTGATTCAGTGAATTTGAAGCGCTTGAACTTGCCTTTTGATTCTGGCCATTCACTGACGATTTCGCCGCGGTCGATAACAGGATTGCCGTTAAAGACTTCAGGATCGACAGTTTCAGGGTGCTCAGATAGAAGCAAGTCAGACATGAGCAGAACAGGCAATTGATAGCGGTCTGCCAGGTTGAATACGTCAACGGTAGTGTTGAAGCAATCAACAATGTCACGAGGAGCAACGATCAAGCGTGGAAATTCACCTTGTGAGGCGCCATAGACTTGCCACAAGTCAGCTTGTTCAGTCTTGGTAGGCAAACCAGTTGAAGGGCCGCCGCGTTGCACTTCAACGCAAACCACCGGCACTTCCATAATGCCAGCCATGCCAACTGCTTCGGTCATCAGGGCGAAACCACCACCGGCGGTTGCACACATAGAACGAGCACCAGCAATACCAGCACCGATTGCCATATTTATTACAGATAGTTCGTCTTCGCACTGCTTGACGCAAATGCCTGTTTCGTTGGCATGGTTAGCCATCCAGTGCAAGATTGTCGAAGCTGGTGTCATTGGATAAGCAGAATAGAATTTGCAACCAGCGGCATAAGCGCCAATAGCAATGGCTTCGTTACCAGTCAAGAAACAACGTTTCTTGTTGGTAAACTTCCACTCTTTAGTTACTGGTTTGAAATTGGCCTTGGCAAACTCATAACCAACTTTAAGCAAGCTAACGTTGAGGTCGATTACTTTCTGACCCTTATGGGCGAAGGTATCTGTCAAAACTGAACTTGGTTCTTCTAAGCCAACATTAGCAAAGTAAGCAGCAGCACCCATGGCCACTGTGTTCTGCATGATAGGCAGAAGAGCGCCGTGCTCTTTAACCACTTCTTCAGTGATTTTCTTCATCGGCAAACCGACGATTTGCACGCCAGCTCTAACTTGGCTTGGCTCACACGTAAGACGATCTGAATTGAAGAGAACGGCCCCGCCTTCTTCAACTTCCATGGCGTGACGCTCAATAGAGTCTTGGTTCAAAGCAACCAAGACATTGAGGTTATCGCCGTGGGAATAAACTTTATTTTCACCGATACGAACACGGAGCCAAATATGACCGCCCCGAATGATCGATTGGTAGCAGTTATAAGCGTATACGTGGAGACCAAGCCTGCTGCATGACTTAGCCAAGGTATCGCCAGATTTGTCTAAGCCGTCTCCGGCTGCTCCGGCAATGCCAACTGTAACTTCCTGCATTCAAATATCCTCAAAGAGTGAACTACAGACCGTTGAATCAACGGCTTATTTGATTGGAATTCTTGAACATCCAATTAGAGGCGCACTAGTAAAAGCTGACTAGTAGGCGCTTCTCAATTGGCATAAGATAGCATGAAAGGTTGACAAGCAAACTGGTAAGTGACTCATACCCGCATTCTCGGCAACAAAAGTTGAAACTAATCGTAACCTAAACAAAAACGAAAGATTTAGTGATGGCCTTCAACATGTTCTGGGGCGCCATGCTCTGACGTGTCATTTTGCTGACCGTGCTCAGGGCCAGCCTCGTGACCAGCTTCTGGCAGTGGCACACCCATCCAAGAGAAAGCCATAAAGTAGAGCAGAGCCGCAGCTACGATAGTCAGACCTTTCAACCCCAAGTCTTGCACACTAGACTCAGGAATAACATCAGCAGCAGGTGCATGGCCATGGCTATCGTGAGCGTGATCATCTGAATGCGAATCGGAACTCATAAGGTCTTCCTTATTAAAAGATTTTAGTGAGGGTTAATGACCTGGAAATATATAAGAAATCCAGGCAATTCCAGCGACTGCAGCGAAGATTACAAGAGCATAGTACTGACCCCGACCGTTCTGAAGGAACTTGAGAACTTCACCAACACTCATGGTGACCAAGCCAGCACCATTAACGATACCTTCGATTACGGTCTTGTCGATCAAGGTCCAAACTCTATTAAACCCAGGCAACAAGACACGGTCCACGATACCGAAGTAAATGTCATCCATATACCATTTGTTGAATGACATGTTGTAGATAAGTTGGGCCATGCCCTCCTTCGCTTCGGCAAAGGTTTTGTTGAAGTGCAGGGTTCTAGTGACATACATTGAGTAAGCCACGGCAAAGCCAAATACACCAACAGCCAAGGATATACCCATCATCATCAAATTGGCACCTTCGAAATGAGGGCCATGAGGGCCGTATACGAAGGCAGCAAAGTGGTTAGGCAAACCATGCTCTGGTGATGCACCAGAGAATGCCGCTGGCAAGTTGGCAATATTGAAACCAAGATAACCGCTCAACATTGAAGGAACCGCCAGAACCAAAAGCGGCCAGGTCATTGCCGCTGGTGATTCGTGGGGATGTGCACTACCGCGATACGCGCCAGTGAATGTCATGAAGTAAAGTCTGAACATATAGAAAGCAGTCATTCCAGCTGTCAACATCATCAACCAGCCAATCACTGGATGGCTGACCATAGCCGCTCCAATGATTTCATCTTTAGAGAAGAAACCACTGAATAGCGGGAAGCCAGATATGGCAAGGGTGCCAATCAAGAAACAGGCGTGAGTAATGGGCATAGATTTCTTCAACCCGCCCATTTCACGAATGTCTTGCTGGCCATGCAAGCCGTGAATTACAGCACCACTGCACAAGAAAAGCATAGCCTTGAAGAAGGCATGGTTGAAGAGGTGGAAAATACCGCCAGTAAAGGCGCCGACACCAAGACCAACAAACATGTAGCCAAGCTGCGAACAAGTCGACCAAGCCAAAACCCGCTTGATATCATACTGGCTCATAGCGATAGTGGCGGCCATGAAAGCAGTGATAGCACCGACGGTGGCCACTACAGTCAAAGCAGCTCCAGATGAACCATCGCAATTGAGCCAAATAGGATAGGCACGACCAACCAAGTAAACACCAGCGGCAACCATGGTGGCAGCGTGGATCAGAGCAGAAATTGGTGTAGGTCCTTCCATAGCATCAGGCAGCCAGACATGCAGTGGGAACTGAGCCGATTTAGCCATCGGCCCCATGAAAATCAAACAAGCAATGAAGAATAGAGTGGAGTCATTGAGGGCTCCAGCAGCCGCCGCTTTGTGAATTACTCCAGCTAAGTCAGTGCCAGCAGGACCGACAAAGCCGAGTACGTTGCTTGAGCTCCAAAAATCTTTTGTATAAAGGAAGAAAGTTATAGTGCCGATTAAGAAACCGAAATCACCGATACGGTTAACAACAAAGGCTTTCATACAGGCCTTGGCAGCCGATTCTTTATGCCACCAGAATCCAATCAAGAAATAAGAGCAAACTCCAACTAGTTCCCAGAATCCATACATCTGGAAGAGGTTGGTCGAAACAACAAGGCCGAGCATCGAGCCGGTAAATAAAGATAAGTACGAATAGAACCTTGAGTAACCAGGATCTTCGCGCATATATCCATGAGTATATATTTGCACTAGCAAACTAACAGCAGTAACTACTATCAGCATCAAGGCGGCGATGTTATCAACCAATACTCCAACCGACAAATTGAAGCTACTGGAAACAAACCAGGGAATGTTTTGTTGGAAGTAAGGTTCAGGATACGCGTGAGTGACTAAGGCTTGGAAAATAATCAGTGAGTGCACCAGTCCATAAGCCACGGCTCCAATGGATGCCATCATGGAAAGAGTTTTCGAAGCTCTCAACCCCATGATAATCAGGAAGCCCGCCAAGAACGGTGCTGCAACAATCAGGCCAGCGTGTTCAACAAACCATCTCAACTGGTCAGCGTTCAGCGGTAACAAGGTTAATCTCCTAGAATATCTCCAGCTCTTGACTAGAGCTTCAGCGTTTACTAATTCGGACTCTAAAACTATACATTGATGAAGCGCCAAGAGTGACCATAGATAAAGCACCGTTTAGAGTGAAAAGATTTTTCTCTTTAATAAAGCTAGTAGCTTACTAGTCAGCCCTTTATACTGATGGCGCTCTCTTAGTGTCATTAATTTTCAGGAGACCGCTGTGAGTCCCGAACCACAACACCTGCTTACAATCCTCTTACTACTTCCTCTGCTCGCTACTCTAGCTATTTCTTGTAGCCCAGAGAATCTAGCTCGCAAACTGGCTATCAGCTTCGGCGCTGGTATGTTTGGGCTATCCGCCTTCATCCTTTCGCAATTTGACTTAAGCAGAGCGGCTGAGTTCCAGCTCAAAGAGCAAGTGCTTTGGTTCCAGCAGCCCTTCCCTGTGCAGTACTTTGTTGCCGTCGACGGCATGTCGCTGTCACTGGTAGTGCTGACAGGCTTTGTCACATTGATGGCAATACTAGCCTCAACGTCTATTGGCGATAACCGTCCCCGCCTTTACTACGCAATGCTCATGCTCCTGACATTCTCCGTACTCGGAGTGTTCATGTCTCTTGACTTGCTGCAGTTCTTCGTTATGTACGAACTAGAGTTAGTGCCAATGTATTTCTTGATTGCCATATGGGGCGGTCCAAAACGTGCATACGCTGCTCTCAAATTCCTTATATACACCTTCTTTGGTGGCGTCTTGATGTTGGCCGGTCTGGTCTACATGTATACGCAAATGGGAACTAGTGCCACCTTCGACATGACAGTATTGTCATCAATGTGCCCCGGCCTGCCAAGAGACATTCAAATATTGGCCTGCCTTGGTTTCTTCTTGGCATTTATCATCAAGCTACCATCTTTCCCTGTGCACACATGGTTGCCAGATGCTCACGTTGAAGCGCCAACACCGATTTCAATGCTTTTGGCTGGCTTGCTATTAAAAATGGGTTCCTATGGTTTAGTGAGAATCTGCCTCGGCTTCTTCCCAGCATTCTTTATTGACTACGGCCCACAAATTATGGCCCTTGGTGCCTTCAATATAGTCTGGGCAGCCATGGCCTGCTTGGTTCAGCAAGATATGAAGCGCATCATTGCTTTGTCATCGGTTAGCCACATGGGCTTTGTCTTACTAGGTGTAGCCTCGCTTTCATCGGCCGCTCTCAGTGGTGCAATTTTCCAAATGGTCTCTCACGGTGTAATTTCAGCCTTGCTGTTCTTCTTAGTTGGAGCTGTATATGAACGTACCCACACGAGGCAGTTGCCTGAAATTGGTGGCGGTCTAGCCAAACAGATGCCAACCCTGTTCTACTTCTGGATGCTTGGCACCATGGCTAACCTTGGTCTGCCTGGATTGTCCGGCTTCGTAGCTGAAGCAGCAGTGTTCTATGGCAGCTTCACTTCACCCATGGCTCAGTCACTAACCAATGGTCACATGGTGCAGGGCTGGATTTATTTTGCTGCTCTTGGTGTAATTCTTACTGCGGCCTACATGCTTTGGCTTTTGAAAAAGGTGTTTTACGGAGAAGAATTGCCTAAGTGGAAAGGTCACTTGACCGATGCCACCAACACAGAAAAAATCGTAGCCTACTCGCTATCCTTCTCGATTCTTGCACTCGGTATCTATCCGCTAATGCTAATAAACTACTACGCACCGGTTTCAGACAAAATGGCTGAAGAAGTAAAAATGCGTATGTCTGTAACCCATAGCCCTGAAATCGAAAAGCTCAACAGGAAAACCGCAATTAGTCTGCGCTAGTACAGAACCAAGTCTATTTTTACAATCAAAAAAGTCCGATTTTATTGAAAAATCGGACTTTTTTCATCAGCTTCAAACACAGTAAGCTCCTAACTCTTTTCCCCAAAAGGGAAGATTTTTTGGAAAAAATCTTCCCTTTTGGGGAAAAGTCGATTTCCTTACCACTTATCCAAAGTCTATTTATCCAAGCTCTACTTATCTAATGATTTCATGGGCTCAATTGGCACCATTTCAATAGGTGTCTCAGTATTTAGAGAGGCCCCGCTGCCAGGTTCAACGGACCCGCTGCCTGGCTTGATAATAACTCTTCCTTCAATGGCCTTACTGACACTAGCCGAAATACTGTTGATCAGTTCGGCAGAACTTTTAGCATCGTAATATTTGCCATTTGATTGTTTGGCAATGCAGTCAAGTTGGCGCCGAGCTTCAGGCTCACGGGCAAGGGCGAGTCCAACCACATCAACTTTCAAGCGAATACCATGAAGGGGCAAACGGGCGATTACTTCACACGGATTGCGGTCACAAGTATCGGCACCATCGGTAATCAAAATAATTACCTTGGTACCTTCTACTCCACGAAAATCATAGTGTGCAGCCTGCTCAATGGCATAAGCCAGGGGTGTCATTCCATAAGGTTTTATCTGGCGTACCTTCTCTATAAATGACCTTCTGTTACTACGACCAATCGGAACCCAAAGGGCACTATTCTGACATTCACTAAACATATTTAGGCCACCGAATCCGCCACCAAACATAGAATGCTGACTCGTCAAAGCCCCTTGACCAAATACCCGCAGCCCAATATTGACATCGTTGGGAATGCGCGACAAGGCCTGTTGCAGCACATCTTTGGCTGCATCCATTTTTTGCCGGCCACCACGCTCAATTTCTTCAAGCATCGAGCGCGAGCCATCAACGATAAACAAAATATTGACTGGTCCTGCCTCTCGCTGCACACCCACTTGAAGCGTCGAAGAACCAGTACCAGCCTGAATAAGAGTTGAGCCAGTGCCAGTTTGCAGTGTGGTTGATCCTGTACCAGTTTGCAGCGTAGTTGAGGCTGTCGAACTTGTAAGCGGCTGAGAATAAGAAGAAGAAGGACGAGCAGGAGGCACCGGACTCGGCTCAGGCAGGTCACTAGCGTCAGCTTTGAGATTGGCAGTAAAAGACGAGACGACCGAGAGTGAAAGAGCGAGGGAGAGTAACCAAAAGTTCTTTGGGCGAATAGCAGTAGTGAAACTAGTCTTTGTCATTGACGCTGCCTTTTGAGTGATCGTTTAGCTGATCATTATTGTTATCTACCACTTTGTTATCTGGCACTTTGTTATCTGGCACTTTGTTATCTTCGGCCTTGCTATTTTGCGCGGGCTCAACTTCACCCTCCACAGTTAGGTCGCGTGACTTGTTGTCCTTGTCTCGGCGCTTTTCTTGCTTCTCGACAGCCTGTCTTTGCTTTTCAGCAACTTGCTTTTGTTTTTCGTTAGCCTGTTTTTGCTTGCGCTCTTCCTTTTCTTTCCGCTCAGCAACTTTGCGTTCTTCCTTCAGCTTCTCTTCTGCCTGCTCGGCTGCATCTTGCTCTTCGGGAGAGGCAGCCTTGGCTAGAAGGACTCGCCGGCTTACTGGAACCGACTTCTGTCCTTTAGCCTGAACAGCCCAGACTGTAACGTAATACAAGCCAGGCTTATTATTATTAGATAGTGGGATGTGACCAGCAAATGAGCCACCATCTACTTTTATGCCACCCTTCACTGGTATATCTGATACCGGTTTGATTTCAGAAGGACCGCCAGAAAGAGCAATCAGAGGCACAGCCATGGCAGCTGGTGGAAAGAACAATCCGGCACCAACAGCACCAACTATTAACCCCGTTTTGAGCAGAAGCATCGCTTTGTCATGATTGCCTTCCGAACGACTCGAGTAAGCAATGTAATCTAGCGGCGGAAAGTAAGGCAGTGCCTCTTCTGATTCATCAGGAGCTGATGCCGTGGCCTCAGGGTTGTACGACTCCCAAGCCACAGTGACTTTGTCGAAAAGATAGGGGCTCTGCAGCACTCCACGCACTTCTATTTTGTCGCCAACCTTAACTTCACTGGCCACTGGTATCATGATGGCATGACGAGTCAATACCTCTACAGCTGCCACCACTCGCTCACGATCGGCTGTCAGCGCTAGAGCAAAACCAATATGAGTAGCATCAGGATTGAGCAAAGCATCCCGATCATCTTGCCGACCAAGCATAGTCTTTAAAATTCTTGCTACGGCAGCCTTGCACATCCGCTTAGAGCCAACCTCAGAAGTTTTGACTGAAGCAATTCCCTCATTCAAAGCATCGGCGCCTTCAAGGAGAGTTAGTCTGCGATCAGGACCGTCACCAGCAGAATTGAAATGCGACAAAACGTTTCGCTTCGCCAGATCACTAGCTAGCTCACCAGCCATTTGTTCAGCAACATTATCAGGAGTAACTGCGGCAACGCCATATGCTTGCCGCTCGCGATTGAGAAGAGAAACGGCATATTGACCCAATTCTGGCGCACTAGCAGCGGTCATATTTTCAGGCAAGGCCGCTTGTTCATCTAAATAGTGCACTTCAGTTAATGACTCAAGCGCTGGCTGTGGATTGTCGATCCAATCAGTACCGATAGAAGCACCACCGGCAGCACCACCCACAGCACCAGAGTGCTGACCGGCAGATCTGCCAGCTGCGGCGGCTTCTCTGCCGGCAGCCGAATTTGGGTCGACTTCTTGAGTGCCTAACACCGTTTTCTTCAAGCGCTCAGTACGATCAAAAAGCGAATCATATTCAAATGTTTTCTTGAAAATTGCATTCTCTAGCGAAGCTAGGCGATGGTCGATATTGTCGGCCGGGCTGGATGAACCTAAAGTTACCTGCTCAAGATGTCCTATGGCGGGGTAAGAGTCTTTGATTGGAGCGTTTCCGAGAGCATTGTAGCCAGGCGGTTGTCCAGAGGCTTGTGGTGGGGCTGAGCCTCCCGGTCCTATTGTTGAACCGAATGTGGGGACTTGGGGCGAAATTAAAGTGGGAGCTGAGCCAGAACTTGGCACCTGAAACTGTTCTGGTACATGTCCGGGAACCGGTGCCGGCAAAAGTGCTCCCGGTCTAGCCACTCGCGTAAGAGAAGTGGGCACTAAAGGTGGCGAAGATGAACTAGGTAGCAGTGGAGCTAGACCGGGCCTAGCGACACGAGTGGGGCTAGACCCCGCTTTCGCAGGCGGTGACGGCGGCAAGTTGACTGCAGGCGGAGCAAGAGAAGGGAGCAGCGGAGCGGCCTTGGGTACAGGCGATGGAGGCGGAGCTGCTTTAGGTACAGGGGATGGCGGTGGCAACATTGCATCCGAGGATGCAAGCAGTTGGATCGGTGCTAAAGGGCCCTCAGCCTCGCTTGCTAGGGCTGGAGCAGCAGCAATTGTTGCAGCGCTTCCAAGCGAGGCCGTCGAAAGCAAAACGGTCATGCTCAAAGCGATACTCGCTCTAGCCCGCATCCATTTATCCCCTTAGTTCCAATAAAGATATTGTGCGCATAACTACCTCAAAATCACAAATTTTCGCTCTATTCATTGTAGTCACCCAGTCGTCACCCAGTCGTCACCCAGTAGTCACCCAGTCGAAGAATGCAACATGGCTATTGCCCCCTGACGTCCAGTCTTTCCTCCCGACTGCCGATGCGAATAAAATAGGTCGGGTCGACAAGCTGTACAAAATGAACAGACATCAACTTCTGGCACTCCAGCCAACAAAAGCTGCATTGCATTGAAAGCTTTTAGGTCAGGCCGAGGCTGAATGACGGCAGGAGCATTTTGTTTTTCTATTGCTTCTTGTAGTTCTTGTCGCCTTTGAATACTTTCACGTTTTACCAAGCCATGAGCCACCTGAGCCTGCACTAAACTGCCATCAAGAGGCAAAGACAATGTCAACATCAACTGCTCAACTACATCTTCTCCGGTAGGATAGCAGCAGGTACCAATAGCAGGGCCAACAGCCGCAACCATCTGCGAAACATCACCCCCCCACTCTTCAATCATTAGCTTGACAGCATTAGCTGCAATTGCCTGAGCAGTGCCACGCCAACCAGCGTGAACGATTGACAACAACTCTTTCTTCTTCTCGTAAATGATTACCGGGACACAATCGGCGAAGTGCAGCAACAATGGCACTGCAGCAAGGTTTGTAGAAACACCATCAACATTGGCCATATCAGGCTTGGCTGTAGCCTCTAAAATGGGCACCACTGTGCCCGAGTGCACCTGCCCCGGCACCTTTAGATAGGCATGATCGGCGCCGAGCACTGCACACAAGCGCTCGCGATTAGCTAAAGCAGTGCGCTTCACTGCTTCATCAGGCACATTGCGACCAAGATTGAAAAAATCATACGGCCCCCTAGCGTCACCAGGGCCGACTCTGGTGGTAAAAGCATGGGTGAGCCGTCCTTTATATTGAGCCAACAAAGGTGACTGAATGAGAGTAAGACCATCATGGTCATTTATGTCCCATTGGTTTGTTCGAAGAGCCTGCTCTAGATGAATGGTATGCATTACTGAATTGACAAACCTCCGCATATATTGATTGCCTGCCCTGTTATAGCGCCTGCCTCATTAGTGCAAAGGTAAACCACTAGACTGGCTACTTCTGAGGGTTCAACCAGTCGCATTTGCGGCACAGAAAGCCTTGTGATTTCCAACGACTGGTCACTGTCTATTTGATTTAACTCGCACCAAAGCGGATCGTTTATTTGCTCATAAGCCATGTCTGTAGCGACCCAGCCAGGACAAACCGCGTTGACAGTGACGCCATTGCGAGCCTGCTCTAAGGCAGTAGCTTGAGTTAAACCGATTAAGGCAAACTTGGAAGCAGAGTATGCAGCACCGTAGGCCTCAGCATGCTTTCCCGATATCGATGAAACATTAACAATGCGTCCCCAGTTCTGAGCGATCATGGCTGGCAGACAAGCTTTTGAGCTGACAACAGCGCTAGTCAAATTAGTCTCAAGTACTTCTAGCCAAGAAGCAATATCGTGGTGAGCAACCGCTTCGGTGCGATAAATACCGGCATTATTAATGAGAATATCGACATTCCCAAAGGTCGTCTGAACTAGGCCTAAGGCCGTTTCAAGTTCTTTAGCCCGGCTGACATCGGCAATAAAATATGGGGACTCGACCCCAACGAGATCCTTAATTTCTTTGCTCACAGCAATTAGCCGCGCCTCTTGCCGGCCCAGCAGGGCTACGGTGCAACCAGCCTGAGCCAATGCAATGGCAACGGCCCGCCCAATACCGCGACCAGCGCCTGTAATCAGAGCTTTCCTTGGTGCCAAAGCATGGCGTGCAAAACTAGTGGCCAGGTTCATTATAAGGAACTCTAATTAGATATCGAATGCACATCTTTATATTATGAAGCCAATTCGAATGACACGCTGGTTTTGCTGTGATTACCAGAAATACGCCATTCAAGAAACTTGCAAAGAGGGGCTAAAGTTGGTCTCAGAAACTCGGCGGGGAACATTGCTAAAATTCAGTAGTCTTAAACAACATGGTCTGTGACTTGAGCGTACTTGCTAAAGAAATTTGGGAAAGAAAACCGACCATCTGAGAGATTGAACTAAATCTCATTATTATACTAATTCAGTCCGGCAGAGGCTGTACAAATCTAAGGTACAAAAAGATGACATCCAAATCTTATTCCATCAAACGGTCGATTTTGGCGGGTGCACTTCTGCTCAGTCAATCGATAGCGCTAACTCCGCTTGCTGCAATGGCAGCAGACAATGATGTCCACGTTGCTGGTCAAGCAATTTTCGCAGTACCTGCGGTAGGCGGAATGACTGCAGATAAGAGAGCCGCAGTGGTCCAACAAAATTTAGACAATGCCCTCGTTGCAGCTAAAGACAGAGGCCCATCGTCAGTAAATATCACTTATGTCAAAGGCGTTCCAGTGATCACTTTAGGCGGCTATCAAGTTGTCACCGTAGATAGTGCCAGTGCCAAAACAGCAGGCAGCAGCCCAGCTCTCTTGGCTAAGAAATGGGCAGACTCTCTACGCGAATCACTAAGAGATCAAGCCAGCATTCAAAGTTATGTAGGCCAACTGTCTGGCGACTATTTCGCCTCTGCACCCTCGACTATCAATACCCCTATTCAACAACAACAACAACCTGCGTACAATCCTATGCAGCAGCCTCAGCAAGGCTATGGCCAAGCACAAAACACATATCAAGCCCAAACGCCATACCAACAGCCCCAGCCTTCATACCAACAGCAAGCACCTTACGGTCAGCCTCAAGGCGGATATAGACAAGGAAGAATCACTTACGCACCTGCTGGCTTAGTCATTCCTATCTCGCTTAGCAGTGGTATTGCCACTCAAGTAGCTAAGGCTGGTGACTTGATTCAAGCTTCTGTGAGCCAGACAGTTATGCTAGGCGATTCAACCATTCCAGCTGGTTCCACAATCATTGGCACCATCACCGATGCTAAAGGCGGAACCTACCTAGGTCGCGCTGGTAGCCTCGATATCAAATTCAACCGCCTAAGAACACCCGATGGCACAGAAACTCCAATTTCAGCTCACTTAATTGGTGGTATTGGCAAATACACAGGCAGCGGCACAGACGAAACCACTCTCAAAGGCGAAACCTGGAAAACAAAACTTGGTCAAGCAGCCATTCGCGGTGGTATCGGAGCTGGCACGGGCGCGGCCCTCGGTACAGCAGTCGGAGCCATTGCTGGCGGTGGACGTGGTGTCGGCAAAGGAGCATGGTCTGGTACTGCTATCGGTGGCACAGTTGGCGTCGCCCAAAGTGTGCTTCTAAGAAAAGGCAAAGACGTCTTGATTCCCGCTGGCACAGCCATGCAATTGCAACTTGATGCTCCTGTTACAGTTGCCGGAGCCGGTGCTCAACAAGCCCCCTACTAATGAAATAGTAGGCGCCAGTAAAACATACAAAAGAAGAGAGAAGGAGACAAGCTCCTTCTCTCTTCTTTTGTATTCCTCTGGCCTCGCTTACTTTTGTCCCGTTTATTTGGAGTCAGCTTGCTTAGTTTTCTTTTTCGAGGTTCTGACGTCCCCATGCACTTTAGCATTGGCATTAGGTAGCATTTGCGCTTCGCTAGCAGGCTCGCCGGTGAACTCTTGCTTGAACTCGACTAAAAACTCATCACCAGGTTTGATTATCGCCTCATTGCCCTTAACCACAGTATCTTCAATCAACCAGCTACCAGGTACACCAGAGAGGAAGCCCCAGGCAAATCCTTTGATGCGACGGTGGCGCACGTTTGTACCCACTGGTTTCATGAAAGCGAACGATGGATTAGCGGCCCCCATCAGACCTAACGCTACCGGCATAGCGCCGAAGCTAAAGACGCCAACCGGAGCCATAGCAGCATTTAGACCAATACGAACTGCTTTATACTTGAGCTGCTGCTCCCACGGACCAGCGACTTGACCCAAGTGGTTAACTCCAAGAACTCGCCCCTCAGCTTTGTTCTTGATAAAAAGAGCAGCTTTGGCTGGAGTAGCAACTAGGGGTAGATGCTCACCTTTCTCGGTGACAATTTCATCGAACTCAACCCCTAAGCAGCCTGAATTGCGGTACCAACGGTTAGCGCTAACCAACGAGTGCATGACACTGCGAGCCGGTAATGCATAGTTGATATGACCTTGAACTGCAGAGCCCTTTTTAGCAATGAGACGATCGCCAATTTTTAGATCGAACTTCAAACGAGCTTCTAGACCATCGCCTTTGTGGGCGTTCTTAGAAGAAATTTGCGAAGTGACTACGACTGGGAATTTAGCACCCGTTTTAATTCTGGTCTTCCCTTCATCCGTTGGTAGATTCTCGTACTGAATAGTCTCTTCCGTTTCAGAAACTTCATCACTATCAATCACGATTGGACCATCGCCATTGGCGATAATCTGCTCAGGAGCATTCACCCCTGTTTCAACAACACTGGCACCAAGCTCGACAAGCATATCGGCTGAAAGCGAATCAACAGTAGAAAGAGCACCGCTACCGCCACCAACTTTCGGTGTCTCGGCTCCAGTGTCTCCCAACAAATTCTTGCCATTCGGTGAAAGTACACTACCAGCCTCTAGGCCATGTGCCGATTCTCCCCCTGAGATGGCTTGAAGCCCTGGGCTAGAAATAACTGCGGCTGAACTAGTAGGAGTGCTGACAGCAGACACTCCAGTTCCTTCGGGCGCGCCATCAGAGTCAACCACAATAACTTCTTCACTAGACGCCGGAACGGTACTAGAAGAAGAAGAAGAAGAAGTAGTAGTAGAAGTAGTAGCAGTAGCAGCAGAATCTTTAGGAGCGGTTGTAATCACTGCACTGCCAGGAGTGACAGCTGCAGCAGGGGCAAGCGGGGCAACCTCGGCTATAGCTTTGCCGTTAGCATCTGGTTTACTCGCTTCGGCTTTGTCTTCGGCTTTGTCTTCGGCCTTAACTTCAGACTTAAGCTCGGACTTTGCTTCAGGCTGCGCCTCAACCTTTACCTCTGGTTTAAGTTCTGGCTTAAGCTCTGGTGCAGATTGAGCTTTCTCATCAACCTTGACTTCAGCCTTGGGCTCGACTTGAGGTTGTACTTTCTTTACGGCATCGGACTCGATGATGAACATAGAATCAGACTTACTGTCATTCCATGAAGGAGAAACGCTTTCGCTCTGCCCACTTTTCTCAGTGACCTCTGCTTCAGCGGCCCTGACAGGCTGCCATCCGGCTAATGCAGAGAAGGCAAAAGTTGAACAGACCAACTCTACGCTCAGAAGCAGTGAAAGTGCCCGAGGAACTACACGTAACCGGCGCGGAGAAGTAGTCAAGTTTAGGTTTTCAGGATACCGGTTGCTTTTGCTTTGAGAAATCATTTACGAGCCTGCTTCAGTTTCAAACGACAATATAGAACGACAGATGATGCCAAGTTAGAAATTTATACAATTAATAGGCGAATATATACATGCTTGACTTCAATTCTTAATCTGCCACATATAACTGCTTGTGACTTTCAAGCTACACATTCGAATCCAACAAAGGCTCAAATAAAGCCTTTGTTGGACCGACACCTAATAGCCAGGGCCAAGTAGCTGGAAGCCTGCCCAACTCTTCAGCGATGGATCTCTCGAAATTGCTGCTAGTTGAGCCTTTCGTAGACCTTGTGCTGGATTGAGACCAGCTTGCTTACTATTGAAGACACTAACAAGCTCGTCAATACGCTGAGAATCTGGCTGCCACCACAAACTCATCAGTACATTTCGAGCGCCAGCATAGTTCAATCCCCTGCTGAAAATCTTGACAGCATTACCACGCACATCTTTGGCGTTAACAGAGCTCGCGCTCCAGACAATAAGGTCAACAGCCATTGGTGTGCCACATAGGCGATCAACAGTTACTTTCCTTCCTTGATCATCTTTATCACCGAAAATCGGCAACACTGATCTAAGAGGATTATTCTCAATCAATGGCAATTTAGCAGAGAAATGCACCACTGACTTACCTTTCGACTGCTCTTCAAGATTTGTCAAACTGGCGTCCTTGCCAGTTAATGTTGTCACCCGCTCAGCGCCAACAGCTGACGTAATCTGTGCAGTCTCGGCCTGCTCAGAGCCACCACTGGTAGAGCTGGTGGAGGCCACCAACATGCTCAAATCAGCAGTATATTCAGGTGGGCAATCCATTATCACAGACATAGAAGAGGCCATTGAAAGCAAGTGACTTTCCACGAAGAACTTGCCCTTCTCATCAATAAGGGCAGCAAATGGCAAATTGTAAAGCGGTCCGTCTGGTATAAATACCACCATCTGTTCTGCTGTCGGCGGCAAGAACTGTCTAACCGAAGCAGGCAACAGCTGATTGTATAGAGCACGAAGAGTTAACTTCTCCCCCTGACTTCCGTCCTCTTCAGCACCACCTTTAGCACTAGATTCGAGCAATGTCGTCACTTGGTTTTTTAACTTAGTCCTGTTTACAGGTAAGTTGGTCGACGAAATACGACCCAGTGGATCAATCGTAAATACCATGGTCGACTCTGGGCCTACCAAATATTCAACCACTGTAGCCTTAGTCTTCTGCACTGCAGCGATGATGTCGGCGGGAGAATTTGGCACTGGAGCAATTAAGCGAGCCAGCGATCGATTAGAAGTGACGATGGAACGAAACCGTTCCAACCAACTCTGCCATTCCTTCACCAACTTATCTGGAGTAGCAGATACTTCAGCTGCGTGAATGCGAGCCCGTTGAGTAGTTAGTTCTATATAGACATCGCGATCTTCTGGTTTGACCTGACCACCACGCCGCAGCCATTCGCTAATAAAGTTCTCTTCCTTGATCTGCTCAGCAGCCAAAAGTGCCTGCTCAGTCAATCCTTGATTAGCCATTAGTTGAACTAGCGAGGCCGCCATATCTTCACGACTTGTGGGAAAACCAAGACTGTCGGCAGATGAGAAATCACCTGCCTGGGGTGAACGGAAATAAGAAACTGCGCTCTTGAGAGACTCTTTAGCCAAGTCTATTTCTTGCCTTGTCAGTTGCAACCTAGCTCTAAGCAGATAA
Source organism: Candidatus Melainabacteria bacterium (assembly GCA_030696635.1). Classification (GTDB taxonomy): domain Bacteria; phylum Cyanobacteriota; class Vampirovibrionia; order Obscuribacterales; family Obscuribacteraceae. Next base: position 251,882 of record JAUYRX010000038.1, read on the forward strand.
GACCGCCACAAACAACCGTCATCATTAATGCGCTCGGAGGTACCAACTGCCTTAGTGACGTAGTTTTCGGCCGAGGTCAAATCAGACGCCTTGAACGCAGTCTCGGCTAAACATTGATAAAGTCGGCCTTTCAACTGCTGTTCTTTAGTATTGGTCAGTATGTTCAAAGCGGCTTCTAAGTGAGTTTTAGCGTCACGATAAGCTCCATTTCTATATTCAGCACCAGCCATATTCTGCAAAATAATGGCATGCAATTTCGGTGCCTTAGGCTGAATAACAGGCTGAAAATCAATTGCCTGCATGAAATAGGCGATGCCTTTTGCTGGTTGACCGTCAAGTGTTTCAAAGACACCAAGAGCATTGGTGGCTTGAGCTTGGTTGTATGCATCAGATTTAGCTTTGAACACAGGCAAGGCCTTAAGTAAATATTGCCGGGCCTGATCAAGATCGCCAGTTGAGGCTAGGCAGTATGCGTAGCCTTGGTCCATATTGGCCCGGACCACATCAGAAATGGCTCTAGAATCTAGCTTAGGATAAAGTGCGTAAGCCTGTTCATAAGTTTTACGAGCACTCGAAAATTCATCAGCGGCATACTGCGCATTGGCCAAGGCCTGCAGGGCAGGCAGTAAGTAGACAACTCCATATTTAGGATTTGAACGCGCCAATGACAAGAGCTTATTTGCTTCTTCTTGCGCGGCAGTAAACCAGCCCATTTCAATCATGCTGGTGACTGTTGCCACTCTAACCTCGACGGACTTAGATAAATCACCAGCTTGGGCGCTGTAAGTTGCGCCCTCCTGGAAGAACCTCATAGCCTCTTTGGGTTTGCCAAACTGTAAACAGAGGTTGGCGCAAAGGTACATCACTCGGGCAGCTTCAGCAGGATTGTTAAGCCCAGATGCAGTCAAGACCTTTAAGGCCGCATCTAACTGCTGTGTGGCCCACACCGGATTGTCTAATCCAAAATAGGCTTGGGCAAGAGCAACTCTAGCTCTTGCCAACGACTGTTGATCTTGCACACTAGCTAGAACTTCAACAGCGTTCTCACCTAAGTATTTAGCCTTGATCCACGAGCCTTGCTCAACGTAACAACGACACATGTTTGTCAGGGCCTTACCTTGGCCCTCGGCATACTTCATCTCTAAGCTCATGCCGTACATCTCTTGCCAAGCAATCAAAGCTTGGTTAATCAAATGCTGCTCGAAGAACTTCTCTCCGCGCTTTTCTAGATCTTGGATTTTCTCCATCGACTGTGGAGTCTGAGCCATCTCGGAGATTTTCTCCAGCTCTTTAATGATGGTCTCACCACCCTTAGACTTATCGGGAAAGAAATTGCCCAATTGCGAATTAGGGTTTGGATTTACCACAGCGGGACTGCTGGAGTTTTGTCTCACCTGAGTCGTCGAGCCACCGGTGACGCTGCGATCCTGCGCTAGGGCTGACAGAGGGGCACCACACTCGATGCCGGCTACAAGCACGGTACATGCAACTGCAATTACTTTTTTCATTGGCAAATTGTTCTCAAATTTCCTACATAAAACCAGACTTACTGAAGTCTCAAACAGACCCAAAACAAGCAACAGCTCAAAGTCATCTGTAGACGTCGAGTTGTAGGATAGTCAATTTACACAATTTTTGCCTGTGAAATAAGCAGCTTTCCGTCTCACATGGGCAAAAAATAAGGTTGCCGAGTGATAGTGAAATTGAGCTAATTGGGAACATCAGCAGTTTTGCCGTCGTCTTCGTCAATTCCATCTACTACCTATGATCACTTTTGCGAAACCGTATTTGCCTTCAAAACAGATAGACACTAGGCGCAATAAGGATATACAACGAATACTCGAACTTCAAAAAAATTGTCAAAAGTTAGATGCTCTCAGAGGAGTGCCTATCGAAAAAAATAAATTTAATGGTAGTCTTCTTGTTACTGAGCATTAAGCTCGAAGCACCACTCAAGCATGTATTCCTTTTATTTGAAATTTTATTAGAAATTTTATTAGAAACATCTGAACGGAAGAAATTCTCTATCACTAGAAGTTAGGAGCTCACGATGAAACTGCAGATTCGTAACGCTACATTGGCCATTCTAGGCCTAATCACCAGCCAAGCACTTGTGTTCGGTAACATGCCAGCTCAAGCTCAGACTTATTCGGCATCAGTAACAAAGGCACAACCAAGCAAAACGAAACAGTTTTTCCAAAAACATGACACTGTACGCAAAGCCACCATAGGTGCTGGCGTAGGCACAGCGGCTGGTGCCGTCACAGGCTTAGTGGCAGGCAAGGGCATGGTCAGGGGCGCGGCCATAGGGGCTGGCACCGGTGCTACAGTCGGTGTCATAAACGGCAACAAGACGCTGGCTAAACATCCGATCATGAGAGATATGGCAACAGGTACAGCAGCAGCCACAGGTATTACAATGGCAGCAACAAAGGGCCGCGGTGGTGCCAAAACTACAATGAAAGGTGCAGCCCTTGGAGCAGCACTAGGCCTAGGGGTCGGTCTCTTCAGAGACAAACTCAAGTAGACCAATGAGAATCTAAAAAGGAACTATGAAGAGCAGAAGTCAAGTACTCGCAATTGCAGCTGAAAGAGAATTTGACCTGGTAATCATCGGAGGCGGTATCGTTGGGGCAGGAGTTGCTCAAGATGCTGCCTCTCGTGGTTTATCAGTATTACTACTCGAAAAAGACGACTTTGCCTCAGGCACCTCGAGCCGTACGACAAAACTTATCCACGGGGGCTTACGATACCTAGAACAACTTCAGTTTCGTTTGACCCGTGAACTCTGTCAAGAACGCGGGCTGCTCGAAACCCTTGCACCACATATGGTGAGAGACTTTTCCTTCATGCTACCGATCACCAAAGGCAAGAAATTTTTCGGCCTTAAAGCTGATGTTGGTTTAACTCTCTATGACCTGCTTTCCATTAATGCCCGAGGGGTGCGCACCCATCAACGCCTCAATCGCAAAGAGACCTTGGGCGCCGCTCCATCTTTAAATGCATCCTTAGTATCGGGTGGTTTGCGCTTTCATGACTGCATCACCGACGACAGCAGAGTAGTAATGGAAGTGATTAAGTCGGCCTGCGAATTTGGAGCAATTGCTGTTAACTACCTTGAAGCCGTAGATTTCAAGATAAAAGACGGCAGAACAGACGCAATAGTTTGCCGCGACCGCTTCAATGGCCAAGAATTAGTTGTACGCAGCCGCTCTTGCATCAACGCTACCGGAGTTTGGTCAGACATCCTACTGCGGCAGTTAGATCCGACCTGGAGCAGCAAAGTACAGCCAGCCAAAGGCACTCATATAATGCTGCCCTTATCATGCTTTGAAACCAGCACCGCGCTATTTCTACCCACCAACGATGGCCGCTACGTCTTTGTCGTACCATGGCAAAAAGCACTAATGGTCGGCACCACTGACATTGGCTACGACGGCCCGCTAGACAACCCCGTGGCCACTGGCGAAGAAGTAGATTATCTGCTCGGCATACTTAACTCGTACCGCAAGAGTGGCAATAAAAACAGTCCCGGCGCCCAACTCACCAGAGCCGATGTCATTGCTACTTGGGCCGGCCTCCGCCCGTTAGTAGGAGGAGAGCATGATGGTAGCAGCAAGAATCAAACAGCAGACAAAGACTCCGAAAAAACTGCCACCATATCTCGTGAGCACTTACTCTTCGAAGGCCCCTTTGGAGTAATTGGATTAATCGGTGGTAAGTTAACCAACTACCGAATGCTTGCTATTCACGTAGTTGATATGGCACTGAAACAGCTGGTCAATCAAGACAGCAAGTATCACGGCTTCAAACTTAGCAAAACAGACAAGATCATGCTGGGAGGCTGGAGCGACAAGTCAGACTTTCTTAATAGCACAGCGCAGATATCGGCTCAGTCTAGAAAACTCTCGCTAGACCCGGCCACTATCGATCACTTAATTGCTACCTACGGCAAAGACGCCCTCAAAATTATCGAACTGGTCGAACAAACCCCAGCTTTGAGTGAGCGAATTTGTCCCGATTTTCCGCCGATAATGGCTGAAGTCCCTTATTGCCTTGACAATGAAATGGCGATTTCGCTAGAAGACATTTTGTCACGTCGAATACGCTTAGGCTTCGTGCACCAAGGCCAGTGCCTAGAATCTGCCCCAAAAGTAGCTAAGCTAATTCAGAATCTATCTTATTGGGATTCTCAGAGAGCAGCAATCGAACTAGATCAGTTCGAAAAGAGTTTATTGGCCCAGCTGGCACCCGCATCACAACTAGTGCCTGTATAACTTTAAGAGTTGAAATTGCCTGCCTCGACCAAAGCTAAATTTACCGCACCGCCCAAAATTGTCGTGATCGGCAAGGTCCCTAACGACCTTGCAAATCGCCTGAGCGCGTTAGGCACACTCAGCTATTTGGAACGCTCAATGAGCCTAAGCGAAGCCGATATTGTTGCCGCGACCAGCCAAGCCCAAATAATTCTCACCGAGCCGCCAGACCAGATTACGGCAAGCGTGATTAATGCTTGCCCCGAATTGATCATGATTGCTCAACGAGCGGTAGGCTACGACAATATCAATCTCAAAGACTGTGAAAGCCGGCCGATTCTTGTCACCAATACTCCAGGAGTGCTTGATAATGCCACCGCAGATTTAGCCTTCGCCTTACTTCTGGCAGCAGGGCGGCGCATTGTTGAAGCCGACACCTATGTGCGCACTGGACAATGGCAAGGTTTTGAAAATGATTTGTTGTTAGGCACTGAGATGTATGGTCGCACCATCGGCATAATTGGAATGGGCCGCATCGGCTCAGCCGTGGCCAGACGTGCCCATGGTTTTGGCATGAATATAATCTACTGCCGCGCCAACGAAACCACTAGCACTGCCGACGACAACAACATCGCACACGACCAAAAAGATTTGAATTGGCAAGCGCAATTAGGAGCCAAGAGAGTTTCACTCAATACCGTTCTTCGGCAGGCAGACTATATTTCATTACATTGTCCCCATAACAAGCAGACTGAAAAACTGATTGGCAAAGAACAATTTTCTCTGATGAAAAAGAGCGCCATATTTATCAACACCGCCAGAGGCAAAATAGTTGATGAAGAGGCACTATCAAACGCCATTGAAAGCCGCCAAATCAGGGGCGCTGGTCTTGACGTCTTCTATCACGAACCAAAAGTTAGCCCCTTTTTGCTCAAAGCACCCAATGTAGTACTGGCGCCACATATAGGGTCAGCCTCAGAACAAACCCGCCATGCCATGGCCGAACTTGCAGTTATGAGCGTCGAGCTTGCCCTAGCGGGTAAATTGCCTGCCAACACCTTAAACGCAGAGTTATTTGACCGCTGGCTAAAGAATCAACACTTTATTATGTAGTTTTGCTTGTGTCCAAGTCGTCATCATCAAAGGACGTAGTGTCTATAACTTTCTGCTTTACGGTGTTGCGCGATGCCTGCCGATACTTATTAGCTAAACGCGGGATGAACTTGGTTTTAGAATTAGCACCCCCGGCAGCTTTAACAGAGCTCTCTACCTTCTTAGAGGTTGTCTTCTGCAGCGACTGCTCCGCCTGGGATTCACCCACCATTATGAGGTAACTCTCATAACGCGTAAGAGAAACAGGTCGATATGTAATGGCCAGTTCACTCGCTTCGTTATCGGTAGCATCATCAGAGTCAAGATCAGACTCAACTTCTTCAACTTCTTCTTCAACTTCTTCTTCAGTGTCGCCAAGCAAGTCAGAAAGAGATTCTAAAACAGCACAACCAGCCTCAACCAAGTGCAGGCAATCAGCAAAGCGACACTGCAATCCCAATTCATCTATCTCAGGAAACTGTGCTGCGACGTCTCGAGGCTCAGGATGCAAAAACTCAATCAAGTTAAAGCCAGGAGTATCGGCAATCCAAGAAATCTGATCGGTCTGATGAGATGAATCACCGATTTTCAGATCATGGGAACCCTCGGGAGCGTCGGAGAGATTTAAATTCAGTCGATAGAGTTCCGAATACGTAGTTGTGTGACGACCAACTCCAAAGTCATTTTCCATCAAACCGGTCTTCAAATTGAGCCCCGGGCAAAGTTTATTGAGCATGGTCGATTTGCCAACCCCTGACGGGCCCGCGAATACAGAGATTTTACCAGTGAGCAAAGAGGCCAGTTCGGAGAGACCAGCCGAAGTCTTAGCAGAAACAAATATAACAAAGTATCCAAGAGGTTCATAAATAGATCTTAAATGATCTAAGTCGTTTTTAGCCCCTAAATCGGCTTTATTGAAGCACAAAATAGGGCGCGAAACTGGCAGTGTGAGCTGAAAGTGGACTATATAGCGATCTGTCCAGAGGGGGTTCCATTGGGGCTGTTTGACAGCCTGTACAATGACTACCTGGTCTACATTGGCTAGAGATGGTCTTGCGATAAGGCTACGCCGCTCGAGTATCGTCGTAATGATGGCGCTCTTTTCGGTTAAATCGAGTTCGTTGAGTTCAACTCTGTCACCTGTGACGATTGCCACCCGTTCTTTCTTTAGGCGCCCTCTGGCCTGGCAGGTGAGCAAAATGTCGGTTGTAGTTCCCGTCTCCGTCTGATCATTTTGATCAGTGTCCAAACTGGTGACATGCACGAGGTAACCTCCAGCATGACTTCTAAGAACGGTTCCAACAATCGACAAAACTCTCTCAAACTCCGAGAAACACACCAAGCCGCAGTTATCTAAGGATAGCTAAATAAGGAAAGAACGGCAACAATACAAAACTCTACTCAATAGGCACAGAGAATCGCACATGAGCACGGCAACCATGACACAAATCAGCAATACTGAAACCAGTGGAGAAGATATGACCTCCGCTATCACCGGCAAAGAACAATCGACTTGTGAGTTAACTCACATTCGCAACATTGCCATCATCGCCCACGTTGACCACGGCAAGACTACTCTTGTTGACGGCTTCTTGCGTCAAACTGGAATCTTCCGCGAGAACCAAGAGCTAGTCGAATGCGTCATGGACAGCAACGCCTTAGAGCGTGAACGCGGCATCACCATTCTTGCCAAAAACACTGCTGTTACCTATAAAGATCACTTGGTCAATATCGTCGATACACCAGGACACGCAGACTTCGGTGGCGAAGTTGAACGTATTCTGGGCATGGTTGACGGTTGCCTACTCGTTGTAGATTGCGGCGAAGGCCCAATGCCACAAACTCGCTTTGTCTTGCGCAAAGCCTTAGAGCGCGGTTTGCGCCCGATTGTAGTGGTCAATAAAGTTGACCGTCCTAACATCGACCCTCACCTAGCTGTAGATAAAGTATTCGATCTCTTCGTCGAACTCGGCGCCACCGGTGAGCAACTAGACTTCCCTTATATCTTCGCATCTGGTGTCAAAGGCATCGCTATGAAGGACCCCAAAGAAGAAGGGACTGATCTAAAGCCTCTACTTGACCTCATTCTTGAACATTGCCCACCACCAACCGGTAGCCCTTCTGAGCCGCTACAAATGCAAATCAGCATTTTGGAATACAGCGACTATTTAGGTCGCATCGGCGTTGGTCGTATCTACAACGGTCGCGTTAAAGCTGGCGAACAAGTTTCGATGATCAAAGAAGATGGCTCAATTGTTAAAGGCAAAATCGCCAAACTGTTCACCTTCCACGGCCTGAAGAAAGTTGAAGCTGAATCAGCTGAAGCTGGCGAAATCGTAGCAATCGCTGGATTCACTGGCGCCAACGTTGGCGACACCATCGCTTCACTCGATGCTCCAGTGGCTCTGCACCGCGTCAAAATCGACGAACCGACCATGAAAATGGCGTTCTTGGTTAACGACAGCCCATTTGCCGGACGAGAGGGTAAGTTCGTTACTTCCCGTCAATTGCGCTCACGCCTCTTCCACGAATTAGAAACAAACGTTAGCTTGCGCGTAAATGAAACAGATAACACCGATACATTTATCGTCAGCGGTCGTGGAGAACTTCACCTCGGCATTTTGATTGAAACCATGCGTCGTGAAGGTTATGAGTTCCAAGTCTCAAGACCAGAAGTTATCTGCAAAGAAATCGACGGCGTCACTAACGAGCCATTCGAACGTTTGTTCATCGACGTGCCAGACGATTACACTGGTGCAGTGATGAACGAAATGGGTCCGCGCAAAGCCGAACTACAGAACATGAATGTAGAAGGCAGCATGGCCTTGCTCGAATTCATCGTGCCAACCAGAGGCATGATTGGCTTCAGAAGTGAATTCTTGCGTTTGACTAAAGGCAATGGCATCATGAACCATGCTTTCCTTGAATATCGTCCATGGTGCGGTGACATTGCTCGTCAAAGAAACGGGGCCCTTGTTGCCTGGGAAGAAGGAACGACTACAGCCTATGCCATCGGCAAAGCTGAAGATCGCGGCTTCTTCTTCATTACCCCACAAACACATGTGTATTCAGGCATGATTGTGGGCGAACACAACCGCTCACAAGATCTAGACATCAACGTCTGCAAGGTCAAACAGCTTACAAACATGCGCTCAGCATCGGCAGAAGTTCTTTACACACTGCAAGCACCAGTCGAAATGGGCCTCGAGAAATGTCTCGAATACATCCATGATGATGAACTTGTTGAAGTGACACCGCAGTCAGTGCGCATGCGCAAACGTCAAATCACTCGCCGATAATCTCGACGAATACAAAAAGAAAAGACGCAGTGATGATTGTCACTGCGTCTTTTCTTTTTTGATCAGTTTTCTCTATTGATTGCGAGCTATTGGTTACGAGAAGGCGCTGCCACAGGGGCAATGCCTACTAGCGAATCAATCTTATCGAGAGTCTGAGCCATGACGACAATTTGCGAATAGGTGAAATTACCGCCAGTAGACGCCTTCATGTTGGCCTTCACCAACTTGAAAGTTTGTAATTGCTTCTTGGCTTTACTGGCCTTGCTAGCACTGAGTTTGCCCTGGGCAGTATCTTGGGCAATGCGAGCTTCGGCCCGAGCCTGCCTTCCGTCAATATCAGTCCAGGCAACAATTTGACCAACACCCTGGCGAATATCAAGGCTGCGAGTCAGCCTGTCAAGGTCACGTACTAGTGATTCGGTCTCAGCTAAGTTGAGGCCTCCACCAGAAGTCTCGAAGGCAACTTTGGCCTGGGCAACTCGATCGACTTCACGTTTTAGCTGCGAAGCCGTTGCCCCGTTTATTTTCTGAGACAAAAGCGCTTGACCAATCTGCTTAGAAATACTCTGCACTCGCCCATCAATACCGCTCCACTGAGCAGTTTTACCAGCAAGTTGAGTATCTATGCGCCCGTTCAATTTCTCAAGATCTGCCACCAATGAAATCGACTCAGCATAGCTCAGACCAGTACCAGAAAAGCGATAGGTAATCTCATCGCGACTGATGCGATCCAGCTCTTTGGTGAATTCTTGTGTTTGGGCCATGGTCAACTGACCAGAGGCAACTGCAGTAGCGATCTTCTTGTCTAGCTCAGCTTGTCTTGCATCAACATCTGGCACAGCCGCTTGAGTATCACCCATGCTAGATTCGATGCCATTTGCCAAACGCTCTAGTTCTAAAGAAAGAGCAGCGTGCTCACCAAAACTAAGACCTCCAGAAGATCTGTACTTAGCCTCTTGATCGAGAATACGATAAAAATCTTTCTTCAACGAGTCTGAGTCTTTTACGCTCAATCGGCCCTGCATAACACCTTCAGTAATGCGTTGATAAAGCTCTGCTTGGCGCTTAGAAATGTCTGGCAAAGCAACTTCTGCATTTTTGCTGGAATTATCGGTATCTCTAATGAGCTTGTTCAAATCTAAGACAATCAAAATAGCGTCTTGAGCTTCAAGTTTTCCTTGGCTAGCAATTTTGCTACTTTCAAAAGTGTTGATGCGAATAAGCTCTGCTCTCAAGGCTTGCACCTCTTGAGCCGAAAGCTTACCCGAAAGAGTACCGCTAGCAATTGTACGGTCAGCATCTTCTTTCAGTACTTGAATTGGTTTAGTGGCAAACTGGTTGTCACGAATATCCTTCTCCACTTTAGTCGAAAGTCGCTCAAGTTCTAGAGCAAGAGTTAATTTCTCTCTTTCATCAATGACACCATCAACAGCCTTATATGTGTTTTGCAGTGCCGCAACTCTATTGAACTCGGCAATTGCTCTATTACCTTCATCAAGAGTCAATTTGCCGCTAACGACGCCTTCGGCAATGCGCTTGTTGATCTCTGCCTTACGTTTGTCTAAATCGGGAATATAAGCTATATCGCGGTCTTTAACAGTGCGAGTGAGCTTAGAAGCAAATTGATTGAGAGCGACAACAACCTCCATTGTCGATTGTGCAGTTGCTCCACCACTTACGCGTTTGGCATCAATAGATGCCATCTCTTTAGTCAAAGATTCTTCGTCAGAAGGGTCAAGGCGGCTAGCGGCCTTGGCCTCTTCAATACTACTTTTCAGCTCAGCAATGGTGCCATTAACTCCAGACCACACAGGTTTCTTTTCAAAAGTTGAACGAGCAAGACTTCCGCTCAATTGCTCAAGCTCAACCAAAAGATTCTGCGCCTGTAAGGCATCAAGATCGCCACCAGAAAGAGCTTTGAAATTTTTATCTTTGCCAACGACTCGATCTAATTGCTGCTTATAGACTTGAGCTTCTGTCAAAGTAATTAAACCGCTCGACAAAGCCGCGGCGATGTCACTGTCAACTTCGCTTTCGCGCTTAGACACCCGACTAGAGGTAGTCGCCGACTGGCTTGCAACTTCACTGTCATAGAGCTGAGTATCAACTTGACCGCTTAGTTTCTCAATATCAAGAGCTATAGTGAGCTGCTCCTCTGATGTTAATGGTCTAGCTAATTTGCGCAGTTGATCTTGCCTATCATTGATCCGCTTATACTCAGCCTTAAGCTCAGCTGCCTCAGAATCGGTCAATTTGCCAGACTTAATGCCCTCTTCAATACGTCTACCAACTTCGCTCTGGCGTACATCGATGGCGGTCAAACTAAACTGGCGATCGTGCACCGTACGAGTAAGTCTTTGGCTCAAGCGATCTAGTTCAAGTACCAGGCGAATGTTATCGGTGATACTGATCTGGCCATTTCTATCTTTGGCAGCTTCGATAGCACTGCTTTCTCTTTCAACTTCAGCACGAATTTCTTCAAACTCTTGACGGCTCAATCGCCCTTGCGAAAAGGCTCTAGCCAGTCGTCGTTGAATTTCGTCCCGACGAACAGAAGCATCAACAAAACCAGACTTACGATCTCCCAAGCTCGCTTCCATATCTTTGACAATCGAGTCAAGGTCAAAATGTAAGCGTAAGTTTTCCCATAGGCTAAGGCTGCCACTCGAAGCAGTAAAGACAGCTTCTTGATCAGCAAGCCTCTGCAAATCAAGTTTAAAACGCTGGCGTTGCATCTGTGTCAGACGGCCAGCATTGAAAGCATCGGTTAAGCGATTTTCAATAGAGGCAAGACGAGCATCAAAGTCACTGATTGAACCAGCCACAGCGATTAGCTTGGTAGTATCAGCGGCTAGGGCTGGGGCAACACTGAGCCCGACGGTGCCAGCAAGCAATGCTGTTGTAATACTCAACGCTGAAATACTCAACAATGAAGAAGAACGCTTCATACAAATCTCCATCAAACTAATGGTTAGCAATAACCCAGAAATAACCTGGCACAAACTCGGCAGTTGTCAGAAGAAGACCTTCTAACTGCTTATTCAAGATGTATATTCTATTGCCTTTGTTCCATATTGCATGAATCGCCGCAGCAACAGTTGACAACAAGCCTCAGCAAAATCGCAGAAATTTCAGTCCAGCGGGCATCCACTAACGCTTTGAAAGAAATGGAAACGAGAAGTTTTATTTTTAGACTTTGCAAGCAGCACTTGAAAATCAGGCCCTTAGCAACCTATTTACTCTTTCTACTCTGACTGCGTTTAAGCTTTTGCACATCATCTTTTACTGCTTTATCAATTTCTTTTCTTAGTTTCTCGTAGGCATCTAGATCATTAATCAACTGTTGCGCGGCTGTGGCAACCACCATGTTCTTGTATGGTGGATTTTGACAAAGCGACACTAGCTGGTCAACATCAGCCGGCAGAGAGGCGGCAATTACTTTCAGTTGTGCCATTTGAGCGCTCACATCAGAGTCGAGATCTGGCGGTAACTGCAGGGCATCTGTTTCAGATTTTATCAATGGCAACAAGTAATTAAGCTGCGACGCGTAGTACCTGAGCCACTTCTCGCGTGGAGGAAGAAAATCGCCAGTACTTATGGTTCCAGTAGCGTTGATAGCTGGTATCACCATACCACCGACTAAATTGGGTCCACCAACATAGAATGTAACAGGTTGCTGCGTTTCACAAAAAGTATCCCAGGCAGCAGTTTTTAAGTGGTGCCAAACTTTACCAAGCTCTTTCAAGCTAGCCTCGGTACTGCTAGCAGAAGAAACAACACCACCACTGAGGGGTCCAGTTGGTTTTGTATCAGGCATTAGCGTATCAGCCCAGACACTATTGGTAGAAGAACACAGTAGTGCAACCAAGCAAGAAATGCGCTGCAGACGTAAACACTTCATTGTCTTTCACCATGCTGTTGGTTAACTCCAAAATCTGGCCCAGTAGCACTGTCCTTATCAAGCTCATGCTCATGATCAGAATCGGGAGCCTGCTCTGATGGCATGCTTTGTTCTCTTTGTTCTACTTGATCGCTCTGTCCGTTCTGTATGCCGTGTACGCTTGGGGCAGCTGCGCTAGGTTGAGTAGGTGACTGCGTAGAAGGCCAAGGCTTAACTAACCTATGTCTTTCCTCAAACTCTTCTTGGGTCGGCAGGGCAAAGCGCAGACCTTCAATACCAGCAAAATCATCGGGAGCAGTATTCTTAACAAGCTGTCGATAGAGATCAGCTGTGGCCAAGGAAATGACCATATTGACCGGTATCGCACCAATAACAAACATCATGGCGCCGAAACCTCTCAAAAGATGAAAGAGCAACACCATCAATAAAATGTTGAGCCGCGCACCACGGCTAGCAATCCAACTGGCCCTAATAGATTCAATTGGGCCAATTTCTTTGTCGACAATAAAGTATGAGTAGAACTGCACAGCAATGCTCACTAATACACCTGGAACAATAAAACAAAGATAGCCCCAGAACAACATGATGTTGAAGCAAAAATTTCCCATAACGTAAGTAAACATCTGTTTGCTAGCAGAAAAAAGATCAGCAACTTTCGCCTCTTCTCCGTCTAATACGCGCAGATAGACATTGATCATGCCCAGCTCTAAAATAGCGTTCACAACCAAAGACAAAATACCTGCAACCAAGCCAAATAGAGTCTTAATTATTGCTTGATCTTTGGGTATAAACAAAGTCATTAAGAAAGAGATAAATGCAAAAGCAGCCGGTATCACCCACGATACTGCCCCAACCAAAAGCAATGGTACGAACTGCCGCTTAGTATGGGCCCAAGCAACTGAAAAAGCACTCTCAATAGAGATCTTTTCTGGTTTAAATACTACATTACCTTGTATTGGTCCTTGCACTAGCACTCTCAGCTACTAGAGCTGCTCCTTTAGGATTTGTCGCCATCTGTCGAAACGGGTAAAACCGCTAGAAGGTCTCCCCAGAGGAACCCCTGACCGTAGTTAATTCCCATTTCTTTGAGCAAAGGAAGATCATTGCGATCTTCAATTCCTTCCGCCACTATCTCAGCGCCTAACGATTTAGCGACGTTGGCCAGCCTCCGCAATAATCTAGCTTTTGAAGGCTCAACAGAAATTCCTGAAACATATTTTCTATCAACTTTGACCAAATCAGGCTCAAGCAAGATCAAAGTCTCAAGCGAGCTTCTACCAAAACCAACGTCATCAATAGCTACCAGTATGCCAGCTTGTTTCAATGCATTGATTGCTTCGCGCAGATACCCTGGCTCGGTTATAAACTGCTGTTCGCTTATCTCTAAACAATAGGTGGTGCCATTGCGCTCTTGGGGAAAGAGCTTAATCAAGTTCTCCACTGGAGTCTCAAGCAAAGTTGAAGGGAAAAGATTGACATGCAGACGCATGTTGTGCCCAACATTTGGTGCATCTTCAAGACAAAGTTGCAGGCACTGCAAATCGACTGTTGTGAGAATATTGTTCTCAATGCAAATACGAAAGAAATCAGCAGGGCTCTCAAAAGAACCATCGGGGCCACGGGTCAAAACCTCATAGCCAGCAATCTTCTCGCTGTTGAGATCCATTATTGGTTGATAGACAGTGCGAAACTGCGTGCTATCGCAGAGTTGAGCGACAATACTCTTTGGTGTTGGCTGGTCATCTTCTGCCTTTTCTATGCCATGATCGCGAGCCAATGACACCTTATTCTTACCACCAGCTTTGCTGCGCTTGAGTGCCGTGCGCGACAAAGTCACCACCTCATTTACAGAAGCAATGCGCAAAGGTAGATTGGCCAAACCAAGACTGGCGCTAACATGTACCACATCTTGAGCACCACGCAGTGGCGTATCTGCGATAGCCACGCGAATGCGCTCAGCTACCCGCATGCCATAAGCAAGCTGGGTATCGGGCAGCAAGACAAGAAACTCATCACCGCCCACTCGAGCAACATGATCTGATGGGCGCAGAGTGCCTTTAATACGCTTTGCCACTTCTTTTAGAACTATATCGCCAGTGCTGTGGCCAAAAGCATCGTTGATCTTGTGAAAATCATCGCAATTGATGAGCATAGCAATTAAATGACCGCCAGTGCGACCAACCCTGTTATCTTCTGCTTTCAGCACTTGTTCAAGCCCGCGCACGTTTGAAACTTCAGTAAGGAAGTCAACATTGGCCAGGCGATCTAACTGTTCATGAGCCAGCTTCAACTCAGCTTTGAGACTCTCAAGAGCACTAGTCGGAGTCTGACCAGCAGAACCTAAGTCACTAGACTCTGAGCTAGAGCCTGATACCGAACCTGAATCTAAATTAGAGTCTTCATTGCCACGCAGTAAGAAGACTCCATATACGCCCGCAAAAGTTGCAAGCAACAAAAATATTAAAGGCAATGAATTGCCCCGCGCCTTAACATCTCCACTATAGTAGCCACGCACAGCCTGAGCCTCGTCTTGCTCTAGGGCCAGCAGAACTCTTGATAAACGAGCTGCATCACGCAATTCACGGGTCGTTAGCAGCAATTGACGAGCAGACCCTGCTCCTTTCTCTTGCCTGAGCTGCGCGTCTAAACTCAATTCATCAAGAATTAAACCAAGCTGATTGGCAACTTCTCGAACCTGCTCACTATTGCCGTAATTGCCATTGTCTAAAGCCTTCAACGTAAACAAATGCTGCTTAAGATTATCTGCAGACTCGGCAAAAGACTGAAATTGCAGCCGGTCTCCAGTGATTAAATAGCGCTGGTTGGCAAGAAGTGTGTCCTTAAATGACTCACGCATCTCCTGCAGTTGATCGATGGCCCGAAGCCTTGTATCAAGCCACCTATCACCACGACTCTGGCCAAAACCAGTCAGAGCTGACAGGCAACCAGCGGCCATCAGACAAAGGCTGGTCAATAAGAAAGCTATGCTCTTGTTCTGCTGTGAGCGGTTCATCGCTGGTAGATGCTATCTCGATTATGGCTAATGGGCAATGCCCAGAAACCTTCTATATCTATTCTTCTTTCCTAGTACACAAAATACAGCTGACCTAAACTTATATATGCAGAACAAAGATAGTTATCAGACCGTGAACAAATCCGGGCAGCCAAGTCTAATACTCAAATGGCACCGGGTCAGCAAGAATCAACTTGCAATGGGGATTACTTTTCTCAAAATCAGCTTTGATTGTCTGCTCGTAGGCGCTTGGCACATGCTTACCAAGACAGAGGCTGCCTAAATTCTTTAGCTTTTTCAAGTGACGCAAACCGAGCAGAGTAACTTTAGTATTAGACAGGTCAAGCACAACCAACTGCTGCATTTGGACCAAGTTCGGCAAATCTTTGTCACTGATATTGGTATAAGCCAGAGAGAGTTGGTTGACTTTGCCAAGCTGCGTTAAAGCAGGCAGTGCTCCACCATCTATTCGTGGATTCTTACTGCAATCAAGATTTTGCAAATTACGCAATGGTTTTAGCACAGAAAAAACATCATTACCAAGATCTAGATTTGACAGGTCAAGATTGATCAAAGTCTTCTCAAGATTTGGCGATGAGGCCAAACTCTTTATGCCACCAATAGTGATGGCGGAACCGCCCATGCCGAGAGTTGTCAGCTTCATTCTCTTGGCTATCAGCTCCGCTGCTCGATCATCCATATGGGTATTGCCCAGATACAAATTCTTCAAAGTAGCAATACTAGTTAGGTAGACAAGGCCGTTGGCATCGACATTGGTGCCATTAAGCCAGAGGTGTTCTAGTGGCAAATGAGTTAGATATTTAAGTCCTTCATTATCGATTCTTGTCTTTCGTAAACTGACCATTCGCAGCTTCCTTTGCTTTAAGAAAGCAGGCATTGACTTATTCGTCATATTTTCAATGCTCTTCGAACGAAATTCATTGAGATTTATGCCATTTACGAGGTTCGAACGCGCCACACTGTCATCATTTTCATCTGGTGACAGCCCACTCACACCAGCAGCCGTAGACGGTAATGGCGAGACCAACGCAGCAGCTGTTTTCTCAGCGATTGGTGTCGTTGCTGTCGGTGTTTTAGGCAGTTCTGTAACATTTTTAGCAGGAAACTGGGAGGAGGCAAAGAAGCACAAAGCAGATATCGCCAGTAAAGCTGCCACTCCAGCAAAGACTTTCTTTTGAGCTGAAAAAGATGATAGGCCCTGAACTCGTCGAAGGCTTAGTTGTTCGCCTCGGTTTAAAGAAGAACTCATTTCAGTTTCTTCTTCAATAGGGCGCGAAAGATCGCGCTCTGTTACAGCGCCACCACCAGCAGTGTAAGCGCGAGTAACGTCTTGCAATTTGACCTTAGGAGAGGCTGCCGCTAAGGCAGGCATAGACTTCATCTCCCTATCAGCATCAGTCTTATCAATGTCGGTTCTGTCTATATCGGTTTTAGAGAGTGATGATGACGTTGCCCCTTGGGTGTTCGTTGAGCCTTGAGTTGGCGTTGGCACCATGCGCGCCAGCGAGCTAGGAATACTCAAATGAGCAGCACTGAATCCTCGCTCAAGCACACTGCCCGGAAGAGCACTTGGATGCAACAGACCCAATTGACCAGAAATACCCATTAAAATTTTGCGCACAGCATCGGCCGATTGATAGCGATCAGCTGGTGCCTTCTCTAGTAGGTGCATAACAACGTGCTCAAGATCTGCGGGGAAATCGAGCCCTAGCGAAGCCTCTTTCAATGAAGCTGGTTTTTCAGTAAGATGCAAATCCATGGTTTGAAATTTCTGCTCACCGACAAATGGTGGCGCTCCAGTAAGACAGGCATACATGACACAACCAAGCGAATAGAGATCTGAGCGATAATCAATTTTATGGCTTTGAATCTGCTCAGGGCTCATGTACAAAGGCGTACCCAAAGCCTCACCAGTTTTGGTCAAACTCTGCATGGTGTTATCGTCATCATCAAGCAGCTTAGCAATTCCAAAATCAAGCAACTTGACGTGAACAACACCATCATCACCCATGGTGAGCATGATATTGCTTGGCTTAATATCACGGTGCACAATACCTTTACTGTGGGCCGCCGCTAAACCGTCTAGCAATTCCAAAAAAATAGGCATAGCTTCGGCTATATTAAGTGTCACTCTCTCTTTAATTACTTCAGAGAGCGTGACACCTTCAACGTGCTCCATCACCATATAGGGGCGATCTAGTTCGTCAATTCCAAAATCATTTATGGCGACTATGACAGGATGGTGCAAAGCACTGGCAGCTTTACCTTCTTGGTGAAAACGCATTCGCGCCTTGGCCGAAGCGAGATTGCTCTTGAGCATCTTAATAGCGACTAGGCGATCTAAGAAAATCTGGCGGGCCAAATAAATGACGCCCATACCACCAGCGCCGATGACGGACAGCAACTCATACTTTCCGACATAAATGGTGTCCAAAAGTTCGTCTTGATTGTCAGGATCGTTAGAAGCAAGAGCCTTCGACTGCAGATTAGCAATGGCATCTGGCCTTAGACTAGCGTAGTCATCGCCGAAAGACATGTAAGGTTGGCTCGGACCACCAGAAGCGCCCAAATCATTGCCATCAACGTCTTCGGAAGAAGCCGAAAATTGGCCGGATGGTTGATTTTCGCTACCCTCTGCCACTAACCTGGTTTCCTCATCAAGCCCACTCTGATTATAGGACAGTCGCGTCCTGGCTGCACCTGAGGTAGAAGGTGATGTTTTATCTTGAGGCCCCCACGAGAATGTCGGTTGATTAGGGCTGGGTGTAGTATCTGACTGTTCGTTTTTCATAGCCAAAAGTAGGAGCAGAACACTAGAAGAGTAACAGTAATAAAATTACAACAGAGCATAACAACAAGGCGCACCGAAAACGATACCACAGTAGATTCTCGCCTCTACCCCTATTCTGCCCAAAATCCACCATGAGATAGCAAAAGCTCGGAGTTCCCGTGAGAACTCCGAGCTTTCAATTATCAGACCGTGACTTGTTTCTACTAGCTAGTAGATATAGAGCATTTCACGGAACTTAGGCAGCGGCCAGAGAGCATCATCGACGATAGTCTCAAGCTTATCGGCCCCTTCGCGAACAGAATCCATGGCCGGAATTATTCGCTCTTGGTAGAACTTAGCTTTACGAAGTAAATCTACCTCACCATGGTCGCCATTGTCGTCTTTCTTGCCCTCTAGAATGAGAGCTTCGAGCTTATCAATGGCAACTTGCAAGAAAGAAACCTTATCGCAAACATGCTTTAGGAGATTCTCTTGTTCGTCAAGGTTAATTCCACTCACCGCAGCTTTCGTGGTAGCAATTGTTTGAGCCAACTTCAATTGATACTCGAGTGCAGCAGGGAGAATAATTGTGCGGGCAATATTTGCAGTCAACAATGATTCGATATTGACAGTCTTGCAATATGATTCAAGCTGCACGTTGTAGCGGCTGAAGAGCTCATCTTCTTGCAGCACTTCGTACTTCTTGAAGAGCTCTGTCACTTCTTTCTCATTGAGAACCGGAAGAGCGTCCACAGTATTTCTCAAGTTCGGCAAACCGCGACGAGCAGCCTCATCGTGCCAAGCTTGTGAATAATTGTCGCCATTGAACAAGATGCGCTCATTCTCAACCAATGTCTTACGCACTACTTTTTCAGCAGCAGCATTAGCATCAAGACCACCCTTAATCTCAGCAGCAATGGCCGTAGCAACAAAGTCCATAGACTCAGCTACGATTGTGTTAAGAACGGTGTTTGGCCAAGCGATTGATTGGCTAGAGCCAACAGCACGGAACTCAAACTTGTTTCCAGTAAAGGCAAATGGCGAGGTTCTATTTCTATCAGAATCATCACGTGGAAGATCAGGCAGAGTAGATACTCCAAACTGAAGAACCTTGCCGATTTCGCCAAGAATTTCTTTTTTTCCAGCGATCAATGTTTGCACAACTGCTGAGAGTTTATCACCAAGATAAATGCTCATGATTGCTGGTGGAGCTTCATTGGCGCCAAGCCTATGGTCGTTACCGGCAGAGGCAATGCTGGCTCTGAGTAAATGACCATATTTATTGATAGCGCGAATAACGGCTGTCAATACAACAATAAATTGCAAGTTGTCGTGCGGTGTTGTGCCAGGCTCAAGCAAGTTATTGCCTTGATCATCGGCCATCGACCAATTATTGTGCTTACCACTGCCGTTGACACCACTGAATGGCTTCTCATGGAAGAGGCAACGCAAACCATGCTTCTGAGCCGTTTTACGGAAGACTTCCATCAACAGCATGTTGTGGTCAACAGCAACGTTGCTATATTCAAATACAGGCGCTACTTCAAACTGAGCTGGCGCTACTTCGTTGTGACGAGTCTTAACTGGCACACCTAGCTTGTAACATTCAGCTTCGGTGTCCATCATGAAGGCCAATACACGCTCTTTGATAGAACCCCAATAGTGGTCTTCCATTTCTTGGCCACGAGGTGGTTTAGCCCCAAACAAAGCACGGCCGCTATTAATCAAGTCAGGCCGCGACATGTAATAGGCTTCATCAATCAAGAAATATTCTTGCTCGGCGCCAACTGTGCAATTGACACGCTTAACTTCTTTGTTGCCGAGCAATTTAAGAAGGTGCACACTCTGCTTGTTGAGAGCTTCTAGTGAACGAAGCAATGGTGTCTTTTTGTCGAGAGCATGACCAGAATAAGAGCAAAATACTGTAGGAATACAGAGCGTTTTGCCGTTAGTACTTTCCATCAAGAAAGCTGGGCTGGTAGGGTCCCAACCCGTATAACCGCGGGCCTCAAATGTCGATCTGATACCACCAGAAGGGAAGCTCGAAGCATCAGGCTCACCCTGAATCAAAAGCTTGCCAGAAAACTCAAGAATGGCGCCGCCATCTTCTGCGCTTGATACCAAGAATGAATCATGCTTCTCAGCAGTCAACCCAGTCAGTGGGTGGAACCAGTGGGTAAAGTGAGTGGCACCTTTAGAGAGAGCCCAGTCTTTCATAGCATTAGCGACAATGTCAGCCATCGATGGGTGCAGCGCTTCGCCGAAGTCTAAACAACGCACCAAAGCCTTGTAAACATGCTTAGGTAGGAGCTTTCGCATAACCGCACGATTGAAGACATTCTGCCCGAATACTTCCGATACAGTAACCTTACTGAAGTCAACAGACATCTGTACTGGTTCTCGTCCTTGCACTGTTCTCTTAGCGGCACCGCGCGCATCAGCGTGAGGTGACGAGGATGTACGGCCTGTCATTGCATACCCTCTCTCTTTTACTGTCATTTCCTTACCTCGTTGAAATTGTTTCTGTGAAGAAGCTAGAAATCGAATTACTAGCTACAAGCCAAGCGCCTTGAGAATTACTCTCTTCTTGCGCTGGCCATCAAACTCTGCATAAAAAATTTGCTCCCAGGGCCCCAAGTCTAATTTGCCATCCGTGACAGGTACCATCACCTGATGATTGATCAAAATGCGCTTGAGATGAGCATCCCCGTTGTCTTCTCCGGTATTGTGATGGTGGTAGTCGGGGTTAACTGGCGCCAGTTTTTCCAACCATTGATCAATATCTTTGATTAGTCCATTCTCCCAATCATTGACATACACACCAGCAGTAATGTGCATGGCAGAAACAAGAATGAACCCTTCCTTAAGACCGGTTTCTTCTAGAAATTGCTGAACATCATCAGTGATGCGGATGTATTCACGCTTTTGTTTCGTGTCAAACCACAAATATTTGGTATGGGCCTTGAGGCCTTCTTGTACCTTCATATGTATTTTCCTAAGAAATGGGCACAATTTGCCCTATTCTAGCCCACTTGGCCATGGCTACGAGTACCCAAGCGCACTTCCGTAACTTTTGAGAATCAAGAAACTATCAAGTCATAGCCGGCGCATATATCAGTATTAAATGCAGCGCTCGATTAAGTGCCCAAATCAGGCTATACGCCTAGAACATAACTAAATCCCAAGACCACATGTCTAGACCACTAAATGCCTTCTAAAGCTTTTAACGGATTGCGCAAATCAAGCGCCTTAAGAGCCTTGAGGGTACCTTGGTAATCAAGGTGTCTGGTCTCATTCATCTGCCAACCCAACACACGGTCATAGCTACCAGTTAAGCTGCGAGCACTCTGACTGGCATGGTCAACCACCACAGTGCGCATACTGGGCTGGAATAACTCAATTTTCCCGGCATTCTTCATCATAGTTAGCTGTTCAAACTGACCGGCATAGAATGCCACCTGGTCACCCTGCTTAACAATGCCCAAGCCCCGAGTGGCAAGCAAATCACTTAAGGAAGGTCGGGCGCCAACACCAGCCTCCGGTCCGTGAATGTGAAAAGGAATCTTGTCTGCTTTAGTGCTGCCAGGAAGCCACTTGAGCTCATCCTTGGTTCCCGCAACTGCTCGGCTCAACTTAAGAGAGGCAAGATCAACTGTACTTCCTGTTTCAACCCCTTTCCATGGGTGCTTATCACCCAAAATGCGGCTGAGCTCTAGCACGTCTACGGTGGCTTTTCCTTGAACGTCTTTACTCACAACTGAAAGAGGCAATCGCTCAGAACCCGGGCCAATAAAAGCAACACGGTCTTTAACTGGCATAATCAGCTTATCGTCTACAGCTTTGCCAATGCGGTTGTAGACGGGCGGCGCGCCAAACGCTCTGCTCACGGCATACCCGCCGAGTGCCATACCTGGAGCCGCTTCGGTAAAATTAGTGAGGCTGCGGCCCAGGTTCTGGGCGCTAGTATCAGCCAAGTGCTGGCGAGCTGCATCATTGTCGGCACTTGCTGCCTTTTTTACAAAGCCAGTCAGTGAGCTAGCCGCTTCAAAACCCTGCCAGCCAATACCGGCCACCGCCGCCACCACTGCCACTTTCTGGTTTTTGAGAAGAACTGTACCAACAGCGCCAATAGCCGCCCCCCCAGCGACTCGGGTAAGCAAATCAGCAGGATGATTTCTGATATCACCGCTAAGTTCGTCGTAAAAAGCCGATGGAGTCTGCGAAAGAGTGCGCGCTGTCACCTTGGCTACATTCTCGAGAGAGGAGTTGCCGTCAGGTTGTGAATTGTCGGGGCGATCTAATGGCATCGATAATCCGCTTACTTACTCAGCTTATTCAACTTATAGCTACGCATGAACTTCATATTAAAGATGGAGCCAGCCCCTGTCATTGGGGAGACTACGACAAGATTTAATCTTCAGCTCAACTGCGTCCCTGCGGCCAATCGGTTAATCTGCATCAGCTATCGGAGCTCAGGTATCGGCTAAAAATATTAGATCAAGCCTTGTTGGCATGCTTGGCCGGAGGTTCTAATAAATTCAAACCTTGTTCAGCATCTTGCTGCTCAGGATCTAAATCTAAAGCGGCCTTATAAGCATCAATTGCCCGGCCCGAAAGACCTTGCCGGGCGAACAATTTACCCAAATGAGTCCACAAGGCCGCATGCTTAGGCGAGAGCTTTACAGCTTCTTCAAACTCCGCACTGGCGCGAGTTAAATCGCCTTTTGACTCAGCCAACCAGGCCAAATCGACATGCAAGGCCGCAACATTGGGCTGCAGCCTAACAGCTTCTTCAAGCTGCTCCATAGCCTTGGTTGTATTGCCAGCTTTCTCCATTAGGAAGGCCAAATCAGCATGAGCAAAGGCGTCAGATGGGTCCATCGCAAAACTGGCCGCATACTCTTTTTCGGCTTTATTAAAATCACCCATGCTGGCATAGGCAAATGCCATAGATCTGCTAACACGAGCATTGTTTGGCTGGTAACTAAGTGCCCACTGAAATTCAGTGATGGCATCTTTCCATTTAGCTTCACGAGCAGCCGCAATTCCCTTAACGTAATGGGCTTTGCAGGCTGATTCTTTAAACTTCACTTTCTGTGACTCGTCTAGGGGAATAGGCTCGCCCAAACCAACCACCATCATCGCTTCAGCGATAGCTTTCATGACATTTGCCCGCATCAAGGCAACGAAAACATAGTCGCGGTGCACAGCTTTAATGCCCGGCTCGCACATGACGGCCGCCTGCAATTCAAGTTCGGCCATCTCAGCATTCCATTGCCCCAAATAAACTCTGGCTAGCTCATAGTGATCTAAAGCTTCATTGTGCAGAGCCTCTGCCTGCGCAGCCGCAGCCTGGCGCTTTGCTTCGCGCGCAGCATAGGCGGCAGCGGCGGTTGCCTGCTCTGAAGTAAGAGCCGGTGTCAAATCGGCACTTGCTTCAGACTTAGCTTCAGAAATGGTTTCAGACTTAATATCAACTGAAGCTTCTGTCTTAGATTCGGGCTTAGATTCGGGCTTAGATTCGGGCTTTTCCCCAGCCTTAGAGGTGACATGGTCAACTGCTTTTTTGACGGTACTAAACTTAGTACCAGTAGAAAGTTCCGCTCCAGTCTTAGCACCATCAGGCTCAGCCGCACTGGCAGCATTATTGAGAAAGAAACTAACGGCAAGCAAACCTGCGCCAATACTTAGAGAACTTTGTAGTGAAGCGACAAAGGCTCTTCTAAAGGTAATTTTCATAGCAGTCTTTCTTTCTGACATCAACAATCTAGTCTACCTCGACTGGCCACAAGCAATGCTCACTAGCACCATTATGCCATTGTAACCCCTACCCACTTCTACAACCGAAAGGCTACATCACACTCAGTGTTTTCCCCAGATTGAAAGCTTTAAGCCGTAGGCAGCGGGGCTGCCACGATTGAAATGCCATTGGCCTCGGCGAACTTAATCATTTCATCTTGCTCAACTACCAGCGTTTCTTTCGCTTCGACAGCCAATACACCACCGGGGTTTGGATTATCACGCACCATAGAATTGAGAGTGGTCATACCAACAGTAGGAATATCAAAGCGCTGATCTTGATTGGGCTTAGAAACTTTGCAGACCACAACTGGCCCTTGGGCCAACTTCACAGCCCGTTTTATCGCTTCATCGGTGCCTTCGATAGCCTCAAGCGCCAAAATCATGCGGTCTTTAACAATCACGGTCTGACCAATATCTAAGCGCGCGATCTCACGAGCAACACCCATACCGTACTCAACATCAGCATACTGAGCGGCTGTAGGCACAGAAGATGTAAGTACACCAATTTCTGGGAACAGATGGCGTAGAAATTCTGACTGCGTTAAAACCTTAAGGCCATGAGCTTCCATGATGTCGCCAACAGCAAACTGGATAGTATCATCATTAAAATTAGGCAACTTGCTAAGTTCCTTGACTGCCACCCAATCAAGCTTATGAAGCTGTCGCAACAAGTTGATTTTGGGAACCTTGCCAATAAAAACGATGTTGGAGCATCCTTCTTTTTTCAGCAAACCAATGTTGCGTCCGATCTGACCCGGTGCCACCAAAAATGTTTTGTCAGCATGGGGAGAAACCTGACTTTCAGCACTTTCTGACAATGCCAGCGCCACGACTCGGTATCCGCGTTCTTTAGCCGATTGAGCCAAAAGGCCTGGCAATTTGCCCTCGCCAGATACAAGACCTAATACAGTCGCCACACTCACACTACTTTCCTGAGTAAGGGTAGAGAAACCCATGCCTACCGCCTTTAAGAGCTCACCGTGCAGCCCGACTACTTATACTTCAAGCGAAGAAGCTCCGCATAGTTTAACATGTTCTTGGCAGCCAGCAGCCACCACGGCGGCTGAACAGGCAGAGCTGGCGGAAAATAAGCCGAAGTTACACTGAAGTTTCTCCGATTACGCCAGTATCTTGACATTGTGGTTTAAAAGCATTTAACTGAATGAATCATATAAAATGGCTTGGCAGCCAAAGAACGGCCTTCATAAAGAGAACAGGAATAGAGACTATGAGCGCAGTGTCTACCAAGAATCAAAAAGAACAGCTTGTTAGAAGCTCGGCAATTAAGCTAGGTGCAATTGCACTTCTAGCTGGCCTGACAATGTTAAGCAGCAGCACTCAAGCATCAGCACAAGGCGGCTTTAGCAGCACAAGTCAAGCTGCCAGAAAGGGATTGGGCGACGGTTCCAGCTTTTACATGTCACGGCGCCAAATACAATTTGTAGACGATTCACCGATCATTAGAAATAGCAGTGGCCAAGTTCAAGCAGGCGGCGCCACAGGCTTCGCCAGCCAGCAAGGTGGCCAACAGCCACTACAAAGAGCTGGATTTACTTCATATTCAAGCTCGCTACCCTCGTCAACAGGCGCGGCCCTGCCCAAAGTGAATAATGGCGTGCCGGTCCAGACACCTCCTCCAGCCCCAGCCAAATCGCTGAACGCTAAAGCTGGTGGTCTTTCCAAGGGCAAGAAGTCTGCAGCCAAGCCAGCCGCAGCCCCCAAAGCCCCAGCCCAGCCAGAAGGTATTCATGCTTACAACAGCTACAACGGCTATAACCCCTCAGCCCTTGCACCTGGAGAGATTTCAGGTGGCGGGGCCGGCACTGTTACAACCAGGCAAGGCAATGTCAAAGGTAGCGTGTTGCACTGGTCAAGACGGCGCAGGGCCCAATAACTACATCATAAATAAAGTTAGTGGCAAAGCCTGACGTTACAGAACTATTTACTGAATCGAATAAAGTGCAAGGTCAGCCACAAACCCTGTGGTAATATTCTTCATGTTGCGGCTGTAGCCCAGCTGGATAGAGCGCATGGCTACGAACCATGAGGTCGGGAGTTCGAATCTCTCCAGCCGCGAATCTTAAGACCAATACTAGAAGCGCTCCTCACACGAGGGGCGCTTTTGGTTTTGGGGTATGCAAAAAATCTTGCCGCTACTCTGCCGCTACCTTTTTGACCCTCACGGCAAAAGGCCATTAATCGCTTTAGCTACGAGAACAGAAACTTGAGCTAGGCAGTTTCAAATACATGTTCAAAAGAAACCGCCCCGTGAGCGCACAGCTTTGCTGGTGCGAACGGGGTGGAACCACCGAAGCTGTATGCTTCACCGGTGGTATCACGTTCATGATGATACGATGCGCGTTTCCGTAATCATGCCATCACCACTGCTAACTTTCCTACTACCTTTCGGACTTAAATTGATAGTTCCACATGTGGTATTACGTTCAACGGCCGTATATTCGGCAAAACTTGGATTTTCATACCACAAAAGTGTTTCGGTATACCGTTCAACGCAAGCACAACAAGCCTTTGCGCTATTTTTCTGAATTCCTTTATCCTGCCATCACCACTTCCCCAACCTCTTCGCCACTATGCCAGCTCTTTTCCGAGGTGGTAATGTCGTAACCTCTCGGAGGCTTCGACCGATGAATAATCTCTCTTAACCGGCAGCTTCGCTGCCTCTGAACACTGCGAAATCTATCTATCCGCTAAGGTTCGGGCTTTCCTGTTCTCGTCATAGGCAAAGCGCGTCTGATGACTAAATGGTGAGGCCTCTGTTCTGCGCGTCATACGACGCAGGCTATCAGAAATGAACGTGGTGGTTCGACCCAGCGGGTCTTGAACCGAGGTGAGGTTACCAGCACAGTAGCGCTGCTAAACATCAAATGACTTAGTGACCTTAGCACTTAGCTTCACCCCACCCCTCTGCAAAAATCGTTGCTCTCAGGTACTAATCGACACGACGGTAAAGAGCAAACCGTCTAACAATCAGTCGCTAGACTTTTGACCTAGCATAAGAACAAACTCTAGGAAGGTATTGGCAACAACCCCTAGGTCTTCGGGGCCATCAAATAGTACTGGGATAAAGAACACTTTTTCAGTGTCAGTTTCTGTTCCGATAAGAATAAGTGCGCCACCACCACTACTGCCAATAGCAAAAAATCCAGGTAATTGCTGAAACACTTCGTAGTCTTGGTTGCATTGTATAACTTCGGAAGCACTAAATAGTTCGCACCAGTAGGGTTGAACTGGTAATTCACCATAAGCACCATTACTGAATTGAAGGAACTCAACATAATCAAGTGGAAGAGGATTGAGAGACTGCTGTTGCAGCCTCTCAATCTCTTCAGTCGACGCGGGTTCCTCTTTTTGCCATGTTCTCAAATTTGAGATAGGAATGAGCTTTGTATAGTCAAGCAACGGCAGTGACCCCGAGAAGAAAATCTTACGTTCACTATTAAACCATGGAAGCAAACTCACTCAAGCTCATGCTGCTCGCGTCTCCAATGAGAAGTCATCTCTCTCTGGTCAACATCTTTCGGAAAGGAAAAGAGCGCTTTCAATACTAGCCCAATTGACGCTAGATTCTGGCGGTATCATAGCCATGAGAGAAAACACCACTTGCCGGGTTGCCAGAAACCACTGGGGTGCTGACCGACAAGAGACGGCTGGCAGTGTCGTAGCTGAAAGTTACTACAGCTTGACCTTGCGGCGACTTGGTGGCGACTCTTCCCAGCACATCGAACGTGTTTGTGATGACGTTGCCATTACGCATCCGGTGAGTGAAGGGGTTGCCGCTGACATCAAAGGTATAGGCCTCATAGGTGCCACCAGGATAAGTGACCTGAAGCGCCCGACCAAAACCGTCTCTGGCAATGGTCGTCAGGTTGCATTTCGGAAGCCGTCTCAAGATTCTGAATCTTTAGCTGCCGGTAACAATTACGACTTGTGAGCTTCGCCTGCGGTATCACTTTCAGGCGGCAAGCGGTGGGCATCTCCACAATCGGTAAACCCAAAGGTTCAGCTGGTATCACTTTGAAGGCTCAAGGGTATTTGGTCTCGGGAAACGGTAAAACCCCTTTATCCTGCCATCACCACTTCCCTACCATCTTTTCATTTCTGCCAGCTCTTTTCTGGGGTGGTAATGTCGTAACCTCTTTGAGGTTTCGACTGATGAATAATCTCACTTAACCGGCAGCTTCGCTGCCTCTGAACACTGCGAACTCTATCTATTCGCTACACTCCGGGCTCTCCGCTCTCTCTGTCTCCGATCTATCTGCCCTGGTTTTATGTTCTCTCTATCCGTTCACTATGCGTTTGGTTCAACCCACAGTCTCGAATTTTGGGCTTTATCATACTCAGATCGTTTTCACTCTCTCTGCCGTGGATCTCAGATCCCTCTGTCGGTTCTTGGTTCTGGCTTTGGCTCTCTCCCTTACCTGGTTTTATCTTCTGCTCCTTTTGTGTTTCCTGGGGGTAATCTTCAGTAAACACCTCTTCCAACCGACGGCTGTAACAGCTGTTGATCTTGTTGTGTTTA
>JAUYRX010000043.1:0-305209 GCA_030696635.1 Candidatus Melainabacteria bacterium
TTCACTATCGTCTGACTGCCTATTGCGTAGGCTCGATATTTCTTGCTGCTTCAAGTCAGAATCCACAGCTAGCGGGTTATCGCTACAATTTCCGGTCTGCGCAGACCTGACGTTTCCACTTAACCCCTCGGCTCAAAGCACTCAACTTGGTGTGTGCTCACCGGTTATGTAATTAGTATAGCTGAAGGAAAGATAGATGGAAGTCCCCCGATGAAACTATTTTGCATATCTGATGACAATTAATAGAGTGGCGTGGATAGCCAGTCTCTATATCTTTGTTGCTAGTCAAGCGCGTGAACCACTTTGTTGTCAAAGATAGACTCGATCGTATATGCGATCGGGTATGTTGTTATGCACAGCCTGAGATTGTCGGCTTCATGCTGACGGGCCGGGAGCAGGTCGGCACATATGATTGAGACTGTTAGGCCAGCAGTATGGCGAGCCCCTCATTCGCTCTCACTGTAAACTCTGCGCCGCTTAGATTCTCGTGGTCCATATAAGTAGAGGCAAGGCAGTGGCCTTTTAAATTGTGAGTTTTTACAGAGTTGCTGAAATTTAGTATCACAGCGATTCTTTCACTTTCAAATTGACGAATGTAGATGAAGAGACTTTCTTCTTCTGTATCTTCTTCTGACACCCTTTGACCATCCGTTTTTTCTAGATCACGGCTCGGCGCAACTAATTGGCTAGACTCTGCAGCGCAATAAGAACCTATACTAAGGGCCTTATGCTGCTTGCGTAGCTTTAGTAAAAGCTTTACAAGATTGAGCATTGATTGGGGCTGCTGTTCTTGCGCAACAACGTTTACGGTGGCGTAATTTGCACTGATTGGCAGCCATGGCTCAGTATTGCTAAAGCCACTGTATGCAGTGCTATCCCATTGCATTGGTGTGCGCTCAGGGTCTCGTTGCTCACTGGGTACATCCGGCTGTCTGATGCCTCTAGGGTCAACGATTTTGTCAGCCGGTATCTCGCCATTAAGCATGCCAATTTCATCGCCATAGTACCAAGTTGGCGAACCGCGCAAAGTAAGTAAAAGCATTGTCGCTACTCGGGCTTGCTCGCTGCCTATGCGGGTGGCAAAGCGAAATTTATCATGGTTTCCCAGTACCCAGTTGGGGCTGCAACCTGCTGGTAGTGCCTGTTCATATTCGTCGACAATTTTGCACACAGCTGAGGCTTGCCAATTTTCTAGACCTTCGGTAATTAGATGAAAATTGAACGGCATGTGACACTCTGGTTTGTCTTTTGTGCCGTAGTAAGTAATCAGCTGATTGTATGGAAGATACGCTTCTCCAATCATCATTCTTTCATGTCCTGGGCTGCTAAATTTGTCCAGCACCTGTCGCATCATTTGAATGATTATATGTGTTTCTGGTTGGTCTTCAATTTTTGTATGAATAGTGCGGTCGCGTTCAATAAGATTTTTGTTCCAGTTATGGTTGACTGGCTCGTCTGCAAAATCTTCGGCCTCTACTAGCAGCCAGATAACATCTACTCTAAAACCATCAACGTTGCGTTTGAGCCAGAAGCGCATGACGTCGAGTATGGCTTCGACTACTAATGGGTTGCGAAAATTTAAATCTGGTTGTTCACTGAGGAATTGATGAAGATAATATTGACCTGATTCTTTGTCTAGCGTCCAGGCCGGTCCGCCAAAATAGCTGGGCCAATTGTTCGGTACTCCGCCACCGGGCGCGGGGTCGCGCCAGACGTACCAATCACGCTTAAAGCTTCCCTTTCCCTCTAACGCTTCTTGAAACCAGGCGTGTTGATCGGAGGTATGGTTTGGCACCAAATCAATGATGACCTTAAGATTGCGTTTGTGTGCTTCGCTGACCAAATGATCGAAGTCTGACAAGTCACCGAAAAGTGGGTCGACATTGCAGTAGTCTGATATGTCGTAGCCAAAATCTTTGTTTGGTGATGGATAGAAGGGGCTGAGCCAGATACAGTCAATTCCCAGGTTCGACAGATAGTCGAGGCGACTGACTATGCCCTTGAGGTCGCCAGTGCCGTCATTATTGCTATCTTGAAATGAGCGTGGATAAATCTGATAGATAACAGCATTGCGCCACCATTCCATTCCTTTTGCTGGCTCATTGCCCATCTGAAAATTTCCCCGTTAAGCATTCAGCAGTCAGTAAATTGCTTAAAATGTCAGTTTGTCCAGCCCACCTAGGTAGCGAAAACATTCAGTGGCTATGCAAAGTGCTACTACAAGAACCGATATCAGCGAGGTTTTGTCACTGTTTCTTTGATAGCGGCGGAAATTACTAATACCGAGCAAGGTCAAGCCCACAATAGCAAGGGGGAAGTAAACATGCCTGGAGACATGCAGCATGCTTTGTGATTCGGAGAAAGAAAAGCCAATCAGCAGAATTACCCATCCCGTCCATTCTGTTACTAGCCCTGATATTCGTTGAATGTCTTCCGGCTTAGTTGATCGGCTCAATTTTCGCATGGCAAGAACAATGAAAATGGCTAAGATGACGGCTAGGCCTGAGTAACTTACCATTGCAGTTTGGGCGACATCCCAAAGCAAAACAGTAGATGAATAATAGAGCCACCACTGTGCCAAGATTACGGTGGGGAAGACGATTATCGTGATTACGATCAATGTGATTATGACATTGACTGGCGGCGGGAGGTTATTGCGATTAGGTTCTTCAGGGTTGTTCATTGTTAGACTTGATAGCCTTGGTAGATATTTTAGTTCTTCGAGTCGAACAGGGCGAGCTCAAGCATTTGGATTGCCGTGGTCTTATGCGTGGTCAGGTCGAAGGTTTCTTCCACTATGCAAGACATAATCATTTTGTGAAGCATGCCACCTATCATCTCAGCTAGGGCAATGGCATCATAGTGACGTATAGCTTGGTTGTTCATCAACTGCTGCAAGTGGTTGGCTGTGCGCAGAGAAAGTTCTTTGCGTACTTCTTTCCCCTTTCCAGCTTTTTCGAAAGTTTCAATGCGGGCAAAGGACAACACTGGCATTTCGTCACGGGCAATCTGAATAACCGAATCAATATATTGAGCCAGTCCGTTGGTTTCGGCAATGTGAGGCACGTATTGATCAATCATTTGGGCGCAGCGATTGAAAAAATCTTCTGAAAGAGCGTTGGAGAGCGCTTCTTTCGAATTGAAATAGAGATAGAGTGTGCCAGCTGCAACGCCAGCTTCGGTGGCAATGTCGGTCATCTTGGCTGAGCGGTAGCCGTCGCGTATGAAAATCATACGGGCCGCAGATAAAATTGCTTCTTTTTTGTGCGGGTCTAGGGCTCTAGCCATTTAATTTTCCGTCTCTCTTGTCTCTACTAAGAATAACCCGGGGACGACGGTTTTTTAATAAATTGACCGATATCGGTGAATTTACAGAAGGTGATCTCATCGTCTGAAAACGCCAGGACCGCAATAGGTTATTGATATTTGAGCAACAGTCTCAATTTAATTTGGGAAGCCTTAATTAATGAATGAATTCATTCAGTTAAGTGCTAGGATAGAAATTGAACCGCAGTAAAGTTTAGGAATCATATGTTTACAACAAGTCGTGAAGAGACAAGCCAAACTGAAATAGTTCGCGAGACCCCAAAAGTTATCCAACTACATCGGCTTGAGCCCAAGCCCGTTCGGCTTAAGCGTAAGTGGATAGTGGCCAGCCTTTCTTTGCTGATCGGGGCTGGCGTGTTCGCTTTCGTCTACAGCCATTCAAAACCGGCTTCTAATCTTGCATCTCTTGCGTCTCCCGCTGGCACGACTATTGCAGCTGCCGACTCTAAAGCTGCGCCACCGGTGGTTACCGTCACTACTGAAGCAGCCAAGATCGGGACAGTTTCGTCTACCCTGACAGTGACGGGCTCGGTTTCAGCGATTGATCCACTAACTATTGCCTCTCAAGCTTCGGGTTTGAGCATCGCCCAGGTTTTGGCCGAAGAGGGTGACTATGTGCGCAAAGGCCAAGTTCTGTGCATTCTTGATTCGTCTATTTTGCAAGCTCAGTTAAAGGGGATGGAAGCGCGCATGGTAGGCTCGCGTGCCAGTGCACAGAAAGCGGTGCAGCCAAATAGGCAAGAAGATATTGCCGGACTTTCGGCCGCTTACCAGCAAGCTATGGCCGATGTGCAACAACGTCAGGCCATGGTTACACAAATGGAAGCAGGTCTAGTTAATGCTCGCAGCAATTCTCGTCGCTACAAAGATTTGCTTAAAGAAGGTGCTGTTAGCCAGCAAGAAGCCGATAATCATGCCACTGATGAAGTAACAGCATTTACAAATTTGCAAGCAGCAAAAGAGCAGTTGTCAGCCTCTAAATTTTTTGCTGAGCAGTCGCACAATAAGCTAGAAATGGCGCAGAAAGGCGGCCGCAGAGAAGACATTATTGTTTCTGAGGCAAGCGCTGACGAAACCGCTGCCAGCGTACAACAGCTTCGTGCTCAGATTGACCAAACTATAATTCGCGCTCCTGATCAGGGCTTGGTGACAAAGCGCCTTGCTCATATTGGAGACGTAGCCTCTAACGGCGAAGTATTGTTCGAGATGATACGTAAAGGACAATTAGAGTTGCGCGCCCAAGTGACTCAGAGTGATCTGTCTAAGCTGCGGCCGGGCATATCCGCAGCCCTCTCCGATTCTGTGCGCTCTGTTCAGGGCACGATTTTTCAGATTTCGCCCACTGTAGATAGTGCCACCAGACTAGGTACCGTTCGCATTGCTATACCTTCTAATTCTGGTTTCAAGCCTGGCATGTTTGTTCAAGGTAGCGTAAAAATTGGTCAGGCTAGTGCTCTGCTCGTGCCTAATAGTTCAGTTTTGGCTGATGGCGATAGCAGTTATGTCTTCATCTATCAAAGTGGTAAGGCGAAAAAACAACTTGTTACTGTTGGTTCACGCACAAGCGAGTCTGCTGAAATTAAAAGTGGAGTCGCCCTTGGTGACGCCGTAATTGTCGCTGGTGCTGGGTTCTTAGAAGACAACGATATCGTGGCATTAAGCAAGTAGCCATCGAGAGCAGAGTGTATCTGTTTGAGATTAAATAATAGGCAAGACAATGAACTGGAATATTTCGGCCTGGTCAATTAAGCAACCTATTCCGTCGATTCTGATGTTTCTCATTTTTAGCATCGTGGGCGTCATGTCGTACTTGAGCTTGGGTATTGATGAGAACCCAAACATAGATATGCCAACGGTGACCGTCTCTATCACCGAATCTGGTGCCGCGCCCTCTGAACTGGAAACCCAAGTCACTAGAAGGGTTGAAGATGCTGTTGCTGGAATTGGTAATATCAAGCATATTTCTTCCACCATCAATGAAGGTAGCTCCGCTACAACAATTGAGTTTGAGCTTGGTACCGACGTAGACCGTGCTGTTAACGACGTGCGCGACGCTATCACTCGTATTCGCAATCAGTTGCCATTAACCATTGATGAGCCCCAGATTAAACGGCTTGATTTTTCTGGCGCACCGTTTGCTACTTATACGGTTTCTTCTGATAAGCACTCTCTCAATGATTTGAGTTGGTTGATTGATGATCAAATTTCGAGGGTTTTGCTGGCCGTCCCTGGTGTAGGCCAGGTGCAACGTTCGGGCGGAAACGACCGTCAGGTGCGCATTGATTTGGATCCGACCAAGCTAGAGGCTCTCGGCGTAACAGCTGATACTGTCAATTCGCAAATTAGGATGATGAATACCAACTTGCCTGGCGGACGTGGCTACATCGGCGCCCAGGAACAGTCCATTCGCACTCTTGGTAGTATGAAGAGCATTGATGATTTACGCAATATGCGCATTTATTTACTCAATGGCAATTGGTCAACGTTAGGAAATCTTGGCACCGTTAGCGATGGCATTGCTGAAACTAGACAATCAGCCATGCTCAATGGAAATCCAGTTGTTGCCTTTCAAGTCGTGCGCTCAACTGGTAGCAGTTTGGCTACTGCTGGTAAAGGTGTAGACAAGGCAATTGCTGATTTGCGAAAGACACTTCCTGCCGATATTCACATTACTAAAATTCGCTCAACCCTGGGCTACGTGATGGACTCTTATCACGCCACGGTTGATTCGCTTGTGATTGGCGCTATTTTGGCTGTCATTGTCATTTGGGCCTTTCTAAAAGATTGGCGAGCCGCGGCCATTTCTGCTGTGGCTATGCCTTTATCGATGCTGCCGACTTTTGCCGTGATGAAAGTACTGGGCTTCAGTCTCAACAATATGTCGTTGCTAGGGCTAGCCTTGGTTATTGGTATTTTGGTAGATGACGCCATTGTTGAAATTGAAAATATTGTGCGCCATATTCGCATGGGCAAATCGCCTTATCAGGCTGCTTTAGAGGCTGCTGATGAAATCGGCTTGGCGGTTATGGCTACTACTATGAGTATCATCGTTGTCTTTCTCCCTGTAGCCTTTATGGGTGGAATACCTGGACAATTCTTTAAGCAGTTTGGTGTCACCGTTGCCGTAGCTGTCTTTTTCTCGCTTGTTGTTGCTCGTCTGATTACGCCGATGATGTCTGCCTTTTGGCTCAATAGGCCAGGTGATGAAGAGGATGATAGTAAGTCGATTACAGTTAACAGCTATCGCCATATGTTGCTTTGGGCACTTAATAATCGTGCAAAAACGGTGCTTGGAGCTTCGGCATTTTTTGTTGTAAGTATGGCACTAATGGCTTCATTGCCGACTTCGCTAGTGCCATCTGCTGACCGGGGCGAGACCCTGCTAAGCGTAACTTTGCCTCCCGGGACCCAACTTTCTGGTACCGATGCAGTGGCTAAGCAAATGACAGAAATTCTGCTTAAGCATAGTGAGGTTGCTCAGGTCTTTGGCTCCATCGGTACGCCATCGACTGGTCGAGCTGGACAAGGTGGCGCAGCAGGTGAAGTGAATAAAGCAAGCTTGTATGTAATGCTCAAGCCCAAAGCGGAGCGTAAACTTTCGCAGCAACAATTTGAAGATTTAGTGCGTCCAGAGCTCGTCAAAGTGCCAGGTGTACGCGCAACATTTTCAGCCACCATGGGCCTCGGTGGCAAAGTGCAGATTACTTTGGTGGGCAACAATGAAAATGACCTGCGTCAAACTTCTGAGCGCTTAACCACTGAGATGCGCACAGTGCCAGGTCTGTTTGACGTGTCGTCTTCGGCTGCCTTGCGGCGGCCTGAAATTCAAGTCACTCCTAATACCGCTGCTGCTGCCGATCAAGGAGTCTCTGTTCAGCAAATTGCCCGCACTGCCACAATGGCGACAGTAGGTGATAACAGCGCCAGTTTGGCCAAGTTTGACCTTCCTGATAGACAAATTGGCATTCTCGTTCAGATTAATCCGAGCTACCGTCAAGATTTAGAATCGATTGGCAATCTACGCGTTATGGCAATGAACAAGTCTATTCCTTTGCACCAAGTGGCCAAAGTGCAGTTCGGCAGCGGTGCTGCTGAGATTAGCCGCTATGATCGTAGCCGTAAAGTTACGATAACGGCTAGCTTGGCTGGTGGTGGCACCCTGGGTCAGGCTCTTGCCAAAGTGCATGACCTGCCGAGCTTCAAGAACAGACCGGCTTCGGTGCATGAAATGGCCAGCGGAGACGTTGAGATTCAACGAGATATTTTCAGTGGCTTTGGTATGGCCATTGTCGTGGCGGTAATGCTCATATACGCAGTGCTTGTCTTGCTCTTTAATGACTTCTTACAGCCTTTGACGATTATGGTTTCGCTACCTATGGCCGTGGGGGGCGCCGCTCTCGGCCTTGTAGCGTCTCACGCGCCGATTGGCCTGTACGCTTTGATTGGCATAGTTATGTTGTTGGGCCTGGTAACCAAGAATGCCATTTTGTTGGTTGAATATTGCTTGGTCAGCATAAAAATAGGAGTGCCTCGCAACCAAGCCCTAGTGAAAGCTGGGGAGGCTAGGCTGCGTCCTATTCTGATGACAACAGTGGCTATGGTGGCGGGGATGGTGCCAATCGCTCTGGGAATAGGCGCCGGTTCAGAGGTTAGAGCATCCATGGCTGCCGCCGTCATTGGGGGCTTGATTACATCTACTTTGCTCACTCTTGTGGTTGTCCCGGTTGTGTTTACTTACATTGACGATTTTGAGCATCGTTTTTTGAAGAGTAAAAATCCAAGCCGCCGAGACCTCTATGAGGCTCAGGCCGATTCTGGCTCAAGTCTTGAGACAGTTGAGCAAGAAGTGGGAAATCGTTCGTAGTATTACGTGCTCACGAAAATTTTACGTAGTCGGCTGTAGTCTAACCTAGTATCATCTAGTCACTAGGAGTTCATGATGGCAATCCCAAACAGCTTAGCTTCAAGAATGGCTGAATCGTCAATGATCCAGCCTCAGCGGGTTGACCCTAAGGTCGCCTATGCCCGTAAGGCTGTCGGCAGTGTCGCTGCTGATGTAGATTGTCGGGTTAATCCTGTTGTGCTGTCGATTCGCCCACTCGATATTTCTGCTATTCGCAAGATTCAAATTGCTTTTTTGAACCGCAAAAAAGAAGCATCTACCTATGTCTGGTCTTCTGTAGCCATGATTCTGGCAGTGCGCTTACTAGTTCCTATTGCTGTTATGCCAATGGTTGGCATTATTGCTGTTGCTGCATATCTTGCCTGGATGAAATATCGCTCTTTGTGCCAGTGCCCAGTTTGCGAGGTTTCGTTGGTTCCTGGTAACAATACTTGGCGCACTCCAGTGCTCGGATTTTCCACAGATGTCTGCCCCCGCTGCTCGGCACAACTCGCTATTCCTGAGAGCCAGAAGAAAATGCGTATTCAGTAGAGATTAGTGAATGCCCCATTGAAATGAAGGTTCGTCTTGGTGGGACGAGTGGGAGAAGTCGTAGTCAATTTGTTTTGGTATATTGCACCCCTGTGGCAACGGTGCAAAGGGAGCGGCGCGAAGAATAGCTTGGCGAGCCGCTTCATCAGCGCTTGGTGAACCGTGTTTGCTGATTCGCAAATTGCCAATGGCGCCATCGGGCAGAAGAATAAAATTGATGCTTACTTGCGTTTTGTCTTGCCGAGCCGGTGGAGCCCAGTTCTTCTTAATTTTTTTGCTCAGTTCGGCCATATAGGGCTTGAAGTCGATGGCTGGGGAATGCGGCTGTGAACTGTCGCTTTGGGCTGGTCCGATGTAACTATGTGAATCTTTTGCATCGTGAGCGCCTTCGCTGTGCATGCGTTTGGAGACATATTGATTCGTGCCGGCTGGAGGCAGCTGGCCGGGCTTTTCGCTTTCAAGTCTGATGTCGGTGCGCAGCTCGACTTGATTGCTTCCGTTATTGTTGACTGCTGGGGGTCTTAATTCCGGATTATTACGTAACTGGTTTCTGATGGCTTGGGGAGCTGCTCCTGAGGGCTTTTTGTATAACTCTAGTTCAGGTGAATATTCTTCAGGTGTGGGTGCATGGTCATTTTTGCCTGTTTCGATAATGCGTTTGCGATGGGCGCGCATCAGGGCTTTGTGCCGCAATGCTGCTTCTTCAGCATTTAGCTTTGCTCTTTCGCTCGTGCTTGTCGCTGCCTCTGGCCCATTCTCTTGCTGTTGGTTGGCTGGAAGCGGTATCTGCACTGGCTGTGAATTGGCTTGCAGTGAAGGAGCGCTACTGCTTAACCCGTATCCGCAGTTCAAAATCAGCAAGCAGCTTGGCAATAGTAGACGAGGTGACAATGTACTTGAACTCCAAAATCTACTGGTTGGTCCCATTGCAAATCCTGATATTGATTCAGCTGCTAAATCAGGTACTAATTGGTTTGTTACTTCGCTTGTTAGTTCACAAATTACCATTCTTGCCCAGTATTTGACAGCTCCGGCCTGTCATTGTCGATAAATATGAAACTCCTAGTCCTTAATCTTGTGGCATTCCCGGCCATGGCCTATGATTTTCTCTCATGAAAACCAATGCAGTAAGAATTCTCGACAATCTAGGCATTAGCTACGAACTGCGCGACTATCAAGTTGACCCAGATGACCTCACCGCCGAGACCGTGGCGGCCAAAATTGGCTTCCCTCTAGAGCAAGTTTTCAAAACTCTGGTTGTTCGCGGTGATAAGAACGGTGTATGCCTGGCTGTGGTGGCCGGAAATGCCCAGCTAGACTTAAAGGCTTTGGCCAAGTTGAGCGGTGATCGTAAGGCCGAGGTGGTCTCTCTTAAAGAAGTGCAGCCCCTGACCGGTTATATACGCGGCGGGGTGACTGCTTTGGCCTGCAAGAAAGATTATCCGGTCTATGTTGACGAGAATATTTATCTCTTTGAACAGGTATCTGTCTCGGCTGGCGTGCGCGGAACTCAGATAATTATCGCCCCAGAGGATTATTTGAAAGCCACCCATGCCACTGCTGGTGAGATTGCCAAAGACGCCGTGTAATGGGCTTGTAGCTGTTTAATGTACCGAGATTTTGGTGATCTTAGGCTATTGCTGGCCTACGCGGATGCCCATAAAAATCCACGAAAGGTGGGTATGCTTTTATTATGTAAACAGCTTGAGGATTTGACTGTGGCTGACAAAGCAGATGTTAAGGCAGAAACAAGGCCAGAGTCGAAATCGGCCGACCATATAGATTTCAGTCGTATCGAAGTCGACGCGCAGATGCGCGAATTGGGTAAGCGAGCCATTCCTCTCGATACATCTTTACCAAAAGCTTTTACAGCCGGTGGCACCGATCTTACTATTGTTGATAAGCAAATTGATGCTCATGTTGCCGCCGCTAAAGCGAAAATGACCCCTGAACAGCTTGCTCGAGCGGAGAAAGCCGCTGACCTCCCCCACCGCGTGGTTGATGCTGCCTCTAATAACGGCGTCATACCTGAGGTATCGAGTTACCGCCGAAACTTAGATGCTACTTCGGATAAAGCCCAAGCCGCTAAAGTTGACCGAGAAATTAGTGGTCATATCGCCGACGCTAGAGCGAAGATGACTCCAGAACAGCTTGCTCGAGCTGAGAAAGCAGCTGATCTTCCTTATCGAGTTATTGAAGCCGCTGGCAACCGTGGACAAATCCCTGAAGTTTCAGCCCATCGCCGCAGTCAAGAAGCTGTATCAGGTGATGTGTCACGCCAAGCTGATGTTAATCGCTGGATTGTCGCTGCTGGAAGAATTGGCGAGAAGTCGGAAGTGACCGCCCGGCCCGGTGAAACCTACTCGTCAATCGCGAGCAACTTGATTGCCGAGCGCGAAGGCCGCAGAGCGACGAAGACCGAAGTGCATGTAATGGCCACTGCCATTGCCGAATATAACGGCAAAACTGGCGATCAAGCCAATTCACTCAAAGTCAATGAAGTGGTTAAATTGCCTCCGATACGTAAGGCCAATTCTAATTAGTCTTAAGATTTGCTATCAGCTATTATTCGCTTACCGCTAGTCGAACTATTGGCTAGCGATAAATAGGTACAACTCGATAGCCAAATCCTAATCAAATGATCAATGAACACCATATTGAAAGAGGCGCAGTCGGAGTCAACGGAGAACTCTGGACTGAAAAATTGCTTCGAGAAGGTGAGCTATTAAAATCAGCTGGCCCAGGCTTTGCTAATGCAGCTAAAGATGCGATAAAGGCTGAAAATCTCCCTGCAACATTCGGCACAGTCGCGCTTTCGGCTGGACTGGGTTTGCTTATGGCCCGCTATGCACCAATGAGTGGAGCAGCTGGAGCGCTAACGAGAACAGGTCTTGCCAGCATGACTATTGCTGGCTCAGCAGAAGTAGCAATCAATGGTAGCAAAATTGCTGAGGCATTAAAAGACACATGGAATTCAGATCAGCATTGGCAGCAGAATGTATCGGTAGTTCAAAACAGTCTTGGTCGCTTTGCTTTTGAAAGTGCACTATTAACAGTTGGTGGCCTAGCCACAGTCAAGCTAAGCGGTGCTGCAGTTAGAGCCAGAGAATACACATCGTATTGCAAGAAACGAGGGCATTCAGATGAAGAAATCAGTTTGAGCTTGGAGCATCCTCAATACAGAAAGCCGCTGGAGACCACGACATTGCAATCTTTGCAAAAACGCCTGAGCGGCTACACCATAAGACAAGAGAAGTTCGCGATTGCCAATCCAAAAGAGCCTGGACCATTTTTAGATTGGGACGATTTTATGAGGCGCGCGATGAAAGAGATATCCGCTCCCGTTAGAGAATACAACGTTAAGGGTTTAAGCACAAAAATTGATGTGCCTGAAGAATATGCAAAGTCTCTCGACCAAGTGCGTGAGTTAAGGCTCGCAGCAGAAGGTCCAAGCGGATTGCGCCGATTTTTCTCAAGAGGCATAGAGGCCGAGCAAGCGCGTCTTAAACTCGAACAGCATCCGCATCGCTATCGTGCTCTGCCAGAAGACTTGATACCATTTCTGGAGCGTACACCTGATCATTCATATGCTAAGAGACTGCTTATTAGTGATTGGGATAGTCCGTATTCAGTGTTTCATCACAAACCTGGGGCCCCGTTTAAAACAGCTCCGGCTAGTGCTAATGCCAATGGTTACATCCGCACGAACAAGATGGAAGCCGTCGGGAGCAACGAACGTGAGATGACAATCTTACTCAATCATGAGTGGGCCCATATGAGTAAGTGGAAAAATAAGAGCAGCAGTTCTGCTTTTGATGCGGCTGCAGATATAGAAGGCAAAAATTACGTACTCGATAGTTATGCCTTGCGCAATTATGATGAGCATTGGGCCGTTCATTTAGGCGAAGGAGTTCTCGCGCCAAACAGTGCAACGTTTCTTGAAATGGTAAACAAGGCTCCTATTCGGAGCGCTGTGCTGGGGCGGTCGCTGGCAGAATCATTAGAGCTAGTGCCGATGCACCTGCGCAGCCCCATTCATAACTTTTATGTCAAACGTTCTGAATACATCCGCGACAATGTAGTTCCAAAAGCATTGGCTGATCTCAATTCAAGAATTGCCATTCCAAATGAACAAACCGAACTAGCGAAAAATATACGAGAATATTTGATTGGCGCTAAATAGAGGTTGGTAAATAGAATCGCCGTGAAACGCATCATTATTTTTCTTTCGTGCGCCATTGCCTTTGTTGCCAATATTTTTGTTACTAGCATGTCAGGCGCTAGTGCCGATGAGCAAAAGCAAACTCCCCGATGCACAAAGAAGCGGATTAGTGACAGAGAAGTTTCTGCTATGCCAAACTCAAGTGATGCAGAGTACAGTCAAAAACTAGCAATACTGGCTAATGCCAAGCAGTTTTCCGACAGTGCAGTAGGCGAGTCTGCCATCGCAAGTCCTGAATATAAGGCCTTTCTTCAATGCGCACCCCGAGTCGCTCAGCATAAGAAAGAGGTTGTTGACTCCCTGAGTAAGAGTACTGCTGCAGGCAAAATTTATCTTATTACTTTGTTGTATGCCATCGACAATAAGAGTGCTTTAGAAGAGCTGAAGAATTTGCAATCGTCAAAAGAAACTGTCGTGTACAAAAGTGGCTGCGAAGTATTCAATGCCAACCTGGGCTCAATTGCAGCAGACCTGTTAAAGAGCGGCAGATACCTCGGCTGGACGCTTGGTTCTAAATAGGGGGCTAGCAACAGTAGGGTTTAATTCAAGGGAGTAAATTCAATTTTTAGTAGATGACGAGCGCGCTGCTGTAGCCGAGATTGCCCTTAAGAATGCGAGAAAGCATTAGTTATTGGCTGGGCGATTACTAGTTTAGTCTGCTGTGCAATGACTAGTTTGAGATGTTGTTCGGTTACTAATTTAGTGTGTTGTGCCGTTACTAGTTTATTCTGTCAAAACTTTACTAGTCCTGATTCTCGCTGTTCAGAAGAATTGGTATTTTAGCCTTGAAACAGCGCAAAAGTAGCTCAGCGTTAGGGCTATCTTCGGCGTCATCGCTGAAGACGTGTTCGCTGAGGTGATCACGCCAGAAGCAATCGTCGCTGTGTAGATAGGTTGCTTTCGTTTCGCCGGCGACATAACAATCGTGGTCAAGCGCGAGTAATGCTGCGGCTTTTAAGTCGCCAGCCACTCGTAGTACACCGTCATTGTATTCACCAATCACTAGTTCATTTGCTAGTAGATCGCCTAGCACGATTACTGTCGATCCACCTTTGCACAGCGAATTGACTGTCAGAGAGCCTTTGACGAAGAGCATGGGGCCGTGCTCAAGAGTCTTGTTTATTATGTCGCCTGCCACTTCTAGGTCTCCCAAGCAGCCGATGGCGGCGATCTTGTTTTGCCCAGCCCAGGGTGCAAAACTTTCAAGTATTAGGTCTCCATCAAGCTTTGTTCCTCCTGGTAGGGCGAGGGCATTTTCTTGTCCATGAGTTTCTAGCTCGTGGTTAACAAATTCAGAAAAGCAGTCAACAGCACTGTTTGATTTGCTTGCTTGTAACACTGAGGGAATCGCTGATAGAAGTTCTTCCTTTAGCTCTGTGAGCGGGCGTATGGTGCCTAGGTGAGTTGGATCTATTGGCCTTTCGACTAAGGGCGGTAATGTTAGTTTCGTTTCTGACTCAGGGTGGTTATGCTCTTTCCAAATTGATTTGCCAGCCTTGCCAAAGTTGATGATCTCTTCTATGTTGACAGCAGACCAGCCTCCGGCAATAACTTCTGGAACAAAATACTTCTTGAGTTGATGGTCTGAGCAATCAACTATGCTGAAACTTTTGGCTTTGACACCGCCAGCGATGTATTCTTCTGTCGGCAATTTGTCGCGCAATCTAGGTATGAAGCCAGCACCATTGAATGCGCCTGATACTCTCAAGTAGCCTTCGTTGTTGTCGCCAACGTAGTATCCGGTGAGATCTATGTCGCCGCCGACAACAAGAAACATACCCCCTTTGACGATGTTGTCGCACGTGAGCTTACCGTCTATAAATAGCATGGGTTGCCAATCGTCGTGATAGTGGCTAAGAAAGTCTCCGTCTATTTTTAGGTCGCCAAAGCAGGCAAGAATTGGTGCATCTTCTTTGATTTGCCCTAGGTCGAGGGTGCTAGCTAAGTGCTGATTACCTTCCCAAGCTAGGCCAAATTTACTTTTGCTAAATTCCACTGCCATGTCTAC
Source organism: Candidatus Melainabacteria bacterium (assembly GCA_030696635.1). Lineage (GTDB taxonomy): Bacteria > Cyanobacteriota > Vampirovibrionia > Obscuribacterales > Obscuribacteraceae. The sequence goes on from JAUYRX010000043.1 coordinate 14,992, forward strand.
AATTTGCGGCACATCTGCCAGCCCGGGCTTGTTCTTGCAGCATTTCAGTATGCGCTCTTTTACTTTCTTCAGGTCAAGCTTCTGGGCGCCTAAGTCGTGCATGGTTTCCTTTTGTGGCAGTTTAGTAAGTGGATAAGAGAATGCTGTGCTTGCTCTAGCGGTCACTATGGGTATACCTAGTACTTGGGAAAATTAGAGGGTGGCAGCTACTTCGCCTCTGGTTTCCCCTTCATTGCCTTCTTAACGAGTCCTTATAGGAAGATACATAAAGGCTCAATATCTTGCCTGGCGATAGCGCCCAATCGTCTATTAAATGGTGGTAATGGCCATTTTGACATTTGGCGCTCCCTCTTTTGCTAAACTAGAGCCCACTAGAAACGCTTTAGCCTTGTGAGCGTCATTTCCGCTGAAGGAGTTCACTATGAATCGCTACGCAGTCATTTCCCTCGCAGCAGTCTTTTCGCTGGTGGCTACAGGTTTCTCGATGGCTCCGTGCCAAGCTCAATTCCTTAAGACCCTTCAAGACAGCCTGCTTGGTGGCCAAAATGGCCAGCAGCAAGGTACTGCCCTTGGTCAGCAGCCACCCGCTCTGGTTGGTACGGTAAATCTGCCTCCAGCTCAGTACCTGATGACCAATGTGCAAAGCGGTCAGGCATTTTACGTAACAGTACAGAACGGCCAGATGTTCCTCGGTGGCCAGCAGGTCGCTCCGCAGAATTTTCAATCCAATCAAGCTCCGTTGCTTCAACAGCAACAGCAACCTCAGCAAGGCGGTGGCGGATTTGGTGGAATGGTGAAAAACGGCTTGGGTAGTTTCTTGCAGAACCAGATTGCGCCGCAGCAAGGGCAGCAGCTAACGCCTAATCAGTAGTTAGTTCTCGGTCAGTCACTAGTTCTCAACAATCACTAGCTGGGTGAATTGTAGTAGTGGCTCCTAAGAAGCCTGGTGCGCTTTCTCTTCTTTTTTCTTGCGGGTTGCCGCCAGATTGAGAAATTCAACGAAGACAGAAAATGCCATGGCTCCATATATGTAGCCTTTGGCGATGTGGTGACCAAGCGCGTCTCCAACGAGCACGACACCAATGAGCAGTAGAAAACTCAGGGCTAGCATTTTTACGGTCGGATGTTTGGAAATGAAATTGCTGACTGATGTTGAGAATATCATCATGGTAATGACTGAGATTACGACAGCTGTAACCATGATCCACAACTCGTCTACCATGCCCACTGCGGTGATTACTGAATCTAGTGAGAACACTATATCTAGTATCATGATTTGAATTAGAGTGCCGATGAATGTAGAATTCTTCTTCGACGAAAGTTCGTCACCTTCTCCTTCTATGCGCTCGTGAATCTCTCTAGTTGCCTTGGCGACGAGAAATAGACCACCACCAAGTAGTAGCAGATCGCGTCCTGAAAATGGATGGTGGAATACTTCGAAGAGCGGAGCCTTGAGGCTCATTACCCAGGAAAGAGAGAACAACAGCATGATGCGAGTCAGCATGGCTAAGGCTAGGCCGATCATTCTTGCCTTGCGCCGTTGATGTTCAGGCAATCTCGAAGCCAGAATCGAGATGAATATGATGTTGTCGATGCCAAGTACTATTTCCATTGCAGTGAGCGACATTAAAGCGGCTGCAATCTCAGTATCGATTAGTAAGAGGTCCATATTATTCCCATTCGTGGCTCGTACCTTTCGCCGCAAGTTTGCGCGAAAATTTCAGTGCCTTCGACAGCTTAGCATTCAGGCCGTATCGAATTCTCTTGCGATTGCGCGCATTGTGAAAAATTTCGATATGGCAGTGGTTTTGTGCGTTTAATAAAATCCCGCATCTTTAAGCATGTCGTCGGTGGCCTCTGCTGTAGGAGGCAATATTATTGCTTCTGCTTTTTTCGCCATAGGATAATTGTTAGCCGAAAAAATTGAAGTATCCACTTTTACTTGAGCAATCGCTTTTGTCTTCAAGCGAAAGGCTCTTTCTTTGTCTTCTAGGTGCAGCAGGCTAACAGGCACTTGCTGGCATCCACGTGGGAGATCGTGCTCTCGTGAATCAATTCTTAGTGCATCGTTGGAAGCATAGACAGTGCCTGGTCCCTAGGCAGAAGAGAGTTGCGATAGTTTCCAGGCTAGTACCTGTGGATTCGCCTCGACTTTTTGAGCTAAAAATAGAAGGCAAAAAACGCTGCATAAAAGTAGTGGCGATAGCCTCTTGCAGTTCAAGGTTGTGAGGCGTGACGTTAGACTCAAATTGGATTCTCAAATTATCTTGGCGAACTATGTTCCCAGATCTGTGGTACTTGCGCTTGTGCCGGTGCCGTCTTGATACATTTCAATGCCAGGAAGCGACTTCGCTACTGCTTTGAGTTCTACGGGTGTTGAGCTAACTCCTGTAAGTTTTGTTGGGTTGGCCGAGATTACTTTGTCAGCGTGACCAGCATCTGGAGTGTGACCGCTAGTATGATTGCCAGCGTGACTGATGTTCTGATTGCCAGCATGGCTTATATCGTGGCCGCTTGAGTGCCCGCCTGCGTGCCCTCCTGTATGATTGATACCATGGGCGGTGCTGTGGTTCGTGCCAGCGTGAGTGCCGGTGTGATTACTAGAGATGTGATGGCTGTGGCCATTGGCTAAATGATTTCCAGCTGCATGATTCCCAGCTGCATGACCGCCAGCGTGTCCAGCCGCTGCATGCGCGCCGTGCTCAGCGCCATTCATATGTAGCTGTTGACCTGGGTGAATCAAATTGGGATTGCTGCCAACTACATCGGTATTGTTACTGTAGAGGTCTTTCCAGTGTTCGCCACCGCCCAGGTTGTCTTTAGAGATATCCCAGAGGTTGTCACCAGCTTTAACTGTGTAGTCTTGAGCTAGATTCTGGGCGTCTAGGCCTCCAGCTCCTGGTAATTGCAGTTCAGTACCTGGCATGATTAGGCGCGGGTTGTTGCCGATTATGCCCTCATTGAGTTTGTATATTTCGCCCCAGCGGGTGCTGTCGCCCATGTGTTTACCGGCCAGGTCCCACAAATTGTCGCCTTCTTTTACTGTATAAGAAGTAGTTTCGGGAGCGTCTGATGCGGCCTGTCCGTCGGCTTGGCCATCTACTCCTTGTCCGCCAGCACCGTTCTGTGCCGCGTTGGCATCATTTACTGGATTGCCGTTGGCATCGAGCCCTGCCCCGCGCTCAAAGCCGGCTCCCTGCTGGGCGCCTTGCATTTGATAATTTTGATTTGCTGGTAATTGATTCTGTAAGGCTTGGGGGTCAACCGCCTGCCCGGTATTGGGGCCAATAGTCGAGCCGAATCCACCGCCAGGGTCCATGGCTAAGAGGTTGTTCTCACCAGCTGGAGCGAAATTGAGACCTGTTTCTTGGCCAGCTTGCTCAAAGAGCGGTTTGCCGCCTCCGTTAGGGATTCCACCGTTAACGTTGAGGTCAGGAGCGTTGGCGAAGCTGTGGTCTAGCGATACTCCTGGGCCGTCTAGTGGCTCTGAAGAGTTGAAGGAGAGTAAATTCTTATTGTTGAGCGGCTCAAGGCTCGTAGCGTCGCCCAGGGTTGTTAAGCCGGGGGCGTCGTCTGGGAGCAAATTGAGGTCTATGCCCAAATGCTCGGTGAGGCCGCCGATGCCATCCATGATTTGCCCGGTGATGGGGTCGAGCATCGAGAGCATGTCGTTGCCCCCGAAGAATGAGCCGAGAAATTCGAAGAATGAAGAAGCCAGGCCGAGGTGTCCAGGCATCTTCATAATCATGTTGATCAGAGGCGACATTTGCTCAGCGCCAGGAATGGGCATCCCAGCTGGAGTGAGGGCGGCGGCTTCCATTCCCGAGGGAGTGGGCATCGATGGCAAGAACGATTCGGCGCCTTGGGGCTTAAAGAAGTTCGTGGCGGCAGAAATATCTTTAGGGCTGCTCAGTTGGGTTTGCACATCAGCCCTGACGGCAGTGAACGACTCCGTGGGATGCGGAGCCTCAGGGATACCGTCTAACGGTAGGGCTTTTTCTGCTTGCATTAATTAGTAAGTCGGCGGAGGAATTTGCCATTATTGAGGCAAGAGCGAGCGCTTGTCAAGTAGAAATGTTGGCTGCCTTACAAAATCAATGAAACTAGCTTTCTATCTCTGTTTCGCGTGGGGAATATACGACATATTGGCTCTTGCCAAGATATGCCTATTGATCAGATACTATATCTCGTTAAGTACAACAAAGAAGTTCTCTTGGCGGAGGACTATTTGATCGAAAACAAAGTGGAGGTCTGAATTCGATCTAAGTGGCAATGGCGACAATTGTTTTGACCAACAGTTGTTTTGACCAACAATTGGCAAAGGCGGGTATGGAATGCGAGGCAGAAGACTGTCTATCACTGTTGGGTCTTCTTATAGAGATCACTCGGCAGGTACTGGAAAAAGAACCGATCTACTTTCGAGCTATTCGGAAAGAGTGTTAACAGATGGCTACCGTGCTTACCTGCGAGGGGATAAGCTCAATGGCCGCGCCGAGCACTTTATGGAGCAAACGAAGTGCAAGAATGAAGGTCAAACTAGACACAGTAGACCAACGGAGGTTTCACGCCTCCGCCATATGGAAGGACGTTTTGAGTGGGTTTTAACCCTGCGAGAAAAGGTCACTCTATTTCTGTTGAACGCATGTCGAATCAAACATCACAACCGACTACAACGGAGGCCAGTGCGCAGATCGAAACGTTTAAATTGATTTAGTTCAAGAGTCTAACTAATCCTGATTGATAGACTTAAAAAGCTAGATTGAAGGCGCGCCACATACTCGATTGAGAGTAATTTGTGGTACTGGGAAAAAATACTGAATTCGCTGCATTTGGATAAATTCCAGGGCCCGACGAACCAATCGCGCCCTGGAATTTTCCTATTTTGAAAGTAGCAAGAGGGGCGCCTACAGCGGGGTAGCCGTAGGGACCGCCACTGTAGGGGTAGCCGTAACCAGCATTGCCGTATACAGAATTACCATAGCCATAATAGGGGTTGCCACCACCGGCGAAGCTATTGAAAGTATTCCAGGGTGTGTAGCTGCTGCCAAAGCCAGCGCCATAGTAACCGTTATTCAATCCGTTGAAATAGCTTGGGCCACCAAGGCTTATGCCACCACGTCCGCCACCGAAGTTGATGGAAATACCTGGTCTGTAGTATGGGTTGCCATAGCCGGGATAACCATAGCCAGGGTAGCCAAAGCCAGGCCCGGGAAAACCGTACTGGGGAAAGCCGTAACCGTAGCCCGGATAACCGTAGCCATATCCAGGATTGCCCAAGGCTCGATAGTTCAAGTTAGGGTTGACGTAGCCTGGCATGTTGTAACCAGGTACTCCGTACCCAAATGGAGTCGGTCCAGCAAACCCATAGAATGGCAGAGGTTGGAAGGTATTTTCTATTTGATTGACGAATGGTTTTACACCACTGCCGGCCCAGGGATCGTCGGCTGAATCTTTGATCGGTACTATGTTTCCGTGGGGATCCACGGAAACTCCAACACGGCTCAAATCAATTGGAATTGTTGGTTTTGGCTTTGGTTTGCTTTTAGGATCTGTCACCTCTTCCATGAACATGTCGCCATTTTCGCCAAGAAACGCTTCGCCGTCATCTTTAGCAACAGGCTGTGCTGCCATGACGGGAGCAATTGTAGCGACGCTCAGGGTGCTTGCCGCCCAAGCTAGCGTTAGTGCCAGGAACCTTGTCACTGGCCTATTTTTCAGCGTCATTGCCGTTGTTTTCCATTGGTTGATCGTTCACCAGCGGCACGATTGCTCCGCTATTGCCAGTATTGCTAGCGGGAATGACACTACCAGGTAGGGCACCACTATTAATACCATTCGAGAACATGCTGCCGGAACTAATGCCTGTGCTGCTGCCTGAGCCACCAGCTGATTGAGTTGCGCTGCCAGTTGCAATGTCTTGGGTGGCACTTTCGCCGAAGACATTACGTACTTTGTTTACTAGTGCCAGTATCGGTTGATAGATTTGATCAGGCAGTTTGCTTGATACCGATTGTGAGATTCCCATCTTTTCGCCGGTCACTTCTGCTACTGGCTCTTGGGCTTCATTTTTACGTAATTTTGAGGCAATTACATTGACCCAAAATTGAGCGTGAACTTTGAGACCAGTGATGCGGTCAATTCTAATTTCGCCTTCGTTTTTCTCGCTCAAATCAAATGAAATGGTTTTGTCAAAACCAACTTCTGAAACACCTTTTTGATCGATCGGTTTTACTACTTTCTCGCTCAGCACAATCTCGATGTGATGGCCATCATCGGTCTTGGCAATAGATATTTTTTCTGCTCCAACGTCTTTGAAGGCCTTAGCTACTTCGCTGCCGAAGCTACTTGGTTCGACCATGCGATAGAGTGATGAAAGTTGAGTGATGTCTTTGTCTAAATCTGGGTCAGTGCTGCCTGCTGGAAGTGCTGCTTTGGCTTGGTCAAAGAAGTCTGAGGCTGAGCTGAAGTTCTTCATCTGCAGCGAGCATTCACCCATGCGCCGCAGTGTTTTTTCGATCGCTGCTTGTTGCTCTTGTAGCTCGGCTTCGGCCAAGCCTTCCCGACTTTTTTCCAATTCTAGTCGCAGTTTGTCCCACTGACTTTGGGCCCTTTTGTAGTCACTTTGTTCAAAAGACCTTTGAGCCGAGGTGTCGTAGCGTTCGAGCTTAGGGCTTAATGCCAGAGCATCGCTTACACTGAAAGAAATTGCCAGGAATGCTGTGATTGGCAAAAGGCTTTTGATTTTCATGGAGCTTGGCATCCTCTTGTTAAATTGCAACTACACTCGGCAAACTGTGGACTGATAAATTTTGGGTCCTTATGTTGTGTAAGAATGCTCGTATTGCTCAGACAACTTTAGGAACCAGTTTTGACTTCTAATGGTGACACAAAGAATAGTGAAATTAGGGACAAGCCCGAAAATTTAGCTCCGGCTAGTTCGCTTGAAATCTGGTCATGGGCCATGTTTGATTTCGCTAACTCTAGCTATACCACAGTGGTCACCACGGCAATCTTCAACGCCTACTTCGTAAAGACCGTGGCGAGCAGTGTTGAGCTTTCTACAGCCACTCTTTATCTGACATGCTCGCTAGGTCTAGCCAACCTTTTAGTGGTTTTGACTGCTCCGGTGGTGGGTGCCATTGCTGATGCCTTTGCCGTCAAGAAGCGCTTTCTCTTTGTCTCTAGTCTTGCTTGCGTCATTTGCACTGCCTGCTTGTCTTTGGTTCATCAAGGTGATGTAGCGCTGGCGATGACTCTATTGGTGCTTTCCAATTTCGCTTTTGGTACATCCGAAAATTTAATCGCGGCGTTCCTGCCAGAGATCGCTACTCCTGAGCGAATGGGGCGCATTTCAGCATTTGGTTGGACACTTGGATACATTGGCGGAATCGCAGTTTTGGGAGCATGTCTAGCTTATGTTTCGTGGGCCCAGAAAGGGGGGCAGACCCCGGCTCAATTTGTGCCTGTGACAATGTTATTTGTCGCCGTCATCTTCGCTAGTGCTGCTGCGCCCACTTTTATTTGGCTGAAGGAGCGGGCCAAGCGCTCTAGAGTTAAGAACAAGTTGAGCAACATTGCCAGCGGCGCATTTAAGCAGGTGATGGAGACCATCGCCGATGCCAAGAAACATCGTGACCTTTTTACATTTTTGCTTTCCCTGCTCTGCTATAGCTGCGGCAGTACGACCGTGGTTGCACTAGCGGCAGTTTATGCAGAGCAGGTGATGGGCTTTAAAACAAGCGAGTCAATTATATTGATTATGGTTGTAAACGTGACAGCGGCTGTCGGTGCCTTTGGCTTTGGCTTCATTCAAGACAAGGTCGGCTCTGTGCGCACTATTGCAGTGACCTTGGCGCTTTGGTCTTTAGCCATTTTTATTGCTTTTGCTACCACAAACAAAGAAGGTTTTTGGTTGGCTGCCAATATCATGGGAATCGCCATGGGTGCCAGCGCATCTGCTGGAAGAGCCCTAGTTGGTAGGCTTTCTCCACCTGGTCGCTCGGCCGAGTTCTTTGGCTTGTGGGGTTTGTCAGTGAAACTTTCGGCCATAATCGGCCCCATGACCTATGGTTTAGTTACTTACTTGAGCGGTTCTAACTATCGACTAGCGCTACTGTCCACGTTGATGTTTTTCATTTTGGGTCTGATCATTGTTTTCTTCGTTAATGAAAAGCGGGGACGAGAGCAGGCACTTTTGGGCTAGCGAGCAGTCAGTAAATTGCAGACTTAGTTTTTGCAGTTTGCAGGAGTTTTATTTTGAGTTTCATCACCGCCAAAGATGGCACAAAGATTTTTTATAAAGATTGGAACAAAGAAAGCCAAGGAAGCAAAGGGGCCAGTGGGCAGCCAGTGGTGTTTAGCCACGGCTGGCCGCTCACAGCTGACGCTTGGGACGAGCAAATGTTTTTCTTAGCATCAAATGGATACCGAGTGATTGCACACGATCGTCGCGGCCATGGTCGCTCTGACCAACCTTGGCACGGCAATGACATGGATACCTATGCCGATGATTTGGCCGCTTTAGTTGAGGCTTTAGATCTTGGCAATGCTGTGCATGTGGGCCATTCTACCGGTGGGGGTGAAGTTGCCCGCTACATTGGCCGCCATGGCACTAAGCGCTTGGCCAAGGCTGTCTTGGTCGGAGCCGTCACACCGATTATGGTTAAGAGTGATAGCAATCCTGATGGTACGCCGATGAAAACGTTTGATGATATCCGCGAGGGCGTGTCAAATAACCGTTCGCAGTTCTACAAAGATTTGAGTGGGCCATTCTACGGCGCTAACCGGGCTGATTCTAAAGTGACCGTTGGTCAGCGCGAACAGTTTTGGCTGCAAGGAATGTCTGTGGGCTTAAAGGCTGCATATGATTGTGTCAAGGCATTTTCGGAAAGTGACTTCACTGAAGACTTGAAGAAAATCGATGTGCCGACACTATTTATACATGGCGACGATGATCAAATTGTGCCAATCAAGGCATCGGCAATGATTGCCTCCAAGCTTGTGAAAGACTCAGCTTTGAGTATCTACAAAGGTGCGCCTCACGGTTTGACTGCTACCCATCGCGATCAGTTTCACAAAGAGCTGTTGGCGTTCATTAAGGGCTAAAAGCTTGCACCAATTTAGTTCAATTAATCGGCGATGTAGAGTTTAATTTGCAGTTTCACCGATATCGGTCAAATTTTCGGTTTAGTTTAAATTCGAGCGTTGCGCTGTAACTTTGAGATGTAATCAGGTAACTGCCGAGAATTAAACGTGCTTTTGTAAGTGAGCTTCAACAAACCACAGTTTCTTGTCTACTTCACGTGAGATAGCAATGAGCAAATCGTTAGTGTCTTGCTCTTCCCATTCGTTGGTTTTAGCAATGGCTTGGCGCAGGTGTTTGCCATAAGCAGCCAGTCTATCAGCGATAGCCATGAGGTGGCCTTCTTCGTTCAATTTTTCGGTGTTAGGGTATTCAGGCAAAATTGAATTTTGGGCGCTGTCCTTGACTGTGCCGTGTGCCACTCCACCTAAAGCGGTAATACGTTCAGCAATTTCGTCGATGTGAGGATAAAGAACATCAGCGATATCGTCAAAAAGTAGATGAACTTGGTAGAAATCTTTGCCTTTGACGTTCCAATGAGCTTGTTTGGTCTGTGACCACATGTCAACTGACGCTGCTAAAGTTGTGTTCAGCAGTTCGATAGTCTTGGCGCGCAGGCCCTCAGGAATATCAATTCTGGTGGTGTACATGTGAGTACGTTGTTCTTTGGTGGTTGTCATAAGTTGCTCCAAATTGGCAATCTGTCTTCCGCTGCATTGAATTCTATGGCAAGCTAAAGATTTACTAGAATACCAACATGAAAAATTAGCTATGTTTGCTCTTGGCATTTCGGCACGATGGGTGTTTTTATTCCCCCTTCTGAGTGGGTAAGGCAGTAGCTTTGTCATAAGCCGTTCTACCACTGGCTGGCATTCTCTGCCATCTAGCTTTATGGCTATGGCTTACAACTGTGTCACTACAGGCGGTGACGTAACTGTTCCTTCACCTGAGCGATGACGCGCAATTTCTTATATTTGCTATCCACAGCCGCTTTAATCTGCTCTAGCTCGTGCATCTGTCGCTATTGGTACAGCCAAATATTGACCTGAATATTCCTTGGCTTAAACACTTGCAGGCGAGGAGGCAAGGCGTCATTATATGAGGGTTATCGACCAATTTAGTTGCTTCAGTTCGAGTGGAATTCATGCACATATTCAAGCGGATGATTCGACAGCAGAATAGTTTTGGCACGGCTCTATCTGTAGGAGTGCTGGCCAGCATTGTATTTGCCGTCACTGGTTGCGATTATATTGAGGGGCTGACAAAACCCGCCGCTGAGGAGGCGCCCGAAGTTTCTCAGCCTCACCTGAAAGTGGTCAAAATTGCTGACGATTTTAAGGCCGTGCAGCAAGCCACTATTTATGTGCCGATTTATTCAGCGATTTACTATGAAGACCGCAGACGCACCATCGATTTGGCTGCTACTCTCAGTGTGCGCAATACTGACATGAAAAATTCGATTATTTTACGCAGTGTTGACTATTATTCCACTGATGGCAAACTAGTGAAGAAGTATTTGACTGCCCCGGTAGAGCTAGGACCAATGTCTACAGCTGATTTTATTGTGGCTCGCACCGATGTTAGTGGCGGTGCTGGTGCTAATTTTATGGTTGACTGGCTGGCAAACAAGGTTGTCTCTGCTCCAATTGCCGAGGCTGTAATGGTCAGCACAGGCTCCTCTCAAAGCATTTCGTTTGTTAGTCGTGGCGAGACCATCGCGCAACCGCAGTAAGGTGTTTAAAAACCGTGAAAAAACCAAACAGCTCTCAAGCTAATTTGCACCAGAATTATTGCGGGCGTTCTCTAGCTGTTCTTTCTCTTGCTTAATTTTCGTTTTTTGATCGCCTAGGTTGTTGATCACTTCTTTTTCATACTGCAGTTGTTGCTGTTCAATGGCCTGCATATTAGCTTGTTTCTCTTGTCTTAGCGCGCGACGCTCTTGAGCTTTTAGCTTCTTTCTCAGGGCATCTGGGTCTTGGGCGCCGTCTGGTCCTGGTTGCCAGTTTGCTCCTAGTGGATTAGCTCCGCCGGGCACGGATGTGCCAACACCAATGGCTGTTTCGATTTGGTTCAAGCTCTCGTTGAGCAAATTTTCAATAGTTGTATGTTGCTGAGGGTTGAGTTCTCCGCCATTTTGCAGGCGTTCAGTCTTTGCCCGGTTTTCAATATTGGCTACGTCCATATGCAGACGATTGGCCTGTTGTTCACTGAGTTGACCGTTTTTTAAGGCCGCGTCAATTCTTTTTTGTTGCCGCTTTACCCGACCATTGATGTTGTCTGCTTTTTTGCTGTGCCCAGAATCTGTTCGACTAGGCTCTTGAGCTAGCGCCGGCGCCCAAATAATTGAGATACACGAAATGCTAGAACCTCCTAGGACATTAGCCGCGTCAAGCGAAGCAAATGCAGTAAAAGAAACCGTGGCAACAACAGACGTTACAAGAGTGCGACGATTGAACACTAGCATTCCCTCCTGATTTTCTGCACTGACCAATCTGATCAAGATCTGGATTGGTGCAGCTCTATTTGTATGCTTCGCCCTTTGTACCCAGGCAGCAAATAGATTTATCAGAGAAACGTGTCAAATGGTCCTAATTATTTAGTCAGCGCCTTCTGCAAGGCTGCGGTCGTTAGGGTTGAATGAATCTGCAGGAATGGCGAAACCGCGAGTGCTTTTTCTCTCTTCTGTAGATTTCGTTTCTTTGGGAATGTCTTGCTTTTCCATTTGTTCAATTACTCCTGTTAGCGGATGCTAGCAACAGACCCTATAGTGCCTCACAATTGCTAAGGAGAGGTTAATTTGGCCGTGTTTGTAACCGCTTGTCAATTAGAGTCTCCACATCTGAGCGCAACATCGCTTAAGAAAAAAGGGAAGGCGAACCTTCCCTTTTGTTGATTTTCGACAATTGTAAACGAGATTTTTGCTCTATTTACTAGCGATTCTTAGCGATCGATCTGGGCTAGAAGTGGCTGCTCGTAACGTTCTCCAGCGGTCTTGGTGGCCAGCCCGCTGAGGGCCGCTAGATCTTCGTCTTCAAGATCTAAACGGAACGATACAGTATTTTCTTCTAAGTAACGTACGTGTTTGGTGCCAGGAATCGGCACAATGTCTATGCCTTGGTGAAGCAACCAGGCGATAGCAACTTGAGCAGGTGTAGCGCCGTAACGATCTGCCACTTCGTTGACTTCGTCAACAAGAAGCAAATTGCGTTTGAAGTTTTCACCTTGATAGCGAGGATCATGGCGGCGATAGTCGCCTTCTGGTAGATCATCGAAGCTCTTAATTTCGCCAGTGAGAATACCGCGACCTATTGGGCAGTAGGCGACGAGGCCAATTTTTAGTTCACGCAGAACAGGCATGATCACTGGTTCTAGGTTGCGCTCCCAGATTGAATACTCTGATTGTAGAGCAGAAATTGGATGCACTTTATGCGCTCTGCGAATAGTTTGTTCGCCCGCCTCAGAAAGTCCGAGATAGCGAACTTTGCCTTCTTTTACCAACTCAGCCATAGCGCCAACTGTTTCTTCTATAGGAACATTTGGATCAACGCGATGTTGATAGTAGAGATCGATTACATCGATTCCCAGTCTTTTCATCGAAGCTTCAGCCACGGCCTTAACTGTCTTCGGATGGCTGTCTAGGCCAACTGAATTGCCGGCTTCGTCGTATTTAAAACCGAACTTGGTGGCAATTACAGCTTGATCGCGTTTGCCTTTGATGGCACGGCCAATTAACTCTTCGTTTTTATATGGGCCGTAGCGTTCGGCTGTGTCGAGGAAATTCACACCCAGCTCTAAAGCTCTATGAATTACTTTGATTGCTTCGCTTTCATCGGCTGAGCCGTAAGCAAAGCTCATGCCCATGCAGCCAAGACCGATGGCAGATGTAGTGAGACCCTGGTTACCCAGCTTGCGCGTGTTGATGATGCCCATTTTGACGTCCGTGTTCCATACTCAGTGACAATTGAAACCCTATCATGGCCGCTACCGCTTTACATGAAGGTAAATAGTAATAACGATTGATTTAAACTTCGCGTAAGCGGCATTAGGCCTCATAAAAAAGATTCATTCATCATTAATGAACTCGTAATCGGCCTGTGGCGCTGAATGTTGCAAGCTTTGTAAAAGAATTTAGTGGTCAGAAGCTCAATATAGAGATAATAGAAGCCTCAGAAATTCACTTTAATAATCTGTTTCAAGAAAATATATTTGGAAGCATTAGACCAAGGGGAAGAGGCGACCATGCCATCAGCGCTACTTGTTATAGATGTGCAACAGGGCTTTGACGACCCTTACTGGGGTAAACGCAATAATCCTGGGTGTGAGAGCAATATTGCCGCACTGATAGCCGCTTTTCGCAAGGCTGACAAGCCGGTTATACATGTACAACACATGTCGCTAGAGTCCCAGTCGCCGCTGCGCCCCGGTCAGCCTGGGAATGATTTCAAAGCCGAGGCCTTGCCTCTGACTGGTGAAAAAGTCTTTTGCAAGACGGTTAATAGTGCTTTCATTGGGACGGATCTTGAAAAGTGTTTGCGCCAACAGGGTATCGACGAGCTTGTAATTTGTGGTTTGACCACGGACCACTGTGTTTCAACCAGTACCAGAATGGCTGGCAACTTAGGCTTCAATACTTATTTAGTAAGCGATGCTACTGCTACTTTTGATCGCAAAGGGATAGACGGGCGCGATTGGCCAGCGGAAGAAATTCATGAAAGTGCCCTTGCTAGTCTTAATGATGAATTTGCAGAAGTGCTAACGACTGAGGCTGTATTGAATTTATTTTGAAGCTTTGCAAGGCTGCTACTGTCAACGCAATAAGCTTTTAAAAGATATCGGTGTGCTTGCGCAAGCTGTTTATTTTTTCGCGAACTTCTTTCAACTTTTCATCTTCAATAGAATATTTATCATGAGCAATTTCGATCTTAGCTGGGTCGGGTAAAAGTCTCGGCTGTGCTGGTTCGTCGGTGGGACAGAGATATTTTGTAATCATTTCATCGATTTGATAGAGCATCACCGGTTTTTGCATGTAGTCATTCATGCCCGCTGACAGGCAGGCACTTTTCTGTGAGAATGCTGAAAGAGCTATGATTGGAATTGTCGTGTCTTTTTCTTGCTCACGAATTCGACGGGTTGCCGAGATACCATCAAGACCCGGCATTCTAATATCCATGAAAATGATGTCAATGCGCTTTTGTAGAGCCAGTTTGACGGCCTCTAAACCGTTGTTGACGAATTCTGGTGTGCGGTAGCCGAGTGCTTTAATTTGGCTGGCAAATACATATTGAAGGGTCTCTTCATCTTCGGCAAGAAGTATTACTGCATCTTTCTTCTTCATTTTGTCACCACTACTTCAGCAGGAAGTTCTACAGGAATAGTAAACCAGGCTGTGGTTCCTATGCCTTCTGCGCTGAACATTCCTATTTCGCCGTTCATTAACTTGACGTATTGTTGTGCGATAGAGAGGCCTAGCCCAGTACCACCAAATAGACGAGAGGTCGATCCTTTTGCTTGAATGAAGGGTTGAAAAAGTTTGGCTTGAAGCTCTAAGGGAATACCGATTCCTGTATCTGTAACAGCAAATTGAATGCGACCGTCTCGTGCTTTTACTGTGAGTTCAATACCACCTTCTTCTGTGAATTTGATGGAGTTATCGATCAAATTCAACAGCACTTGGCGTATTTTACTTGGATCGCCTTGTAGGATATTTGGAGCTTCATTGATAACTGCAGCCAGCACCAAGCCTTTAGCTTCAGCTTTGCTCGTGGTCAGACCGATTACTTCATCTACAACTTCGACAAGCGAAAACGGAATACTTTCGGTATCAACTCTGCCTGCTTCTAGTTTGGCAAAGTCGAGAAGATCGTTGAGAATGGTCATGAGTCGCTGTGAAGCAGCAAATATACGACTGGCACTATCAATAGTATCGGCATCTAATTTTGGATCTCTGGAGAGCAGCTCGGATATGCTTAGAATTCCGCTAAGGGGTGTTCTCACTTCGTGGCTAATGTTGGCAACTAGCGCCGACTTCAGCTCGTTTGCCTCTATGGCAGTATCGCGTGCCAGCTCGAGAGCGATTTCGTTTTGTCTGCGTTCGGTTAGATCTCTAGTGACTTTTACGAAACCCATCTTTCCACCGTCAATAGGAGTAATGGTGACGCTGGCCCAGAATTCGCTACCATCCTTGCGTACTCGCCAGCTTTCCTCTTGGTATGAGCCATCTTCTAAAGCTTTCTTCAACTCGTATGCAGGGTGTGATGAAGAGTTTGCTTCGGCTGTGTAAAAAACTGAGAAATGCTTGCCGATAATTTCATCGGCCCTGTAGCCTTTAATTCGCTCAGCACCTTCGTTCCAGGTCATTATTATGCCATCCTGGCTTAAGATTAGGATGGCATAGTCCTTAATGGCACTGACGATCAGATCAAACTTTGCTTCGCTTTGCAGAAGCTGCTCTGTTGAATCGACAAGGGCGTGTTCCGCCTTTCGTCTCTCAGTGAGATCTCGGGTAACCTTGGCAAAACCAATGTGCCTGCCATAATCATCTATAAGTTTGGTTATTACAATAGCCGCCCAGAATTTGCTCCCGTCTTTTCTGATGCGCCATCCTTCTTCTTCATAGCTGCCTGTTCGCATTGCCTCTTCCAATTCGAATTGAGGATGACCAGACTCTTTGGCATCATCGGTATAGAACATAGAAAAGTGCTTGCCGATCACTTCGGCAGTCAGATAACCATTGGTGCGCTCTGCGCCAGCATTCCACGTGATAATTTTACCGTCAGGATCGAGCGCGAAGATAGCGTAGTCTTTTACGCTCTGAATGAGGTATTTGAAAAGCTCGGTATTGTCTTTAGCTTCCACTTCTAGCTTTTATTACTCTTATGTTTCTATATTTTACTGATAGTCACTATGTCATCTACGAGACATACGCGCAAACGTGTTAGTGGGTGCAAGAGGCGGACAATGTGCCTGAAGTTGGCGCGCATTAACACATACAAGCAATAATAGTATTTTTGAAAATTCGTCTTATTTCAAGAGGACAGCGGAAAAAAATTCGCAGAGCAGCTACAGCTCTATGTGTACAGTTTATTACGTAGTGGTTATTTTATCGCTACGCTATATGGAATTGCTTTGCTTCTCAATCTTTAAGCAGCTACTTATAGTCAGGCGCATCTACTACTCCCTCAAGAAACTCATCCAGCCCAATTGGCAATGGCTCTTTGCCGCTCTCGTTCTTGACGAAGATCACAGCTTTGCCGCTGGGAAGTATTCTCAAATCAGGTTCTGCTGCAAGCGCTAGTGGCCTGCTCTTAAGTGTGACGCTGAGTAGACCCTTCTGCCTGCTTGTCTGCACGAGGAATGAGCCGTCCTTAGCGTCGTGACCTTTAAAAATTAAGTCAACGCAGCGCCCATCACGCAAAAGTTCATGCTGTTTATTTCTATAAGCTCGTGGTGGAGCATCTGCAGCTATCCAGCAAATGGCAGCATAAAACAGAGCACCGGCACCGATAAATAAAACAACTACAACTATCCCGAAGGTGCGCCAAGCGCCTTTTGGCAAGCCAGTTAACGCGCAGAGAGTAATGACGGGACTAACGAAGAGGAAAATGCTGGATGCGACATCAAGATGTTGCATATTGACCAAAGAATATAACCACCAAATCAGTTCTCCTTGCAGAACGGTCAGGCACATCCGCTGGTGGTTAGTCCACTGTGAGCTATTGGTTCTGCTTCCTTGTTGCCGATACATATTTGACCTGCTCAGGAAAAGGAGAACACTGGATAGAGAACTAATTTTAACCGAAGAAAGCACTGCGCTAATCGGCATCGCTTTTGAGCGCCATTTTTAGAAATGCCTCCTCAGGGTAAATCCTATAGAGCGATCATCCGTGCCGGTTTAAGATCGCTAAATACTAGCAGTGGAGATTGGCTGTGAAAGATTCTGATTGTACAAAGCGCATGCTCAACGAATTGCAAGTAGCGAGCCCTTGTTCTGTGCCATGGAACACCATGGACGAGACTGCTAGTGAGGCTGTGCGCTTCTGTGGGCAATGTAGCAAGAATGTCTATGACATCTCTAAGATGACCACAGCTGAAGCCGCTCTGCTGCTGCAGCAAGGTGCAGCGGCAGGCAGTTTGCCTTGTATGCAGCTTTATCGACGCTTTGACGGCACGATTATTACAGATGACTGCCCCGTGGGTTTGCGTCGTATTCGCGACAGTTGGAGGCGAGTCAAGAGTGCGGCCGCTGCCGCAGTAGCTTTCTTTCTCGTTGGCTTGCCAACAGCGGCTCAGAACAAAGATGGGCCAGTGACTAAGGGCAAGGTTGCTCCGCCTGTCGCATCTCCTGCTTTGCGAGGGGAGCCGACTATGACCGGTGGTAAGCCAATGATGCTTCCGCATCACACTGGTGGCATAGTTGCTCCGAGTGCGCCAGTGAAAAGTGCCTCAGCTAGGTGGGAAGAGGTGGCCATGACCAAGCCGTCGATAAAATCACTGGCTGACCGCATCAAGAAACTCGAGGCAAAACCAAACATCTCTGAGAGCGAAATAGAGACAACTTTCAAGCTTCGCTTGCAAATGGCTGAAGAAGCTGACAAACAAATGGTGCCCGCTTTTGCCCAAGCTGAGCTGGCGAAACTATATGACGCTGCCTATGCGGTCAACCCGGGTAGTAATCTTAACAAGTCGTTGCTACGGGATATTTTAAAGGCGCGGATTGCCAATGCTCGCCTTTTGAAAGTTGATGACAGTGCTTTTGAGGAGCAATTACAGAAGCTGCAAACTTCAAAATAAGATGCTGCTTTCGAATTTCTAGCAGAAAATGGGTAATGCCTCAAGCAGCTCGCTATACTGCAGCTGTAGTGGTTCATTCTAAGTCGTTGGAAATTAGTTTTGCCAGAAAAACAATTAGTAGTGGTTACCGGTGCAACCGGCTATGTAGGCGCCCGCTTGGTGCCCCGCTTGCTTGAGGCTGGTTATCGTGTGCGCGCTTGCGGGCGCTCATTGGTCAAGCTTAGTAGCCGCCCATGGGCTAAGCATGAAGATGTCGAGCTGGTAAAGGCCGATGTCTTCGACAAAGAATCGCTTAAGACCGCATTAAATGGCGCATTTGCTGCCTATTATTTTGTACATTCTATGAACTTAGAGAGCAAAGACTTTGCTGCTGCTGACCGCCTGGCGGCTGACAATATGGTTGAGGCTGCTGCCAGCTCCGGTCTCAAGCGTATCATTTATCTGGGTGGCCTAGGCGAGGATTCCCCCGATTTAAGTAAACATCTGCGTTCGCGCGCTGAGGTGGCGGCAATATTAGTGGCTGGCCCTGTGCCGGTTACTGTTTTGCGAGCGGGAATGATTCTCGGCTCGGGAAGCACTTCTTTTGAGATTTTGCGCTATCTGGTTGAGCGTTTGCCTGTCATGATTACTCCGCGCTGGGTTTCCACTCCTTCTCAGCCTATTGCTGTGCGCAATGTGCTTTATTACCTAATTGAGTGTCTCAAGGTTGAGGCTACCACTGGCCGCTCTTTTGATATTGGCGGGCCCGAAGTGCTCACTTACAAAGACTTGATGCAGGTTTATTCGGTCGAGGCTGGTCTGGGTAAGCGCTGGATTTTTCCAGTGCCGGTCTTCACGCCGACAATTAGCTCATATTGGATTCACTTTGTCACACCAGTTCCTAACTATATTGCCAGGCCTTTAGCTGAAGGGCTGCGCAATCCGGTGGTTTGCAAGAACAACGATATCTTGACCTTGATTCCCCAGCAGCTGCTTGATTGCCGCAGCGCCATTGCCATAGCCTTAGAGTGCATCGATCAGCACCGGGTTGAAAGTCGCTGGACCGACGCTGGTGAAATGCCAATTGTGCCGGCAGAATGGCCTAGCCCTGGCGACCCTGATTGGGCAGGGGGAACTGTGTACGAAGATAATCGCGTCATTAAGGTGAGTGACACGCCAGCTCAGGTTTGGTATCGCCTAGTGCGCTTAGGAGGCAAAACTGGTTGGTATTACGGCAATTGGTTGTGGAAATTGCGCGGCTACATGGACCGTATTATCGGTGGAGTGGGGCTCAACCGCGGCCGCCGCAATGAATTAGAATTATTGCCAGGAGACGCTCTAGATTTTTGGCGCGTGGTAGATGTCGAAAACGAGCGCAGTTTGTTGTTGGTTGCTGAGATGAAACTTCCTGGCAAAGCGTTTTTGCAGTTCACCATTGCCAACAATGGTGATGGCGTTTCCGTAGTGCAGCAGAATGCCCGATTCCAACCCCAAGGTTTGCTTGGTTTGCTTTATTGGTGGGCTGTCACGCCTTTGCATGAATTTGTCTTCAATGGTATGTTGCGTGGCATCGCAGCCGGCATTGACGGCAAAATTTTAGAGGGTCCCTCCCGTGTCACCAAAGTCAAAACATAGCGAAACCCACTTTACTGCTGGTGAGGTTATTCGCGATATTGTCATTGGTATGTCAGATGGTTTGACTGTGCCGTTTGCTTTAGCTGCAGGGCTGTCAGGAGCTATAGCCAACAGTGGTTTGGTTGTTACGGCTGGAGTGGCGGAAGTGGCCGCTGGTTCGATTGCTATGGGCCTGGGTGGATATCTAGCCGCGCGCGGTGAGGCTGAGCATTATGACAAAGAGCGCCACCGCGAGTGGTGCGAAGTTAAAGAGATGCCAGAAGAAGAAAGCCGCGAAATTTTTGAAATCTTTCGCGCTTACGGCCTCAAAGACGAAGAGATTCAGCCGGTCGTGGCTGGTTTAGAACGCAACCACGAACACTGGATTGATTTCATGATGAAGTATGAGCTAGCTCTCGACAAGCCTGACCCTAACCGCGGTTTGGTTAGCGCTCTAGTAATTGCTGGCTCGTACATTGTTGGCGGCATAGTGCCGCTTTTGCCTTACATGCTCTATAGAGATTCTCATTTTGCTTTGGTGATTTCAGCGCTAGTGACTGTGCTCGCCCTGTTTGTATTTGGCTATGTCAAGGGGCGCTTTACTGGCTCTCGCCCCTTTCGTAGTGCCTTTCAAACCGCCGTGGTTGGTACTCTGGCCGCTCTTGCCGCCTTTACTATTGCCAAGCTAATTTCACCGCACTAATTGATGGCTTTGGGTTATCATATCTCTTCAATATATGGATTGGTCTAGATTTTGTTTTTCTAGACTTTGTTTTCCTAGATTAAATTGCCTTGTCCCCGAGACTCTAAAATTTACTCCTGTCTTATTGCGGAGCGTTGATGCGAGACTACATTCTTTTGTATATCAACGGTCAAGAGCAGCGCATTACTGCTGCCCAGGCTTTTCAGCCGGCTAGTGATTATCTGCGGCTTGATCTTGGTAAGTGCGGCACCAAAGTAGTTTGCGCTGAGGGCGATTGCGGTGCTTGTTCGGTGATGATAGGCCGGCTCGATAGCAGCGGTGAAAAACTCGACTATGTGCCAGTTAACTCTTGTATTCAATATCTCTATCAGCTCGATTGCAGCCACTTAATTACAGTGGAAGGCCTGAAGATAGAAGGTCAGCTCAACCCCGTGCAGCAGTCTATGGTTGATCATAATGGCGCTCAGTGCGGCTATTGCACCCCTGGTTTTGTCATTGCCATGTGCGGATTAGCTAATGATCTTAAATGCCCTTCTAGTAGTGGAGCATCAGACTGCCAGAAACTTGGCCGCGAGAAATTCGCCTCTGGTCAGAAGCTTACAGAAGAGCTTGTGAAAGACTCATTGACTGGTAATCTCTGTCGTTGCACTGGCTACGAAGCCATTATCAATGCCGGGATGGCCATAGATCTTGAGCGCTTCAAGCCCTTTGCCAGTCTCTATAACGAGGCTGAAATCGTCGCTAATTTGCAGGCCCATGCTAGTGAGGAATTGTTGCTAGAAGTTGATGGTTGCAAGGCTTTTAACCCTATTAGTTTGGCCAGTGCCAATCGCTTTTTAGCCGATAACGAAAAAGTGGTTATTGTTTCTGGTGGCACCGATGTCTCGGTGAACATGAACAAGCGCGGCCTTTCGCCTAAGGCGATTATGAGTACTTCAGCTCTTTCTGGCTTAGATGATTTGAGCCTGGTAGAAACACCTGAAGGCAGAGTGATGAGTATTGGTGCTCGGGTGACCTTGCGCCAGTTAGAGCGGGCCATCAAAGATTTAGTGCCAGAGTTTTACGATATTCTCTGGGTCTATGGTTCGCCGCAAATAAGACATGCTGGTACTTTAGCGGGAAATATTGCGAACGGATCACCCATTGCCGATAGCCCACCTTTTCTATTTGTTATGGATGCTGAAGTGGAAGTGACTGGCTTAGATGGCGTAAGACGTATTGCCATGGCCGATTTTTATACCGGTTACAAAACCCTTTCGTTGAAAAAAGACGAGCTAATCACTCGTATCTTCTTGCCTTTGCCTAAGGCTGAAGAGATTCTGCGTCTCTACAAAGTGTCGCGGCGTCAGCATTTGGATATCTCAGCGTTTACTGCTGCTATTCGAATTACTTTGAAAGACAATAAGATTGCCGCTGCCCGGGTAATATTTGGCGGCGTTGGGCCAGTGGTGAAGAGCGTTCCTGAAGTAGAGCAAGCATTGCTAGGTAAGCCCCATGAACTCGCTACTTATGAGGCTGCAGGCAAGGTCGCACGCCAAGCAATTGCACCAATTACAGATGTGAGAGCCTCGCGAGATTATCGTCTGGCCCTGGCTGAAAATATTATGACCAAGTTCTTTTATGAGAGCGGTGCGCAAGATAAAGAGAGGTCACTTGTATGTCAATAGTTGGCAAGAACATACCTCATGATTCCGCTCCTGGTCACGTTAGCGGTGAATCGGTTTATATCGATGACATTCCTATGTCGCGCAACGAAGTGCTCGTCGATTATTTTGGTTCACCTTATGCTCATGGACGCATTCGTTCACTCGATTTGAGCGAAGCACTAAAAGTACCTGGCGTTGTCGCTCTCTTTACATACAAAGATCTCCATCACAATGTTTTTGGACCAATTACTCAAGACGAAATATTGCTGGTTGAAGATGTCTCTGAATTTATTGGTCAACCAATTGTTGTCATTGCGGCTCAGTCACTGGCTGCGATAAAAGCGGCTAAGAAAGCCATTAAGCTCGATATGGAAGAGCTTGTGCCGGTGCTGACAGTTGATGCTGCCATTGCTAACAATCAATATTTAGATAAGACCTACAAGATTGAGCGAGGCGATCTGGCCGCTGCTTTTGCCAGTGCTGAACACATAATTGAAGGGCGCTTTGTCATAGGTGGTGCCGATCACTTTTATCTTGAATCACAGGCTTGCTTGGTGCATCCCGGTGAATACGATCAACTCACGGTCCATTCATCGACCCAAAGCCCTTCTGAAATTCAGCACACTGTTGCTCATCTTCTAGGCTTGCAGCTCAATCAAGTGGTCTGCCTAATTAAGCGCATGGGCGGTGGTTTTGGTGGTAAAGAATGCCAGGCTACTCACCCAGCTGTGATGGCTTCTTTGGTTGCGCACAAAACCAAGCGTCCTGCTCGAATGATTTACACCAAAGACGACGACATGAAGTACACGGGCAAACGTCATCCCTATCAGAACGACTACAAAGTCGCTTTTACTTCTGATGGCATGATTACCGCATTAGAAGCTAATTTGTACGCCGATGGCGGTGCTTACAACGATCTCTCTACCGCGGTCCTTGGTCGATCGCTTACTCACATTGATAATGCTTACTTCCTGCCAGTAGTTAAGGCTGTAGGAAAAATTGCCAAGACTAATTTCCCTCCTAATACCGCCTTCCGTGGCTTTGGTGGTCCCCAGGGTGTGATCACCATTGAAAATATCATCGAAGAAATTGCTGCCTATTTAAAGATGGACGCCTACGAAGTGCGTCGCAAGAATTTCTATGGCATAGACGAACGCAATGTTACGCCCTATGGTCAGCTAATCAATAACAATACTTTGCCCCAGATTTTTGACGAGTTGCATCAGTCATGCCAGTACAAAGAGAGGCTGGCGGCGGTGAAAGAGTTCAACGCTAAGTCGAAGACCCACCTCAAAGGCTTGTCGTTTACGGCTGTAAAGTTCGGCATCTCCTTCACTAATCAGTTTCTCAATCAGGCCAATGCTCTGGTCAACATCTATTTAGATGGCACAATTCAAGTTTCGACTGGTGCTACTGAAATGGGACAGGGCGTCAATACTAATATCAAAATGTTAGTGGCTGACGAGTTTTCTATTGCTCCTGAGCATGTCATTGTTATGGTTACTTCGACTGAGAAGAACAACAATACCTCTGCCACTGCTGCTTCTTCGGCAACAGATTTGAATGGCTCAGCTGCAGTGATTGCCTGTCGCAAATTGAAAGAGCGTCTAAACGAAGTAGCGGCTCAACATTTTGCTTCTCGTGAGGTTGGCATAGGCGCCTATGGCCACCTAATTGTCTATAGAGATGGTTATGTGTTTGACGAGCGCCGCCCCCAGCTCAAAATTACATTCTCTCAATTGGTCAATCTCGCCTACCGCTCAAGAGTTAGTCTCGGTGAGCGCGGGCACTACATTACACCGGGTATTGGTTTCGATTGGAATGTCGGGCAAGGTTCGCCATTTCTTTATTACACCAACGGCTGCTCCTGTTCTGAAGTTTTGATCGATCGCTTCACCGGTGATATGAAGGTTGAGCGTGTCGATATCTTGATGGATATTGGCAAATCGATTAACCCTGGTCTTAATCGTGGTCAGATTACCGGGGCCTTTATTCAAGGTATGGGTTGGCTCACCAATGAAGATCTGCGCTATTCGTCGAATGGTGCTCTGCTTTCTTATTCACCCACTACTTACAAAATTCCTAATATCTACGACACTCCGCCTGTCTTCAATGTTGATGTCATTGATAACGACTGCACGGTCAACGTGCGTGGCTCAAAGGCCGTTGGTGAACCGCCTTTGTTGCTTGCTAATTCGGTCTTTATGGCTGTTAAGAATGCTCTTTCATATGTCTGCGGTGATCAGATACCGACCTTGACCACCCCAGCCACTAATGAAGAGATACTTTCTCGACTAACACAGTACAAGCTAGAGGGGCAAAATCTTCCATTTAAACCCTGGTTCGGCGCTGATTCACCTGTCTTGGCCAAAGCGCCA
This sequence comes from Candidatus Melainabacteria bacterium, assembly GCA_030696635.1. Classification (GTDB taxonomy): domain Bacteria; phylum Cyanobacteriota; class Vampirovibrionia; order Obscuribacterales; family Obscuribacteraceae. The sequence goes on from JAUYRX010000043.1 coordinate 39,184, forward strand.
TCATTTGCAAAAGGTTACTTGGCCAGCCCCAACGGCAACAATGGTGGCGGCAATGGTAAGAATGGTTCAAAGTCACAAGCAAAGTCTGGTGAAAAATCTGGGGCTGAGACTTGTCTTTAGTAACTTTCTACCACCGTGTGGCTGAGCTTATGGGCTGCGGCGAACCCTTTGTAGTCGCTGCGGTGGTTGATACCATTGGTAGTGTGCCGCAAGAAGTCGGCGCTCGTATGATAGTGACTAGGGCCGGGCGCAATTTCGGTACAGTTGGCGGCGGCAAAGTTGAAAATCGTGCTATCGAAGAAGCGTCAAAACTTTTGAGTGAATTAAGTGAGGGCGATCACAAGGCGCCTAGAACTCGCTTTGTCAGCTGGAACTTAGAAAAAGATATCGGCATGACCTGTGGCGGTTCTGTCAAAATGTTTTTCGAAGTGCACAATCTTGGCACTTGGAAGATCGCCATATTTGGTGCTGGCCATTGTGCTTTAGCTCTGGTAGAAATTTTACACCGGCTCGATTGTCATATCACTTGTATTGATACCCGTCCTGATTGGCTCGATAGCCTACCAAACAGCGGTAAGGTGAAGAAGTTGTTAGTCAAAGACTATAAGGATGGCCTTGAGAAAGTCAGCCGCGATTCATTTGTGTTGCTTCTATCGAAAGGCCATAGCACTGATTCTCCTGTGCTGATGGAGATTTTTAGAGGCTATCAGGCTGGTTTAGCAGCTTTTCCTTATTTGGGTGTGATTGGTAGTCGGGCAAAGGCTGAGCGGCTGAAGCAGGATGTCAAGGCTGCTGGTCTAGACGAAAAGTATTGTAGTGCCTTCCTTTGCCCGATTGGCCTGCCGATTGGAAACAATGATCCCCAGGAAATTGCTGTCAGCATAGCCGGGCAGTTGTTAGAGTGGCGCGATAAGAGCCAAGAAGATGGCCAGTAACAAATTTCGCCTCAAGGTCTGAGCAAACCTTCAGGCGAATTTGTTTTTCTCTTGTCCCAGAGACTTTAGTAGTAGGTCAACATTACGCTAGGTAGGTCGCTGCGGTGATTGGTGGTCAGACCGGCAGCGCGTTGGCCCGTAATACCAGTATTGATGACATTGGCTGCGCTTAGGCCGTTGATTGGCGGCAAGCCGATACAGCCTTCATCGCCATAGATTTGCTCAGCTTGGCCACCAGCTTGATAAACGAAGCTATCTAAGGTGGTTCTGGGCAGTCTCTGGCTGCGTTGGCTCAAGATTGTTCTTGAAGTCTCAGCCAAGCTGGCAAGCCGTTGATTGGTAGTGAATCTAGAAGGGCTAGGAACATAATTTGGTTGGAAGTCTGATTGCGGGTGCGGTGTGCCGGTGTTATCCCCTTGAGCCGGTGCCACGGTGCTCATGTCGAAGTCGTTGGCGACCTGGGCTAGAGCGGCGCCTGATGACATAATGCAGGCACACAGAGTAAGAACAGCGCGGCGGCTACCTTTAGTAAGTGAAAGCATTGACATTAACAGTCCCTCCAGAGAGGCAAATGAGACAGGTAAAGCGCTGGTCCAAAATAGTAAGTGGCGCTCGGTAACATTGTTAAATTACTGGCAAAGACGTGAAATACTCGTGAGTATTTGCGTCGACCTTAATATTCTTGGCAGAGGCCCTCTGCTTGTTTACTTGTCCCCGCCAATTCCTTCCAAGATGTTGCTCAAATCATCTGTGTTCATAACCACATCTATTTCATTGCGCGCCAATTTATAGCCTTGCGGCACCCTAAATTTTGCTGCTGGGAATGCCCCTGGCTCAATACTAGTGGTTTCAATGAAGGCACTTTTAGCGCTTTTGCTTGCCGCTGCGAAGCATCTCAGGGGCAAATTTGCCATTTCCTTAGGCAGGCCGTTTACCTTGTGGTCAAAAGCCGCTATTTCTCGCGCAAGCGGAATTTCATCAGCTGTCCATAGTTCCATTACCTTAAAGTTTTTCGATACTTTGGGGTTTTTGGGTGCTGTGCGCCAGACCGTAATGTCATGGCCCTTAAATTTGGTTTTGTAGGCTTTTCGCCAATAGCACTCTTCAGCGTTTCGCATTAGGGCGGTGCGCAACAACGAAGTGCGACCGCTGGAGACATTTGTGGTGGCCTCGGCATTGAAGGGGAAATATGACTTTGATTTTTCGTTGAAAAGAGAAATTTTCCACGAAGGTGCTGCTGACACTAATGTGTATCCGGCATCAAGACAGTCAGTGCGAAAGCCTTTAGCTGTAATGGCGAATTGACTCCTGCCGTATATCTGTCCGCTTTGAGTAATGCGCCAGCCTGGGTCATCGGCCCTAGCTGGACCAGTACACAAATAGAAGATTAGCAATAGGCTGACTAAGATCTCACTAGTTGCCGGTGCCTTCATATCTCGGTTTTTCTTTGACATCGAATGACTTGCGATTTTGCTCTTTGGGCGAATCTGGTTTGTCGTTGGGCAGTGTGTAGCCTTCTAGCTTAGCCCAGTTACCGGTTCCTTCATAGCGAGGAGTGTCTTTTTCGCTAAATGAATTGCGATTTCACGGTTTATTCGGCGAATCGTTTACCGGGTGAGAATCGACAAGCTCGACAGAAGGTAAACTTTTCGTGGCGCTGTCTGCTTGGGCTTTGCCCGTCGGAGCATCAGGCGTTTTATTAGGGTTGTCTGATTTGATATCTAATAAGTTGAGAGTTGGGTTTCGATCTCCCTTGTCTCCCTTATCTAGATTATCTAGGCCAGCGCCATCTGCTGCTTTCGCAGTAGCTTCGAGTTTGTCTGCCATAGTAATGCTCCGGGGGATGAGTTGATGTCAAGAAGTTGCTGTTACGACTGAAAATCCCCAAGTTGCAGCAGAAAATTAATCCTAATGCTCTAAGCGCGGCTGAGCGCTCATTTTGTTATTTAATACTCGCCTAATATCAGGCAGTGCTGCAAGGGCGGCAGTCTCTCCAGCGGCTATGGCCTCTATCATTTCTTCGCGCTTGAATGCGCCCAAATCAAACTGCTCAACCTTCGGTTCAATAATTACATCTGCACTCGTAAGTGATTTTTCCTCAACTGAGGCCATCAAAATACTAGTCACTCGATCAGCAAATTCAAGCGTGGTATCAAATGAGTTGCGGTTCTCCTTTTCGGTATAACCGTGTAGTCTCACTGCCAATACTATCGCTCCGGTGGCTTCGGCTGGGGCTGTGGGCAGGTTGGAGCTGATACCTCCGTCTACCATGTACTTGCTGCCGTCTTTTACTGGTCTATACAAGAACGGCACTGAACAACTTGCTTGCACTGCTTTTGCGATATTGCCCTTAGAGTGCACGAATTTGCCTCCTGAACTCAAGTCAACTGAGACTGCCACAAAAGGTGTGGGTAGCTGTTCAATATTTTTGTACTTGGCCGGTATGTTCTTTCTTACAAATTTTGCAATTGATTTGCCACTATACAGGCCAAGAGCCGGTTTTAGTTGCAGAACGCGCATGCAGACATAGCTTGGCAAGTAGATAATCTCTTGTATCACTGCTGAGCGAGGAAAGAATGCTTTGCCAAGTTTGCCGTCTAGAGCAATGGTTTCTATCTCGTGCGCGCTAAGCCGCGCGGCCGAAAGACTGCCGATGAGCGCTCCAACGCTGGTACCAGAGATAAAATCTACGTGGATTTTCTCGCGCTCTAGCACTTTGAGCACGCCAATGTGAGCAAGTCCTCTTGCTCCGCCGCCGGCGAGAACTAGAGCCAGTTTTGGCGGGCTCTGTGCTGCTCGAGCTTGATCGACAGTGGGCACAGTGACTAAGCTTGGAACATAGTCAGGTGTAGCGGCATTTGTAGTTGCAGATTTACTTGTGTGGCTTGATGTAGCATCACTCGTAAGTGCTGGCTCATTGCCATGAGCCGGCGCAGCTGCTGCTAACATGATCGAACACGCTAGCAAGCAGCCAGTGAATTTATCTATGCTCATCAAAACTGCATGATCAACATTTTCATGTTTCCCCTTAGGCAGAACAACTCTGTCTAAGATGTAAATTGACTACATTGGTTCCCGCAATTTTTCAGTTTGGTTTGAAAGTTAAATTGACGTTTGCTTTATTGATAGTTGAGAGATATTTGGCTAGGTCTTTCAGCTCATCATCTTTTCCTGTCAGTGGTGGCATGATTCCTAGATACTGGTTCTTTTCAGGGTTGGTCTCTCTCAGCATGGTCAAGAAGCCGTAGATGGCGTCTTCATCCCGTTCGCCCAAAAGCTTTTTCATGCTGCGATAGCCTGTTGGTGTGTGACAGCTCATGCACTGATAGCGGAACATTACTTCGCCACGCTGCTCATTATTTTCCCCTTGAGCGGTGCAAGCTTTTGACCAGACACCAGCGGTGAGGAAGCCCTCTTGGCTCAGGCGCGGTACATCTTCTTTGCGGATGCCGTTGGAATAGACATAGTTGTAGACGACATAAGGTTTGCGCAAAAGCTCACGCATATATTCTGTTGAGCCCGTGGCGCCCAGGCCACATGCTAAGAAGAGTATGGCAATGCGGAAGGTGAAGCCCTTAGGATTGAGATAGGGTCCGAAGTAGGCGAAGAGCACAATGGTGCCGGAGAGAATCAAGCTTAGATAGAGTGTTCTGGCGAGAATAGAGAAGTTGCCCACACCAGACGATTGGATACCAGTAAAGATTGTCGACATGGTCGCTTGTGGCACGTTCGCAATGTACCAATAGGCCACTAGTGGTCCGAGCAGAAAGATTGGCAGTAGCCACTTGGCGCAATACTTGGCCATGTAAGTACGTAGATCTTCGTCTTTTAGTCTTGACGATGTCACCATGGCGTACATACCGGCGATGGCAAACATGATCAGCAAGCGCATGATTAGCGAAGGGAAATAGGTTGGGTTGAGGAAACCATCAAGCCAATAGTGCGTTTTGATCCACAGCCCTGGCGTAAGCATGAAGGTGAGAATGCCGTTGATAATCACCAGAGTCATAATTGAAAGGAAGCAATAGAGTCTTGCTAAGAACAAGTGCATTTCTTTGGATACTTTGTCCCAAGAATAATAATAGACAAAAACGGTAGCTAGCTCAGCGGCAAAGAACAGATATTCAAGCGCCCAAGCTAGAGTAAAGTTTTGAATGAGAATGGCTGTACCGTCTGGGTTTACTAGGGCAATCGCCCACCATATAGCAACACCAGTGACTGCTCCTGATACCGAAGTCAATATCATGAAAAAACGCGAGTGGCTCTTTAGATATTCATAGATTCGGTCGTCTTTTCTTTTATAGGCAAGCCCTTCGGTAATGGCTAAGAAGGCGCCACCGCCAACGGCAAAGTGTGATAGGTAAACGTGGATGATGGCGATTATACCGATAATCCAACCACCGCCTAAGTAAGGCACAATCCAGACCGGATAATTCATGACAGGGCTCCCCAGATTGTAAATGCGATTATGCCGAGTAACAAGACTAGGCCATAATAAGTAGCGATTTTGGCTTTGCCAGCCGATTCACCCTTGTCAAAGAAGGGCACTATGACCATACCTGAGCAGGCCACCACCATTAACAAAGCGCCGAATAGTTCACCTTCGATGGGGCCAATATGAGGAGGTACCAGTTTCAAGAATTGGAATGGTGCCAGGAAGTACCATTCGGGTTTGATGCCAATGGGCGCTGCTCCAAATGGGTCAGCTTCTGGTCCAAGACCCCAAGGATAGAGGGTGACTAGCGCAGCCAGTCCGTTTAAGGCAAGTAACCAAACTAGCAAATCTTTGAGGAAGAAATTCGGGAAGAATTTCTCGTACGTGCGCTTTGCCGCTTCAAGCTTTTTGAAATAGCCAGGTTCTGACATGCCGTGCATTTGCACGAAGAGCAGGTGCAAAGCCATTAAACCTAGACAAAGCAGTGGTAGCACGGCTACGTGGATCATAAAGAAGCGGCTTAGTGTTCCTTGACCAATGTTATGACCGCCCCTCAGCATTGATGCAGCGGCTTCGCCAACCACCGGCATTTTGGAAGCAATGTCAAGGCCGATCTTAGTGGCAAAGAATGACACGTCATCCCAAGGTAAGAGATAGCCGGTGAAGCCAAAGCCAAGGCAGATCACTAAAAGTATTAGACCAGAGTACCAAGTGAATTCTCTGGGCTTGCGATAGGCCTTCATGAAGTAAGCGCTGAAGAGGTGACCAGCTAAAACTGCAATGAGAAGATTGGCACCCCAGCTGTGAATTGAGCGGAAGAACCAGCCGAAGTCAACTTGTGAGTTGATTCTGAGAATGCTGGCGTGGGCCGCCTCAAGGCCTGGCACGTAGTAGACCATCAGCAATATGCCGCTGGCAAACTGAATTACCATGAGCATTAAGGCAATGCCGCCAGCGTAGTACCAGACTGAATTTTTGTGAATTGGTACTTGTTTTTTCTGGGCGAACTTAAAGGCAGCTTCAAGCCCCAGGCGCTCATCGAGCCATTGCAGGAGACTGTCCTTTTTTTTGCCACTTGCTTTTTCAGTACCACTTGTCACGACAGGTTCCCCGTAAATCTAGGCTTTTGAAACGATAATCTTGTCTTTTACAACTTCTACTTTAAGTGCCAATAGTGGCTTGGGTGGAGGACCTGCTGTGTTCTTGCCGCTCGATGGGTCGTAGCAGCCGCCGTGGCAGGCGCACCAGATCAGATCTTTCTCTGGTCTGAATTGCACTGTACATCCAAGGTGTGTGCACACTGCGCTAAAGGCGTGAAACTCACCGTCTTTGGTGTGGGTTATCAACGCTGGCATACTGCCAAACTTGAAGTTCTTTCCTGAACCAGGTGGCAAGTCTTTGATGTCGCCTACCGTCACGCTTGATACTTTACTTTCTGGCTCGTCACCACCGTTAGGGGTGAGATAACTATAAATTGGATAGGCTGCCATTAGAGCCCATACACCACCGACGCATGGTACTGCTGCTCTGAGAAACTGACTGCGGCTGCATTTTTCGCTATCGTCATTGCCAGAATTGCCGCATCCGCCGGTGGAGCCGCAGTTGCTACTTGGTTGCTCAGAATTGCCAATGGAACTGGCTTTTTCAGAACTAATTTTTTCAGAGTTGGATTTGTCGTCGTGACAGCCGCCATTGCCATCGCAGGCTGAGCTTTTGGCATCGCCACTTGAACCGCAGGGCGAGGGACTGCAAGAACTGTCCTTTGCTGAGCCACCGCAGCCGCCGTGCTCGTGCTTTTCACTATTCTCTTCTGGTTTCTGCTCTTCCATTTCGCGACCTTTTTAAATTTCTGATTTACTTTGTTCGCCTAGTGTCGATGTCTGTTCTGCCAAGGGTGTTACATGGCACTTTGTGTGGCAGTGCTCTGAGCATTATTTGCGGGATTGTGCGCTTTATATATTGTCTTACCAAGCCAAATTAGATAAGCAATTAGTGCCACCGCTGACAGTACGAAAATTATTAATAGATCCCACTGGGTAGAGACTTGTACAGATTCTGGCTGAATGTAAGGGCTGACCATAAAATGCCTGAGCTGGTGGCGGTTGACGATCATCGCGAGCACGCAGAGTATTCCGGCTGTCATGCCGCTGGTGAATGCCGCTGCCGAGCCTTTAAAGGCGGCAAATATGGTTCCAGCTAGTGACGCTAGCATCAGCACCATCGCGACTCCGAATACACCGGTGGCGAGAGTATCGGTACCCATGAATTTGTGCATGGTGTCGTGCCCGAGGCTATACATAAACCAAAGCCCGACAGGAATTTGCAATAGAGTGTAGAAAATGTAGATGGCTGAACCGCGCTTGATTAGCCAGGCGCTGTAGTCGTTGTCTTTCTTGTTCCAGTAGAGGCCGTACATACCGACCAGTAGACCAGCCACAGCTAGAGCGCCGATGAGCATGTGTAAGTAGCGAGGCGGCACTTGTGGATCGGCGGTGTTGAGGTTGAGGCCGTTGGCGCTATGTTGATAGAGTGCCATCCATTTTTCAGGATGCAACATCAGTGTCATGTTGTTGCTAAAAATAAAGCCGATAACTGCCATCAGCGTTACTGAGATCAGCAATGCGATTGGTCCAAATTTTGCTTTAGGATATTTGCTGCTGTCTTCCGATGCTCCTGGCGAAGCTTTGTAAACTACCCAGTAAAGGAGGTAGTAAGCAACGAGCAAGATAAAGATAATGGCGAACCAGGGTACAGCAATTAGCACCGAGGACGTGTAGAACATCGGCCCATAGATTAGTTGTACAAAAAGCAAAGGCACAATGCCTTGGGTAATTGCTACTGAAGTATAGATGGGCAACCCTTTTGCCAGGCCGCGGCCAATTCTATATTCATATGAGTTTTTGTCTTTCAGGCCTTTCGCTAAAAAAATTGCTGCGAGGAAAGTTCCTCCCAGCATAAAGTTCATAGGAATGGCGTGCAGAAAAAAGCCTAATATAAGGAGCGTTTGCAGGAGCCATAGTGGGGCAGGAAACGGCAGTGCCTGGTAGTGAGGGATGAGTGATTGCGGATCCATTTGTGTGTTACCTTTCAGCCAGGCGCTATCTTGTGCGGCCACAACTGGCAATGCTTTAAGCGTGAAGACTGAAAGTATAATGGCAGCATTTGTGTAGGCGCTACATCAACCTATGGGCTTAAGCTTGGTGCAATATATACGGTGAGAAAATTGGTTCTCATTCTTGAGGATGATTTAGTTACCGATTTGCCTAGGTTGTTACGAGAGCTTCATTACGGAACGTAAACTGGGCTCGATTTCGCTTGTTTCGTGTCTATTGCACTAAATCTGCTTTGCTAGGTTTGCTTATCTCGCGTATCGCGTATCGCGTATTGCGTATATAGGAATAACAATGACAAGCGTCGTAGCTAAAAGACCAGATCTGCATTTGGCAGCAAGACGCACTCGCAAAGTGGTCGTGTTTCTTCACCTCTGCACTGGGTTAGTGCTTGGTCTTTACTTCAGTCTGCTGGGCTTGACGGGCAGCGCGCTTATCTTTAAGAGCGAGTTGCATCGGTTTTTTAAACCGTCTATATATTATGTTGTTCCTCCTGAAAACAACTCACGGCTGTCGCTGGATAAACTGGCTCAGGTTTTTAAAGATAACCATCCTGATATTTCGATTGCTTCGCTTGGATTGCCGGTTGCTGCTAGTGATGTTTTGATTGTGGGTTACAGGGCGGCTGAGCCAGGGCAAAAAAAGGGTCAATCAATGCAGGCGTTGATTGACCCTTATACAGGCAAGGTTTTGACCGAGCAGCTTAGCGGCGGCTGGTTCTTTCGCACCTTGCACAACTTGCATGCCAAGCTTTTGCTTGACGACCTAGGCGAGGATATTAATCGCTACGGTGTACTTGCTATATTTGCCTTGCTGCTTTCGGGCTTCTGGCTCTGGTGGCCGTCTTTTGCTGGCGTTGGCGAGGCCTTCAATTTGTCGAAAGGATTGAGCCAATTCAAGCAAAAGCTGTCAGTCAAGTTCAACGGCTCGTTTAATCGCAAAACTTTTGATATTCACAACGTGGTCGGATTTTTCACTGCTGGTATTTTGCTTGTCTTTGCTGTGACTGCTTGTAGTGAACTTTGGCATGAACAGGTTGCGGCGATCGTCGCTGGGTTGACTGGCGGGCCCGTGGAGCCTGACAGAAAGGGTGTGGGGACTGAACGTAAGGGGCCGCAGGCAAAGGGATTGCAAACAAACGAATCGCCACCTTCTTACGACGCGATGTTGTCTACTGCTAAAAGTGCTCTACCAAATATGGTGGCAGTTGCTATTACCGATAAGTTGGGTGTGCGCATGGTCAGCCCCGAAGACTCTTCTGTAGTGCCTTATGTCGTGCCTCGTTGCGTTACTGTCTTTTTCAATAAATCAGATGCTAACTTGCTGCGAGTTGAAGACCCCGCGAAGCTGCCCCTCGGTCAACAAATCATGGCTTGGTTGCTACCCATTCACTTTGGTCAGTGGGGCCCGGGTTTCAGCTATTATTTTGTCAAAGCAATTTGGTTTGTCGTTGGTCTGTGCCCAAGTATTTTGTTTGGCAGCGGGTTAATAATGTTTTTGTTGAAGCGTGGTGTTAAGCAGAATTTTGGTCTTCAGCGGAATTCTGGTCTTGATTAAGGTAAATTTCTAAAAGGGAAGATTTTTTCGAAAAAATCTTCCCTTTTTAGAAATGCTTAGGTGTTGTGGTATGAGTAATTTATGATCCACGATTGTTTTATAAAAGCTTTTATCGCAGCTGTCGGCATTGTAGTTATTTGTGCGTGGACGCCTGCATTTGCTGATAGTTTAAAGATCGCTGACGAGATTACGCTGTTGGCTGCGTCTAGTAGTTCGGATACCAACTGTATTGATTCTACTGTTAAGACCGCCGAGAAGGAGGTTGAGTATCGAATTGGGCGAATTGAAGTCAGTGGCAATTGGCTTATTTCTGCTGAAAAATTAAAAGTGTCATTAAGACTAAGGAAGGCGAGATCTATGATGGTGATTGTGACCAGATCATTAAGGATTTGGATGCTATCGACGATCTTGGCTATTTTGAACCTAAGAGTTTGACTGTTGTTCCTCGTGAGCGAGGTAACAAGATAGATCTTCTTTTTGTAGTTTTTGAAGCGCCGGTGCTCGATAGTGTTTCAATTGAGGGTAGTACTCGGCTCATGGATGCTGAGTTGAATGCAGTATTTGAAGGACTAATCGGTTTGCCGTTGTCGCATACGGGCGTAACTGCTGCGGTTAAGAAAATACAGGCTATGTATGTCGACCACGCAGGTGGCTTTCCTAATTCAGCGCCTGTTATTACTGAGCGTATTTCTTATTCGTCTCTAGAGAGATTGGTTGATAGCGGGAAAGCTAAAGTTTTTAGCATCCCTCGGATTCTAATAGCTCCACGAAAACTCTGATTTGCCCATCTTCTCACTGCGCATCTTCTCACTGTGTATCTTCGCCTTGAGTTGCGCTTTCATCTCCACAAATCTTCGCCACTTTGTCTCGCACTGCCTGAAAGCCCTGCCAGCCTTCATCAGAAGGATTGTGTGGATCGATTAACTGGCTCGTCGAGCAATCAATTAATGACCACTTATTAGGATTAGCAAATTTTAGAAGCGATGGAATTGGGTGGCCGTTGCCTCTTACGTGCACCATCAAAGATTCAATTGGATCTTCTTTGCCGGTATTGAATTCAAAGGAAAATTCGTCACCAGTATAGATGCCCCATGTGGGGTCTGACCAGTCTACGCCGGGCAGTGCATGGGTTATGAGATGGCGCACTTCCTCAGCTGAGCCTAACGGATCGGCATTCTGATCTTCTGGCAGTTCTTCTAAGTCTTCGGGTGGCTTGCCACCAAAATTCAATACCATTACGTCCCAACTCATGAGTTCTTGCATTCCTTCTTTGTGAGACTAATACTGATCGGTTGATTCTCTGAGGGCACTGAAGTCTTACCCGATTCTGGTGCACAACACGCTGAGACTTGCGATGCAGAAACTTCAGGCAGTTCAGCATCTTCACCATAAGTTGTAGCTATGTCGGTAGTGTGGAAGCTTTCCCAGGCAATTCCTTGTGGATCATGCACCCAGGTTTTGTCTGCCTTGGCGTAACAGCAAGTGGTTTGTTCTTGTTCAAGAATAGGTTGCTGAGCTTTTTTCAAGCGCATTGAAATTTCTTTCAGTGAGCCTGCATCTTCGACTTGTATGCCTAAATGGTCAAGTCCAGGCTCTCTGCCGCGAGTTGAGATGGCGAAGTTGATGCGGGGATCATCAAGCATCCACTTTGCATAGTCTTCTTTTGACACATTCGGCGCTGCATCAAAGAACGTTGAATAGAACTGAATGGATTGTTCTAAGTCTGCTACGGCTACATGTACGTGAAATCTTTTCATTGACACTTTCCTCCATAATCTTCTTCAATTTCTTCTTTATTTCTTTGTTCTGTTTCTTGCGCTTTCCCTTGTTCTTCGGCGCAGCAGTTTTCCAGCATAAAGCTCATTAGTCGCTGCATTCGCTCGTAATTTGCTGAATATATTATTGAGCGACTTTCTCGTCTTGCCACAATTAAACCGGCACTGCTGAGTTCTTTTAGGTGAAATGACATAGTTGCCGCAGGCGTGGCGAACTGGCTGCTTAGATCGCCGGCAGCCATTCCTTGTTGACCTTTGCGCACCAAGAGTCTGAATATTTCTAGCCTGGTTTCATGGGCCAGGGCAGATAGAGCGCTTACTGCTGTTTTTGTTTCCATATTTCCAATATAGTCGAAATGATTGAGGGAGTCAACTGTACAGCCTTAAACATTCGTAGTAAGTGCTTGCCATCCGCCTGGTGCGATGTTAACCTCAGCTCAGTTAACGTTACGCAGGTTTCTATACGAAATGACCGGCCGCAACCATCACCATCATCATATGTTTCTCGATGGAGCGGACTAGCAGCCACCTTGCGTTTACGCACGAAACTGTTTAGAGCTCGCTCCCGGCGGGCTCTTTTTTTATGCAATTTTTGAGGATGAGAATATGACCAAGACTGTTAAAGATGGTGAGAATTCAACTGGCTCTGCCAACACTTCCAATACTTCCAACATTTCCAGCGCTGCCAAATTGGAAACTACCGAAGGTAGCCAGAAGACCGATTTGCGGTTGACTATTCCTAAAGGGCGCATTCAAGAAAAGGTAATGGCTCTTTTGAGTCAGATTGGCATGAATTTTCTCACTGATGGCCGTTCGTATAGCCCGATTTGCTCAGACCCACACGTTATTACTAAGTTGCTTAAGTCACAAAATATTCCCAGTTTGGTTGCCCTTGGTCGCCATGATTGCGGCTTCTCTGGCTATGACTGGACGGTTGAACAAGACGCCGAAGTTGTTGAATTGCTTGATTTGCAGTTTGACCCAGTGCGCATTGTTGCTGCTATGCCTGAAGACTTGCTTGCCGGTGGCGATTTTAGAACTATGAATTTTGGTAGAAAATTGATAGTGGCTTCTGAGTATCGCAATTTGGCCAAGCGATTTATTGAGAAGAATAAGTTAGATGCAATTTTCCTCCAGACCTTTGGCGCAACTGAAGCCTTGCCACCTGAAGATGCCGATATCATCGTTGATAATACTTCCACCGGTACTACTCTTAAGCACAATCGTTTAGTTATAGTTGAAGAAATTATGCGCTCAACGACGCGCTTCATTTGTAATCCTAAAGCTCTTGAAGATCCCATCAAACGCCGCATGCTCGAAGAGATGACAATGCTGATGAAGAGCACACTTTTGGCTAAGCAGAAAGTCATGCTTGAAATGAATGTATCGCGCGAAGACTTTGAGCGCGTGGTAAGCAACCTTCCTTGTATGCGCGCACCCACAATTTCGGAGCTATACAACGGTGACGGTTATGCTATCAAGATCGCCGTGCCTACTAAAGAAGTGCCTGATTTGATTCCAAAGCTAGTGGCTCTTGGTGCTCGCGATATTCTCGAATATAAAGTTGAGAAAATTGTGGCAGGTTACGACAAATGAGTAGCGATAGCAGCAGAGGCAATATCGATATCAATGACAGCGACAACAGCAACTCCGCGCTTATCGTGCCGGAGGCCGGCGACGCTAACTATGCCGTGATCTTTGATCTTGATGGCACTCTTGTCGACACCTCTAAGAGTTTCGATGAAACCATTAAACAAATGGTGCAAAAATATTCGGGCGCGCCACTGTTTGACCAAGAGATTGCTGACTTGCGCCAAGAAGGCGGATACAACGACGATTGGGTCACTACAGCTGAATTATTGCGCCGTCGTGGTTATTCTGAATCACTTTCTAAGATCGTTGAGGAAGCCACTGATTTATATCTGCAATTGGCACCAAGCAACGAATTTGCCTTGTTTGATAATGAGCTACTGTTGGAAATTTCCGAGCGCCATCCGCTTTTTATAGTTACAGGCCGGACCCGGCCCGAGTATGATCCCATTTGGGGCGAGCGTTTAGACCCATTGTTCAAGCGGGTCTATTGTCTGCACGATGTCCCTGGCAAAGCGCCGAAGCCAGCGCCTGATTACCTTTTGCAGGTGATGGAAGATTTTAATTTGAAAGGTGGACTATATGTTGGCAACGCTGTTGATGACATGTGGGCAGCGCGAGATGCTAACCTATCGCGCATTGGTATCTCTTCTACTTTGCCAGCGGACGCTCTTAGTGCTGCTGGTGCACAGATAGTTCTAGAATCAGTAAACGAGCTAAGGCAGGTATTTTCACTATGACAACAGCTTCTGGAAAAGACCAAATTGGAAAGCAACACGTGACCAAAAAAGTCAGTAGATTTGCTTCGGTCACTAGGAAAACCAAAGAGACCGACATCACTATAGAAATCAATTTGGATCAACCTAGCCCTCCAGATATTGAGACATCTTTGCCCTTCTTGTCTCATATGCTCGAAGCCTTTGCTGTGCATGGTCGCTTCGGTCTCAAAGTGCGCGCTGTTGGTGACATTGAAGTTGATCCCCATCACTTAATTGAAGATACTGGGATCACTTTGGGTGAAGCCATTTTCAAAGCTTTAGGTGGACTCGCTGGTATTAATCGCGCGGGTTGTTTCACGTATCCGATGGATGGCAGCTTGGTCACTATCGCCATTGATTTGTGTGGGCGTCGCAACCTCACCTGGAAAGTACAGTTTGGCAACTTTGAAGTTGGTCACCTCGACCCCAATCTTTTTAGAGAATTCTTCAAGGGTTTTGTCGATGGCTTGAGAGCCACCTTGCACTGCCACGAACTTTATGGTGACAATGATCACCATGTCATAGAAGCCGTCTTTAAAGGCCTTGGCAAAGCCCTGCGTCAGGCTGTTGTGCCGCTAGAAACTGGTGAATATCTCAGCACCAAAGGCGTCTTGGATGAAAGCTGAAATTGAAGTGAAAGCTGAAATCGGAGCGATGGTATGAATTCCCCAAAATTTGCTGTCGACCTCGTCACCTCAGTTGGCGGCAATCTGGGCAGTGTTGGGCGTAGCCTGACTCGACTCGGGATCAATTTTAATGCGGTTGATGTAAGCAATCCGCCAGATGGTTCACGCCCAGTAATTCTGCCTGGTGTGGGCGCCTTTGGTGCGGTTATGGCGTCCTTGAGAGAAGGTGGCTTTGATCAAGCTGTCAAATCATTGGTACAAGCTGGTACTCCATTTCTTGGAGTTTGCGTCGGCATGCAAATTCTTTTTGATAATAGTGAAGAAGCCCCTGGTGTTGCTGGGCTTGGTTTGGTCAAAGGCAAGGTCGTCAAATATACTCAAGGCAAAGTGCCGCAAACTGGCTGGAATGAGGTAAGACCGGTCAATGGCAATAGTGACGGCGACAAGGGCTGGCCGTCCGGCTTCGTTTACTTCGTCAATTCTTATTATGCCAAGCCAGAGAGTGATTCAGTTACTCTCTATGAGGCTGACTACTTCGTCCCATTTTGCGCTGCTGTGTCGACTGGCAACATTACAGCCTTCCAGTTTCACCCTGAAAAGAGTGGTGAATTTGGTGAGAGTCTACTGAAAAGATGGGTGAGCGATGTTGTCTAGCGGGCTCTGTAAGCGAATAATTCCTTGCCTTGATGTTGCTAATGGCCGCACAGTCAAAGGCGTCAAGTTTCAAAATCTGCGTGATATCGGTGATCCCGTTGAACTAGCTATTGAGTATCAGCGCCAAGGTGCTGATGAACTGATGTTCTTAGACATTTCGGCTTCGCGCGAAGAGCGCAGCACAGTATTTGACCTGGTGCGCTCGGTGGCTGAGCATCTATCAATTCCTTTCACCGTTGGTGGTGGCATCTCTAAATTAGACGACGTCAAGAAGCTATTGTCACTGGGCGCTGATAAGGTTTCTATCAACTCATCGGCAGTGCAGCGCCCAGAGCTGATTGCCGAGATTGCGGCGGCCTGTGGCTCGCAGTGTTGCGTTGTAGCAATTGATGCTCGCAAAGTTTCTGGTTCCGGTGGAACCGCTGCCTGGGAAGTCTTGACCAAAGGCGGTAGTGTCTCCACAGGCCTCGATGCTTGGGCTTGGGCGCAGCAATGTGTTGAGCTGGGTGCTGGCGAGTTCATGCTAACTTCTTGGGATGCAGATGGCACGCAAGAGGGCTTTGATATTGAAATGGTTCTAGCATTTTCCGGCCTGCCCATTCCGGTGATTGCTTCTGGTGGCGCTAAGAACGCTCAGAGTTTTGTCGACGTATTCGCAACCGGTAGGGCTGATGCCGCTTTAGCTGCCAGCATTTTTCATGATGGATTATTCACAGTCAACCAAGTCAAAACCACTCTTAAAAACGAGGGCATCACAGTTCGCTTATGTTAATTCCAAGCATTGATATCATTAACGGCAAGGCCGTGCAACTGAAGCAGGGTAAAGAGTTTGTGCTTGAATGCGAGCGCAGCCCCATGGAGTTAGCCCGCGACTTTAATAGATGTGGAGAGATTGCAGTCATCGATCTTGATGCTGCCATGGGCAAAGGCAATAATCGAGAACTTATCAAAGACATTTGTCGTATTGCCGATGTACGAGTTGGCGGCGGCATCCGCGATGTTGAGTGTGGCCGCGAATATTTGAAGGCTGGTGCTAAACGATTAATTGTTGGCACTATGGCCACACCTGAGTTTCTTGAAAAGTTCACACCGCAGCAGATTTTGGTAGCTCTTGATCACCGTGGCGAAATAGTTGTCGATAAGGGCTGGGAAAATTCTACCGGCGAGACCATTTGGCAACGGGCTGAGCGTGTCGCTCCCTATTGTTCTGGCTTTCTCACTACGTTTGTTGAAGGCGAAGGTTGTTTACAGGGAATGGACATTGCTGCCATCAAAGAATTGAAGAAGCGTCTACCGGGGCAGCTTACTGTTGCTGGTGGCATTGCCCAGCTTGAAGAAATCGTAGAGATTTCAGCCTTAGGCATTGACGTGCAAGTGGGCATGGCTCTTTATACAGGTTTGATCGACCCGGTTGAGGCTGTGGTGAAGAGCGTCAAGTTTCATGCTGATGGCCTCGTGCCAACAGTTGTGCAAGATTTTAGCGGTCAGGTTCTCATGGTGGCATACAGCACAGCCGAATCTTTGACCAGAGCATTGAGGGAAGGGAAAGGCATTTATTACAGCCGCTCTCGCAGCGAGATTTGGGAGAAGGGTCTGAGTTCGGGTAACGTGCAACAGTTAATTTCTTGTCGAGTTGACTGTGATCGTGACTGTTTGCTTTTCACTGTTGTGCAGAACCGGGCAGCTTGCCACAACGATACATATAGTTGTTTCGGTGCCGCTTCAGCCGACCGCAAGTTCTCAATGAATGAGCTTTTCGAGACTTTGCAATCGAGAAAAGCTGAGCCTCCATCGAAGTCTTACACTCAGACATTGTTTGCTGACCGTCGCTTGCTTCTTAAGAAAATTATGGAGGAAGCCTATGAAGTGGTATCACATTCCTCTAAAGATAATTTGCGCTGGGAGATAGCCGACCTTCTCTATTTTGCTAGCGTACTAGCTGTAGATGAAGGCATAGAGTGGAAAGAAATAGAATCAGAGTTGGCTGGAAGACGAAGATAATTCTGAGTAGCCCAAAGTGCAAGTGAGCAAAAACAGCTAGAGAGCGATAATGAAAGATAGTAAAACTGCTGAATTAATTCCTCTTCTCATTGGCGAGCAAGCTCGTCAGTGGGTCGCCGCGCAAGCCAGCTCTCTTTGCGGGGCGTCGTGCAGCGACCCGCCGCCTTCGCCGGTTCCGGGTAACAGCCTTGAGCAGTCTGCAGAGGTTGCCGTTGTTGCTGACCTTGCCGAAGAACTCAAGTTGGAAAATTCTGTGCGCGAGATTATTGCGCTAGTTCGCACTAGTGGAGACAAAGGTCTTGCTACTCTGGCTCAACGTTTTAACGACCCGGCACCGAATACGGTGATTCTCGATGACGCGGCTAAGGCAGCTTTGGCGGCAAGATTGCCGCAAGCAACAAAAGACATTTTGGATGAGGCGGCTCGCCGTATCCGTCGCTTTGCCGAGGCCGTTGTGGCTGTGGCTAAGCCTGTTGCCGTTGACTGCGGCGAGTACACAGCTGGCTTCGATTTTAAGCCGGTGGCCCGTGTGGCTTGTTATATTCCGGCTGGTCGCTATCCCCTGCCATCAACAGCTTTAATGACTGCTGTCACCGCCCAGGTGGCAGGTGTGAAAGACATTTGCATAGTCTCTCCCTGTTTGAAAGACGAAATTTTGTACGCAGGAGCACTTGCCGGTGTGACTGAGTTTCACGAAGTCGGTGGTGCTCAGGCTGTGGCTGCCGTTGCCTACGGCACTGAATCGATAAAGTCAGTCGACATGATTGTCGGCCCTGGTAATGCTTACGTCACTGAAGCTAAGCGCCAAGTGTACGGAAAAGTTGGTATCGATATGCTGGCAGGGCCAAGTGAAGTAGCGATAGTTGCTGATTCGGGTGCCAAGGCTGAATGGCTCGCACTTGATTTGCTTTCGCAAGCGGAGCACGACCCCAATGCCCGGTCGTATTTGTTGACAGATAACGAAGCTCTGGCACGAGCGGTGGCTGTGCTCTTAGTCGAAAAAATTAGTGCTCTTAGTTTGCCGGATTATATTGATATTGCCTTAGCCTCGAGCGCTATTGTCGTTCTTGATTCTCTGGAGGCTTGTATTGCTGCTGCTAACAATATCGCTCCGGAGCATTTGCAGTTGCAAGTAAAGGACCCCGCTGCCATTAAGTCGCAGGTGAAGAATTACGGCGCTCTCTTCATGGGTTACAACGCTACTGTTCCCTACGGAGATTATGCTGCAGGCCCTAATCACACGCTGCCCACTAACCGTGCGGCGCGCTTTGCTGGCGGCTTAAATCCATTCACTTTCTTACGTGGCCAAAGTTGGCTGCATCTTACTGACACCGCCAGTGAACTGTCTAAACTCACTGCTGTTTTCGCTGATCTGGAAGGCTTGACGGCTCACGCTGCGGCTGCGAGGGCAAGACTATGACGAATCTAGTGCGAGATGACATAGCGCAAACTGAAGGCTATGCACCCGGTGAGCAGCCGAGTGATACCACTACAATCAAGCTTAATACAAATGAGAATCCCTATCCTCCTTCACCAAAGGCATTGGCTGCCATTGCCGCTATTGCTACTTCTGGCGCCGAGCAAGTGCGCCGCTATCCTGACCCTACTGCGCGCGCTTTTCGTGAAGAAGCTGCGAGATTGCACGGTGTTCCCGCTGATTGGATTTTGACTTTTAATGGCGGTGATGACTTGCTCAATGTCATCATTCGCACCTGCGCTGGTGAAGGTGACGCCGTCGCCTTTTTGGAGCCATCTTATTCGCTCTATCCTGTTTTGACGCAGATTCAGGCCGCTCGCCCACTGGTCTTGTCTTACGAGATTGACGGCACGGACTGGAAGCTGCCAGCCGATATCGAATCAACTGATGCCGCACTCTTGTTGATAGTCAATCCTAATGCACCATCTGGCCATCTTGAGCCTATAGAGAGTATTGAGAGTGTAGTAAGGAATTTTCGTGGTGTTGTTTTGATTGACGAGGCCTATGTCAATTTTGCTAAAGACTCGGCACTGCCATTGGTGCATAAGTATAACAATGTAGTGATACTGCGCAGCATGTCTAAGGGCTATTCTCTGGCTGGTTTGCGCTTCGGTTATGCCATTGCCCAGCCGTCGTTGCTGAAAGAGTTGGTTAAGGTGCGCGATTCGTATCCGTGTGATGTGGTTTCGATTGCCGCTGCCACAGCGGCACTAGCAGATCAAGAATACGCTCGTTCGACCTGGGAGAAGGTCTGCTTTGAGCGAGAGCGATTATATTTGGCACTAAGTGCTCTGGGTTTTTCTATGCCTCAGTCTCATTCCAATTTCCTCTTGGCTCAAGTACCTGCGGGGGCGAACGCTGAGAGTATCTACAAAGAGTTGAAAAGTCGATCTATTTTAGTTCGTTGGTGGAATCTACCGCGTTTGGCTGATAAGGTTAGAATTACAGTCGGTACAGAAGAGCAAAATGACAAGCTGCTTTCTGCATTGGAAGATATTGTTAGCAGCGTTATGGATAGTAGTAGTAAGGAGTAGTAAATGAGCGACAAGACGGTGTTGATACCTGGGCCATCCCACCCAATTACCATTGAGCACACCCCGTCGCGGGTCGTCGTTAAGTTTGGCGGCGTAGTTGTTGCTGATACTACAGAGGCGGTCATTCTCAAGCAGCCTAGTAGCCCGGAGCGCTTTGTCATCCCTCGCAAAGACGTAAAGATGGAATTGCTTGAGCGTAGCGAAAAGACCAGCTATTGTCCGTACAAAGGCGATGTCTCTTACTTCAATCTCAAGAGTGGCGATGCGAACTCAGCAAACGCTGCCTTCTCCTTTGAGACGCCCCACGCAGCAGTGGCTGAACTCAAAGAACGCGTTGGCTTCTATACCGAGAAAGTAGAGTCGATTGTCGAGGAGAAAGTCGGTTAGAGCGTTCTTTAGACGTGCTGGAGGAAATACAAATGGGAGCTGCACTTTCATACGTTGCGGTAAAAGATAAACCTGACTCTGCATTGTTAAAGTCGCTGAATATCAACGAAATGACCAGTGGAACCGACCTGCATGCATTGTACGGAGCGGACACAATTAATGGCTGTGTTTTCGAATCAGGCTGGTTCGTCATTACTAACTATGGTGAGCCGCAGGACTTACTTTCACCAAAAGTTCTCAAACTACTTTCAGCTGGAAGCCGCCTAGTCGCTTGCGAGGTAGAAGAGCATGTTATGGTCAGTACGGCAGCTGGCTGGATAAATGGCGAGCAAGTCTGGAGTGTCGTTTACGATTCACAGGAAGACGATGAAGAAATCGTCGTCACTGGCAACCCGCCTGCTGGTTTCAATGAAATGGCAGCGGCACTGCGGAAGGAGCTGACGTTCTTCGAAATTCCAACTGAGCTTGTGCACAACATTTGTGGTTTTGAATACCTCGGTAATAACTTCTTCCCTCATTTCGAGATTGATTTTTAGAAGGGCGGATTAATAGCCCAAGCATCTCGGATTGGTGAACCCTTGATATCAAATGGGGAGAACGTGAGGAGGCAGTAGATTAGGACATTCTTTAGGCGAGCAGGAAAGTTTTTAGACGAACCGCCTGTCGGGTTCGATAGTTTGGTTTGGTTTTATCCAATTACTTTCCCATTTTTGCTCGCTGGTTTTCTGTTGTTTGTGGCCAACTGTCCGCCTCTTGCGACCTTCATTCGCGACAACGGACATCAATCTATGGCGCTCTATTTATTTTGCGCACCTTTGTTATTTCTTTTTTGCGCCAGTAGATGGTTCCGAGGCAGATTTGCATTCATGCTTGTCGCCTGGTTTATCGGCCTCAATTTATTTTTCGTTCTAGGTAACACTCAAGGATCGCTTGCAACTGCAATCAGCAGGGCCTTTAGCGCTGCTGTTGCGCGCGGAGCACGGTAAGGCTTGGTGTTTTGGTCGACTGTGTCGTTTTGGTTGAATTTGTGGTACTGTTGTAGAATAACGTGTGCTTGTTGAGGTAACCCTTATGTCTAGTGCTCCAACTTTTCTACCCACAGCCGATGACGCGAGGGCCGTGATTCCCATTGCCGCGGCATTGCAGAAGCTAGCCGGTGAGGGTGAGGCTGTTTTGCTCCTTCCAAACGGTCAGAAGAAGTCAATTCCGGCTCCGCTCGCTGGAGTTCTGGCGATAGCGTCGCAGGCTATGATGAATGGATACGCCGTGTCGGTGACTATTCATAACGGTATGCTCACCACACAACAGGCTGCTGAGATGTTGGCTTGTTCTCGGCAGCATGTAATTAGGTTGATCGATGACGGTAAGCTTCGGGCCGAGAAGATTCCCGGTGGCACTCATCGCCGGATACGCCTTAAGGACTTGCTAGAATTTATGAAGGTAGAAGATTTGCAGCGCAATGATCTCATGGATGAAATGGCGGCGCTAACGCAGGAGATTGGCGGTTATGATGATATTCACGAATGGAAGAAGAAAAGGACAGCTAAGTAGGTAATGCCGTTTGCAGGTCTTTATGATGCTAATGTCTTAATCCCTTATGAGGTGCGAGATATCCTCATGGTTTCGGCATCCACAAGGCAACATGCCGTCTACTGGTCGGAGGATATCTTTGAAGAATGGCTTCGCAACTCAACTGGTAAGAATTTAGCTTCAGAAGAAAGCGTTCTAAGATTTCAAGGCATCATGAATAGAATGTTTCCAGAAGCTTTTATAGCTCGTGAGCGATATGAACGTTTAATTTCGAGCATGACTAATGAGACGAAAGATAAACACGTTCTAGCGGCGGCCGTGGTAGCGGAAGTCGACGTGGTGGTAACGTTCAATGTTAAGGATTTTCCTCGAGAGTCTATTGCGCCATATGATATCGAAGTCCAAACTCCAGACCAATTTGTACGACATCAGGCTGGTTTAGCGCCACTTATCTATAAGAGTGCATTTCTTGCGCGTGCAGATACGCGAGATAGACTTTCGCGGTCGCAAGGAAAGGGCCCACTTACCCCTGCGGACATTGCCATGTTCTTGCGAGATGGTCCATCGAGAATGCCAGAATCTGGAAAGTTTATCCTTGAGTTGCTTGGTTCTTCAATTTAAACGCGCCGTTTTTGAGCGCCCTCAAATAGCCTCAATGCAAACGACTCAATCAGCTCGCGTTTTGCTAGCTTCTTGAGCCAATAGCTTGGTATCCCCTCAATTCCGTAATATGCACCTGCAAGTTGGCCGTAGATTGCGGCGGTGGTATCAGCATCATTGCCAAGATTAACTGCCTTTAGGCAGCCTGTTTTAAAGTCGTTGCTATTGTCAAAGGCCCACAACGCGGCCTCAAGACTTTTGACCACGTAGCCAGTTCCAGCGATGAATGGTGGCATTTTATTCTTGTATGAGCCTTTTGCTACTGCTTCAATTTCGGGACAGAGCCTGCGCGTGTTCCAAAGATCTGCAACTGGCGAGTATAGCGGCGTTAACAGCTCTTCTTTGCTCGCTCCGTTTAACGCCCCGACAATTAGCCCGGCATAGAAGCGGCATGCATCCACGGCGGTGGTGGCCCCGTGTGTTGTGCGCGAGCTGTCGCCGGCTAGATCTATCGCCACTTGTGGGTCTGATGCAAAAAACAGTGGCACTGCTGCAAGTCTCATTAACGAACCATTTCCGGCTGTTAGTGGATTTGTATCACCGCAAAAAGGCTTTCCTGTTTTTTCAAATTGTAAGAGGGCTTTTCTTACCGTTGATCCGATGTCGAAGCATCGCCCATTGCTGCTCAGATGACCTGTACGAAACCACTTTACGTACCGCTGCAATTGGTCTACAGGGTCGAACTTTCCCGTTTCAATCAGGCTTTCCGCCAGGCAAAGACCCATAGACGTGTCGTCTGTCCATTCACCGGCTTTTAGCTTAAACACGCCACCGCCCAACATTTCTGATACTGGCGCAAATGTTCCTGGTTGTTCGAATTCGCAGGTTGTACCTACAGCGTCACCTGTAGCCATTCCAAAAAGGCAGCCTAGATAGCGAGAACGTGAATCAATTGACATTGGTTTGTTGCTCTTTTGCTTGTTCAATCTCGGCTAAGCTCTCTGCCAGTTTTGCAGATACCAGATTTATCTCGTCTAGTCGTTGCTGACTCAACTCTTTGATGGCGTGGATAGCTTCAAGTGATTGTCCCTGCTGCAGAGAAGCATCAAGGGCACCTATTCGATGTATTTTAGCCTGTTTTGCCAGCTCTGCATTTTCTTTTAGTTCGGCCATCATCTGTCGTTCTTTCCAAATGGTTGCTTGCTGTCTATACTTAGCTAGAACTTGTATTGTCTCCCTCTCGGTAGCCACTAGGCTGGCGCACCACTTTCCCATTTCCTTGTTCGCTAGACTAAAATCTGAAAGTGCTTTCTTGATTTGCGCAGCAGACATAGACTTCGTTTCAATGGCGGGAAGATTTGCTATTTTTTCGATTGAGTCTTTAGCCAGCTCTTCGTTCAGTTCAATTTTTTTCTCCATGGGCAGAAATATTGTCGGCGAGAGTGTGATAATGCCTCCATTAATTTCTAGTGCCGCGGTTAGCTTTGTCTCTCTGTCAACTACTTTTTGCTCTGCCTTAGCCATTGCCTGCCTAACAGCTCCAATATTGTGACCGCTTTTTTTGATTGAGTCATTGGCTCGCTTCATGCGCCACGCGAAGGCTAGTGCTAGGCGTTTTTCTAGTTCTATTCCTTTCTCCAGGCATTCCGTTTCCAGTCTCGTCAATCTTCTTTCTAGTAGGGCAAGTCTGTGCTTTTGTAGCTCCGAATTCTTTGATGCATTGCGATCTGACCTTATAGCTTGTTGCTGCATCTCAGCCGCTTGCTTAATTATTGGATGATTTGCTTTTTTCTGCTGAGCTGCCCGGCGAATAATTTTGTCTGCCTCCCTTCTCATACGTTGTGCTTTGCTCCGAAGCTCTTGCTCTTCTGTGCATGCCTGTTTAGCAAGCCTCTGGCAAGCAGCTACTTTGTCTGCATGATTTTGCAAATCCCATTCTGCTTTAATTGCGAGATCTTCTTCGTTTGGTATTAAGGAGCGTCTAATTGCTACTTTGATTTTGAATAATTGTGATTCAGCTTTACTATAGAAATTGAATATATTTATCGACGGGCTGGGCCGCTCTTCCATCGTCAGTATCTTTGGCAGGCTTCTACTCGTCGAGCTTTTAGACGACTTGGGCGTTTTCTTGCCCGAACGTTCGTGTCGTGGAAGGTTTTTCTTTAGGGCATTTACAGCACTCATCTGAGCTGCTTTGCGGAAGCGATTAATTTCTTGATGCAATTCTCTTTCAATCGAAAGTATGAAGAACACTTCCTTGAAGTACGTTTCAAGCTGTTCAAGCAGATTTGGCTCACGTGGGGCTTCTATCTTTAGAGCGCCATCTGGTTTGCTTCTGTTCTTCATTGTTTAGTTGAAATTGGCAGCTTCATTTATCGAGCTTATCCTTCTGCTAGGCAACGGTCAACTCATTTCAGGCTGTGGTGAGCTCTACTTGAATAGGCCCATGACTAGGCAAAGCCTGTTTTCAATTTCTCGCAAATTGGTTCGCTCGAGGACACCAACCAAGCGCCGAAAGCGCAATATGGAAGCGCTTCTGACTTGCTCTGACATGAAATAGGTTGTGTGATGCAGTCCATTGCTAGGTGTGGCAATGATCTCTAGGTGCATAGAAATCGTCTTACCCTGCGCATTAGTGGTTTGTTTGCTTGTTCCTGGCACCACAATTACTCGACCTATTTTTGTAGCGGCATTGTTCAATTCTTGCGTTGAGACAATCACTGCTGGGTGTTCCAATCCTAGTTCAGTTCCGATTGGATTAGCAAAATCGACCATCCAAATTTCACCGCGATTGAAGGCGGTTGGTTTGGCAGGTTGATAAAATCCTGGTGTAGTAGTCATTCTTGAGCGAGACCGTCGGAGGCAGCACCTTCCATAACTGCTGAGATTTCTTGGTACTGTTTCAACAGTGCAGGGTTGGCCGACAGGTCTGCTAAATCGCTGAGCAATTGCTTGGAGTTTATATCTTGCTCAAGCAATTCGATGGCGCGGTCGAGAAGAGCGGGGTGACTCAAATGTGTAAGCGTCTGCATATGGTCTAGCTTTGCCTTGGCTGCGAGATTAATTCGAACTGTCGGTTGCTTGATGGCTCTGCTTTCCAATTTTAAATACCTCTGTAGTCGATTATGTAGCCAAATTTGTATACAGTCAATTCGGAAAGACCCTAATTTAGCCTTCTTGACCCTATTTACTATTTCTGGTAAATTACATACCAACTAGTCGGTACTGAATTTTGGGCGAAATCCAAATTTCAAAAAAGAGACATGCCTAACCAATGGCCCGCACCCGCAATAGCCTTGAAACCCGCACCAAGCTGCTTGACGCCGCTCGTGACCTGATTCGCGCCAAGGGCTACAGCGCCACAACCGTAGATGACATTTGCCAGGCAGCCGGAGTGACCAAGGGAGGCTTTTTCCACCATTTTGAAAGCAAAGACCAGCTTGGCGTTGCCGCTGCTGAACAATTTAGCAATATGGCTGAGCAGATATTTGGAGCTGCCCCGTATCAAGCTCTTGAAGATCCTCGCGATCGCCTTTTGGGCTACATAGATTTTCGCATCGCCATGCTTGGTGCTGAAATCTCACAGTACACGTGCTTGCTTGGCACCATGGTGCAAGAAGCTTATGCTACCCATCCAAGCGTGCGTGAAGCTTGTGATGCCGGCATGACCACCCATGTAAGAGACTTAGCTCACGATATTGAAGACGCTAAATTACTCTACGCACCAAAGGCCAGCTGGACATCTGAGAGCGTCGGCTATTTTATTCAATCAGTTATACAAGGCGCATTCATTTTTGCTAAAGCCAAGCAAAGTCCAGAAGTGGCTGTGCAAAGCATGATGCATCTGCGTCGTTATTTAGAATCTTTGTTTGATCCCTCTATTAAGGAGTAACCATGTCAGAAATTACATCTACCATGCCCGATCACACAGTGGCCACCAACAATTTGCAGCGCGAGTTAAGTCTCACGCGCGTCATTGATGCCCCTCCAGCAAAAGTCTTTAGAGCCTGGACTGAACCAGATTTGATCGTCCAATGGTTTACACCGCCACCATATAAAACGATATCTGCTGAAGTAGATTTGCGCGCGGGCGGCTCAAATGTGATTGTGATGCAGGCTCCCGATGGCACTGAGATTCCAAACAGAGGTATCTACTTAGAAGTAGTGAAGAATGAGCGTTTGGTTTTCACTGATGCTTATACCAGCGCCTGGGTGCCGTCAGAGAAGCCATTTATGACTGGCATTCTTACTTTTGAAGAGTATGAAGGCAAAACTAAATACACTGCTCGAGTTATGCATTGGACGGTAGCCGACCGCGAAGCTCACGAGAAAATGGGCTTCCATGAGGGCTGGGGCATCGCTACAGACCAGCTTGAAGCGCTAGTGGCAAAGCTTAAA
Organism: Candidatus Melainabacteria bacterium; assembly: GCA_030696635.1. Lineage (GTDB taxonomy): Bacteria > Cyanobacteriota > Vampirovibrionia > Obscuribacterales > Obscuribacteraceae. The sequence continues at coordinate 66,051 of JAUYRX010000043.1, forward strand.
TAAGGCTTTGTGGACACAGTAGTTGTAATTAAAGCGAGGAAACTTTTTAGATGATCGAAACACCAATAGTGCTAGATGCCCCTGAGTTAGAGATTGCCTATATTCACATTGTCGTTCCCCGAGCGGAAATTCAAACCGTTATGGGGCCGGGCATAGTAGAGATTTTCGAGGCGCTTAGCGCTCAGGGTCTTGTACCAATCGGCCCTTGGTTTACTCACCATTTAAAGCGCCCTGATGAAACTTTCGATTTTGATATCTGTGTTCCTGTGGCATCGCCGGTAATACCAGTTGGTCGCGTCAAGCCTGGGCAGCTGCGTGCGGCTACAGTCGCTCGTACTGTCTACCATGGTGGCTACGAAGGGCTCGGGGAGGCCTGGGGCGAGTTTCTGTCATGGATTGATGCTCAGGGTCATGAGTCTGCCGAAGACCTTTGGGAGTGCTACCTAGCCGGACCAGAGAGTGGTTCTGATCCTAGTCAATGGCTTACCCAGCTTAATCTTCCGCTTGTGGCCGTAAAGCAGCTTAAGTGAAACAGTTGAAGTGAGCAGATAAGCCCAAATAGTCGAACTGAATTGCTTGACCTGAATTTGTAGAAGTCAATTAGGAGCGGATCAAAATGATCAAGAAAATAGCATTAGGTGTTGCGGCTTTCCTTGCTGTGGCTTTAGGTGTAATTTTAGGTATAGCTGCTGGTAAACCAGACTCGATTACAGTAGAACGCTCAGCATTGATTAAAGCTACCCCAGAGAAATTATTCGCCAAGGTGAACAACTTGCACAGCTGGAGTGAATGGTCGCCTTATGAAGAAATGGATCCTAAAATGAAGCGCACCTTTAGTGGCGCCGAGTCAGGTAAGGGGGCTGTTTATGCCTGGGATGGTAATGATGATGTGGGCGCTGGCACCATGGAAATCACCGAAGCAACAGAACCATCCAACATCAAAATTGATTTGCATTTTCTCAAACCGTTTAAGGGCGACAATAAAGTCAATTTCTCCTTTCTGCCTGAGGGTGATATGACCAAAGTTACGTGGGCCATGACTGGAGAGAGCCCGTTCTTGTGTAAGGTGATGCAAGTGTTCTGTAGTATGGATGACATGTGCGGTAAAGACTTCGCCAAAGGCCTAGCCAAGCTAAAGACTGCTACTGAGATTTAAATCGGAACTTTCCCTCTTTCGTCCCGTCAGCTTGCAGACCAAGGATTGAAGAGGAAAAGTAATCATGTCGAATTTGAAGCAGGCATTTGCCTTAGCGGCTGCTTTATGTACTGTGCCACTCGGTACTCTCACCTGCTACGCCGGTGAAACGCAATCTAGTAGCATGGCTCAGACCCAGAGTAGTAGCCAAGCCGCGCCGGTTGGCTCTACAACTAGCACTAGTTCTAGTACCCAGAACTCCACCCAGGCTGGTACTGCCAACTCTAGTCAGACGTCAACTGTCGATCGAAAGTCGACCTCCGCGAGTAGCAGTCTTGCCCCAAGCAGCAATACGACCACAATACAGTCGACAGTTATGCCAAGCGTTCCTGTGACGAATACCACCGCTTCTACACGCTCTAAAACCACAGTGCAGAAGACTGCTGTGCGCCCGAGGCCTAAAGTGAAAACCTGGAAGACTCAAACCTGGAATCACAGAGTAGTCAGACGTTAAATAGGGATCTAAAGTCGTCGGGCGGGGTAAACTAAGATCATTAATTGGAAAAATTGATGATTTTGCATTGCCCTAGACAATTTAAGCTAAACTGCAAGGTCGGGGCTTCATTCCCGTCACTGTTTCTGGCGATTATTCTGGCTATTAGCTTGGCGCAAGTTCCAGCTTTTAGTCTTGAAGATGGTATGAAGAAGAAGCTTATTGCTGAGTATAACCATGGCGATTTTAAGCTGGCAGAGGCCACTGGCCGCTCGGCGCTGACGCAAAAGCCGGGCGATATGGAAATTCGCTACTACCTAGCCAATACTTTGTCTAAGCTGGGCAAAGCTGATGAGGCTATTTTTGAGTATCGGCAGTGTTTGAATAGCGGCACTTCTGTGCAGCTGAAAGAGTTTTCTAGACAGGGTCTAGAGAAATTGTTGCAGCAGAAAGAGGCCGCTCTGGCGGCTGCTATTTATTCGCCTACGCACCAGAAAGAAACTGAATTGAATGCTTACCAGCGGCGTCTCAGTGAAGAACAAACTCAGGCTGAAACTAGACTGAGAGATGAATTGACGCTGGCAAAGAGACTAGCTAGCGAGCGCTACTCGTCGCGCTTTCGTCACAGTCCGAGAGATTATTCGTCTTCGTCTTACCAGCAGAACATTAGCGATGCTAACTTTTACCAGAGAGAGCTGCGAGCACTTGACGAAGAATACTTTCGCAAAGTCGCCGACTTGCGCAACCATGCCGCTAATGCCTTGAGTCAGACTAACTGTGGCAAGGGTACCATTCGTGTGATGCCGTCCTTAAGCTCTAGCAAGGTTAAGAACTATGTAAATTACTCTGACGAGGTTGAACCTATAGTGCAGCCCCTGCCTGAGTCAATGAGCGCTACGGCTCTTTCGCTTGGCTCTAATGCGCCCATAAGAAAACGCAAAGTGCCTTCAGGTAAGACTAAATGAAGTCATTGCCTAGGCTATCGCATGAGCTGCTTCCCAACGCATCGCACTTTCGGTGGGTGGCTCTTTGTACCCAACTTTCAAGCCTGCTTTTTCTGGTATTTCTGCCTTGCCTGCATGGCTTGCCTGTTGCCGCAGCTCCTCAAGTAAAATCTGCGCCACAAGCTAAAGCAGCATTTCAAGCGAAATCAGCAAGCACTAGCTCTATCACTCTATCGGGTGAAGTCAATATTTTAGCGGGTGCCTGTGCCGCATCGGGAATTACAATCAAGGGTAATACGTTACCTACTGTAGTTGAGAAGGTAAGAATGGGTTCTGCTGCTGCCTATGCTGGATTGTCTGCTGGAGATCGCATTCTCAACGGTCAGATTGGTGAGAACAAGATGTTTCTTGCCATCGAGCGCGCAGGCAAAAAATATGCTGTGGCCTTACAGTACACTCCCGATAATCTGGCTGCTGATGCTGCTCGTGAAGCCGCGCGAAATAATCCCAAGTTAAAGGTTGCAGCTGGTGTTACTTCGCCGGAGCAAGAGCGAAAGTTAGAGGCAGCGCGAGTCCTTGCTGCAGCCGCCACTGAGTCTGTAGATTGGCGCAAGTTGAGAGACTATGAGATCGTGGTTATGGTGGATTCATCAGGTTCTATGGACGATATGTTAACGTCTCCACCGATGACAAAATGGCAATGGTGCAGTAAGGAAATTTACAACTTGGCAAAGGAAGCAGAGAGGCTTGGTAGTGGTGGCTTTACTCTTTGTACTTTTGAAAGCGATCATGAGATCTTTGCTAATTGTACGGCTGCCAATGTCAGACAGCTTTTGCAGAGCCGTCACCCTGGTGGTGGTACAGACTTAGCCACACCACTGACAGAAGTGATTGATAGGCATTTTAAGAAGGCCAAACGTAGCTCTCTCTTGGTTGTGGTTATCACCGACGCTCTTGTATCTAACGATGAAATTGAAAATGTATTGATTGCGGCTTCAAAGCGTGTTAGTTCTCCGCAAGAGGCTCAGTTCCTCTTTCTGCAGCTAGGTGATGATACTTCTGGTCAAGAGTTGGCTCAGATATTAGATGATGAGCTAACCACTCTCGGTGCACCATTCGATATCGTCAGTAGTATCACCTCGGACCCACTAATTTCTTTTGGCTTGCGTCGTGGCATGATTGCTGCTCTGACCAAGGCACCTGAAACCAGGCATGAAAAGAAGGCCGCAACTCCCAGCGAAGAGCTCGCTCGCGTGCGCGAAGAACTCAGACGGCTGAGAGCGCAGAAAGTTAAGTAGAGTGGCTTATCTTAATCAGATTATAGGTGGCCCGCTATTTCTTTTGCTTAGGTAGAGATACTGTGAGCACGCCATTTTTGAGAGTGGCCTTAACCTGGTCACCATCGACTTTGCATGGCAATTGCACCGTGCGCACAAATGACTGACTGACTGTGGAGAACGAGTTGTTTGCGCTCTTCTCTTCTTTCTTCTCACCCTTGATGGTGACCACATCGGTGCCTACTTCTACGTTGACGTCTTTTTCTGTTAGTCCTGGCAATTGGGCTACAATTTGAATTTCTTGACTACCATCAACAGTCTTTACTGCTGGCACATCCATCGGCAGGCTGACAAAATTTGGCAAAGCCAAAGGAGCAATGTCTAAGTTAACAGGTGTGAAAAATGGGTCGAGAAATACACTCCATAGATTGGGCGCAATCAGATGGTTGGTAGAAATAGATGCGGTCTTCATCTTATGGACTGGAACATTAGCGGTCGTTTCATTTGCCTTGGCCGAGTTTTGAGTGTCAAATAGATCTTTGCTGGCGTAGCCGCCTACAAATCCAGTTAAGAGCGCTAAAGCAATGAAGCTAACTGCTTTAACTTTCATTTTATCCATAGCATTCCCTCCCTTTCTTGTGGAGGGCCCCGGCTTACCGAGGCCCTCGTTGACTGACTGAGCTGTAGTGTTGTGACATGATTACTTAGACTTTCTTCGCTCTTTATTCCTTTTTGATAGGAATAGACTTTGTGTTTGCTTGCGCTTGGGCTGTTTTAGCGAACGAGACAGTAAGTACACCATTTTTGAATGAAGCGTTGCAGCTATCTTGGTCTACCTCCACAGGCAGTGGAATTGAGCGAGTGAAGGTACCGTAGCTGCGTTCCATGCGATACCAGCCTTGAACGTTTTGCTCACACTCCTTTTTCTTTTCTCCACTGATTGTCAGTACATCCCTTGAAAGCGAAACATCGATCTCGTTTTCGCTCAAACCGGGCAGTTCTGCTGAAATTCGTAACTCCTTGTCGGTCTCACGAACATCTATACGGGGAGTGATTGAACCTTGCTCTAAGGTTGAGAACGGAGAAAGTGCAAAAGACGGTCTAAGCATTGGCATGTCAGTGGCGCGAAAGAAATCATCAAACAGACGGTTCACTTCACTCTGCAGCGAATAGACTGGATGTTCGTCTTTATGATCGCTCAATTCATTTGAGTCTTCTTTTCGTACCGCAAGACCATTTTTTTTGTTGAGCCATTTGGAAGGTAATAATTTGAAGTCCATATTTATACCTCCTGTCATAAATGAGGACTTTATTCTGATTTAACTGTGATCTTTCTAGCCATCGATTTCGTTGATTTCGGCAGAATGAGCTTTAAGACGCCATTCTTAACCGTCGCTTCAATGCCGTCTCTGTCAACTTCTTCAGACAACATGAAGACACGTCGATAGTTACCTTCTGGGCATTCACAATGAACCAGCCTGAGTTCAGTTTCGGCAGGCTCTGCTGTGAAGCCGTTGATGGTCAGTACGTTCTTCTCAAGGGTAATATCAATAGATTGCTCATCTACTCCAGGCATATCGGCCAGGACATAAAGATGATCTTTGGTCTCGTATATATCTGAGAGTGGTACGAAAACTCGCCGATTGCGGATGGGTTCCCCTGTTTGAGGGGTAGAAATTTCTTCTTTTTTGCGTTCAGCCATGGCACTAGTCATGATAAAAATCTCCTTTCAAATAAGCAGTGACTTACGATGCATGAACGGTAATTTTCTTAGGAAGGTCTGCGGCAGCGCGGCTGAATTCAATTCTTAGGATGCCGTTGCTGAAGGAGGCATTGACTTTTTCGGCGTCGACTAAGTAAGGTAGCTCAATTGAGCGAGTAAACTGCCCGTGGCCACGTTCGCGCCGGTGGAAAGTTTGACCTTCTTCTGGCTCTGCGAGATCGCGTTTGGTTTTTAGCGTCACGGTTTGGTTGCAAACTTGAAGATCGATGTCTTCAGGATTGATGCCGGGCACCTCGGCCACGACCAGAATATTTTTTTCTGAGGCCCAGACGTTGATAGGTGGGAATTCAGCTTTTCTACCGTCTTGTGTGTTGTTGATGAGCCTGCTCAGGCGATCTTGCAGAATGTGCATTTGTGTTGCTGAATCAAATGGTGATGCAAGTTCCTGGAAGAACATAATGTAACCCTCCTTCTTTACTTACAATTATTCGAATTTTTGGATCAGGATTAAAAGGTAACCGCATTGTTGCGGAGAGCTCGGTTGTCAGATCCCTATCAACAGTGATTTCATCTGTAGATAATCGTCCTTCGCTCTGTATAAATTTAAAACCAAATGAAATCAGCACCATGAATTTCTAAATGTTTTTTTTATAGAGTCGATTTTAAGGCAATACCATACTGCTGAAGTCGCTCGCGAATACGCGGTAGAGCCATTAGGGCTGCGGCTTCTCCCTTCGATACGGCTTCGTCAACATAGCGTTTATCTTTGGATAAAATTGGGATGTTTATTAGTTCAGGGCGAATTACTATATCGGCACCATTCACTTTGTCTTCGTCTAACTGTTCCAGCGTGGCGTTCATAACTCGGTCAAAGACCGTTCTGTAAGACGTAAACTTTTCGGCTGCTACTGGCTTCATGTCATTGTCGATCTCAACTGAAATGACAATATCGGCACCACTGTGTCTAGCTTCTCCTGTTGGCAGGTTATTGCGAATTCCGCCGTCAACATAGAGGTTGCCATCTATTGGCACTGGCTGCATCAATAGCGGAATGGTGGCGCTGGCCCTGAGTACATCATCTAGGCGACCTTCGCTGAGAACGTGGGCCTGTCCGTCGATTAAATTTACTGCGATACTAGAAAAAGGTACTTTGAGATTCTGCACTTTTGTGTCTGGGTTAGTGAGCAATTGGCCAATTATTGTCTTTAACTTTTCGCCACTGACGAGCCCGGCGTATGGTTTTTTTCTGCCTGTGTAAATCACGTTGCGAACTGGGCTTAATAAGATTCGGCACCATAGAAAACGTGGCAGATAGGCACTGACTAGTGAGCCATCAGAAAGTACTGATTGAACTTTGTCTAGAGGCACCCCAGCGCAGTGGAGCCCACCCACTACTGCACCCATGCTATTGCCGACTACATAGTCTATTGGAATGCCTTCGCGTTCAAGAACTCGCAAGACACCAATATGAGCAGCACCTCGCACGCCGCCGCCGCCCAACGCCAGAGCCACAGATGGATGGCGCCTTGTGCTATCGCTTGCTAGAGCAGGCAATAAAGCTAGATTTGCAGCAAAAATTGCAACAACGACAGAATGGAACGACTTTTTCATCTTCTTAGACCTACCGATTCAGAAGATTGAAAGCATCTGATAACAACACTCTACACAATATTTTGGGACGTACCTTTCTTGATCCTGTTATCGCGATTTTATAGTCGGTTTTATTGGTAGGTTGCCCGCTCTTTTGCCACCAAAGCAAAGCTCTGTCAGCCTGCCTGCAATAGTAAAGAACTGGTTAATTTTAAGGCTTCGTCGTGGCGAATAGTTGTTGTGTTAACTATTGGACTGCAAATTAGTTGACGGGAGTACTATCGTGAGCGATAGTGTAGTTGTTGCATTGACTATTCTGTTTAATTTAGTTGTTGGAGTAACTAATATTCGATGAGTAATTTGTATGGACACCTACACAAGGCCAGGCTGACTAAGGGGCTGACGCAAGCCCAATTAGCTGAACATTTGCAGTTGGGTCAAAGCTACTTATCGCAGGTCGAGCGCGGTAAGCATGACATTAAGACCAGCACGCTGGTTGATTGGGCAAGAGTGCTCGATTTGGAAATTATGCTTGTTCCACGTCGGGACGTTCCTGTTGTTTCCTATGTGATCCGCTCCGATGGCTTGAAGGTCGCCGAAGAACTACCACCGGCCTACGGTCCATTGCCAGATGAGGTTCAGTAGTTGTGGCGGTGCGAGACCTAGAAGTCTACCTAAATCACTATTACGTCGGTGTGCTTAGTCAACTGCATGATGGGCGGACTCTTCTAGCGTTTGACGACAAGTATGTAGAAGATCCAAATCGGCCGACGCTTAGTTTGTCTTATCAGAATACCGTTCGGGGTATTAGGTCGCCTCGCGATCTAGTTTCACCCTCAGGCAAGCTCTCGCCATTTTTTTCGAATTTGCTTCCTGAAGGTAAATTGAGGACTTATCTGGCGACTAAGGCGAGGGTTCGCGAGACTCAAGAGTTTCCGCTTTTGGTAGCGCTCTCTGATGATTTGCCCGGTGCCATAATTCTTCGCGCAGACGAGGGCCGGCCGCTGTCGCTAGAATCAATGATTGGTCCTGAGTTGTTGCGTGGTGCTGGCGGTGAGAAGTTGCGTTTTTCTCTTGCCGGAGTGCAATTCAAGTTTTCCGCTGATATCGTCAACTCGAAGCTAGTGATACCGGCTCGCGGGGTTGGTGGACATTGGATTGTGAAACTTCCCTCTCCTTCCTATCCGCATCTTAACGAATTGGAATATTCTATGTTGCGTCTTGCAGCTGATATTGGAGTAAAAGTAGCAGAGTCACAACTGTTGCCATTGGCTGCTTTCGAGAATTTGCCAATGGATCTTCCTGAGGCTATGCACGGTGATTGTTTAGTCTCAAAACGGTTTGATCGCACTGTAGGTGGTGGCAGAATTCATATGGAAGATTTCGCTCAGGTGTTTTCAATTTATGACAAGTATGATGAGCGCTACAACTATCAGTCTATTGCCAACGTTTTGTGGTTAGAGTCAGGACTGGACGATGTTTTAGAATTTGTACGACGATTAGTACATACCTGTGCCTTTGGCAATGCTGATATGCATTTGAAGAACTGGTCCTTGATTTATGCTGATACTCGTCAAGCTAAATTGTCGCCGGCTTATGATTTGGTATCGACAATTGTTTATCCGAACATTCTCAGTGTGTTACCGCATAAAATGGCTGGTGTTAGAGATTTTAGTAAGATCGGAATTCAAGATTTTAAGAATTTCGCTCAAATCGCGAATTTACCCGAGAGGCCTGTGGTTAAGACTGTTTACGAAACCGTTGATGCTTTGAACTCTGTGTGGCCGAGGTTGCGCGATGATCTGCCAATACCAAAGTCATTCAAAAGAACCATCGAAGCGCATATGAAAACTGTGCCGCTCTTGAGCGAGCGCCGGGGGAGAATTTGAATTATCATTTCGACATAACGCGCTAAGTTAATAGCTTCAACGTTTCTGGAGTCTTATATTGGATCGGTCGTTATGTTCTCTAGGCATGCAGCAAAGAAAGAAGCATTTTGGAACTCGCTGCTTCGCTTTGTCTCTCGTTCTTTTGCTCGCGACTGGCTTTGTCTTGCCAGTACCACCTGTGATTGCTGCACCCACTGATGTGGCTACCAAGATCGCTCTGACTGCTATTGGGCAGATGAAGGCGTCTCAGAGAGTACTTGGTCAGTTCTTGCGGTTCTTGGCCGCTCGAAAAGGCACAACTATGTTGTCCGAGAAGCAAGCAACAATAGAGACCGCACGGTTTGTAAGCGGCATCAATGATCCTAAAGTCTTGGTTGACCTTGCCTTGGCTACACAAATGAAGATCAATATTTATACGTACATGCCAGCAGCTGATATGGCCTTGTGGAAAGGATTGTACAGAAATTGTACTCAGAGAGCTTGTATTAAGACTGACAAGCAGGCTCAATTTCTTCTGTCTAGGGCTCTCTGTCCAATGAAGCATTCTGTTGTCCCTCGTTCAATAAAACGAAGTGAAATACTTGCGCGACAATTTCAAGCTCTCAGGGTTGTGGATTTATACCTGGGCCAGGTAGCGTCGTTAGTTCCAAAAGTGGAGCCGCATAGAGAAAAATTGTGGAGTCATGGGCGTCGTTTGCTAAGGGCAGTCAGTGACATTGACGTTCTCGCTGATATTGCTTCCTGTGCTCAGGCTAAAAGGTACATCGCCGAGGAAACCCCAGGAATCTACGACTTCTTCGGCTTGTGTGTTGACCGAGTAGCTGAGAAACCAAAACCGCAGGCACTCGCTGCAATTGACTTCTTTTACTGTATTTCTAGCGGTGGAGCTGCTACTTCAGAATTTCTCAATGAGATTGAAGCTAAAGTATTAGGCTTGTCTATGCCTGAGTATACAAAACGACGCGCAGCCAGAAGCAAGTAAAAAGCTCCTGCAGATCTAGAGCCCCAAAATCCAGTCTACTTCGCCGGCACGCCGACAATCGACACACCAGTAGGGCCGTTCACTGTGCGTTTGAGGTCAATGTCAAAGGTAACTTGGTTGGCTGGTGGCTTTGGAAAATCAGGTATTTCAAAGAAGCCTACTTGGTCAACAATCTTCACTGCTGTTTCTCTAAATTCTGTTTCGCGTGGAATGTTGCGCTCAACGTCGGCAGCCGGCACGAATTCTACAACTCTGCCTGAAATATCATGATCTGGTTTGATAGTGACTTCTAGCTTTGCTGTTCCTGGGCAGACGTCCGCTGTTTGCCAACGGGTATAAATTGCTTTGGCTACAACGCGATACCACTGCGGCCAAGTGTCGCAAGGGGTCGCTTGAAACTGGGTTAGCACGTTGGCTCTGGCCATTTCGCTAACCGGTTCAATTCTAGTGAAAATTCTCTGTGCCTGCAATGTGCCTGGTACAGCGCTCAAGCTTACAGGAGTGGGCTGATTGGCCGACCAGCGGCCGCCGAGAGTCTCTTTGCTCTGGCCTGGGGGTGTAATTGTCACTTCGTAACCGGGGGCCGTAGTGATACCATGCTTGGTGGTATAGTGAGTCTCTTCAGCCTGCGGACTGGGTAGGCTAGATCTCAAATTAGTAATTGTATAAATGCCTGGGGCAATCATTTTTAGAGTGGGCTTAAGTTCTTCAGACCAAGAGCTAAGTGCCCAGCCCATTATGCGACCTCCAATGTATGAAGGTGATTGCCGTTTTTCTGTAAAAGGTACTGATGAAACTGCTAACTCTGGGGACAAAACGGTCACGCCTCTGCCGACCGTCTGGTAGTGGCTAGGTGTCGTATCGACCGAGCGACTGCCACCGTTAAATATTGACGTGACGTTAGAGCCAGGTATGTAGTTGACGACGCCATGCGCTGGTGTGCGGTTGTAGGAAGAAATAGGTGCGATTAGCCCATACATCCTGCCATTGCCACCTCTGGCTGTGTCGCCGAGAAGTTCTACTGGGCCGCCTGCGATACCACCATTGGTGCCGCCGGTGTGCACGTTGCCGCGAATTTGTTCTGGTGTATATGAGTCTCGTATTGGTGACAATGGGCGACCGAAGGCGCCGTTACCGTTAACTTGCCCTTGAAACTGGGGAAAGAGCCGCAGTGATGGATTCAACTGCGATTCGCTTTTGATGCCTCCCTGCAAGGGGCCGGTGCTGCTGACACCTGAAGTCAAAGGTTTCGGGCTAGGTGCCACTGGCGCTGGTGCGGGGAAGTAGTCGGTGACTGTGTTGCTGGCTTGGCAGGGGCTGGTAAAGCAAATTTCGGTCGCTACTGAAAGCGAGGCAAAAAATGACAAAAGAAGCGGCAAGTGAAGTGATAGTGGCAGAGTGTTTTTGCTGCGCATTTAAGGCGTCTCGTATCTTGGCTTTGACGTAAAGTCCTTGTTGAAAGGACCATGAATTTTCATCCTAGCAAAACTAGTCATACCCAGATTCGTCATTTGCCAGCGCCCTGGCTCCGGCCAGGCCCGACAATTGACTATTTGCGGGCTTTTAGAGTACCCACTCGCCCAGCAAGCTACTCTTTATTTGTTAATTATTGGCCTGGCGAGAGCTAATTTGCTGAGGCTTTATCCGCCTTGGGTTGGAGAGAAAGCTGTTGGCAAAGTTACTTCTTTTTGAATGAGCTTTCGAGGTGTTCGTTGCTTGGCATCTCGGCAATGCGGGCTAAGACGTGCGAGCCCACGATAACACCGAGCTTCACCTGCGGCTTGTGGGTTGAAAGAAGAATTGCTGGTCCGAAGATATTGGCTCCGTGGGTGAGAATACCTGCGGTTTGATCCTTAAACGCCAGTTTGTCGACAGCCCAGTTTATGCCGACACCAGTGCCAAGAGTGAGAAGGCTTGTCTTCATGAAAGTGGCTTGTTCTTTTCCGAGCAAGTTAAAGGCTTTGCTTCTTGATTCAATAATTTTGCCAGCGTTTTTCTCTAGTGTGGCAGCCATGTCTGATAGACCTTCACTCTGGATTATTGGATTTTTGCTCAACCCTTTAAGAGCAACTAGGTGTTCGCCTTGGCTTGTAATCAATTTCTCTGAGCCGGGTGCATGGGTTTTTTCTATTTGCCCAAGTAGTCCCTTGAGTTGCTCTGGGCGCTTTAGTTCAGCTACTTTTTCGGCACTGAGGGTTGGGTCGAATTCAAAACGTCTGCCGGTATCAAATAACGTTGGGTGAGTTCTCATCAGTTGTTGCATTTCTAGGTCTGCTGCATGTTTACTCAAGCCAATGTTGGCGCGCAGATTTTGTAGGCTGCCGTAAAACTCTTTCTCTGCTAAATTTGCGGCTCGACCTGCTTCGGTCAGCTCACTAGCGCCTCCAGGGCCAGCATCGGCTAGTGCTTTGCTGAATTTCTTAGCGCTTTCATCTAGTTCAGTGGTCCACTTTGCCAAATCGTCTTGCTGCAAAAGAGGGCTCTTACCTAGATGTTCAGAATATTCGCTAACTTGCTGCAGTTGTTCTGCGCTTAATGCCGTCTTCGGCACATTGTCGATGGCCTTGAGTACTTCATCTAAGTCACCTGGGCGATGTAGTTTTTTTATCATATCTTCAGCCAAATTGGCTTTCTCGAATTCAAAACGATAGCCTTTGTCGAGCAGAGATGGGTCTGCTTGAACTGCGGCATCTGCTGTGGCGGAGGCTGCTGTGAGCTTGCCCTTTAGTCTGGTGGTTAAGTCTTCGCGGCTAATATTGAAATCGGTGGCTAAGTTTTGAGGAATGGCGTGGTCGCTCAGAGTCGCAACTTTGGCACCGGCGGTATCTGCTACGTTTTGACTGCCGCGCTTGGCTAATAGGTAGCCTGAGAGCAGGGCCGATGGAATTTCAATCATGTTGCTCAGCTCTTGACCGGCAGTAAGATTGCTGCGGTAAGGCCTGGCCACATCTTCGTCTTTGATAACCGGAGCTATGGGTTTTGGCTCAGGAACGCGGCGGAGAATTGTTTCAGTAGGAGTAGCTTGTTCGGTGATTGCTGGCAAGCGGCGCAGTGTTGGTTCAGTAGGAGTAGTTGGTTCGGTTATTGCTGGCAAGCGGCGCAGATTGGCATCTGGCTGCACGGTCAAACCAGGTAGGTCGCGAGCTGTGGATGCGGGAGCTTCGCTGCCCTTGGCTGCAGGATCTTTATGAATGTCTACAGAGTTTAGATTTAGCCCGCTGTGAAAGCGTTTGAGGATGGCGTTTTCTTGTGGCTGGTCAGACATTGCTGGCTCCTGAGTCGATTGCTATTCCTTAAGATAATGCAACGGAGGCCTAGTTGTAATGGGGGGATTACGCTCGCTAGATTAAGCTGACAAGGTAAAGTACTTTAGCCTTCTAAGGCAACAATACCGGGGACCTGTGGCCTATTAGTGCTACGATTTTAGGCTGAGCGCTAACTCTAAGGGCAAGTTTAACGGCATAAATCTATGGCTGGAAAGCAATTATTAGTGATAATGGGTGTGATGGCTGCCTTTCTGGTTTGCACTGGCGCTACTTATTATTGGGCTTGGTTCAATGTTTGGAGCGCTGATCAACACGGGCCAGCAATCGGTGCAGAGCCCCTAAAGATTAAACTTGTGGCTGTGACAAAGGACATTCCAGCTGGCGCAGAAATTGACGCAACCAGTGTCGATGAACACTACGAAACTGTCGACCACATTGCTCTTGATGCATTCTCTTTTGCCTCTGAGTGTATCGGATGCAAGACCAAGTGGGCCGTGAAGAAAGGGCAGTATTTGGCCAAGCATGACATTCTGCCCGACTTAAAGTAACCAGATAAAATGACTGAGAAAAACACAGCTTTAAAGCCAATCAAATATTTTTTGTTTCTCTTGCCTATAGCAATGGCTGCAGGATACTACGCTGGCAATGAAATCGCTATTAGCGAAGTGGCTATGCACAAAGCGGAAAAACTTGAGGCAAACACGGCTCAAGGAACAGTTATTCGTGTGTTGCAGAGTGTGCCATCAGATACGGTGATTGATGCGGCTGTAGTGCAAGAGCAGAAGGCATTTAGTAATCGGATAGAACCTGATTTGGTTAATTCGATTAGCCGAGTGGTTGGTAACAAAACTAAGTATGGCTTGAGTAAGGGCCAGTTGGTTGTGAGAGACGATTTAGCAAATTAATTGGAGACCAAAATTGAACAAGCCGAGTATGCACAAGGGGTTAACTAGTTTTCGTCACCTTAGTTATAGAGCTGTCCTGACACTGCTTGTGGTTGCGCTGTTGCAAGCTCCAGCTGTGCAGGCTGGTGGAAATGACAGTTTGCAGCGTGACACTGATCAACTAGTGCGTTCTGTGCAGACCGCTTTGACTCTACAAGGCAAGTGGCCGCCGCCTGTGGGAAGCCAGGAAATGCAACTTTGCACCGCCTTGCAAGCCTTTAGCCAGGATGTTAAACGGGCTCCACGCAGCTCGAATAATAACCAATATCAGAGCGGCCAATTTGGAGATCCGCAGTTTGCCAGCCTGCAGGCCAGCGCGGCCAGTGTTGATAGTTTCATCGGCTTGGCCAGTAACTCTCCTGATGTGCCGTCGCGCTGGATGAATATTAAAAACGAAATAGGTTTTTTTAGCGGCAATCCTTATGGCAGTCCTTATGGCAGTCCTTATAGCAATCATTATGGCAATCCGAACGCTAACCCCTACGGAAATTCGTATCATCAAGGCTTAGTTAATCAAGCTGGCATTCACTCTGGCTTTCACCATGGGTTCAATCCGGCATTTAATCCAGGATTCAATGGTAATACCGGTTTTAATGGCAGCAATTTTGGCACAAACAGTTTTGGCAGCAGTAGCAGCGGATTTAATAATCCAGGCTTTAATAACAATTTTGGCAATCAATTTGCCAATACTAGTCTCAATGTGAGCGGACGAGTCAGTGATTTGAACAATGCCATGCGTGATTTTTCTAGTTTTTCTCAGAAGTCGCTGGGGTCGGGTGGTTTTAATGCTGGCAATCCCTCAGCCATTTTCGCTATGGCCAATGCCTTGCAGCAATTGCAATCGACCGTGAAGAGCGCTGGCAATAGTTTGGCTCGTTCCAACAGCTATGGTCAGCAGCAGATGCAAGTGCAGTTGATGGCAACTGCCTTTAATAATTTCGAGACACAGTTCAATCAGGCTGGCCCCAATGCTGCCGTACAGATGCGCTATGGGCAGCTTAAGCAACAGTTCTCAATTCTGCAGCATTCTGTATTAATGAATTCGGGGCGTATGCGTTAATCTGAGAATTCAAAAAAAACTTAGATGGAATGTTTTTACTCACGTCTTTTTCACGTTGTTGCCATTAGTTTAATAGAGCAAACGCACCGCACCTGAGTGCGACTCACAAGAGCCAAGTCAAGAATCAAGTTGAGAGTCAACTGAGCGTTGCCTTAGCGCTAATGAGAGCGAACAGCAAAATTTTATAAAGTTACCGTGGGGGTAGAGACGAATCCCGGTAGGTTGAAGCCATCAACCTTCCGGGAATCGACTCTTTTTAGGGTACTTATTTTTTTAAAGTGGTTTTGGGAACTTTTGTAGATTGGCCTGTGTCGCTAGACCAGTCGATTCTTTAGAACAATCGTGCTCAAAAATTGAGTTCGAAAGAAGTGAAAGAAGGAAGGTCTCTATGTCTAAGAAGAAAACGCAAAGTGCTTCTGCATTTGAAATGATCAAAGTTCGATTGCGCGCGGAGCGTGCTCGGCTAGCTTGTTCCGCTCGCTCTGTTGCGGCAGAAACCTGGCTGCGTGCCTTTTATAAGAATGTTTCAGTGCGGAGAACCAACACCATTAAAGAACAGTTGTTTCTTCCTGTGCGTGACTCTCAGCTACTGGTGGCAGTTGTGGAGAATATTGGTAAAGCTCCTGAGACATTGTCTCAAATGGCTGCTGATAAGCACCCTGAGGTTCGCACTGCCGTGGCCGACAATCCCGCTGCACCGGTGAGTACACTGATGGCACTAGCCCACGATCCTGATGTAGATGTACGTTATTGTTTGGCTGAGAACAACAATCTGCCGTCGCCCGTGCTTAGTGAACTTACGCGTGACGAAAACCCGTATGTCGCTTCGCGCGCTCAAGATACTTTGGGCCGTCGTATCAAGACTGCTGCTAGAGCTGGTACATATGCCCCTTTTGTTGGTGAGGCCTCTTCGATTAACTCCTGCTGCGTACCGGTTTAAGTGGCTTTCAAGCCACTAATCAACAGCTCTAGTGTTAGCCTCGCTTGTTTCAAAATCTGAGTCTTTTTGACGGAGGTTTCAGACTCGCTGTAGTTGTTGAGATATGGCGGATAAAGCGAAGAAGTGGTCATTAAAATTGTTATGGCCATTTCTTCGCTGGCTTTCTCCGGTGCTATTTCACCAGCACTTGCTGCCATTTTCAGTAATTGAAGAACGGTGGTGCGTTGAGAAAGATAGAAGTGATCAAAGCGGCTCTTCATTGCCGCTGAGGTATGCAGCAATGCCTCAGGTGCATGAGTGTCGCGTGTGACTTTGTCATAGACTAAGCCAATGCTCTGTTCAAGAATCTCTTTGAGAGTTGATAATGGTGAGCTTGTTGCATTGTCAAGCCTCTCTTGCATGCACCGTTTCAGTAGATCAACGTGGTTTGATAGAATGGCCAAGAGTATGTCGTCTTTGGTGCGAAAATCGAGATAAATAGACCCTTTGCCAATGCCTAGATGGCGAACGATGTCGTCGATGCTTGTGCGCTCGTAGCCGTAGCGCCCGAACAGTTCTTCGGCGGCAGCAACAATTAGCGCTGCTCTGTTGGGAATAGATTTCGTTCGGGCCATATCCGCTGCTTTTTGAGCTATTCTTGACCAAGTTAGCATATTGGTCATTTGTTGGCAAAAAGTACAGTCAAGATTTCAGCCAGAATTGCTGACGAATTTTTGGCAGAAAATATATTGTGATGAATCCCGCCCTGTAGCGGGAAAATTGTCTGTACCGTGTGCGAGGCTTGCCGTGTTTGTCGCTTGGTTATCTGCAAGAGCGTTTTTCCTCGGTGTTGCGATCGCTTCAATGGGCCCAATTGTCGCTTGTAATGCTGTGTTGGCAGACAGCAGTGATTTTCACCTAGCTCCTTCGGTCGAAGCTAGGTACAAGAAACTCATAGCCAGCCATAAGAGGACCTACTCAGATGAGGAAATCTATTTCTTGTGTGTTGTCGGTGAGCAGTTTATGGAGAATAAGCACATCGGCGAGGCCAAGCGGATCTTTGAGAAACTGCGTCAGGCGAATTGTCTCACTGCCGATGTTCTGTGTGGCTCCGCATACTCTTACATGGATGATTTTGATGATACTGCAGATGCAGCTAAGGCCGAGAAGTTTTTGAAGCAGGCCATTGCTATCGATAAAAACTGTAGCAAAGCCTATTGCCGTTTAGCCGAAATTGCTTTGATTCAAGACCGTGTAGAGCCATCGCTAACTCTCGTTAACCAGGCCCTAAAGTGTCCTCAAGTCTTCACCTTGTCGTATCTAGTCAAGGCTAGAGTACTCAATGTGCTCAAGCGCTATGAGCAGGCCTATAAGGCTGTTCTTGACGCAGAGAAATATTATGGTAAGTGTGTTGGGGTGTACAGCACTAAGGCTGGCATTCTAGAGCAGCTGGGGCGCAATTCTGAGGCGGCCGATGCGTATCGCCAGTCGGACAAGCGTCATCCGTCTGATTGGGCAAGGCACCAAATAGTCAATTGTTTGCTCAAGGCCGGAAAGCCCGAGGAAGCACTAAGGGAGACGGCCCGCCTTATGGCAATGGTGCCTAACGATCCTGATGTCTTTCGTCTGCGCAGTAGCATTTACAGGAAGCTTAAAAATTATCCTGCTGCCTTGAAAGACTTAGATAAAGTAATTGCTTCTGAACCTAGTTCTATTGCCTACAAAGAACGAGCCGATTTGCATGTCCGTATGGGAAATGTGGAAAAATCGAAAGCTGATTTGGCTGCGGCTCGAAAAATTCTTGAGTAGTGTCAGGTCGCTTTATTCAATTCCTGCGCGAACGCCAGCTAGAGTCATAGCTATCATGCTGTCAGCGTATTTGCGCAGAGTCGCTTCTGTAAATGATTTGGGGTCGCGGGTTTTGAGTCGTTCGTATGGGGGGAAAAGGGCGGCAAGCAGATAACAGACAAGTTCAGCTTGATATAGGTAAAGATCGGGCGCTTTAGCCTGGGCTATTTCTTTGTTGCTCGCGGCTTTTTCAAGCAAGAAAGCAATCTGTAAAAATATGGCGCCCTGAAAGTTCATAATCTCAGCCATGATAGACGGGTTAGCTGAAGCAATTACTTCGGGGCTATGTAGCTGGCCGCTGGCAATTGACCAGTAAGACATTACGTGGCCGTGCAGAAGCTCGTGCAGAACATTTAGATAGGGCGCCTTGGCCTCTCTTACTAGTTGATTTATGCGCTCAAGTTCTCGGCTTGTAAATTGTTGAACCACAGCAACCAGAATTGCTTCTTTGTTCTGAAATTCAAGATAGACCGAGCCTTTGCTAATCGATGCTCGCTCGGCAATGTCGTCTACTGTGGTTTTTTCAAAGCCGTAATAGCCAAATAACCAGGTGGCCGCTTCTAGTATTTTTTCGCGTCTTGACAGGTTCATTCTTATCTCCTGACACATTTTACAATTAACGAATAGAGGATTGACTATAAACGTATTTTGAGTCAAACTTCAATTAGTCAATAGATTTGAGTTGCTGCCTTTAATGGCAGCTGGAGGTTTTATGTTGTCAAAGAAATTAAGCAAGGGCATTTGCCGAGCTATCAGCCCCGTCCTGGCATGTGTTTTTGCCTGGGCACCAGTGACTGAAGCTGTTGCCGCACCTGGCTGCTCCTCCAAGATGGCGAAATCGTCAGAGGGTGCCGAAAAAGACGTTGTCGATACTGCCGTGGCCGCTGGTAAGTTCACTACGCTGGCAAAGGCCCTCGGGGCTGCTGGTTTGGTTGAAACACTAAAAGGAAAAGGACCTTTCACTGTGTTCGCCCCAGACGATGCGGCCTTTGCAAAGGTGCCAGCCGAGGCATTAAATGCCCTGCTTGCTGATAAGGCCAAGTTGGCTAAGGTTCTTACTTACCACGTGGTCAGTGGTGAGGTATTGGCTAAGAAAGTTGTGAAGCTGAAATCAGCTAAGACCTTAGAAGGGTCCAGTGTCGCCATCAAAGAAGCTGATGGCAAAGTAATGATTGGTGACGCCAACGTTACTGCCACTGACATCAAATGTTCCAACGGCGTTATTCATGTAATTGATAAGGTATTGATGCCACAATAGCTTAAGCAGCTTGGGCTGTTAGCTGGCGCTAGCAGCCCAAGCTTTTGCACTTAGGTGGAGAACCTGTTTTGAAGAGCATAGCGATTACATTTATTTTGCTCGTTCTAGTTATTTTTTGTATCCATTGTTTGGCTCCTCAGGCTTTTGCTCAGCAAAATCGTCAATCAAGTTCTTCAAGTCTGTCCAGTCAATCAGGTCAATCAAATCATTTATTGCGGCAGGTGGTAAGAGTGAACACAGAGCAGCCTGAAGTGCGAATAGAGAGGCGTGACAAACACACCTACGTCGTTGGCTCTGTGTTGATTAATGCTCCGCGTGAGCGAGTTTGGTCGACCTTAGTTGACTACGATAGGTCTACTGAAATTTTCAATAATTTGAGTCTGTGTCAGGTCATAGGCAATGAGGGTGACGTTAAGTTAGTGCGGCAAGTGGTTAAGCCTGGCGGACCAATTAAGTTTGACTATGTTGTTAATTTGACTGAAACAAAGCCAAGTTTGATCAAGTGGAAGCGAAGATCAGGCTCGTTTCGAGAAGTGATGGGTGCTTGGGAGCTAGAGTCTGTGGCTAAAACTTCTTCTACGTTGGTCACATATAGTATTCACTTAGATGGTGGCATTGCCTTGCCTCCGTGGTTGCTTGCTTCTCAGGTTAAGGGGTATTTGCCGACCGTTCTCAATGCTCTTAAAGTAAAATTAGAGCCTACAAAACAGGGCGTTTAGTAATGATTGTTTTTTTGCGGTTGCTTTATGCGTTAATCTTTCTTTCCATGTTTGCTCTCACTATCTGGTGTGCCACTCAAGAGAACATTCTTGAGATACCGCCAGTGGTATTAAACGATGTCTGGTTTAGAGCAACTTTGTTCGATGCCTATTTTGCTTTCCTCTCTTTCTTTCTCTGGGTTTGCTACCGAGAAAAATCGCTTCCGTTGAAAGTTTTCATGTTTTTTGCAATAACTTTTCTGGGTAATCTTGCTATGTCCATGTACGTTTTGCTAGCACTTTATCGACTTAAGCCGTGCGAAGGAGTAGAAAAGCTGTTTTCCCGGCAATAATATTAGGGCAATTATGGGCACAATTAATTGTGGTCGTTTGTTTTGTTAAGGACTGAATCTATTGAAGTTAAAGTCACTATTTGCCTTGATCTTGCTTACTAGTTTCTGTCCTTCTAGGTCGATGGCTGCACCGGTGCAGAAAGGCGGGGTCGAGGTCAATCGATCACAATCTTCCTTTCGTTTGCAGCGCAATGAGCCTGCTCCGGCTCCCCCGCAGGTGACACAACCACCTGAAGAGGTGAAGAGCGTCATGTCGCCTGATTTAGTTAATCAGTTTGCTACTCCAGTTGCCACTCCAGTGGCTCCTCTTACGCCCGTTGCTCCCTCATCGTCTACTCTGCAGGCCGATACTGCTAAATTTGACAATAGCGACAATGCGCCGCGTTCGACCACATTATGGCGACCCGGTGTGATTTTGACTGGCTCTACCGGTCAGGATGCCCTCACTCCTTTTTGTGATCTTGCTCAAGCGGCCCAGCAGGCAAAGCAATATCCTACGAGTCCAGAAGCTGCTTTTATTTATGCTGTAGCTTTAACTCGTACCAGTCAAGTTGAACAGGCCCTAAAAGAAGTGCGTCGGGCGCGCAACCTCGCTCAAGCTACCGGCGACCCTGATTATTTCAATCGTGCTGTGGGCCAGTATGAGCTGACATTGCAAGATGAACCGAATAACAATTGTATTCGTTACGGTCTTGGCTGGGGCTATTACATGCAGGCTTATTTATTCGCTACTAAGGCTCGCAACAAAGTCAATTTAGAGAATCGAATGGCTGGTATCATGCCTAAAAAACAGAGCAAGACGACTGCTGGCTTGTTAGGTGGTGCGGCCATTCTTGCCTCAGCATTGACCGGTACTAGACCAATGGCATCAGCCATTCCGCGCATACCGGGAGCGCTTGATGATGTTCCGCCCTGGGCTGAACCGCAAATTAGAATGTACTATCAAAAGTGTCTCAACCAACTTGGTGAGCTTATTAAACGTGACCCAAAAGATGCATGGGCTGCTGCTTATCGCACTCATGTTCAAGAAGAGTTCGATGGAGATCATGATGCTGCTATTGCCAAACTGGCTGCCTTAAAGAAAACTAGTCCACAAAACCAGGCTGTGGCATTTTTCTTGGCCGATGCCTACGCCCGCAACGGCAACTATGGCGCTGGCTTAAGCTCATTTGGCGATGCTCTAAAAATTAGAGCGGCTGGCAAGTAGCTACCCATCAGGTATTCACCCATCAGGTATTCACCTAGCCGAGTAGGAAAAAACTAGCAAACAGGTTGAGTGCCAGTTTTTTCAACTATGGTCAGCTTCTTTCAACTATAGTCAGTTCTTCAAAACCTGATAGCTGGCAGTGGCTGCGTCTAAACGAGTGACTATCGCTCATGTCCAATATCACTAACTCGATAGTTGTGTAAACAATGGCACCGGGCAACAGGTGGCCACCAGTAGTAGTGCCTTTGTTATCTGCAACTGATATGTGAATGTGGCAGCC
Organism: Candidatus Melainabacteria bacterium; assembly: GCA_030696635.1. Lineage (GTDB taxonomy): Bacteria > Cyanobacteriota > Vampirovibrionia > Obscuribacterales > Obscuribacteraceae. The sequence continues at coordinate 87,917 of JAUYRX010000043.1, forward strand.
AGTCTTCGAGACTGTTCCTGTCACTGAAACTATCTCGTGATGCCCTTTAATTTCGGTGGCGTTCTCTTGGTTGGCAAAACGAAGGGTTGCACTTTTGACTGAGCCGACTAGTGATAAAATTACGCCTGCTTCAATGTTCTCAGCTTGGCAGAGTGATTCAACTTCAGCAAAAATTTCTTGATTCGGTTTTAGCCTTCTGACGACTGTTTGCAATCGATTCTCTCTCTTGTCTATTTACTAGCTCGCAATTTCTTGCTGTCACGGGCCGCCAAGTGCCACTGGCATTCCCCAGAATAAACCCTGGCCATAGTCAACACCGCAGCTGTTCATGAGCCGCAAATCTTCTGGCGATTCAATACCTTCGGCAATTGATTTAGCATCTATTTGTGCAGTCACTTTAACCAACTTTTTTAAGAACTTTTGGTGGAGTTCACTAATTTCGCATTTTTTGAGGAGGCTTTTGTCGAGGTTAATATAATCTGGTTCGAGCAAAAATAAGCTTTCTAATGAGCTAAAGCCAGAGCCTACACGGTCTATGGCGACTGCAACTCCCAGTTCTTTTAATTTATCTACATGGCTTTTGAGACAAAGTGGTTCAGCAAGAAACTCTTGATCTCCTATAGCTAGACATACTTTACGTTTGGTCGGCATAAATATTTCACTCAGGCTCTCTACCGGAACATCAAGTAGGGTGGAGGAAAAGACTTTGATATGGCAATCGCCTGCGTCCGGAAGTTTATCTATCATTGACAGGCAGAGTTTGAGACAACGTAGGTCGACGGCCGTGCGCAGATTGTGTTCACGGGCGAGTTTGAAGAATGCTTCTGGTTGTTCAAACACCCCAGCTAAGCCGCGGGGTTGAATTTCGTAACCTACAACATGTTGATTGTTGAGTTGCGAGATCGGTTGATAGACAGTGCGCAAGCACTCACCGCTGCGTAACTTTTCGAGCACTTCAGCCATCTCGTTGACCTGGCCGCCGGGCTTAGAGAACGAAACGCTATTTTTGCCAGAACGTTTGCTTATTTTTAAACCAGAATTGGCAGCGGCTAGTATTTCTTCAATCGACATCAAGTTTTCTGAGAGTGCAGTGACGCCAGTGCTGGTTGTAATCTTGGTTACTCCATCAGCCAAATTGATCGGGGTCTCGGCTACAGCCAGTCGTACTCTCTCCGCTACTTGCAGAGTTGTTGATTGATCGGCGTCGGTAACAAGAATCATAAATTCGTCGCCACCAATTCTGGCTACATGATCTGAAGGTCTTATAGCTTTCTGCAGTCTGGCAGAAAGCTCTTGCAAGACGATATCGCCAACAGAATGGCCATACTTTTCGTTGACACCTTTGAAGTCGTCGCAGTCTATTAGTAAGGCAAAGTTTTGCGTGTTGTTTCTCTTGGCTCTGTTTGTTTCTGACTGCAAAACCCTTTCAAATCCGCGCCGATTCATGACCTCTGTCAGCGGGTCAATCATTATCAGTCGTTTTAGTTCTCGATTGCGTTCTTCTACCGAAGTTGCCATGCTATGCAACTTAATTTGCTGCTCTTCGTGTTGTTTCAAGAATTTATTTTGACTGTAGTATAGGTAGACTAGCAGTGCAACCACAATTAGAGCCATGATGATCAGCTCAAGCTTATTTCCGAAATATAAACTCGCTACAATTACAAGCAGGGCCAATGCTGCCGTAATCATGATTGTATTCTGTAGTTTCTGCTTTTGCCTTGCACCCTCGCCGTCTTTGAGGGCCGTCGGCATCAGTTGGGCCAGTTCCCCAGAATACGACTTGAGAATCTGAGTCAAATGGTTCTTCATACCCAATTTGTACCCATCAGCTCTCGTGATCTTGCAATTTGTTAGGAATGGTTCGAAATGTGAACCATTTGGGAATAAAGTCAGCTGAACGTCGAAAAGGCGAAGTCTGATGGATTTGGATTCTCGTTCACTGGTGACTGGCAAGGTCTGCCCGGCATGTAACCTCAAGTATAGCCCTGAAATGGAGCGCTGTCCGGACGATAACAGCCTGCTTGCTGTGGTGCGGCGCGACCCGTTCATAGGAAAACTTATTGCTGATAAATATCAGATTGTTGAAGTTCTTGGAATGGGTGGTTTTGCCACGGTTTACAAAGCTGAGCAGAAAGGTTTGCGGCGCTCAGTTGCGATAAAGATTTTACACGCTGAATTTGTTGATAAGCCTGACAAGATTAGACGCTTCCAGCACGAAGCCGAGTCTATTAGTACTTTGGTTCACCCCAATGTAGCGGCCGTCTATGACTATGGTGTATTGCCCGAAGGTCAACCGTATTTGGCGATGGAATTGGCGCCAGGCACAACCCTTTCTTCTGTTTTGGCTGAGAGCAAGCGTTTTGACAGCGAGCGCGCTCTAAAAATATTCTTGCAGGCTTGTGATGGCATTTCTGCTGCTCATGCCATGGGTTTGATTCACCGCGATATTAAACCCTCTAACATTCTTCTGGATAGGGCTGAGGACGGCTCTGACACTGTCAAGATTCTAGACTTTGGCCTCGCTAAGGTAGTCTCTGACGAAGAAAATAATCGTGAGCATTTGACTATGACCGGGGAAGTGCTGGGCACCCCAGCCTACATGTCGCCTGAGCAGTGCACCGGAGGGCCGATAGATTTTCGCACTGACATTTATTCTTTTGGTTGCGTAATGTACGAGGTGCTGTCGGGAAGATTGCCGATTGAAGGCGACAACTCGTATGAGATGATGAACAAGCATATCAACGAAGCACCGCTTTCATTGTCTAAAAGTGGTGCTGCTGTGCCACCGCGATTGGTGAAAATAGTAAATAAGGCCTTAGAGAAAGATCCAGCTGATCGCTTTGAAAGTTTTGATGAACTAAAGGATGCTCTAAAGGGCTTGCAACCAGGCCTCACATCTGAGCTGAAAGAAATCTTGTTCTCCGGCAGTAATAATAGGCTTTCGAAGAGAAAGCGATCTTTGAAGAGAAAGATTTTATTGTCGTTCTGGTGTAGTACCCTGGTTGCATCTGGATTTGTCGGTCTTCTAATTTATGAAAACCACAGCAAGCAATTAAAGCAGGAGATTGCTGCTCGCTTTGGTGAGAAGAGCGAGCGTATTGACTGTGGCGTGATTTCTTTTCAGTCTCCAGCTTTGTATGCCCCAGGTAGTGCCGCTGATAAGGCCGTGCTATTGCGATTGCAGAGTCGTATTGACCCAGGTAGTTACATTGAGTTCAAGCATTTCGCCGATTCGCCGAGTGTAGAGGCTTGTGCTAAAGTGCAGCGACGTTACCACGGTACTTATAAAGGCTTTGTGGAAGTAATGCCAATTAGCAAATTTGACTTTGGCAAAGACAAACAAATTCATGGTTTGAATACTGAGTTTCTCTGTGAGCGTCTTGGTACTATCTATCGCGAACGCCATGCCTATTGGGGCGAGGGCAATTCGATTTGGAAGCTAAAGGTGTGCACACAGGAAACTAAAGATTCAAAGCATGAGCAGGTATGTGATACCGCCTTTAATACTGCTGAATATCACCCTGATAAGAAATTTGCGCTGCCGGTTCTTGAGTGATTGGCGACGATATTGTTCAATACACATTCTCGTCAAACTCAGACCAGCGATTTTTGATTGTCAGGTCAATTACAACTTGCTGCGAGCGAGGGCCATGTTGTATGACTAGACCTGCGTGATGGCCATCGACTGGGCTTAGGCTGAATAGCTCTTTTCTGTAGTCATAATCTTTATCTTTTAGGCGATAGAAAGTTTTTACGAGACGAAGGCCTTTAATAACTGGATAGTCTTCTTGTAAAGCCAGGCTTGAACAGAAAGTGCCGTCGCTAGTTAGCCCTCGTAGAATGAGGTTATGCTTTTCGGTGTGCAGTTTTGCTATTTCTACTGTTGTTACTGCATTTTTTCTTTCTGCAAGCATTAATATTCCTGCAAAAACCTGCACTATGATGAGAATGGCTATGCCCACTATACGACTTTTAGTGGTCCAGCAAAATAGAAGAATTGCAAAGCATGTAATTGTAGCGGTCGGCCACATGAGCAGCATCGAAGCAAAGACCAGTGCTGCCACAACAGGCACTTCGTTGCGGCAATTTTGAGAACATAGCACAACAATGCCAATTATTGGGCTGCACATGCTCACCGCTGTGAGTAGTTGTCGCAGCCGTTCACTTTCAATTTCGAAAAAGCCGTGGGTGGCTAGAAACCAATTGGCGATGAAAACAAGGCAGGCGGCGACAAAAAGCCAAAAAAGGTTGCGCTCATTGAGGTGAAGAAATTTAGATACTGATGATTTTGAAGTCTCCATCAGTTAATTATAAGGCCAATATGGAACAACTATGTGTTTGTCGACGTAGAGAGGACTTCCGGCACCGGCTCAATGTGTATAACAGCCGCCCTATTCTTCTGCCTTCTAGCCTCCGCCACCAGCCACAGAATCAGGGGGGATTGGTTGTTGTGGAGGTAGGTATGGCCGTCCTCCCAACCACCATAACCAGCCATGCCGCAAGCCTCCGGGTCTGCCTGTTGATGATGGTAGGGCTAGTTTTGTGTCGTCGGCGGTTGCGGCTACACCCGTTGTAGTTAGGGACCCTACTGTCCCTTTTGTATCATCCTCGGCAGTAGCCACTGTGCTTCCGGCATTATCGGGGTTTTCCATCAAAGCTTCGGAAGCCAGAGTGAAAGTGAAAGGGCCATTTACGCCTGGTATGTTAGCCATGGGAAGGGGAAGCGGCAGGAACGGATTGCATTTGATTGTGGTCTGAACCATCACGATTTTGTCGGTGCTATCGCTTTGTCCAGCACCAAGACCTTGTCCCGCTATGCCTGCTCGGTAAGTAATTTTGGTTTCGGGCTTGCCGTTCAGTTTAGCGAATTGCCCCATACCAGCCTGCCATTGATCTGGAATCGATTTCTTAACTGGCCCGGAGTTGCTGTCGGCCTCAGCGGCAGGCAGTAAGGCAGCTTCGTGTACCTGGTTGTAGTTGAGCACCATGCCTAGTCCATAGTAGACCCCCATGCTAATCAAGTTAAGCATAGGAAAGAAAAGAAACATTAGGACAATGAAAAGCGCTGGTCCAAATTCTGCAATTGAATCGCCAAACTTACTTCTCAGGAATTCTTTAAGGGCGTGGTGTGGTCTTTTCATGGCTGCCTCTGAGAAAGCCTCTTTAACAAGGGCCAAAAGCTTATCTCTTGCAATTTTAGTCTTGTATACGCACCAGAGCATTCTCCTTCCGGGTGATCTTTGGGTTACATGTTTGTTTCAGTCTTTGGGCTGATCTGGGGTTGAGTTGCAAACGCATGCGCTAAAGGCTTTGTGGGTAGGGAACTTGCTGCTATTGGTCACGTCGAACACGGCCTAACAGCCCAAAATAGGAGAGTTTAAAAGTGGACACTAAAACTATGAAAGCAGTAAGAAAAGTATGAAGGCCCTTGTATACAAGGGGCTGGGTCAACGGAGCTGGGAAGAGCGGCCCAAGCCTGCCATTGTGGAGGCAACGGACGCTATAGTGCGCATCACGATGACCACTATATGCGGAACAGATCTTCATATTCTCAAAGGTGATTTGCCGACCGTGTCCACCGGGAGAATCCTTGGTCATGAGGGCGTCGGAATTATTGAAGAGCTAGGAACGAGTGTCCTCGACTTCCACAAAGAAGACCGAGTTCTCATCTCCTGTATCACATCGTGCGGACGATGCAGCTTCTGTAAGAAAGCGATGTATTCTCACTGCCGGACCGGTGGCTGGATCCTTGGTAATCAAATTGACGGCACTCAGGCCGAATACGTCAGAATCCCTTACGCTGACACTAGCCTTTACGCGCTCCCGCCGGAAATAGATGATGAGGTCGCGACAATGCTCAGCGATATTCTTCCAACTGGCTTGGAGTGTGGAGTTCTCAATGGCCAAGTTAGACCGGGAGACGTTGTGGCGATAGTTGGTGCTGGTCCTGTCGGTCTCGCGGCTCTGCTCACGGCGCAACTCTACTCACCTGCCGAGATAGTGATTATCGATCTTGATGATAACCGCTTAGCTGTCGCCAGCTCGCTCGGTGCCACAAAAATTGTGAACAGCGCAGATGGAAAAGCAGTGGAGAAGGTTATGGCGCTAACAAATGAAGTTGGTGTGGATGTTGCCATAGAGGCAGTAGGTATTCCCACTACCTTCGACATATGCCAGTCGATCCTCGCTCCTGGCGGAAGGATTGCCAATGTAGGGGTTCACGGCAAGCCCGTAGAGTTTCACATCGAGAAGCTTTGGTCGAGCAATATAACGCTGACTACTGGGCTCGTGGATACAGCCACAACGCCAATGCTGCTCAGGATAGTTAAGTCAGGACGCCTCGACGCAAAGAAGCTCGTAAGCCACCGCTATGAGCTATCGGAGATTCTGAGAGCATACGACACCTTCGAGAATGCGGCAAAGGAACGCGCGTTGAAGTTGGTGCTCAGGAATGTTATTGAGGAGTAAAGTTGCATGCTGTGTTTGATTTCCAACGCGGCGAACGTCTACCATCGGCCGTTTACGACCTAGCGATGAGGCTCGGCGTGAAGCCGGGTGGCGATTGCTCCAGGGTCAAGCTTACCTTTGTTGGCGAGGTCGGCTGGGAATTAGCATTCTGCTAAAATCGTCTTCATGGACCTCTTGTATTGGAAAAGCTACCTCCATGCCCGGGTAGCAGAAATTGAGCCGCTCATGGCCACCCCATGGGGTTTCATTTGCGCTTGCATACTGATTGAGTTATTGGCTCGAATGGTCAATGGCATTGGCCGTGGCAAACTTACCCGTCAGCAGTTCGAAGCCTTTGTGCTCGAATGGATGGACGATTACGGTCCTAATGCCGAGCGTCCATTTAAGTTCAATTCTCCGGTGGTTCGACTGACAAATTCTGCTGAACTAGCTGAACCAGAAGAAAAATCGTTAGCGACGCAGATGTATTGCATCATGCGCTCATCAATGGTGCACAACCTTTCGCTGGTGGCAGGTGATAGCGAATTGCGCAGCGGTGGTGCTGATTATTCCATTTATATGACCGATCGCAAATCGGCTGAGGCTCAAGGTCTAAAGCATTTGCAAAATTACGAAAATGACTCAGCTGTTTTTGTAGGCGAAGACTTGCTCGACGATATTGGTAAAGCTATCGATAAACTGTTCGTCGCCGCTGAAGGTGATGAAGCACTCAGGGCGAACATGGTAAAACATTTGAGCGAGAGAACTCCGGTGAGCCCGCCTAGCGGCCACAGGCCCTAAGAAGAATACTCTAAGAGTTGATTGCGTCGCAAAAACTCTCGACCAGGTAAGGGTCGGACACTAGCAATTCAAAGAATGGTCCTTGCGGAGCGATGAAAGTAATTTGGGCTGGGTTGTTGGTTGTGAGCACCTGTGAATGGGCTTGCAGGGTGACACGAAGCAACTTATACGGAAGAAGAGCATGGTTGGCTTCATCTTTCGATTGTTGTAAGTCACTGGTCATTTTCTGTTGCTGCACTCATGGAGCATGTGGCTGTCAAACTACCAGGTTGGTCGCTCATCTTTTGGGGTGGAAGAGATGATTTTTCTCCGCTCTTCGGCTGCTTTCATTGTATTCGCACGAGCCTCGGCTAAATTCGGAACGACAGCTCCATCTGCAATCCATTTGTCAAATTTCGGCTTGAACTCAGGCCACGCAAATTTGTGAACTCTAGCGATTTGTAGATTCGCAGAATTCCAATCTGCTCTTTCTCTTGCTTTTGCCATTTCGCCTGTCGCCGCCAAGGCCACGCAATAAAGCTCTTCGTCTCGATGTTTTTGTTCTGTCAAATGCTTAGTTATATCAGCCAAGGTTCTGAATTTTTTTCGAAATACTGGAACGACTTCCCGGCTAATTTTTGCTACTAATCTGTCTATTGCTGCTTCTTTCTCGTTTAGTGGCTGAGATCTGTACAAGTCAAACATTTCAATGAAAATTCCTGCGTCATAACTGTGTGGGGCTCCCAGAGTCCATTGCCACATTGCGTGCTGGCTAATGTTGTTGAGCTCTAACTTACTTTGCAGCTGGTTAAGTTGATAGTTGATTATTCCAAGCCGGGTGTTAATTATTGCCCTATTAGAATCAGGACGTTTGAATAGTTCCTGATTGTAGATCTGAACAACTCCCAGAACCTCGTCGCTTATTGGATAGCTGTATGAAATGCCATCAAACTTTTGAAAGCCAGCTGCTTCGAGTTTCTTTTCTATTATTCGGTCTATCTCCAATCGCCAGGCCCGTTCCATTCGTGATAATGCAGTCATTCCGATCAGGCAGGTGACTGTTGCAAGCAACAAAATCAGAATGTTTTTCTTCGAAGGCAAACTTTGAAATTCCTGTAGAAGAAGTTATGTTGTTCAATGCGCAGCGAGGGAAGATTGAAATGTTGAAAGTGCCTTTACTCTTCAACCATGCGAGTCTTAAATGTCGCCATTAACTGATCCGGAGCTTCCGATTCATAGATATCCAATCCAATCGGTACTTGCAAAAGTTATGATAGCAGGATGGCCATATACTCCTCTCCTCCTTGACTGTCTCTTGGCTCCTCGAAGTGCTACCTAAGCTGAATCTGCGTATTTACATCAATAGGGCAGAGGCTTGAAGCAGGGAAATTTTCTCAGCACATGATATTTTTCTTTGCCTGTAGCTGGGTTAAGAACAGAAAGGTAAGAATATAGGCTTGGTGAAAAGCGAGCAGTTAGCGGTAATTCCGCTTGATTTGTAGATCTCTTATTGAGTGAGACGCGCGAGAAGGCATCTAGTACTTCTTGGTCGGTCTTTGGGTCTCTTGAGTGAGTTATCCACTTAAAATGGCTAAATTTGCTGTCCTTAGTAACTTCGAACTCAAGGCATAGGCCCCAGTACCTTTCGACGCCAGTGAGTTGCTTCCATACCTTGGACTGAATTTCGCTACCCAAGCTATCGAAACCCTCTCGGTCAACAGCGGTTACTTGCTCCTTCAATTTCATGTGGAGGCTAGAGATTTTGTTCGACTTTGTCTGTCTGTCGCCGTCTGTTTGTGCCTGTTCGTCAATTGATTCAAGCAGCCTTTTGTAGTTGGTTACTCCAATACCTCTCGATTGGGCATAGTTCAATTCATCCAAGAATTGACTACGGGCTGCTCCATAGTCGTCGTCTACCGCAAGAGTGAGTTGGCTAGTACTAAGAACTAGTAATGTGGCCGCACAAGCTCCGGCGGCGAACAGGCGAAGTTTCGGAAAGCCGTTGAGCCGATAGAAATAGTTTTTTGCGGATTCGATGGTCATTACGCTATCCTAGCATCGGTCTGGCAATCCGCAGAGGCGTTGAATTAATCAGGGGTAGTATGACCAGCAAAAATAGAATAGACGTTAGCGCCATTCTTCTCGTAACCAGCCTTTGGCTTGGATTCGGCCGCAGCCTACCTGCAATTAGTCATGAACACCGCAAGTACGGTCCAATCCCAGCTCAAGACCCGCTAAGAGAAACATATCAAGGTTACTCAGCCGCATTGCAGAATGCCGCAAAAGTAGATATGACACCAGAGCAACTGCTGGCTTTCAATCGAGACTACTACAAGCTCATTGCCCCTCGTAACGATCCATCAGAAATGATGATCAAGGCCACTGGCATTCGACCACCATACTTCACTCTCGAAAAACTTAAGACAGAACCATTTTACAAGCCGACAATCAGTAGTTTAATTCGCTCGACTAATCCACAGCACAGAATGCTTGCTTACATGACTGTGGCCTCAGCGGGAGACAGTTCATTCAACGACATAATTTGGAAGTCAATTCCAAGCGAGACTGACCCTGACGCTAAATTCTGGCAAGGTACGGCTCTTCTCTATCTAAAAGATCGCCATACTTCTGATCTGTTTGATTTTCTTGTTGCCAACGAAAACTTTGGTGACGCGCATATGCTGCCACTCTACATAAAATTAGACAAAGAAGCGTTGAGGCAAACAGCGTATGAAAAAATTGATTCAACCAATGTCAAGGCGCAAGTCTTAGCAGTGCAGAGCCTAGCTGTAACTGATCCAAACCCAAAAACAGAACGGGTTGTGAAAGAGTGCGTGGCGAAAATGCAAGGACCTGCCAAAGGCTACGGCATCTATACAATGAAAGCTCATAAAATGGGAAATCTAAAGGAGGCTCTAGCACCACTTTTAACAGACAAGGCCGTAAGTGGAATTGCCTTTGCTGCGCTTCTGAGCAGCCCTACCCTAGAAGACCGAAAATTTGCAGAGTCTCTAGCGGTTGGAACGGGTGAAGTTCCATCTTATATTCTTAGCGGTTACTTGAGTGCCGACGACCCCGAAATGACCCGTAAGTTTTTGATATTGATCCGTGACCGGCCAATTCCAGCGAACTATCGGTTTCATGGCGTGATGCATTCTACTTTTCGTGCTGAGTCTCTTTACTCACAACTGAAAGACACTATACGAAAGACTAAAAATAGGCATGTGGTGCCTGAACTAATTTTATCGATGAAGCGTTATAACGACCCTGACGCCACTGCAATGTTCACTCAACTGGCAGCCGATCCTGACCCTGAAATAAGAAACGCTGCACAAGTTATGCTTCGTGCAAATCGGTAATGCCCACAGAATCAGAGCCTCTATAAAGTTTCAGAGTATTCATTTCTATTTACTCGGCCTGATCAACACCAGCCCCAGCCGTTCGTAACCTTCATCAGTCATGGCTGCCATGGCCTCAACCGTAACTCCAAGTTCTTTTGCAAGCTGTGCTTTGGTGAAAATAAGCCCTTGCTCGGGCAGCAAAAATACCGGTTCGCTAATGGCTTTAGAAAGTCCTTCAAGATCTCGTTCAGTGAATGCGGAGGATGACGAAGTACTCTGTTCGACGTTGCTACTTCCCGACTTCTCATTGCCGACCGGCTTTTGGCTCGACTGCTCTTTTTTTACCGACTTCGTGCTCTCTGCTTCATCTAAGCCATCGATGCCGAAGCGTGGAACCGATGTTCCAGTTCGTGCTTCCATAATCTCTGATGGTGTTTGGTTATCTATGGCTTCGCGAAGTTTTGCGGCGCGCCAAGCCCTTTGTTTAGCACCATCATGCACGATGCCATCATTAGAAGAGTTAGGAAAATTTGATGGCTTGTCGGCAGCGCCCATGGCCCCTCGCAAGAACTATTTAGGTCTACTTTATTTTCTTCTCTTCTTGGTGAGTGGCAAATCCGCTTCTGGACATGCGCGCTTTGCGTTGTGCTTCGCAGGCAAAACCGACCATTTTTTGCCACTCGATTGTATCGCCTGGCATACTTGAGACACCAAAGCTATATTCCCAGTCTGAATGGCCTTCTCTTAGTTTACCTAGGTTGCGGTTGCAAATATCGGCAAAGTTTTTGGCAAACATAGCTGCCAGAGTGGCATCTAGGCCTGGCATCAAGAGGGCAAATTGCTCGTCTTCAAAATGGCAGAGCCAGTCAATAGAGCGCTTGCAATCTGAAATTTCGGCTAGTGTAGTTTGTACTAGTTCTTTGTCATTGGCGCTTAGTTTAGAGACATCTTTACCTTGTTTGCGAAAGTCGAAGATCATAATAGATAGAGGCCACATCTGGGTTTGGGCGCGCTCTACTTCTCTTTCTATTGTCCAGACCAAAAATTCAAATCTGAGTAAGCCACTGCGCTGATCGTAGAGAGTGGCGGCAAGTTTGTCGACAGCTTTGCGATCGTAGCTCCAATTGGTAATTAGGTTTTGGGTTAGATCTTCATCGTCGAGGCGATCGTTTGAAATGTTGACTAGGCCGCTTTGCACTAGCTTATATAAAGCTGGTGTCCATAGTCGTAGAGGCAGACCAGCTTGCTCCACAGCATCGGCAACTATAGGATGCTCTTCTAGAGCTTGATAAAATTGCCAGATCAGTTCGTCAGCGGTAACGCCTCTTTTTTGCAGTATTTTGGCCAGCTCTTGCTCGTCTGCCACTGACTCTTTCGAAAAGAGGCCAGAGTACATTGTCAGGCCGAGTGATTTTAAATATTTGGTTTGATCAAATAAGGTTGCTGCTTCCAAAATAAAGCTGTCAAGTTTGACGCGAATAGTGGTTTGTGCCGGATGTTTATCTGGAAGAAAACGGAAGAAGCCTTCTTCTTGCAGAACGAATTCGTAGAGCACGTCAATGCCTTCTTGAGAGGCGGAGCTGCCGTGCACAGGTTTGCCATTTTCGAAATAGACGCGCAGCATGCCATCGCGTTGACTTACTTCTAGTAGGCCAGTGTTTTGGTTGATGCCTATTGTTTGTAAGAGGCCAAAGCTCGGCATTGCTTTGAGGTTTCCTTCAAAAGCTGCTGCTTCTTTTGCCTGTTGTGCTTCTAGTGAACCATAACTGGCATGGGTATTCTGAAATATGGCCGGCTCTGCTGGTTCCGTGTAACCCTTAGGAGCGGGCTTTATTGACCATTCTTCATTTTTTGCTGGAGTATCGAAAGCCTCAGGGCTATATGTTAGTTTTTGCAGATTGGCTGGCAAATTGTTGCTTGGTTTGGCTTGCATTTTGCGCCAAAGATCTTTAATGTGTCGCAATACCTCTGCGGCATCATCCGTGGTGAGCAAGATACTTTCGTGTTTCGATGATTCTGTTTTGGATGGTTCAATTTTGAAATTTAAGTCGTGGCTTACTTTGTCGCAAACCACCGAGACTGTTAGTGATTGAGCGCCGAGAAAACCTAGTGAAGTTAGATAAAAATTCTTGCCAGCTTTGGCTCTGGCTTTTTCCATTATTTCTTCAATGTGCAGCATTGTGGGAAAGGCACGAATTTTATGCAGTGTGCCTTGTCTCTTTTGTATTTGTTTCGATTGCTTGATGCGCTCTAGGCTTTGCTTTTCTTCCTGGTTGAGATTGAAATGTGGAGATTGATCCATGAACATTTCTAATACATCTGAACGCTCTAAGTTGTTATTGAGCGCGATTTTTTCAAAGATTGATAAGGCTAAAGTAAAGTTGTCGCGGGCCAAGGCTTTTTGGCCGGACGAGTGAGCAAAAAACGCTCGCAAGGTGCAAACTCGAGCGAGTAGTAGCGGCCCCGGGCGATTGATGGCTACCATCAATCTCTCTAGTTCACCCATGAGCACGCGACAACGAGCCAGTCTGGCACCGGCCTCTGGCGCCATGTTGTTATTGGCACTGTGACGGGCTCTTTGTAGATTGCTTAAAACCGATTCGATTATTAGCTCAGCTGTGGGGCCATCGGCGCCGACTAGTACTTCTCTAATGCGAATAGCTTGATCTAGTAGTTTGTCGCAGCGTGTAGCATTTTCACGAGTGGTGTTGACATTGACTTCGGCTTGGTGCACGAGTTCGTCGGCTAGAGTGAGAAAGTAATGGTCGTCTTTGGGTTCAATGCGGTTTATGGTACGAGCTATGAGGTCATCTGATTGACGAAAATTAGAGCTGAGCGAAAGTGCCTTGATCAGGCCAGCCACTACTGCTAGTAAGTCTGAACTTAAGGTGGCGCCTTTAGGCCCGCCGCTATTTGCACTGCTGCTGGCGCTTTTTGCGGCGCTACTTGAATTGCTAGCCGTTTCCTCAATGGCCGAAACGAGTTCACTGTAGGCCTCATTGAGCTTGCCGTCTCTGATTAGTTGCCTGACATTTTCAAGCTGCTTCAGCAATTTCACACTACTCTCCATGTTGCTTTTCGCTAACTGTTTGGCGTTCCGAATTATAGCGGTCGAGAAACCAGTATAGTGTTTATATTGACTGGCTATTTCTACAGATGGTAGCATCGTCCAGTTCATTAAAATCCCTCAAAGCTGGCTGTGAAGTATCTGTGGAAGTAATCGCGTCGGTAGACGGCAATGGACATTTTCTTAGTGTGAGCCCGACTTGTTTCGCTGCTTGGAAAGTATCGCCGAACGAGCTTCTAGGCACTTCGCTTTTCGATATTATTCATCCTGAAGATGTACTTTTGGCTCAGCAAGCGCTTCTTGCCACTAGTTTTATGAACCAGGCTAAGTCTTTTGAAGGGCGAATTGTTTGCCCAGACAAAGTTGTGGTCTCCATGAATTGGACAGCGCAGTGGTCAGAGGTTGATAATGCCACGCTTCTAGTTGCTGAGAAGGCCAAGGTGCAGGCTGCTGCCGCTCCGATGATGGATACTCGCAAAGAAAGCAAAGAGAAACTGCGGCTAGTGCTTGATGCTCTGCCTGTTGGCGTTTTCTTGGCTACCACCTCGGGCAAGATTGAGTTTGCCAATAAAGCTCTTGAAAATATGATGGGTACGGGTGCAATTGGCCTTGACGCCAGGCCAATTCACTCTGTTTTTCCCATAAGCGGCACTGGTAAGCAAGCCGAGGCGACTTTGCTCAATTATGTCGATAAGTTGACTGAGATGCAGGTGAAAACCGACCATGAGCGAAAGATTGCAGTCGAATTTTCTTTGAAGCGTATCAATGTTGGCGGAGTTTTGATGTATCTTGGCACGGCCCTTGATATTAACGAAAGAATTGAGCTTGTTGCCATTAAGCAGAAGTTTATTGAAGTTGTGTCAGAGCAGATCAAGGTGCCATTGGCGCGTGCCATGGGTTTCATTCAACAAACCCTTCAAGGTCTGTATGGCAACCTTGATAGCCCAGGAAAGGCTCGGGGCGAGACCGCTCTTTCTGATATGCAGAAGGCAATTTTGGCCCTTGACGCTATGGTCGAGGTAGACAAGCTAGAGACCGGAAGTTTTGACGTTGAGTTGAGCCCCAACAGCATAATGGTGCTAGTGAAACAGGGTGTACTTTCGATGTTGCATGACATCCGCGAGGCTGATTTGGTCTTTGAAATTAACGGACCCGATGGCGAAGTTATGGCCGATGAAGCTAGGATGTTCCAGGTAATTAAAACGCTTTTGTCTAATGCCATTAAAGTATCGCCCCGGGGTAGTAAAGTGCGGGTGCAGATTGTCGAAGAAAATAACCGGATGCGCGTAGAGTTTATTGATAGAGGTTGTGGCCTTTCGGAAGATCAGAAGAAAGCTATTTTTGATCGCTTTAGGCAGCCTTCTGTTGACGGAGATCCAAATGCTTTGGGCAATGGCAAAAGTTTGTTGGTGGCTAAATATTGTATTGAGAAGCACGGTGGCAGTATGGGGGTGTTTAGCTCTCCTGGCACAGGCTCTAACTTCTGGTTTGATTTGCCAAAGGCAAATTAGTAGACAATTGCTAGAGTATCGCTATGGCTCTAATGCGTCTTCGCCAAGTACTTTGCTTGCTTCGTTTTGGGCATTAGTGAGTTTGCTGTGGGCGCGGATATTGGCGGTGCCGATTTTTGCAGTACAGATTTTCATGGTCCTACAGATTATTGTTGCAACACTGGCCTTGTTGCCGGCCCAGGCTGCTCCAAGTACTTACTCGAATATCACTGAGCTTTCTTACCGTGCCCGAGAACGCTTTGACGCTGAGCCTAAAAATGCTGAGGCTGCTTACAACTTTGCGGTTTATCAGAGCCGAATTGGCGACCGGCAGTACGCTCAGCAGATCTTTAGCCAGGCTGTGGCGCTCAAGCCCGATGATTTTCTTAGCCATTTAGGCTTGGGTCAGATGCTCGCCAATAATCCGGCTTGTGGCGCCAAGGGGGCACTAGTTGAATTGGCAAGGGCTGAGGCTTTAGCTTTGGCTGGGGATAGTCAGCCATTGGCCAAAGCAGCGCTTGCTTCATCACGGCCTGCTCAACTCGATCTTCTGGGCCAGACTTACTTGGCCATTGGTTATCCTCAAAAGGCTCTGCCTCTTTATCAACAAGCTTACGCGCTGCAGCCTAACAATCGCCAGATTTTGCAGATGTTGGTACGCTCTGCTCTGGCTGCAAAAAATATAAAGGTGGCTGCGGCCCATCTCAAGGCCTTAACTGCTGGTTCTGTCACTGACCGCCAGTTGTTGCTAGGCATGGCGGCTAGCGGCGCTTCTCTCTCGACTCAAGTGCCACTGTTTGTTTTTGATCAGGCTAAAGCTAATTTTGGCGGGGAGGCCGAACTATTTTATGGGCTGGGTCGCAATTTCGAAGCTTCTAACTGTTTGTCCCTGGCCTCAAAGTGTTATAGCACTGCTGTTGTTTTAGCTCCAGATGAAGGCCAATATGTGCTAGCCCACTGTGCTCGTCTTGTACAAGAAGGAAAGCGCCAGGCGGCTATAGTGCAGTTGAACGTCATAGCAAGTAAGTTGCCAGGGCAAGAGCCTTCACCTCGCCGTGCTGCCGTAGCTGGCACTGTTGCTGCTGGTCTAAAACTTCTAAATGGTGGTTTGCGCTCTTACAAAACAAGTCTGATGGAGTTTTCGCACTTGTCATGCAACTGTAAAATTGCTGCTTTCAACTATCTTTTGCGGCGCTTACCTGGAGTCGTTTATGCGCGAATTGCTGAAGGCAAAGGACCGCACAATTTAGTTATCTATGACCCAGCTGTGGCCTCGCCTGAGAAGATTTGGGCCAATTTGGGGCGAGATGTAACCTACAAAATCGTTCCAGAGCTTAGTCGTAAGATTGTGGACTTTCCTACTTTGGTAAAGACTGCTTTAGCTAATTATGAGCTGCAGCCAGACTTAGAGCGCAAATACTACGAATTTCAATCTTTGCCAATTTTGCCGATTTCGCCTCGTTAGCCAAGATCGTCTCAGCCAATATTAAGCTATTTAGTCAAGTAAGCCGCTTAGCCAATAAACTAACGAGACAGAAGATATAAAGCTTATCTGATTTATCTAAGTTGTAGGTGTTTTTATATACACTCTGGCCTTCGGGCTTTGTAGACTAATTACCTTAGTTCAAGCTTGGGGGTGTTTTGTGTCTCGCCTTGCGCCGATTAATTTCATGGGCTGGATTAACGATAATCGTCATTTGCTCAAGCCCCCGGTGGGTAATAAGTTGATTTGGGAAGATAGTGACGTCATTGTTATGGTTGTCGGTGGCCCCAATTCGCGTACTGACTATCACGTTAACGGTGGCGAAGAGTTTTTCTATCAGGTGGAAGGGGATATCACCCTCAAGGTCTTTGACCAGGGCAAGCATGAAGATGTGGTAATTAAACAGGGTGAGATTTTCTTGCTGCCGCCTAGTGTGCCTCATTCTCCGCGGCGTCCGGCCAATACCG
The DNA here is from genome assembly GCA_030696635.1 of Candidatus Melainabacteria bacterium. Lineage (GTDB taxonomy): Bacteria > Cyanobacteriota > Vampirovibrionia > Obscuribacterales > Obscuribacteraceae. The sequence goes on from JAUYRX010000043.1 coordinate 104,992, forward strand.
TCGGTTTAGTTATTGAACAGAAGCGACAGCCTGGAGAAGAAGATGGCTTTATCTGGTTCTGCGAAAAGTGCGGTGAAAAACTCTACGAAGAGTATTTCCCACTGACAAATATTGCCACCCAGTTTCCCCCTATTTTTGACCGCTTCTACGCCAGTGAAAATACTCTCTGCAAGAAGTGCGGCACTAAAGTTGTGAAACCTAAATAGTAATAAGCATGAAGAAGATCGACATCCACACTCATATTTTGCCTAAGCACTTGCCAAAGTTTAAAGACAAGTATGGCTACGGCGGCTTCATTGAACTTGATCACCATAAACCCTGTTGTGCGCGGATGGTGCGCGATGATGGCAAGTTCTTTCGTGACATTGAAGAAAATTGCTGGGAGCCTTCTGCCCGCATCAAAGATTGTGATCAGTTAGGTGTCACTATGCAGGTTCTGTCTACTGTGCCGGTGATGTTCAGTTACTGGGCTCAGGCAAAAGACTGTCTTGATTTGTCCAGTCACCTCAATGATCACATCGCTGAGATTGTGCGTCAGTATCCCCAGCGCTTTGCTGGCTTGGGTACTATTCCTATGCAAGAGCCCGATTTAGCTATCAAAGAAATGACCCGCTGCGTCAAAGAGCTAGGTTTGCGGGGAGTGCAGATTGGGTCTCATGTTAACGATTGGAACTTGAATGAAGAGCGGCTCTTCCCCGTCTTCGAAGCTGCTAGTGAGCTTGGTGCTGCGATTTTTGTTCATCCTTGGGACATGATGGGCGAAAATCGCATGTCGCAGTATATGCTGCCCTGGCTGGTGGGCATGCCAGCTGAAGTGTCGCTGGCGATTTGTTCAATGATCTTCGGCGGCGTTTTTGAGCGCTTACCTAATTTGCGAGTTGCCTTCGCCCATGGTGGCGGTGCTTTTCCCATGACTCTCGGGCGCATTGCCCATGGCTTTGCTACTCGCCAAGATCTTTGTGCTGTGGACAATCCGATTTGTCCAAGCAATTATGTCGGTCGTTTTTACGTTGATGCATTGGTTCACGATGCCAATGTTCTGCGCTTTATCCTCAATCTTTTTGGTGAAAAGTGCATTGCCCTAGGTAGCGATTATCCCTTCCCTTTGATGGAAGCTGAGCCTGGCAAAATGATTGAATCGTTGACTGATGTAAGTGTCGATGTGAAAGAGCGATTATTGAGTGGAACGGCTTTAGAGTGGCTTGGCATGAGCTAAGAAGAGGAAGAAATGGACAGTCTAAAAGTAATGAGTGAGTCGAAGCAAGTTCAGTATCAGTTTGAAGATTCTCTTGAATTTGCCAAGTCGCTTGATCAAGCTGACGAACTTAGCCATATTCGCGAACGGTTTATTTTGCCTAGCGATCTGGCTGCCAGCGCTGGTAGTACTTGTGATGATGGTAGTAGCTCTTGTGTCTATTTAGCTGGCAATTCTCTTGGTCTGCAGCCTCGCCGAGCTAAAGAATATATCAACGCCGAGTTAGAAGATTGGGCTAAGTTAGGAGTTGAAGGTCATATACATGCTCGTCATGCCTGGCTGCCCTATCATGAATTTGTCACTGACATGAGTGCTCGTTTGGTAGGAGCCAAGCCATCTGAAGTTGTGGTGATGAATACTCTTACTGTCAATTTGCACTTGATGATGGTGTCATTCTATCGACCAACAAAAGAGCGCTACAAAATTGTTGTGGAGAAAAATGCTTTTCCTTCTGACCAATATGCTGTGGCTTCGCAGGCGAAATTCCATGGCTACGATCCGACCCATGCTGTAATTGAGCTTACTCCAAGGCCTGGTGCTGATACCCTTGAGACTGAAGATATTCTCGCTATTTTGAAGCAGCATGGTAGCGAAATTGCTTTGGTGCTTTTGGGCAATGTCAATTACCTAACGGGGCAAGCCTTTGAAGTGCAAAAAATCGCAGCTGAAGCCCATGCTCAAGGGGCGCAGTTTGGTCTTAATCTGGCTCACGGAGCCGGCAATCTATTGTTAGAGTTGCATGATTGGCAGGTAGACTTTGCTGTTTGGTGCTCGTATAAGTACTTGAATGCTGGACCGGGCGGATTGTCTGGCTGCTTTGTTCACGAAAAACATGGACATTCCTTTGAGCTGCCACGCTTTGCTGGTTGGTGGGGGCACAATAAAGAAGAGCGTTTTAAAATGTCTCCAGTGTTTGATCCCATGGCTGGTGCTGAAGGTTGGCAGCTTTCAAATCCGCCGATTTTTCAGCTAGCCGCTCTGCGCGCTTCTCTAGAGCTGTTTGATCAAGCGACCATGCCCAAGTTGCGTCAACGTGGTGATAAACTAACAAGTTTCATGGAATACTTGCTCAATTCAGTAGAAGGCTTTTGCTCGATAATTACCCCGTCTGATATAACTCAACGGGGCAGCCAGTTGAGCATTCGCTTTAAAGGCGATGGAAAGGAGCTATTAGAGCAGTTCAAGCAGAAAGGAGTGGTCTGCGATTTTCGTGAACCCGATATTATTCGCGCCACACCAACGGCTATGTATAACACCTTTGAAGATGTCTATCGATTTTATGAAGTGGTAAAGAAGTTTGCTGGGCAAAAGTAGAGCTCTAGAGTAGAGCTCTAGAAAGGAAGGCGAAAGATGGTTGAAGCAACAAAAGAAGCCGAAATAGCAATTGTTGGTGCTGGCTTGGTGGGCTCGCTTCTGGCAATATTTATGGCCAAGCGGGGCTTCAAGATTGATGTGTACGAACGTCGAGTTGATATGCGGAAAGAGCAGATTTCAGCTGGTCGCTCTATTAACCTCGCCATTTCTACTAGGGGTCTCAAGGCCATGCATCTGGCTGGTCTAGATGACGATGTGTTGGCTCAAGCCGTGCCCATGCGCGGGCGTATGATGCACTCGAAAACTGGCGAGTTAACTTATCAAGCTTACGGCAAAAGCGATGATGAATATATCAATTCAATTTCGCGCGCCAGTCTCAATCAAATGCTCATGACCAAGGCTGAAGCTACTGGCGCTGTGCGTTTTCATTTCCAACAAAAAGCAGATGGCTTAGATATTCCTACAAATGCCGTGGCTATGGTCGATGAATCAGTGAAGCCTCACCAGGAGTACGCAGTGAAAGCCGCCATTGTTATTGGCACTGATGGCTCAGCTTCTAAGATTCGCGATGATATCACGGAACAATACGGCTACAAGTGTACTTCTTCGAGGCTCAACTACGGCTACAAAGAGCTTGTCATTCCAGCTGGCCCTGATGGCGCTTTTCAAATGGAAAAAAATGCCTTGCATATTTGGCCTCGGGGCGCCTACATGCTTATTGCTTTGCCAAACTTTGATGGCAGCTTCACTTGCACTTTGTTCTTGCCCTTTGAAGGACCTGATAGCTTCGAGGGTCTGACCACAAGAGAAGCCGTTGATCAATTCTTCAACACTGAATTTGCTGATGCTGTGCCATTGATACCGAATCTGGTGGACAATTTCTTTGCCAATCCTACTGGGCATATGGACACAGTTAAGTCTTATCCTTGGAACATTGATGGCAGAGCCCTCTTGCTGGGCGATGCTGCTCACGCCATTGTGCCGTTCTTTGGTCAGGGTGCTAACTGTGGCTTTGAAGATCTCACTATTTTAGAAGAATGTATTGAAGAGCACATTGCTCGCGGTGGCAGTCTTTATATCGATCATCGGGAAAAAACAGCGCCAGAAGCAGGAGCCGACTCGCAGGAGCAAGGCCAACAGCGTCGAATGAAGGAAGGCGTATTCAACTGGCAAATCATTTTTGATGACTTGGTTAAGCGCCGCAAAGCAAACTGTGATGCCATAGCCGATATGGCTGTTGAGAACTTTACTGAAATGCGCGACAAAGTAGGCGACCCTAAATTCTTGCTGGGCAAGGGTGTAGAAAAGCTGTTAGAGAAAGAATTCGCTGGTGCTTATCGCTCGCGCTATTCATTAGTGACATTCAGCAATTATCCATATAAACTGGCCCTTGAAGCTGGTGTGGTTTGCGAGGAAATATTGAGTGAACTGTGCTCCAATATAGAGAGACCAGATCAAGTTGACCTGGTTTTGGCGAAGAAGCTAATTGATGCCAAGCTCACTCCGCTTTTATTGCAATACGGTGTCACCAGCGAAGCTGTGGCTGCTAGATAGCATAAAGGAACCCATTGTCCGAAAGTAAGTTTCCTGCTACTCGATTAATTGTGATCACCAACCTAGCGGTTTTTGCCGCCATGTGCGTGGTTTCTGGCGGGAAGGCATTGACAGCCCCTAGTTCCGAGATGCTTCTCGATTGGGGAGCTAATTTTGGTCCGCGCACTCTTAATGGTGACTGGTGGCGCATGTTCTCATCGATGTTTTTGCATATTGGCTTTGTTCATATTGCATTCAACATGGCTGCACTTTGGAATTTAGGTCAGTCAGCAGAAGAACTTTTTGGTACCCGCCGCTTTATCAATCTCTATTTTATTTCGGGCTTCGGGGGCTCCTGCCTCAGTTTGCTCTTTAACCCGGGAGTGGTTTCTGCTGGTGCGTCGGGGGCAATTTTTGGAGTCTACGGTTCACTTTTTGCTTTCTTTTTTGCTCACCGAAAGGAGATGGGCAAAGAAGCATTCTTGGCTGGAAGTAAATCAGCTACAGCTTTTCTAGTTCTAAATATTGTTCTAGGTTTTACTTTTGGCTTTGACAATTTTTGCCATTTCGGTGGTCTTCTTTCTGGTTTCATTTGCGGCACCCTTTATTTGCCGGGTGCTAAAAAGCCATTATCGCGCCATCCTGTAATGGGAACCTTCCTGCTCATTGGCGCTATCTATGGGCTTTTCAAGTATGCTCAAACTGTTCCAATTGATTTAGGTGATCGCTATTACGTAGTTGCTGCTCGTGAGCTACTGCAAAGTGATCGCTATAGCGAGGCCACGGAGCTTCTTAACAATGCCCTAGTGAAAAAACCAAATAATGCTGATGCTATTTTTTTGCGCGGCTTTGCTAGTTTGCGGACAAAGCACTATCAAGAGGCGCTTTCTGATTTTGAGAAAGCCGCTGCCATCGACCCTGGGCTAACTGAGGCTGTGAAGCTGCGCGACGCCCTGAAGGCAGAGTTCGTACCCGCAGCAAAGCCAGACTCTAAGCTCGAATCTAAATAGGCCACTAAATTAGACTCTGGGCCTTAACCTAGTACTTCGCTCAAGAAGTTCTGCATCGATTGCCAGGAGCGCTTGTCGGCTGTGGCGTTATATTGCAAGCCGTTTTCAGGCATGTTTACTTCTGGATTAGTAAAGGCGTGACTGGTGTGGCCGTAGGCATGGAGCTGCCAATCGGCTTTAGCCTCAGTCAATTCTTTAGCAATGGCGAGAACGTCAGTTGGAGTAGCCATTGGGTCGTCGTAGCCATGTAAAATCAAGATTTTGGCGGCGATTTCTTCTTGCTTACCGAGTGCTGGTGGGTGGAATAGGCCGTGGAAGGCAACGGCTCCGTTGACGCCTTTCTCACCAGAATTTTTGCCAGAAACGCGGGCCAGATCAAGGGCACAGAGACCGCCGAAGCAAAAGCCAATCACTGCAATTTTATCACTCACCATGGGGTGCTTTCTTGCCGCAGCTAGGCCAGCCAAGAGTCTTTGGCGCAACATGGCCCGATCATCCATGAAAGGCTGCATCAATTTGCCGTTCTCTTCCATTGAGCTGCCGCGCTTGCCTTTGCCATAATTGTCTAGGGCAAAGCCAACATAACCGAGCTCGGCCAACTTTTTTGCTTTATCTTGTTCGAGCGCACCCTGTCCGCCCCAGGCATGACAAATCAAAACGGCTGGACGCTGTTCTTTTTTTGTTGCGTCATAGGCCACAAATGCTTCACAGATCTGATTGTCGTCGGCGTATTCAAGTAATTCGGTGTGCACGGCCTCTATCTCCATTTGTGTTTTGGCTAGGATTGGACTAAGTCTTGGCTAAGTTAATGCTAGGTTTCGGCTGGGTTTCTAATAGGTTCTGGCTCAGTTTATGCTAGGTCTTAGTTTCCAACGGGTCTATTTTTCACTTTTAAATATAGTTTCCATGGAAACCATTTTAAAAGGAGAAAAGTAGTGATCACCCTAGCATATTGTTTTTGTTAGGCCAAATTCTAAACTTTTTGGAATCTTTTGCCTCGTTGACAAACCTTGTTGAGCGCTTATAGTGGAAGCATGAGTTACGCAACCCAGCCAGCTAGACTTTCGTCATCATCATCTCCGATTTCTCCGAGATGCGGGTGCTGCTTGTCTTTCAACTCATAGATTTAGTGATTTGAATTTTAGGGGCCCGCCCAAGCGAGGCCTCTTTTTTGTGCCTCGCTACCCATAGAAGTCAGTGCTTAGTGCTAAAGCCAAAGGCTAAAGCTTCAAGCAAATGCTTCAAGCAAATAGAGGTAGTAATGATAGACATAGAACAAATACGAAAGAACCCAGTTGCTTTTAAGAGTGCCATTGCGGCTAAGCGCATCAAGCTTGATATAGAGCGGCTTCTGCAAGTTGATGAAGAGCGCCGCATGCTCGGCAAGGCAGTAAATCAATTGCGAGAACAGCGCAATCGCATCACCGATTTAGTCACTAGCGACGGGCAAAATCGCGCTAGCCATATTGCCCATTCTAAAGAAATTGGCGCCGCTTTGGCACTTAAAGAGAGCCAGTTAAAGGCTGTAGATCTTGAGTATCATGGGCTTATGGCTCATGTTCCTGGCTTGCCTGCGGCCGCTGTTCCAGTGGGAGCCGATGACAGCGATAACGTTGAGATTTATCGTGTTGCTGAGGTGGCGAAGCGCACATTTAAGGAGCGCGATCATATAGAACTGGCTTTGCTCAATCGTATGGTTGACTTTGAAGGGGCGCGCTTTGCCGCTGGATCTAGGGCCTATGGCTTGATTGGTGACGGAGCTTTGCTTGAATTGGCTGTGCTGCGCTTTGCCCTAGACCATGTTTTGGCCAAAGGATTTACAGCTGTCTTGCCACCGCTGATGGTGAATGAAGCTGCTATGTTCGGCACGGGGTATTTTCCTTTGGGTGAGGACAATGCCTATCAACTAGAAGAGGGCAAGCGCTACTTAACCGGTACTTCTGAAGTAGGAATTGTCGCCATGCAGGCCAATCGAGTAGTAGCAGGCACAACCCTGCGCTTTGCTGGTATCTCTACTTGTTTTCGCCGTGAGGCTGGGGCTGCTGGTCGCGACACTAAAGGTCTCTACCGAGTGCATCAATTTCAGAAAGTCGAACAAGTGGTGTTCTGTGCAAACGATGTAGAGGTGTCTGAACAAGAGCATCTGCGTTTGTTGAAGAACTCCGAAGAAATTGTCCAGGCACTAGAGCTACCCTACCGAGTGGTGGCAGTTTGTACAGGTGATATGGGTCTGGGTCAAGTGCGAAAACATGATATTGAAACCTGGATGCCAAGCCGAGGAGCGTACTGCGAGACTCACTCTTGCTCTACTTTTCATGATTTTCAGGCCCGGCGTTTAGGTATACGCTACATCGATCACGAAGGGAAGAAACAGTACGTCCATACTTTGAACAATACTGCAATTGCCTCTCCACGTATCTTGATTGCCTTGCTGGAGAATCATCAGAATCAAGACGGCACAATCAATGTGCCGAAAGCTTTGCGGCCGTACTTAGGTGGTCGGGAGGTGCTGGGTGGGTGAAAATAGTGCTAGCTACCGCTCTACAAAGACTCGGTGTCTTCTTTGTGGCTGAGCCACAGGAGCATAATTCTGTCCGTAATTTTCTTGGGGGTAACCCATTTGTGAATAGTTTGGCTGTGCCGCATAATTTTGTTGTGCTGCGGGGTTCACTGCCTGAGTTTGTTGGTTGGCATTCTGGGCGTAGCTTTGTTGTGATGCATACAAGAGCTGTTGCTCGTAGCTGGCTGCCGGGGCCTGGTTGATTGCTTGTTCTTGCGCCTGGCTGGCCCGTTGAGCTGGATTTCCTGCTAAGTCAGCTGTTGTTTGATAGCTGCCCTGTAACCCTTCTTGTGGCCCTGCTTGCTGCTGAAGAGACTGCTCTTGGCTAAGTTGATTGCGTTTGTGCACCCAGGGCAGCTCGACACCGTCTGCGTCCCAGTTAATTACGAAGGGCAAGAGCATAAGCACAAATACAAATAAAGCAAAAAATATCGGCAGAATAGTTGGGTTGGGCAGTGAAGTTATGGGCCTTTGTCCGCCTTGTAGCGCACTGTTCCATCCTGGTGATTGGTCTGGATGCCCGCCTTGAACCCCATGATGACCACCGTGGCCATGCCCGCCGCCGCTTGTATGACTCATTCAGTGACTCCGCCTCGACTGTTTATAATGATAACTGCCAAGTCGGTAATTTGTTGATTATTTCTCAGGCTTCAGTGGGAATTGCCCCAAGTTCAGCTTAGGAGCTTATATAGGTATGACGTGATCGGCCATAGCCTTGGTCGTTTCAATCAGTCGGGCATTAGGCAGATCGGTTGATTCCATTTTTCGCCTGGCTTCCTCGGGGCTGCGACCACCTTTAATGTGCCGCTCCAGAAGCCTGGGTTCGATTTTTTGTATGTTGCTTTCGATGTACCAGGTTTCATCGAGCAGCGGTTTAATCTTGCCCCATGGGCCGTTTGCTAGAAGCAAATAGTTGCCTTCGATGATAACCAACCTGTGATGTGGCTGCACTAAAATGGCATTGTCGCTCGGTTCTTCGATTTTTCGATCAAAGGCTGGGCAGCCAACTTGGCTATTGGTGTGCTCGCGCAAGCCGGTGAGCAAATTGACGAAGGCCTCAGGGTTAAAGCTGTCAGGGATGCCTTTTAATTCCCAAATTCCCCAGGCCCTGAGTTCAGTGTTGCTTCTGTGAAAGCCATCCATGGGAACAACAATGGCTACTTTGCTTTTCAAATCTTTGTTGATGCCCTTAGCTAAATCTTTGGCTAAAGTACTTTTGCCCGAAGCGGGAAAGCCAGCGATGCCTAAAAGCAAACGCTGGCCTTCGCCTAGTTTTGTCACTCTGGCTAGAAGTGAATTGTAGAGTTCTTTGGGTAGTTTACTTAGAGACACTTTCGCTGGGTTCTGGTTCTAGATCTATTTTTGCTTTACAGCTTCAACTTCAATGCTTACTTTGACGTCGTCACCAACTACGCTGGAGCCATTGTCGAGAGCTTTGTTCCAGGTTATACCAAAATCTTTGCGGTTGATTTTAGTAGTTGCTGAAGCACCAACTCTGGTGCCGCCTTGCATGTCTTTGATTTGCTCTGTTGGGCCTTCAACATCAAGGGTTACTTCTTTGGTTACACCTTTGATGGTGAGGTCACCCAAGACTGTAAATTTGCCCTTGCCAGCGCTTTTAACTTTTTTCGATTTAAAGGTCATAGTCGGGAACTTAGTAGCGTCGAAAAAGTCGGCGTTCTTGAGGTGCTCGTCGCGACCATTTTCGCCTGTATCAACTGAAGCAACTTCAATTGCTGCATCTATTTTGATAGATTTCAGATCTTTACCGTCGTAGTTAACATTGCCGCTAACTTTTGAGAAATGACCTTTAACGTTGGAGATCATTAAGTGGCGTACCGAGAAATCGGCAGTGGTGTGACCTGAGTCTATTTTCCAAACTATTCCTGGTTGGGCGGCTGGTTGAGCGGCAGCCGGAGCTGCAGCTGGCTTGTCTTTGCTAGCTTTGGGAGCGGCAGAAACGAAACTGATAGACATCATGCTAACGAGAGCCAGTGCTCCGCAGATTGATTTTGTTGACATCTGTTACTCCTGAACTGTTTGGGTATAGTAACTTTGGTAGAGTTATTTTGTAGCTATCATCATAGTACTGCCAGTGATTAGTGTGTAAGCTAACAGTGCTGTAACATAAATCTGTAAAGTTATTCGTTGGAGGCGGTCATGGGTAAAGAGCAAGTCAAAAAGAAAGAAGTTAAAAAGAAGGCTTCTAAGACTATGAAAGAGAAGAAAGTGGCCAAGGCCGAGAAAAAGGCAAGTCGCTAAAGCATTGTCAGTCTTTAGAGATAGATTTTGCTCTAGCTGTGGCGACCGCCGCTGCTGAGCGTCACATCCCTCCGGGGGTGACCGGTTCTGCCACTGTTGCTGGTGCCTCTGGGGTCTTCTGCATTAAGGCCATGGCTTGACCGATTATGGGGTCTGTCATGGCCTTAATCTATTGTTTGGTGAGTTGGCGTGGAGCTGCTGTTTAATTACCTTGAAGCAGCATCTACTTCTGTTCAACAAAGAGGCCGTAGCCGACGCCGTGAACATTGCGAATTAAGGAGCTTTCGGAGTCGCCGTCAAGTTTTTTGCGCAGTCGTTTGATGCAAGTGGTAAGGGCTTCGCGGGTTGAGTCAGACTGGCAGGGCCAAACGCTGTCAAGTAGCTTGTCGACGCCGAACAGTTCACCAGGGTGACGCATTAAAAACTCGAGAAGAGCAAATTCCTTTGGTACCAGCTTGATTTCTTGGCCTCTTAACGTAACTTTGAAATCTTTGGGATCAAGTTCGAGCGGGCCAACTTGTAAGACGTCTCCGACCAGGGCTGTTGGGCGCCTTAGGAGTGCTCTGACACGAGATTTTAGTTCTCTAGAGTCGAATGGTTTGGTGAGATAGTCATCGGCCCCGGCATCAAGGCCCTCTAGCTTATCGGCAAGTTCTCTGCGGCCAGTAAGGAATAGGACCGGGGTGACACCCCCGCGGGCACGAAATTCTTGGAGAATGCCAAGTCCCGTTACTTCTGGTAAATTCCAGTCAAGAATAATCAAATCAAAAATGTAGAGCTTGACCTGGCTGAGCGCGTCGGCACCATTATCGACGTGTTCTACTAAGTGATTTTCGCGGGACAGGCATTGAACAATTAAGTCAGCCAACTGCGGGTCGTCTTCGACAATAAGAATTTTTGCCATCAGTTTTCCAGGTAATACTTACTATGGGATGCCAGGGTAAACCAGAATGTGCTGCCTTTTCCTTCAACTGATTCTACCCCAATCTCTCCCCCATGCTGCTCGATTATCGCTTTACATATTGCTAGGCCGAGTCCGCTACCGCGATTACTGCGGCCATCTTCATTTTTAACCTGGCTAAACCTCTCAAAAATGCTGGCCGCTTTATCGGCAGGAATGCCCCGGCCTTGGTCTGTTATATCTACTCTTAGCATGCCTTCTTGCGGCTGCGAATCGACTGCTCTGGCGCTAATGCTGATGGTTGAACCGTTGGGGGAGAATTTTAAGGCATTGGAGAGCAGGTTGACTACTACTTGGGTGATTCTCTCCGAGTCTAGGTACGCTTCGATGTTGTTGTCAATAGAATTTACGATTGAGATTTTTTGCTTCTTTGCCAATGCTTCAACGGCTCCTATAGACGTGTCTATGGCTTTTTTTAGTGGTGCATGTTCCATGATGAGCTCCACATAGCCCGCATCGAGCTTCTCTAGATCAAGCAAGTTGTTTATTAATGCCATTAAGCGGCTAACATTGTCTTGAGCATTGCTCAGATTTTTCATCGCCTGTGGTGGCAATACTCCTTCTGCGTCTTCTTTCAGCATCGAGTGAATCATTTGAATTGACGTCAGAGGCGTGCGTAAATCGTGAGATACAACGGCCACGAAATCGCGCTTCATTTGTTCTAGCTGTTTGCGTGCGCCAACGTCTTGAATGACACAGTAAAGCAGTTGCTCGTCGTCAGACCAAGTGGCAGACCAAGCGCTTTCGCAGACACTACCATCAGCTTTTACAACTTTTACGTCAAAGCGTTTTGAGCCTTTCTCTTCAATTGCTTCCATTAGTTTGGCCCGTGCATCGCTGCGTTCTGATTCATCGAAAAGGTCAACAGCTCTGCGGCCAATGATTGAGTCTTGTTCATAGCGCCACATTTCTATGACTGCCTCGTTGATGCTGCTGAAAATCAGCTGACGATCGAGTGAGCAAACAATGTCGGCAACATTTTCTAGCACCGCCATTTCTTTGCGCTGCATGGTTACTAGTTCTTTGTACATGCGGTGATATACGCGGTCAATTTGAGCCAATTCGTCGTCACCGCTTAGTCTTATGGTCGGTGGCTTGCCGAGGCTCATTCTTTGAGTATTGTGCATAATCACATTGAGGCGATCAGTGGTACTGCGGTTAAACAGAATTGCTAAGCCGAAGGCTGTGCCGACGCTTAGGGCAATTGAGCTATACAAAATGAGATGGAGGATCTCATCGTCTCTTTTCAGTCGAGCCAGCTTCTCTTTATCCAACAGTTCGTTTTTTCGTGACATTTGGTTCGCCAAGTTGATTAGCTCGTCTATATCACCCTGTATTCGGGCCCAGGTTAGTCCAGCTGCCAATTTATTGCCGGCATCATAGTCAGTTTTGGCGGCGTCGAATCCCGTTCTAATTTGATTGAGCAGATTGGCTAGTTTTAGCCATGTTTCTTTGTCAGAGCCTTTACCTTGTTGGGCAAGATCGCGAATCATCCTGACTTCGTCCACTATTTTGCCAGCTAAGCCCTCTTGGCGCGCCTTCAGTCTGGGATCTTGCGTCGTGCTGGCCCAGATGACAAGGTTGCTGCGTTGCATGTAGAGAAACATGGCTGAATTAACATGAGCAATTAATTCACGAGAGTAACTTTCTTCTCGTCTGGCTCGATCGACATTGCTTAGTTGATAGAGCAGGGCGCTGACCAAAGCCAGTTCAGCGACAACCGGTATGGTGACTATGAGGAGAACTTTGCGCGAGAGCTTCAAGGGAAAGACCGCTTAGCCAAGGCTTTCAGGAATAATCGTTAATTTTAGCATTTGTCCTTACTCAGGACTTTGTTCTTCACGCGATACTTTCTCTCTCAAGCGCTCGTCAATAAAGGGCTCGATGATGTGCAAAAACTCAGTGGGATGAAGATTGTTTGGCACAACTTTTCGAGCACCACTCTTTATTGCTTGCAATTCGGTGGCTTCATCGGGCATCTGATCAAGGCAAAATAGAAAGGGAATGGCGCTTAGCTCAATGTCTTGTTGAATCTCTCGTAAGAAGCTCAATCCATCACCGTCTCGCATCTGAAGATCGCTGATGATCAAGTCTGGTAGGTTCTTGTGAGCTAGGAATAGGGCTAGAGACATGGCGGGGGATGGCACAATCTGGTAGCCAAGCTGTTCTACTGCTTGCCGAACCAGATTTAGTGTCTGCTGTGAAAGGCCAGCGATTAGTAGTTTAGGGGTTTCCATATTGACTCGTTGAATTAAGCGAATAAGTGCAACTATAGCGCCTTTAGCTGAGTAGATGTAATTTGAGGTTCATTCTAGTTTGAATTAGTTTTCGCTCTGGGTTTCTTGTTGCTCTGCGTTACTTGTCGCTCTGGTTTACTTGTCGCTTAAGTCTGTCTGTTTCATGCTTGGTCTCTGTGCTTGTTTCGCTGTCGCTAGATGATTTGATTACAGCAGAAACGGAAGTCTCAGCTGGTTTCAGCACTTTTTTCAAGTAGCGATCGTTGGTTTCCCAGGGCTTAGGGCTGTACCCGGTCAATACTCGCAGGCGTTTCTTTGCTTTTCCTGCCCAATCTTCATCAGCGTACTGACCTGACATAAAGCCTATGCCTTTGAATGTCATTCCTTTTTCGAGGCCAACTTCTTGTCTGGCTACCATTAGCCAAGACTTAATACATTCATTGAAAATTTCTGGTTCTTTTTCTGCTTGGTGACTGAGTTTTTCGTCTAATGCTTCAGCGTACAGAACACGAATGTCCATGTCGTCATCGTTTAGTTTGATGGCGCGTCTGAGAAGCTTCAAGGCCTTGTTGTAGTTGTGGTGACGCATGTATTGCTTGGCTTGCAATAACAGAGCACTGGCCGTCTCTTCTGTGAAAATTTCACTACCGTGACGCTCTGGAGGAGTAGGGTCTTCGTTCAGTCGCTTGCTTTCAGCCTTGGCCTTGCTGCTACTTGTCTGTAAGGCTGAATTGTCAGACTCTATAGCTGTTGCTTGGTCGGTCGTGATCAACCCGGCTGACAATAGGCAGCTGATTGATAGTGCCGTGCTCGTTATAGCTTTGGTTGTTCTTGCTTGGGAAGCGGCCGACAATTGATTTTATTCCACTCAGATAGCTGTCATTTTACCTTTGTATGAAGACATACTGTCGAGACCTTGTCAATTGATTAACCTTTTGACAATTAAGAACGTGCAACTGGTTGCATATATTATGGTTAACAGTGGCTATTTTGCTCCATAACATCTGTAACCGAAAACTTAAACGGAAATCTCGACGACATGCGATTTGTGAGCAAGAGATATAAGTTAGAAAGATATGTAGTTCTGTCGCTATCTGCTTTTGTTGTGGCAAGTGTTTCTTTGACTTGGCTGCCAGCGCTGTTTGCTCAAGCTAAACTACCTCGCGCAAACAGCAGTTCTGCTCAGGCCCGGGGTAAACTGGCCTGGTGTCGCGCCGCTGTCAGTCAGCCGGTGCCTAGCGGACCAGTAGCAGGCACTATCGGCGGCCAGCCCTTTAGGCCAGACGTTGTGCAGTGGAACAGTCATAGTGTTACCCTGAAACAGAGCCGCAAGCGCTATTGTAAGGTTGTGGTCAATATGATGAAAAGGCAGAAACCGCTGTGCAATATGGCGTTTACCTCTGAGTCGAATAAACTACCGCGTATTTCTGTCTATTCGCGCGCTTCTAATTCGGAACCGGTATTGGAGCAGCACTATGTTAACAAAGATGGCTACGGGCTTCAGTTTCGCTTGCTGTCACCCATTGGTGGTGGTCGTATTCCTGGAGCGATGTTGCTGCGTTTGCCGGATGGCAGTTTCGTGGCTGGTACTTTTGAGGCAGAAAAGGCACCACGAATTATTTGGGATGATCAGGCTGTGGATTCCAAATAGAATCTAGAGTTAGTCTTGCAATCAAGACTGTTGTGACACCGCTATAGACGTTAGTTCTAGCGCTTTGGCTGTTTATAGCTGATGCGATAGATAACGCCAGCTGTGTCATCTGACACAAACAGTGATCCGTCGTGGGCAACCACTATATCGACTGGTCGACCGGCGTATTCTTGCTTAGCTTGATTGAGCCAGCCTTCGGCGAAGGTCTCATATTTAGCTTTTTGATATGCTGCTTTGCTCTTGTCTTTTGATTCATTCCGCGGGCTGTCAAGAACGACTCGCGAAACTCTGCAACCTGTCTTTTTGCTGCGATTCCATGAGCCGTGCTCGGCGATGAAAATGTTTCCCTGGTACTGCTGCGGAAATTGTTTGCCAGTATAAAAGCGCATGCCCAAAGCGGCTACGTGTGGACCAAGGAGCAGGGCTGGTGGTGTGAAGTTGCTGTTTGCTTTGGCTTTGGTGCCGAATAGTGGGTCAGGAAGATTGGCGCCATAGCGGTAGGGAAAACCGAAGTTGAGGCCAGCTTTGGCCGCACAGTTAAGTTCGTCTGGTGGAGTATCGTCGCCCAGTAAGTCTCTGCCGTTGTCTGTAAACCAGAGCTGCCCGGTCTGTGGATGAAAGTCGAAGCCAACAGTGTTGCGGATCCCGCTGGCAAACAGTTCTAGGTCGCTACCATCTCTGTTTAGGCGCATGATCGAAGCAAAAATGTTCTTTTCTGGTTCGCAGACATTGCACGGTGCTCCGACAGGCACATAAAGCTTGCCATCCGGGCCAACACGAATGTATTTCCAGCCGTGGTGACCTTCGCTAGGAAAAGCACTACTCACTACTGATGGTGGCGTTAGTTTTGTTGTTGTCTCTTGATTCGATAGCTTAGATAACTTGTTCTCAATGTCTTCGTATCGCAGGATTCTGTTGATTTCGGCAACATATAAAGTGCCGTTGTTGAAGGCTACACCATTTGGGCATTTTAGATTGTCGGCAATTGTAACTATTCGATCGCCAGTTCCGTCTTTGTTTGAGTCAATGATGGCGTAAACTTTGCCGTTACGATTTATTTTAGTGCCTACAAAAAGTGTGCCGTTCGGCGATAGTGCCATCTGTCGCGGACACTCTAAGCCTGTAGCATAGATGGTTACGATAAATCCGGGTGGTACCTTGATGAAACTGGTCCGCGGATCTTGTTTGGTTGCTTGGTTGGCAATAGCTTTATTAGCAATAGCTTCTCTAGTATTAGAGTTATTGGGTCTAGTTTGATTAGGTGCAGATTGACCCGGTTCGATACCAAATAATGTTAGGGCTGCGAAGGCGGCGAAAAGGTTTTTAAATTGCATATTTCTATTCTAGACTGTTTGGATATCAGTACATTGCTTGCTTTGGGCACTGATGTGTTCATCGTAAAATCGCGCCTAGTGCGCTGACGCTTGCTTTTGCCTGAAGTTGCGCGATAGAGTATACACTGAACTGGAGGAAGTAATTGGTGGAGCGAGTTAGGGTTAAAAGCAGCACTCTGCTGTCTGATGATTGGTTCATACTTAAGAAACATCATTTTGAATATTTGCGCTCTGATGGTAGCTGGCAAGAGCAAACCCGCGAGACCTATGATCGTGGCAATGGCGCGACCATACTCCCTTACAATTTAGAGGACAAGACTATTGTTCTCGTAAAGCAGTTCCGTCTAGCGGCCTATGTTAACGGTCACAATGGCTTCTTGATTGAGGCCTGCGCTGGTCTTCTTGATAGCGATGATCCCGATACTGCAATCAAGCGGGAGCTGTCTGAAGAAGCTGGTCTTGAAGTTAAAAGTATCGAGAAAGTTTACGACTGTTTTATGAGTCCTGGATCAGTTACTGAGAGACTGCACTTTTACATTGGTGAGTACGAAAAGCGTGAGATCGCAGCGCAAGGTGGTGTAGATGGTGAGGATATTGAAATTCTTGAATTGCCGTTTGCAAAAGCATTAGCAATGGTCAAGAGCGGCGAAATTATGGACGCCAAGACAATTATGCTCTTGCAGTATTTGCAGTTACATGTTTTCCACTAAACTAGAGAATTCGTGAGCCAATCTTTTGAATTTTGACTGAATCATCGAGAATTTTATTAGCTTGTTCTGAGCCATGGGCGGGTAGCCGAAGGCCGCCCTGTGAGTCTTCGTCAGGCAATATGCCGACCTGCAGAATTACACTTGCTTGATCCCAGTAAACATTCAAGCGAGAAAGCTTTTCTAGGCAAAATGTTGCTAGCATCACCAGTGGTATCGTCACTTTTTTTTGAGTAGGAGCTACAGCGGGAAGGATAAAATCCATCGGTCTGTCGTGGGTAAAGGAAAGGACCAGCTCGTCCACTACTCGGTTGGCGTTTATGGTGCGTGAGATCGTCGTCAACTGAGCATCTCCACCTAGAGCTTTAAACAAATCTTTGTAGAAGCGTTGGAGTTCGTTTTGGCCGTGTCCACCGCTGAGGGTTGGTACGAAAGTGACCACGGCGTCTTCAGTAAGTGTCTCAAGGGTTCCATCTAAATCTTTTTGATTTAGGGCCGTAAAGAGATGGTGATCGAACAATTCTTCGATATTTACTTTCGGGCCTATGCAGGCATGAAGAAACTCGATGGTGCGAGCTTGTGCTAGTAGAGCGGCTCGCTGATTATAACTAGCTCTTGCTTCGCAGTTGAAGCCGTGGCCAGCGTTCTCGTATACATAAACTCTAGCGTCATGATTGCTCACCATTTTCAACATCACTTTTTCCATTGATGCAGCTGGAATTAATGGGTCGTCGGCACCAAGATGAAAAATAATGGGAGAAGCGATCTCATCGGCTTCATTTAAGTGTTTGTCGATATCGGCGCCATAATAGCTTACTGTGCCTTCTAGCTTGGCGTGAGCCGCTAGTCGATAGGCTAGCCTTCCGCCTAGGCCGTGTCCCAGGGCTGCCACGCCTCCTGTGACTTGCGGTAGGGCCCGTAAGTAATCCAAAGCCGCTGCCAAATCGAGTAAGCCTTGAGCTTCATCAAATTTCTCTTTGTATGAAATGGCTGTTTCCATGTCGCCGCCGTTGTAACCAAGTTCTACGTTTGGCCACATGCGGAAGAACAAATCTGGCGCCAGGACAACATAGCCCTCTTGGGCGTAGTAGTCTGCTACTTTGCGTATGTGTGGGTTAACGCCAAAAATTTCTTGAATCAATAGTATCGCTGGTCCTTGGCCCGACTGGGGCAGTGCCAGATAAGCAGAGAAAGACTCTCCATCTGCTGCTGTTATTGATACTTTTTGATGAGACATTCTTTCCTCGACGATTGTTGAGCTAGGTTTTCTATTCGAACCAATTTAGTAGTTCGACTTTTATATATTCTCCCTCGGGATGAAATTCAAGTTCTTGCGCAAAGTGCATAAGGCAGTCTGCCTTTGCTAGACCAGTTAGCATATGCGACTCTTGGCCTACCGTAGGCATTACGGTAATTTCGATAGAGTTATCTAAGCTGAGTTTTCCTCTGACAAAATCAAGGCGTCCTGCTTTTTTCTTGAGGTGGCGGGCTGCCTTTGCCTGGACGTGTCTATTAGCAATGCTTCCACCCTGCAAGCGAGCAATGGCAGGTTTGACAAACAAATTGAATGTCACCAATGCCGATACCGGATTGCCGGGTAGTCCAAACACTATCTGGCCCGGCTTAGTACTGCGATTCACGCCAAAGTAGACAGGCTTTCCTGGCTTGATGGCAATTCGCCAAAATATTGTTTCTACGCCCTGGTCTTCGCAAACTTCTTTTATAAAGTCATACTCGCCTACAGAGACACCTCCTGTTGATATGACAATATCGGCAAATTCAAGGGCTTCTTGTAAAATTTTGCTTGTCTCTGCGCGATTGTCTTTAGCGTGGAAGCGCTTCACTTCTGTCACGCCTAAGGCGTTGAGAGCGGCTACTAGAGCATACGAATTTGAATTGTAGATCTGCCCCGCGGCGATTGGTAGACCCGGTTCCACTAGCTCGTCACCAGTGGCAATGACAGCTACTCTCGGCGTGCGAAACACTGATAATTCTGAGATGCCGAGGGTGGCTATTAGGCCTAGCACGGGGGGCGAAATGCGAGTGCCTGGTTGGAGAACAGTTGCGCCAGCTTCTATTTCTTCACCTTGTAGTCTGATGTTCTCGCCGATTCTTGCTGAAGTTCTGACGGCAATTGTTTCAGGTTGACTCTCTTGCGCCAGGTGAACTTCGTGCTTGTGGTTGGCGTCTTGCTTGAGGCAGGCTTCTTGCATCACTACTGCTTCTACGTCTGCTGGCACGGGGGCTCCCGTTAAGATGCGGATGCATTGACCGGGATTTAATCTCGTACCGCTGTCTCCCAGAGTTGGATTGGCTCCGGCTGGCATTTCTCCTACAACTGTTAGGGTTACTGGATTTGTCGCCGAGGCGCCAATGAGGTCTTCCACTAATACTCCGAATCCGTCTACTGCAGAGTTATTAAATTGAGGCAGATCGAAACTGGCCTTGACCGGTGCAGCAATCACGCGACGAAGCGAATCGCTCAGGCTGATTGTTTCTGTCGACAAGGGCCGGCAGTTGTCGAGAATGGCTTTGAGCGCTTGATCGTAGGTCAACATTGTCAATCTAATCTAACCCTCATTTGCTTGTTCTCTGATAGCTTGTGTTCTCTGTGTGGCCGCCCCCTTCGAGCATCTTGAAGGCATGATTTATAGCCGGAAATAGCACCGCAATTCCGTCTTGGGCCGCTCCAAGGGAGCCAGGGAGGCTTACTATAATTGTTTGGTTGCGCACGCCAGCAATGCTCCGGGAGAGCATGGCATACGAGTTGCGTTCTTGTCCGTATCGTCTTATGGCCTCTGCTATCCCTGGTAGCTCTCGCTCAATCAAGCGTTTAAGGGCTTCTGGTGTATTGTCTCTCGGGCTTAGACCGGTACCGCCAGTAGTGATTAGTAGATCAACTTTTAGATCGTCGCAAATTCTCCTCACGGCCGGAACCATGGTTGACTCGTCGTCGGCTAGGACGGTCAGCTCGGCAATTTCGAAACCTCTGTCTTGCAATTGTTTGGCAATAAATTGTCCTGAGCGATCTTCTGCTTTCCCTGCTGAGATGGTGTCTGACAAAACTAGAACCGCGGCTCTTCTGCTAGGTTGCCGCTCTGGTGCAATTAAGTAGTCACTCTTGCCGCCAGTTTTGCTCATTAGGGTAACAGATTCAATTTGCATTAGATCGTCAACCATTTTTGCCATGTCGTAGATGGTTAAAGCCGCTACTGATGCTGCTGTCAGCGCTTCCATCTCTACACCGGTCTTATAGACGGCTTTGACTGTGACTACTACCTCTATAAAGTCTTCATCGAGCTGAAAATCTACTCCTACGAATTCAACGGGCATTGGATGGCAATATGGAATTATTTGGCTTGTATTCTTCGCCGCTTGAATTGCCGCTACCTTTGCTACTTCTAAGGGGTTTCCCTTGGGCAGAGTATTGCCTTTAATTTGCTGGATAGTGCTGGGACTGACTCTCAAAATTGCTTTTGCTACTGCCGTTCTTAGCGTATTTACTTTATGCGATACATCGCGCATGGTAACAGTCAATCCTCCGATCTCATCTGTGCTGTCAAACTCATCTATCCGCCGATCTCATCTGTTCTGTCAGACTTATCTATCCGCCGATCTCAATCATTGCTCTGTTCTCTTCCGCCACTATTTCCTCTGCAGGCGGGTGAGCTTCTGGTTTTTTAGCCAATGAATAAAGAATCATACCCTGTAGCTCTTGGTCAGTTGCGCCCGTTCTCATGGCGTCGCGCAGATTTATCTCCGCAGCGTAGAAAAGACACGATTTGATTGAGCCGTCTGCCGTCAAGCGCAGTCGATTGCACGCAGAGCAAAAGCTTTCTGACATCGATGTAATGAAACTTACCGAACCACCGCCAGTTATGGCATAGTCTTTTGCCACTGCTGAGAGGTCACTTTCAATGCGCTTTAGCTCATAACGACTCTCGATTTGGCTGAGCATTTCTTTATAGGTAACTACTTTGTCGCTAGTCCAGGAATTGTCCTTGAAGGGCATGTATTCAATGAAACGCACGTTGATTTTATGGATTGCTGCAAAATCTGCGAAGTTCATAATTTCATCGTCGTTCACTCCAGCCATGACCACCACGTTCAGCTTCAGGCTATCGAAGCCGCAAGCGATTGCCGTATGCAGTCCTTCCATCACCTGATCGAATTGGTCAAGACGAGTAATTGCTAGAAACCGCTCTCTAGAAAATGTATCAAGACTGATGTTCAATGCATTTAAACCAAGTTTTTTTAGTTCATGGGCGTGGTTCGCAAGTAAAGTGGCATTGGTGGTCATAGCCAATGTTTTCAGATTGGGAACTTTTCCTAGCGCTTTGATTAAGGTGGGCAGTCCGTTTCTGACCATTGGCTCTCCGCCAGTCAATCTGATTTTATTGATGCCCATTGCCGTAAAAATGTTAGCCAGGCGGGTTATTTCTTCATAGCTCAGAAGCTGGTCGCGCTTTTTCCATGCTATGCCTTCGTGAGGCATGCAGTAGACGCAGCGAAGATTGCAGCGGTCGGTAACTGAAATTCGCAAATAGGTGTGAGCACGACCAAAACTATCGACTAGTTGATTGGGGCGATCAATTTGATTTGGTTTTTGTTTGTTCACAGGTTTGCTCCTGTAGGAGGCTTAGGCCGGTTCTGAGCCGCGCAATTCTTTTCAGCGTGATTCTTTTCAGCGTGAGTCTCGCTGGCTGCGTGTTGACAATTGACCCAATCTGATGAGCCGTCTTCGTAAGATTCTTTCTTCCAGATAGGAAGACGAGTCTTGATTTCATCGATGATATAGCGACAGCCTTGGAAGGCCGCGTCGCGATGGGCCGATGTGACGCCAACAAAAATAGCGGTTTCGCCGATATTGAGCAGACCGGTGCGATGAACGCAAACCGCTGCCAGAATTGAGTAGCTCTGGGATGCTTCAGCGAGAATTTTCTGTGCTTCATTCTCGGCTAAAGATTGGTAGGCTTCGTACTCTAGTGTGCGAACGGCCTTGCCATCGTTGTGATTGCGGACGATTCCCTCAAAGCAGACCAGCGCTCCAGCTTTTGGGCTTTCTAGGCTAGCTTTTAGCTTGTCTGTTGCGATTTTGTCCTGTGAAAGTTTGAAGCTTAAACTTCCTGTGTGGCTTTCGCTCCGCTCTATTTTGTTGGTCAGCATTATCCTCAACCGCCCGCTACTGGTGGTATGAAGACTACTTCTGAGCCGTCGCTTAATGGGTCATGCCAATTGGCAAAGCAGTCATTAACGGCAACTCGTAGTTGATCTTTCTCCAGAGAAAAGTGATTTCTTCCTGAAAGTTCAGCAAAGAGGCTCGCCAAGTCTGCGGCATCCGTGTGAATCTGCTCGCTAGCTTGGCCGCGTTCTTCCTTTAAAATAGCAAAGTAGCGAACCGTGATGTTTACTGGCACAGATATCGATTGACCTCATAACCTGCCTGCAATTATATACTGTGCACATGCTGCTATTTTGTATGTAGTTTCAACATGCTTGTAGTTTCTATCGGCTTGTGATTCTCCATTGGTCTGCAGCTTTCTTGCGGTTTACAGTTTTAGGGGGTTGCAGGTTTTATGCGCCGGCAGCTGTCAAGTTTGGAGAGTTTATGCCTGAAGTAAAGAGTGAAGCTGCTGTTAACAGGTCTTATGGCGCCTGGGCTTCGCCTATTGCCGCTGAAATGGTTGCCCGTGGGGCACTTCGTCTTAGCCAAACGACTTATGACTCTGATGGCAATACCCTTTACTGGTTGGAAGGTCGTCCCACTGAAGGTGGTCGCTCGGTACTTGTGAAGTGCTGCCGTGATAGTCAAGATACTCTAGAATTCACAGACTTAAATCCTTCACCTGTGAGCATTCGCACGCTAGTGCATGAGTATGGTGGTGGTTCGTTTTTTACCGATATCGGAGAAGTTATTTACGTAAACTTCGAAGATCAACGAATTTACTACTGCCGGTTAGAGAACGGTTCATTAACCGAACCGGTGGCTCTGACCCCTGCCTACGATGCCGCGCATTCGCACCGCTTTGCTGACTTCTGCGTTGATCGCAAACGCAATAGGCTGTACTGTGTCATGGAAGAGCACAGTGCAGACTGCAAAGAGCCGGTTAATACTATTGTGGCGGTGGCACTGAGAGCATCTAGCGACAAAGGCCCAATCGCTGAGCCGGTGGTAGTCGCGACTGGTTTCGATTTCTATTCTTCGCCACGTATCAGCCCTGATGGTAAGGCTCTTGCTTACCTTTGCTGGCAGCATCCCAATATGCCTTGGGATGGCTGTCAGTTGCATTTGGCTTCGATTGATTCGGCAGACTCCCAAGGACTGCTGCAGGAGTGGCGATTGGTTGCTGGAGGCTCTGATTGTTCTGTATTTCAGCCACAGTGGTCTCCTGACGGCAAGCTCTTTTTCATTTCGGATGATTCAGGATTTTGGCAACCTATGGTATTGGCTGACCTAGATGGTCTTGAGCCGCGGCCATTAATTACAGAACCTACCTACGCCCAGTGTGAATTCGGATTACCCATGTGGGTATTCGGTCAGTCAACTTATGCTGTAGTTTCTGAGCGATTAGTTGTTTTCGCCTTTAATCGTCGCGGCGTTTGGGGTTTGGCCAAAATTGAGCTTGATTTCACCAGAGAGGGGGGGCATAAGCTGGTTGAAATCGATTCTTCGTATACGGAATTTTCTTATCTTACTGCCGGTGAAAACAAGGTTGCCATGCTGGCTGCTAGCGCCTCCTCGCCTCAGGTGGTTGTTGAGCTTGACTTACCAACAAGTCAATTTAGTACTCTCAAAGCTACAACTTCGAGTCTTCCTGCTGCAGCCTATATCTCCAGGCCTGAGGTTATCGAGTTTCCAACAGATGCTGATTTAACTGCGTTTGCCTTCTACTATCCACCGACCAATCCTCATTTCACGCCGGCTACTGATGAAGTGCCTCCATTGATAGTTAAGTGTCATGGTGGTCCCACTGGTGCGGCATCAAGCTCGCTGTCACTGGGAATTCAATATTGGACCTCGCGTGGTTTTGCCGTGGTTGACGTTAATTATGGCGGAAGCACTGGGTTTGGCCGAGAATATCGCAAGCGTCTCAATCAGAATTGGGGTGTTGTTGATGTGGCCGACTGTTGCAATTGTGTCAAGTTTCTCGTCAACAAGAAACTGGCAGATCCGCATAGGGTTGCTATTTCTGGCGGTAGTGCAGGTGGTTATACTGTTCTCTGTGCCCTTACCTTTACAGATGTCTTCACCGCCGGTGCTAGTCACTATGGAATTGGCGATCTTGAAGCTCTAGCACGCGACACTCACAAGTTTGAATCTCGTTATACCGATAATTTGGTTGCGCCATATCCCTCTGGACGGGAGCTCTATCTGTCGCGCTCTCCAATTAACCATGTTGAGAAGTTAAATTGCCCCGTGATTTTCTTTCAGGGGCTAGACGATAAAGTTGTTCCTCCCAATCAAGCGGAGGCTATGGTCAATGCTCTGAGGCACAAAGGTATTCCAGTTGCATATATCGCTTACGAAGGTGAGTCACACGGATTTCGTAAAGCGGAGAACATTATCCGGACAATCCAAGCTGAGCAATATTTCTTCACTCGTATCTTCCAAATAGACCTTGATGCCAGCTCCGTGACGGTTGAGATCGAAAATTTGTCGTCAGTGGAGAGTAAATGAGAGGCTAGCTTGAAGTCTTACAGAGAATTAAATTGTCAACAGCTTTAGAACTGGCGTGAACTTGAACTATTGGCCTTAGAATACGCGGCAGGTATCAACTCAGAGGGCTGGGGACATTTAATGGCAAGCACCTGTACCAAGTTGCTCGTTTGTACAAAAGGAAAGCATTGTTCTGCTCGTGATTCGCACGACGTCTTGGCTGTTTTGCGCAAAACCGTTGAGAGGGCTCAGTTAGAAGATATTTTCAAAGTGAAGAAATCAGGCTGTTTAGGTCTTTGTAAGCATGGTCCTGTAGTCATGGTTGACCCATTAGGCTTGAGCTACGGCGGAGTTGCTGAGGTCGATTGCATCGATATTATAGAAAGACATGTCGCAAAGAAGAAACCAATTAAGAGATTATTGATTAAGCGTGGCAAACATAAATAGTGTTTCTGCTGTAAATTAGCAGTAGAAATTGACCTCCTGAACATAGTTAAGGAATGCCATGTCCAATCAGCCCATCAATCCACCTAGTAAAATTGGCGGTGAGCCTTTATTTACCAGGGTCTTAAATGACTTGCGCCAGCATCGACCCCAGCTTGCTGAGAGAATTGCTGCCAATTCATCGGTTTTGGAGCGTGTCCGAGATTATGAGAAACAAACAGCCTTAGTGACGAAGCAAGTTACTTTGTCGGCTGCCAAAGGCGAAGACATCGAGCGCCTAGCCTTGTTAGATCCAATCACCGAACTCTACAATCATCGCGCCTTCGTCAAGGAACTCAAGGCTGAACTCGCACGTGCTAAACGTTACAAGCACCCAGCGTCGTTGGTTCTGCTTAGCATTGATGGTTATGATGAGTTAGCTGGACAGTATGGCCCGTTGACCGCAGAAGCAATACAGAAAATAGTTTCGCATGCACTTCGGAGTGCACTCCGCGAAGTTGATGTCGCTGCGAAATATAATCAGTGGCAGTATGCCGTGATTCTTCCGCAGACCAATGCGGCGTGTGCTTCATTGGTTGGTGAGCGAATTCGCCTGCGAGTCAATAGTCAAGCCATTAACCATAATGGCCAGAATTTTTCAGTTACTGCTAGCATCGGTGTGGCTACTTTTCCGGACCATGCTAATGAGTACGATTTGTTGATAGCTTGCGCTATAGAAGCATTGGAAACAGCTCTTCTTCGCGGCGGGGACAGAGTCGTTTCAGTCTAGTGGTTTTGAGCTTTGCCTAGTCTGGTAGAGGATGCTCGATTGCCTGAATTGATTATTCGATTACCAGGTTTGATTACTCGATTGGTGTCAGTGATACCGTTAGTGGTGACACGTAGCTGAGTATCTCTTGAAACTGAATTGGTTCACCTCGCAATAGTATTTTCAATAGTGAGCCTTCTGGCCATCTAGTTGCGTCTTGATGACACCAGAATGCTGCTAGATAAAGTTGTAAATATTTTCTGCTTACGCCGCCATAAATTTCGCCAATGGTCTTGAACGCTCGCCATGCAATTGCTGCTGCCGATTCTTTTACTTCGCTTGCGAAGTTAGGAGCAGGGGGCCGTTTACAGCGTGCAAATAAGTTTCCGGGTAGCATCTGAATTAGTCCAGATATTTCGAGCATTACCAGAGATGATGATACCTGTGCTGCAGTCATACCGGTTGTAGCGCAAAGTGAGTCTTGCGAAGTCGGTGTCTGTCGAATTGAGTCAAAGACCTGCTTGTCAGTGTCTGACAAATCTGTATCTGTGAACTTTTCAGGTCGGTCATTAAAATCACTGGATAAATTTGTGAAAGTCTTTGTCTTTCGATTTTTCTTTGGTTGAGCAGTTTTACTATCGCAAGGAGCTTCCCTGTTTTTTTCGTCAGGCGGTTCTGAAGGATGCTTGTAGGACCTTGAAATGAGGCTGCGTTTGAATAGTACTTTTATGAATAGAGCTAGCGGAGCGGTGTGGACTGCATCGCAGTGTCTTAGCTCAAGTTCTTTGTGGATATGGCACCCGAGCGTGGTGACGATGTTGTGAGCTGTAGCTGACGCTATGTTGCATAGTCTCGCTAGTCTATAGCTTGTAACTAGCACCCGTCTCTCTTTTAAGTAGATAGCTCCCAACCAGGCCTTTAGCTGTTTAACGTATCGAAAGCATGTATTTGCCATGAAGCGGATCTTTCGTGAGCAGTGTAGGCAGCCTAGAATGCGCAAGTCTATTCTGGCAAAATTTTGCGGCGAGTTATTGCCGCAGTGGCAACGAATCATCCCGTGTTCGAAGAGCTCTTGTAGCACATATTCTAAGGCGGTGATGTTGTCTGGAATTAGAGACTCGAATTTTGGCCACAGCTCGGCAACTGCGTCTTGATTGGCTTCATGAATGGTTTTGTTTGGTTCTAGCATGGTGTCTGTTCCTCCCTCGTACTGTAATAACGAGTGAGCGTAAGGAAAAGTTCAAATTCTGTTGGTTTTAGTCTGTTTTTTTAAGTTTCTGAGGTGATCAAGGAATTTTTTTACCGATATCGGTAAAAAAATTCCTTGATCACCAATCAAAACGGCAACTAAAAAGCAAAAAAAATGAACTTTTTAACGACAACTTTAATGTCTGCGGACCAGAGTCGTTCAGATTATCTCTCGAAGGACCCATAGCCACCGCCGCCTGGTGTTTTTATCTCGATTGCGTCGCCGCATTCTACATGAATCGTAGCTGTTGAGCCGAGTTCTTCTATTTTGCCGTTGGCTCGCACTATTTGATTGGAGCCGCATTCGCCGTCATTGCCACCATTAAGACCTGGTGGTTTTATTCTGCGACGATTTGAAAGAATAGAGGCTGACATCGGTTTGAGGAAGCGTATGCGTCGGACGGTGCCTTCTCCGCCCTTAAACTTCCCAATGCCACCGCTATTTTGGCGAATGGAGAATTCCTCAAGTAGCACAGAAAAGCGTGACTCTAGAATTTCAGGATCTGTCAACCTTGAATTGGTCATATGAGTTTGAATAGCATCCGTGCCAGCAAATGAGCGGCCAGCTCCAGAACCGCCGCAGATAGTTTCGTAGTATTGCTTTTCATGGTCCCCGAAGGTGAAGTTGTTCATAGTTCCTTGAGAGGCTGCCATGATATTGAGAGCTCGATAGATTGTATCGACAATTACTTGAGAGGTTTCAACGTTTCCTGCTACCACTGCCGCCGGTTCATGGGGGTTGAGCATTGAACCGGGTGGAATAATGAGTTCTAGCGGTTCCATGCAGCCGTCGTTTAGCGGAATGTCTGCTCTTGTTAAGGTGCGAAAAACATAGAGTACTGCTGCTCGACTTACGGCCAGTGGTGTATTGAGATTGTTTTGGGTTTGGGCGGAAGTGCCTGAAAAGTCAATTACAGCAGTGCGATTTTGTTTGTCTATACGAATTGAGACTTTGATTTCGCTGCCATCATCCATGGTGCTTGTTGCTTGACCATCTTCTAAGTCTAATAATAGGTTTCGAATCGCAAGAGCTGCGTTCGCTCGAACGTGTTCCATGTAAGCTGCAACAGTCTGCCTCCCATATTTGTGCACAAGCCCCTTGAGCGCGGCTATACCCTTATTGTTGGCCGCAATTTGCGCTTTGATGTCGTTTATATTCTGGCGAATGTTGCGTGGTGGGTAGAGCGCCGATTCGAGTAGCTCAACGAATGGTGTTTCGTTGAATTCACCATCTTTTGCAATGAGAAAGTTGTCGAGTAATACTCCCTCTTCTTCTATGTTTGTGCTCGTCGGGGGCATTGAACCAGGCGTAATACCTCCGACATCGGCATGATGCCCTCGCGATGCTACGAAGAATAGTCGCTCTTGGCGATCATCAAAAACTGGGCTGATAACAGTAATGTCAGGTAGGTGAGTGCCACCATTAAATGGGTTGTTCATAACGTATACATCGTTGACTGCGATTGGCTGCTTGCTTGAATCGCAATCCCGTGACTTGATCAGGCTTACGACTGAATCACCCATAGAGCCTAGATGAACTGGAATGTGCGGGGCATTGGCAATAAGCCGGCCTGTGCCGTCAAAGAGCGCGCAGGAAAAGTCTAAACGCTCTTTTATGTTCACTGAGTGACTGGCTTGTTGTAAAGTAATTCCCATTTCTTCGGCAATCGACATGAACATATTGCTAAATAGTTCTAGCTTCACCGGGTCAGCCCTTTCTGTTATGGCTGGAAGTGTTTCGTGGCAGGCTTCTTGCTGGTGTTTTTTTTTTCTCTCTCTGTCTTAGAAGCAGAGAACCGTCGCGCAGAACCTCAGCGTACCAACCAGGCTCAATGATCGTTGTAGCTGTGTATTCTGCAATTAGCGCTGGGCCCTCAATTATTGCACCACTTCCTATCCGCTCTCGCACATGAACCTTCGTCATATGCCACTGTCCTTGAGAAAAGAGAAATTGATCGGTAGGTTTGTTAGCAAATGTACTTGATGTCTGGTGTGGCTGTGCTGCAGAAGTATCCTCGCAGCTCAAGTTTGCAGTTGTCACATTTTGAATTGACTCAATCGCCAGGTTATCCGGTTGGCTCTGGGCCGTAACTCTTATTTCTTCGAGAATTGGACAACTAGTTTCGAGTGCGAAACCAAAGAGCTTTTTATGACGGTCATGAAATCTTGCTCTTACTTCCTCAAGGTTGTAGTTTAATTCAATTGGAATAGTCGTATCAGAGTCTGGATAGCGCAAGAAAAGCTGATGGTATAAGGTTACATTTGTTGCTTCGTCTTGAACCCGGAGTTTTTGTATGGCGACTTGGCAAAGTTTTTCGATGCTCATTCGAAGTTCAGCTAGTAGAACCTCAGATAATTCCTTCCTTACTGATTGCTCGACGGTTGCAGATGTTGTAGTGACTCCTATACCATAGGCGGAGAGCACTCCAGCTAGCGGGCTTATTAAGACTTGCTTGACTCCCAGTCTCTCGGCGATTAGGCAAGCATGCTGCCCACCGGCGCCGCCAAAGGCTACTATTGTTGCTTCACTAACGTCGTGACCTTTTTGTGTTGAAATTTTTGAAATGGCTTGAGCCATCTTCTCAATTGCTACCGTGAGAAAACCCCAAGCGATATCTTCGATACTTTTACTGTCACTACATTTAGTTCCGTTAACATCGTCTCTACTGCGAACGATCAGAGAGCTTAGTTCGTTGAAACGATTAGTAGCAGCTATTAAATCTAGTGGCTGATCGTGGTCCACTCCAAATGATTGAGGGAAGTGGGCTAGCGATATGCGACCCAGCAGTAGGTTTGCATCGGTTACCGTAGCTGGGCCGCTGTGCCCATAGCAGGCAGGGCCCGGTTGAGCTCCAGCAGATTGTGGTCCAACCAAGAAACGTGCCCCGTCAAAACTGAGTATGGAACCGCCGCCGGCAGCTACCGTGTGCACGGCTAGCATAGGCGCGCGTACGCGGATGCCGTCAATGATTGTTTCGAATAGGCGCTCGTACTCACCTTGAAAATAGCAAACGTCTGTGGAGGTACCTCCCATATCAAAACCTATGATATTGGAAATACCATGCACTTCTGCTGCTTTTTTCGCTCCGACGACACCTCCCGCTGGCCCAGAAATTAGGGCATCACGACCACGGAAATAATCTTTAGTTGTTAGTCCGCCATCTGACTTCATAAATTTGATCTGCAGATTTGCGTGGCAGTTTTTAAGATCTTTGTGGAGCTTGTCTGTGTATGCTTTTAATGGTGGTGTTAAATAGCCATCGATCAAAGTGGTATCACCGCGACTGATGAATTTAATCAATGGATTGATTTCGCTTGACCGAGAAATGTTCTCAAAACCCAATTCTTTGGCGATGGCGGCGCATTTCACTTCGTGCTGCGGATATTTGTAGCTATGCATGAAAACAATAGCTATTGATCTAATACCTCTATCTTTTGCCCTTTGCAGCAGAGCTTTTGTTTGCTCATAATCGAACGCCTGAATTTCTTCTCCGTTAGCTCCAAAACGGCCTGGTAATTCAATAACGTGAGTAAAAATTGGAGCTGTTTTGATTAGCTCTAAGGCAAATATATCGGCTCTATTTTGATATCCGATCTTGAAGGCATCTTTCATTCCTTGATTAGTGACTAGCAGTAAGGGCTCGCCTTTTCGTTCCAGTAAGGCGTTGGTAGCTACTGTTGTACCAATGCGAACCTGGCTAATATTGGTATCATTTGCGTTGGCGGTTGACTTCGTGCTTTGAGTCGGTAGCTGGTTTTGGTTGCTTGCCTTAATTAGATTAGCCGGTTGATTTGTGTTGGCCTGCTTGAGAATGGCGTCTATCCCAAGTATTGCAGAGTCTTGGCTTTGACCTGGAAGCTCGGAAAGTATCTTGTAGACGTACATTTTTCCATCGGGCCCTTTCGCCACGATGTCGGTAAATGTTCCGCCTCGGTCTATATAGAATTCGAATGTCATGGCCAGATTGTAGTTCGTTTGGTATAAGTTCGATCGCAATGTACAAGTTCAATCTCAATGTACAAGTTCAATCTCAATGTAAAAGTAGCAGCGCTTTCTTCTCCGTGATACTTAAGTTCTAAGTATTGATAAGTGCAATCCGCGAGCTAAAGAAAATTTTTGATTTGAAAGTCACTGCTTGATAATTGTTATTCGGTTCTTCAGTTTTCTTGTTTCCCTCTGCTTTAGGGGTTAGTTAGTAATTTCTTTTGTTTGCCAGCGTGAACCTTGAAAGCTTACACTAGCGACTCTTTATGGCTAAATTAGCCCCGCCGTTGGCCCGAACTTCTGAAGCAATTGTGGTCACTGCGATTGTTTAAAATGAAAGTAAAGTGATTGGCTAGAGAGAATTGATTAGTTCCGGATTTCAGTTGAGGGCTTTCCACTCTGTGTTGTCCATACAAAAGTATGCGTGCGTGCAGCTCTCGCTTTCTCAATAATCGATATACTATTCTTTTATAGGCGAACCATAATCAACGAGCGGTCTCGGTTTCGGACTGTGAGCTGATAACAAACGAGAGTAAGCGGAGCAATGAGCGCAAATAAAATCGAGACAAGTACAACAGCTTCTACATCTAGCGCTGCTAATGACAATGCTGAGCGCCTTGCGCAAATCGCAAAGTGGCAAAGCGTAAGTGAGGAAGCTCATTCTGCCTTTGAAGTAAGGCGTTATACGCAAGCTGAGACTCGCTTCTTGGACGCTTTGATTATTGCTGAGCAGCTCTCTGGTGTTGTTACTGCTGAAGCGAAGGATGAGCTAGAGCAGGATATTATTACTTCGATCGCGACCATGGCGAAGAACGCTGTTAATACCAAGCCGCAGAGCCCAACTCAGTTCTTGCGACCTGCTTACAAAATTGTCGATGTTAGCGAAGAAGATCTCACGAGGCTAGCTAAGAGCCTCAATAATCTGGCCGCGCTCTATCACTTACAGGGAAAGTTTTTCTTAGCTGAAAATCTCTATGACCGCTGTCTCGACATAAAGTTGGCTTTATATGGCGAAGAACACTTAGAAACTGCTATTAACTTGCATAATTTAGCTGTTCTCAATTGCGCCAAGAAGAAGTGGGAAAAGGCAGAGATTTTGTTTAAGCGGGCACTGGAAATTCGTGAGAAGCTTTTGAGTGAAAGTGACCCCGAGCTGATTCCGATTTTGAAGAATTACGGCATTATGCTACGCAAGACTTTCCGTGAAGAGGATGCTAAGGCCGTAGAGGCTAGAATGGCAGCAATTGAAGCCCACAAGGGTTCCTAACATTTTTGTGCCTAATTTAGCCTGGGTCGACACGCACCGTTCATTCTTTCTTCCCTTTCTCTGCTTCTCTGTCAAGTAGCGTGCGTTTCCGCTCAACCCCCCAGCGATAACCCGAGAGTGAGCCGTCGGTGCGAACCACTCGGTGACAAGGAACTACTACCGCTAGGGCGTTTGCGGCACAGGCGCTGGCAACTGCACGGACGGCTTTCGGTGAACCGATATTTTTACCGATATCGGTATAGCTTCTCGTTTCGCCTAAGGGAATGTGCTGCAATGCTTGCCACACTCTCTGCTGAAAACTTGTACCGCGTATGTCAAGAGGAAGGGTGAATGCTTCGAGCGGTTCTTCAATGTAAGAAATTACATGGCCGACCACTTGGTCGAAATTTTCATCCCCTCCTTTCAGGATGGCACGAGGAAATCGATCTTGCAGATCGCGCAGCAGTTCGCTGGGGTCATCTCCTAACAAAATGGCGCAAATTCCCTTGCTACTTTGGGCTACTAGAATAGAGCCGAGAAAACACTCGCCAATGGCAAAGTAGATTTCGGCGTTCTCCCCACCAGCTTTAAAGGCTGTAGGTGTCATGCCGAGCATGGCGTCTGACTTCTCGTAAAAGCGACCGCTCGAATTGTAACCCGCTTCAAATATTGCTTGAGTGATGTTGTCAGCGCTTGTTAATTCATGGCGAATTCGTTTGGCTCTATGGGCGGTGGCATATGCTGTTGGTGTTAATCCGGTAATTGACTTGAAGAGTCTGTGGAAGTGATAGGGGCTAAGACCGGCTACGCTGGCTAGTTCTGAGAGCGAAAGTTTACTGTCTGACGTTTCAATGAGTCGACAGATATTTGAAACCATCGCTGAATGGTTCAGATAGGAATTTTGCTTTGGTTTGCAGCGTTTGCAGGCTCTGAACCCTGCTAGCTCAGCGTCTTCGCAAGTCTTGTGAAATTGTATGTTTTCGTGCCTAGCTAAGCGCGCGCCACAAGATGGACGGCAATATACGCCAGTGGTTTTGACAGAATAGAAAAATTGACCATCAAACTGGCGATCGCGATCGACTATAGCTTGCCAGCGGCAATCTTTGTTTTGGATGTCTTTCTGGAGGTCTTTCATTGGGTCTTTTTGAGCTCGTCCATGAGGTCTATTGCTATTTTTCATGAGGTCAATCAAGCGGTTTTATTGGGTACTACATGCCGTTTTAATAGACTCAAGCTTAGCAAGGGAGGAATCACTAAGCACTCCGAGTCTTGCTTTTGAATTGGTGTTTGTCAAACGAGCTAGATTGAATTCTAAGTAATTGGCATGGTGAAGTAGGTTGTGGTACCCCGTCCGGCTTCAGATTCGGCCCATATCAGACCACCTAGACGTTCGACGTTGCTGCGGGCAAGATACATTGCTAGTCTTGAGCCGTAGGTATCTTGTGTATGTTTGCCTTCGATAAAGCCAACGAACATTTCGGCTATTTCAGACTCAGGCAACGCCGGACCAGAACTTGACACGCCAATGCGCATCTCATTGCCTCTTACCTGGCTTTCTACTCTAACGCGACCACCAGCGGCTGTTACCATAATCATGCGTTCGAGAACTTGTCGCAAAATTCCGATGATTGCTTCTCTGTTTCCTAAGATTGGCGGCAATCCGGTTACTGTTTTGTAGTCTAATAGAAGTTGGCGATCACGGGCCAGCGGTGTCACTTCTTCAAGGCAGTCGGCCACGACTCGTGTGATATTTATCTGTTCTTTAACCGCGGCCGGTGGTGGCACAAAGCCGCCATACATCATAAGTAAACTGTCGACTACTCCGACCAGTTGGCTGTAGTGCAAGTGTAGCTCAGCTAAGGCCTGACCTACTGATGGATGCATAGTGTTGCGAGCATTGGCAAGAATGGCCTGCCAGCTTAACTCTGCTCCAGTTAGTGGGCCGCGAATATTGTCCTGTAGCATGCTGACTATTTCCTGGCGCAGCAGTTGGTTCTCGCTGCGCAATGATTTATCCCGCAAGACCATTATGTAGCCCATTATCGAACCATCATCACCTGAAAGTGGTTGCAGGTGTGCTAAGACTTGAACTGTTTTTTCGCTAGCTCGCTGGAATATTACACCCTCTGGATAGAACTGATTAATCAGCGCCATTGGGTCGCCACCGTGCTGCGTAAAGGCTTGTCCCATGCCGTGGCTTTGCGGCGTTTCGCCTGGTTTGAGCACTAAGTCAAAGCACAGTCGACCGGCTATTTCTCCTTCTGACATACCGGTCCAGTTAAGGAAAACTGGGTTGGCGTGCAGGATGTTGCCATATTGGTCAAGAATGAGGAAGCCTTCGGTAGAACTTTGCAGAACAGCGTCTAGTTGCTGTTGC
This sequence comes from Candidatus Melainabacteria bacterium, assembly GCA_030696635.1. GTDB lineage: Bacteria > Cyanobacteriota > Vampirovibrionia > Obscuribacterales > Obscuribacteraceae. The sequence continues at coordinate 139,521 of JAUYRX010000043.1, forward strand.
AGCACTGTAGCCTGACGGCCAGCTTGATTGACATGCCTTGAAAGTTCAGCGACTTTCTGTGCTTGAGTGGTAATTTGGCGGTTTAGTGTGTCTACCTGCTGAGTTGACTGCTCGGCAATTAAGCCTCGCTCCTTTACAGCCTCCACTTGTTTGTTCAGCTGAATCTTGAGATTTTGTGTCGTAGAGCGCATCGACAACACTGCTGTATCAATTAACTCGCCTAGCTCTAGCCAATCTCCCGATAGGCCTTCTAGAGGCGGAATTACTTGTTTGTTGTTGGCAATGGCTTGGGTGCGTTTTACCAAAAAGCGCAACGGGGTATCGACCGATTGGGCAATTTTTGCTGCCAAGAATAATCCGACTAGCCCGCCAAAAACGCCAACCAGACCGCCTAGTAGTAGTACTTCAACTAATTTAGACTGCTCGTTTGGTACTGGTTTGCAGACTAATACGTAGCCAATAATGACACGGTCGCTTTCAAGGGGAAGCGACATCCACCAGGCCCCTTCTTTTTCAAAGCCGTTGGCTGGCACGATTAGATGATCTAGTTGTGGAATGCCTGTTCCCAGCGGGGAGCGAGAGACTACTTTGCTGGCATCATGACCATTTAAATCGAGCAAGAAACGCATCGGCCCTGGCAGATTTTTGATTCCCTGGGAAAAGGCCGTCGTGGTTTTGATTTTTTCTGAATAGACAGCAAGCTCTACACCCAAGACATTTGGATCTTCAATGCCGAAGCGGGCAGCGAGCGCTGTCAGGAAATCTGAATTGAGCGGCTGATTGACGGCAAGGATGCCTTTGCGGCCGCCAGCTGAGAATGACTTGACTGTACTTATTGAGATAACGCCAGTTTTTTCGCTAAAAGTAGGACCTTTGTAAAAGTCATGAGCAAGAGCGAGGTCAATTACTGTATTCTCTGCTTTTAATGAGTATCCGCTTTGGTTGGGTGTCTCGGTGCTAAAAAAGACAATGCCCTTCTCATCGGTAACTTGAACACTGCCCGGAAAGAATAGTTTGTCTTCGGCAGCGCGAATACTGGCCGCTGCTTCTCCTTTGTTTTTGCCGTCGTAGGCAGACAAAAAGCGTTGATCGCGCAGCAAGCTGTCAACCAGTCTCTGGGTTTGATCTTGTGCCGCTGTCAAACTAGTATTTAGCCGTGGGCCGCGCACATTGGCTACTGCTGAAGCTGCCAGGGTTCTAGTTGAGCGAAAGTCAAAATATACAGAATAGAGAACGTGGCCAGAGACCACGATCACCACTACGGTAATGAGCGCAAACGTGAGCCTTGAACTCAGATTCAAAGAGCTACCACCAAGCTATTGACACCTTACAAAAGAACCATAAGAAGTTTAACCCCTTATGCGACCTCTTGGAATCGAGTATTCCCTATTTACCGGCTTGAGCCTTGCGGTATTCGGCTTGCACCTGAATCGCCCGGATTAACTGGTTGGGGCCTATAAAACCCAACTCCAAAAGAATTTGGCCTAACGGCTTGGGATCTCTATCATGATCTTTGTCTTCACGTTGAATGCGAAGAGACTCATCAAGCTGATAGATCGTTATGTAATCTAGTTCAACGAGAATTTGCCCCAGCAGCGTGCGGCTTGGTTCCTGCTGTGAGTTGTCTTGGGCTTCTTTGGAGCTTTTGGATTTCGGCATTTTCTTATTTCGTTTATTACGTGAGTTGGAAAGCAGACCGCTGGGCAACACCCGAAGAATTCAACTTATGGCTGCTGGGTTTCCCCCCTGACCAGGTTCGTCGGTCTTCGCCGTCACCCAACGATCTGTGAATAGTGATTATAGACGAAATGTCCTTTCAATAGCAGTGCAATGTAAATACTCGCTTTGCTAGACTTCGTTCTCAACCTTTTGACAAGGGCTTACACTTGTTATTCGGATAAATTGAAACTTTACCGATATCGGTAAAAAATAAAGCGAACTTGGCAAGTGGGAGTGAATTTTTCATGTTGAAGTACCTTTCAACCCTCCGTTTGATTCCGCCTTCGCTCATAACCTCAACATTAGAGGGGAGCTGGGCGATTCAGGTTTTGAAATCGGCAGTAGATCTAGGCATTTTTGAGTCACTAAGCGATGGCCCAATGTCTGCTGTATTAATTGCTAAGAAGCAAGGTTTGCAGGTGGAAGGAACTAAATTAATTGCCGACTCACTGGTCGCCATGAATCTACTCGACCGCGCCGATCTTAACGGTCATGTTCGCAGTACCGAAGCAATCTATGAATTGAATATGACTTCGCAGACTTATTTGATTTCAGAAAGTCCACTATTTATGGGCATGTATTTAAAACAGCATGATGAGCTAGATAAGATGTGGCGCAGTTTGCGGGAAACCATTCGCACTGGTACACCAGTGATGGCAGTCAACGAAGACGCCAAAGCACAAGAGATTTTTCCTAGCTTGGCCGAAGCGATAGTGCCTCTAAACTATTGCATCGCTGCCGATGTAGTGAAATATTTGAAGGAACGCAAGCAGGGTGCTAAAAGCGCTCAAAGCTTGAAGAAGTCTAGTGCTCCTAATGAAGATGATGCAAACAGCTTAGCGAGCGCACTGAGCAATATGAATGCATTGAACAGCCAAAGAGCATTGAATATTCTTGACCTGGCTGCTGGCTCCGCTGTTTGGAGCATCCCATTTGCTCAAGATAACCGCGACAATCATATTGCAGCACTCGATTTTCCTGCTGTTTTGGCAGTTACGAGAAAAATTACCGAACGTTTTGAAGTTGCCAATCAGTATACTGAGGTACCTGGTAACTGGCGTGATATTAAACTTTCCCCTGGCTTATATGACGTAGTTATTCTTGGTCATATTTTGCACTCAGAAGGCCTTGAAATGAGCAAGAAATTGCTCGCTTATTGTGCTGCTGCACTTAAAGAAGGTGGCACACTAGTGATTGCCGAATTTATGCCCAATCAAGAGCGCACGGCCCCGTTGTATCCTTTAATGTTTGGTTTAAACATGTATCTTGCTACTGCCCATGGTTGCGTCTTTAGTTTTGATGAGATTACAAGCCTCTGTCGTGCAGCTGGTTTCTCCGATGTCTATCGTCATCAGGGTGTAGAGTACGATTCGCCTGTAGTCTTCGCAACGAAATAAGAGTGGTGGCGGCCTCAATGACATACCAATCTATGAATCATAGTCAGAAAGCCAACGAGCCGATTTTTATCTGGGTTCAATATAGAGAAGAAGAGATCAACAAAGGATATTGGCAGGTATATAAAGAGTTGCAATTGCCTCATCGATTGTTTTCGATGTTCGCACTTAGTTTCAGTGTGGCAATGGGGTATGTCTTGCTTTCCCCTGAAAGTCCTGTATCTTCAGCCAATACTTTTTCTGAGCTTATGCAAATTGAGTACCTGCCTGGAATATTGATTGCAGGAGTGGGTATTCCCGGCACTTGTATGGCAATGGTTTTTTTGTTGTTGCGACATTTATCTGAAGGATGTTTTCGCAAGCGACCAAATTTTCATTTTCCTATGATGTATGTTCTTTATCCAACTGGAATTCAGGTGCAGTTTGCAACAGGCACAGGCATGATCGACTGGCGGCAATTTTCACTTGCTCTTGAGACTAACCAATTTTTTTGTCTAGCTTCTAATGTCAACGATGTTTTTGTTTTGCCAAAGAGATGTTTTGCCTCAGCTCAAGAAGTTGATGCGGTTAGAGCGATTCTTACTGCTAGTTCGCGCAATTTTAAGCAGATTGGCAAAGACTTCAATGGCGCTGATATCAAATATGAAAAGAAGGCCATCTCATCAGTGATGATTGATGGTGTGCAGTTTCCCATTCCTGATATGGAGCCGCCTGGTAGCACAGTTGAGGCTGCCAGCCGACCAACTCCGCTGGTTATTGAAGGTAGGTCTAGTCCTAGCAATATCCCTAGTAATAGTAATAATAGTATTGATAGCTCCTCTGCTGGTGCAGAGAATCAAACATTGTCTTATCCAGTTTCGCAGGCTCTTGAAAGTAGCCTGAAGACCGGTCTGGAAGTAGAGGTTCTGTACCTCTCTGGTGAGATTGCCCAGGCCGAAAAAATCTATTTCTTTCGCAAAAGATTGGTGCTTCTAGGCGTTATCTATATAACTCTTGCTTTGCTTATGCCCATCAATTTTCTGGCCTTGGGATATGTTTGGAATCTGCCTCAGGCCACAGAAGTTGTGCTTAGTCTTTATCAACATTTTGTCCTGTTGCTAATTCCTATTTATATTGGCCATGCTGTTTCAATTTATTGGAATATTATGCAGCGCACCAAGGTTAACGACGCCGCTGCTCAGGTGTTTGTCTTTCAACTTACTGAAGAGGGCTGCGGCGTTCGCACTGGTGAGCGCTATGTCGTATTGGCGTGGTGGCACTTTGAGGAATGTTGGGAGACTGATGAACAGCTAATGCTGCTCCTCGGTAGTCGGGGAAGAACGATGTTTGTTATCCCCAAGCGTGCATTTCCCGATCGCCTTGGTCTAGCCTATTCAACAAACTTGTTACAGCGCAAAATAAAGCGCTATAAAGTTCTCGCCTAGCCCAAAGTGCCAGCTTAGTTTAGCCTATCTAGTCTTGACCACCAGCGGCAAAACCTGGTCCGCTATCGGCGTCGTCTACATCGGTATCTGCATTATTGAGACGCAATAGCTCACGGCGCCATTCTAGGTCGGCCTGTGCTTCTTTGATCAAACTTGCTAGACCTTGAAAATCGGCAAACGAAAGATCAATGGCTAAGCCAATGTCGAAAGTTAGTTTGACTCGCTCGCAATTGGGTGAGCAGGACATGCAGACCATGTGATCGGGTCCGCAAACTTCGAACATTTGCGTTTCGTCGCATTGCAACGGATCTTTCTGCCAATCTAGATACTCAATAAATGTGTCATCCTCAAGACTTTGCTGCACCAGCAGAACTAGGGCTTGATACTGAGTGTTATTGAGGTAGATGGTGACTTCTTGCCGACGAAAATCTAGTGCGAACTCGCCGTTTTCTTTGTCTAGATATAGATCAGCAAAAGCATTGGCGAAACTGATTTGAAAAGCGGTGCTTGTCTTCATCTTTATCCTGGTTGTTTGAGCCACTGAGCTACATCTTTAGCATGATAGGTGATTACTAGATCAGCCCCTGCACGGACTATACCCGTTAAGCACTCCATCACAACTTTTTGCTCGTCTATCCAGCCGTTGGCTGCCGCAGCCTTGACCATAGAATACTCTCCAGAGACATTATAGGCTGCAATGGGCAATTTAGTCAGATTGCGCGTCTGGCTAATGACGTCAAGATAAGGCAGGGCTGGCTTAATCATAACAATGTCGGCCCCTTCTTGGATGTCTAGCTCAACTTCGCGCAGAGCTTCGCGACCATTGGCGGGGTCCATCTGATAGCTTTTGCGGTCGCCGAACTGGGGAGCCGATTCGGCGGCTTCACGGAACGGTCCATAGAGAGCCGACGAGAATTTAGCACTGTAGGCCATGATTGGAATGTTTTCGAAGCCATTGGCGTCGAGGGCCGCACGAATTGCCGCTATGCGGCCGTCCATCATGTCAGAGGGGGCAATGATATCCGCACCAGCTGCCGCTTGGGATACGGCAGAACGGGCGAGTATTTCCAGGCTAGGATCGTTGAGAACTTTGCCGTCGTGTACCAAGCCGCAATGGCCGTGGTCCATATACTCACAAAGACAAGTATCGGCAATTACCATTAGCTCTGGAAATTGCTTCTTCAGCTCACGGGTGGCCCGTTGTACGATGCCATCGTCTGACCATGCACCTGTCGCTTGCGAATCTTTGCTTGAAGGAATGCCAAACAGCAATACTGAGGTGAGGCCAAGCTTTACTGCTTCTTCTGCTTCTTTTAGCATTTCGTCGATGCTTTGTTGATGGATGCCTGGCATTGACTTTATTGGGGTTTTTATACCTTTCCCTTCGACAATAAAGAATGGGTAAATGAGCTGTTCAAGGCGCAGATGGGTTTCGCGCACCATGGCACGAAGGGGGGCCTTTGAGCGCAGTCTACGCATACGCATGTCAGGTGTTACTCGAGGCAAGACATATTTGCCGCTGGTCTTATTAAACTCTGACACTACGTTGGTTAGCTCTGCCGCTACATTGTCTAACTCTGCCGCTACAGTCTCTTTCATCAAATGGTCCTTATTATTGTGCACAGGCCGTATAGCTACTAAATATATCGCCTTGACGTGCTGTGGTTGTGCCTAGTTCTGATTCTGTTCGAATTTTAATGATGCCAAGAGTGAATCTGTTAGGCCCTTAACCGTGTGCTCTTCTGCGACCAAATCGACCCTTCCTAGGCTTTGCTCTGCTGCGGAGGCTGTTATTGGCCCAATTGCTGCTATTTTAACTGAGGCAAGCAGTTCTTCTTTCGCCTGCGCTAACTTCTCTTCATGATCGGGTCTTAGCTCTGTACCAAGATTAAGTTCAAGGCTTAGTCCGAGTTCAAGTAGCTGTCCGAGATTTCTGGCGGTTTGAGCGCTAGCCAAGGTGATAATGTCTGCTGCTTTCTCTCGAAGCATACATACTAGTTCACGACCCAGGTGCTCTTTGTTGCTAGGCAAGCCACTTTCGTAGGCAACTGCGGTGTCAACATGGGCTCCTGCTGCCCGCAAAGCCTCTGCAATTATTAGTCTGCCGATGTTTGTTTTGGGCCAGAGCAGGCGCTGTCCGGCCACGCTTGCCTGTTGCGGAAACTCAGTTACGAATACTTCTGCTACATATACTGTAGGCTGGAATGCTACAGACAGTCCAGCTTCCGCTAAGTAGTTGCTAGTTGCGGGGCCGATGCTTGCAAGCTGGCATTGGCTTAAGGTGTGGGCCGGAAGACCAAGTTCTTGCAGGCGTTGCATAGTGTATTTGACAGCGTTCTGACTGGCGAAAATAATCCACTGGTATTGATTCAGTTGCATTAAAGCCTTGTCTAGGTCACTATAATCAGAGGCCGGTTTGACAGCTAAAAGTGCTCTTTCGATAGTTGTGGCGCCTTGTTCGTGGAGCAGAGCGGCAAAGCGGTCTGCCTGCTCTTCAGCTCTGGTCACCAAGACCCTTACGCCATGTAATGGTTTGTCTTGCATAGTTCATTGACGGTTGAGGTTTGGGCTACTGATCTTTTATGGAGGCGATACCACATTTGGTGTGGACAAGCGCAGCTCTTCTAAGATTTTATCGGCACCCGCATCTTGTATTTTTTTTGCTAAGGCCTTGCCGAGTAGATGAGCATATTCTCTCGGGCCGCTGATTGTGTCGCGATAGATCTCGCTGCCATCTAAGGCCGCAACGCAGCCAGATAGTGTCAATTTGCCTTTGTCGTCGGCCTGTATCCTGGCAAGAGCACCAGCCGGTACTGAGCAACCGCCACCAAGAACATCTAAGAATGCTCGTTCAGCAGTAACTTCATCTTTGGTGGCTTTGTCTTCAATGCTGGCAAGCATCTCCAAAATGTCATTATCATTCGCTCTGCACTCCACTGCTAGAGCGCCTTGACCTACCGCTGGTGTGCAAATGTCGAGGTCGAGATATTGGGTAATTTTATCGTGAAACTCAAGGCGCAAGAGTCCGGCGGCTGCCAGAATCATGGCATCGCATTGACCTTCTTCTAATTTGCGAATGCGTGTGGGAATGTTGCCACGCATATCGACGAACTTTAGGTCTTGGCGTATGGCCCTAAGCTGTGCTGCTCTTCGTCTGCTCGACGTGGCAACGGTGCTGCCTGGTGCTAGTTCCATGAACGAAGAGGCTTTGTTACTGACGAAAATATCGCGTGCATCTTGGCGATTGAAAACGCAAGCAAGAGCCAGGCCGTCTGGTAGATCTGTTGGTAAATCTTTGAGGCTGTGAACGACAAAATCAACTCGATCTTCGAGCAGAGCTTCTTCCAGCTCTTTGACGAAAACGCCTCGGCCACCTAGTTCAACGATTGGGCGATCTAGAATTTTGTCGCCACCAGTTGTGATTGGGTGAACTTCAAAATTGGTATCCGGAAAGTTTTTCTTCAGTGTATCGATGACGACATCGGTTTGTAGGCGAGCGAGTTTGCTCTCTCTTGTACCAACGCGAATAGTGCTAATTTTTGAACTTTTCACAAAACTCGCAACCATCACTAATTTAAAATCGGACGTTGTACTGTTGGCGCATTGGCCTCATGAATCTTCTCTTGCAGTGCTCTTGTCTTGCGGGCTTCGCTGCAGGCAGACGACTGCTGGGATGCGAACTTTGCCATAGTGTGTGCGCTCAGCGGCGAAAGCGGATCAAGATTGAAGAGGGTACGCAGAGCCTCGGCTTGCTGCCTCAAAATCTCGTAATCTTTAGTCGCCTTCAGCTGAACGGTCGGATGATGCAATATCTGATTAACAATTGCTCGGCTAATTGCTTCCATGTCTTGGCCGCTGGCATTAAGGCCAGGCAAGACAGTGTTTTTTGCCATGTGTTCTTGTCTAATAGCTTCAATCTTCTCTCTCAAAATAGCTATTGTCGGCACCACTAACTGAGAGCGTTCCCAGTTGTGATATTCCTCAAGAGTTTCGTAGATGATGGTTTCGGCGTCGCTGATTAGGGCTTCTCGATGAGCCATATTCTTTGCCACTATTTTGCTTAAGTCATCGGCGATGTAAAGTTCCACTCCGTTCAGTTCTGCGACAGAGGGGTCGACATTTCTTGGCACTGAAATATCGATGATTATCTGCTTGGGAGATTTTTCGTGGCGCTGACGTGCTAGATCATCGCGCTGTAGTACAAATTGTTTAGCTCCTGTGGCAACAATTACTAAGTCTGCCTGCGCTGAAACGGCGGTACGCTCTTCGAAAGTAAAGCTAGTTTTTAGCCGCTCTTTGTTATTTAGTTTGTTGCTGAGGAAGTTTTCGATGCGCTCGCTATTGCGGTTGAAGAGTACTATTGGCCCTTGTCCCGAATCGGATAGAAGATGCTTGGTGCAAATTTGACCCATCTTGCCCATTCCAATTACAGCAATTGATTTGTCTTTCAGGCTGCCGAGCAAATCTTTGGCTAGTTCAACCGCTGCAGAACTGACTGAAACGGCCTTTTTGCCAAGAGTGGTTTCTGAGCGCACTCTCTTGCCATTGGTGAGAGCCAGTTTAAAGACTATGTCGAGAATTGGTCCGGCGGTTCCGTGCTCTAGTGAGGCCTGGTGTGAGGCTTTAACCTGAGACATGATCTGGCCTTCGCCTAGGATCATACTGTCTAAGCCTGACGCTACTCTCAATAGGTGTAAGACAACATCATCTCTAAGCAAGCGAAAATTGGGCTTGAGTGCCTCGTGATCGCTCACGGACTGAACTGAGCTGAAAAATAAGTCTATTTCTTTCAGGCCAGCGGCCACGTCGTCTACCACTGCGTACACTTCTGTACGATTGCAGGTTGACAAGATAGCTGCTTCTTTAATATGAGGAAAGCGTTTTAGCGCCTCTAAGGCGTGGCCAATGCAAGAATCCGGAATGCAAAACTGTTCCCGGATGGCGATGGGAGCTGAATGGTAGTTGATGCCGCTTACGACTAAGTGATTCATGTTACCTGCGCAGAGCGCTTTTCAGAAAGGGAATCTTTCCCTCGACCCAGATTATAGCGACGCTTTAGGCCATTGGGCCTGAGTCGATAATCACAGTAAATAAAACGTATTCTCTATAAAAGGTCATGCTGACAATTAAAAGGAAAGCGTTTTCTCCTAACCTCCCTATATTAAATCCGATTGTGGCCCGATTCATCCATCTTTCGGTTGAACAGAATCGCCAATTTTGACCGTTCTTAGATACTCAATTTCTCATATAAACATTGTTGAATGAATTGCGCGTAGAAGTTTCGAGTGATTTGCTCGTAGCTTTTGCCACTGAAGTTGGCTCAGACCAGTTCGCCAGCTTATTTCTTAACTCAGGATGGAAAACGCCCCCAAGCCAGGCCATTCCTTTTAGAACCCTTAAGGTTGGCCTTGAAAGCATGTCGTTTTTTTGATCAGGCAGATAATAAATGCGATTCTGGCGTACTGCTTTGAGCTTATTCCAGGGCGATTGCTTGATGAAAGCCTGATTGCGAGCTTCGTAAGGCATGATAATTAAGTCTGGATTGCTCAAGACCAAGCGCTCCATGCTGAACCTTGGGTAGCTTGCAGCTAGATTGCCAGCTACGTTTATGCCACCGCAGGAAGTGATAATGCCGTTGATAAAGCTCGCTTTGCCCGCGGTCATCAGTGGTTGAGGCCAAACACAATAGAAAACTTTAGGCCGCTGCTTGCCCTTGTCAATGATTGTAGCCAACTCTTGAAGTTTAGCCTCAAATTCTTGGGCCGCTTCCTCACCTTCTTGGCAATGGCCTGTAAGTTCACCGATTCGTCTTAGATTTTTACCGATATCGGTCAATTTTTCGTTCTCGATGACCACTGTCTTTATATGATGATTCTTGATTTTGCAGGCCAGTTCTTCCTGTCCAGAGACCAGCATGACTAGATCTGGCTTCAACCGGGCGAGGCGTTCTAAGTTAGCCGAGATAAAAGTACCGACTTTGGTTATGCCGGCTACATCTTTGGGATAGTCGCAGAAGGAGGAAACTCCAATAATCTGGTCTTTGGCTCCCACTGAGCACAATAACTCGGTGTTGGATGGAGCTAGAGAAGCAATGCGCGGTTTGACTGGGCAGCTGGCTCTATTAGGAAGGCTAAGTTTATTTGGGTTGTTGGCTAGGGCTGAACCGGCCAAGCCCGAGCTAGTCACGCCCGAACTAGTCAAGCTACACCAATTAGCCACAGCAAAGATCACTGAGCCAGCGGCTATTGACGAAATCGATAAGTATCGAGTTAAAGACGGTTTTCCAGCCATGTTTGGGCTTCTTTCAAGCGCTCCTGATGAGCGAGACTTTGCAGGGTTAGAGTGCGATCAAGCAATTGCCAATCGAACAGAGTCATTCTAACCAATCGGTCGATTTGTTTTTGGTAGTCTGGGTCAGTCCAGCGAAAACCGTCGTCGCTGGGCGGAAACATGGGCGGAATGTAGATGATATCTGTGTATAGAGTGCTTTGTTGGCGAGCTTCGTTATAATAACGCTCGCTGTCATAGGTCATTGCTTGACAGATGTTCCAGCGTTGCCAGAGAACCCAGGCATCGAGGGTGGAGCGGTCTGCAATAAAGCTGCCAAGATTATTCTCTTCGGCAATCTGCGCCTTTAAGACTTGATTCTTAAATAGTTCTTGGTCGGGAATTTCGCCAGGATACTGATAACCCATTTCTAGGCAAAGTTTTCGACCTAGTTCGGGAATTACTGGCAATGCCAGAAGCGGAGTCAGCGCTTCCACCAGGGTGGTTTTGCCGACTCCGCTTGCTCCAATCACTATGATGCGTTTGCTTATGGTCTTACTCTTGATTGCAGTACTTCTTAGTTGTTTGGATTAGCTGGTGGTTGTTGTTGTTGTTGTTGTTGTTGTTGTGGCGGTCTTGCTGCTGGTGCAACAGCCGGAGCCGGTTTGGCCTGGTGGTTGCTTTCTTCTGGTTGACCACGCCGGCGCATTTGATCGGCTAAGTCGATACCAGTCAGCCCTTTGATCATTGTCAGACTTTGGGCGGCAACATTCAAGACGTCTCCGCTTATCTTGCTGGCGCCAGTGGTATCACCACCGGTGGACAGCAAGGTGATTGATCCGACCTTGGCCAGAGGAGAAGCGGCAGCTTGTACGAGATCGGGCAGCTTGTCTATAATCATCTGCATAACGGCAGCGTCATTATACTGTTTGTAGGCTTCAGCTTTTTTCGACATGGCGTCGGCTTCGGCTTGACCTTTCGCTGCTGTTACTTGGGCTTCGGCGAGACCTTTGGCGCGGCTGGCTTCAGCGTTTGCTATACCCATTGTGCGTACTGCGTCAGCTTCGGCTACTGCTCTCAGTTTTGTCGCTTCAGCTTGACCTTGAGCTGCCAGCTTCACCGATTGAGCATCGGCTTCGGCTAACATTGTTCTCTTCAAACCTTCTGCTTGAGTCATCAATCTAATTCTTGATTGCTCTGCTTCAGCGGGCTTCGTGATCTCAGCTTCTAGGGCTACTTGTCGCTTCATAACTTCGACTTGTTGCAGTTCGACTTCTTTCTGCGCTTCCACGATTTTTACTTTCTGCATTTCTTCAGTCAGTTTTTGTTGCGATTGCGCTTTGACAATTTCGTACATCATGTCCGATGAGGCCTTAGTTCTAGCTACTTCAGATTGATAGGTAGCTTGGCTCACTTGGAAATTCTTTGACGATTCTGCCACCCTGGTGTCAGCTGCTAGTTTTGCTTTTGCACCTTCCTCAGCCGCTTGTGCTTGGGCAATTTGAGCATCACGTGAGGCGCTAGCTTGGGCGATTTGAGTTTCTTTGGTTGCTTCAGCTTCACCGATTGCGGCACTTCGCTTGGCTTCGGCTGTTTGCTTTTTACCTAGTGCTTCTAGATAGCCGACAGAGTCGCGAATTTCTTTGATAGTGAATGAATCAACTATTAGACCCATTTTTGCCAGGTCGGCAACCGATACTTCTTGCACTCTAGAGGCGAATGAATCAAAACTTTGAATCAGTTCTTCTACGGTCATCGTGCCTAAGATAGCGCGCAAGTGGCCGACGAGTGTTTCGTGAGCAACTGTGGCAATCTCATCATTGGATTTGTTGAGGAAGCGTTCAGCAGCCGTGGCAATGGCTTCTTCGTCGCCACGCACCTTAACCTGTGCTACACCTTCTACGTAGATCGGGACACCATTTTTAGTGATCATTGCGGCGTTTGAGTGCACTTCTATGGTCATCACTTCTAGAGAGAGCAAGTGTCTCTGGTGCATGACCGGAATAACTATTCCGCCGCCGCCTCTTAGCACCTTGATGCCTCCAGGAACAGCTCCGGTAATAATCATTGCTTCGTTGGGGCCGCATTTTTGATATACGTTGGCCAAGAAGTAGAAGATGCTTAGAATGACGACAAAAGCAATCGCTCCTCCGCCCCAAAGCACAATATTTGGATCCATCTTTGCGTTCCTCCAAAAGCCTTCGAAAAGCCCCTTAGTCGGAGCTTCCTCGATGGACTTATTCCCTATTTTTAGTGAAAACCGTTGTCTATCAGATGTCCTAATGACTTCCTAATAACTTTTCAATCCTATACCGTATGTGGTGCCTAACACGGGATTCCAGTTCTTTTCTTTATAATCTTGACAACCTTTTGTTCCCGATATTTAATCTGTTTATCGGACGGCATGTCTTCGCTTGCTTTCCGTTTCGCTGGCTGTCTCTTTTTGACTATCTTTTTCTGCCAACTTTTCGCTGACTATTTTGACACTTAATAAGCCTTTAGTGGCCCTCAAGCTGGGAGTCAGAAAACGGTTCTACAAGTACCACAGAACCATCTGTTTCGACAATTATCACCTTAGAGCCGCGAGAAATTTCGCAGCCCTCTTTGGCCGTCCGCGCGGCTGAATTGAAGCGAGTGAGCCCGATTACGTAGCTAACTTCGCCCAGTCGGCCCTCCTTAATTGGTGTGTTGACTTCAGCAATTTGGCCAATTGCTTGTTGCGCACTGATTAAGCTTGAGGCTGATAACTTTCGTGTAGCCCAGGCTAGCACGGCTTTCATGATGTTCGTGGCAACCACTCCGGCAAGGATTGCTGGAATTAACGTAAATGGCCCCATCCATGGCAGAGCTGAGCGCACTGCGATGCCGGTCACACCAAAGAAGCCAATAAAAATTGAGATGGACATTGGGCTGAAAATACTGAGTAGAGTGAAATAGAGGTTCTTCTGGCTGTGTCCTTGCCCTTGGTTCAATGCCAAATTGGAGTCGCGCCCACCATTGTCTCCATCTCCGTCGGCGTCGTGGCCGCTGTGACCGTCGGCTGTATGATGGCCTCCGGTGAGCCCGCTGTGACCGTGGGCAACGTGCATTCCGTCCACGCTTCCGCCGTCGAGGTGATGAATTCCATGGGCGGCATCGAGAACTCCTTGGGCATGGCCGCTGATTCCGCTCTCTCCGCCTGAGCTATCTGATTGAATGGAATGGCCGTCGCCACCGTCACTACTGTCATGACCGAATTGACCCATTAACAAGGTGAAGACAATGAAGCCCCAGCCAAACACTGTGCACATCAAGTAGGTTTGCCCTAGAAGGTCGAATCCTGTCATGTTTTAAAATACCGGCGTCAAAGTAAACTGTATTCACGAAGTAAACTGAACTGACTAAGTAGACTTTAGTTACAAGCTAAGTTTTAGTTACAGACTAAGCTCTATTCAATTACTGTCAATTCAGATACCCCGAAAAGATAACTGGTAAACTCCAAAAACAGGCCCAATACTAAAGAAAAGACTAATCAAGAGGGCGGGTAGGCCGAACGAAAAGAGGCCGAACGAAAAGAAGTCGAACGAGAAGAAGTCGAACGAGAAAATGGAACTAGTCTTCGCTCACAATAATATGGATTTTGATTCTCTGTCAGCGCAATTTGCACTGACAAAGCTCTATCCGAGCTGCAAAATGGTGTTGGGCTATCCGTTGACTGGTAATTTGCGCAGCTTCATTACCTTAAATCGAGGCTATTTGCCCATTGTCGAAGTTAAATATGTAGATCTCTCAAAGGTAACGCGCTTCTTTCTTGTGGACTGTCAGCATTTTGAACGCCTCGATAGTGGCGTGCGCAAGCTGATGGAAGAGACAATTGATAGTGAGCCAGGCGTCATTCACCTCTGTCGGCCGCTGACAATTTTTGATCATCATGAGAGAGACAGTAAAAGTCTAATTTCGCTAGCTAGCGAAGATTCGCAAGTTGAGGTTGTGGGTGCAGCTACTACTATTTTGGTGGAGCAAATTCGCAAGAAAAAAATTGCCTTGTCGCCGTTTGATGCCACTGTTTTAGCTATCGGTATATTTGAAGATACAGGCTGCTTAACCTATGCTGGTACAACACCTCGTGATGCCGAGTGCATCGCTTTTCTTATTCAGCATGGTGCTGATTTGTCTGTGGTGCGTGAATACATTCGTCCCAAGATAGAACAAGAGCAAGTGGCATTGCTTGAAGAATTGCTGAGAGCAGCTCAGCTTGTAGATGTTCAGGGTCACAAATTCGTAGTAGCGACGGCCCATGTACCAAAATATATTGAAGAACTTGCCTCACTAACTCGGCAACTACTTGATCTTGAAGCTGTTGATGGTGCCTTTACCGTGGTGCATATGAAAGATCGAGTGCACATTGTTGGTCGCGCCGATCCCCGTATCATGAGCGTTAAACCTGTGGTGCAAGCTTTTGGCGGAGACGGACACCCCGGGGCTGGATCGGCCGTGGTCAAAGGCGGAAACGTTCGAGAAATTGCTGAGCGTATCAAGACAATTTTGCAAGAACAGACACCACCACAGCCTCTAGCGCGTGATTTGATGGTCAGCCCGGTGCGTACAATTAAATCGAGTGTTTCAATGGATGAAGCAGGACGTATGATGCTGCGTTATGGCCTAGATGGTCTTTTAGTGACTGAAGGCGAGGAATTGGTGGGCGTGGTTTCGCGCCGTGATATAGACCAGTCGAGTCACCATAAACTTGGTCATGCAAAAGTTTCTGGATTCATGAGCAAACCAGTGATTTGTGTTTCTGAAGATACTCCACTGAGCAAAATTCAGGAACTGATGGTGGCTGAAGATATTGGCCGCTTGCCAGTGCTGGATCAAAATAAGAAATTGATTGGCCTTGTCTCGCGTCGCGATGTTCTCAATAGATTGTTTGGTAGCCAGTATGCTCGGCAAGAAGATACTACAGCCCAGCAGGGCTCTTCGGCTGCTGCCGCAAATTTGAGTGGGAAGTTAGCCGAAGTGGACAGCGATACAGCTTGGCTCTGTAGGACCATTGGTGAGACAGCTCAAGAACTGGGCATGTCGGCGTATGCTGTCGGTGGATTTGTGCGTGACCTCTTGCTCAATGTTCCTAACTTTGATCTTGACTATGTTATTGAAGGATCGGCTCAAAAGCTCGCGGACAGGCTGCTTGAGCTTTATCCGAATAAGCTGACCTTGGCCGCTACTCATGATCGTTTTCAAACAGCTACGCTAATTTGTCGTTTGGAGAACGATGGTGCAGGAGCAGCTGTCTGCGGAGAACAACAAGCCGAGCGCGGCGGTGCACAACAAGCAGAAAGAGAAGTTGATTTATCCACAGCTCGCACTGAGTTCTATGAATTTCCCGCGGCACTGCCGGAGGTTGAAGCTTCGAAGTTAGAACAAGATTTGCTTAGACGTGACTTCACCATTAATGCACTGGCTGTTTGTGTTAATCCTGATCGCTTTGGCAATTTGACCGATCATTTTAATGGGTTGCACGATCTCGAGCACAAAATAGTGCGCATACTTCACCCCTTTAGTTTCATTGAAGATCCAACCCGCATGGTCCGCGCTGCACGCTTTGCTGGTCGCCTTGGTTTTCACCTTGATGCTAAAACCAAAGAGCAGGCCAGGCGCGCTAGTCAGCTGGGAATATTTGACGACCTCGGCGGAGTGCGCATAAAAGCTGAATTGAAGATGATTCTCGAGTCTCCCCATCGCTTGCGCGCTCTTAACTTATTGGCTGAGCAAAGCGGCAATCTCTGTTATCTTGATTCACGCCTTGATTATGGCGATGGTGTGCGCAAAACAATTAGACGGGCCGAGCGCTTGCTTGGTCGCTATAGCGTCGATGAGCCTTGGGTGGTTTACTTAGGCGCACTGCTTTCGGAGTTGCCACCAGAGCGTGTCTCTGGCGTGCTTGAGCGCTTGATGCTCACTAATCACCAAAAAGAAGTGATTGAAAGTGGTCTTGAATTGCACCGCTATATGCCTTTGAGTATGAGTGAAATGAAACGTTCCGAACTCTACGAAATGATGCATGGCCGGCCTCGTGAAGCTCTCGCTATTGCTGCCGCTGCGGGGCAAATTGGCACTGATTTGCGCCGATCTATTAAGCTCTATTTGGAAGAGTTAGCTGATACCAAACTTGATATCACTGGCGCTGATTTAATTGCTACTGGCATTAAGCCTGGCCCAAGAATTGGTGAGGCATTGAAGCATGTTTTGGCTGAGCGTCTTGATGGCCAGGTGAGCGGCCGTGAGCAAGAATTGCAAGTGGCCCTTAGTTATATTAAGTAGCTACTAGGTGCATTGACGAACTGTAGCTGTGAACGAACGACAAAGATCGCAGAAGAAAGCATAGTGTGAGTCGAGTTCAAAAATGTCTAGGCCTTGTGTGTCAATTTGGAATACAAACTTCATTAATCTCTGGCAGTCCGGACATGTAGGATAGTCGCAGTTTTGCAACCAATCGGGCGCGCCTCCAAATTTCGAGTTATGCGTTGTGAGACCATCCAGTAAGAATTCACTGTATAGAAATGGATCTTGTAGTTCTGAACCAGCTCTAAATGACAGATTCTTATAGGGCAGATCTTCAAAGGCCAGAGAATCTGGCTCTATAATTGGTGGATACTTGATGTAGTTTCCCTTATGCCAACTTGCTTGGCCAACGCTATTTATTTCGCAGAAAAGTTCGTCCGTGCACAGTGAACACTGGTTGCAATAATAGAAAGGGGTGTCAGTCTCTGCCAAGCTTGTGCCCAGTAGTTTCTCGACAATCTGTGGTGCTAAATTTGCCTGAAGAAGGAGTGGCCCCTTGCACATTGGGCAGGCAAGGTGCGCGTCAGTGTATAGCTCCAGCCTGGCTTCTGCTGCGATATTTGGTTCCGTCAAATTTAGAGTTCTACTTTGTTGATAGTAAAGATGGCGTTTCCGATTGTCTGGTGTCAGTTCCCAACCAGCACCGATAGCTGCGTTTTTTAGAGCTTCACGAAAGTCTTCTATCTGGTTTCCAGATTCGTTTTGCAGAGAAATTAGTTTGGCTGGGACCTCTTCATCATCGATGAATGCCAAGCGCCTAAGGGCCTCTGAATCGCCTTGATTTAGTCTTGAGAAAAGCTCGTTGATTACTATTGAACCAGAACGTCGGAAGATTGCATCTCCGCTCTCGGGGACGTCGAGGAGTAGCAACAACAATGGCTCAAGATCAAAGTTAGTTAAGCCAGCAATGATGTTTACTACTTCAACGGCATGTTCACGCGTTCGTTGAATTTTTGATAACAAACGCTCGACAAGTCTCTGCGAGAGTCTCGCTAATTCGCTGGTTGTCATTTCAGCAACTAGCTCAAACTTTGTCTTGGGATACGTGATCAAATTGATGAGAGGATCGTGGAACTGTTGATAGTTCAATAGTGTTAGGAGTATTTCTACTGGGTCCGCCATGCCCTCATAGGGATTGAGATCTTTTATATTAGCCTTGATGTACTGTTCTTTAGCTGCTTTCTCGATGGCGTCGAAGCAAGGCATGCAGTATCCAAGCAAGTGTTTTTCAAACAAAGGATTGAGATCACCCTTGCAATCAGGTTTGATGCAGGGTATCCGCTCCTTCTTTTCAGTCACTTCTTGTTCTCTCAATTTACTAAAATAGCAGCAGTGGTCGCTGGATAATATACACTACACCGACGAAGTGATTGTAAGAATGAGAAACCAGTGGTTTATGATTCAAAGATAATTGAAGTCAATGACATCGCCGTTAATGTAATGGTCGCTGGCGAAGGGCCGCCGGTGCTCTTTCTTCACGGCTTCCCTGACTCGTTGCATCTTTGGGACGAAGTATTACCTCTTTTTGTCGCGACTGGCCATAAGGTAATTGCCTATGATCAAAGAGGGTTTGGTCTCTCTGATGCGCCTGCCGCAGAAAGTGCATACAAGGTAGATGCCATTATTGGCGACGCCATTGGTGTTTTGAAGGCTCTAGATATTAGAGAGAAAGTGATTTTGGTTGGCCACGATTGGGGCTCTGTCATTGGCTGGCTCTTTGCTATTCGTCACCCGGAGCTTGTGGAGCGCTTGGTGGCAATTTCAGTCGGTCATCCTACTGCGTATCGTCAGTCGGGATGGGAGCAGAAAATCAAAGGTTGGTATATTTGGCTGTTTCTTTGTCGCGGTCTCGGTGAGTTTTTAATTAGCAGAAATAATTTCCGCTCGTTTCGAAAAATGGGTTCCCTGCATCCGCGGCCAGGCGATAAGGAAAATACAGATCGCCGTGTGCGTGATCTCAGCCGACCAGGCCGTCTGACTGCTGGTCTTAACTGGTATCGTGCCAATGCCCGTGATTTGTTTCTGTCGAAAACTGGTAACTGCACGGTGCCAACTCTTGGTATTTACGGCCCAGATATAGCCTTAACTGCGGAGCAGATGATCAATAGTAAAAAGTATGTTGACGCCCCTTGGCGATACGTAGAAATGACCGACTGCACACATTGGATACCGCTGGATAGGCCAAAAGAGCTAGCTGAAGTTATTATCGAGTGGTTAGGCGGCGGGAAGCGATGATTTGGTTTTCTTTGTAAAAGTCAGTTTTCTAAAAGGGAAGATTTTTTCGAAAAAATCTTCCCTTTTAGAAAATGTTTTGGCAAAACTAGTTTGATGATTAATCGATTTAGTCTCTATTTAGTTTTAGTTTCCATTTCTCAGTTGTGTTTCGCCCTCATTACTTAACCCGGGCACTCACTTCAACCAAGATCTCTTCTGCAATTGCTCAGAGGAAGGAACAATCATTTGCACGGCATTAGGAATTGCCTTGATATGCATCGGCGTCATGCCACAGGCGTCACCATCAATCATGGCTAAGCCTTGATTCTGCTGACTGCGGCCGTCGGTTTGACCAGTTAGAGCATATTTGATTTTGTGATAGCCTTGCTCTATAAATGAAAGTGGCTTTCTCCGTGGTACCACTTCAATAACAACCTCTTGCACTTTCTTGATGTAATAGGGTGCTGTGTTTCCTGTGATGTTTGGGCTCAAGCCAGTGGCAAAATGAAAGCCGTATTTCAAATAATCTCCGAATTCTTTTGGCGCCAAAACACAAAGGTCGAGCAGCCCGTCGTGCATTGAAGCCGATTCAGAGAGCATGCCGACGCCGAGATCGGCAATATTGGTAATGAAGATACCCGAGGCAGTAACTCTAAATTCTTCACCATCGGCGGTGACTTTGAAAATTACTGGCGCTTGGGCCAGAGTTTGCACCATTGAGCCAGCGTAGGCTAACATTTTCCAATTTTCTTTATCAGCCTTGCCTGGTGTGACGATAGCGTCTGATAGAGGGCCCACTCCAGCGGCGGCGGCGAAGTAGTTGCCGTTCATTATGCCGAGGTCTATTTTCATGGCCTCGCCGTTCAAAATTACGTCGAGGGCAATATCCACAGGGTCTGATAGTAAATTCTCTTCGAATATTTTGAGATTGCGAGCTAATAAGTTGCCGGTTCCCAGTGGCACTATCCCTAGTTTTGTCTCAAGTCCCTGGCTCGCTAGTGCATGAATGACCATGCGTACGGTACCGTCGCCACCTGCGGCGACAATGAGGTCGAAGTCACGATTAAGGCCTTCTAGTAAGTTGTCATGGGTTGTGTCTGCGGTGGTAGAAATCGTAGTAACTTCGTGACCACCTTCGGTGCAAAGACGGTGAACGCAGGCCCCTAGCCATATCTCGGGGCCTGCAGCTGAGCCAGCAGTAGGGTTATAGATCAGTAAAGCTGTAGTCATATTCGTGACCTTTCTTTCATACTTTCTTACATTCGTTACCTATTGAGCATTCTTGCTTGCGATAGAAGTCAATAGCAAGTAGAATCAGCGCTCGTGTTGCTTGTGCGGCAGATAACTGTTGTTCTCATTCACTGCTCGTATCTCTCTCGTGGTAGGCTTCTATATCTTTCTTATTGCTACCTAATCTGGAAGTAATGTGATACCGTTCTCAATGGCACGGTTGACAATTAAATGGATTTCAGTATTGTATTCCAAACTAAGGTAGTTCCACACAATGGCAATTCGACATGGCGGCAATTTCCTCATCGCAAGACATTAGTCTTCCGAACAGAAAGGCAGGAATCTAGTGAAATTTCTCGATAAATCGGTAGCTGCTTTGTTTTCAGCAGCAGCCTTATCTATGTCGCTTTCTCTTTTTGCAGGTACATCTGACTCGGGTCAGGCCGCTTTTGCAAAGGGTCATCATGAAAGTAAGCATGAAAATATTTCTGAAGAGCTTATGCACGGCAAGACATACACCGTTGCCCGTGTATCAATAAAGGCTACGCCCGATAAAGTTTGGCAAATTCTTTCCGATTACGACAATGCACCAAAAGTTTTTCCTCAGCTGAAGAAAAGCAAATTGATGCAAGACCATGGTTCTAGCAAGATCGTTAAGCACGTCTTAGCTCCTTCAGGCTTACCTGGTACTTATGAGTACGTCGTTGAAGTAAAAGAGTCAGCCCCTCATTCGTTAGAATGGCACCGTATTTCTGGTGCTTTTAAGCAAGTTGACGGTTATTGGAAATTAGAGCCATTAGACGGTGGTCATACAACCCTAGTTACTTATGCTAGTTATGTTGATGGCGGATTCTTGATGCCTCAGCCTCTCGTTCGTCGTCAGTGCCGCATTGATATGCCTGAAGTGATGACTACGTTAAAAACACAAGCCGAAGTTCATTCTGGCGTTCAAATTGCCGGACGGCCACAGGCACGCGCTCAATAGAGTTCTGAAGAACCTAGTCGCTCAGTCCCACCAGAATGTCCATAAATTGCTGTTGAGAAGTTCATAGGCGTATGGCGCCAGCTCGCCTTCTGCTTGTTCTACCCGGTCACTGCAATATCCATAGTGCTCACGGGCGGCCTTTAGGGCTTGCTCTTTGGTCATTGGTGGCTCTTCTACAAAGCATTCAACTACGTTTGGCTCAATTGCCATCAAGTTGGCTCTGTAGATTTCGCTCCAGCGCTTAAGCATGGCGCAATGCTCCGGCGAAATTGGGCAAGGGGCTTCACCGCCAAATCGCAAGAGAATTGGAATTTCATAAGATTTTGTGGTCGGTAACAGCCCTATGTAAACGCGCTCGCCAAGGGTCATTTTGTGTTGCTCTTGGTCCCAATTGTTGATGGCAAGCGGTTGATCTTTCATGTCGAAGAGGTCTGGCTCCGTCACAAGGCCGACTTTGATAGCAGAGGGCCATTCGCCAGTTGGGCAAACAAAGCGCTCAAGTCTTTCGGCAAGCCAGTTTTGACAATCAATATTATTTGCTTGGGCGATTAGTGCCTGGGTTGAAGCTGGAGGCTCTTCGCTCAAGTCGCCGAGATGCTCCATCAAGAGTTCGAAAGAATGTTCTGTACCAAGAATCACTGGAGTGAGTGGTAGTAGGTTCTGATCAGCTGTGGAAGTTTTAGCTGTCCGAGTCAAGACCTCGCGCAGTCTATGCCAACAGTCTACTGCTTTACTACCGCTGGTTTGGAAGGCGAACATAGTTTGGCCATCGGCGAGCGCGATTTCTAGAAGTGACTGGTGGTCTACATCTTCTTCATCTAATAGGGATCTAACTTGGGCAAGCATATGGTTAAGTTTGTGAGGAGGAGTTCAGATTAGCCTTTCCGAATTATCGCACTTTGCTGATAGAATGACCTTCTTCTGATGAGGAGAGGTACCGAAGCGGTCATAACGGCGCCGCCTCGAAAGCGGATGGGCGCAAGCCACGTGGGTTCAAATCCCACCCTCTCCGCCATTTTTGAGAACTAAATACATTGTACCTTTGAACAGTGGCAATCTGTTGAAATAAAACGATTTTGGCACCATTCGCGACACCATGGATATTCACAGAAGATTGTAGATATCTATTGATGCTATCTGGAATAGCGGTCGGCATTTTCGCCGCCCGATTTGTCTACTAGGTCGTTGGCCAACTTTTTGTCAGCTTTTGCTAGCTCTTTTTTACCGAGCTTCTCGTATATTTTTGCTCTCTGGAAGAGGTATGGAATTCTCTCTAGCGGCCTTATGGTTGGCATGAGCTTAGTCAGGCTGTCTGCTGACTGTTCTAGCTTGCCTGTGCGCTCTAGTATTCGTGCTTGATCTTTTAAGCCCGCTAGGCAGCCCAATGCAATGCCGCGGTTGTAGTCTGCTAGAGCCAAGTCGTCTTTGCCTTGGCTGTCATAGATACGACCTCTGGCAACTAGCGGCCAGCCTATAGTAGGTTTTAGTTTTGCTGCGGTGGTGAAGTCTGCCATTGCTAAGTCGAGCTTGCCTAAAATCAGGTAGGCGTCGGCCCGCCGTGCGTAGAACAGTGTCTCTTTCGGGCTCGCAGCGATTGCTTTGGTCGCAAGAGCGATCACGGTTTCGAAGTTTTCATTTTTATACTGGTTGTCGATCTGCCTTTTTAGTGATGCCATATGAGGCGGGCAGTACCAGAACTCACTCTCGTCTGCAGCATTGAGGCCAAATGCGGCGTTAATATTAAACAAGAAAGAGAGCAGAAGTGGAATGGACCTGCGGATTTGGTCTAAAGATACTCGACTAGCGCTCTGTACAACTTTCATAGAAATCTTCGACTGAGTGGGCCATACAGCCATCCTACCCGAAATGCTGGGGGTAAGTACGTATTTTCCCGATTGCTTGACTACCGGACGAAGCGTATTGTCATTTTCATAGATGAGTAAGTTGAGGCGTTAATGCAAGGCCAACGTTTAGAATCAAACAGCGAGTCAAGCAGAGCCCAGGCTAGCGAAAGAGTTAGTGAAATGGTTGGCGATAGCGCCAATGAGCGTCCCGTTGAACAGTCACTAAGTTTTCTCGACCTTATTGCTTCCGATGACAAAGCAAAGCAATCAAGTCAATCTAAAAAAGACCAAGGCAAAGCAGTTGCTTCCCCAGGTAGCGCCAAAGCTCCTCCTGAAGTTGCTCCATCAGCTTGTCCCACCTCGGCGGAGTACGAGAAACGTATTAACGAGGTGGCGCGCCGCATATTTGACCCGACTACGTTGGGCGATTTGAATGAGCTTAAAACCAAGTACAACTGCGACATTCAGCGCACTAAAGACCCAATTAAATACGTGAAATTGGCTCTAGATGTAGATGATAAAGATCCTTACACTACCTACATTACGCCCGATGCCTTTGCCAAGTTTCAGAAAGCGCAAAAAGGAGAGGTCGTCGGAGTGGGCGTGGAGTTTGTCATGCCGACGGCCGCTGACGCCAAGAGCGGTGTGAATCCGCCGCTTATTGTGCACAGTTTCGATGGCACGGACGCACGAGGTCGTGGATTGCGGCCAGGAGACCAGGTCTTGGCCATTAATGGCGAGGATATGCAAGGCAAGAGCTGGCGCGATGGCGCGAACGCCTTGGCCGGAGCCGAGCATACATCCGTAAATCTGCGAATTTTGCGTGATGGAAAGGTTAGCGATGTGGTTCTCACCCGTACTAGTGAAGAGCCAGCAAATGTAAGCAGTGAAATGGTTGATGGCAAGTTTGCTCATATTAAGGTGCGCACTTTTATGACTGACGACACCTCAAGTCAAATTGAGCAAGCTGTAGTCGATAACCCCGATGCAAAAGGCTATATTCTCGATTTGCGACACAACGGCGGCGGTTTGCTTAACCAGGCTTTTACTTCGGCATCGGTGTTCATGAAAGATGGAAAGGTCGCCACAATTAAGACAAGATTAGATTCTGATCCAGCCCATCCTTTGTACGAAACCGATGTTTATCGAATCGGTAGAGATGGCATCACAAAAACTATCAATAACCAAGGGCCTCTCCCGTACTTCGAGCGACATCCTGACCGCGTTGATAAGCCTGTGGTGGTGCTAGTTGATCAAGGCACGGCATCGGCAGCAGAAATTCTCGCTGGCGCACTCAAAGATTCTGATGGTGCCTATGTTGTGGGCACTCCAACCTTTGGAAAAGGGATCGGCCAATCAGTCTTTCCTGATCGTTTCGACAAAGGTGCCACCAAAGTAACTACGTTTAGATATTACACACCGTCAGGCTTCTGGCCCGGCGATGGTCACGATTCTCGCATCGGCTTGCAGCCAAATCTGGTAGTTGATAATCCGATGCCGCAGCTATATAACACTATCAAAGACGGCCAGCTAAATGCCGCTATCGGCTATCTGCGCACTAAGGTGCCAGCTGAGAAGGGCCAGCGTTAAAAAAGAAGTATTTGGGGCGAAAATTACCGCTCGATTGCTCGAATCTTTGTCGCTCGCGCTTCTAGTTTTGCTGCTTCTTCTTCTCTATTTGTGCGAGATAACAGATAGGCTAGGCCCTCAAGGTCAACTGCAATGTCTGGATGATCGGCACCAAGGGCTTCTTCGTCGATAGCTAAAGAGCGCAGAAATAATGGCTCTGCATCATCATATCTGCCGAGTTCAGTGTAGAGTCGTGCCAGATTATGAATAACTTTCGCAACTGATTCGTGTTTCTTGCCCCAGGCTTCTTCGCCAATTTTGATGGCGCGAAGGTATAAAGGCTCAGCACTCTCGAACTTGTGTTGCGCGCAGCATAGGCCAGCGAGGTTGCTCAGGTAAGAAGCAAGATATGGATGATTCGAGCCTAGTGTTTTTTCTTCTATAACTAATGCGCGAAGGGCGAGTGTCTCGGCCTCGGCAAAGTTGCCTTGCGATTGGTGGAAGCGTGCGAGGTTGTGCAGAGCTTTTGCAAGATTGGGATTCTCAGGTCCGGCCACTTCTTCAATAATTTCTATCGACTTTAAATACAGTGATTCAGCTTCTGCTAACTTGTTCTGCTTTGAGTAGACCAGTGCTAAGTTATTTAGAAATGCGGCTACTTCTAGTGGATTGGCATCTGGTGACTGTCGAACAATCGCGATAACTCTCTGGTATAGGGCTTCTGCATCGCTATAACGTGCCTGTATTCGGTAGAGCACGGCTAAGTTATTTAGGTCTTTTGCCACATCTATATGATTTGGACCGAGGTTTTTTTCGTCTATCGTCAGGGCTTTTAAGTAGAGAGTTTCAGCCTCGTCATACTTGCCCTGCTCGTCATAGAGTGTTGCCAGGTTATTCAAGCATTGGCCAAACATTGGATGGTCTTGTCCGAACAGCTTCTCGCGAATCACTTTTGCTCTCAAGTATTGTGACTCTGCCTCGGTAAATTTACCTTGCTGCTGATAGAGGCTCCCGAAGTTGACCAAGCTTGTGGAAAACTCTATCTGTCGGCTCTCTTCGTTTTCAACCAAAGCTTGTGCCGCAGATAGAAAATTCTCGGCATGAACAAAGTCTGCCTAATAGTGTCCAACACTTACTAAACTGACCGACTGCACGCCAAACATTAAGCACTACTGTTTATGCTGAGTACAATAACAGGAGTTAAGCAATGCTTGGACGCGGTTTTGGTCTATTTATGTACGCCACCATATTGTTAATGGTGATTGTTGCTTTTCTTTTTGGAATTCTTTCCTGGCTCAAGGTTCCGGTGGGAACAACAGTCGATTGGATTATTGGTGTTGCCTCAGCCTGGTGGTTGTTGATTATCACAACGGCTCCGTGGAATGTCTATTTTGAATCTTTATCGGTGCTTGATGAAGCTAACAACAGTAAGAAGGCTGGTATAGATTTTGATACCACCAAAGTCAAATTTGTCAAAAAACTCAAAACCGTGTCGCTGGCACTTGCAATTGGCTTGCATGCTGTTTCTTCGCTCGTTTTGTTTTATTTGTCAGCAGCTCATATTACGCCGGTTGGTTACTACGGGGCTGCAGCTGCGGCACTGCTGACGGTGCTACGTCCAGCGCTTAGAGCTTATGAATATCTCTGGCAGAGGTTGAGAGAAATCAAGCAGAGCATTAGTTATCCCAGAGAAGATGTGATTCAGCTGCGCGCGAGAATTGAAGCTCTTGAAGGCACGCTGCGCAATATGGATGTATTGCTAGACGTTCATAACCCCTCTAGCATACCTGCTCGCACCAATCGAGAGTTGGCAAATCTAAAAGCGACATTTGAAGACTTGGCGCAGAATTACACTAAGTTATTGCAAGACAATCGAACAGAGCATGAAACTCTTCGTCGTGAAGGGCAGAGTGCAATCAGCAAACTTTCATCTGATAGTCAGTTCCTCGATCATGTCCGCGAAATCGTGCGCATGATCAAGTCAGCCTAGGGGAGCGAAATGCTTTCCCGGTCTGTCTGTCTTTCTTTCTGGTCCAGTTTTAGTGCTCAGAAAACTCTTTCATCACTTGGCCGTAGCGCTTGCCAACTGCACCGCATACGATATCGCACAATTGATAAATTGTGCTGTCGCCAATGCTGTAGTAAACAAACAGACCCTGCCTGCGCTTTTGTACAATGCCTTGCTCGGCCAAGACCGAGAGGTGCTTGCTGACATTTGCCTGGCTCATGCCGCTTAGTTCGCAAAGTGCTTGCACCGATTGTTCGCTATTAAATAGATGTTGCAGTATCTGCAAGCGTGAGGCGTCGGAAAGGGCGCGGAAGCGAGCAGCGACTATTTCGAGTGCTGGCCTCGAGAGTGGTTTGTTTTTGTCTTTCACGATGGGAAACCCTGATTGCTATAACCAGTTTACAACTGTCTGGTTAATTCAGCAATCAACCTTTTGATTGATTCGCTATATAACCAATTGGTGATATGCTGGATTTGTTGGCGAAAGAAAGTCGTTGGTGAAAGAAAGTCGTTGGCGAAAGAAAACTACTAGCGCCAGAAAAATTGTTAGAAAGAGGGCTTAGCTATGTCAGAATCGTCCAATTCCACTGCTTGTCAGCAGGTCGCCTGTGCCGAACTGGCCCCAAAAGCTGCAGAATCGGTGCTCTTAGATGTGCGCAGTCCAATCGAGTTTGAAACCGAACACATTGCCAACTCTATTAATGTGCCATTGAATGAGCTTGAGGCTCGTTTTGAGGAAGTGCCGAGAAAGGGCCAGTTGGTAGTTATTTGCCGATCGGGCAAGCGCGCAGAGCGTGGCGCCTATACCTTAATGGGTAGAGGTTTTCAGCCCCAGGTTCTTGAGGGTGGCATCGTCGCTTGGCGTAAAGCTGGCTTGCCGGTAAAAGAAGGCAAGAAAATGCTGCCGATTGAGCGCCAGATTCAATTGGTTGTTGGCATTGGGGTTCTAACTGGGGTGCTTCTTGGAGTTCTGGTCAATCCCTGGTTTCTCGTCATTCCTGGGTTCTTTGGCGCCGGGCTGACTTTTGCCGGCCTTTCCGGCACCTGTGCTCTTGGTCTTCTATTGATGAAGGCGCCGTGGAACCAGCTGCCGATTAGTGTCGCTCCAGCTAAATGTGACAATCCAAAGGCCAACAGTGGAGAACCAAAAGCAAAGGGCGGCTGCTGTGGTTAATCTGCACCGGGCCTGGACATAAGTCACTAGGAATTTCATATAGATTGCATATTAGCTCTGTACGGCAATTACTTGGAACTCATTCAGTAACCAGCAGTCGTGCAGGAGAACACACGCTTAGGAGGAATCATGAAAGTGTCGTCAGTAAAGGCCAAAAAGATTGTCATCGTCGGCGGTGTCGCTGGTGGCATGAGTGCTGCTGCTCGTGCCCGGCGCCTATCAGATGATTCTGAAATCATAGTTTTTGAGCGCAGTGGGTTTGTCTCTTATGCTAACTGCGGCTTGCCCTATTTTGTTGGTGGCGAAATTGAGTCGCAAGATAAGCTAATTGTGGTTACTCCTGAAGCATTGAAGAAAAAGCTCAATCTTGATATACGCATCAACCAAGAAGTTGTTGCCATCGATGTTGAGGCCAAGCTAATTACAGTCAAAGAGAGACTGAGCGAAAAGACTTACCAAGAAAGTTATGATGACCTAGTTCTGGCTGTAGGTGCTGCTGCTATTCGACCAACTGTGCCAGGAATTGATTTTCCTGGGCTCTTTGCTCTGCGCAGTATTGAAGATGTGGAGTCTATTCAATCATGGTTTGAAGCTCACAATCCTCGCACTGCCGTGGTTGCTGGTGGTGGCTTTATTGGTCTAGAAATGGCTGAGCAGCTAGTGCGCCGTGGTCTTGATGTGACGCTAGTCGATAGTAAAGATCAGGTCTTAGCACCACTTGATGTTGAAATGGCTGAACTTGTGCATAAAGAGTTGGCTAAGCAAGGTGTGAAAATTATTCTTGGCCAACCAATCAATGGTTTCCTCGCACCAGGAGCCCCAGTAGCTGGTACAGAGACTTCTACCGAAACTCCTGGTGACCACACTCCAAAATCGTGTTGGGTGGTAGCTGGTCTGCACAAACCAATCCATGCCGATATTGTTATTCTCGGCCTAGGAATTAGACCAGAAACGACCTTAGCTCGCAATGCTGGTCTAACTATCGGTGAGCGTGGTGGCATTCGCGTTGATGAAAATTTGCGCACCAGCGCTGCCAATGTCTGGGCCGTGGGTGATGCCATTGAAGTTCGAAATCCGGTCAGTGACTCGTATACACTAATTGCATTGGGTGGGCCAGCCAATCGCCAAGGCCGAATTGCGGCAGACAACATATTAGGTGCTCATGAGGTCTATGCTGGTACTTTAGGTACAGCTATTCTGCGCGTGTTCGATTTAACAGTAGCATCGGTCGGCCTCAATGAAGTGCAGCTCAGGAGCAGCACGATTCCATACGAAGCAGTGCACGTTCATCCCACTCAGCACGCGGGCTATTACCCTGGCGCTGAGCGCCTCAATATCAAAGTTCTTTTCCATAAAGAAACTGGCCGCATACTTGGGGCTCAGATTGTTGGTCAAGAAGGTGTAGACAAGCGCATCGACGTCCTTGCCACAGCGATGAAGGCAGGCATGACTATTCGCGATTTGGCGGAGTTGGAGTTAGCCTACGCTCCTCCGTTTGGTTCAGCCAAGGATGCCATTAATTTGGCAGGTATGACCGGGACAAACGTTCTAGACGGCTTCAGTGAGCAAGTGCAGTGGCATCAAGTAGATGAGCTGATTAGAGCCGGCTACTGTATCGTTGATGTGCGCAGCAGTGGCGAAAGAGAGCGCGGCTTCATTGCTGGAAGTATTCATATTCCGCTGCCTGATTTGCGGAAACGAATTTCTGAAATACCAGCAGAAAAGCAAATTATCACCTATTGTCAAAGTGGACAGCGCTCTTATAACGCCGCATGCCTATTGAAGCAAAATGGATATAGGGTGAAGAACTTGTCTGGCGGTTATCTAACTTGGAGCTCGATGCAAAACAGCGCAAGCAAGCATGCTATTTGGCAAGAACAAGTGGCCGCAGCTCTAGTAAGTTAAAAGGTTGGTAAATATGAGTGATTCAAGTAAGCTGTTTGGAGCAAAGAAAATAATTGGAAAGGGGGGCGGTTCTATGAACGATATGATTTGGCTAGTGGGCTTCGTGCTCTTATACTTCGCCTTGCAACTTTATATATTGCCGAAACTCGGCATCTCTACCTGAATGTCCCGTAGCTGCTCGGTCGAGCAGCCAAAGACGAAAGCAGGCGAGCCAAAGCAAGATGAATTTGTTCTACCAGAGTCAATTAAACAGAGTGAAGCGAGCAAGGTCGACTAAGTTTAGTCGCTTGTTGCTTGTCAGCGCTCTAGTTATGTTGTCTCACACAGCTGCACTTTATGCGCTGGCTAGTGCCGCTATGGCTGCCGATGCCTGCCAGATCGGATCACCCTGTGCTGAGGACCCAGCCTGTAAGATTGTGGGCAATACTCACATGCTGGAATGGAAAAGCAAGACCCCAGCAAAAATTATTGTGGTCTGCATTCATGGCCTAGGTCTGTGCGCCATGGCATATAAACCATTGGCGAAAGAATTTTCAGATGCCGGTATAGATGGCTATGGTGTTAATGTGCGCGGTTTCGGTCCTGATCGAGATAAGGCAGAGCGAGCAAAACTAAACTGTATTGATACCGTTGGTGATATCGGTAGACTCTTGCTCGATATTCGTAAACAGTATCCTGGCTACAAAGTCTATTTGGTTGGTGAGTCTATGGGGGGAGCTCTGGCAATTAGGGCGGCTGCTGAGAATGCCGATTTAATTGATGGGGTTGTTTGTTCTGCCCCTGCTTGGAAGTTGCTCCAGATGCGCAGCACGGCAGTCAAAGGTGTCGTTGAGTTGTATTTGTTTCGCAGCCATCGACCTGGTATTGCTTCGCGTGGGGTAATTCACCAAGCCACATCTGATCATGAGCTGAGAGAGCACTGGTTAGCTGGGCAGTCACATAAAATGAAACTCTCCCGCAGAGAAGCAATTGATTTTGTGCGCTTCGTTTCTAAGACTGATAGTTATGCCAAAAAACTTGATAAACCAGTGCTCGTAATGCAAGGCCTTGATGATCATCTTGTCTCACCGAAGGCTGTGGCTAAGATCTTCGGCGATATTCCTGCTAGGAACAAAGAGTTTCTCATTGACGCAAAAGGTGAGCATCTTTTGCTGGAAGAAGGAAAGTTTTCGCCAGTGCTGGTAGAGAAGTTGATTGCCTGGCTAAAGACTGATCAATCTTCATCTAATTTGGCTGCTCGAATCACTGTGATTAATGATCAGACCATGTCACCTGCTGAAATGCGCCGTTTGTCAAGGCTGCAGAAGCTAGCGGAGAGTGATCATGCTGTTCGCTGGGCTGGTGCCTTGAAGAACGTGCACCACGGTCTAGATTTTAGCGGCAAGATTGAGCTGCAGCCGCTGACCGGTTTGCCCCATCTATATGCCGTTGGTCCGCTGGAAAATTTGCAGGGTGAAGTTACCATCTGGGACGGCAAACCCCTAATTTCGAAGGTGATCGATGGCCAGGTAAAAGTAGAAAATAATCTGGCTGGAAAGGCCTGTTTTTTAGTCTACGGTCAGGCCCAAAGTTGGAATGCCTCTCTACTTACTCCTGCTTCATCTTCATCATCTTCTTCTTCTTCTTCTCTTGTGACTGTTGCTGAAGTTGATCAGATCGTCAAAGATGCTGCTACTAAATACGGTATCAATACCAGCAAGCCATTTCCGTTTCTAATTGAAGGTGTGGCCAAGACTGCTCGCTATCATGTTATGAATCGAACTGAGTCTACGCCGCCAACTCCTGGAGCCGAGGCGCACGAGAAGGCTAAAGTACGCTTTACTCTGCAAGATACTCCAGTCAGTCTTCTCGGCTTCTATTCAGAGCATCACCAGGCAATCTTCACTCACCACTCTAGTTTTGTTCACATGCATGTTAAGACAAAAGACAATAAGATTGCTGGCCATCTAGAAGCTATCGAACTAGAGCCAGGCGCGCGCTTATTGCTTCCCAATGGTTATTTGCACTGATGGTAAATAATGAGGTTTTGGACCGTATGCGACGTACAAAGTATCTAGTGGCATTGATCAATACTCTGGCCTTGAGCCTTACCAGTATGGCAATAGTGTCCGGCGCTATTTGGTTTTCCGCCGGTTCTTGTTTTGCTCAGAGCTTAGGCGATAAGCCTTTGGGGCCGGTTAAAGCGTCACTCATTAGTGACAGCGGAAAGATTGTCTTAGGTAAGCCACTCAAGGTCTATGTCGACTTTGAAATGGAGCCAGGCTGGCACATTTACTATAAAGACCCTGGACAAACAGGGATGCCGACAGCGGTTGACTTTACCTTACCCCCGGGCTTTTCTGCGCAGCCGCTTAGTTGGCCCGCCTACGAGACCTTTAAAGAATCAGGTATCGTCACTTATGGATATTCTAAGAAGTTGCGGCTTTCCACTTTAGTTACGCCGTCAAAAACGCTCAAGACTGGTCAGATAGTGACATTAAAGGCCTCTGTCAAGTGGCTAGCTTGCAAGCATAGTTGTATTCCTGGAAGCAGCGCAATTAGCGTTGATTTGAAAGTACAGGCGAAATAGGGAGCTTGCCACCAAGCATTGTTTCCAGACCAGACGAATCAGTTGGTGGCTCCACTAACCAAGGCACCACGGCAACGCGTTTACTTAGCTGCTTAACTTCGGTTATGTATGGTCGTTCGTTTTCTCGACGGGCTTGCAAAACAGGGTTTGTCGTTTGAGCCGCTGAGAGCGATTGATTGATAATCCAGGCAAAAGGATGAATGTCTGCTCTGGCCAGATCTTCTTGTAAATGCTTGGCTTCATGCACTGGAGTAGCTTCGGGCAGAGTGATAATCAAAATGCGTGTAAAGTCTTGGTCGCGTAATCTTGGCAATAAATTGATTACAGAGTCAGGCATGTTGCTTGATTGCCGCAGTACTTCTTTGTGATAGGCTTGGGCTGCATCTAGTAGCAAAATTGTGTGGCCTGTTGGTGCCGTGTCTAACACGACAAAGCTATCTTGACCTTCCGCCACTATGTTGGCAAAACTTCTAAATACCGCCACTTCTTCTGTGCAAGGTGAGCGCAAATCTTCGTCAAGTAAGGCTTTCCCTTGCTCGTCGAGATTTTCACCAGCGCTTTGCATTACTTCGTCTTGATAGGCCTTAGTTTCGGCTGCGGGGTCAATGCGACTGATGCTCAAATTTGGTACTGGGTTTTCTACTACCCACAACAAGTGAGCTGCCGGGTCAGTGGTGCTCAGGCGTACAGCGTGTCCTCTGTGGGCAAGTTCTACTGCTATTGCTGCAGCTATGCTGGTTTTGCCAACACCACCTTTGCCCATGGTCATGATTACGCCTTTGCCAGATTTTTCTAGTTCATCAACAATACTCAGTAGAGGCTGAGGAAGGTTTTCATTTACGGCAGAATTTTCAGCTAAATTGTTAACAGCTAGATTTTTCGAAACTGTTGTGGCAAACATACTTCGCAGTGCTTCCACACCAATCAGGGCTTTGGCGCTGAGCAGTATTTCTTGGGTGGGTACTGCTGATAATGCTTCTGGCATTGAGCTTCTAGCCGACTGTTCGCGGCTTAAGAATGCTGCCGCTATGGCGTCGCGACTAGTATCATTAATGTCATCGCTCTTCAAAACACCATTGAGCATGAGACATTGGTTGACAACGCCAATTGCTCTTAACTCGCTGCTAGTATTGGCAGCTTCTCTTAAGGCCGATTGCTCTGGGCGAGCAACTAATACTAGGGTTGTGCGGGTAGCATCAATCAGTGTGCTCACTGATGATGCATATATGTTCTCTTGTTGTTGCAGGCCAGCTAGGGGGCCAAGACAAGACGTGCCAGTGGTGTTGTTTTCAATAAAAGTAGACCAAGACTTCGGCAACGACAGCAGGCGCATGGTGTGACCGGTTGGGGCCGTGTCAAAAATGACGTGGTTGTAGTTGGCTGTTTTTTCGTCGTCGCCAAGTAACCTCGCAAATTCGTCGAAGGCGGCGATTTCGGTGGTGCATGATCCAGAGAGCTGCTCTTCCATACTCTTTAAGCTAGCCTCGGGTAAGAGGCCGCGATATGGTTCTATCAATCTATTACGGTATTCGCAGGCCGCTGCTTCTGGGTCGATATTTAGAGCATCGAGTCCGGGCACATCGGGCACAGCTGTTGGTGTTCCTTTTAAGGCGACATGGAGCACTTCATCAAGGTTTGAGGCTGGGTCAGTACTGACCAATAGCACTCGCTTGCCTTTGTCTGCTAGGGCAATGGCCACAGCGCAAGATACTGACGTTTTTCCAACGCCACCTTTGCCGGTGAAGAACATATATTTGGTGGCTTGCTCAACCAGATTCATGGCCGCTCCTTTACTTAGCATTTAGCAACACGAGGACGAAGACTTCCTGTCTGATTCTTCTTTTTCTTTGGGCGCGCTACAGCAGCCAGAGCTTGTCGAACTTTTGATTTCGGCTTGTTGAACAGTAAATTTGAGCCCAGACTTTTGTTCTTTGTTAGGCTCGTCTTTTTGCTCAGATTTAGAGAATTCAACATGAGCAAGTTCAGCCAATTTTTCTCGCGATAGATAACAGCCTTGCGAAGCGATATTGCCGTCTACAAGAATTAGGGGGAGGCAGTCATTACCGTCTTTTTTTAGTGCTGCAGCAACAGTTGGATTGCTGACAAAAGCTTGAGTTTGCTGCGAGAGATTGTAGCGCTCGACTTCAATGCCTTGACGTTTGATCCAGTCGAGGTCAGCGCTGAATGTTACCAGTGCCGGGTCTACTCCTGGTCCGCAAATACCTGTTGAACAGCACATTGGTGGGTCGAATACTTGAATTTTCATGGCTTAGCCTCTTTCTTTGTATTTGGCAGACTGTCTAATTTTTGGTCTGTTCCTTGCTTTTAAGTATTTAACATTGATTCTTTGGAATTCCTTTTTCGTACCAGTTTTTGCT
The DNA here is from genome assembly GCA_030696635.1 of Candidatus Melainabacteria bacterium. GTDB lineage: Bacteria > Cyanobacteriota > Vampirovibrionia > Obscuribacterales > Obscuribacteraceae. The sequence goes on from JAUYRX010000043.1 coordinate 174,522, forward strand.
GCTGTTTACAATTTTGACGACAGCGAGCATTACCGGCACTTCAATCAATACGCCAACCACAGTGGCTAGAGCGGCTCCAGAGTTGAAGCCAAATAGACTTATGGCCGTTGCCACAGCTAGTTCAAAGAAGTTGCTGGCGCCAATTAGAGCAGAGGGGCCCGCGACACAATGGGCAACACCAAACTGTTTGTTTAGCAAGTAGGCTAGGGTCGAATTGAAAAACACTTGAATGAGAATCGGTACGGCTAACATCGCTATTACAAGAGGTTGTTTGAGAATTGCTTCGCCTTGAAAAGCAAAGAGCAATACAAGAGTAGTTAGTAGTGCTGTTAGCGAGACCGGGTGAAGAAATACAAGTGTCTTGTCAAAGGCGCTCTGCCCTTGTTTTAGCAATATTTTTCTCCACAGCTGGGCAATCATCACTGGTATGACAATGTAAAGCCCAACCGAGATTAGCAAGGTATCCCAAGGCACTGTGATTGCCGATAGACCCAACAGTAGTCCTACTATCGGGGCAAAAGCGAAAATCATAATTAAGTCATTGACAGCGACTTGCGACAGTGTGAAATAAGGATCACCCTTTGTTAGTTGGCTCCAGACGAATACCATGGCGGTGCACGGTGCAGCGGCTAGTAGAATCAGTCCTGCTATATAGCTGTCGATTTGTTCAGGTGGCAGGTATGGTGCAAAGATGACGCGAATAAATATGTATGCAAGTAAGGCCATAGAAAATGGCTTTACTGCCCAATTTATAAAGAGAGTTACAGCAATGCCTTTCCAGTGGCCTTTGACTTGACCGAGGGCGCCAAAGTCAATTTTTAAAAGCATCGGTACGATCATGAGCCAAATTAAGAAACCAACAGGTATATTGACCTTGGCAATTTCAAGTGAGCCGATTAATTTTACTGGCTCTGGCAGCAGTTGACCTAGGGCAATACCCGCACCTATGCAAAGAAAAACCCAGACAGTGAGCCAGCGTTCGAAGAAGCCGATGCTTGGTTTTTCAACCATTACTTTATCCTGCTTTCTGAGCGCGCTTTTGCCACGCCGATTTGTTCCACAAGATTTTTTACCAGTGTTTCCACTTCGTTTCGAATTTCGCGAACGCGCTCAATTGGCTGCCCTTTGGGATCTTGCAAAGCCCAGTCTGCTCTCTTTAGCCCTGGAATGGTTGGGCAGGTTTCACCACAGCCCATGGTAATGAGCATGTTGGCGTCTGCTGCTAGAGCGTCGGTGAGCAGTTGCGGCTTAACTTCAGAGAGATCGATACCATCTTCTTTCATAATTTGTAGCACCTCTGGATGTACCGTGGTACCAGGTTCGGTGCCAGCTGATAGAGCATGAGCTTTGCTTTGATCGCAATATAAATTGAAGAAGGCAGCAGCCATTTGTGAACGGCCAGCATTATGGACGCAGGCGAAGATTACTTTCATGGTTTTTTTTGCCCGATGTTTTCTTGACATGTGTTGATTTCGGTACAGCAATCATTTTTTCCTTCGCAGCAGTTTTCTAAAAGGAAATTGATGAGGTTTTGCATGGTGTCATAGTTGGCGCTGTAGATAATTGAGCGCCCTTCTCTACGAGAAGACAAAAGGCCAGCTTGGCTCAGTTGCTCTAGGTGGTGAGACATAGTGGCTGGGGTTATCTCCAATTGCGAGGCGATTGTGCCAGCGGCCAAGCCCTGTCTACCTTGCTGTACCAAAAGACGAAAGGTTTTTAGCCGTGACTCTTGCGAGAGGGCGGCGAAGGCATTTAAAACTGGTTGAATTTCCATATTTGTACAAATATCAAAATGTTTGGGTTGTGTCAAGACCCCTATAATTACCAGGCAGTGATGATTTAACTTAGTATGATTTGAGCATTAGATCTTGAGTAAGCTTGACTTCAAAACCTTGTGGCGCACGCGGCCAATTTTTAAGTGGCTGTTGGCCGTCGAGTTAATTCTCTTGATTGCCATAGCCGCTTTGGCTATCTCGTTTGTTCAAGATCCCACACCGTTGCCGTTTAATAGTGAAATTTGGGACTTTGGTGTTGGTCCTACTCGTTACTCGATGGTTCAAGATTTGATTGGTTCTGGTCGACTGATAGGCAAAGATGTTGAGCAGCTTGAAAAGCTTTTGGGCACTCGTCTAAGCGAGAAGAAAGTGGTTGACAACAAGGTTGTGCAGTTGAGCTATGTCATGAGCCGAGGTTTGAAAGAGGCTTATCTCGACCTCGATTTTAATGATGGCCATTGCGTTGGTGCTCAAATTAGGCGACCAGTGGAAGCTATAGAGCATTAGTGTGGCTATTTCTTGTGCTTACCGGATTTTTACAGTCGCTGAATCGGTTCAGGTGATACATGACTTATTCGCCCTCGTGTAGAATGGGCTTATCTTATTTGAGGTCTCACCATGCGCCTGTCGGTTCTCTTGTGTTCTTTGCTTATCCCTGCGGCTGTCGTAGTGACTGGGTGCAGTAAGACCGATAAAGTCGAAGACAAGACCACCACTACCACTACATCAACGACAATTGAGTCTAGCAAGCCGGTTGGTCCTCATAAGGTGATGGTTTCGCCGGTTAGCGAGCATAGTTATACCCCTGAGCAGCAGCGCTATTGTATAGACCTGCAGAACCGCCTGGCAGAAGGTTGGCGGCCGCTAAAGTCTGACCACCGCTACAGTGTGGCTGTTGAGTTTTTGATTACACGCCCTGGTTATTGCACAGATGTTCATACGGTTAGCGCCACAGGTGGCCAAAGAGCTATTGAACGAACCGTGGACTCAGTGAAAATACAGTCACCATTTGCCCCTTTGCCCGCCGATTTCAAAGACGCACCGGCGCCATTCCGCTGCGACTTTATTTACTATCCAGAAGGCAGTGCCTCTAAGTAATAAGTCGAAAAAATTGACTCTTTTTGAAATGTAGGCCCTTGATACTAGTGATTTGGCCACAATCTCTTATTTTGATGTGGTTGTAAGTAGTGTTCGGCTGTCTAAGAGCGGGCATATCAGAGTAGAAAGTGATCATGCAGGATTGATGGAAGCAAAAGCAGAACCTACTTTGAATCCAACAGAAAAACTCGACAGCGGACCTGCTAGGTCTGCCGTTAAGAGGCCTGTGCCAATTGGTATTGGTGCTTTTGCTTTGGTTGGCTTGGTAAAGGTTCTGGCTATGGTGCTCTTTTCGTCTGGTTATATGAACCAGCTATTTGTGCCCTTTGTTCAGCACTTTATCAGTCACTTTGATAATCCCTGGGATTTCTATTTTCAAACCACCGCCCAGCGCGATCAGTTTCCTTATCAGCCGCTGATGCTTTATCTCATTGGCTTCTTTTGTTTGCCGCTAAAGCTTATTGGCTTTGACAATTCGTATTTGGTCAATTTCTTTATGAAATTGCCTACGCTTTTTAGCGATATTTTGATTGCTTTTTTATTGGTCAAAATGTTTCCTGCTCGCGTAAACAAAGTCTTTTGGTATTACTTTCTTTCGCCCATTATCCTTTACGCATGTTATGTCCACTCGCAGCTTGACTTGATACCGACGGCGATACTGTTTTCAGCGGTTTATTTTTTACGCAAGCACGATACTCTCAAGTCTGCACTGCTCTTTGGGTTGGCTCTAGCGACTAAGTCTCATGTGGTAGCTGCCCTGCCCTTATGTCTCACCTATATTTATCGCAATCAGAAGCCAAAAATGGCTGCTCTTTATCTCGTTTGTTCGCTGCTGATGCTTGTTTTCTGGGTTTATCCATTTTTGTCTTCAGCTGGATTTCAAGCAATAGTTTTGCATAATCCGAAGCAGAGCCAGATTTTCGAGTCTTACATAAGTATTGGTTCAATGCATATTTTCTTGCCAGTTTTGGCTGTGTGCAGCACTTATGTGCGCTTTGCTCTCTATCCTAAAATCAATCTTGATTTGTTAGATGCCTTCCTCAACATAGTTTTTGCTTTATTTGTGGCACTAATTGTTCCCGCCCCGGGTTGGTACGTATGGATAGTGCCTTTTCTCAGCATTTTCATGATCAAATATAGTCGCCGTGATAGTCGAATTGTGCCAGCTGGCATTGCGCTTTCGTGTTTCTATCTATTCTATTTTCTGTTTTTCCATCAGTTTGATTATCCGGCTATTATTTTTTGCGATCATGTTTGGAATTTGGCGATACAGGGTGAACACCTCTCTTCTCTCGCCTTTACTCTGCTAGAAGCAACTCTTTTGGCTAATATTGTGCTCTGCTATCGCACTGGGGTGCGAAGCAATTCTAGCTATAAGCGTGAGAAAGCCATTGTCATTGGCATCGGTGGAGATAGTGGTGCGGGAAAGTCGACGTTGCTTAAAGATATAAAATCGTTACTGCAGAATAGGGTCGTAGAGCTAGAAGGCGACGCGGACCACAAATGGGCTAGGCATGATGAAAATTGGAAAGGTAAAGACATTACTCATCTTGATCCTAAGGCCAATTTTCTCCATAGGCAGGCCGATACGCTCTTCAATCTCAAGCGTGGTCGCAGTGTTGAGCGTGTCGATTATGATCATTCAACTGGTGCCTTTACCAGCGCTCGGGTGATCGAGCCAAATGATTTCATTGTGCTCTCAGGTTTGCATACTTTCTACTTACCTAAATCGCGTAAAGTGATTGACCTCAAGATTTTCATGGATCCGGAAGCTGAGCTCAAGACTTTTTGGAAAGTCAGTCGCGATCATCGCGAACGAGGCTATACCGAGAAACAGGCTAGCGCTCAGATTAGTCGAAGAAAGACTGATGCTGACAAGTTTATTTCGCCTCAAAGAGAGTTTGCCGACCTCTGCATTCGTTATTATCCTCAAGCTTTACTTGATGAAGGCTCGCTAACAGCCCAGGCCAAACTTTCGCTCAAGTTGTCTCTTAGTTCAAGTATTCAATTAGAAGATTTAGTGCAAGAACTTATGGCCAATGGTTTGCTCTTGCATTGGGATTATAGTGAGAATCTATCGAAACAAGATTTGACTCTTTCTGAGCCAGTGCCACCGGTACTTTTGCAAAAATTGGCGAGTGACTTGATTCCTAATTTAGAAGAGTTAGTTGAAAATAAAATTGAGTGGGCCGAGGATTTACGCGGCTTTGTGCAGTTGATTATTTTGCTTATCATCAATGATCTGATGAAAGACAAGGAAGAAATGCATGAAGAGTAAAGGCATTCTCCTTGATCTCGATAATACAGTCTATGACTATAAACTGGCGCACGAACCGGCCATTGCAGGTGCTTTGCAGTGGCTGGCCTCTGAGCTTGAGCAAACACTTGAAATAGTTGAGGGGCAATATGTCGATTGTCGCATGAAGGTTAATAAAAACCTACATGGTTTGGCTTCTTCTCATAGCCGCTTGCTTTATTTTCAGGGTATAGCCGAGGCCTTTGGTCGCTTTCCGCATCTGTTGTCTTGTGCTGCTGAAGATCTTTATTGGCAAATATTTTTTGATAATATGCAGCTGCGCCCAGGCTGCCTAGCTTTTCTTCAATCAGTGGGTTTGCCCGTCGCTATTGTTACCGATTTGACTGCGCGCATACAGTTTGAAAAAATCGCGCACCTTAAGATTGATAACTATTTGCAGGCTATTGTTACCAGCGAAGAAAGTGGTCATGAAAAGCCCCATCCCCGCATGTTTGAGCTGGCGGCCCAGAAGCTCAGCTTGCCCTTAGCTAGTCTTTGCATGATTGGTGATAGCTTTGAGCGCGATATTGAAGGTGCACGAAAACTTGGTCTTGACTGCTATTGGTTTAACGCTGAAGGTGGAAATATTGAGCGAGTCTGCGACAGTGTTACTATTTTTGATGATTTTCTCCAGTTGCTTGAGTTGGTAAGAAAATGAACTCGATAGAGACTGAAATGGCTGATCTCATAGAAATATCGCGCTTTGCTGGCGAACGTTTTGATTTGGTGCAAGCTGGTGGCGGCAATACATCGGTCAAGCTTGATGATGGGCGAATTTTCGTTAAGGCCTCAGGTATGGCTCTTAGTGAAGTCAGTTCAGAGTCTGATTTTTGCTTGTTAGAATGGCCAAGTCTGGTTCAGTTTTTATCTAGCTGCGCCACTAATGCTACTACTGAAATACTGGAAGCTCAGGCGAAAATAGCAGTGGCTGCCGCTCTAAGCACAGAGTCTTCTAGCAAACGTCGACCATCAATTGAAACGCTGCTGCATTGCTTGCTAGGAAAGTATACGCTGCATACCCATCCGATTGCGGTGGCCTCCTTGGTTTGTCGTAGTGATTGGCAAAAAATAGTAGCTGATATTTTTGCTACTACTTTTCCACAGTATCAAGATGCTCTCTTTATGGTGCCTTATAGAACTCCAGGGCCAGCCTTGGCTGTGGCTCTTCTCCAGCAGCTCAAAGAGAAAAACTGGCAGTCTGCTAAGCCTGATAAGGCAAGTATAGCCATTGTCTTTTTGGAAAACCATGGGCTGATTGTTGCTGGCGCAAGCAAACAGGTGGTGATGCAGATTACCAATGAAGTTGTCGACAAGTTGGCCAGCCGGCTTACATTTAACCTCTACCGCTATAAGTTAGTCAATTTTGCCTCGGCCCTAGTCAATCAAGTTTGTGGTACGAAATGGTTGGCTTATTTGAGTGACGACCATATTTTGCTGGATGCCCTGCGACGTGACCCGGCATATTTACTAGCTTCTTGTGCTACACCCGATCAGCTTGTTTATTGCGGGGCTCGAGGTATGGCTTTGACTGAGTTTGATAGCCCTGAGGCTGTGCAGTCAGTGGCCGATTATCTAGAGCAGTTTGGTCATCCACCCAAAGTGATAATTTCAGGGGAGCATGTTTTGCTACTTGGTCAGAGCTTGCGAAAGTGCCGTGAAACTGAAGAAGTTTTGCGTTCTCATGTGATGTTACAACTCGGTGGTGAGCTTGCCACCATGAATTATTTGAACCAGGGTGAAGTCGATTATTTAAGCGATTGGGAAGCTGAAAAATACAGGCAGACCCTATGACCCATGTTGTAATTCCGATGTCTGGTTTAGGCGAACGCTTTATCAAGGCTGGCTACAGGCTGCCAAAACCATTAATTGAAGTAGACGGCAAGCCGATGATTGAGCATGTTGTCTCGATGTTTTCTTCTGACGATAAGTTTACTTTTGTCTGCAATCAAGAGCATTTGAGCCAGACTGATTTTAATTTGCGTGAGGTTCTCAATCGCGTTGCTCCCAGCGCTGAGATTATTTCGATTGACACCCATAGAAAAGGCCCTGTTTATGCCGTTGCACAATGTCTCGATCGCATCGAAGAGGCAGAAGCGACTATCGTTAATTATTGCGATTTCTATTCATATTGGAATTATTCTGATTTCTTAGCGAAAACTCGCAGCAGAAGAGCTGCTGGCGCTGTAGCAGCCTACCGCAATTTTCATCCTCATATGCTTGGTACAGACAACTATGCCTTCATAAAGGAGAATAATCTTTGGTTAGAAGCGATTCAAGAGAAGAAGCCATTTACGAACAATCGCATGGCCGAATTTGCTTCTAACGGCACCTACTATTTTTCTCGTGGCCAGTACATCAAGCATTACTTCCAAGAGCTGATGAAACAAGATATTCAGGTCAACGGTGAATACTATGTCAGTATGGTTTATAACCTAATGGTGGCTGATGAGCTGCGTGTATTGGTATACGAAGTAGATTATATGCTGCAATGGGGTACGCCACGCGATCTTGAAGAGTACCAGCACTGGTCTGACTATTTCTCTAGGCTAGCTCAAGAAGGCCTTGAAGATCAGCCTAGGACAGGACAAAAGAGTAGACTTAGTGAGCCTCAGTCTAGTTTGGTTAACACTTGTTTGATACCTATGGCCGGAAAAGGCTCGCGATTTGCTGAGGTTGGCTATTTAACACCAAAGCCGCTGATTCCAGTTTCGAACAAACCGATGGTAGTGCTTGCCTGCGACAATTTACCGCCGGCATCGCGTTACGTCTTCGTAGCGCAGAAAGAGCACCTCGATAATTCGCAGTTGAAAGGAATTTTGACTGAGCAGTTTCCTAATGTCAGCGTTGTTGCGATTGATGGTATCACTGAAGGGCAGGCTTCTTCTTGCCAGCTAGGCATTGATGGCGCTGAGCCGCCAATTGACCCTGAGTCTAGTTTGCTGATCGGTGCCTGCGATAACGGTATCGTTTACGAGCAAAGCAAGTGGCAGGCGCTGATGGCCGATCAAACTATTGATATGGCAGCCTTTAGCTTTCGTAATCATCCTTCTAGTGAACGCAATCCTCAAATGTTTGGCTGGCTGAAAATTGACGACAAGCCTGCTGAATTTCCTTTGATTACTGGGGTTTCGGTGAAGAAGGCAATTTCTGAGAACCCGAGAGCCGACCACGCTATTGTTGGTGCTTTCTTCTTTCGCAAAGCGAAGTACTTTGATCAGGCAATGAGAGTGATGCTTGAGCAGGATATTCGTGTCAATGGGGAGTTCTATGTAGACAGTATGGTCGGTGTGTTGGCACAGCTGGGGCTTAAATGCGTGGCTTTTGAGGTGGTTGATTATATTTCGTTCGGCATACCGAATGATCTCAAAACATTTGATTACTGGCAGTCGTTTTTCAAAAAATGCTCGTGGCACGAGTACAAGAAAGAGGTCAGTAAAATATAGCGATGACCAGCGATTTAAGTGATATGCACAAAAGCCAGGCTAAGAATCAGACATTTACGGTGGTAATGCCGTGCTATAACGAATCGAAAAATATTCCTCTTATTCTCAGCCGCTTTGAGAGTATTGCGGCCAACGATGTCTCGCAGGTTCAGTTGCTGCTCGTCGATAACGGCTCTACCGATGAGACACCGGCGGTGCTAGCCAGCCAGTTGCCATCATACTCTTTCGCTACATCAATTAGGGTGCCAGTTAATCAAGGTTATGGGTTTGGTATTCTTGAAGGTTTGCGTGCATGCGAAAGTGATTATATTGGATGGACTCACGCTGATATGCAGACAGATCCAAGCGATATCGTCAAGGCTCTTGAGATAGTCAAACAAGCAAATTATCCAAGAGATATTTATGTCAAAGGATTGCGGCGTGGTCGGCCTTTGGCTGACTCGTTTTTTACTGGGGGAATGAGTCTATTTGAGACTTTCTACATGGGCACCAACTTGTGGGATATTAATGCCCAGCCCAATATTTTTCATCGGTCTTTCTTTCAGGCTTGGTCTGAGCCGCCCACTGACTTTGCCTTAGACCTTTATGCCTATTATATGGCTAGGCAGAGGAGTCTAAACATTGTTCGATTTGATGTGGTATTTCCTCCGCGCATTCACGGTGAGTCAAAGTGGAATACCGGCTTTCAGTCGAAAGTGAAATTTATTAAGCGCACTGTCGATTTTAGTATCAAACTTAAGCAATCTCTCAATAAATCGCTCAATAAATAATTAGGGGAAGTTTGAATGCATTTTATTGCCCACCGTATCAATCAACTGGAACAATTGCGTCAAGTGCCCGCTTTGTTTGGTTGCGAAATAGATTTGCGAGATCGTGGCGAGCGTTTAATTTTGCAGCATGACCCTTTCAAAGATGGAGAAGATGCAGAGCCATTTTTTGCTGAGTACAAGAAGCACGGTACATTGATTTTAAACGTTAAGAGTGAGCGTATTGAAGATACTGTTTTGTCCCTGATGGAGAAATACCAAATCGAGAATTATTTCTTTCTTGATTCGTCGTTGCCGATGATTGTCAATCTGACCAAGCGCGGGGAGAAGCGTATTGCGCTGCGCTATTCTGAGTTTGAGACAATCGAAACAGTGCTCAATTTCGCTGGCTTAGTTGATTGGGTTTGGATTGACTGCTTCACTCGCTTATCGCTCAGCAAGGAAGACTATATGCTGCTAAAGGACGCTAACTTCAAGCTTTGTTTAGTTTCGCCTGAATTACAGGGCCGTCCTGAAGATATCGCCGCTTACAAAAAGCAGATGGCTGAAGCTGAAATTGTCATGGACGCCATTTGTACCAAGCAACATAATATTGACCTCTGGAGCGCTTAGTATGCCTCTGCTTGGCGAAGTAATTAGAGAGCCGGGGCAGGCCGCGCCAGCGGAATACAAGAACGTAGATGATAAGCCAATGGCCAGCGATTTGGCCATGGTTGTGTTGCTTGCTGCTGGTTCGTTGTCATTGCTTACGCTGCTAATCAGCTTACGCTGGTGGCTGGGTCACCCGATGTTGATTTATTGTGATCAGGGCCTCTACGTTCACATGGCCCAGCTTCTTCTTGATGGAAAAGTGCCTTACATAGATATGTTTGACGTTAATCCACCGTTGGCGATTTATATTCAGATCTTGCCAGTGGTTCTTTCTCGTCTCTTTCATGTCCCTGCACCTTTGAGTTTTTCAATCTATGTTTCTGCCGTAGAGATTCTTAGTTGCTTACTGATGTTGTGGATTCTGCCTGCTTCTCGGCGAACGGGAGCTGTCGTACTTGGTGCCTGTGCCATGATTGGCTTTGCCTATTTCAATCAGGTTCAACGGCTGGATTTTGGACAGCGTGAACATATTTTTTGTATCGTTTATGCCCCCTTTCTGCTCTTGCGTTACTTGCGTTGGCAGGGTATTGAGGTAGGGCGCTGGCCTTGTATTGCTGCTGGAGTTTTGGCTGGTATTGGTTTGGCTCTCAAACCGCATTTTATGCTGATGGCTTGTGCCCCTGAATTGGTTTGGTGGTTACGCTGTCGTCAGTTTAAGCCTTTGATTGCCACTGAGGTTCGTGCGGCAGTGGCGGTGATTGCAATCTATCTGGTTCATTTTCTCTTTCTACCGCCTCAAGAACTTAAGGCGTTTTTCAATTTTGTGGTGCCAATCTATAAAGAAGGTTATGAATATTACGTTACTTCTCCTATCTTCAATATGGCTAGTTTCTGGCGTGTCGATTTTCTCTTGCTTGCCTTGGCCGCTTTGCTGGCTGTAGTCTTTGCCCCGTCGAGTAGCTTGCCTTTGGCTCTGTGTGCTTTCTCTTTTATGTCAGCTGTGGTTTTTGTACTGGCCGGTCAGGATTGGTCATGCCATATGATTGCAGTGCGCATGGGAAACACTATGGCTTTGGCCGTTGAGGCAGCTTTGCTCTATCAGCTACTGCCTCTTAAGGCAATTAGATGGGGGCGGCCAGAATTAGAATTGACTGGTATGGCTGCTTCTGTGGTGGCGCTCACCGTTGTGGGTGGTGGTATGTATTTAAATTCGGTGCAGACAGTTGAAGAAGAAGAGCTGCGCAACCGCCAGCCTTACCCCTTGGTGCAGGTGGGCTATCCTGAATGGGGTATGGGTACGGCTGATGATATGGACTGGTTTGTGTCTACTTGCCTAGAGCACAGTAGCAAGGGTGATTCATTGATCTTTATCTGCGCCTCGATGGCCCCAGGCTATCCTGTTCTTTTGCAAACTGAGCGCAAGGCCGGTTCGCGCTTCTTGCATGGCATGATGCTGCCGATTTTGTCATTTATCGTTGATAAACCAGACCTCGATGCTAAAGCTAAAGAGCGCTTCAAAGGTTACAAGAAGCAAGTTATTGACTGGTATACCGAAGACATTGAGAAGAATCGACCGAAGCTAATTTTCATACAAGATAATCCAATGAGCTGGGTATTGGGCGATGCTGATTTCATCAATACCAGAATGCCAAACTATAAGGTGGTTGAGCGGAAGGGTGGGATCAGTGTTTATAAACGCAAAGACTAATGAAATCGACAATTGACAAACGTATATTATTTGTTGCGCTAGCTGCCCTGGCTGTTTTTGCTGCGGGTATTGCCTATCGAGCTATTTTTTATCGCGATCTTGCTGGGACGATCTGCTATGAAATGGAAGCAGCACGTCGCATACTTCAGGGTCAAGTTCCTTTCCGAGACTTCTATTTTGATTTACCTCTAACACTTGTGGTCTTTCGCATGCCAGCCATTTGCTTGGCTCAACTAGCATCTGCTCATACTGGTGGTGCTCTATTACCAGCAGATTTGCAGACAGGTCTTCCTCTTGTTTTTCCTTTTGCATCATTGGCGCTAGGTTCATTCATTGAAGTATCAGCGTTGGCTCTGCTTTCTTTTGCTCTTTGTATTTATATTGTTTCGCTAACTAAGTTAGATCAACGCTGCCAATTACAGCTTTGGTTTCTCTTGATTGGGTTCGGTCTGGCAAACTTTGCCATGGGCTATTCCTACGGTAGTGCTCAGCACATTTTCGCTCTTCTTCTCTCTCCTTATTTGTTCTTGCGCCTGACCGCTTGGAGTAGTTTTTCGGTTAACGCCGCCAGGCCGTGGCTTCGCTTTGGCTGTGGGCTCTTGGCCGGTTTTGGTGCTTCCTTTGATGTCTGGTTTATTTTGGTGCCCCTAGCCATTGAAACTGTCGAATTTCTTAGTCGTCGCTTGGGAGGCAAAGCGAATAGGTTTGCCTATGAGTTACTTGGGCTGATAATTTCATTTTGCATCTCTTGGTCGTATCTTTTGCGGCTTGATCCAGCAGCTCTGAGAGAGCTTGTTGATTGGATTATTCCACTCAAAATTACCAGCTACTATTTAGATCAGATTGCCTACTTTGGTCTTGGATCTACCCCAGACCGTCGAGATGTAATTTATTTTTGTGCAGCAGCAGCGATCCTCAGTTTTGGCATAGTCAATCGCGTGGCTCTGTTGCGACCCATTTTTACTCTAATGATGGCCGGATTCGTTCTCTATCAAATAGGCATGAGCGGCTTGAGTACCGACATCTTGCTTGTCGTTTGGGCCTCTTGCATGAGTTTTGCTTTACAGTTTTGCTATTTGCTTGAAAGTAGCTTTTTCTCGAGAATCTGTCGAAGATACCCAAGACTTTCCTACCGTCGTTTGCCGAAGGTTCAGATATTTGCTCTGGTTGCATTGTGCTCTATTAGTTTATTGTCTCTGGCTACCGCTGAGATACTGCAGCGTCGTGAAAATGTCACTGTATTGACTGGACCTAATGCAATTGATCCAACCTATTTAGAGTTGACTGATGCTTTCGCTAAGTTTTCTCAGTCTGGTGAATCTATTATGATTCTAAATGGCCGTTTGTTGCCAGGTTTTCCCCTCTATGCCTTAGTTGAGAGGCCCATTGCGGGCTATTTCATTAGTACTGAGGCCTTTAGTTCACTGGCTAATATTGAGTCTCATGATTTAAAGGATGATGTGCTTGGTAAGCCTTTTGGTTGGATTGCAGCGACTAAGAAAAAAATGTTTGATCGACTGCGGTGTGACATTGCGAAGAGTCAGCCTGGAGTTATCGTGGTTGAAGGTGGGCAGACATTTGATGGCTTAGAAAAGGCCAACGTAATTGCTCAGATCTTGGCAAATTACACCTCTCAGGGAGAAGCCCGCTATCACTCACGCTGCATCGGTGCTAAAGAATTTGCCGATTGGAATTATCGCTATAACGTTTATGAGCGTCACGGTAAAGGTCAGAATTGAAGATTGAGCCATAACATTTTCTTGGTGCTAGCCAAACTTCAGCTGTACCAATACAATTTAGTTTTAGCTCACTCAGGAAAGCTCTTTGGACGATTTCGACTTAAAATTATGCGGCAGCAAGCATTACGGGCCTGTGCTCAGTATCGAGGGCAATTATCAGGTAATGAGATGTTCTTTCTGCGAACAAATTTTTAGAACCTTAATCGAAGGGCCCTTTGAAGTGGAAGCTAAGCTTCGCTCTTCGAAAACTTGTATTTCGGCCTGCGACTGGACAGTCACCGATAACATGGTGAAATGCAACGCTTGCAGCTACTGGGGCCCGCGTCCGAATTTGCCATAAGTATAGCTACGGGATTGCTGTCAATCTATGTCTTTTCCCAAGTAGCTCCATCGGCGCTGTCCATGACATTTACGCCAATTTCAGTCAGGCTCTTGCGAATCAGATCTGAGGAGGCATAGTCTTTTCTTTCTCGTGCTTCTTTGCGCAAGGTAAGAATCAAGTCGATTAGTTTGGCACCAGTGGCGGTGTCTAGCTCTTGTCTTGTGTCAGTCATGGTCAAGCCCAATACTTTGGCATAGTGAACCAGAGTGCTGGCTAGATACTGCTTGTCGGCTGCTGATTTGGTCTGAGTGATACCGTCGGCCAATTGATAGAGATGCGAAATCGCAATAGCTGTATTAAAGTCGTTGTTCATTGCTGCGGCAAATTCAGCTTTGAATGTGTCAGCAGTTTTTTGTGCCGCCGCGCTCGGGGCAACCGCTTCATTCTCATTTAATCCGTGTTCGAAACTGGCGGCTCGCAGCAAGCGTTGAATTCCGGTGCTGGTGGCTTGCAAACTTTCAATGGTGAAGTCAATCGGATTTCGATAATGCGATTGCAGAATAAAGAGGCGAATGGTATCGGCCGAAAATGTTGCCAGCAAGTCTCTAATGGTTTTGAAATTGCCCAGTGACTTAGCCATTTTCTCTGAATTGGTTTGCACAAAGCTATTGTGCAGCCAATAGCGGGCCATGGGTTGGCCATGTAGAGCTTCTGACTGAGCTATTTCGTTTTCATGGTGAGGGAAAACAAGGTCTTCTCCACCGCAGTGAATGTCGATGGTTTCACCCAGTATGCGCTTGACCATGGCTGAGCATTCCAGGTGCCAGCCCGGACGGCCTCTACCCCAGGGGCTAGGCCAACCCAGTTCACTAGCATCGGCCGATTTCCACAAGGCAAAATCAACCGGGCTCTTTTTCAAGTGGGCCAGGGTTTCTTGAGCCACAGCTTGCTCGCGCGAGCCCACTAGCAGTTGCTCTAAGTTTTGCTTGCCTAGTTTGCCGTAGTCTTTGAAAGAAGCCACGTCAAAATAGACATCGCCACCAGCTTCATAGGCATGGCCACCATCAATTAGGCCCTGGGTGAAGGCAATCATCTGAGTGATGTACTCAGTCGCTCTTGGCTCGAAATCTGGTGATTCGACATTGAGTGAGTGCATGTCGTGCCAGAAGGCATAGGTGTACTGGCGTGAGAGCTTCTCTGGTGTAATACCTAACTCTTTGGCGCGCTTGATGATTTTGTCATCGACATCGGTGATATTGCGCACATAGATAACGTCGTAGCCAACAAAGCGCAGATAGCGTTGCACTACATCCCAGACTATGGCCATCCGGGCATGACCCAAGTGGCTTAAATCATAGACGGTGGGGCCGCAGGCGTACATTCTGACGACGTTGTCCTGCAGTGGAACAAATTCTTCTTTCGTGCCAGAAAGAGTATTGAAGACTTGAATCTTATTCATAGATTTAGCTGCTTACTTGTGAGTCAGGGCCGCTTCCAGACGGGATTTTACTCGCTCGGCGCCTAGTATTGAAATAATTGAACCAAGGTCTGGACCTTGAGTCTTTCCTGATAAGGCGGCTCGAACGGGCCAGTAGAGTTCTTTTCCTTTGAGAGAAATTTCTTTACCGAAGGCGTCTACCGCCTTTTTACATCCTTGATGGTCGTCCCACGGCATGGTACCAAGGGCATTTAACATGGTGTTGAGAACTTTCTTGGCACTGTCAGAGCTGAAGACATCGCGGGCAATGTCTTCTGGAATGTTGAGCGGTTCAAAATAGAATTGTACTGCCGCAGTCAAGTCAGATAGTGTGGTAAGCCCTTCTCGCACTGAGGCTATCATGGCCGCTATCTCGGCCGGCGTGTAAGCACTGGTATCGTGGGCGGTGAGGAATGGCATTGCTCTGCTGACAATTAAGTCGAGGGGCAAGCTTCTGATGTAATGGCTGTTAAACCAGTTGAGGCGAGCAACATCGAACACCGCCGGGCTTTTCGATACTTTGTCTAAATCAAAGACTGCGGCAGCTTCTTCTAGGTCGTAGATTTCTTTGCCTTCAGGGTGGGTAAAGCTCATTTGCGCTAGATAGTTGATGATAGCTTCAGGCATATAGCCTTGGGCTCGATAATAATCAATATGCACGGTTTCGCCGTGTTTGCGCTTAGAGAGCTTCTGATGTTCGATATCAAAAATCAAAGGCGCATGGGCAAATTCTGGGGCCTTTTGATTCATGGCCTCATAGATCAGCAGTTGCTTGGCGGTGTTGTGAATGTGGTCTTCGCCACGAATGACATGGGTCATTTTCATGTCGATATCATCGATGACAACGGCGAAGTTGTAGATGGCGACACCGTTAGACTTTACTATCACCATGTCGCCGCCCAGGTCTGACGTATCAATGGCAATTTCGCCTTTGATGTGATCGTGCCACGACACTACCTGTGGTTCTTCAACGATAAAACGAACCGAGGGAATGCGACCTTGTTCTTCGAACTGTTTGCGCTGCTCTTCGCTGGTTTCTCTGCCTCTATTGTCATAGCGAGGGGCGGAATTGGTTGCTTTTTGCTCTTCTTTGAGAGCAGCCAATTCTTCCTGGGTGGCATAGCACAAATAGGCTTTGCCACTGCTGATCAAGTGATTGGCCATGGTGCTGTAGTGGTCAATTTTTTCGGTCTGGCGATAAGGTGCATAAGGGCCACCAATATCGAGACCTTCGTCCCAGTTCAGGCCTAACCACTTCAAGCCATCGATGATGTCTTTGGTGTAAGTCTCTTTTGAGCGCTCTTCGTCTGTGTCTTCAAGGCGAAGAATAAAGGTGCCGTTATGTCTCTTAGCGTACAAGTAATTGTAAAGAGCTGTGCGAGCGGTACCAACATGCAAATTGCCTGTTGGGCTTGGCGCTATTCGAACTCGGACATCTGTTTTCATAACCAGAGGCATTTTAGCACTAAGGTTCGGCTGAACAAGCTTTAGCTCTTGACGTGCTTTACACTTCTACCGTTAAGATAGCCAATCAGTTAGCCAATTAGTTAGCGATCAGCTGGGTTGATAACCATGCAGTCAACCATTGCTACTCCTGATGAGAGCATGTTCAGCTTCTCTGCCGCGCCACGGGAAAGATCTATCACTCGGTCGTCGACGAACGGTCCCCGGTCGTTCACGTGAACAACACAGGTGGCGCCGGTGCGGCGGTTCATAACTAGCAATTTAGTGCCGAAAGGCAGGGTGCGATGAGCGGCGGTTAAGCCGTGCATGTCGAAGCGATCGCCATTTGATGTGCGGCGGCCATGGAACTTGCCACCATACCATGAGGCATGACCGCTGAAGTTAGGTGAGAAATTTTCTGGGGCAATATTATTGAGGCTTGGTAGGGCCGAGTGGTTGAGACAGGCCGTCAGAGCCTGTTCTGGTGACTGCGATTCTGCCAGTTTGATGAAGCTAGCGGGAATTTGCTGAGCACCTAAAATGCTGCGAATGCTGTTGACGAGCTTGAAGCTGTATTCGAGCGCTGAGGACTTGTTGCCGTCTGGCAGTTCCAGTTTCACTACTGAGCTGCCGTCTACGCGGATTACAGCTAATTGGCCTTCGCATGCTGGTACAAGCTTAGAAGGGTCGAGCTTCTCGCCTTTGAGCAAGTCTTGTAGCCTATCTGCCAAATTTTCGGCGCGGTCTTCTGCTGAGCCAGCAGGGGTCTCTCCGCGGTAAGTTATTAGCTCTTTACCGTTAAGAGTAACGGAAGCGCATTCTTGATCGTTCTCTTCCCAGACATTTGATTCGACTTCGGGGTCTAAGTTTGCGTTATCAGCGGCCATTGCTTGTGTGCTGTTAGTGCTGAACATCGCAGCCGCTAGACTAAGGGCCAAGGCGACCTTCTTGTGTTTAGGTTGAAGGTCTATTGAAACTATTTGCGAGAACATTTGCCAGATCATTTAGTTTGATCACTCTCTCTAGTGCCTGGGCCAGGCGATTTGCTGATGCGTTCTCTGTGATTTCGAGAACCGTTTTTCCAGGCTTTGCAGCGACTGCGTATATGCGATGGATAACTTCCGGCCAGGTCTTTCGAAGCAGGCGAAAAGGTAACAGAAGACTTGGTGGCACGTCAAAGATCTGATGACAAGTTTGATTTTTGTGCGCCAGTTTGCTTTTGGCGTTTTATTGGAGAAAACTTAGAAATCTTGAATTGACAAAAAAACGAAAGACTGCTGACCTCTTGCCGGGTGGTTATCTTTCCTTACTGGCTTTAGCGTTGGCGAGATGAGGCCGTGTTAATCTTGCCCCTTGAAAGCTGCTGTCAAGAAGGCGAGGTAACACTCTGTAAAACCTTTGTAAGACACCGCCTATTTATTTCATCAGCTAAGTTATTGGCATTTCACAAAACGCCGATCGCAAGCAGTAGTTAGCTTTACGGCCCTTTTTTTGGAGGCCCGGTATATCTGTTGGGATCTTAAACTTTCTTCGTCAAATATTGTGTTGTAGAGTGACATTTGCTCAGGTGCTACTTGGTTGTCAATCAAGATTATCGGGCACTGCCTGTAGTATCGGTCGCTCTATTGGCTCTCTGGGCTCTAGTTCAAGAACTCTTGCATCCAGTCTTGATTCATTTCGAAGTTGGCAAATACTGACTGCACGTCGTCGTGATTTTCTAGGCTATCAATCAGTCGGAGCAACAGTCTTGCTGTTTCGGCGCTATCGATTTCGACTGTGGTGCTCGGAATCATTGCGTTTTCAGCCGAGGAAACTTTGTAGCCGGCTTTGGCTAGGCCGTCGCGCACTTTTTCTAATTGCTCCGGACTGCAGATCACTAGCGCTTCGCTTTCCATCGATGTATCTAAATCTTCTGCGCCAGCATCTAGAGCGGCTGTCAGCAGTGCGTCTTCGTCAAACTTCGCATCTTTTTCTAGAAGAACTTCACCACGCTCTTTAAACATCCAGCCCACGCAGCCGCTGTCACCCATGTTGCCGCCAAATTTAGAGAAATACATGCGCACATCGCCAGCAGTTCTGTTGCGGTTATCGGTGGTGCATTTGACTAGTACTGCTACTCCTCCTGGGCCATATCCCTCGTAGACTAGCTCTTCGAAATTATCTAGAGCACCAGCTCCAGAGCCCTTTTCGATGGCACGCTGAATATTGTCGTTCGGGACCCCTTCTGCTTTAGCTCTATCAATTGCTTGACGCAAGCGAAAGTTGCCATTAGGATCGCTGCCGCCAAGTTTGGTGGCTATGATTATTTCGCGCGACATTTTGGCATACATCACCCCGCGCTTTTGATCAACGACAGCTTTGTGTCTTTTGATGGTGGCCCATTTTGAATGACCTGACACTTTAAAATCCTCGCTCTTTGAGATGGCAATAAAGGAAAATTACTTCCTTATATATAGAACGTAATTTGACAGTTCAGTGCTACCTCTAGCAAATGACAACCGTCAGCTTCGTGTCCTCGAGTTTAGATTGTCCCACGCGCAGCTTCGGTACAAAAGACAGCAAGTTAACCTTTATTGCTTGTGGTTAGGTTGCTACAATTTGCGACTATTTCGAGATAAAGCAAGGCAGTCAGCTTTTCAAGCGCATAACGTCTTGTATACACACAGCATCGCCCCCCGTAGATGGAGAACCGAGAACCGTATGACTAATAGAAACTCGTTCAGAATTTTCACTTTGGCTTTAGCGGCATCTATTTCTGTCGGGTCAAATTTTGCCTGGAATGTTGAGGCTTTAGCTCGTGGTAATTCAGATTCGATTTCGGGTCTTCAAATTGCTGCGAACAAGACATATCAAATTCGCATCACGCGCGAGACAGTCAGAGCCGATCAGCTCATGATGCAAGGAAAATTCACTGAGGCTGCCGATCTTTATAAAGGCGAGATGACCAGAAGTCCAAAGAGTACAGCTGCTGCTGTTGGTTATGGCATGGCTCTCGCTAAGCAGTTTAAGTTAGATGCTGCCGAAGAGAATTTCGCCAAAGTTTTGGCAAATGATCCAATGAACGCCATGGCTCACGCTGGTAAGGCTATGGTGATGTTGAATAGGCTAACTTCGTCGTCTGGTACCGTTATTAAAAATAAAGATGCTACTTTGCGCAGTGCTGAGGCTGAAGCCAAGCAAGCAATCAGCATCGACCCCGGCATGCCTGAAGCCCACATCACCCTGGGAAACATATATAAGGAACAGGGTCGCCTAGATGAAGCGATTAGCGAGTATAAAGAAGCCACTCGGGTTGATCCTAAAAACTCTGAAGCCTACGGTCAGATGGGTATAGCCAAGCTCAACAAAGAGCAATATGCTGATGCTGTTGCTGCGTTTAAGCAGGCTGTCTCACTCAATTCTGGCAATTCTACTGCTCACTATGGCTTGGGTCGTGCCTACTATAAACAAGGCCTGTACGACGAAGCATTGAAAGAGCTCAATACTTCGCTCTATCAAAACCGCAACAGTGCTCCTGTGCATCAGACCATGGGTGATGTCTATGCTGCCCAGGGTAATACAGTGGCCGCCATCCAGCAATTGCAAAAATCTATTAGCATTAAGCCAGAGAACCCTGATGCTTACCTCCATATTGCCGATATCAGGCAAGGCCGCGGCGATCTTGAAATGTCTATTGCTGAGCTTCGTTCTGGTTTAGAAATGATGCCCAATAATCCCGACTTGCATTTGCGTGTGGCTGATCAAAGTTTGCAGCTAGAAAAGCTTGATGATGCTGTCAAAGAATACCGCACAGTGCTTGATGCTAATCCACAAAACTCGGCAGCAGCAAAGGGTTTGACTAGAGCTTATTATCTCAAAGCCAACAAAGAAGCTACTGGTGCTTTCTTTGTATCTAATGAGTACGAATCTGCTCAGCGCATGATTGATCAAGCTGTCAAAATGAATCCAAATGATATGGAACTGAGACTGGCACAAGCTAAGTTGCGTTCCATGGCTGGCGTACCAGTTGATCTGGCTAGCATTGGTACACCGACCAATGATGGTGAGAGAGTGGCTTATGCTGAGGCTCTTCTTGCTCAAAACAAGTTTAGTGAATCTGATCAACAGATGAACACTGTTATCGCCAATGCTTCTGATGCTAAGCAGACCTTTGCTGTTGGTGATTTGGCCTTGATGATCAAAGATCTCCCTAGTGCTGAAGCTGCTTACAAGAAAGCTTCTAGCTTCCCGGGTGGTGAAGAGCGGGCCAAGCGTGGTCTTAATTTGGTTGCTAAGCAAAAAGATGTGGCTCGGCAAGAGTTAACTCTTGGTGACGATCTTGCTAGACGTAGTCAGTTAGCCAGTGCTATCGACAAGTATCACGCATCTATATACGACAATCCTAAGATTGCTGATGCTCGTATGGGAATTGGCAAGACTCTAGAGAGACTGAAGCCAGAAGCCTCAAAAGATCTTAAAGAAGCAGTTGTTCAGTACAAAGCCTACATGGCTCTTACTCCCAATATGCCTCCAAAAGAAGTAGAGAAGATGAACAAGAAGATTGCTAATCTCTCAGAGAAGGCCTACAAGCTCGAGCAAAAGGAGAAAGACCGTCAAAGAGGTTAGACCTTTCTTTTTACCTTTATCTTTTGCGTTTCTTTCCTTAGCTTGGAAACCACCTGTTACAATTATCGGGTGGCAGACTGGAATAACAAGAAAGTCAGTATTTTAGGGCTAGGTAGAAGCGGCATCGCCGCCGCTTCCTACCTGGTTAAGCGCGGGGCTAAGGTTCTTGTATCTGAGTCTCAGCCTAAAGACAAGATCAATCCGAAGTTGTTGGCTGAGCTGGCTGCTTTACCGGTTGAAAGTGAATTTGGTGCTCATAGTGAGCGCTGTTTAAGCTGGTCTGAGCTTGTTATTACTAGTCCAGGTATTCCGCCTCATTCCGACGTTATGCTCAGAGCGAAGGCCCATGGACGAGAAGTAATTTCTGACGTTGAACTTGCCTTTCGCGAGTGTAACGGCACCGTTCCTTTTATTGCTGTCACTGGCACCAATGGTAAGTCAACTACGACTGCTTTGATTAGCTACATTCTAGAAAAGGCTGGTCGTCTAGCTCCTGCCTGCGGCAATATTGGCGTGCCAATCTTGAGTCGCCTAGATAGCGGACCCCTCGACTTCCTAGTTGTAGAGGTTAGCTCTTATCAGCTCCATTATTCGCCTACATTTGCTCCCTATATAGGCATTTGGCTCAACCTTACACCTGATCATCTTGACTGGCACAGTGGCCTTGATCCTTACATAGAAGCAAAACGTTCGATGTTTGCTCACCAAGAAATGGAATCGTATGCCATTCTCAATCAAGATGATTC
This sequence comes from Candidatus Melainabacteria bacterium, assembly GCA_030696635.1. GTDB lineage: Bacteria > Cyanobacteriota > Vampirovibrionia > Obscuribacterales > Obscuribacteraceae. The sequence goes on from JAUYRX010000043.1 coordinate 196,532, forward strand.
AGTGGTGGCAACCACAAAAACAAAAGCTGAGTTGTTTCCTTTTACATTGCTGCCGGATGATAACCGCGGCATACAGGGTGCGTATTTAGAGGATGGCTTCTTGTGCTATTCGTATAATGCTCGCACGAGAGTTGTCTGCAACCAGAATGATTTGCGTATCATCGGCAAGCACAACATTGAAAATGCTCTCGCGGCAATATCGGCCTGCTGCTTAGCTGGCTTGAATGAAAAAGAAATTGAGCAGCATCTGCGTACCTTTAAAGCACTAGAGCATCGCCTTGAATTCGTCGAAACCGTTGATGGCGTTGATTTCTACAATGACTCAAAAGCTACGAATACCGATTCAGCTATTAAGGCTCTTGAATCTTTTTCGGAGAAGAGCGTCATCCTTATTGCTGGTGGCAAAGATAAAGGAACTCCGCTTTCTGATTTAATTCAATCGATAAAAAAATACGCTTTGGGCGTTATCCTTATTGGTGAAGCAAAAGAACGTTTTGAGAGAGCTTTACGTGAAGCCGGATTTAACGATATATATCTTGCCGCTACTATGGAGGAAGCTGTTCAAATCGGCGGTAAATTGAGAAAAGGACCAGTATTACTTTCCCCTGCCTGTGCCAGTTTCGATATGTTCAGGGATTTCGAGGATAGAGGCCGTGTCTTCAAGGATCTTGTCCGCGCAAGGGCGCGAGAGATGGCGTCGCCGCGACAATAGCGGTGACTCAAGCGATAAAACTCCCGCCGCTCCTGAATACAGAGGCGGCATCGATCGCACCTTGGTAGGTATTACCCTTAGCCTCTGTGGATTTGGTTTGATGGCTGTCTATTCAGCCTCGGCTCCGGAAGCACAACAAAGTTTTCATGACTCCACGACGCTCTTACGCAAGCAGACCATGGCCTTTGTCATCGGCTTGTTTGTGATGTTTACGGTTAGTCGCTACGACTATCGCCGTTTGAAAAAATTAGCCTGGCCTCTGGCGTTGTTCGCTCTAGCTTCGCTATCAATTACTCTCGTCAATATTCCTGGCTTAACTGTGCAGACCATGGGCTCAAGCCGTTGGTTAACGGTTGGTCCGCTGCAGTTTCAACCGTCAGAAGTGGCTAAGGTCGCTACTATCTTGCTTCTTGCATCCGGGCTTGCCAAATATTTCTGGTGGCATCGTCAAAATTTCTGCCGAATTGCTGTGGTTTTGATCATGGCGGGTATTGTCATCAAGCAACCTGACTTGGGTAGTGCCAGCATGATTCTTGCTAGCTTGCTCACTCTACTGTTTGCCAGTGGTACAAACTTCTTGCTACTTCTCGGTGCCCTGGGCGGCACTGCTCTTCTTGCCTGGCAGCATATCCAAAAGCATCCATATCAGATGGCTCGTATTGAAACCTGGCTCAATCCGTATCTTCATCCCCAGAAAGAAGGCTGGAATATTATTCAGGCGCAGTATGCCATCGGTTCGGGCGGCCTCTGGGGTCAAGGATTTGGACGCTCATTGCAGAAGCTTTATTACCTTCCTGTGCAATTCGCCGATTTTATTTTTGCGGTCATTGCGGAAGAGTTTGGTTTGATTGGCTGTAGTTTGTTGATTGGTCTTTTTGCTTTGTTTGGAGTCTATGGCTACAAGGCGGCAATGTCCTCCAAGACTCTGTTTGGCCGCATCTTGGCCATTGGTATCACTAGTGAAATATGTACTCAGGCTGTCATTAACATGATGGTAACTACTGGCCTGCTGCCGGTTACCGGTATTACTTTGCCATTCATTAGTTATGGTGGCACATCTTTAGTGGTTACTTTGTCTATGGTCGGCATTCTGCTATCAATCTCAAGAGATCGCGCCGCTGTGGCTGAAGACGATGAAGAGCTAGAAGAAGAATCTTCTCCTCCTCTTCCACCAAGCCAGCCCCCGGCTCCACCGACAAAACCCTCGCACTCACCCCATGCCTTGAGCACAATGTAAGGACTGTTCAAACAGATGGTTGGTCATCGCATAGTACTAACAGGTGGTGGCACCGGTGGTCACATTTACCCAGCTCTTTCGGTAGCTGAGCATCTCAAGGACGACCCATCGGTTGAGGCCATCTTATATATAGGGGCAAGTGGTCATCCCGAAGAAAAACTAGCGCGAGACAATGGCCTCGACTTTATTGGTTTGAATGTCTCTGGCATGCCACGTAGTTTGTCCCCCCGCCTTATTACTTGGCCTTTTCAAATGTGGTCTGCAATAGAGCGCGCTAAAGAAGTTTTGCGCCAGTTTAAGCCTACTGTTGTGCTGGGAACGGGCGGTTATGCGTCGGCTCCGCCTCTTGCCGCAGCTAACTCGCTTGGGGTGCCGACAGCAGTGCATGAGCCAGATGCCCATCCGGGGCTGGTCAATCGCCTATTGTCGCGCCGTGCTCAGTTGGTTTCTCTCGGTATGCAAGGAGCAGCAGCGCGCATCAATGCCCCTCGTGGACGTATTGTTTTTAATGGCAACCCTGTGCGCAAGAGCTTTCTGGCTGAGCGTCATAGAGACTCAGGTTGTGCCATTCTCGGCCTGCGTTCAGATCTTAAAACTGTCTTGGTTACTGGCGGCTCTCAGGGCGCCAAGGCTCTGAACGAAGCTGTTGTAGCAGCATTGCCTCGTTTGTTGGAAATTGAGCCCCATATTCAAATTGTCCATCAGTGTGGTGATAAAAATCTCAATGACGTCAAAGAAAGGCTGAATCCTAGTTTGGCCCCGAGTCCGCGTTATCATCTGCGAGCTTATTTTGATGATCTTTCGATTGCTTACGCTGTTTCTGATTTAGCAATAACTAGAGCGGGTGCCATGACTGTAGCCGAGTTGGCTGTGACTGGCACGCCAGCTATTTTTGTGCCATATCCTTATGCCGCTCAAGATCATCAGACCCACAATGCTCGCTATATGGAATCGCAGAAAGCTGCCGTCGTCATACCGCAAGAAGACCTCACCGCTGAAACAATTTACAACCATATTGCCGCCTTGATTGGCGATGACATGAGGTTGCAGGAAATGCGCAAACGCATGACCGAGATTGGAAAACCGGACGCAGCAAAGATATTAGCGCAACAGTTGAAAGAGATTAGCGCTCAATATCAAGGCGTAGTGCCACAACCGACTCTGTAAATCAACTCTGTAAAGCCGATTTGTGAAACCAAATTAGGAAACTAAATTAGGAAACAACAGGCTGGGTCATCCCGGTGATGATTGGCACGCCCATGTCGGCGGTGAAGTCTTCACGAGCAAAAGATTTCTCTTCAATAGAACTGATTGTCGCCTCTAGGCCAGCGATGGCAGCAAAGACGTTGGCAGTCTCTAAAGGGCTCTGATTGGTGTTGTTATGCTGACAGCGGCTTAGTATTTCTTTTAGCTCTGTCAGGGCAGTTTTAACTGTGGAGCAATTTGGCGCGGGCATCAGTGGTTCTCTTCTAGAAGGGTGATTCCCTTGGGTTGCCGTTATCTCAGGTTGCCATTATCTGGAACGAGTGTAGCATAGGCTTGAAAAGAAGCAGATAGACCAAAGCGGCAAAAGAAGTTAAATTTGTAGTCAAGTGTTTGTCTTCTTAACCTCGCGTCCGAGCTGAATGTTTGTGGCGGCCGGTGCTGGCCGGCTAGTGCTGTCGATTTTTCTTGAAGCAGAACCGGTTATGATCTATTTAAGCGTTCGTTACTCTTTGAGCAAAGTTCTTTTGAGTCTTACATGCCTTTCCTTTTTCTCCTAACTGCTCTGCTGCTTTTCTTCGGTTTCTTTGTGGCGTTCATTTTTTTCTGTGTACTGGCATGGATAATCTATAAATATTTTCGCAATCGAAAAAGGGCTCGCATTTCTCGACTGCTGGTTTATCAGAAACGACTAAAGACAGTAGTAGCTGAATTGCTCAAGCAGATCAACGAACTTGATCAAATCAGTAAATACTCAGGTTTAGATCGAGACGCTGCTTGGTCTAGAAAGTACGATGACACGTTGAAGAAATTGCTCTCAGCTAGTGATAAGTTGGCTGATTCTCAAACTTTTATTGACATGAAAGAGCTCAATGCTGGCCAGGAGTCTCTGCTTTATGTTGTGCGGACAATTCATGTCGTCAACTATCGGATGCGGGAGATGACTCCGTCTGAAAACTTTGATCACCTTCAACAAGATACAGATTTTAGTCGATTTGAATCGGGCGGAAATGAACGAGACGCTCGCGCGAATGCCGCTAAGTCCGAGTCAAATGGGAGTGAAAAAACGGAGCAGGCAAACTCTACCCTTGAGGTCAAAAGCGGCGGCGACAGTGAGGCTCGAAATAATCTTGATGAAAGTGCTTCAAGCCAGCTTACTGAGCCAGGTTCCATAATTTATCTAAAAAAACGGGAACAAAAAGAGCCGTAGATTCTTGCTTTTCTACTTGCTCACTTGTTGCCGTTTCTTTGCTTGTTCATTGCGCCAATTTTTACCTTGGGCGAATCTTTGCGCATATCCTGGCGCCACCAATTCTGGTGCACAAATCTTGGCAAAAAGTTTTAACAAAAAATCTTCCTGACAACCCTGCGAAATGCTGTGAGATCTGTAAGAATAGAAGAGTAAGGTTCAACTCTCTCGTAATTCGTTTGCCGGGGCGTGATTCAACGCCAATATGGGCGAATGCTTTGCTTTAGGAAAGAACGACTACTTAGTGTGATCAACGGCTCTAGGCATCAAGCTTTGAGCCAGATTAGCTACATGCCTAGAACGCTGGATTCTAGGCGCGCCTCCGCACGCGAAATATCACTTTGGTTGAATCTGACAATGGGCCGCAAAACAAGGTCCTAACGAGGGAAATGTACATTGATAGTTGAAGGGGAGAGAGACCATGAGTAAGAAAAAGCACGGCGCAAGCAAAGCAGCTGAACCAGTCGTATCACCAGTAGTCGAGCCAGTAGTTGAAGCTGAAATGGAAGTTTCTAGTGTCACTATCGTGACAGAAGAAGCTGCAGAAGCAGCAACAGAAGAGTGCGAAGCAAAAGCTGAAGAGTGCGAAGCAAAAGCTGAAGAATGCGAAGCAAAAGCTGAAGAATGTCTAGCCGCACCAGAAGAAGCGGCTGAGGCTGAAGAAGCAAAAACATGTGAAGAAGCCAAAGAAGAAGAAGCGGTGGAAGAAGCGGCAGCCGAAGAAGTAGCTGAAGCCGAAGAAGCCAAAGAAGAAGAAGCCAAAGAAGAAGAAGCGGCAGCCGAAGAAGTGGCTGAAGCTGAGGAAGCAAAAGAAGAAGAAGTAGCTGAAGCCGAAGAAGCTAAAGAAGAAGAAGCAGCAGCTGAAGAAGTAGCTGAAGCTGAGGAAGCCAAAGAAGAAGAGACTAAAGAAGAAGCGGTAGCGGAGGCTACTGAAGAAGCAGCAACTGAAGATACGGCCACTGAAGAAGAACCAGCGGCCGAGGAAGAAGCTCCGGCAGAGTCAGCAGAAGCGGAGGCCGAGGCGCCTCCATCTGAAGACAAAGACGAGCAGCAAGCTGCTTAGACAGAAAGCGAGAGGCCCAGCCTCTCGCTTTTCTCTTGGTGGCGATTTTAACTCAGCATTGGTCTCATTCTTTGGTTTCCAAAACGGAGAAATTTTCCCGAGAAAATCTCGCTACTTTTGACACGCTTGATCGAAGGTCAGGTCTTTGATGAGTCAATGCGTTTCCAAAAAATCTTCCCTTTTCAAAATGCAAAAGCAAGAAACATTACCTCTTCGAAAGAGGCAATAGCCAGACTCACTTGCTTGCCTGTGTATAACTCTATATACAAACGAATATACTAATGCTGGCACTCTGGTTCACGCGCTTGGCTACTGAATTGGATATGGACAACGGGTCTAACCGCGATCATTCGAATTGTCAGCAGATATACAAAGTATTTTCATTGGGGGACTTCCAATAGAATTCTGCTCGGATATACTAATTACATAAGCGGTGAGCACACACCAATAAATAAGTTGTGTGCTTTGAGCCGAGGGGTTAAGTGGAAACGTCAGGTCTGCGCAGACCGGAAACTGTAGTGATAACCCGCTAGCTGTGGATTCTGACTTGAAGCAGCAAGAAATATCGAGCCTACGCAATAGGCAGTCAGACGATAGTGAAAAAGCCGCCGCAGATTTATCTGGGTGGCTTTTTTATTGCAGATTTTCTGGCCCAACTAAGGCATTGTTCCTCACTTTGAATTTGACCACGCGCTTTAGTGTTGGCCTGCTGGCGCTGTCGCTGTTGCGGTGCCCAAGAACATCTAGAGTGACAGTGCCATGACTAATCTTCAAACTATTGGCTCTGGAGCGGTCACCTAGGGCTCGCTCGCCCACTTTCTTTGCTCCGTTTTCACTGGCCACTAAAACTAATAGAGAAGTGAAATAGCCTGTGCCGCCTGAGTTGTAGCTAAATACAATAGCACCGTCTTTGATACCATCGCCGTTTAGGTCTCCGATAGCGGTTTTGACAATCTCACCCCGGCAACCGTTCCACTCGGCTTTGCCGTCCTTAAATAGCACCGTTTCGCTGCCCGCTTCGGAGCCAGTGGGCACATTGCAAAGACCATTGAGTAGTCCTGACTCTGTAAGGGGCGCGATATTCTCACTGGCGCTGCTGGGCAAGTTGCTTCGACTGCCAAGTGTGACAATGGCCACGATGGCGGCGATTCGGGCAATAGAAATGCTCTTCCTAGATATTGTTTTCATCTGCTCTTTACATTCTCTTAAGGCATTAAGTGCTTCTGAGTCTACCTGCAAGGTCTGGGCGGTGGTATCTTTATCCACTACTCCGCAGTAAGAGAGTTCTCCGCTACAAGAGGTTGTCATGGCGACGTCCACCCTTAGAGAAACCCCGTTAGCTTCGGCTCACCGCAAGCTATCAGCCAAGATGGTCGATTTCGCTGGCTGGAATATGCCAGTGCAATATAAAAGTATCATCGCTGAACACATGGCAACGCGCGAAAAAATTGGTTTGTTCGACGTCTCTCACATGGGTGAATTTCTCGTTACTGGTTCTGGTGCTCATGACTTTGTGCAATACATTATTGCCAATGATCTCAACCGACTAACCACTCCTGACCGTGCTCTCTATTCACAACTTTGTTATGAAGATGGCGGCACCGTTGACGACTTAATCGTCTATCGCCGCAAAGAAGATTTTCTTCTCGTAGTAAATGCCTCAAACATTGATAAAGACTGGGAGTGGATTAACAGTCATGCTTCTAAGTTTGATGTCAAATTGACCAATATTTCTGATCAGCTTGGCCTTCTTGCTCTGCAAGGTCCGCAGGCTGTGCCACTTTTAAGCGAAATTGTAGGTGATTGGGTTGGTCAGTTGCCTTCCTTTGGTTATGGTGAAGCTACTATCGATGGCACAAGCTTCAGCTTTGGTCGCACTGGTTACACTGGTGAGGATGGGTTCGAAATTTTTGTACCGACTGCTAAAGCTGAGTGGCTTTGGAATCTTTTGTTAGAGCGTGGCCAAGCAAAAGGCATTGAACCTTGCGGTTTAGGCGCTCGCGATACATTGCGATTAGAGGCTGGTTTGCCTCTTTATGGTCATGAACTAGAACGCGACATTACTCCCATCGAATCGGGTCTGGGCTGGAGTGTTAAACCAGACAAAGGCAATTTCATTGGCCGTGATGTACTGGCTAAGCAAAAGGCTGGGTCATTGGAGCGCCAATTGGTCTGCTTGAAAGGAACTGGTAAGGCGGCTCCCCGTCAAGGATATAGTGTTTTTGACGGCGATAAAGAAGTGGGTAAAGTAACCAGTGGTGCTCCTGGCGTTTTTGTCGGTTATCCGTTGGCCTTTGCTCTTGTTCCCATAGCTTCAACTAAAGTTGGAACTGAGCTTTTAATTGGTATCCGCGATACGAAGGTGCCAGCTTCTGTAGTGAGCCGTCCTTGGTACAAACGTAAAAAATAGTCTAGACAGCCAATTGAGAGACCGTATTCTTGACTGACGAAAGCTCAACATTTCTAGTGATTTGTCTCTTGGCTGTTGGTGCCTTGTCAGTAATTGCCTTGTTTGTTCTATCAGGCTTGAGCAAGAGACCTAGCCCGTCAGGGCGTATACCCCCAGCTCGTAGTTTCTATCTCGAACAAGAAGAAGCGATGGCTCGTGTGCGTGCTATTTTGCAAGGTCCATTGCTTGGCTGTCGCTGGCGTGTCACTTATGACCGCGCTGGTGAAGGAAGGTTGCAAGCTCGGGTTTACGGCACCCCAACCGAAGCAACCGGCAAGCAGCCAGTCGATATTTTGCTCAATATGCTATTTCACAAGCTTGATGCTAACGCGACCGAGCTGGAGTGGAGCTACGTTGTTATGAGTGGCAAGTCTGAAGATGCTGACTTGCTTGTAAACGAAAGTAATCGCTGCTTTCTGGCGGCTTTGGCGCAAGAGCAGATTGAAAACCCGGCTTAGAGATCTAGCTTAGAGATCTAGGCCGGAAGCTTCGTCAGCTTGGGCTTACTTTTTAGGATGATTTTTGAAAAAGTCCCACATCATATCGGTGGCAGAAATTTCGGTTGATGGATCGTCTCCCTGGGCTCGCGGTTTCTTCCCTCCTGGCCACGAATGTTTTCCGTTTTTGATGGTGCAGAGAACAACATCGGCGTTCGTACTTTGGCTTTTGTAGGTATCGACTGTTACATTGCCACTCTGATTGACCTGCTTTTGGGGTTTGGTGGTGCAGTCATTTCTTTTGATCCAAAAACTGACGGCGTAGGCTACAGATTTATCCACTCGTGGTTCAAACGATTTTCTGGGTGGTCCCCCTTCATAGACGACGTGATCATCTGCCATGCCATTGAACATAATCATAGAGACGGGATTGGCTGGCACACTGTCAACGTTAAGGGCACCGGCTACTGGTGCTGCAGCTGCGATTAAATCTGAGAGTTCGCAGGCCAATCTAAATGACATCATGCCACCATTAGAAATACCAGTGACAAAAACTCGTTTGGGATCGGCATTTTCGGTTTCTAAGATTGTTTCGATCAGCTTTCTGATAAAGCCGACATCATCGATATTGTTTCGCATCGCATAGGCACAGCAGTTGCCGGAATTCCAGGTGAGCATGTTTTTGGTTCGCCCGCTGCCGTTGGGATAGATGACCAAGAAGCCCTCTTTATTACTCTTGGCGCTCATTTGAGACATAGAGGCAGCGTTGCTAGAGTTGCCGCCACCGCCGTGCAGAACGATAACCACGGGCACTCGCTGGCCGACTTTAAGCTTATAGGTATTGAGGTTTGTTGGGCGATGAATCACGTATGAGCGTGTCAGTCTGCCGACCTGGAGAGTTTTCAATTGATCGTTGCCAGCAAAATTGCTAGATCTGTTTGTACTAGCGGAACTGGTTGAACTTGCTGGCGGGCTAGATTGGGGAACTTGCGCACTTGCGTCAATGGAGAACGAGCTACACGAGCATAAAATTGCCATTAAAAGCAGCAGCCTTGTAGCTAGCTTGGGGTCGCTTGTCTGCGATATGGTCTCTTTTAATGTATACGCTTGGATTGCCATTTTTTTCTCTTCCTAAGGGCCCAGGTTGTTTGAATATATACGCGAGCCCTAGGTGAAAGTTACAGCACTCCTTTAGCCAGAGCGCCAAATTGTCTCTTTGAGGTGAACGGCTAAGGCCGCTCCCCGTCAATGATATTGTGTTTTGCTGGCGAGTCATTTCTTCTGGCCTAGCCTTCCACCACATCGGCCTGCCATTCTCGATTGGTAAGATCGAGAGCTTTTTGATAGTTAGCACCAGCTAGACATTGCTCTTCATCTTTTGACTTGATGCAATCTTTTGGCGTCGCTTCGTTTTTCAAGCTAGATGACTTTATTGAGATTACTTCTCATAATTGATTTTGGTTCAACTATTGTGCAAATTTCAATGGTCAAGCTATAGCTTAGCCAGTTCTCAAGACCACTCTTTTAAGTTACATTCATGCATAAAGTTATGCAAATGGGATGCCAACTCTATTACTCTTTAGAGAGTAATTTTTTTGTCGCGAAGTACCAGGGAGATCCTTCATGCTGAGTCATCCAGATGAGCTTAAGTACGTAAAAAGCCATGAGTTCGTAAGTGTCGAAGGCGATATCGCCACCATCGGCATTACCGCTTTTGCTGCAGACCAGCTGGGCGATGTCACTTTTGTGGAACTGCCTAAAGTGGGCGAGAAATTCAAGACCGAGCAAAAGTTCGGTGTAATTGAATCAGTCAAGTCTGTTTCTGATTTGTTTATGCCGATTGCTGGCGAGGTCACAGCCATAAACGAAAATCTCAATTCTGAGCCTGAGCTTGTCAACCTTGATACCTACAAGGGCGGCTGGATGATTAAGGTCAAAATAGAGAACGTTTCTGAGGTTGCCAGCTTGATGAGTGCTGAAGACTATAAGAAGTTCATCGTCGACTAATACTTGGCTTTATCTAAGACTTAAATATAAGAACTGCAAGGTGTTAGGCGAAGCGGCAAATCTACTGATTTGTCGCTTCTTTTTGACTGGGCACTGCTAGTTTTGTTTGATCCAGTTTCAATGCGTCTGGCTTTGGTTCTACTTGATTAGACTTTTCGAGGCCAGTTCCGTCTTGATTGGATTCTATTTGCTGCGGCTCAGGCTGAGATAATTGCCTCAGTTGATCTTGGGCGAGATCGTAAAATCGTGAACCAGCAGAGATTTTTGCTAGCTCCTGCACCGCAGTCTGGTCATTGCGGTCAGCGTCTAGTTTGGTCATGGCATCTAAATAGAGTGCTTGGTTGAGCAAATCTTCGCTATTGTCTGCACTGGTACCGCCAAAAAATTCAGGTATTGGCGAGCTGCGCAAAATACCTATGGCGGCTTTGTAATTGCCTTGCATGATATTGGTTTTTGCCGAATGAGTGGTTAATCCCTTGACAAAGCTAACCGTTAATCCGGCCATGGCAAATAGCAGGCCGAGAGCCAAAAGAATATCTACAGCCATTGGGTGCTTGTAGGTTTTTGGTTGGGCTTTGCCGTTTTGATTGACCGGTTCTGTCGAAGCATTTTCTTTGGCTTCAACTTCTGCCAGAAAAGAATCGGCGATTTTATCCATCGCTGAAACGTGATCTTTGGTGTCGCTAGTTTCCGAGTCCAATATTTATGCTGCCTAGTTTCGAAAGCCAATTTGGTTTCTATCTTAGTATAGAAGCACTTAACATAGCCACTCTAGCAATTTTGACTGAGAAATTCGTCTATTCGTTTGATTTTGACCGTGCTGCTAGTGGTCTTCTTGATATCGGTTAAGGCGGCTACAACCGCAGACTTGTGGCCTGAGCTAACCAACGATACAAGAGTGTCGAAACTGGCCTTTGACACAGATATTTCTTGAGCATTGATCATTCTGGTTACGGCTGGTATCTGATCGTCTAATTTGAGTTTTGCCACACCAACTAGAGCTTGCAGGCGCACCTGGGTTGATGGGTCGTTTAGAGCTTTGGCCACTGCTGCCTTAACTTCCGTTTGATTAGCCTTAAAGTCACTCGACGAGCTAATTTTGACTGCCGAAGCAAGGGCTTCCTCTCGTTTGTCTGAGGCGCAGTCTCCTGTTGCCAAAAGCAAGAATTCGAGAGACTGTCTATGGGGAAGATTAGCTAGTGCCTTGAGAATGTACCAGTAAGAATTGGCCGCTTCGAGATCACTTTCTAGAATCGGGCTTGCACTCAGCGGCATTTGGCTGCGACTCGTAACATTGACAAGCTGGTTGGCCAGCTTTACTAGCTGTGGTGCTGATTGCTCGTCGCCTAGGCGGCCCAGTGCTTCAATCATTTCGTTGCGGTAAGGCAACGCATGCTCGTTTTCAAGCATTGAAGAGAGAAGCTGGGCGTTTTCTTGCAAGTCAATTTCGCCAGTGAGTTTTAGGCCGTGGCGCAGGGCGCTAGATGAGGCTATTGCTGTATCTGGTTTAGAATTATTTGCGCTAATACTGCTGGCTGTGTTGAGAGCCAGAATCAAGCTCTCAATTTCTGTGACTACCTTCTCTCTTACTTCTTTGTCTGTAATTAGCGCTTTGGCATCGCTGGTTGACTGCTCAGGATAGTTGTTATCGAGCCAGTCGGTTAATTGATGCAGAGCGCGTAGGCGCAAAGCATTGGGTTTTGCTTTTAGAGCCTTCACGAGCAGCGGCAGGCATTGCTGCACACCAGCTTCAGTCAATACTTCTGGTGCCCCTGAAAACGTTTGCTTAGAGGCCTCAATTAGGCCGACAATTAAGGCTGCACCTAGATCAACCAGTTTTTCGTCGTCTAAGGCCAGTAGTTCTATCGGCTTGTGCTGGCGAGCGACGCCAACTGCGGCATAGTCGGTAAAGGGATGGTGCTGGCTAAAAGCAGAGCTTATTTCGTTGCCGACTTCGGCAATTGGCCAGCGAGCAAGGGCACTGACGGCATCGACTTTGATCCAGGGTTCGTCATGGTTGAGGTATTTCACTAGTGCTTGCTTTGCTTCTTCTGTGCGGAAGCTGGCAAGGGCTCTAGAGATATGACAAAATGCTGGGGTGGTATTATCAGCAGTGGCGGCTAGGGCTCTGATGATTCCCTCTTGCGCCTGGTTAATTTGTAGGTCGGCCAAAATTAGTGCGGCATTGGCCCGAACACGCCAGTCTTGGTGACGAAGTGGGTCATAGTCTTGCACTTCATAATCGTCTGATTTTGGCGGTAGTAGAGTAGCTAGGGTACGCTCCGAGTTTGTTGCTTTTAGTTCTGTGAATATGCGCACTAACTTGTCTTCCCACCAAAGTGGGGCCAATTTTAAATTGATGCAAAGATTGTGCGAATTGCTGCGGTTGACAGCAGAGGTTATGTCAGCCCTGACGTCTTTAAATTCTCGATGGTTGTCGGGACTAGTTCCTACCAGTCCATGATAGACGAGAAAATGCTCAAGGCCGAAGTCATCAACTTTGACGTCTGGTTTTTCGCTAAAAATAGTGGAGGCGCGTTTTAGCCACTTTGCAAGCAGTGTCATGCTTCTGGTTCCGTAAATGCTATGATCAGCAGTTTATCAGGGTTTTGTTACCCTTTCTCATCTATCTTTTCTACTGGGGGTTTCCGTGAACACCTTCTTAAGCAGCGGCCAACTGACCTTGCAAGAACAGTATTTAAAATTTGTCGCCGAGCAAATCGCTCCGCTAGCCCTGGCTCTTGATACAGAGCAGGCGAACTCGAAAGAGGCTCTGACTCTGCTAGCCAAAGGCGGTTATCTAGGTTTGACCGTTCCACGTGAATACGGCGGCCAGGGGCTTGGCGCTATTGAATTGGTTCTTTTTGCCGAAGCTCTCGCTGGTGCCTCGGCTGGCCTCTCTTTGTCCCTTGCCAGCCACTACAGTGTTGTCGAATTAATTAACAAGTTTGGTTCTGAAACGCAAAAATCTCGCTATCTTTCGCAGCTAGCTACTGGCGACCTAATCGGCGCCCAAGCTTTCGGCGAAGAGAAAGCTGGTTCTGATTTCAAGGCTGTGCAAACTACTGCTACTGCTGATTCGTCAGCTGGCTGGTTGCTCAGTGGTGAGAAGACCTGGGTGGTCAATGGTCAAATGGCCGGTTTAATGGCTGTGCTAGCTCGCACTGGCCCTGACGATCAACTAGGCATTTTCCTGGTGGATGGCACTCCGTCTTCTAATATTGAAATTGGCACTAATAAAGCTAAGTTCGGCCTGCGCTCTGCAGCTACTTGCGATATTGCTTTCAAAGAGTACAAAGCCACTAGCGAGAATAAACTAGCTAGCGCCACTAGCGCTGAAGTCGAGGCCCAGGTGAATGCTGTGCTTGACTTGAGTAAAACTGTTGTGGCTGCTGCAGCGGTTGGTATTGCCGAAGAAGCGCTCAAGTTCTCAGCTGAACATGCCCGCACTAGAGAGCAGTTTGGTCAGTCAATTTCGAAATTCCAAGGAATTCAATGGAAGCTTGCGGATCACTCGGTTGAGTCGCAAGCTGCCCGCTTGCTTACATATCGTGCTGCTTGGAGCCACGATGAAGAGCCCAGCGATTTTCGTAAGTTTGCGGCAATGGCTAAGTTGTTTGCGGCAAAAACTGCCCGATTTCATAGTGGCGAAGCTGTGCAAATATTCGGTATGTTGGGAGCTAGCCCTGACTCACCGGTAGAAAGGCTTTACCGCGACGGTAAGCTTACTGAAATCTTTGAAGGTACTTCTGAGATGCAAAAAGTTGTTCTTAGAGAAGAACTTGGCGTATAGGTCTAAGAAATAAATCACTCGAAATAGATTAAGGCAGAGGTAAAGCGTTGTGCGGCAGAAATCGAGGATTGCGCTGAGAGATTCGCGCTTAATGGCTATATTTCTGCTTTCAACTGCTTTTGCTCTTGCCTCTATTGGTCAAGCTCAAGCCGATTCTTATGCCGATGGGTCAAAGCTTTTTCAAGCTAAGAAATATGCCAGTGCCGCTAAGTGTTTTGATGCTTCTATAAAGCAAAATCCTGGTAACGACAACGCCTATTACTATCACGCATTAGCGCTGCATTATGCCAAAGATATTAAGGGTGCAATTGCTGAGTATGGTCGCATAGTTAGTCATTTCCCTTCTAGTCAGGCCGCTGACCATTCAAGAAGGGCACTGATGGTACTCGACCCCGTATTGCTGCGCAAGCTCAGCCCTGAGTTATTCACGGCTGCGCCGCCAGCAGCCGCTCGCAGTGCCGGGAGCAACATAATCAGCGGTTCGCGCTATGGTAGTTCCGGTAGCTCTTCGCCGGATGATCATTACCCGCCAGAGGCAAAACTAAATTTCACCAAAGAAGTTGGCCTCATGTTTGTGGAAGCACAGTTTAATAACCGACCTATGAAAGTTACTTTTGATACCGGCTCGCAAGGCACCACTCTGGGAAAAAATCATTTGCAAAGTCTGGGCTTGCCCGAACCGACCGGACCGCGCAATTCTCTTGGGTACTGGGATATGCGCCTCAATATTAAATTGGGTGGCATCGAGCGCAATAATTTTCCTTGTGCAATTAAAGAGTCAATGTTAGATAGCCCGTCTATTGGTCAATCTTTCTTCAAAGACTTTGTCTACACTGTCGACAACAACGCTCAAACTATCAGGCTGGTGAAGAAGACAGCTGGCTCTAGTTCCAGTGTTGCTTCTAGTTCAGGTTCTAGCTCTAGTTCTGGTTCGTCCAGGTCTAGTGCCGATGCCAATGCCGTGCCGTTTAGTCGCGATGATAACTATGACTTGATGATAGTTTCAGTTTCGGTAGATGGGCGACCTGGTCGCATGTATGTTGATACTGGTGCTACATCAGTCTGTATGTCTGCTGCTCAAGCGAGAAACTTTGGTTTGAATGTGCCTGAAGATGCTGCAGATACTGTTATCAACGGCACAACAGGGCGTATGACTGGTAAGAAGTTTTCGATTCGTACCTTGAAGTTAGGACCGGTTGAAAAACGTAACGTTGATGTAGTGGTAGTTGATAACTACCCTATTCCCTTGCCGTTGCTTGGTCAGAGCTTCTTAGGTGACACCAATTATTCAGTGGACGATCAAGCGAAAGTCATTCGCTTTACTCGTCGCTAGTTAGTTAAAAGATTATGCCAACGGTATCACTGGTAATAGTTGCTCAAGATGAAGAGCGCACTATTGGTCGGGTGATTGATGCGGCTAAAAGCCTGGTGGATGAAATCATTGTGGTCGATTCTGGTTCGACGGATCGCACCATAGAAATAGCACAAGAGAAAGGTGCCATCGTTCAACATCAAGACTGGCTGGGTTTTGCTAAACAAAAGAACTTTGCCATTGACTTGTCTAAATGCGATTGGATACTAAGCCTTGATGCTGACGAAATTTTGACTGATAAGCTTGTCGCTGAAATTGCTGCTTTGCTCAAAAGTTCCAGTCTCGATCAGTTTGATGGTTACAAGATTCCCCGCATTCTCTATATTGGCGATCAAGCCGTTTCGCGCGGTGGCTTTTACCCTGACGCACAACTGCGTTTGTTCAAGCGAGGCAAAGGTAAGTTTGGTGATCGCCTTGTGCATGAGGCAATAAAGATGAACGGGCCTGTAGCTATGCTGGCTAATCCTATGCATCACTATGCTTACAAAACTGTCGACGAGTTTGCCAGTGCTATGGACAAATATGCCAGACTATCGGCTCAAGAGTATTTTAACCGTGGCAACTATGGCTTGAGGGCTAGTCGCTTAAGTGAGTTAGTTAAGCCGGGCCTTACTTTTTTGTATCGCTATTTATTTCGAGGCGGTATTCTTGAGGGTGCGTTAGGCTATAGGCTAACGGCAATTTATAGTGATTATGTGCGTAAGAAGATTGTCTATCTAAGGCGGTTAGTGGCCCAGAGCAATACTGGAAGCAATAAAGAGAGTAGTAAAGGACGTGACAATGTTTAAAGCTAAAGATACCGCCATAGGCTTGTCTCTTGCCAGTTTGCTTTGTCTTATTCCTTGTATAGCATTACCCGCCATTGCCGCTGCTGATGCTTTTGCATTAGGGGTAAAGCAGTTTGGTGCTAAGACCTATCCACTGGCTGCCACCAACTTCAAGAAGGCTATAGCAGCTAATCCTAAGAACGATAGCGCTCGCTATTACTATGCTTTATCTTTGCATTACAACAAAGATATTCCAGGTGCTATTAAGGCCTATGCCGAGCTGATTCGCCTGATGCCAGATTCTAATGGTGCCAGCTATGCTAGAGCGGCTCTGAGCAAATTAGATGCCGCTCTGCTCAGTTCGTTGCCCGCTGCCAAATTGGGTCAGCAGCAGTATGGTCAGCCCCTTTCTAAAGGCAGTTATACTGCGCAGAATTCAGGTATGCAGCAGATCGTACAGTCTCAATCTCGTCAAGGTGGTTCAAGTCGAAACAGCGCCGATGACAAAATACCCGATGAATGCCGAGTTTATTACACACTGGAAGGAAATAGCTTCATTGTTGACGTTTACGTCAATGGTCGACCGATGAAAATGGTGTTCGATACAGGTGCTGCTATGTGTGCTTTCGGCAAAAATAATCTTTCTGCGGCTGGTATCGAGCCACCGCTAGGCAACCCAACTGGAGCGGCTGTTGGGGTTGGGGATGGAGGTGAGCAGCCGGTTTGGGATATGAGTGTGGATTTGAAATTGGGGCCAATTGAGCGTAGACATTTTCCTATTAAAGTCCAGAATCAGCTTGGACTTCATCCACTATTAGGCCAGACTTTCTATCAGGATTTTACGTACACGATTGATAATGGTGCTCACTGTATTCACTTCGTGAAAAAACGCAACAAGAGCGGATCTGTATATGCGGATGTTAGTCGAGACCCTAATGCTGTTCCATTCACGAGAGAGCGAAATGAGCTGGTGGTCACTGTTGAGATAAATGGCAAACCGACAAAAATGTATTTTGATACAGGAGCGGAGGTCGTAACTCTTACGAGAAAACAATGCCAATCACTTGGTATTACCATTCCAGAAGATGCTGAAATCACCACAGTTCACGGTATTGCCGGTGACAGCCGCGCTCGTGTCTTCAATCTCAGTAGTATTAAGCTTGGTGGCATTACTAAGCGCGATTTTCAAGTCTGGGTTCCGGATAGTGAGATGGCTGGCACAGGCCTTCTTGGGCAAACTTTCTACAACGACCATCAATACACAATCGATTACGAGCGCGGCTACATTCACTTCTTGCGCCGCTAGAAACTATTGCAGTTGACTAGCTAGTCCAAGATATCGCGCATCAAAGCTCGATAGCGCGCAAGATTTGTGCCGTAGTCATCAGATGAGCCTTGAGTATCAGTAATTTGCAAAGGCACCGATTTGCGCATGGAGATATTTGTTTCAGGGCTTTCGCCGGCGCTTTCTTTTTTGCCGAATAACCAAGGTGCATGCTTTCTCAATGTCGGGGCGTCCAGCCAGCCACGCGCCAACAGCACTTCATCAATAGTCATGCTCATATTTTCGCTATCAGACTGAGCCAACTGGGCCTGAGCCTGTGAAATTATCTGGGCCTCAATTAAGACTTGAAGCAGATCTTTTTCGTTTTTGTCGGGAGTTTGCATAGCTAGTACTCAAAGACGCAGTGTAGAAAAATCAACACTGCGGCTTTTGGTTATCTAATTTTGTTGCCAAATTATGTGATTTCGATGTCTACACGCTTGCCAAACCGGCTGGCTGCGGCGCGTATCAAAGAACGTAAGGCGGTAATCGTTCTACCGTCTTTGCCAATCAATCTACCGGTGACCAGCGGATCGCAGGTCACAGCTACTCGGCAACGCCCTGGGTTGAGGGTTTCCCTTTCGAATTGCAGTGCGTCAGGGTCTTTGGCCAGTACCTTTAGTATGTACTCTGCCAAATCTTCTGCCGCTGTCGAGTCGACTTGGGGCCTTACGCGCCCAAAGCCGCCTGGTCTACCGCGCGAGGGGCCCTTTTTAAAAGGCTTGCTACCGTTTCGCTTTGCTGGGCGCCGTGTGTCATCCATTTTTGTACCGCTTCTCTGTCGACAACCAACTCTTTAGAACGGGGGTTGTAGTAGCCAAGCTCTTCGATTGGCATACCGTCTCTTCTACTTCTAGAGTCAACGGCGACGATTCTGTAATGCGGGGCTTTCTTTTGGCCGACGCGCTTTAGCCGTATCTTTACCACTGGGACTATGTTCTCCAAACTGTACTTATTGTACTTATGTGCTTGCGTGCGATTCGTTATTCTAACAGCTCATTAGCTCTGGCCGTATGTCTGTACTGTATATGTTGTTAACCTGGCGACACGCTTTGGCCCGAGAAGCTGCTTGGGGGGCAATCAGGGCTTTTAGGACAATGCTTCTTACTTCTTCTTCTTTTTCTTTTTCAGGCCGTAAGGGCTTTGAAAACCTGGTCTAGATGGGGAACCAGGCATTCCACCACCGATTCCAGGGCCGCCCATGCCTGGAGGCATTTTGAAGCCTGGGGGCATAGGAGGCATTTTGCCGCCGCCGCCAAGACCACCGAAAGGCCCACCGCCACCGCCAAATGGATTGCCGCCGCCGAACATGCCACCCAATGGGCCCATTCCGCCCATCATGGCCTTCATTTGACGCATAGCTTCACGCATTTTCTCAAACTCGTTTAACATTTTACCTATCTCATTTTCTTTCAGGCCGGAGCCGCGAGCGATACGGCGTCTTCTTGGAAAGTCGATTAGGTCTGGTTTGCGTCTTTCGGCAATAGTCATTGAGTTTATGGCGATTTCGTACTTGTTCATCATGGCTTCGCCTTCAGTGGCGATTTTATTTTGATCCTCCGATGAAAGGCCGAGCATGCCGCCCACGCCCATCATCTTCATGATGTCGCCCATGTTGCCCATTTTTTTCATCATGCTTTGCATGTTGACGAACTGTTCGAATGAAAAATCGTTTTGGAACATGTCCATTACGGCTCTCTCGGCGTCTTTCTCGTCAATGTTTTTCTGTGCTTTCTCAACTAGAGAAAGCACATCGCCCATGCCAAGAATGCGGCTAGCCATGCGGTCTGGGTAGAAAGTTTCTAGGTTGTCGAGTTTCTCGCCAGTTGATATAAATTTGATAGGTTTGCCCACGGCTTCTCTTACTGAGAGGGCCGCTCCACCTCTGGCATCACCATCAATTTTTGTTAGGAGAAGGCCCGTTAGGTCGAGCTGGGTGTTGAATGTTTCGGCGACGTTGACTGCTTCTTGGCCCGTCATGCTGTCTACGACTAGAATTTTTTCTGATGGTTGGAGGAGGCGGTCAATGATTAGTAACTCAGCCATTAATGGCGTATCTACTTGCAAACGGCCAGCCGTATCTAAAATAACCGGGTTATATCCTTTCTCTTTAGCTAGCTCTATGGCTTTCTCGGCAATATCCTGAACGTCTTGACTGGCTTCAATGGTGAATACAGGCACGTCCACTTGTTTGCCTAGGGTTTGCAGCTGGTGAATGGCCGCTGGTCTCTGCACGTCACAAGCCACAAGCAGTGGGTTTTGTCCTTCGCCTTTTAGCTTTAATGCGAGTTTGCCGCAGGCTGTGGTTTTTCCTGAACCTTGCAGGCCGACCATCATGATGATGCCAGGTGCACCTTTGAGGTTGAGCGGCACATTCTCGCCACCAAGTATGGTGACAAGCTCATCGCTTACAACTTTGATAAATTGCTGGGCTGGAGTGACTGAGTCGATAACCTCTGTGCCAAGTGCTTTTTGCCGTACGTTGCTGATGAAGATTTTTACTACTTTCAAGCTGACGTCTGCTTCTAAAAGCGATTTGCGCACTTCGCGAATGGCATCTTCGATATTCTCATGTGACAACTTGTCGTTGCCAGCGAGAGTTCTAAAAGCGCCTTGCAGTCTATCGGTAAGGTTGTCGAACATGGTTTAAGTTCCTGATTTAGTCGTCGAGTTTAGTGGTCTAGTTTTGTGTTTAGAGCGAGGTTTGATTTTGTGCGAATTTTTTCTACTGCTTCAGTTGCTTCTTGGGGATATATAAGCCAGTATGAAGTGTGATTGCCCTTCACCAGCGCTTCTACTGCAAGCGAGAGTTGAGACAATTCTTTTACTTCTCCGTTGTCAGTGCGCACCACGATATTAGTTTGGGGATGGTCTGAATCTGGTCTGTAGTAGTCGTAGGGTACAAAGCCGGTTGATTCGACAGCAACATAGTAATCGGGGTCAAAGCCGAGGTTCGAGACCGCCTGTCTTACCTGCCGTTCGATGTCGTCAATTTCAGACTGCACTTGGGTGTTGATGCGCGATGCCTTGAAAATGCGGCGATTGAGAAAACGATGAGAAAGATCTGCCAATATTAGGTCTTTATCTTTGAGCCAGCGCTTAATGTGATAGCCCAATTGAATGTCATCGAGGCTGAGATATTCTTCTACTGTCAGTTTTTCGCCGGTGAGCCATTTGCCTGTGGCTTCATCAATGAAGGCAATTGAGCCCGCCCCTTTATCAATTACGTGCAGGGCCCGTTTGATCAGTTTGCCAAGTAGGGCGCGAGCGGCTAAATTTTTACGGTGATAATAGACTTGGGCGTACATCGAATAGCGCGCAAAAAGATAGTCTTCCACTGCTATTTGGCCTTTCTCTCCAACTACTAGCATGCGGTCGTTTTCTTCGTCGACTTCGATCGAACGTAGAATGCGTTGCAAGGCAAAAAGACCGTAAGCCGTGCCAGTCATATAGCTATCGCGCAGCAAGTAGTCGAAGCGGTCGCAGTCAAGCTGGCTGGAGACAACATGAGAAACGTAGGCTGGCTTGTAAGTCTTTTTTAGAACTTGCACAATTTTGTCTGCGAGGCTGGGCTCTTCTTCATAAGAGTCTAAGATTGAGCGAATCTGTGTGTCGCCCGAGATAATCTTGCAAGACCAGTCTTCATGATCGTAGCCAAGAATTTTTTCGGTGACATGACTGAATGGTCCGTGGCCAACATCATGCAAAAGAGCTGAAGTGAGCATCAAAGCCCGCTCTTTTTCGGCCGATTCGCAGCGACTTGAGAGAATATTGCTCAGTTGTGAAGCGACATGCATGACGCCTACAGAGTGTGTGAAGCGAGAGCCCTCAGCACCTTGAAATGTGAAGTAAGAGACGCCGAGCTGGTGAATGCGCCGCATGCGCTGAAATTCCACTGCGTCAATTAAATCGACTACTAGGCGTTCGGCTGGTATAGATCTGTCAAGAACGATATCCTGGTGGATAGGATCTAGATAGGTGCGCTTGTTGGAAACTCTTTGCATGCCTGTCCGCTTTGTATAGGTGAAAGATATTATACTGGGCCTTACTATCCTTATGGTCGTTAAGTGTTTCCAGATTTAGTCACCGAGCCAGGACCAAAGTCTCCACTGGCACCCTTACCTGAGAGAGTGCTTTCATTAGGCGACATCGTCAGTTTGACCTTTAGACGGTTTCGACTTTATTACAAACTGTATTTTAAGGCTCTATTCTGGCCAGCCGTATTTTGTTCGTTAGCCAGTCATGGTGCCTACTTAAGTTTTCAGCACTGGGTTAGTATTGCTGCCAATTCGCTACTGGCTGCTGGGCCATTTCTCTTGCATATGGCAGTGTCTCTTTTCTATATGGTGGTTTGGTTTTTTAGTGCCTGGGGGCTTTGTTTGCGCTCCTGCGCCCTAGTGCGCACAGTGCTCTGTCTTGACCCTTCTTATAAAGACAGTCTTAGCATTTTGAAAAAACGTTCAGGCACTGTTTTCTTTGCTTGTAATCTCGCTCTTCTTCCCCCCGCTCTCTGTTTGATATTTTGGTTTGTTCTCACAGTGGCAGTGGCCGCTGCTTTGAATGTAGCTTCGGGCGGGTCTGGGAAAGTTGCTATGGGAGCTGTGGCGTTTGCTGTAATAGGATTTGGCCTGACCGTGTCGGTGATGATTTCAGGGCTTTTCGGCTCGCTACTATTGGCCATTGTCACTCTTGAGCAAATTTCTTTCATTGAGTCATTTAAGCGCACCTGGCTTTTGGTCAGTCTGCGGATGATGCGCGGTGGCTCTTTTACCTCATTGTTAGCTATCGCTATAGGTCTGGTTTGTGTGGTGATCGAGAGTCCGATGATAATTTTGCAATTAATTGAGCAAACCAGTCATGCAAGCTTTAAGTTGACGCAGACACCTTATTTGATAGACCTACTAGAAACTTCACTAGAAGTGCCGTTCAACATATTCACTTTTTCAATTTCATTTACTGCCTACGGGCTTTTTTATCGCGATTTAAAATTGCGCTTAGAGGGGGTCGACCTGCTAAGTCGACTGGCGCGCCTCTCAAAGCTTGAGCAAAATCAGGTGTGACAGTGCTAGTTAAGTTCGTTGAATGGCCTTAGTTGGCTCCGTCGCCGGCCCATTTTGTACCTTTGGGTAGCGCCGGTACGTAAAAATGAATTTTTGCTGGAAGATCGGGATCGCAGTTGCGAGCCGACTCAATATCAGCTTGGAGCAAAACAGTTTTGCCCAATTGATAGAACAAGGAGGCCCGGCCTAAATAGTAACGGGCATTGTTCGGAGCTTGTGAAATGGCTGATTCAAAATCACCCATGGCTTCATTGACTTTGTTTAGTTTCTGATAGGCTTTGGCGCGGCGGAAATAATATTCACCGTTGGTAGGGTCAAGACCAAGAGCTTGGTTGTAATCTATGATTGCTTTTTTAGGGTCCCCTTCGAACTCTCCGGTGCCTGCTAGTTTGCCAATTTCGCCGCGGTTAGGATCTTGATCAAGGGGAGTAACAAAGCGCTTATCTTTGGTTGCAGGAATTGTATCTTTGCTTTCTACTGCGGCGTTATTTTGTGCATCGCTGTTTATATAGGGCATGCCGTTGTCGTTGTTGGTCATGCCCGTTCCGGCTCTGCCAGGGGGCGAAATTGCTTGGGTGGCTCCCACTGACCCTGGTTGGTTGCTAACGGATATCTCGCTGCCACCCGTGGCGGTGCTTTTCTCTGGCTTGCCTGAACCTAGTGCGCCTGTCCAGCCGGGGGTATTGTCTGAACTGTTGCTATCTTTGTAGCCATTCGGATAGACGTTGTTCATGGCTTCTTTGTAATCTTGAACGGCTTCTGTATGGCCTTGCCCTCCTTCGGCTTTAGTGCCTAAGTCGGAATGAGGCACTTCTTTTTTTGCACTGGCGAAATAGCGCTGAGCTAGAGATGGGTCCATGCGAATAGCTGCTTCGTAGTCGATGATGGCCATGGCATCATGACCCAAGATGCTGTGACAGGTGCCGCGCAGCAGCAGACCTTTGAGATTGTTTGGTGCGTATTGCAGCGAGCTGTCTAAATCTTGTATTGCTAGTTTGTAATTGCCCATTTTATAGAAGCATTGGCCCCGCAGCGAGAGTGCATTCGGGTCAGTGGCATTAAGCCCGAGCGATTCGCCGAATGCCGTGGCTGCTTGATCCCATTCGCCACTTGCCATTAAAGCCTTGCCCCGATCAAAGGCTGGGTCTACATAGGCTAAAACCTTGGCGCTGCTAGTAGTACCAAGAATGGTAACTGAAGCGGCTATTAGAAGCAGTTTTCGCATGATCTTATTCCTGTGTTAATCACTAATTCTTTTGGTTGAGATTGCTGGCACCACTAAAGATACCAAGGCAAAGACGATAGTGCCGGTGAATATCAGCCGGGAAGCTTCGTGCAACTTTTGAAATTGTTTCTTTGCGCTTTCGTCGGTTTTCATCAAGACCCGCACATCTTCCATCTGAGGAACAATGGCTAAGGCAAATATGAAGGTTGAAATCGCGCAGACTATTGAAGAAAAGTAACGGGCCATACGCCAACGGGTGCCCTTCTCTAGGCTTTTAAGATCGCCCTTGATTTCGATAGCTTCAGCTACCACTAATGTTATTGCAAAAGCCAGTGCAACTTTGCTGAATTCTATAAACAATGGTGCGTTTGCCGCAGCTGCTTCTGTGGCTGGAATTCCTTGGGCTTTGGCCGCGCTGATTAGGGTGATGGCAGCGAATACAGTGGCTGTAGAACCACCGAAAAGCATTGCCAGTGAAATCAAACGAAGGATGCGCGCTAACATTTGCATTTGTGTAACTCTTTGGCTGTTGGGGCAATCAGTAATATGTGATGTGAAATATACACTCTTGGCAGGCTTGGCAACTTTGACAAGGCCGAGAATGCTTTGGCCCTTTCAAGGAAGTTAATTTTGGGGCGTGCCATCTTGACAGTGTGACAGTAATTTGATTGAATACTGTTATGAACGTCGAGCAGAGTAAAAATCACGATTTAATGAGCCTTGAGCAGCTATCTCAAGAGGTGGCAAGGCTTTTAAGGTCAGAATATGGTGTTGGTGAAAACTCCAAAGACCAGAGGGTTTCCTCCTTGCCGGATGCTCGCACTATTCGTTATTACACTACTCTTGGTTTGCTTGACCGTCCATTTATAGATGGACGACAGGCTCGTTATGGCCAGCGCCATGTTTTGCAGTTGCTTGCAATTAAAGCTTTGCAAGGCATGCAACTTAGCCTCGCTCGTGTGCAAGAAAAGCTCTACGGTCTCACTGAGTCTGAGCTTAAAGCTTTGCTTCAGTCGATAGCTATTTCATATAGCGAACGAAAACAGTCGCAGGCCGCCATGCCTGTGGCAAGCCTTTATCGCGAGATCATTTTGGAACCCGGTTTGAAGTTATCGGTAGCTGATGGATACAGGTCTAATCTCAGTGTCGATGCCCTCAGAGAGCGCATTGAGATTGCCTTGAAGGTTTTATCAAATGCAACGGAGAATTGAAATGAGTTATAGCGAACGATCCGCCGGTTCCCAAAAAGCTGAGAGAATCCCGTTGCTAAATCTAGATATAGAGCAAGAGCGACTTGATGTTTTTGCCGAGCCAAGGCGCCTGTTTGGCACGTTCGAAAACGAGATGAGAGAAGCCGGTAGGCCCGCTCTACCTCTTGCCAGCGTTGATATTTCGGCTAATGTGGTTGACCGCATTGCTTCGGTGACTGTGGTGCAAAAGTTTGTCAATCAGCTCAAAGAACCCATTGAGGCTGTATATATTTTTCCTTTGGCAGGCTCGTCGTCGGTCAGTAAATTTCAGATGCAAGTGGGTGAACGCACTATTGAAGGCGTCGTCAAAGAGCGCGCTGTCGCCCGGCAAGAGTACCGTGTCGCCGTTGAAGAGGGTAAGAGGGCTGCCATCCTTGAACAAGAACGTGACGACGTTTTTACAGCTCAAGTCGGCAATATTATGCCTGGTGAGGAAATTACTGTCACGATCGTCTATAGCGAACTATTGACCTATTTTTCAAGCGGTCATACTGAGCTTCGTCTTCCGCTGGTGGTGGCACCGCGCTATGTTACTGGTGTGCCACTAGATCGCGAAAGTGTCGGTGATGGGGTTGAGCTTGATACTGACAAAGTCAGCGATGCTTCGCGTATCACCCCGCCGCGATTGGCTCCTGGGTTTGATCCTAAAGTTAGCCTGTCTCTGAGTGTCAATATTGAACTAGCTGATGACCATACAGTGGCCGATCTGGTTTGCTCACAGCACGCTACTAAGTCAGGCTTTGGTAAGGCTGGTATTAGAGTTGGCTTGGTTAATGACGATGAGCTATTAGACCGCGATTTCGTTTTGTCGTGGAAGCTAGCTGGCGGCGATCTTTCATCGCTTGGCTTAATTAGTGAAAAACCTAAGTTCATGAACGACGTTGCCTTTCAATATGGCATGGTGTCAATAAATCCGCCAGCTATAGAGCGAGCTACTTCAAAGGTTGTTGCCAGAGACGTGGTTTTCTTGCTCGATCGCTCGGGCTCGATGAACGGTCTTAAAATGACGTCTGCGACCCGCTCACTGATTATCTTGCTCAATACTTTGCGTCCGGATGATCGCTTTGCCATTTGCGCTTTTGATAATTCTTTTGAGTGGCTTGAAAGTCGTGCTGGCGAACACAAGTTTTTCCCTGCTTCTCTCAAAGCAGTTGAGCGGGGCATCAACTACTTGCGCTCCATTGATGCCCGTGGTGGCACTGAGATGCAAGGGGCGCTAGAAGTGTGTCTTGATGCTATTGAGCAAGCGCCTAGTTTTGAGAAATCCAAATCGAAGACAAAGAGGCAGGCCATTGTTGTTTTAATCACCGATGGTGAGGTAGCCGATGAGTCACATATTTTAAAAACCATTCAGAGTCGCGTCAGTGCCACTCGTGTCTTCACTGTTGGCGTTGATACCGCTGTTAATGACGGTTTTTTGAAGAGATTGGCAACTCTGGGTGGCGGCACTTGCACTCTGGTGCCTCCGGGTGATGCCTTAGAACGCGCTTTGACTAATGTTGCTCGCGAAATTGGAGTGCCCTTAATTACTGACCTGCAAATACTTGAAAGCAATAAATTGACTTGTGCACCATTGAAGGCAATAGACTTGTTCGAAGGTCGGCCTGTATCAATCTATTTTCAGTGTACTGCCGATAAACTTCCATCTAGTGTAGAAGTAGTTGGTCGCCTCGCCGGTGGTGGCAAATACAAAGAGAAGATTAGTTTGACGGCAACTGATAATGCCGCTCTTCCCCAGCTTTATGCTAAAGCACGCATTAGTGAACTAGAAGATCTAATGCGCGATGCTGGGGCAAAGGAAGGGCGGGTTTATGAGCGCGAGATAGTTGAATTGTCTGTGGGGCATAGTTTGCTCACACGGTTTACTGCTTTCTTGGCCATTGACCACAGCGAGATAGCTAACGCCAGCGGTGAGCGGCGTAAGCTTGTCCAGCCAGTGGAGACACCAGCTCAGTGGAAAGAGATTCCCTCTGCGGGCGCCTGGGGAGCTCCTCCGTCTAGCTCGTTGGCAGGAGCCAAGTATGGGGCCCCGTTGTCTCCTCCAATTCCTTGCCAGGCCTTTAGTCAAACAGATACAGGTTCATTTGGTGCTGTTAGTGCTGGTGGTGGTTGGGGCGCGGCAGCACCTAGTGCAGGATTTGGTGCTTGTTATGGTTCGAGCAGTTCCTTTGGGGCTCCAGGAGCTATACCCCCTAGTGCAGCCGCTGGACTATCTGGTGCGGCCCATAATCTCTCTGGTCAATCAAGAACGCCTGAATCAGATGAATCGGTGGACAGAATTTTTGAAGCAATGGGTGCTCCAAAAGAAGAAAGTAGCTCTAAAGATTCGCACCAGACTAACGAGACCAGCATGGCCTGGGTAAGTAATGTAGCCAATCTTGATAGAGATTGGAGTGAACTATTAGGCTGGGTTGAGCGCTTTAAGCAAGCTGTCGAGTCGATGCTTCAAGTTATTGAGAATGGTGGCAACGAGTGGAGCAATCAGCTTGAGGATTTGCGAAAAATTCAAAGTGCTCTTTTGGCTATGTCGGGCTCGAACCAGGTTGTTGATTCTCACCCGGATGTTGCATTCTTGCTGCTTGAGAAAATCTTACCGGCCGCGGCCTCATTGCTCAACACCAATGGAAGTAATTTGTCTTCCCGTGAGCTTGGCTCTGTTGCTCGGTTAACTCTAGGCTATTTAGATCAGGTGAAGCTATGCGCTCCAGCCAATAGTGATAGTCGAAATAGTAGTGATGCTGATTCGTTTTGGAGAGGTAATATTTAGGAATCGAAATTCTCGCTGGAAGTAAAGCCGATTGCTGGCGGTGGTCTTCAAAACTAAAATACTTGAGTACTCAAGTATTTTAGTTTTGAAGTATCTAGTCTCAGAATTTGGTCTCAGGAGTTCGGCCATTAAAGGGAAAAAGCGTGTATATACACGCTTTTTCCTTTTGCTTACTTAGCGCCAGTCGACAGCTTGCGGCTTACCAGCTTCTAACTTTGTTGATAATTCTCTGACCGAGATTACTGTTGTTGGCATTTCTATAATAGTCGTTGTTGTAGTAGCCGTTGTTATAGTTGCCGTTGGTGTAGTTCGGGTTGATATATGGCCTGCGGTGACCCTGGCGGCGATAGTTGACACCATAATTGTTATAGGCACCGTAGTTATAGTTTGGGGTGCCGCTTGGCAGATAGCCGCCCTTCTGTAAGTTGGAAATATTCAAATCGTATTGGTTCTGTGGTGGTCCAGCTTGAGCTTGTTGATTTAAATAGTTCTGCATGGCGATGGCATTCAGAGCTTTCTGTTGGTCATTGTTTTTAGACTCTGCAGGAGCAGAGAATGCAAGACCTGCGACAACTAGAGTCGCCATTAAGGTACTCGATATTTTTGAAAATTTGCTTCTCATCTTACTCTTCCTTTGTCCGTGTCGATAGTCAGACGGGGCGAGCTAGTGATAGTTCCATATTTGTTTTCCGGATGCTAAGCAAAGGCCTGATATGAAGACATGGCTTTGAAATCAGGCTTTTGGCTTGTCTTTGCTGTCTATAACCACAGGGCTTTAACTTTGATAGACTTGGATCTAATGATTCGAAATCACAAAAATCAAAAACCTATTGAGTGCTGGGGGCGCTGGCACTTTCTCGAAGGCGAAAGCGGCGAAGAAGTGCAACGCAAGGCCTATGCCATTGAGCGCATCGATCAATTCTGGAGAGAGTTTAGGGCCAGTGAGCTTTGCGGTCATGGTGCCGATTTGGGTCTGTATAGAGAAAAGGCCGCACCTTGGATGCTTGAGCACTTTCCATTGTCTGAGCCGAGCCTAGAGTGGGAAATCACCTATGTGGATGAAGGTAAGTCGCAGCTATCGATCTGTTTGGGGGGCGGGGGCTCATTTTCCCAGTGGCGTTTGCTGGAGACATTCGTCGCAAGAGCTGGAGAATTCGGTAGTTGGGAGATAGTTGCCGGAAGGGTTCCATTGGCTTTGGACGAATGCGATATTACTGCCCTGTTTGAATCAAGGCTGCGGATGACGCTGCCACCATTTCGCTTCGAATTGAGAGTTGAGAAGGACAGTTCTGTTACCGTGAAGCTTTTTTCACCAGCATTCTCTGTACCTGATTTAGAGGAAGATCTCGCAATACCCTTGTACCTCTGCGAAATACTTATGGGCGAGTATGCCGCCACGCATTGGTTAGTTCGAAATGAGGTTGAGTATCAACCGATTGATGAGTCTGGCTTTGACTATAATGCGATCGCCAACGAGTTGAAGAAGTGCATTGCCGAGCAAGTGGAAATGCTTGAGAGTAAGATCAACGACCCGCCGCTTGCCCTTTGGAGCGATAAATATCCTTTAGTATTGATGGAGATTACACCTCAGGATCCTTCCCAGTTGGCACCTGGAAGGCGTCAGAGAATGAGTGCTCTTACCTACTGGCCTGATTTGATAGCTGGCGTGGTACCTCCGGCAATGTTTTTCTCTGATCGTTTCGTCAAAAATGGTGGCAAGTTAGCCTATTTGCAGGTCGTGAATGTAGACGGAGAGCTGACCCACGAATTTAGGGAAAAGTTAGAGGATGAGATTATTGATGCGTTAGTTGTTGCTGATGCTGGTTGTTTGGTGGCCACCGGTCGCGGTGATCCTGGCGGGTATTACTACGATGTCTGTTTGACTGACCCAGATAAAGCTATTGCTGCTCTGAAAAATGTTGTTCAAAGGCATGATTTGCCTAAGACCTGCTGGCTGCGTTTCTATGATTGTCATTGGGCAGAAGAGTGGGTGCGCATGTATCCTGATACGCCCGATTTAGATAATCCAGAGCAAGTGTGGTGACGAAGTCACCTAATTACGGCAAGACTGGTTTTAAGATAACAATACACAGGAAAAATTGTGTCCAGAAAATACACAGCACGGGCTGCTAAAGTAATCGAGCTCGCTGGAGATGAAGCGCGCAGGCAGGGTTTCAACCTCGTTGGTACTGAGCAGCTGTTGCTGGGCTTGATTGGCGAAGGTACGGGAATTGCGGCTTGCACCTTGCTCTCTTCAGGTGTTTGTTTGGAAAATGCGCGCGACGAAATCGCAAGAATAATCGGCCGTGGCGCCGGAGTGATTTCAGCGGAAAGTCCTCTATCAACGAGAGCCAAGCGAGTACTGGAGCTTGCTTCGAACGAGTGTAGCCGCTTAGAGCACGGTATCATCGATACCGAACACCTTCTGCTTGGTCTTGTAAGAGAGGGTGAAGGCGTCGGGTACTGTGTTTTACAGAATCTTGGAATAGATCCATTGAAATTGCGAATTCATATTCTTGTATTGTGCTTTGAGCGACACAAAGAAGCTGCAGCTGCAAATCCTAAAGACATGGTCAGTTTAGGTTGCGCTGGTCGTGCGCTCTATATTTTAGAGCGATATGGAGAAGCCAAAGAGTATTTCTCTGCGGCAATGAAGCTGCCAGGCGGTGAACACTACTTAGTTGCTGTCGATGCCTGCAAGCAGCATTTGAAAGGGCGTGGAGTAAACTGAAGAGTGACTACTGTAGTTTCAAGGATCATCGGTATCAACACATCCAAATGATCATGCCGTGATTAGCTTGCTTTGCTGTTTTTACATAGTCTTTGAGATTTCTAAAATATTCGCAGAGATAGCCGAGGGTGTCATCTTCCTCAATTGGGCGGTCCCAGATCGTTGGATAAATCTCACTCGTCATCATTAGTTTCGGGTTGAATCTAGAACGAAATTCGGACTCATCGATGGTCTCTAATGCTGCATCGAATTCTGCCACTTGCTTGCTTGTAATGGCATTGGCTGGTCCATAACCAACGTCAATATCGCCGATTGGTTTCCCACCATATAACAAATAGCACAGTGGCTTTTCGCCTTGCCAATCAGAGTTGGTTAGGAGGAAGTGAATTCCATGCCAAGCTTTGTCTAGCTCAAAGTAGCCTGAATCTTCTGCTTCATCCACGAAAGTTTCTATAGAATCTGGGTCTCTGAGCAACTCTTCGATTTTTGCATCGGGAGTTTCTTTAAGGCACAGAATCATTGACATTGCGGTTTTCGTTGGCTCAATGGAGTTATTCAAAACGAAATACTTGAGTACTCAAGTATTTCGTTTTGGAAGAGTATCGGCAGGTTTAATTTGGCCCTTAACTACTGAACTTTGAGTTTGCCGACATTTACGGCAGTTTCTGGGCTTGGTGTCTCGGTCGAGATGGCGTTGAGTATTTGCAGCTTGCGCTTTGTTTCAGGCTCAATTACAGACAAATAGGCGGTGTACTCGCCGGGCTTAATCGATTTGGTAGCTAATTCTGATTCCCAGGTAATGGGCTGACCAGATTTCCACTTGTTGGTGGGCATGCCTGGCGTGTGTCTGATCAAGGCGATGGCTTTACCGCTAGCATCGCGCAATTCGATTTGAACAATATAAGAAGATGGCACGTCACGATCTAAGTTGCGTACTGGGCGAAGTGCCCCAGCAGCGCCAAGATTGCTGAAAGTAAATGATGCTTTTAGTTTTTCACCGGCTTTAACTTCAGCTGGAATTGTAACTTTCTGTGATACCAGTTGGTAGCCTAGATGAGAACGAATATCTTCAAGAGCTTTCTTCACTGCTTCTGAATCTGTATTGAGCAAATTCGGTGGAACTTCAACAAAGCTGATGCCATCATCTAACGCATTTTTTGCCAGCTTTGTCATTTCTTCAGGAGTAACCGTCGGCAACAGTTGATAGCCGGTCAAAGTGTCAGAGTGGAACTTGAGCAAGACGCGATATTGGTCAAAGCCATGTTTAGCATCTGCAATATTTTGTCTGGTTAAATAAATGCGCTGACCATAGCGATATACCAGATAGTCTGAAATTTCATCGAGACTATCTTGGCCGGCCCGATTAGGTGTAGTTGGATCAATATCAAAATTGAGACGGGCTGTAGGGAATGCTTTGGGGAAAATGTCTGCGACATACTTCCAATGCTCAACTAGCTGTCTCTGGCTCATGCCGTGGTCTTTTGTTAATTGGTCCTGCAATACCTTATAGGTCTCTTTGTTTTGTGGTTGGTTCATCTCTGGCACTACTGGTGTGCCCCCTAGGATGCCACCGCCAGTAATGCCGACGCTGTGTAGCGATTCGTTCTTGTCGAATTTTGCACCAAGGTCGGCGACGAAGTTGCCCCACTTAGCTAAATAGGTCGAATCCCAGAAGATTGGCATCTTGTGGTCTTTGCCGTCAGTTCCTTTGTAAGTAAGAGATTTTACTCCCGCTTCGTATATCCAGTTTGGGGTGTCCGACTCAACCGAGTTGTCGCTGCCGCATGTTGAAACTCGGAGAATTAAAGTCTTATTTTTCTGTTTGCAAATCGCTAGAAGTTTTTCTATTTTTGACCAATCGTATTTTTCTTCTTCTGGCGCTAAGTCACGCCAGGGAATTATTACTGAGATGCCGTTGACTTCCGGCTTGTCAAGCAGTTTTTCGATCATGCCGGTGCTAGTGGTCAGTTCACTATTTACGGTGGCAGTATCGAGCAGGGCGAAGAAGCCTAGTTCGCGATTGGCAACTGGTTTTGCCCCTGCTATCACTACACTTTTAAAACCTTTCTTTTTAATTGCTCTATCTTGGCTTTCGTTCAAGCTGTAGTTCTTGCGTGGCATTGGGTTCAAATACTTGACCCATTCTTTGGGCTGAGGGGTAGCTTCGGCCGCGTTTGTCCTCCAACCGCAAGTTGCGGATACAATTGGCGTGAGAGCTAGGAGGCCTGAAAGAAAAATTAGCGGTCTTCTCATTGTCATAGAACCTGAAAGGGTATGGATAATTGATAGGCTCTGATTGTACTAAGAGGAGTCCTCTGGAGAAGTGCTTTGAATCTAACCTTTCTAGGACATAGCGCAGTCAAGTTTGAAATTGGCAACCTTTGTATCTATACAGACCCCTATTTACAAGCACCTGTAGATTTGGCCAAATTGCCAAAGGCTGACCTTGTGCTTTTCTCGCATGGCCACTTCGATCACGGTGCTTTGATGGCGCGCAAACTTTATGACACCTGGGGTTGTCATTTTGCTGGTCCGGCGAAACTTATGCACTGGTTGCACAAGCGGCGCAAAATTCCACTAGATAAACTTATTGCAATTGACCATGGCGAGACCATCGTTTTCAAGGAGTTGGAGATTTTAGCCGTTCCGGCTCACCACCCCCTCAATCGTCTAGGCAAAACCATAATGGCTTTGTTTGCTCGCAGTCGGGCTCCGGGTAAACCTGTCAATGGGTACCTTTTTGCTGGTTATTATCATGCTGGTGCCACAATTTATACGCCACTGATTGCCGAGGCGTTGGCCGGAAAAACTGTGCACACTGCTTTGTTGCCCATTGGCGGCAAGTACGCTACAGCCAAGCCAGTAGAAGCTTTGAGAATTGCAGAGGAAATCAAAGCGACGCGACTGGTGCCCATGCATTGGCAGCCACTCAAAGAGCAAGTTTTCTTTCGTTATCAGTCATCTGACTTGCTCAACTTGGCTAGAGATACGTGCTCAGTTGTTGATGTCAGGGCCCTGGCCATAGGTGAAGTTTTGCCTGCCGTTGAAGCTTGATGGCAAATTTTGTATTTCGGATAAAAGCGGGTAAAAGGTAGATAGGCGTAAGCTTACTGTTGTTAGAATTTTGGCAACAGTAATCAAAAATTGCATCTACATAGGTAATCGGATAAATAGAGCGTGCTTGGAAAGAAGCCTGAAGAGCGGAGCATAACCAATCTGCCTAAGCAGATCAGCTTGCCTTCACTCAAACAATTGCAGAACATGTTGGCGGCGAGCCTCAAGGAACCGGGTCATACTACCCAGCTCCCTTTTGGTGATGCGCCAGAAGAATTGTTACTGGCTGTCTTCAAGGATCGGGGTAAGGGAGATTATCACTGGGCGCTCTATCGTGGCGATCAGGGCAACTTGATGCTCGTTTGGGACCAAGTTTCCTCAGACCCTGCCTTTATTCACCAGTTAATTACAGCCCAATTTCCGGCTTTAGAAG
Source organism: Candidatus Melainabacteria bacterium (assembly GCA_030696635.1). GTDB lineage: Bacteria > Cyanobacteriota > Vampirovibrionia > Obscuribacterales > Obscuribacteraceae. Next base: position 230,665 of record JAUYRX010000043.1, read on the forward strand.
TTGTTTCTCAGGCACAGCAAGCCGTTACCCAGAGCTACGACAGTCAGTCGACCAGCGGTCGAGTGCGCGGCAAAGCTACCTTAGAAGGTAACCTAGAGAATATGCAGATGCCAAACGTGCTGCAATCTGTTGGTATGAGTAAGGGGACTGGTCGGCTTGAAGTTGAGACCACCAGCGAAAACGCCACTGTTTATTTTGATGATGGCAATCCAATTCATTGCACCCTCGGCGATCTCGAGGGTTCGTCAGCCCTGATTGAGCTGGTTGGTTGGGAAGAAGGTGAGTTTCGCTTTTACCCCGAGGCCAAGTTTGAAACCGTAACCATTAGAAAGCGTCTCGACATGATGTTAATGGAAGGCGCAGCCCTTGACGACCAGCGTCAGTTGCTCAAACAAAAAAATATTCGCGATGAAAGTTATTTGCTGCGCAATCATCCATCTATTACTGAGCAGCTTTTTGAGCAGTTGCTAGAGAAAGGCACAGGAGCTGACATGGCTTTGCAGAAGCGCATGTATCAGCTAATTGATAACAAAAGTCGATTAATCGACATCTTGCGCAAGTGCAATGTTAGTAAGCAGAAGTGGGTGCCGATAATATTTAACTTTGCCACTTGCAATCTGGTTACGTTTGCCGACGAGCTTCCGGATTCGTCGGAGAAGCCAATGCAAGAGGCCGATATTGACTGGAGTCAAGCTCGTGAAGCAGAGCGTTATTTGCGGCGTGAAGATACCGGTATTTACTCACAGCAAGCTTTTCTTTATCTATTAGAGCGAGAGTTTCATCGCTTCGAACGTTTTGGCCGTCCGGTTTCGGTGATTTTACTTGAGCTCTGTATTCGCTCTGCCGATCCTGCTAGCCCGTCGCAGCCGCTTCCCCTTGGTGCTATTCGAGAAGTTGCTGAGAGAGTTAATAAAATGAAGCGCAAGACCGATTCGTTTGCTCACTATGAAGCCTCTGGCTTTGCCTTACTGTTGCCGGAGACCGAAAGCACCTCTGCGCGTAATTTTGCTGGTCGGATGGCTGAAATGCTCATGACTACCCCTCTTAGCTCTCAATTTGGCGGCAGCCCTGTTGTGGCTTCGGTTGGTGTTGGCTCTGTTCCTGATGACTGCAATTCGCTAGGGGCGATGTTGGCTTTGGCAAAGCCGGCAAGGCCGCAGTAAGATCTCGTTTCTGCCCTGCTCGCCTATCTTTGCAACTGATTTCGTAACTAGCTTTGCAACTTGGCTTGCAAATGAAAAGATAATTTCGGCAAAATAAGCGTTTGAAATTTGTTGAATTAGCGAATATGAATCTTTGTATAAGTTTCAGTTCACAGCCCAGCCGAATTGGCATCATGGGACTATTACCAGAGTTACGTTGGGTAAATCGCCATTTTCTTGGTTGTTAAGAATTCAACGTGCGGAAAACTGTAGTTTTGGTACTCAGATCACGAGGCTATCCCAAGTATAATTTCTTGGGGTCTCCAGCCTGAGCTTTCAAGTAGGTCCGAAGGGAGTTTCAAAGTATATGGGTAAGTCAGTAGGCATTGATTTGGGAACAACCAACTCAGTCGTCGCGGTTATGGAAGGTGGTCAGCCGACCGTAGTTTCCAACGCCGAGGGTGGTCGAACCACTCCATCGGTGGTCGCCTTCACCAAATCTGGTGAGCGTCTCGTTGGACAGCTTGCTCGTCGTCAGGCGGTGCTCAATCCAGAGAACACCGTTTATTCAATTAAACGTTTCGTCGGACGTCGCTTCTCTGAAGTTGAATCAGAGAAGAAGATTGTTTCCTACAAAGTTAAGGAAGGCGCTGACGGCGGATGTAAGGTTTCCATTCAAGGCAAGGAATATTCGCCAGAAGAAATTTCAGCGATGATTTTGCGTAAGTTGAAAGAAGATGCTGAAAAGTATCTGGGTGAAAAAGTAACGTCAGCTGTAATCACGGTTCCTGCTTACTTCAATGACTCTCAGCGGCAATCAACAAAGAACGCGGGCACAATTGCTGGCTTAGAAGTTCTCCGTATTATCAACGAGCCTACGGCTGCAGCACTTGCCTACGGTTTAGATAAAAAAGACAACGAAACTATTCTCGTATTCGACTTGGGCGGCGGTACTTTCGACGTTTCTATTCTAGAAGTTGGCGATGGCGTCTTCGAAGTTAAGTCAACATCAGGCGACACTCACTTAGGCGGAGATGACTTCGACCATTGTGTCGTGACCTGGGTGGCCGATGAGTTCATGAACTTAGAAGGCATTGACCTGCGCAAAGACAGACAAGCTTTACAACGTCTGACTGAAGCCGCTGAGAAAGCCAAAATCGAATGCTCTTCAGTTACTGAAACCAATATTTCTCTACCATTCATCACCGCTGATGCTTCTGGTCCTAAGCACCTTGAGATGAAGCTCTCGCGCTCGCGCTTCAACGAGCTAACCAGACATCTGGTAGAGCGTTGCCGCATGCCGATGGAACAATCTCTTAAAGATGCCAAACTGACTTATGACAACCTCGATGAAGTTGTATTGGTTGGTGGTTCTACTCGTATTCCAGCCGTGCAAGAGCTTGTTAAGCAAGTAACAGGCGGAAAAGAGCCTAACCAGAGCGTTAACCCTGATGAAGTGGTTGCCGTTGGCGCTGCTATTCAAGCCGGTGTATTGGGCGGTGAAGTTAAGGGCGTTGTGCTCCTCGACGTAACCCCTCTGTCGCTCGGTATTGAGACCATGGGTGGTGTCATGACCAAACTGGTCGATCGCAACACTACAATTCCAACTCGCAAAACAGAAGTATTCTCCACTGCTGATGACAACCAAACAGCAGTAGACATCTATGTATTCCAAGGTGAGCGCCCCATGGCTCGCGACAACAAACTACTAGGTAACTTCCGTCTCGATGGTATTCCACCATCTCAGCGTGGCGTTCCCAAAGTAGAAGTTACTTTCGATATTGACGCCAACGGTATTATGAACGTCACAGCTCGTGACCAATCTACCGGGAAAGAGCAACGCATCACTATTACCGCTTCTACCAACCTGGGCAAAGAAGACATCGAGCGCGCTATTCGCGAAGCCGAGTCTTATGCACAGGACGACAGAAAGCGCAAAGAAGAAGCCGACGTCAGAAACGAAGCAGACAGCATCTGTTATGCCGTTGAAAGACAAGTCAAAGAACTCGGCGATCGCGTTACTCCTGGCGAAAAATCGCGTTGTGAAATGCTCGTTGGCGATCTTCGCGACAAACTCAAAGAAGAAGCCGATCTCGAAACAATCAAGAGCATCATGAACGAACTCAGAGGAGCACTTGTTCTCTTGCAACAAGCCGCTCACCAGCGTGATGGCGGTGGTGATGGTGGTGAAGGTGGAGCCGGCTATGATGGCGGCGGTTACGAAGGTAACGGCGGCGGAAATGGTTCTGAGGGTGGCGGATACCAAGGCTCTGGCGACGATGTCGTCGACGCTGAGTTTCGTGCTTCCGAAGATTAGTTGCCGTTGACAAATTCATAGGTTAAGAAACTAAAGCCGCTCCTCTAGTAGTTGAAACTACCTGGGAGCGGTTTTTGATTTGGGAGTTACTCGTATGACATGGCTTGGGATGTCGGGAAAGCGTAGTTTGACATCTCTGCTATGCTGAAATAGGTAAGCAATCAGGACGATAAAGAGATGAAGTTACGACAATTTACTCACCCTTGGGTTATTGCTTTAGCTTGCAGTCTATTTGTACAAAGCGGAGCTTTAGCCTTGAAGGCAAAAGACAGCGAAAAATTCAGCGTTAAAACTGCTGATAAAACTGGTTCCAGCGCCCTCGATAAAGCATCTACTTTGAGTGAACAAGCCCTTGATAAAGAGATTCTTGTTTTAGAAAACCGCTTTTTCTTCCATCATTATGGTCACGACCCAATAGAGAAACGTCTAGAGCGCCTTGAGCTCTTGACTCTCGGTGCCGCTCAATACGGCACCGCTAGTGAGCGTCTGAGCCATTTAAAGGCCGCAATAGTGCAGCGTGACAAACAAGCCGCTCAGATAATGGCTGACCATAGAGCTGGTCAAGCCAAGGCTGGTGTCAAAAATGAGACTAACTATCCTGTGCTTTCCACCCTTGAGTGGCGAATTTTGAAAAAGACCTATGCCGGTGAGGGGATTGATCAACGGCTAGATCGCCTAGAGTCGCAGTTATTCGGTGTACCGGCCCAAGCAATGTCGTATGTCGATCGCATCGAACGGTTGAAAAAGACCGCAGGAGTTGGGGCTGAGTCGTTTGCGGCGTCGCGGTTTAGTCCTGGGGCTGGATTGAACTCAAAAAGTGTTTCGCCAGGAACGGCTGGACCTTTCACTGCCCTGCGCAAAGGGCCGATGCCCAGAGCTGGCTCTGGGTCTCTGTTTGGCAGCTTGACTGAGAATAGCTCGCCATTTAGTGGCTCTCCTTTTGCCGGAGCTCCAATTTTCGGTTCTCCTTTTGAAGATTTTGATGAGGGATCTCTTACAGATAGGCTCTTGCCAGAAATGCCCGGCATGCAAGATATGACCGATATCGGTAAATTGCGCGAGTTTGCAGCTAAACCCGGTGGCGGTGGGTTTTCTGGGCAGGAAATTCAAATTCGCATTGGACCAGACGGCGCTACTAGCTCGGTACGCAACTTTGGGCCAGACGGCGCTACTGGTTCGACCAATAGCTTTGGGCCGACTGATAATATTTTCGAGCAATTACAAAAACCGATGTTTGAATTCTTCAAAAACTTTGGGTTTGGGTCATTTTCTGGTAGCTCGGGCTCAAATTCGGTTACTCCGGCGCCTTCTTTGAGCCCACCAATAAACGATTTGCCAAATTTAAATAAGCGGCCCGCCCGCGAGGAGATACCTCCTTACTCGGATCCCAATTCGATTTGACGGCGATCTTAGAAATGGCTAACATTCAAGGCTGTAAAGTTGACTAAAATAGTCAAGTGCTATTTGGAGATCCTCTTTAGTTGTCTGCCCCTTCAGCTTCCACTACAAAATCGACACCGCAGTCGACAACGCCGATAAAATCGTCGACTACAGCCGTGATAGCAGGAACTAAGCTTCATCCTGAGCTTTTGCCTGGGAATTATTCAGGGCAAGATCCGGCTAAAGGTCTGAAAGCTGGCTGGAAGCGCCCGATTAGTTGGGCTTTAGCAATTTTTGCCGTGGTAAATCTTGGCCTAGCGCAGCTTTCAAGCATTCAACAAGAGCGCTCCGCTCGCTCAAGCGGTGGTGATTTCTGGACTAATCCAGCCTTGATTGATTTAGCTATCAAAGAGTACAAAGCGCAGAAGCCACCAGCCAATGTCGTGCTGCTGGGCTCATCGCTAATGATGTTTCCCTTTTGGGCGATGGACGCTTCGTTTGACCCAAAGATTGCTGATATTGCCCATTATCACAAGTCGGTAGCTCTTCAGGCCGTTCTAGAAAAAAGCGGTATCAAGAATAGTTCAGTGTTCTCTTTGGCTAGCGCTGGGCAGATGAGCTCAGACGCTTTTCTTTATGCCAGTGAATTTCTCAAGGGTGATACTAAACCAGAGGTTGTTGTTTGGGGAATCGCTCCTCGGGACTTTGCCGATGATAATGTCAAAAGCCCTATGGCTACTGTTTCTTTCAAGCAAATTGTCGATCTTCATAACTTTTCTAGTTATGCCAAAACATTTTTGCCCCGATTTGAAGACAAGGCTGAATTCATAGCCAATCACAGCTGTTTTCTCTACGGGCGCCGTTGGCGCTTTCAGAAAGAAGCTGATCGTACTTTAGAGAAAATCAGTGCGGCCATCGCCGGGATTTTTTCTGCTCAAGATAAGGCTAAGAGAGATGGTGCCACTGTTGGTGGTGTGGGGCTAGTTTCATTACCTAACTCTACAAGCACACAAGACCTTGGTATTTCAGCGCTTTTGGCTGGAACTGCCGAGCAACGCTGGGAGACAAGCACACGAGAGTATCGTGGCCGTTATAAAAACATTGCCGAGCGCGATTTGAGCGTGCAAATGTCTTGTCTAGACAATACTCTGAAAGTTTGTCAGGAGCGTGGAATAAAGGTCGTTTTGGTTAACATGCCGCTGACCAAGCTCAATCGAGAATTGATGACCGCTGGTTTCTATCAGCGTTTCAACCAGCAAGTGAAAACTTTAGCAAGTGCTTATGGCAAAGATGTTACTCTGGTAGATATGACCAATCAAAGTCAGTTTCATGAAAGCGATTTTTGGGATACTGTCCATATGAATCATATTGGCGGCTCTAAATTGATTGGTGGAATATTACCGGCCATTCGTAGCTATTTAGACAAGAAATGACGAAAAAAATACCTTCGATTATTCTATTTTTTGTTGGCGTGTCATTTTTCTTTGTCGCCCATTATTTGAATACATCTGAGCATGAAAGTGGCCCCATCGCCGCACTCACTAATTTGATTTTTGGCGCTGGTGGATGCATCACTATCGTGCTGTCAGTCATTATGTTTTTCAATACTAAAGACGACGAAGACATAGAGTCAGGCTAGTTACAGCTATTCGGAGGCAGTCATCGCTAAGATGCGATCGCCGATGGCAATGCGCTGCACTACATCTATGCCTTGAATTACGCCACCGAATACGGTGTATTGATTGTCGAGTTGTTGCTTGGGGCCGAGAGTAATATAAAACTGACAGCTTGATGAATCGCGGTTGTTCGGCTTTCTTGCCATGGCCACAACTCCAGCGGCATTGTGACGAGCATAGGGCGAAGTTTCTAGAGGTAGGTAGCGCGGTACCGTTTGACCAGAGGGTATATAGTCGCCGGTACCGTTGCCGTTGGGGCATCCGCCTTGGACGACAAAGCCCGGTTCTACCCGGTGGAAAGTGAGGCCGTTATAAAAACCTGACTTGACCATTTGCAAAAAGGCTTGCACCGTAATTGGCGCGTGCTGCCTGAATAGCCGCATTACGATCGTGCCTTTGTTGGTCTGGAGGGTGACCACCGGGTCAGATTGACCAGCCTGAGCGTTTTGGCCCTGGGCCGCTAGTTGTTTTTGTAGTGGTGTAGCGGGAGCTGGTGGTTGTTGCCCCGGTTGCAGGAAGGCCGATGAGCCTTGGGGGGGGGCTCCCATTTGCTGGCCATAGCCTTGTTGACCTCCGGCGCCCTGAGGGTAGCCGGGGCTTGATGCTCCGCCAGGTGGAGTAGAGCCTCGCCCCGGAATGCTAGTTCCTGGTGGAATACGAAGCCGGTCTGCGGCTTTCATCAAAAAAGGGTTAGGTTGATTGGGGTTGTTCATGCCTGGAATTGCGCCCGAACCTTGAGCGAAGCCAGCAGCGGCTGAGCCCATATTGGCCATACCGGGAGCCGGAGTATTGCCTGGGTTAATGCTTGCTGCAGCTGGTATCTGCCCGACCGGGTTGAAGCGCGCCGGCATTGGCAGAGTAATTTCAGGTGGTACAAAATCTGGGTTAGTCTGGTCAGCCAGTGCGCTATTGATAGTGCTGCTTAGAAAAGCAACAAGAGCCAGGCTCAATGATTGCATTTTGCGCTGTCTGGCAATTTGACTGAGAAGAACCATTTCCTATCCTTTTGAATTAAATTCTACAGCGGAAGCTTTTTTCATAGCCAAAATCGGTCCACACATCTGTATGGCTATGGGTTTGCAAAAGAGATGCCGGTAATTCTAGAGTAACTGGTCCATTAAAAGCCTGCTCGACGATGCTTCGTTTAGCTTCAGAACTGGCCATGAGTATTATTCTAGCGCTGGCGAAAATTGTTTGCAGTCCCATGGTGATACCTGTCTGCGGAGTACCTTGAAGACTGCCGAAACTTTTCTGATTGGCTATTCTTGTGGATTCGGAAAGCCACATGCAATGGGTATAGCTCAAAGCGATTGTGCCAGGTTCATTGAAGGCAATATGACCGTTGCTGCCGATACCTAAGATGGTTAAATCAAGTCCGCCGCAGCTCTCAATCAGGAGATCGTAAGATTCAGTGAGACATGGGTTTAAGCGATTATCTAGGGGCAAATTGGTGTGGCTGTATAGATGTTTTTCTAAAAAAGCCTCAAAAGAGTGCTTCTCGTCTACATTGAAGTAGTCATCTAGAGCGAAGCAGAGCACCTGTGACCAGTCGATGGCGGGTGCATCACTGTCGGCGTATGGACCTTGGCCTGACGACCAGTTTGCCAATATGTGGTAGGTCAAAAGCGGTGTGTTTCCGGTGGGCAGGCCGAGGCAGCAATTTGGCTTAATTCTGATTTGTTCAGCTATAGCATGGGCCACCTTGAGGCTAAGTTGTTCATACGATGCAGGTTGCATAATTGGCGCCAAGTCTCAGTCTGTTTTATTATTGAATAGGTGCGGTAAGTAAGTATGTAAGTAATTATCTGTAGGTCTAGTTCTTTCTGACAAAAGCCACCCTAATAAGTTTCATTCTAGTAAGAAACCTTCTAATAGGAGCTATCTTAGAAAGAGCCATGGACCGATTTGTATTATGTCATCTAGTCGTTTCTTTGAGGCCACTTTAGCTTGTATAGACTCTATAGACTGAGAAAAAGCCAGCCCCTGTTGTTCAGTAGCGTCAATGCGCAGGGGCGATTAAGCTGTTTCAAAGTGGCAAGCTCGGCCCTAGCCTTAGTTTCAGCTCTATTCTTACTGGCTGCTCCGCTTGCCCTTGAGGCCCAAGGACAGCCGCGTAAATTGCAAAGGGCTACTTTTCAGAGCTTCTCTAACCCCGGTGGGGCTCAGCCGCTACAGCACAGCAACGGTTTGCACCTTACTGAAGGATATGACCGGGCACCGGGTACAAATGCGACCGCTTATAATCCAGGTGAGCCCAGTCTTAATATGGCTTTGGTTCGCTGGGAAAGTAAGAAAATGCCACTGAAGATCTGGATTAGCCCAGGTCTTAAGTTGCCAGAGATGCCCTTTAGTGAATTGCAAAAGGTGCGACCCGACCAAGTTTACTCAATGATTTGTCAGCCTGAAGGTTTTTCTACTTTAGAGAAAGCACCGCAATGGACCGAAGACACAAACTTTCAGGTAGCGACTGGTATTGAGCAGTGGAGACAATTTGAGCGGGAGGGGATTTTTCAATTTGGCTTTGTCGATGATCCAAGACAAGCTCAAGTTCTAGTTTTCTTTGTTGATTCCTTTAAAGATTCAACTAGTCCGGGTGGTATTATGGTTGGTGGCAATACCTGTGCTCAGGTTTATCCTTATGAGCAAGCTCAGCGTGTTAATATTCAACAGAAGCCGGTAGTCATAGAGCTTTCGACGATGGTTGCCTCTACTCGTGAAAAAATGATTGGTGCTTCGGCTCACGAATTTGGCCATGCTCTGGGTGTTAAGGCGCACAGCCCATACCGCGACGATATTATGCATGAGAACCGCATAGTCAATCAGCTTTCTCCCGCAGACAAAAGCACAATTAGAAATCTCTATCGCAGCAAGCCTGCCTACGTCATGTAGTCGCTAATCTAGTTGAGATAGACTATTAGAGACAGAGAGCTAGACTTCTTTTTCGTCAGTAATCACCATGGCTATTTCCATCAGTAGCCGCTTCATCTTTGCTAGTTCGCCTTGTAATTGGTCAAGCATAACCATGCGAACATTTAAATGGTCTATCGATAGGCCTTTTTTTTGCGCGTTAGTGGCTGTGATAATGTCAATTTCTTTTGTGTTTGATTTGTCGGTGAATGATGGAATATTTTTGTCCGAGACCCAGCGGGCAATGAGCTGCTCTTTTCGAGTTTTTCCCGCATTGCTGCCAATGTCACTAGCTGGGGCTGTGTTGAGAAATGACCAGACTGATTTAGGATAGTCAATGTCTTGGTTGATTGGTCGATTGAATATCTTAGCTAACATATTGGGTTCGCATTCAGATTTTAAGTGCTTGCCACTATATGCTTTTAGAGCATAGCCTGAGGCGATTGACGGTACGATACCAGCGGCGATACCAACGATGCCTGACTGAATAGCATAATTTGGGTGCAGCGGCGAGACTATAGCTAGAGCTTCGCAAACTGTCCAAAGTGCACCATTGAGAATAAAACTGCCGGCGTTGATACGGGTAACTAGTTTATCTCTAGAGCCTTGCAGCGACGAAAGTACTTCACTGTAGATGTTCTGTTCTGCGCCTATTTCGGCGCAGACAAAGTCAATTTCTAGTGAGGTTCTAATGAGAATGTTCTGAGCCTTCTGTGTCACTTCTAGTAGCTCTTGTCTGTCGCTGAGCGACTCTAGAGTATTGCCAGATTGGTGCTGCGCTACTCGTGCTCGCAGCTCTTGCAAGCGGCTAAGAACTGGCAGCAAATTTAAATTTTGAGCTAGCTGAAGAGTATTGGGAGAGACAGTTCTGGCATCAAGATTAATGCCTGTACGCAGTATTTGTTTTGGTACTTCTACTGTGTTGCTTGGCGAGGTTGAAGGAGCTGCTGCTGTAGCCGCCGGTAGGAAGCTCGTTAGTAAAATCAGCTGAGCCGTAGCAAGTGCGGCCGCAAAACTAAAAGTTGCGCAACTGCGACTAGATTCCAAGGGTAAACCTCCAGATAGTTATTCAGCCTTTAGCTTAGGCAATCGCCAAAGACTGAATAGTATCAAGGTTTCGAGATTTCAAGATTGCAAGCTTTCAATTATGCAAGGTTTATAAGTCTATATTTATTGAAGCTTGTTCTTGCTTGATCGCTCGCGGAGGTCCTGAGATCAAGTGGTTGTGCCTGAGCTAGCTTTAATCTTGAATTGATCTAGTTTTTCTGGCGCTTAGGTTGTAACTACCGTTCAAAAGCTAGACTTCCTTCTCGTCTGTTATGACCATGGCTATTTCCATTAATAGCCGTTTCATCTTCTCTAGTTCACCTTGTAGTTGCTCAAGCATGACCAAGCGTACATTTAAACTATCTATTGAGAGACCCCTCTTCTGTGAGACTGTGGCCGTCAGGATATCGACTTGCCTTTCGTTAGATTTGTCTGTGAACGATGGAATGTTTTTGTCAGATATCCAGCGGGCGATGAGTTGATCTTTGCGTGTTTTGCCGGAGCTCTCTGAACCTGTTTCTCCAGCTGGTGAAGTATTGAGAAAGTCCCAGACAGATTTTGGGTACTCATTGTTTTCGTTGACTGTACGCCCGAATAATTTGGCAAGCATGTTGGGGTCTGCTTCTGAGCGCTTGTGCTTACCGCTGTAGACTTTTAGAGCATAACCTGAGGCAATTGACGGGACTAGACCAGCACAGATTCCGACAATTCCAGATTGAATGGCATAGTTGGGATGTTGCGGCGTGGGAATCGCTAAGGCTCCGTTAACGGCCCACAGCGCACCATTTAGAATGAAGCTTCCGGCATTGAGCCTTGCCACTAGTTTGTCTCTTGAGTTTTGAAAAGACGAGAGCACTTCGCTATATATGTTTTGTTCGGCATCAATTTCTGCCAACACAAAGTCAATTTCAAGTAAGGTGCGAATGAGAATATTCTGGGCCTTTTGTGTCAGCTGTATCAATTCTTGTGTGTCACTGATTGACTCTATAGTTTTCTCACCATTTTGTTGCGCTGTTTTTGCTTTCAACTCTTGCATGCGACTAAGAATTGGCAATAGATTCAAATTTTGTGCTAGCTGAAGTGTATTGGGAGAGACGTTTTTCGAATTGAGGTTAATGCCTGTGCGCAATATTTGCTTGGGTACGTCAACTGTGTTGATTTGCGGGCTTGATTGAGTGGCAGCAATGCAAGGTAGTGCAAAGCTCTGAACTGTACTCAGTGCGACGATCAAGCAAATTGAGCTGAATTTCTTGCTAGCCGAAATTGTTTTGGCTGAAACTTCACCGACTACTATTTGATCTGCCCACATTTCTGAATACTCCGTGTTGATAAGGCAAGTTTTTGACTTGTGCCAATATAACTTTTAGCTGATCAAGATAGTGTCAAGATTGCTTTGCCGTAATAAAGTTGGCATAAAGAGCAGCGCTGTCAAGCGCTGTTCTTCGATTTCGTTAGAATCGCTCTAATTGCTCGGAGAGCTATAAATTACTTTAGTCAGTTGCCGGTAGTGACGAAGCGATAGCCAATTCTGGTTTCGGTTTGAATTAGTTGTGGGCGAGTGGGATCGTTTTCAATCTTATTGCGCAAATTGGCAATGTGCACCCGTAGAGAATGATGGTCGTCAGCATATTCAAGGCCCCAAATTTTGGTGAGCAGCTGCCTGTGGGTGAGCACTCTGTTAGCGTTGTTGATGAGCATGTGCAATAAATCATATTCTTTTGGTGTCAGGTGAACAGTGTCACCAGATACAGTGACAATGCGCTTGTCGAAATCGACAACTAGATTGCCTTCGCTAAAAATTGGCGTGCTGAGAGAGGCCTCTGCTCCCTTTGCCCGCCGAATAATTGCTCTAATGCGAGCCAGTAACTCACCCACGCCAAAGGGCTTAGTAAGATAATCATCAGCTCCGCAGTCAAGAGCTTTGATTTTGTCCTCTTCGCTGTCTCTAACCGATAAAACTACTATAGGCACCTGACTCCAGCTGCGAATTTGGCGGCAGACCTCAAAGCCGTCCATGCCAGGCATGGCTAAATCAAGTACGACCAACTCAAAAGGTTCGGTGGCCATCTTGTCTAGGCCTTCTTCGCCGCTGCCGGCTAGGCTGACAATATATTCATTGCGCTCTAGGCCCATCTTGAGAGCTCGTCTTATTTGCGGTTCGTCGTCGATGACCAATACTCTCATAATCTATGTTCTTTTCTCTATTGGAAGTTTGACTTCAAATACGCTGCCGCCGCCTACTCTTGGAGTCATGGTGAGATTGCCATGATGCGCTTCAACCAACGCTTTGCATATCGCTAAACCGATTCCCACGCCTGGGGTGGCGGTCTCTTTCAATCTAGGGTTTCTATAGAAGCGATCAAAAATTCGACTAGCGTCTTCGGGTGCCACACCAATCCCTCGGTCCAAAACGCTCAGTACAATTTCTTGATCAAGGGAGCTCACTAAGACTTCTACTAGAGTTTCTTGATCCGAGTATTTTAGAGCATTTTCAATCAAATTCTTTATTACTTGTTCTATTTGCACTGGGTCGACTGTCAATTCTGCTAGATCGCGAGGGAGGCGAACTGTGATGCGCTTATTGTCGTCGGCAGAAAATGATGCTAGAGCTGAACCAATTATCTCAGCCAGGGAGCTGCTTTCGAAATCTGGCTTCCAGGCATCAGCTTCTAGTCGTGATAAGTTGAGAATGTTGCCAACCATTCTGTTTATGCGATCAGCTTCTTGTTCGATGCCTTGCAATAGTTGCTTTGCTTCAGTGCTATCTAGTTCTTGAGGAGACTCTTGTAAAAGTGCAGAAACTGCCGTCTTGATACCTGTCAGGGGGCTGCGAAAGTCGTGTGACACCATTGAGAGCAATGCAGTTTTTAGCTTGTCGGCCTCTTTGAGAGCCTGGGTGCGCGACTGCTCTTTCATTAGTTCTTCTCTTTGCAATATTACCACTGCGTGATTGACTAATGCGTCGATAAGGCGCTTTTGCTCTTGGCTTTCTTCAGTTCTTTCATTGAGATTGACGTATACTGCGCCAGCTTGATTGCCGCCGTGAGCTACAGGTGTCCAGACGCTCTCGCTTGATGAATCAACGCGAACGCTCGCCAAGTTTCTATCGATTTCAGCTAGTAACGCTTTCTTGTCGGTATCTCCAGTGCTGCTAATGCTGGCCCGTAGTAAAACTTTTCCATCTTGATCAAATGAAATTACGGCAGCCGTCTCTATATCGGCTACTCTGTGCAGTTGCTCTAGCACTTCAGTTAGAGCTTCTTCGGTGGTTAGCTGCGAGGAAACTGCCCAGCTGGCTTTGGCTAAGGTCTCTGTTTCGGTCTGCCGTTTTTGTGCTTCGGCGGCAGCTGCTCGTACTCTAGATGCAAGCTGTCCGGTAATTGTTGATATAAATAGGAACATACAGAGTGCCAGCCATTCTGAGGCACTCTGTACGGTTAAGGTGTACTTCGGTTCGACAAAAAACCAGTCGAAAGCAGCGAAAGAAAGCAGTGAGCAGACCACTGCTGCTGAGCGACCGACATACAAACCCAATAAAAACACAACAAGAAGATAGAGCATTGAGACGTTAGCCAGAACGGTATCTAGACGGAATAACATAATCAGTCCAGTGACAAAAATGACGCTGGCGATACCGATACCGTGTTTCCAAAGTTGTTGCATGTCTTATTTAGCCGACGTGAACTACTGGTCTCTTTTTTAGATCTTTTTCGACGCTGCGAAGAATTTCTCTTGTTAGTGGTGCTGTTTCGCCTTCGCCAAAAAATATATATTTGACAGCATACATAGCCGGGCTGCCTTCGGTCCAGCCGAAGTATACATGAGGATTGATACCAGTTGACTGGCGCAGTGAAAGCAACAGGGCGGCAATGGCATTAGGCACCGCTGGGCTCTGGCAGTGCATGATTTTATATTCGCCTACTTTGGTGCCGGTGACGTCAAGTACTTCATCTTCAAATTCGGAAGGGTCAAGGGCGCTGACTTCAAGAAAAATTACGTGGTCACAGCTCATGTTTAAGCCATGGGTTTCTTTTAGCTCTGACATTTTTGCTGCATAGCTTGCTCCACCCGGTCTATGGGCAATGATTCGCAAGGGTTTGCCGCTATTGCTTTTGATGAAAGAGGCAGCTGTAGAATCAAGGCTGACGTCTTTGATGCGCAACTCTAACGATCTAGCTATTCGTGAACAAAGTGAAATGGCTAAGATTGTAAGAATGAAGAAACTAGCAATTTGAATACCATCGGGACGTTCAACGATGTTGGCACCAGTTGTATAAAGCAGAATGGTTGTTACTGTCATAAATCCGAAGCGCAGAATGTTAGAGCGCTTCCACATGCTTACAGTTACTGCAGCAGCTGCCGAGGTCATGAGCACTAATACACCCGTTGCGTAAGCTGCCGCTTGGGCGTCAACGTTGGCTTTGAAGATCAATGTCACTGTAACTGTGACGACAAAGAAGAACATTACAAGCGGACGAGTCGCTGCGGTCCATTCAGGCGCCATGCCGTAGCGCGGTAAGTAGCGTGGTACCAGTGTCAGCAACCCGGCAAGGGCCGAAGCACCAGCAAACCAGAGAATGGCAATGGTGACAATATCGTACACCGAGCCGAATGCTGGCCCCATATACAAGTGCGCCAAGTATGAAATCGCTCGGCCATTGGCATCGCCCCCTGGAGCAAATAGTGCGGCTGGTATTAGTACTGTAGTGACAATACTACTGGCCATCAGCATCACGCTCATTATTAGTGCAGCGCTCAGCAAGAGCTTTCTAGTGTTGGCTATGCGTTTTTGCGGCTGAGCTGGATCGTCACTATCGGAGCCGCGTACTAGAGGCATCACCGATACACCAGTTTCAAAACCAGATAGACCAAGAGCCAGTTTTGGAAAAACTAGTGCAGCAGCAGCTATCATTGCTAACGGATTGAGATACTGGGCATTGAGCTGTAGCTGCCAATTGCCGAGCAAGGCAGGATCAGCCATAATTTTTTGCCCGCCGATGGTCAAAATGTAGACATTGAGACTGATGTAAGCAATAACAAGAACTGTCGATAATCCGATGGCTTCTCTAAAGCCCATAAGGAAGACACTAGCTAAGAGTAAGAGGAGAAGGCTGGTGCAGAATATAGGGTTGTGTGGAACAAAATTAAGCTGTTGCACAATTGGGTTTTCTAAGATGTGTGAAGTGGCATCAGCTGCTGAAAGGGTTATGGTTATGACAAAATCGGTGGCAGCGAAGCCTAGTAAAACTAAAACTATTGTTTTGCCAATCCAGCCTGGAAAAAGCTTTTCGAGCATGGCGATACTACCTTGTCCGTGTGGGCTTTCTCTGGCTACTACCCAGTAGACTGGTAAGGCACCAAATAGAGTTAGTAGCACTACTATCAGTGTCGCCACTGGCGAGAGAATGCCCGCAGCCAGAAAGGCAATACCCGGCTGATAGCCCAGTGTAGAGAAGTAATCTACGCCCGTAAGACACATTACCCGCCACCAAGAAGCATGTTCTTTAGAGTGGTCTCTCTTTGTTGCTTTGATTTCTTGCTTTGTCGTTAAAGCGTTTTCGGCTTTTGTCAAAACAGTATTGGTGCTCATTGAAGATGGTGTTCCTGGTACTTGTTTGGTTGATTTTTAGTGTCTGGCTGTAGCTGAAGGCACTAAGTACAGTCTTACTGGCTGTTTGCCAGTTGCTTGAGTTGTGGCTCTGCGAGGCTCAATAACAATTTCTTCTTCTAGCTCGACTGGTTTGATTGCCTTTTCTACTTGGTTGAAGATATAGTCGAGAGCATGACCTCCTAACCAGGCCAAAAACAAGAGCACTAATACTAGAATGATGTCCATGGCCTCGCCTCCACCACTTACCATCTATATCTAAGCTCGTCTCAAGTCAACGAGGCATCAAGTAAGCCGCTCTCGAGGTCAAGAAAGTATCAAGATGCTCTCAAGTATCTGTGTTCAGGTGAAACACTGACCAGAATATTGGCCAAAAGATCGGCCAAATCGACTATCAAAGTTGCGCGGGGATAGCGGCCAATATGAGTCAGTCTACTGCTGGCTTATCGCTGTGAAATTGGTACGCTCAGGTGGAGGTCGCCCAAGCCGACAACGGCAAGGCTTGAGGCGGGTATAAACACATCTGCTGTAGGATCTAGATTGCTACCGGCAATTTTAATTGTGCCAGTAAGGGATGCGCCTGCACCAACGGTTTTACCAGCGAAGCTAGCCTTGCCTTGCCGCTCTCCTTGGTTGGCACTGCGGACAGAAGCCTTTAGATTGCCTGGCAGTTTTATTTCCTTTCCTGTCTCGTTGAGCAATAGAACTTTGAGCTGAACGTCGTCTTTAGCCGCTTTTACCCCCTGCAGGAGGAGGCGGACTGAGCCAGCCTGCTGCGCCATGCCTTGAGGCGCCGCTGCTTGATCTGGCATTTGGGAATTGTTTGGCATCATTTGCGGTGGCAATGACTGTGCTGTTGCACTTCTACTTTGGAGCTGCTGAAGTTGGGAGTTTGCCTGCGCTAGCTGCGCTTGTAGCTGTTGATTATTAGTTTGCAGCGAATTGATTTGAGAGATTTGATCATATTGTGCTGGTAGCGCTTGTTGGTATCCATTTGTCATCGGGGCTGCTGCTGCATATTGTGGTGGCGCCTCAAGGGGGACTGGTGATGGCATTGGCGCGGCACTATAATTCTGCGCCACCTGAGCCGATGTCGACGTTGAAGCGGCAGTCACTGGCTTTGCGGCGGTACTGACTGTGGCAGGTTTGGCTGCAAATTTGTTCGCTGCTTTCTGGGCCGCCGTGACTAAATCTTGCTTGTTAATGGTTTTCAATTTACCGGCAAACAGAGCCGGTGCTGAGGAAGCCGTCATACTAGCAAGAGAGCCGATGCCCGATGTTTTGTAAGCATCTTGGGCTTGCATTGCCCAGCTTGCATAAGTGCTTGGTGGGGCTGGTGCTTCACTAGTAGCTGTGCTCGAATTAGCTGAAGAACTAGATGCAGAGCTAGTCGTAGAACTAGCAGTAGAACTAGTCGAAACACTAGAATCAACACTAGAACTTAGGCTAGGTACAGATGAACTGCTATTGGTATTGGCTAAAGCTAGAGCGGCGTTTTTCAGAACATCTGCCACAGAGCTAGATTGAGCTGATTCTTGTGCTGGAGTTGTAGTCGCTGGCAGGCCAGAAGGTATGCCAGAAGGTATGCCAGAAGCCACACTGCTACTTGCAATGGCTGAATCGGCGTCTGCTCCAAGACCAGGTAAGGCTACTGGTTTGCGCGCTGTTCCCGTGTTCCAGATGCTTGTGTCTTGGGCGTCACGAATTTGATTTTGCTGTTGCATCGTGAAGTTTCGCAGGCTAACCAAGAAGTTGGACATGCTGGCAACTTGTCGGTCTGTAGATATTGGCTGATACATGTTTTCGTGAGCGAATGGTGCTGTTGATATCGCTGGTACTCCTGCTGGCGCAAGGCCCATTGCTTGCGCTGTTGGTATCAAGATTGGTGGTGCTTCAGGAGTATTTCCTGGTACCAAAGTTGATTGCTGCCCGGCTGTTGCGGTCACGTCGGCGCCATTTGGCATTGCCGCTAACCCAGCCGCTGCCCCGGAGAACGCCGCGTTTGCCATTCCCGAAATTTGATTGGGCTGTACACTATTTTGGCCGTTATTTGTAACCGATGCTTGCAACTTAGCTGCTAGTTGGGCGCAGTAGCTTTGATATCTGGTCTCAGATGGATAGAGACCTACCGCATCACTAGCTTTCTGATAGGCGCTTAGAAGCGAGCCCTGACTCTCAAGTGTATGAGCCAAGTCATAAGCCTTGCCCGCCTCTTGTTTCGCGTAAGCCAGCTTGAAGCTCTGTCTTGCTGCAGGCAAGTTCGGGTGTTCTGGATGAATTTTGACCACAGTTTTGTATTCGTTTTGGGCTGCGGGTAGATCCCCAGCAACTTGGTAGGCTCGAGCTAATCCTAAGTGTGAATTGGCATCGGTTGGCCGGCTAGCTACCTGATGGTGCCATAGCTCAAGCAATGTACTAGCCGCTTCTTTGTCGGCTGAATTTAGTACAAGGGCTCTAGTCAAATCGGCGTTGGCGCCAGCATAATCTTTTAAATGATAGCGGACTATTCCTAGTTCTCTTAACGCTGGTTCAGAGTTAGGGTTCAATTCAAGGGCGTCCTGGAAGTATTTTTTCGCCTGTAGATTGTTGCCGCCTTTCATGGCCGCTCCGCCAGCTCCGAGGTTGGCTTCTACTGTTGGTTTGAGTTTGGCTGCAGCACTATACTCAATGACGGCCTCTTCGTAACGGGCTTGGCCCATCAGCTTTGTTCCTAAATCAAAGCGATCTTCTGGGGCATTGGCTTTTATACCAATTTTCTGCAGGCTCGAATTGAGTGTACTGTGGGCAGCCTGCACAATTTCTGGTGCGTGCTCTCCATGGGTTATAGCCAGCCTTGCTTGTTGGGTGGCAGCCTCGTGGTTGCCCGCTTTCGCTTGGCTTTGAGCACGCTGCAATGAAATCTTGCTTAATTCGTTTGCCAGTGTTTTCTCATGGGGATTGCTCTTTAGGTATCCGCTCAAGAGCGACTGAGCGTCGGCTGATTTACCTTTTTTTACCAAGGTTTCAGCTTGTGCTTTGACCTGGGCAACTTTCTGAGGGCTCAAAGCAGTTGCTGCTGCGTGTGTTGCCGCGCTGGTTTTGGCAGGCAATTCTTTGGTGAGGCTGTGGGGCAGGAGAGAAGATTTGATCGGTGGCGGCGGCGGAGATATTCCTGCTCGGCTAATCTTGTTAATGGGTTTGCGACCGCCCTGACTGCTGCTGCCGAGACTCTCCGCCGTGGCGGATAATCCGCCGTCGTTATACATAGCATCTGAATTCGCGCCTGAACCGGGTAGCCCGCTAGCGTAGGGGGTCGAGCCAGAATTCTGATAGCCATTATTGCCGCTGGTATAGCGTGGATTGCCTCCACCGGCTCCAGCGGGTGGAAATTGAGGTACATAATTGGGCAACATCAGCGAGTCGCGCCCTGGCAGAGCTTGATAGTCGATTCTTCTGAGGTTTTCAGAAGCTGGAACGATCAGGCGCTTTCTATGTTTGAAGTCTTTGACTTGGCGACCGGAGGCGTCTTGGGCTAAAGCTGGCTGGCTTGAACCTGAAAGCAGGGCCGAAACTGATAGAGCAAGCATGCCGAGGCTGAGGCCGACACTTTGCGTTTTTATTAGGCATGCAACCGCTCGGAGCGCTTCATAACTAGGTTGTCTGTCGCGCTTATTTCGCTCTCGAGCAATTTGTTTTTTAACTTGTTTCAATTTTTGTTCGCCGTTATTAGCCATTTTTGCAGGCAGAGCCCCGCCAAGTTATTGTAGTACCCGGTGCTTGACATGCATAGGTGGTGGATATACGTCAGCGACCACCCGCCTACGTGATCACCCCACCCCTGAGGGTGTCTGGGCTCACAAAATTATAGAATAAGTTTTAATCAAGGCTTCTTAACCTTTAATCTTATAGATGCGGTTTTGCCTTACACTTGATAAGTTTATTGCTATGTCTAGATATATTTGCTGTTTTCCGTTTGTTCGGCTTGAGCGTTCTGGACAAATTAAAGTCAACTTGTCAGAGAAAAATAAATGACTGTATCGTCCGAACAAGAGCTGATGCTCACCCAACGTGCTAATCATTTGGTGCGTCAAGCTCGTCTAGCAGCGGCCGTTTTCACTCAGTATTCGCAAGAAAAAGTCGACAAAATCGTCAGAGCAATGACGGCCGCCGCCATAGAGAATGCCGGAAAATTGGCTTTGATGGCTCATCAAGAGACACGCATGGGTGTTACCGAAGACAAGATTTTGAAGAATCTTGTGGCTTCTGAATTTCTCTATCACCAAATCAAAGACAAACGTTCAGTAGGTGTTACCCGCGAATTTCCTGATTTGAATATGGTTGAAGTGGCCGAACCGATGGGGGTAATTTTTGCCCTTGCGCCAGTGACCAACCCAACTTCAACTGTAATCTTCAAAAGTATTTGCTGCGCGAAGACGCGCAACACAGTTATTTTTAGCGCTCACTTAATGGCCGCTGAGTCTTCAAACTATGCCGCCAAAATTATGTATGAAGCTGCTCTGGCTGCCGGAGCGCCAAAGGGCTTTATCACATGGGTTGATAAGTCTTCTCGTTTGCGCCGTACCAGCGAGCTTTTGATGAGTCATCCTGAAGTTGATTTGATCTTCGCCACCGGCGGAACGCAGATGGTTAAAGCTGCATACAGCTCTGGTAAACCAGCTTTGGGGGTCGGCCCAGGTAACACGCCGGTTTATGTGCATAAGAGCGCCAATGTGCTCTCGGCCGCCATGGACATAATTATTTCAAAGACTTTCGACAATGGTACCGAATGCCCATCTGAGCAAACTCTTGTAATTGACCGCGAAGTTTCAGAGCAGCTGCTCAACGAATTTAAGAGACTCGGCTGCCATCTTTGCACCCAAGAAGAAGTGGAAAAAGTTGCTGACCTAATTGTCGATAGTCGCACTGGTGGTATTAACTATAAGTTAGTGGGGCAACCCGCTAATCTTATTGCTGAACAGGCTGGTTTGAATATAACTAAACCAATTAAGATGCTGCTTTGCCCCCTCAATGGCGAACTGCGTCACCACAAGCTGGCCATTGAAAAGCTGATGCCAGTGCTCGGCTATGTGGTGGTAGATTCAGTCAATGAAGGCATCAACAAGGCTCTCGATATCAACTACGCTGGCGGAACAGGGCATACTGCAGGCATATTCTGTGAAGACGATGATGTCATTGAGCGCTTCTCTGACGCGATTAATGCTGGTCGCATTATAGTCAATTCGCCAGCTTCAATTGGCGGTCTAGGAGGCGTTTATAACCACCTCAATACAACATTGAGTTTTGGCTGTGGCACGGGCGGCGGCAACATCACTACCGACAATGTTGGCATCAAAAACTTGATCAACTTTAAGCGTGTGCCACGTAGAAGAAACTATGTTATTAGTTTCCAGACTACCAAAAATATCTATATCAATCCCGGATCTATCGATCACCTCAAGAGTTTGAAGTGCCAGAGCGCCTTCATCATTACTTCGCGCAGTGCTTCTCGCCGCGGTCATTTGGCCCAGGTAACTGAGCGCTTGCCTCAAGATTGCCATGTTGATGTCTTCAGTGATATGGGGCCAGAGCCTGATTTCGCTACGATTCAACGCGTAGTTGCTTCGATGCGCCGCAGTCAACCTGACACTGTCATTGCCTTAGGCGGCGGTTCGGTGCTTGATGCCGCCAAGATAGTTCGCCTCTTCTACGATTATCCTGAATTGAAGATCTCTGAGATTGCTGTCAATTTCCTCGATTTCCACCACCGTATGATTGAGTTTCCTAAAGACATGAAAACTCAGCTGGTAGCTATTCCCACTACCTCTGGAACCGGCTCAGAAGTAACTCCGTTTGCCGTGCTAAAAGATGGTCATCGCAAAATTTCGTTGATTGACGAATGCTTGCTTCCTGACGTGGCCATTATCGATGCCCACCTCACTCGTAGCTTGCCGCCTGATATCACTGGCGATACTGCTTTTGATGCTCTCACTCATGCGCTAGAGGCGCTTGTCTCGACCTTCTCGTCTGATTATACCGATGGGTTAGCTCTAGAAGCCTTAAGGTTGATATTTGAATCATTGCCAGAGACACTGAAGAATCCTAACAATGTTCTCTATCGGCACAAATTGCATAATGCGGCTACTCTGGCTGGTATGGCCATTGGTAATGCCTCTGTTGGTGTTAACCACGCTCTTGCCCACGCCTTTGGTGCCAGGTTCGATATTCCGCACGGTCGCGCTAATGCGGCATTCTTGCTTTCGACTATTGAATACAACGCTCAGATTCCTTCTAAGTTCGTCTCCATTCCCTGCTACCCGCTTTGGATAGCGGATCGCAAGTATGCCCGAGCCGCTCAGTTCATTGGCCTAACAGTCGAACCAATTGAAGGCGAAACCGAGGAAGCCAAAGGCTTGAGATTAGTGCAAAAGCTCAGACAAGCTGTTTATGATTTGGCCAAACTGGCTAAGCAACCGCTTTCGGTTGCTGAGTTGGGTATTTCTCTAGAAACTTATATGGCCGCCATTCCTGAACTCACTGAAATTGCCTTTGGTGATATGAGTATCCGCACCAACCCAAGATACACACTGGCTCCAGAAGTTGCTCAATTGTTCGCTTCTGCTTACGCACCGCGAGAGAGACCATAAAAAGGATTTGATAACAATGGCTGAAGCAAAGAAAACAAGAATACTAGAAAAGATTCGCATTATGGGCGAGTTAGAGCGCGGTCTAGATGATGTCGATAAAATTTTGGCTGCTGGCAAAACTGATATAGAACTAGACTTTTCGGCTTGCACATTCATTTCTGTTGACGGATTAGAATGGCTAGAAGAGTTCTTGTTGCGGGCTGATTCATTAGGGTCTACAGTGACCTTCGTTAATGTTCAGACGCCTGTCTATAAAGTCTTCAAAGTCGCCCACATCGATAGCTTGATGCGTGCCTGTGGTTCTCCTAGTCAGGATGCCCAAGGATTGGTTTGTTAAGTTCCGGTTTGCTAAGTTCAGGTTTGCTAAGTCCAGGCACCCAGGCTTCAGTTTCAGCACGCAATTTGACTAAGCAATTTGGTCAAAGATTGTCTGTTGATAATCTTAATTTGAATATTTATCCGGGAGAGCTTTATGCTCTTCTCGGTGACAATGGTGCCGGTAAAACCACCACTATCAGTATGCTCACAACTCTCCTGCCGCCTAGCTCAGGAGACTTTTTTATTTGTGGCTTCAATGGCCTCACGCAAGCTGAGAAAATCAAGGGATGCTTTGGTGTCGTTTCGCAAGACCTGGCGGTCTACAATGAGTTAACCCCCTATGAAAATCTCAAGTTTCTTTCTGATCTCTACGGCTTGCCTAAAAGAGTCGGAGAGGAGCGTATTGAAAAACTGTTGCGCCGAGCCGGTTTAGTCGACCGTCTAAACGATCGTACCGAGAATCTTTCTGGTGGTATGATGCGCCGCTTAGCCATAGCTTGCGCCATGATCAATGAACCAAAAGTATTGTTCATGGATGAGCCGACAGTTGGTTTAGATCCAGCTGCCCGACGGCTGATTTGGGCCACCTTGAAAGAGCTAAAGAGCGCTGGCGTAACTATTTTGCTCACTACTCACTATTTAGAAGAAGCTGAGCTTTTGGCTGATCGCATTGGTATCATTCGTGATGGCAGTCTTACTATTGAAGGCACTGTGCCAGAGTTGGCTCAGCGCATTCGCGGCATGCGCGGTATTTCAATTAGACTAGTACAAGAGTGCGCCGTTGACTCAGCGAAAATTTCTGCTGCCCTTAGTTTACTTAAGAGCAAG
Organism: Candidatus Melainabacteria bacterium; assembly: GCA_030696635.1. Taxonomy (GTDB): domain Bacteria; phylum Cyanobacteriota; class Vampirovibrionia; order Obscuribacterales; family Obscuribacteraceae. The sequence continues at coordinate 254,511 of JAUYRX010000043.1, forward strand.
TTCGATCTAGAAATTCGCCTTGATACCCTGCGCAATACCATTTATTTGACCAAGTTTAAAGAATACAATGACGAGCATTATCATAAAGAAGTCTTCGCTTGGCTCTATCAAGAGAATATTCCCTTCCTGCGCTTTGCTACCGGTGAGCCAAACCTCGAAGAAGTATTCTTGGCTGTCTCTAAAGACGAGGTGGCCGGCTAGTGCATGCAATTTTAGCGATCATGTACAAAGACATCTTGCAGTGGACCCGGCGGCCCCTCTATTTTGGCGCTAGTGTAATGCTGGCTATTCTAATTTTAGTTTGTGTTGGCAATACTATATCTGGTGCTAATGACATGCCATTCGGTCTCTATGACCCTGCTGGCATCAGTGAATTATCGAAGCACCTAACTGACACCAAGCGCTTTAGAGTAAGGGTCTATGACGATTTAGAAAAGGCCAAAGGTGACTTGGCCCGTGAGAAAATTGTTGCTCTCGCTAATGTTTCACAAGACCCACTTGAAGATTCTGTGCAAATTCTTTCTAGTGGCAATAACCCCCTGATTGATGATCAAATCGCCATGGGTTTGCTCGCGGTGCTCACTCAGCGAGCTAAAGAGCTTAGTATTCCTCTGCACTCCGCAGCATTGTTTCAAGTTAATTTCGGTTTGCGCGACTATATAACATCTGGCTTGGTTGCCTATCTCTGTTATGTCTTAGCTTCTATGAATGTGGGCTTCAGTTGGATTTATGAGTGGATGGAGCGCACCTACCGCCAGATTGTTTTTGCACCGGGCGGGCTTAACGCCGCTATCGTGGCTAAAACTTTAACTGTTACTCTTGAGGCCTCTCTTGTGCTCTGGTTGGCCCTGGGAATTACCTCGCCCATAGTGGGCTTTACTCTCGGCGGCAATTTTTTTGGCCTTCTCGGGGCCACCGTTTTGTCTGTCTTTACCTTCGCTTGCATCGGTCTTTGTTTCGCCTGTGTACTAAAAACCATTAGAATTTACACAATGACTGTTTCGATTTTGGGGGTGGCATTGATGTTTGTTTCAGGCATCATCACACCGGTCAAAGCCATGCCAGGCTGGGAACAGAAGCTGGCCATGGCGTTGCCGATGTATTACGCGGCAGACATGACCAAAGGCGTGATGTTGGGTATTCCTGCTGACTACACTCGTGATATCCTCATACTGATAAGTTGGTCTTTTGCCTCATTGTGGCTGGCCCGCTTTTTACTAATCCGCAGCAAAGCCTCTATTTAGGGCTTTTCTAAGGCAGTTATCCGGAGATTACTCTTGGCAAGCTCGGTGACTAAGTTCATTTATAGAACTGCAATGGCCACGGCTTTGCTTAGTCTGGCTGGGGTCAGTTGCGCCTATGCAGGTCCGACTGTTTCGATTACTCCATCTAGGATTAATGCTCAGACCGGGGCGTCTGTGGCTGGTCCGGGTTGGGCTGCTGTCGATCAGTTACTTGGCACATTTGACAGTGCTGGATCTTCTAAGCTTTCGAAGTCTGCTGCAAAAGCAGCAAGCAGCCCATCAAGCTTAATTGACTATCAAGAAATGTCATTGCGATGCCTCGGCAAAAAGGATTGGGAAAGCTTGACCACAGGTCAGCGTAGCCAGTTTGTCGCCTCGCTTAAAGGTTTAGTTGAGCAACGCTACTACCCGCGGTGGCATAAGATATTTGGCAAGGGCAAAGTTACATTTCAGGAAGAAGCGAGTCAGAGCGGCGATATCTTGGTGAAAACCAAGCTTCTGCTCGGTAAGAAAGAAGAGCTGTTGTCTTGGCGCGTGGCTAACCAAAATGGCTCACAAAAGGTTATTAGTTTGTCTGTGGCGAACAGTGATCTTTTAGAGCGCCTTAAATCGCGCATCAAAGCTCGGCAGAAGAAAGCCGGATTTGATGCATTGCTAGCCTGGATGAAAGGTCGCAGCACCGAGGATATGGGTGTTTCTGCTGGCGGGGCGGTTGCTTCGGCGAGCAATTCGCGCACCTCCGCAGGCAATGGAGTTGGCAATAGTGTCGGTGGCTCTACGACTGGTGCTGTGACTGGAATAGTTCTGCCAATCGCAGCTGTCCGGTCGCCCAATCTTTCAGCAGGCGCTGCTTCATCAATTACTGACTAGTCACTTCTGCTTCTAATTAGTAAGTTCTATTTCTAACTAGTAACTTTTATCTCAGAAAAATGATTCTCTCCAGTTTAGTACAGGCCAAATTGGTCAAACGCTACAAGCGTTTTCTTGCTGATATCGAATTGAAAGATGGCAGCGTTATCACTGCTCATTGCCCTAACCCCGGTAGCATGCTAGGCATGTGCGATGAGGGAATGAATGTTTATCTCAGCTACAGCGCCGACCCTAAGCGCAAGTTGCCTTGGACGCTCAAATTGGTTGAGTGCCCCAGTTCGCTGGTTGTGGTAGATACAATGTTAGCTAATAAACTATTCAAGGAGGCCTTTGAGCACGGCGCTTTGCCTGAGTTTAGTCGCTTTGATCAAATACTTGGTGAACAAGTATTTTCAGATAGCCGGTTCGATTTTCTGCTCAGCCACACAACGAGTGGTGTCAAGTCGTGTTTTGTTGAAGTAAAGTCTGCCACCATGTGGCAAGATGGCTGTGCTCTCTTTCCTGATGCCCGCACCGAGCGTGGGCGCAAGCACCTTGCTACTTTGAGTAAAGCTGTTGCTGATGGTTTCGATGCTTGTCAGTTTTACTTAGTTGGCCGCAGCGACGCTCAGTCATTTAGCACCGCTGATGATATCGACCCATTATATGGTCAAGCCCTGAGGTTGGCAAAGCAGAAGGGTGTGCAAGTGGCTGTGCGAGCTATTGAGTTTAACTATGTGGACATGGACAAAGAGAAAATAGCTGCTGGCTTGCCGTTTGATATGGCTCTCATGGTGGCCGGGGTTGTGCCTGTGCTTTCGTAAAACTGTGCGGGAGTTGTTGGGCGTGAGCATATAGTCTTTATTCTTGAGTTCTGATTTCTGAGTCTTAATTGATCGTTTGAGACTAACGGTTGCCTGGTCTTCTCGCTCTCGCGGCTTCCTCTCTTTCCAGCAATGCTCTTTCTGCCTCAGGGCTTCGTGGTTGCAGTCTACCGTCATAAGAGCGCATAAACCTGCCTGGCCCGTGGGCCATGTCGATTTCTTTTTGATCGAGACCTTTGATCATGCCGTACAGTTTGTTGTCTCGCTGCATCAGGTGCGTTCTGTGTCCATCGCCGAGGCGTAGCATAGTTAAGCCTTCTGCCAACATTTCGTGTGGGCCTTCGAAGTAGTTGGTGGCCGGCTTCACCTGAGCCAGTCTCTCGACTCGATCAGGGCTAACTGCTCCAGTGACTTGTCCTCTTTGATCAATTCTTTGCCAATTGGAATTAGGGTTGATGCCTCCTGGTGTATACCCTCGACCATCTCGGCCATTGATCATCCAGTGATTGTCTTCTGGTTTTGAGCCAGGAATTGGTGACCATCCCATACCTTTGTAAAACTCTGCCTTTTCGGCCGGGTTCTTAAAGGCCTTTTCTTCTGTGTGGTGGCTAAGTTCGTGAATCATTAGACTTTCAATGCTGCGGTGATCGTTTGTTCTTTTGTCGGTGCGATCGCGCTCGGTTATTGGCGATTTGTCCAGTGAGCCGGGGTCAACAATTACCGCTGGATTGCCGTGTACATTTGGTTCAAAGGCTGCTGCCCCACCGGCATTAGGAGAGAATGACTGATCTTTCAAGAAATAGAATTTCAGCGGCTTGCCGCCATCACCAGTGGTGTGCGATGGATTTGCCTTTGCTAAGGCTGCTTCAACTCCTAGTAACTCTCTTAGCTTTGGATTGCGGACATCGAGCTCTTTGCCTTGCTTACCCGATGTATCGTTTTCTACCTGTTGGCGGGGCTTTGGGTCTCCTGGTTGTGCGAACTTTACTCCATACTTATTCTCAAGTTCCAATTGCTTTAGGCTAGTCATCTCCTTTAAGGTTCTATCTATTTCTCTGAAGCCTTCTCTGGTTTTGTCGACGGTACCGATGGTGAGCTTTTCGCCATTGTTTTTCAGGCTGAACTCAAGTTTGCCATCGGGTGTATTTCTTGTGTCTAAACCGTTCTCTGTGGCGAAGTTGCGAAAAGTCTTTTCGCTTACTCTCTCGGGTGTTCGGTCACCGGCGTCTGTTCTGTTGCCCGTTTCGGCTTTAGCGAGCCTGGTTGAATCTTGACCGGGTTTGCCAAAGACCGAGCCTAGCTCATCGCGAAAACGGTCGGCTGTGGCTGTGGATAAGTCTCTATCGCCAGCCGCTGGGCTTTTGTCGCGGGCCACGGTTGTGTCGTGAGCTGTATCTGTCTTTGCGATTGCCATGGGCCGTAGCTATCCTTGTGACTGAATATAGCCATGTTAGGAGCCCGGGGGTGAAAAGATCGTGACAGTAGGTTGGTGGGTGTTTTGTTTGTCTGCCGGCTATATAGTCCGAAGCATGGCAATTCAAATTAAACATGCCTGCAAACACGTTATTGCGCCAAAACGACTTGACGAACAAGATTTCAATACGAGACCATCACAGTTGAGATGGCTGCCCGGTGATGCCGGTAATTAGTGAGGTCTGTAAATGACTGTCGATACTCGTGCAGAAGAATACAAATGGGCCGAGAATTTCGGTGCCGGAATAGCCTCGCTTGAGAAGGGTAACTTTGCCAAAGCTGCCCGTTCGCTCGAGACGGCTGCTGCCATAGCCGAAAAGCTGGAGCTGACGGAGCCTTTATCGAACACATTGATTGCTTTGGGTGATGCTTATCGCCTGGCTGAGCAATATGATAAAGCAGAGCAGACATTTAAAAAGGCTGTTGCTTTTTCTGATAAGTTTTTAGAGGACAAGACCCAGTATGCTTTTGCAAATGCAGCTCTTGGACGTCTTTATATTGAACTTGATAAAACGATTGAAGCTAAAAATGCGTTTGAACAGGCCGTTTCAATATTTAAACGACAAAGTGCTGAGGTAGAGCCCGAGTCAATTTCAGCGTTTGTTGGTTTGATTACATGTTACCTGCAACTCAATGATTTTGTACAAGGCGAAAAGTTGGCTGAGTACACTGCTGATTTGGCGAAGAGTTTGTTGGGTCCAGGTGATAGCACCACTCTTGTGGTGATGAATCTATGGGCTGTGTGTGCTGAGGCGCGGGGTAGAGGCAAGAAGGCTGCTGAAATTCGCTCTCGTATTGTTGAGTAGTCTATTCATGATTGATCGATTTAATAGGGGCGTTTGCAAGTGAAGCTATCATTGACGGCACTGGCAATATCTGTGGTGGCCTGCCTGACAATGGAAAACGCAACGGTTGCTGCTGCTGCCACCTTGAGCGCGGACGACAGGAAGTTCATCATAAGTACAGCGCAAGCTGGAATGACGGAAGTAAAGCTCGGTGAAATTGCTAAGCAAAAGGCAAAGTCAGACGCTACTCGCGGTTTTGCAGAAACCATGATCACTGATCATCGCACGATAAACGCCAAGCTTAAGGCCATCGCCGATAAAAAGGGCGTAGCAGTGCCAATAACTTTTGATGCTGAGCATCGAATCGTGATCGACAAGTTTGTCTCCCTGCACCCGACTGGGTTCGATAGAGTTTATGCTAATCAGATAGTCGCGCACCAGCGCAAGATCTTGGCTTCATTCGAGATTCAGTCAGGCAAGGGCGACATTGACTTGCAGAAATTTTCGAAAGCAACGCTTCCAGTTATTAAACAGCACCTGCGACTGGCTGAGGAGTTGAATGCTTTGTAGGGTGTTGGTTCTCAGCATCTGATTGACCTCACCGGTGTTCTCACCCGATTGCACCCGATTACTGCCACGTCCGCTAAAGGTTATTGTTCCTGATTTGGTCATCAAATCGGCAGAGCAAGGTGAGTTTCTCCCTGAGAATACAGGAGGAATGCAGTTACTCTATCTACTTCCCGCCGTAGCCAGCTTCTTTCTTCAGTTTTTCAAGATCGGGTTTCTTGAGATCGCCTTGACTAGCATCAAAACGGGCAGCCATGTATACGTGCCCTAGATTGGTTGCCTCTGCCACCATGAATTTCGAGCGATCTAGTCTTTCTGCAGGCGGGTCTTGTGGAGCGAGACTTAGGCCGCGTGTTCTTATCTCAAATGATTGTTTCTCGATGGCAAATTTACCATCCTTATTCGCGGCCCAAATTGCGTCCATTTTGGCTTGAGCAATATACAAGTTTGAATCTTTGACGCCTAAACCAATGATGCCAGAAAGGTCTTGCTGTACTTTCTTTTCATAGGCAGGAAATTCAATAGGCCCCTGTTTGCCTTCGGTTTGTAGGGCTTTTGTAATCATCCTCTGAGCGTAGTTACTGTAGTCCATACCGGCCGGTAGGTTGCCCGGGTCGGCAATAGCAAATGTTCTTGCGCCACTTGCATCTTTGTGAATTTCAAAAACTTTGACTCCGTCTACCTGGTAGACTGTGCCCTGCTTATAAATGCTGTCTGCCTTGCCATCGGGACGATTTGGGTTTTGTACGACATTGCCCTTCTCGTCTTTTATCTCCATGTCTTTGGCTTTGGCGCTCCACGTATCGCTTTTGGCAATACTTCCGGCCAGGTACAGGCTGTCGGGACGGCCACTGTCTTCTAGTTTTGTGCCTACTGCGTCATTGACTATTTGGGCGCCACCAACACCTTTGGCCGCCATTGCTTTGATTTCCAGGCTAGGTGGCAGCTGGTCAAGATTGGCAGCGGCTTCCGGCATAGCTTTCGACCACCATTTTTGCTCGGTAGTTTTTGCATCCCATTTGCCGCTTGATAGCAGATCGACGCCGAGCTTTTCTTTCAGTGCAGTAAAGGCCACAGCTGATACATCAACGCTATATGGTTCTTTTGTGAACTCGCCACTGCGTTTTTCGTCGCCCTGAGGGCGCTGAGCCTCGGCTTTATCATTTACTTTGGTGGCTGGACCGCTAATCTCTTGAAGTCTTCCTGCGCTTATCTTGTCTGCAGGGGTATTGTCAACTTCGGTTTTGCGATCTCTTACAGCGGTAGTGTCGTTTCTTTGATCCACCATCTCATTTCTCCAGTTGCTCTAGTCAGATTGCAGCATAGCGGACACTTCGTGAAAGTTTCTCGGTGCTTTAGATTTGTACCCTGGGAGAGTTAGTTATAATTCGGCTACGGAGGATGAGAATGGTCGAACCGACAATAGATGCGAGGTTGGCTTTTCGCGAAATAGTTGACCGGCCAGAGGGTCACAAGCTCTTGCGAGCGCTGAGAAATAATCTAAGTAGAAAGTTCTCGGTCAAGAGTGGCAATTCGCTCTTGTTGGCCAGCGAGCTGGCATCGTATCTCTATGTTCTTGATCGAATTGAAGAGGCTTTGGAAATTCTGTCTTTTCTTGAGCGGAATATTGTTTTTAGTGGTGATCATAATATCTGGACGCCGGTGGGCAACAGCATTTGCCTCCTGTCTAGAATCAGAAAGAGTGAGGGCTCTAGTGCTGAGTCAGAGAGGCTGTTGAATCGAATTGTTGAGAGTCCATTTGCAGTGCCAGAGCCGATCATCGGCATATTCAGTCTAGTTAGAGTTTCACGAATCAGAGGTGTTCTCGATTCGGCGGCTCGTGATTCTTCTGACAAGCTAGCTTGCAACAAATTGTCGAATGCTCTCTTCAATTGTTGGTACCACGCTGAAATTGGCCAACTGCTCGGTATGTATTTAGAGGAAAGCAGAAAGAAGCACATGGACGAATTGGAATCAAACATAGAGCATGGCATAAGTTTGCTTCGCGAGCGGCTGCTTAAGGCAGCTTGAAACTAGTCGATTAGACTTTGCTCGTTAGGCGCTTTCAAAATCCATGTTCATTGGTGATTTAGGTAACGTCTGAAGGTTTTCATTCGCCTTGCTATTGTCGCGACCTGAATCTCTAGTTGCAAATTTGGAACGCGAGATATTTGTGCTGGCCACGTCATCGCCTACTATTTCAAGCGTTGCACCGTCAAGCCAGACAGTTCCAGTCCCGGCAAGAAAGGCTCCAAAGTTTATCCTGCGGCTGTCTTTGTTCAGGTTGATGACAACGCTAAATTGTTGCCAGTCAATGGTGCCTTTGATTGGGCGGGTAGACATGTCGTCCAGCTCTGTTGGATAGCCGCGTGTAGAAACGCTGAGATATAGTCCACATCTGTCTTCAACGTCTCGAGTTTTGATGAAGGCTGTGAATCGTATGCGCTTGTTTCGATATTTTGTTGCGTCGATTATTTGATGAATGCCGGCTGAGCCAGGTGCGGTTTCGCTCGTCGCCTCTAGCCGAGCCGACTGTGAGCCTTTGTAGAATACTTCTTTGTCCATGCTGGCGGCATAGTGCTCTTGGGAGAGTCCGTAGAATTGCCAGCCTGGTGTAAGAATTTCGCTTGTCATAGTTGGCTCGGTGTTATCGTGATCTAGTCTTGGGTCTATGCGAATTGACCGCCTTAAGCTCAGTCTTCGTTGACTCAATAAATAGCTGGTCGGTGGGGTCTGCCGCGCTGAGTGCAAGTTCGTAATAGTGAGCTGCCTTCTCATAATCTGGCTTGTTGTAAAGGGAATTGTGGGCAAGAGTAGAATAGGAACTCGCTAAATTTCGTCTGGCCCATTTATAGTTCGGATTCATTTTGAGTGCCGATTTAAAGCAGTCAATCGCTTTTTCTGAACTTGATTCTGCTTTTCCCTGTAGGTTTAGACGTGCTTCGATACTCCTAAAAAAGTTATTCGATTCTGATTTCTCTGCTTTTTGTTGTTCGTTGCCTCGACTGGACCATAAGGCCTGTTCCCTATCTTGTTCTGCAAAATCTATACCAAAAAGGTGATCTGCAACCTCAATAGTATCTGTCCCGGTGCGAACTGAAACATTTTTCAAGTCACACGTGCAGGTCTGTGTTGTAACGGGGACTACTCTTAATTCTCTAACGCTCGCCGCATTTTTTAAATCGGCTAGAGTTTTGCGCTGGTCAATGGTAAGGATGATCTTCTTATTCCCGTGGTCGAGCATTGATATTTGCTCTTTCGTAAGAGTCAGAATGGTATACGGCCCGTTGACGTGGCCCTTGTAGATTAGTCCATCAGCGCGAGCCGACGGGCATGCAAGTACCGCTAAGAACGCGAGCACAACGGTGATTGAATTCTTTTGCATCTATAGCCTCGACTCATAGCTTCCATTGATTATACTGCTCCTGGAATATTTTCCTGTTCGACTAGGAATCTAAGCCTGGTCAGTGTCCTCAGCCCAAAGCCGTTTCGTGCTGATGCTCCACGGGTATAGACATGCAAGATGTGGGCGAGAAATCAATGTTCAAATGGAAGTCAGCAGAGAAACTCGCACAGCCGAAGATAACCGAAGTTATCGTCGAAGGTGAGTTGAGCGCGACCGCCATCGTGGAGGAAGCAGAACCCGCTGCGTTGCCAATTGCAGAGCCACTGGCCGACATAGGCACGAACCCTCTTGCGGACGAATGTACGAATTCTATTGCGGAAGCCCAGGCACCTGTTGCGCTGCCACCTGAAGAACCGGCCGCAGCTCTAGGCCTAGTTTCGGCCGCCGCGCCTCAGAAGCCAGAGTTTGCCGAATCGCCCCCTGAACTGGGCGATCGCTATGAGGTCTTAGAGTTCATCGGCAGCGGTGGAATGGGCTCTGTTTGGAAAGTCTATGACAAACAGCTAGAGGGAACTTTCGCAGTCAAAGTACTCAAGCCTGAGTTGCTGGCCGATGCAACTGCGGTCAAGCGTTTCGAGAAAGAAGCCAACCTTGCCTCTGATTTAACCCATGCCAATATTGCCGCCATCTTTGGCCCCGGAACCGATAGCCAGGGGCGCCCATTCATCATCATGGGATACGTCGATGGCGAGAGCCTCGCCGACATTTTGGCTCGCGAAGGAAAGCTCTCGGAAGAGCGAGCGCTCGATATCTTCACTCAAATTTGTGAGGCGCTGTCGCACTCGCACATGAAGGGAATTATCCACCGTGATATTAAGCCGAGCAACATCATAATTTCCAAAACTGAATCTGGTGGCGATATGGTGCATATCGTCGACTTTGGCATTGCCCGTTGCATTTATGACGAAGTGACCAAGACCCAGGCGCTGACAAAGGCTGTGGACATCTTCGGCAGCCCCCGCTACATGAGCCCCGAGCAGTTTCTGGGCAACAACGTCACCGGCCAGTCTGATATCTACTCTCTTGGTTGTGTTTTCTATGAAATGCTCACTGGTGCTCCGCCATTCACTGATGAGAATCCAGTCAAGCTTATTTTGCAGCACATAAGTGAGACGCCTGATTTATCGAAAGTACCAATTGAATTTCAGATGTTGCTCTACAGTTGCCTGGCTAAAGAGCCTGAGCAAAGAGTTTTGAATGCTGAGTATTTGCTTGTGAGAATAGCCGCATTGAGTTCAGAGCCAGCTATCAACTTGCAACCAATGAATCTGTTTCATTGTATGTTCGCGGTGCTTTTAATCCTAATTCCTGGGCTTTCCACTGGTGTGCCTTCGTCCTCTTTCAGCACGCTCTATCCAGCTTTTCTGCTGATGATTTGGATGTACGTTGTATTTATCAACCGTGACAATGCAGGTCGCTCAATCAATTACAAAATTTTGGAGCTCAATCTCTTTCTTGCCGCTTGTGCCCTGGCGATAATTGTCGGTGTGACTTCTGTAAGTGGTCCAATGGGAAGTATGCTGATTGCACCTCTTCTCGCAGGGCTGAGTCTATGGTTGATAGTACAGCCTCGGGCAATCACAGCTTACTCAAACTGCATGTCCTATATGCTTCGTAAGCCAGCTGCTATTAAGCCTTATCACTTACCCAGGTTTGATAAATGGGCTTGGAATGCATTTGTGATGTTTATGTATGTCTCAACCGGTATGCTGAGCTTTTCGTTGGTTGCGTTCGGGATCTCACCGATGTTGAATCTCGTTTGCGGAGCAGATACTAGCCCAACTTTTGTCAGCAGTGAATTATCGTTTTTGGCTGGTGAACTAGTTTTCGGCAGCTTCTTTGTTGTCGTATTCCGATTGCTTTTTGATACCGTGCTGGGTAAGCTGACGGCGATGCAAAGTTTGCGATGCTCGTTAAAACTTCAAACAGCGCTAATAATGGCTATGGTGCTGGGTACGCTTGCTGTAACTGCCACTGTAGGCAGGAATGGCTTAAATCAATTCGTGCGACAGAATTTCGGTAGTCTTGCCGACAGGCATAAGCAACAGCAGGTGCGTCTTGAGGCTTTAGGCTATCCTGATTCACCGCTTTCAAATCAAGCTAAGCTTTTAGCTGCTAGCGACCTGTGGCTTACCTTTGGTCGGCGCTCCGACGCTCTTGCTCTATGCCAACAGGTTATTGACAGCAAGATAGAAAAAGACCCTGTTACTTTGGCTACTGCTTACAAGTTGCGATTTAAGTTTGGAGGTTTGAGCGGTAGGACTGCCGGTGATACCGCCGATTTGGAGAAAGCTTTGAGTCTTCTTGCGGTCGCTCAAAACCCATTTTTCGCCGATCTGGAATCTTCTGTTTTGCGCCGTTACCCCCGGAGTCGAGCCCAGAATGAAGCTTTTGACATAGGTGACCTCGCAGTGATGCGGAATGACATTGGACTTAGTATGCGAGCTCTTAACATGGCCCAGAAACCGAGCATAGACATTGATAGATACTACTTTGCTCGTCGTGCGAAAGACCTCCAAGCCAAGCTAGTAAAATTGTCGAAAGATAGACCACCTAGTTCTACCGGCCATAAATAGTCCGTCTCATCGCCATCCTCTGTGTTTCTTTCTAGCGGTTTCTCTCTATTCTGCAAGCCCCATGAAATACTCACAGATTAGGCTTAAGCTGTGTCTGTAGGTCGAGGTGCTCCCGTGTTTATCAAAGCCACTTCTGTTGCGCTCCTACTGCTGACTCTTGCTGCGCTCTCTTTCTCTGATGCTGAGGCCAGAGGTTCAGGACGTATGGGCGGTATGCGCATGGGTGGCATGCGTATGGGCGGCATGCGTATGGGCGGCGGATTGAGCGGTTTGGGAATGGGAGCTTCAGGCCGAGGCGCCTTTGGTGGTCAGATTCGCTTAGGCCGTGGACGCGGCGGTCGGCGGGGTGGTTATAACAGAGCTGCCAATATTGGTCCTACGGTCGAGCAGCAGCAGGCTAGCTACTTCCAGCAACGCAGTGCACAGAACCCGTATTCGAGTGTTCCACAGCGCGTCAATGTGAGCGATTACGTAAGAGTCTATCGCTAGCTCTTCTCTGTAACTGTGGTTAAATTGAGTAGTGGCTTGAGGGAGAAGTGCATCTCAGCAGCTCGCCCTTGCCTTTATACAATTTGATGGAGCAGCCTAAATTTTTAAGTCATCTAAAATACTGTACAAGAAGCATCTTCTGATGTTCACGGTTTGCGCCGTCACGTTTTCTAGCGGTGCTGCCTTAGCTGAGCGGCAAAAATATAGCGGGGTTGTAAAATATACTGCTCCGTCGATCACCGGTTTGCATGGCGATAAAGAATTGCCGGGGCCCACGACACCGGTGCCAGACCTAGATGAGAATATGAATCAGTGCGCTGGCACTGTTCAGCATTATCGCCTTCCTGCAACTGGCTATACGCCCCCGCCTCAGTCTGATGACAGTCGAGCTGGCAAGCTTCTATACGTTAAGCACAATTGTGGCAGCTGTCACCAAGCGGAGAACAAAGGCGGTAACTTGGGGCCACCTCTTGATGGCATTGGCGGTGCTCGCGGAGAGCAGTTCATTACTGCTCATCTATTAGATCCCGAAAAACAGATGCTTGAGTTTCCTGATTTATTTGGCGGTAGATCAAATATAATGCCGCATTTAGGCATCAGGTTGAATGAGGCTAAGCTGATTACGGCTTATCTGCTTACTTTGCCGGAGCCGCAGAACGGTTTTCTTGTCAGTGCACATCCTAAAATAGGTGCGCCCAGCAAAGAGCATTCTGCAGTAGACATAGTTGCTAAATCTGCTACTACTAGTGGTGCTACTGCTAATGGTGCGAGTTCTATAAGTAAGGGCCGCGCTTTGTTTCTTAGTCGCGGTTGTGCTGCTTGCCACACAGTGGACGGTGGGCTAAGCAGGTTCGGTCCGAGGCTTGATGGAATTTCGTCGCGTCGCACTCAACAGGAGTTAGAGGAAGCCTTGAGAAGCGGATATGGCGAACCTGAGATGATTCGCACACTGCATTTGTCCAGCGCAGAAATGCAAAATATAGTTGATTTTCTCAACAGCCTTCCAAGTGCAAAACTGGAAGAAGCCAGTTCGCATAAACCCAGGTCGAAAGGGGATGGAGCTGTAAGAAAGAAACATAAATGAGCTGTGATATGCCACAAACGGAACTGTGGCAAGGTAAAGTTAAATTGTGAAATCTAAACTCTCGATATCCATCACAGCCGCATTTATTGTAAGCGCCTTCAATTTGCAGGGATGCTGCTGCAGTCCATTGGATTTTAGGCTTCCCTCTGGAGAGGATCTAAAAGTTATCGAGTGGCAACGCAATTTCGATGGTAGCAGTGAGGCGTATCATCGTAACGATTTTGCTGAAGCAGAAAGAATGGGTAATGCTGCCGTCAAGATTGCCGAGGGCTTTAAGCCTGCTGACTACCGCTTATATATTACTCTGCACAATTTGGTTTCGGTGTATGAGGATCAGAAGAAATGGGGTGAAGCCGAGCAGCTTCTGATGCGTTCGCTGCAAGTTGCGAAGGGAAATCCTCTGAAAACCGCCGAGGTGTACAGTGGTCTTGCAACCCTTTACGCTTGCCAAGGCAGTGTGGTGAAGCATGATGAAATGTTGGCCGCTGCTTTAGTGGCCGCCGAGTCTGGCCCCAGCAAGGCTACTCCGAGTAATCCCGAAGACGCGGAGCTTCTTGGTCGCCTTCTTCTTCACGCGAAAAGATATTCAGAAGCAGAGCCAGTTCTTTTGCAAACCTTGAAGATGCAAGAGGAACGATACGGTGCCGATCACGCGCTTGTTGCCAACTCTTTAGTTAACCTTGCTAGGACGTATGTATCGGAAGGTAGGCTGAGTGCGGCTGAGCCGCTATACAAGCGAGCAATTGCAGTTTGTGAGAAGTTGACTCCACCGAGCAATGGTCAATTGGCTGTCGCTCTTAGCATGTATGCGGAGCTGCTTGAAAAATTGAAACGGACGGACGAGGCAAAACAATTGTATAAGAGGTCAGATGGTCTTATCCAGGGATCGAGTCACTGATTGTGGTGCATGTCGGCAGGTGCTCTTTCTAGATTTTTAACTTCCATCTATCGTGGGGCTAAGTCTGTACTCACTATTTTGACTATTGAGATTTATTCATTGGTTCCCGGCGGCCAGACTTTTCCTTTGGGCAGATCAGCGCCAGACACCTTGGTTACGGCAAACTGTAAATTGATGAGAAATGGATCTGATGCGTCTGGAATTAGTACGTTCTTCTCTATCCAGGGCTCCTTGTGATCTTTATCAATCACTCTCCATGCGCAAACTCTTCCGTCATGCAGCTTGATCTGTACAGATGTACCACGCATTCTAGAATAGACAAATAACTCGTCTCCGCTTTCGTCTTTCTCAATTGCTGAGTCGCCCGCGCCGAGATGCTTTAAGAGTTCATCGCGGCTCATGCCGATCAAGTCAAAGTCTTTGAGAAAGTATGCAAACATAGCGCAGCCATCAAGTTCTTTCGCCCACATATTTGGATAGAACCGTTGCCATTCTGGGCCTAGTGGATTAGCGATGAACTTGTCGTTTGAAATCGGCTGCAGGAATATGGAGCTAGGTGGTAAGACATATTTGCCAGCCAAGTCAATAACTGCATAGTGTCTGTTATCGATCCACTTCATCTTTAATTTGCCTTGGGCTGCTTTTTCGATTGCATCTCGCTTTTTGGCATCCATTTCATCGCTGATTTCAAATTTGGTTGCATGGCCAGACGAATCTATTATTGTCGTTATTTGCTTATTCGTTTTTTTGTCGTGGCTTTTGGCTTCAAATGTTTTTCCATCGCCAGCAAAGGCTATGTCGTCATATAAAGGCTCAATGAAAATCTCTCCAGTTACCCGTTTCATGCCAAACGAGCCTTCCGTGCCAATGCTTTGCAGTAAATGCCGTCGCGGGTCTTCGCCTGCCTTGACGGGAATATCCAGCCAGCTGAGGCCAAATCGGCGCTCTCTAAAATCACCAGCTCTCCTAATCTCGTCGGCGAGCGGATATTTTTTATGCGGAGTCACTGAAGTGTCGATGAGTGCAGCTGTGTTAGTTTCGCCTTCTATAACAAAAAAATAGTTTGGTGCAAACTCAATAATTTGCCTGTATGTTGGCTGTAGCACCCATTTTAAATTGCTATCAAAGACGCCGTATAAGCTCCCTGGTATTGCCTTGTTTTCTGTTTGTATTTGCTTGCAAGTTTCGACAACCGTCTGGGGCTCTGCGGCATTCGCTGACTGATTTAATACAAGGCACAGGCAGGCGCTGCATAAAGCTGTTGCTGCGCCTGTAAGGTGTTTTAGTAGCAAAATACGACTCCACTTCTGTTAAAAGGATGCTTCAATCTTTCGCTGCTATCTGCGGTTGGCTTGTTTTGCCCTTTTTGCTCAGTATCATGATGATTATTAGAATACCTATCAAATAGTATTTTTGTTCTGAGAATAATTGATAGCCAGTTTGAATCATTTCGCCTGGCACGCTCAGCATGTGCGCAATCAGCATTGCTGCAATCCACAGCGCTGCATTCAGTGGTTCAACAAACCACAAGAGTCCAAATACTATCCATATGCCAAATTGGCCGAAGCGATTCATGGCCTCTTGAGCGCCGCGTGGCAGCCAAGGTTCGATTACACCGTAACCATCGAGAGGGGGAATCGGCATTGAGTTGAGAATCAAGCAGACGATTTGCAGCAGCACAAGCAGTGCCAGAGCTGGCCAGAGGGTGTTGTCGGGATTTTGCTTGACGAACCCAAGCATGAATGGAGAAGCGTAAACAAAAATCATTACAGCGCTGCCAAATGGTCCGGCGGCTGACACTGCTGAATTCCAAAAGCGGTTGCGCAAGGCGCTTCTGTCTATGTACACTGCCGCACCAGGTAGGGCGATTCCGCCCAGCATAAGCATGATGATTGGTATCACTAGTGTCAGGCCGGGGTCTGTATATTTGATGGGGTTGAGAGTTAAGTAGCCTTTGTCTTTGACCGACTTGTCGCCGCCAGCATATGCCACCACGGCATGGCAAAACTCGTGTATGCACAAGGCAAAAATCCAGCCGATACAAACTACTAAAGATAAGCTCATTTTTTTGCCTTTATATGTTCAATCTAGACAGTAGTATAGCTGGTTGTGAAGCCCCAAGGCTGGTTAGGCCGTTTATAGTTAGGCAATTTATAGTTAGGCAAGCTATGGTTTTGGCTGCTTGGCCTTGGTCTTGGCCGGTCTCACTTTGCCTATGTCTAGCATTTCGCCGAATTCGTCTATTGAGCCGGTCATACCTTTGAACTTAAAGCGGCTATCGATTGTTTTTAATGTTTTGTAGTTTTGGGGTAGGGCAAACGTCGAAGCAGGTATAGAGTCGCTTCTTCTCAGCTTTCGTGTATGTATGAACCAGTGCATCTCGTTTGTCTCTTTGACTTTTCCCATGCAGTTAATTAAGAGGCCGTCGAGTTCTGTACAATTATATAGATGGCATTGTATTGCCGCTACCTGCGGTGCCTTTGAAAGCTGGTATGAGTCTACAAAATAGTTGGTAATCTCTCTTTGCTTTTCTGTCTGGAATATGGCCGTTGTAATCTTCTCGCCAGGAAATAGATATTGGTATGTTGGCACGCCAATCTCTCTTAGTTTAATTGGCTTTTTCGAGATTGGTTTGTCGAGAGTGCATTCATCGGTTGCGCCTACTGTAGAGGTGTTGAAGTTGCGCCATTGTGAGAGCTTGACGAATCCCATCTCTTTTGTGTCAGGTCTGAAAACACAGATAGTCCAATCTGGGGCTTTGGCTATAGCAGAGAAGCCGCACGAACGAATATCAATGCGTATGGCTTGGTCTGTGACAACGAAGTTTATTGGGCCGCCGTTGCTAGATTCTTGAAATATTAGCCAGCCTTTGTAAGAGCCTTCTTTACTGTTTGGAGTGGCCCAAGATGGTAGGCCTGTGAAAGAGCCGACTGCTAAGCCGACTGTCACACACAACACAAAACAAATGAGCTTGCAGATCGGGCTTGCTATTCCTCTGCGCAGTTTGACAGGAGTGATTCGGACATATTTCAATTTTGCATGGCTCCTGTTTCAATTATCTATTTTTATTCTCTACTTGAGTAGCTTTTTGCGGCTGCCTACCACCCATTCGTTGTCTCTGATTATTGTCTCTGTAGCTTTGTCTATTTTGTAGAGTTGGCAGACGATGGTATCAATTTCTTCTTGAATTTTCCTTTCATGCTCAATCAATTCTGCCGCTGGTATAGTTAGTTGATTTTCGTGCCAGTGGCGCATTAGGGCTATTGCATCTTTGGCTAATTCGCTTACGCGTGTTGATATTTCGGCACTGGGCGCGCTAAACGGCAATCGACGCAGGTCGCCTATTTGAAAATTGATGGTGGGGTTGAGTACCCCTAGCAGGTAGATTGTTAGAGATGAGTTGAGGAAGCCTAGTAGATAATGATGGTCAATTTTATTTGAAAATATTGCTGAGCTGGCTATATCAAATATAGAATTTTCGCTCAATAAGCGCGCTTTGAAGCCGGTGGTGCCAATGTAAGAGTAGGTGAGGCCAGGTTTGAAATAGTACTCTTCACCAGGCAAGGCCCGCGATTGGCCTCGTTCTTTGCGGTACTGGCGAATGCTGTTGCCGTTGTCTGGCCAAAATAGGCGGTAGCTAGTTTGGTGGTACCACTTTTGTCCGCCGCCTTTATCGTATGGTACATAGAGGTTCTTTTCCTCTTCAGGAAGTCGGGAGGCGAGTTTGACGAACTTCTCGTTGTTGCAAGTAAATAGTCCATTGACGATAGCAATTCCTTCAATTTCACTAAGAGCGGGAAGTACTTTGAAGCAATTTGCTAAAACGGTTGGGCAGTCGAAGGCAAAGGGATTGCCGCTA
The DNA here is from genome assembly GCA_030696635.1 of Candidatus Melainabacteria bacterium. Lineage (GTDB taxonomy): Bacteria > Cyanobacteriota > Vampirovibrionia > Obscuribacterales > Obscuribacteraceae. Next base: position 272,565 of record JAUYRX010000043.1, read on the forward strand.
ATTGCTGCCATTGTCTCTAGGGCAGTCTCTTCTTCAATTTGGCTGGTGCTGAGATTCTTATTTTCAATGCGGCCGACGCGTATGCTGCGAGGTTTCGAGTGAGAGTTTGATTTAAAACTAAAGTCCAATGTAGAGTCAAAAGTTCTATCGAGAGTTCTATCAATGGTGCTGTTAAATAGTGATTTAGCGGAAGAGTCGCTGTTCGAGCTAGTGCTGTTGCCATCCCTTTTCCTTTCTAAAGTCAAAATAGCGCTGTTGACTTTTTCTCCAGGGCGGGCGCTGAAACTTCCTAAACCAAGGGTGAGGCAGGAGGTAATATGGCAGTCTTCTAGCAGCCTTAGGCGGAAGGAACGATAACGTTGAACTGAGAGAAAACTCTGTTGAACAATCATCGACAGTTTGCCGTGAGGTGCAAGCAGTCGAGTTGCCAGTTCGATAAAGGCGGTGTAGAGATCTCCAGCGCTGTCAGGATAGTAGCGTTTGAGAAAGTTTGCTGTAGTATCACCCATGATGCGCGCGCTGAGGTAGGGTGGATTCATTACAATTCGATTGTAAGCAACTTCTCTCATTTGGGGGGCGGTTTTTCCTTGCAGATCAAACCATTCTTCTGATTGCCTAAAGCTTTCAGCGTTGTCTGCGTTTTGCAGATTAGACTGATTACTACTTCTAGTTATTCCAAGGGTGAGGCTTCCTGCCGGCAATTTGCTGAGAAATAAACGAGGCAAAGGTAGTTCGCAGAGTTCTGAGAGCTGATCTCTGGTGAGGAGATAGAAAGCAAATCCACATAGTTGCAGCAGTTTGTGGTCTACATCAAGGCCTGTGACTACTTCTGATAGAAGTTTATGTAGCTGCTCGCGCTTGCTAGTGTTCAACTGCTGCGCTGATTCTTCTCGTGGTGCTGACTCGTGGTCTGCTATCGGGGCGAGCGATAGCCAATGCTCGGCGGCTGGGATGAGCAAGTGTCCTGCCCCGCAGGCCGGGTCTAAAAGTCTTGAGGGCGCTGTAGGCGAAGATTCGAAAACTTCGGCGGCCAAATGCTGTGCAATATTTTCAGGGGTAAAAACCTGGGTGCTTTGGCCAAATAGTTCTTGGACCCAGCCGCAGGACAAAGTGTTCTCTGCAATCGCTTTGATTTGCGTTAGGCAAACTGACTTAATCTTTGCTTCGCCGTTATCGGTCCGACCTAGTGTGCTCTCCTTTACTCTGCTCTGGGCAAATTTTGTGCTCACCCATTTAATGAGTTCGTCGGTTGTTCCCGGCCAATCTGACGCATTGATGATGAGGGGGGAAGTCAAGGTTTCAGCGAAAGCTGTGTCATCTATTTGGCTTCCTTTTATTCGTAATTCTGGCTCTTGGCCGGAATGTTCGTCTTCGCCGAAATAGCTTGCTCTGAAATATTTGAACAGAGCGCTGCTCAGCTCTGATTTATTAAATTGCCGCGGAAGGAGATTTCGCTGTGCCAGATTAAGATGGCCAATTATTTTGACTGCCAAAACTTGACCGATATCGGTCAAGTTTCGATTGCTGGGCGTTAGCTTTTTGGCTATTTTTCTCAGAAAAGCCAGATTAAGTTCTGAAAGGCTCTTGCTTGGCCATTCTTCGTTTAATTCAGTGAGTAATATTTGGGCCTTTGCCAAGAGTTAAATACCTTTGCCGGGGCAACACCATGAAGATAAGGCTATTATTTGCCTAGGGAGTGATGTCATTTGGTGTATAAAACTTGACAGTTCATACTTATTTTGGGGATCAGGTCATGGGTAAGGCAGGTCTTGAGGACATAGTAGCCGCGTCGTCGGCAATCTGTGCTGTCGATGGTACGGAAGGTAGACTTATCTACCACGGTTACGATATTCACGATCTCGCTGAACATTCAACCTTTGAAGAAACCATTTATTTGCTCTGGTTCGGTCGGCTGCCCACCAAGAGCGAACTTGAAACTTTGAGCAAAGGCTTGCGCACTAATCGTAGCTTGCCAGCTGAAGTGATCAAGGCCATGAAGCAAATGCCTAAAGAGGCTTTGCCGATGGAAGTTTTGAGAACCACTGTCTCAATGTTATCAATGTATGACGCCGACGCTGAAGACAATGTGCGTGAAGCTAATCTGCGCAAAGCCATTCGCCTCACTGCTCAGTTTCCTACTATTGTTGCCTACTGGGACTTGATCAGAAATAACAAAGAAGTTGTTGCACCTAAAGAAGATACTTCACTTGCTGCCAATTTCCTTTATATGCTCAGTGGTGGCAAAGAGCCAAATGAAGTTAGCGTTAAGTCTCTCGACATCGCTCTGATTTTGCATGCGGACCACGAACTCAACGCTTCCACTTTTGCTGCCCGCGTTGCTGCTGCTACTTTGACTGATATGCACTCGGCCATTGTTGCCGGTATTTGTGCCTTGAAAGGGCCTCTACACGGTGGAGCCAACCAAGAAGTAATTAAAATGCTGCTTGAGATGGGTACTCTCGATAATGTAGAAGCCCACCTCGACAAAATGTTTGAGCGTCACGAAAAAGTCATGGGCTTTGGCCACCGCGTTTACAAGACTGAAGATCCACGCGCTTCTCACTTGCGTAAAATGTCTGAAGAACTTGGTAAGCGCGCTGGTGATACCAAGTGGTTCGATATGTCTTACAAGATTGAGCAAATTGTCAAAGGTGACAAGGGCTTGAATCCGAACGTTGACTTCTATTCGGCTTCGGTCTACTACATGCTCGGTATTCCAAACGACTTGTATACACCAATTTTCGCCATTAGCCGGATGTCTGGCTGGGCTGCCCATGTGCTTGAGCAATATGCTAACAACCGCTTGATTCGGCCTCGCGCTGAGTACATCGGCGAGATGGACCTCAAATATGTAGACATCGACAAGCGTCAAGTTCCAGCATTAAGCGACAGCGCCAAGTAGCTTATAGTCCGCGCCAGCTCTTAGTCGTTCGCCCGTGCTTGGTACGAATGAAAGACTTGCTCTAGATAGGCTTCTGGGGCAGAGTCTTGATTGTCTATTGATCCTAGTTTTTCATGGAAGTACTTGGCTAGCTTTTGCGCTACTAGTGGGCGATATGCTTTGGCTAAAGACTTGCGGCGTTTGAGGAAGTCGACAATTAGATCGTATTCGGCTGGTGTCACTCGGCCGATATCAAGCAAGCTACCTGCGCCGGCTGGGCTGGCTAGCAGTAGTTGAGTCGTAGAAATGTCTGGTTTGTGTTCGCGAATGACAATTGTTCCAGCGGCCATGTCACCGAGGCGACGCTCGTTCTTGTCGAAAAGCATGATCAGGAGGCCTAAGAAGAGAATCTGGTCTACCATACGAATCAAATTGCGAATGATTGAACCTACCCAGCCGAGTGGCTGACCATTCGCTTCGATTACTCTAATCTCGGCTACTTTTTTGCCAGGAGTTTGACCCTGCCAAATCGCTTCAAACACTATAAAGTAGCAGTTGAGTTGGATGAATATGATGAATATTGCGATCATAGCCAGCACGCCGTACCAGATATTTTTAGTCTGCGTGTCTAAGGGCAAAGTAGATATTAGGAAGCCAGCGACTAAAGCCACAATGATTACCAGCAGAGCGGTGAGCAGGTTAATTAGGCTATCTATCAGCTGCGCTAAGAGTCGATTGCCGACCCCGGCTATCTCGAGGTGTAAATCGACATTTTCAGGGGTAGAGATAGAGTAGTCGGGCTGTTGCATTAGCTGGCAAGTACCATAGTTGAAGTGGAAGAAATAGGGTTAAGCTGGCAGGGGAAGTCTTAGGGAATCGCTGGGATGAATGTAGAGCGCTGGCTCAAGAGCAAAAGATTAGCATGGCAACAGCTTGAGGACTTGCTCAAGCTCGTGGATAAGCGAGGCTTGAAAGCGCTTGATCGACAGCAATTACGAGAGCTCGGCCGGCTTTATCGTGCTGCTTCGGCTGATTTGTCAAGGGCGCGGGCCTTGAAGCTGGGTAATGAGGTGCAGCTCTATTTAAATAACCTCGTAGTAAAAGCTCACAATCAAGTTTATCAAACTAAAGATGACCGTTTTGCCAGCCTATGGCGCTTTTTGTATCGGGGCTTCCCTCAACTGGTGCAGCAGTACATTGTTTATGTGACGGTGGCATTCTTGCTCTTCATAATTCCTTGCGCTGGTTGCTACTTTGAAGCCGTCAAAGATGTTCATTTTGGCCAGATGGAGGTGAGCCCTGGACGCGCTCTCGTGTCTGACGACCTCTGGCACATGATTGAGAATAAAAGGCTGTGGACAGATTCTATTCAAGATAACGGACCGGCCATTTCAAGCCTAATTGCCACCAATAATATTCGTGTTGCCATTGCGGCCTTTGTGCTTGGTATCAGTTTTGGTCTGGGAACAGTATTTGTTCTAATTACAAACGGCATGAGTATCGGCACCATATTTGGTGTGTGTCAAGATTATGGTATGGCGACGCGTTTGTTAGCCTTTGTTGCTGGCCACGGCGTGCTTGAGCTTAGCGCCATTTTTATCAGTGGCGGTGCTGGGCTTCTGCTGGGTAAATCGTTGCTGTTTCCTGGGCAGTTGAGTCGCTCAGACTCGTTGCGTCGCGCTGCTAAGCCGGCGATGCAGCTCTTTGCTGGTTGTGTTGCTTTGCTTCTTATTGCGGGAGCCATTGAGGGCTTCGTTTCTCCACGCACCGACATCAGTGCCCAGACCAAGTATCTTGTAAGTCTAGCTACGGCTGTTTTGTTGTTGCTTTACCTTTTTGCCCCTCGTGGGATTAGACCTAAGAGACCATTGAAGACATGAGACGAACGAGACGCTTAGTAGTACACTTTTACAATTCCTAATAGGTAGATTATGGACGAGCAAGGCTTTTGGTATATCATCGCCACTTCAATCGAAGACGCTGACGGCGATCGAGAAGTTCAGCTTGCCAAGCTGAAGGAATTATTGCACCAAGCGCCAGATGAGGACATTATTGCCTTTCAAGAGATGGTTGATCATATGATGGACCGTGCTTATCGCTGGGAGCTCTGGGGTGCTGCTCACGTGATTAATGGTGGCCTCGCTGATGATGGCTTTGAGTATTTCAGGGCCGGATTGATTATGGCTGGTAAAGAAATCTATGAAGCCGCTTTAGCCGAGCCTGATTCTTTGGCCTATGTTGAAGATATTGACGATTGTGAGGAGTTTCTCTTTCTCGCCTGCGAAGTATACGAAGAGCGTAACAACGATGGTGCTATTTACGATCGATTCAGAGAAGAGAGCCTAGTTACACCAGATGGTGAGCCCTTTGATGTTGAAGACAAGAATTATTTTCGTGCTCAATATCCCCGCCTCTGGGAAAAATATTGCGAAGAGGAGCCTGCATAGCCATTCGCCTCGCTATGGTGACAGCTATGGTGGCTTTCATTAAAAGTTTTCGTCAGGCCCTTGTTGGTGCTCGACATATGACATTGCTAAGTTAGAATAACGGTGGCTCATCTGGTGTCACGTGTAGTTGCCGAATTTTACTGAGCTTAAAGCAAGTTGGCAATTTAAGTCACCACCAGATATGATGCCTTGTATATCTTCCGCATATTCCCGGCGAAGGGGTAATGTATGGCTCTAGAGGCCCCCGAGAAAACCAAAGACGCTGCCGCGCGGCAGAGTACTACCACTGGCTTTAGTTTGGCAAGTTTTGAGCGTCTTGCCACGGTTAAGCGCTTTATTTCTGTGCTCAAGCATAAGCCGACAAAGAAAATATCGGTGCGCAGGCGTAAGCGCAAGTTGCCGCCCGGCCAGAGGCTTTTGCGGGCTGCGGCGGTGGCTATGCTGCTCGCTGTAGGGCAAGGATTAATTCATCCACTGACTAGTCCTTGTGAGAGTACTACTGGTGGTGCTCAACCGTTGGTGCCATTGGCAGCTCCTTTTGCCATGACTACACCATTGGTAAATCTTAGAGACAATGTTCAAGCTGTCTGTCAAGTAAAGAAGCTCACCCCTGGCGTGTTTGCTATCGATCCAGCAACTGGTGCCTATGTTGATTACAATGGCAACAACTCCTTTTCTGCTGCCAGCATGATTAAGGTGCCTGTTTTAGTGGCGCTGTTGAATGCCATCGATAGTGGTGACATTGATCCCACTCAAATAATGAGCATTAAGGCGCACCATGTGGCTGGTGGCTCTGGTCACTTGCAGTGGCGTCCTGTTGGCACAAAGCTACCGCTGCTTGATGTGGCTGAGTTGATGATCATCATCTCTGACAACACTGCAACTAACATGATTATTGATTTGCTCGGCGGCAAGGTCGCGGTCAACAAAAAGTTCGCGAAGTGGGGCTTGAAAAACACAGTTGTCAATGCACCGCTGGCAGATTTAGAGGGTACTAACAAGACTAGTCCTTATGATCTTGTTTATTTGTTGGCTCGCGTCGAGCGCGGTGAGCTAATGTCAGACTTATGGCGCAATCGTATGCGTGCCATCATGGCGAGAACCAAGACTCGTACGCTCATCAATCAAGGTATTCCACCTGGTGCTAAGTTGGCTCATAAGACCGGCGATATTGGTTCAATGGTTGGTGACACCGGAGTGATCACAACTCCTGATGGTCACAAATTGATTATGGCTATGCAGGTGCAGCGTCCTCACAACGATCGTCGTGCCAATGAATTGATTCGCAAAGTTACCGGTCTTGTCTATACCGGTTTTGAAAAGACGAGACCAACACTTGAGGCTCAAGCTAAGGCTGTCAAGCCCAATCCGGCTAAGTTGGATTTGACCAAACCATTAGTCGGAACTCCCGAGCCCGGTACCGCCAATTCTTCGGCTTCGCAATAAGCATTGCCCCCTGGGAATGGACGAAAAAAAAGAGGCAGTGATGCCTCTTTTTTGTTGATTTACTATTGTCTTTGTTGCTATCACATCGTGCCGAAATTTCTTGTTGGCAGTTTAATCGTTCTAGCAAAACCGGGGGCGGTGTCGACCTAGTCTGAATCTGTAGCTTATTCTTACTGGTTTTTATTCGAAGCGACCAGACAGCAGTGGGCTCGATAGGCCACTAGGCATAGCGCCAGGTGACATATTTTGCACTGGCATACCGCCAGGAGCAACATTGATCAAAGGATTTTGACCAACTGGCTGGCCTAGCTGTTGTCCCAGTGGTTGGCTTAGGCTACCGTGTCTTTTCACTTGCCCAAGCAAGCGTTGTCCGTTTCTGACAATTTGTTGTGATTCGGTAACGCGTACAGCTAAACCTTGAAGATCGCCTTCCATGCGAGTCAATACTTGCTCGGCATAGTGATCGGCCCCTTCGCGGATCTTGGCTGCATCTTCGTCAGCTTCGAGTCTGATGCGCTCAGCTTCGGCGAGTGCTTCGCGACGCATTTGCTCAACTTCTTGAACAACTTGCTTACGAATTCGCTCAACTTCTGCTTGCACAGCTTTGAGTAGTTCTGACTCGTGCAGCATTGTTTCTGCTTGGCGGCGAGCGGTGGTGATGATTTGTTCAGAGCGACGCTGCGACTCTGCGATTATTTCGTCTCTCTGCTGGAGCACGTCGGCTGCTTCACGCAGCTCTTCGGGAAGTCGGGCCCGTGCTTTGTCTAGCACGTCAAGGAAGTCATCTGCATTGATGAATTTAAATTTGTAGACACCGGCCGCATCATCAATTAGATGCTCAAGCAAATCTAGGTGCTTGTAGATTGTCGTTTGCTTGAAGGTGTTGGCTGCCTGGGCTGTCGGTGCAGTGATCATGGTCATTGTTGGTAGATACCCCTGCTGAAATGCTCTTTAAGGTGATCATTCACAGTACGTGGAACGAATTGCGATACGTCTCCGCCCATGCGGGCGATTTCTTTCACAGTTGAGGAGCTAATAAAAGAATACTCGGCTTTTGTCATCAGAAAAATAGTTTCTAATTCAGGTAGAAGTTGCTTATTTGCTTGGGCCATTCCTAGTTCAGCTTCGAAGTCGGAAATGGCTCGTAGGCCGCGAATGAGAATAGTTACCCCATTTTCCTTCGCATAATTAACTGTCAGCCCTTGAAACTCTCCTACTGTGACTCCGTTGAGGTCTTTTACTACTTCCGTAATAAGGCTCTTTCGTACATCCACTGGCAACAAAGGAGATTTTCCTGGATTACCAACCACCGCCATAATCACTTCATCGAAGAGTTTGCTCGCCCGCTGAACGATATCTAGGTGGCCCAAGGTCATAGGATCAAACGAACCTGGATAGATTGCTCTAACCAACCCGATTGCTCCTCCTTTCTTTCCGCTGTTTGCGGTCATTCAGTAGTTCCAAGTGTGGATGCCCCCGAGGACGCCAGTCCAAAGAGACCTTGTCAACGGAACGATAATAACACGACCATCCTTGAAAACCCACTATGTAAATGGATAAGTTGCTAATGTTCAGGGGATTTACCGGGGGTGGCTAGCGCATATCCAGCGGTGTTTGCGGGGTATATGCATTGGCCTTTTCAGTCTCTGGGCCAAGTTTTTGTTTAGCCAATTACTTCGCTTGAGGCGGCCTGACCATCCGTTACATTTACCTGGGTGCTGGCAGTGTGGCTATCTGATTTTTTTTCTGATTTTTTTTCTGATTTATTGGCTGTTTTGCGGGCGTCAGTGCCTAAGCTATCGGCTCCACTGCCGTTCTCGCTGTCTGAGCCGACACGGGCAAGCTTAAGAGCGGGATCTATATAAAAAGGAATGAAGAAGCTGAAAGTTGATCCTTCACCCAAAGATGAAGCAACTGTAATGCGACCTTCGTGTTTCTCTAGAATTTTGGTGACGATGGTGAGGCCGAGGCCGGTGCCCTTAATGGTGTGCACTTTTTTCTCGACTCGGAAGAAGCGATCAAAGATATGCTCTAGTGAGTCTTCTGGAATACCAATGCCTGTATCTTTAATATGAACCGCTATTTCTTTGTCGGTCACTCCCAGAATCACCGATACTTTTCCGCCTTCGGGAGTGTATTTGATACCGTTCGAGATCAAATTGATGATTACTCTTTCAATTGATTCTTGATTGAGGATGGCTAGGGGAATATTGGCATATGGCACGAGCTCGAGCTCAATGCCTCGATCGCGGGCCATGAGGTTGAGTGAGCGCACGGCCGATTCACAGGCGCGGTGAATGTCCATCGGCACCATTTCCATGTCGCGCTCGGCTTCTTCAAATTTAGAAAGCTCAAGTACGTCATTGACCAGGTGCATCAAGCGATCGGCTTCGTTGTCGATGATTTCTAAGAACTCTCTGTGAATCTCAGGATCAAGTTTTTCGCCGTGATTGCAAAGTGTATCTACATAGCTCTTAATCGATGTAATTGGAGTGCGCAGCTCGTGGCTAACATTGCTCATGAACTCAGCTTTCATGCGCTCTAATTCAGCTTGTTTGGTGTTGTCTTGCATAATCATTACTGAGCCGAGAAATTCTTTGTTGAGAATAATCGGGGCAATGTGCAGTCGCACTGTTAGCTCGCCTAGCTGAATTTGCTCGACGATGGGCTCTAGTGCACCCGGGGCAATTGTGGTATCAGTGAATGCTTGCACCACCTGGCAAATTTGTGGTTGATCAGGGCCTTCCGTACAGACTACAAGAGGTTTACCCACTAGGTCTTTGGCGTCTTTATCAAAAATTTCTGTGGCTGCGCGGTTGACGATTTGTACTTTGTTGTCGCGATCGCACACAACTACGCCGTCGGCGATCGACATCAGAACTAGTTCTAGCTTGTTACGTTCTGAAATAAATTTGTTGCGCTCTGCCATCAAGCTATCGACGTTTTGTTTGTCGTAGAGCTGCAGCCGGTTTGACATATAGTTAAAGGCGTTAACGAGTTGATCTATTTCTTTTCCGGCTCGCTGTACTTTAATTAGATGGCCGAAGTGTCCTGCGGCAATTTGACTGGCACCCTGAGATAACGTGCGCAGCGGGCCATTGATTAAGGCATAGTTGGCCCAGACACCAAGAGCGCCGAGAGCACCAACTAAACAAAATATATTGATCAAGAAATTAGTGGTTTCTTGTTGCGTGCCGAGAATTGTGAATGCTTCACTATCTAGACCGACCCAGCAAAGACCGAGGTCTTTATTGTTTTTGCGCATCGGCACAACAAAGTGAGTAATGGCTCGGTACCCTTTGGGGCTGGTTTTCTGGCCCGGAACGATGAAGTTTTCTGGATTCTTCTTATAGTCTTTGTAATAGGGGTAGATGTCTTTTAAATCTTGAGGCGAATTGGGATTTAGCAAAATATTGCCAGCCATATCCTCATATATAACGTAGGCAATAGCTCTGATTTTGCCGCGCTGGGTGAGAATGTAATATTTCAAACTCTTCAAATCGCCAGAGTTTGTCAGGGCTTCTGCGCCACCTCGGGCCAAGGCTTGAGCAAAGCCCATTCCGAACTGTTCAACTGAGTCGTTGATTGATTCTTGAGCGCGCTGCAACCAGAAGCGGGCTGTGAAGGTTACAAGCGCGGCAATGCAAGCCAGGCCCATGAAGAGTAGCTGCTTTTGGGCCGGTACTTTGGCCCAGAGTACTCTCATTTTTGTAATTGTTTTGGTGGCCTTATTCATCTAGCGCTTACTTCTACCACTCACTTTTAAGTATTGGAACTAGTGCAATTGTAGCCAAAAGCGCCAATTTAGCTAGCGCGTATACGTGTGGGCAAGAGGCTATTTCTAATACTTGCTTGTTTAAACCGGGGATGTCAAGGGAATAGTAGTTTTGGGGCTGATTGAATAAGAGTTGAATACCAATTGGATACCGATTTAATACCAATTGGACACTGGGGCTTGGTGAGGGTGCAGGGTCAATCGTAATTAGTTGAAAATTGCGGGAGAGTTGACCTTGACTAGAAAGATGCCTACTGGCAGTGAAGTTTTATTGAGCGGATGTAACGCATTCGCCCTCTCCGCTGTCTGCGATAGAGAAGGCGAGAGTGCTGTTGGTGCTTTTGCTAACCATATAAACGAATCAGAGCATGATTCAGGAACTGACATTCAGGTTAATGGCGAGCAACCTACTGCTATTGCTAGCCCGCGTATATCGCGTTCGGGAATGAGACCGGTGATATCTCAAGCGGTCGGTGTTGGGCCGAACGGATTACCAGGGGCTGACGAGCTAGTGCGCTCGCATATGAGCTTAGTGCGGCAGATTGCCCGTAAATACAGTCAGTATCAACCTGACAGCTTTGAAGACTTAGTACAGGTAGGCTCAATTGGCTTGCTCAAGGCAATTAAATACTACGACCCTATGCGCACGCGCTCGGCTAGTTTCCGCACTTTGGCAACTTGTTATGTCAGAGGCGAAATTCGTCACTATCTGCGCGATCATTGTTCGCTAGTGCAAGTGCCCCGCCGCCTCACTGAGATGAACACGCAATTGAGCCAACTCGAGGAGCGTCTTACTAAAACACTCGATCGAGCCCCGACAGTGGCCGAGCTGGCTCAACATTCGGGCTTCTCAGTGGAAGACATTCTTGAAGCACAGCAGTCGTGGGAGGCCCGTCTTCACTACGATTCGCTAGACTCAGGCGCTGACGAAGAAGAACGAGAAGACCGTCGCTCGCTTTGTGATGTAGTTCCAGACAAGCGTTGCCAAGATCTCTTTAGTGCCTCGGAGGAGCGAGAAGTGATCGTGCAAGCCTTAAAGCGGCTGGGTGACAGGACAAGACAAATTGTTGAGTTTGTTTTCTTCTATGACCTTTCTCAAAAAGAAACAGCTTATGTGCTTGGCTTGTCCGAAATGGGCGTTTCTAGGGCAGTTCATAGCGGGTTGAAGCGGCTTAAAGAGATCATTGGCAGCGAAACTCGCTCCCATTAATTGGCTTATTGAGCCAATTTGATTAAATTCTTGATTTCTTCGCCTAGGGTTGTTGACAATCGGTTAATCTCTGCTAACATTCTCCACTTGTGGCTTATGCTGCGAGTATTACTGCTTTTCATTGATGAGGTCTTTCCTCATGTCCTTCTTACCAGACGAACTACCTGTCGCTTTAGACAAACTAGAAGACCATCTCCGGGCGATCTTGAAAATCAAGATTCGGGAATTTGTTCACCTCAATCCAATTTTTAATTGCATTCCCTCTATCGATGTAGATATATACAACCGCGCCTTGAGTGACACCGCTGTTAAAGTCGAACAATCTTTGCCGCCTGTTGTTCAAATTCATCCTGCTCTTAAGCTACAGAACGATGGTCAAGCGGCTCAGCCTCTTATTGCGTTGCCGGAAGGCAAGCCCCAGACGTCTCTTGAGCCCATCAGTCGCAGTCAATTTAGACAGAATATTCTTGGCAATGGCCAGGTTTCTTCGCGTCCTCCTGTAGAGGCTGAGCTGAGTTCTTCGAATGTACCGATATCGAGCAAGTCATACTTCGCTGGTTTTGACGTTGACTGCCCCAATCAAAGTCGTCAATTGCCTATTAGGCGCCGGTATAGCCGTCGTTCAACTGTTTAGCACTCTAATTTCAATATCTCTAAAGGGCAGAATTTCCTATGAATTTCTGCCCTTTTGCCACCATATTTAGTATTGCCTTTATTCGGCACTGCTAGAAGTCGCCATCGGCCACTTGCAGGCAGGTGATGCCTTCGTCTCGCCACATGGCTACAACCGAGTTGCGATCGTCAAAACTCAAAATAGGATGATAGCCTTTGGCGCGAATACGCTGGAGAAGTTCACGTTTGACTATTGTGTCGGCGCGCGTGTCGCCTTCCTTCCGTAAATAGAGCAAGCGGGGTGCAAACCAGAGGTTATGCTCTTTCAGCCAATTTTCTGTAACTCTTCGCAAGCTGCTATTGCGAGCTGAGACATAAATAATGGGATGCGAGGCTTGGGCTAGGGCTGTAATTACTTTGGCTACTGGTTCATGCAGGGTATCAAGTGCGGCTAACTCTGGTGAGAGAAAAGACTTCCAGTCTTTTACTTCGCCATCCAAGAAGTGCCGGCGATGCTCACAATCTGCCAGCGTTCCGTCAATATCTACCAATACGCAGTCAATAGCCAAGCAGATTCTAGCTCGATGTCGAATTAGTTCGAAGTCTAACTAGTGCAAAGTCTAATTAGCCTGAGTTCTAATTTTTTAGATTTAACTGGTCGGGACGAGAGGAATCGAACCTCCGGCCTCACCCACCCCAAAGGTGCGCGCTACCCCTGCGCTACGTCCCGGCATCTTCTAAAAGAGATAGGGGCAATTATACCGCAGACTATATTTCCTGTAATTGTCAGGGCCGCTTTTGACCATTTGTCGGGGCAATCACTGCTAAAATCCCTTAATAACTCAGACCAAAGTTCTATGGAGACCATCCCGACCCAGTGCAAATTGACGTAGCCCACCTGTTTCCCTTCCCGCTCGACGAGTTCCAGCTTGATGCGATGAAACACCTGGAAGAAGGCAAGAGCGTAATTGTATGCGCGCCGACTGGTTCGGGAAAAACTGTAGTGGCCGAATATGCTGTTGAAATGGCGCTGATGGCAAATAAGCGCTGTTATTACACGACACCACTAAAGGCTCTCTCAAACCAGAAGCTTTATGATCTCAAGCAAAAGTATGGCGACGAAAAAGTTGGTCTGTTGACTGGCGACCTTTCTGTCAATCGTGACGCCCCTATTGTGGTAATGACCACAGAAGTATTTCGCAATATGTTGTATGGCACCATCCTTGGTGACGTTAGTCGCAACTTGCGTGATGTTGCCTTTGTCGTTCTAGATGAATGTCATTATATGAACGATGCTGATAGAGGAACGGTTTGGGAAGAATCGATCATCTATGCGCCCAAAGATATTCAGCTAGTGGGTCTGTCGGCGACTGTGGCCAATGCCCAAGAGTTGACCACCTGGATAGATGAGACTCATGGACCAACCGAACTAGTCGTCTCCGATTTTCGCCCTGTGCCTCTGCGATTCCACTACTTTGGTGAGCGCAAGATTTATCCTTTGCTTGCTCCGGGCGGTGCTGTCAATTCATTTTTGAAATCTCGGTTTGGCAGAAAAAAACCACAGCATAGTGGATCTGATAAGCGACGCCGGCCGATGGGTGGCTTGTACACTCACCCAGGTGATGTGCTTGGTTCTCTATCGGCGCGCAATATGCTGCCTGCTATTTATTTCTTGTTCTCTCGCCGCGGTTGCGAAGAAGCAATGAAAATGGCACGGGGCATTCCTTTGCTGCATGCCGATGAACAAAAAGAACTGAAGCGACAGATAGAAGAATTCACCAAGGACAATCCGAACCTTGCTAATCATCCCCATATTCCGTACTTGCTAGAAGGCATGTCGGTGCACCACGCAGGCATGCTGCCGAGCTGGAAGGGCATGATTGAAAAGCTTTTCCAGAAGGGTTTGCTGAAAGTAGTCTTTGCAACAGAGACCCTAGCTGCTGGTATCAACATGCCTGCTCGCTCTACCGTGATTGCTTCGATTCACAAACGCTCTGATGAAGGTCATAGACAGCTAACTGCTTCTGAATTCTTGCAGATGTCAGGACGGGCTGGTCGACGTGGTATGGACGAAGTTGGTCATGTGGTGGTCTTGCACAATCCCTTTGAGAGTGTGGATGAAGCGGCTAAGCTGGCGACATCTGGGGCCGATCCTCTTTCGAGTCGCTTTACTCCATCGTATGGCATGGTCTTGAATCTACTGGAACGGCACACCATTGATGATGCTCGTGAATTGATTGAACGAAGCTTTGGTCAATTCTTGGTCAATCAGCAACTTGAACCAGCCTATACTCAGAAAATGGCTTGGGAAACGGAACTGCAAAAGTTGAGTGCACCGCTTTGCCCCGCTGAGCTTGGCGATTTGCCTCTATATGCCAAACGGCTTGAGACGATTCGCTCTAAGCATAAGCAACTCAAAGCCACTGAGAAGGGCCTGAAGCCTTCAGCCATTAAGCCTGGATCACCAGCTATTATGGCTTTAGCTGCAACTCGCGCTGAGATTCAAGTTCTTTTGAAAGAAGCCTACGCTATGCCATGCCACGGCTGCCCGGTGCAGAAACCGTGTAGTACGCAAACCGAGCGTATTGAGCATTTGCAGAAGCGCATCAAAGATCTCGACAAGCGCGTGCAGCGCGAAACTACAAAGTATTGGACGACCTTTGAAGCACTGGCTAATATCTTGCGCACTCTTGGTTATCTCGATGGCAATAAGCCAACCAAGCTCGGTCGTATGGCCGCTTCTATTCGCGGTTCCAATGAATTATTCTTGAGTGAAATTGCCATTAGTGGTATGTTCGATCTGTTGAAGCCTTCTGAGTTGGCAGCTGTTTTAACTGTTCTCATTGGCGATGAGCCACGCGGTAACGAGCAAATGCGCGTGCACGTCACGCACAATGTCGACCATGCCATCATCGAAATCGGCAAAATGGCAAAGAAAATTATGCGCTTGCAAAAAGACTTTGATGTTGATATGCCCATTGAGTTTGGTGCTCAACTAGCAGGCTTGACCGAGATGTGGGCACAAGGGGCACCGTGGGATCAAATCCGCATGTCCTCGCCACGTGATGAAGGTGATGTGGTCAGAGCAATCAGAAGAACACTTGATCTCTGTCGGCAGTTCATTAGAGCTTCTGACATGCCCGAGAAAGTTGTAGAACTTTGCAAACAAGTAGAAGAGCTACTTAATAGAGACGAAGTAAAAGAAGATTTCTAATGGAAAATTCCGCTATCTCAGTTCTAGTAGATAATGATGGACACAAGTTTCAAGGACGCCACATGATGGCGAGCTTGATTGGTTGTTCAACAGCAGCACTGCTTGATGTCAAATTACTTTTGGAGAATTTTTCAGCGGCAGCTACAGCCGCTGGCGCCACTGTTCTTGACAGTCGTCATCATGTCTTTCCTAATGGTGGCATGACTGCTGTGCTTTTGCTTTCTGAAAGTCATGCTAGTATTCACACCTATCCCGAGAATGCAGCTTGTTTTGTTGATTTGTTTACTTGTGGTAGTGCTGTGGATCAATCAAAATTCAATCAAGTTTTGTCTGCTTATCTGCAGCCCACCCAAGTTAATCAGAATGCTTTCAATCGCGGTCTCACAGCTGAATTGGTTGAATTTGCTGCATCTATAACAGAGTAAAGCAAAATCGTCATCATTGTCTTGATTTTCTTGTTAGGGCTGCTCTAGCTTCTCGCCTGCTAGCAGACTCTTGATTGTCTTCTCATAGATTGCGCGGTCTTCTTCTTTGAGGCTCTCTGCTCGTTTCTTTGCTGAATTGATTGGCATGGCCATGCGCATATTGCCTTCAAGCTTATCTTTGTGCCGCTCTAGAAAAGCCCAGTAAAGCCTTGTTATTGGACAGTTTTTGGCTGGATCAAACTGGCAACCGTTGCAGTAGTCACTCATCTTGTTGATGTAGGCTGCTCCCGATATATAGGGCTTGGTCGTCATCAATCCGCCAACACTATAGGTGCCCATGGCCAGTACATTTGGTTCTACAACCCAATCGAAGGCATCGAAGTAAGCAACCCAGAACCAATCGGTTAACTCTCGCGGTGAAATATCAAGCAAGGTCGCTAAATTAGAGAGCACCATCAACCGGGTGATATGGTGGCTGTAGGCTTCATCCCAAACTGATTTGACGACTGTATCGAGGCAATTTAGACCAGATGGCTCTCCCCAGAACGATGGCGGCAAAGGGTTAGCCGAACCGAAATAAGACGGGCAGGCGCCGCCATGCTCAACCGCAATCTGAGCCTTCTTCTCTCCGAAGCTTTTGCCTGACCAAAGTTGGTAGCCGCCATCGCCTGGTTGTGGTGCTATGGGCGGTGCTGGACTGATGTCGCGAAATCCATCGGTGGACAAATGTATCTTGTGCACAAACTCACGCCAGCCCAAGACTTGTCTGATGAAGCCTTCTTGGCTTGGCAATGGTAGTTCAAGCGAGAGTACGTCTTGGATAATTTGCTTTGGTGTTAGTCTCTGTATATTCAGAACAGCAGAAATTCTTGAATGGAACATGCCGCGATTTTCACTAGACATAGCATCTTCAAAGGGGCCAAAGAGAGGCAGGCAATTCTCCATGGCCCAGCGCCAGAGCCGTTCGCTATCGGCTTGGCTGGCTGGCAAATTTTCTAAATCGAGTTGGCCTGGATGATTGGCCATGTGCTTATTGATTAATTGACCAACTTCTTCAGTGATGTCGCTTACCGAAAATCTTGGCATTTGGGGTGGCAGTGGTTCGCCTTTCCAGGGCAGTCTATTTTCACTGTCGAAGCTGTATTTGCCTCCTCTGGGCTTGCCGTCCTCCATGAGTATGCCTGTGTTTTGACGCACTCGCCGGTAGAAGGCATCCATTCGATAGCTGCCGTTTTTATCAACTATAGCCTCTAAGTCAGATAACTTGGTCAGCCAGCCTTCGTGAGGGGTCTGTATTAAAGCTCCGCTCTTTATCAAATGCTGCAAATCGATTCTCAGCTCGCGCTCGGCTGGTTCCATAACTTCAATTGGACCGATCTCTTTGGCTAGTTCTTCTAATACTGAGCTGTATAACCCATTAGCGTTTGTCACTACTTCATGACGCACCGCCACCCCCCGCTCTGCCTGCTCGATGGCGAAGTGTCTAAGGTTGGCTAATATCAGAGCTAGTTTCTGTTTGTGATATGGCCTTCTGGCTGCTTTCGCTGGGTTCTCAATTAAGATTATGCCGAGCGATTCTGGCTTTTCTCTGCTTAACGGTCCGAGCTTGTCAGTGACTTGATCGTAAGGCACATAGAGCCAGCGTCGTGTGACTTTGCTGACGCTGCCACGATGAAGCGGATTGACTTTATTTAGATGTTGCTTAAAGACGCTTGGCATTATTATTGTCGTTGACAGTCACTTACTTTTGAAAGTGCTTCTTGAAATTGTATATAGCCATACTGGAATTTCCCCCAAATAGTGGGCTGTTTTCATCTGCCAGATTAAACTAGCTGCGCTATAAGTGCGGATTTCCGTCTTTGCAGGCTACTGACTAACCCTTACTATGAACTTATATGGAACCATCTACTAGTAGCGAATTGCAGCAACTATCTGGCTACAGCGCCGATTGTATCGTCGATATCTTGCGTATCGTAGTTGCTGTGCTACACATTGGGATTTCCCTCGCTCCTCTAGTCGCCATCATACTCTTGGTATTGTGGTGGAAGAAAGTCCAAGGTAAAAGTCGCTCAGTGGGAGTGGTGACTATACTTGCTTCGACAGCCTTCATCTGCGTCGGAGGCTGGTTCTTGACAGGAATGCTTAATGATCGGCTGACTTTGATTAGAACGGCTAACGAGCTGTTAAAGGCGCCTCCATAAAGCTCATTAAGTATTTGGCTCTGGAGAACGGATATGCTGGCAAGTTTTTGGATCATGAGAAAAACGGGACTGATACTGCTTCTTGTCGCCGCTGCTCTTGATGCGATATTTTCCCTTTCCGCGCAGGCTCAAGGGCTAGTTGGTGCACCGGTCGACCCGAGATTCACTACCTTGGTTGATTACAGTAGAATCTGTGATTCTTTCTACGTTTATGCAAACTGTGTGACAAAAAACTTGCATATCTACTTGATGACTTTTGCTGTCGTCTTGTTCATTCTAGTAAGTTGCTACTTGCAAAGGGTGCACCGAATTCTTGAGTTGCTAGCGCTGTGCGTTGAATTTGTCGCTATTGGATATTTTTGCCATCTCTACACCTATTCCCAAGACTTTAATCTGTTCCAGCTAGTCTACTCGACCGCATTTCAGCCTTTGTTTGGTTCTATTGGCGGAATATACGGGCAATGTACTTGCGTCGGTTCCTGGTTCGGTCCCGAATACTACTCTGGCCTTTCCTCGTTGAAGAATGCCATTATCGCCACGTCATATTTTTTATTGTTCGTGGCGGTTCTCGTCAGCCTAATGAGACTTAAGGTGTCGGGCTTGAAGCAGTCTTGCCCCGAGGTCGTGGCTATACTGTTATTTCCTGCCAGCTTTCATATCGGTAGCCTGCTGGTCTACAGTTACTTTTGCTCGATCGCGGTCATTCGCCCGTTGTGACATTTTTCTGATAAAGTCTTCTTCTTTTGCATGCAGCTTGCGTTCGTCCTCAGCTTGATTGCGAGTAACGCGCACATCACTCAAAAAGAAGCAAAGCACCAAAGCAATCACAACAAACCAAGCTGCCGTCTTTATCGCATTTCTGAATTGGAGAGTTGTTCCAATTTCATTATTTTTCGCCACAGGTCTAAATAATTAGTGCACTGCCTGTGGTAGCACGACGCCCCACTCGAAGTGACGGCCCAGATTGTCGGCTGGTAGCCAGTTGACATAGAAACCAATTGGTTGCAGTTGCAATAGTTTCATTTCTTGTTCAGTGGCATAGAAGCTTTGCACGTAGCCATCTGGAAAAACAACATCAAGCATTTTGTTCCAGAGATGGAACTTTATCTGACCACCCGATTTAGGCTCCATTGTCAAGAAATTGCCATCGGCCGAAAAGGTCATGCGGCCTTCTTTGCCAATTACAACTTGGCTTCGGTCTGGCAAAAGTTGAAATTCGCGGGCGTCACCTTTCTCTTTGAGAGTGGCATATTTAGCGCCGTTGGAGGATTCTTTGATTTGTGCGGAACGCTTGCCAAAAGTGGTTTTGTAGCAGAGTTCGCCGTCATTCATGTCTAATTTGAGATTCTTCAATTTGACATCGGGCTGAAGATTATCTAAATAGTATTCGCCACCATCTGTGGTGGTAAGCACGCGGCCGTCTGAGAACGTCAAAGTTTCTATTCTTCCTTTTAGGCCATAGTTAACAGTGATGGTGCGGCCATCACTTAGAGAGAGAACAGCAAAAGCAGGCTGCTTTTTACTGTAAGTCTGGCCGTTTGCTTGGGCTTGGCCCTGTGCTCGGTCCACTCGTTGAAAAATCTGTTTGAGTTCAGCCACTTCTGTGGGCTGCGGAGCAACGCTCGATGTGGCTTGCGGCTTATCCAGTACTTTTGTTTTCGCCTTGGCCATGGTGCTCTCCTTGATTCCTAGAAAGTGGGGGTCGAGAATGTATTCGGAAGGTTTATCAGCTACTAATGTTATAGGTTATTAAGATACAACCTTCGGTATATTCTTGTCGACCGGTCCCTATATGTAGTTCTGGTCGATTCCTATATGCAAGTTTGGGCGGGCGCATGATTTCAGGGTTGCCTCTAGTGCAAGCCCGGAAAATTAAGAGATTAAATCGATCGCCTGACCTTACTTTTATACCCGGCTGATAATTCCTTAACCAATTATCACAATGGCTGGCTATCTTCCGTTTTTGCTTCTCGCTTCTGGTGTTGATGCTGGTTGGCTGCCAGATTTGCCGCTCTCGGCGGGCGGCACATCTGTAATTGGGTTACTTGACTTGTTTGGTTGATTGCTTTGATTTGGTTGACTTGAGTTGGTGGTGTTGATGGCTGCAGCCGGTAGCTTCGCCCTGATTAGCAAGAGGGCGTCATTTATGGCAGCTATGCTTTTGGGAAATCCCAACTCAAAGGTTTTGCCTGATGTCGAACCTCCTTCACGCACTGCAATTCCTTCTGCGCAGGCCTCTTCTTTGCCGCCATCGCCTGACTGCAAGAAGTATTTGAGGGTGCCACTGATGTTGGCTGGCATGGCTTTGATGTCGGCCTCGTATGCCTGAGTGTAAGCTTTTGAGTCGGACAATTTGTTGATAGCGTAGTCAGTGGCGTGGCCTATTTCGTGGCGGGTTACGTCTTCTGTGCGGTTGCTCTTAACCCATTGATTGCCTGTTTTTCTGGTTTCTTCGGCGACCACAACTAGGTTGCGGCTGGGGCTATAAGCGCCATCTACTGCATCCCATGTCAATTCGGGTGGCCAACCGCGAGGCTTCTGTCCTTTTAGCTCGGGTAGGGCATCGGTAATTCTGCGAGTTGGAGTCACGACTGTTCCGTCTTGGGCGAGTAGGTCTCGTACCTCTGGCGACATCTTTGCGTAGGTGTCGTTGACCAGGTCAATGAACTGCGTTGATGCAGGAACTACCACATCAGGAATTTGTGCACCGGGAGTGGTCACGTCTGGAGCTGATGCACCCGGCGTGGTGGCATCGCTGGTTGTGCCAGGGGATTGCTCTCCAGGCTTGGGGGCCTGATCTTTATTTTGCTCTTTGTTCGGGTCTTTGCCCGGCTCTTGCTCCGCTTTCGGCCCATCAATGGTGGATTGTCTTGCTGGCTGTTGACCTGGCTTGATTGTGGCATCGTCTTGCCAGGCTGGTACTAGCTTGGTTTCGCCTTTCTTGATGCCGCCCAAATGTTTGTAGACGTCGTCGTAGAGTTTGTCTCCCAGTTTATATTCGACCTCAGCTTCGCCGCTTAGATCGCCTTTTTTCCCTTTTAAGTGGAGAACAATTGTTTCATTGTCTTGCAACAGCGCTACACCAATTGGTGGTTCTTTGGCGCTTGTGTCTGTGCTTACTGGAAGACGTACCTTTTCGCCAGGCCCGGCTTGCTGCGCTTCGTTCGGTTTTTGGTCGCCTGTTTTATTAGACTGCCCGGCTTTACCGCTTCCTTGCAAAATATCGACAGAGTTTAGCTGCGGGTGTTCACCGCCCTTAGTCTTTGCGTCTAACTTGTCGTTGCCAGATTGGTTATCCATTCATAAGCCAGCTTTAGGCGATGGGTAAGTTACTTTTCCTAGCTAATATAGACTAGCTAATATACCTAGCAAACTACAGTATGGCGCTGGTGAACTTACGTATGCTTTAGCGTATTTTTGGACGTAGTTCTCGATTTAGACTTCTTGGGCTTCGGGCAATTCTTGCAGTTCTTGGTCGGGGCGGTAGGGAAGAGTGGGGTGGTCGGAGCTGTCTAAAATATCTTTGCTGTTCAAAGCATCGCGGCGCTCGTGCGCGCGCGGCTGCACCAAGCTTGGAGATGGTTGGAAAGCTTCTTTGGCTAGTTTCTCTAACTCTAGAACAACGTCATCGATGGTCATGTTGTCTGTGATTAACTCAATGGCGTCCACCGCGCGCATCAATGGAGATACCGCGCGATTGCAGTCGAGATAGTCGCGCTCGTTAATAGCTTTGAGAAGTTCGTCAAAATTGGGAGTTTCGCCTTGTGCAGCTAACTCTTTCTGGCGCCTGCGGGCGCGCTCTTCGGGGCTTGCGGTGAGGAAAACTTTGAGACCAGCGTCCGGCATAACCACTGTGCCAATATCGCGACCATCAATGACGCAATAGCCTTCTCTGGCCAGTTCACGCTGCTTATCGACTAATACTTCGCGAACCTTTCCTAGGGCGGCAATGCCTGCAGTTAATTCAGACATCTTCTGGGTGCGAATCTCGCGTGTAATTTCCTCTCCATCTACAAATACTCTGATTTTGCCATCGGAGCTTTCGTCAGCTGGCTTAAGTTGAATATTGCAGCGGCTTGCAAGGGCGGCAATGGCATCGCCATCAGTCAGAGCAATATTGTTCTTTAGCGCCAACCAAGTTGATGCCCTATACATGGCTCCCGTATCTATATATAGGTACCCAAGGTGGTCGGCCAGCTTGCGGGCTACCGTTGATTTGCCGGCGCCTGCGGGTCCATCGATAGCTATTTGCAGCGCTTGCGGATGTCCCACTCTTGTCCCCGACTTATTTGTGTGATGGTGTTCTAAAAAGGCTATAGATCCAGTCCAAGACTCCGCCGCTATGTCCAGCTTCGTGGGCTGCATTTGTTTGTGCCTCGTCCAGGGGTTGACCGTCTTTTATGTTTTTGATGATGGCTTGCACTTCTCCTTCTTCGGGGAAGCGATCGCTATTTTTTTTAGAAAAGAGTAGCACTCCTTGGTCTTCTACTTCGAAGACTCCACCATCGGCAGGAACTAAAAGGCAGTGGTCGCTTGAATCTTTTTCTAGCTGCTCTGAAAGTTTTACGGCTCTGTCGCGGTATCCACATGACGTGCAGTAAGTGATTTTGAAGCGTTTGTCTGCAGTTTCAGCCATGAACAAGTCCTCTGTTGGTGCTTTTCAGGTTTCCTAGAATTCTGTGAGAACAAGCATTTATTTGGTCTAAGGCGTTTTGCGGAACAACCGTTTGTACCATGGCAGTGCCAGGAATGCTTGATATTGCGAGCGATGTTCTTTCAATGCTTGTTGGGCATAGCTAAGGTCTTGCTTGAGTTCACCAGTTTCTTTGGCGTTGACTTCAAGTAAAAGCATAGAGCGTTGCATCTCTTGCATCAAGCGCAAATCGTCAAGGTGCATGCGCCGTTGCTCTGCCAATTCCTTTTGAGTATTGGCTAGCTCTCGCAGTAGCTTCTCGACTTCATCGGAGCGATCAATGACGATTGTGGCATGTTCAATATCGGCGTCGATTATGCCGGCTAGTTCGTTGTTGCTCCGGGTGGCGCGGTTGCGCCGAGGTTCATTGACGGGGCCCACTGCTAGACCGAAAGAAGCTAACTCTTTTTGGGCCATCTTGCCTGCCGATTGAAGAAACTTTTCAAGTGAGAAAGGTTCGTTTGGGGAAGAAGGCGCTGCCACGGCGGGGTTTGGTGTAGGTGCCATCTTTCTCTCTTGCGATTTGGTAGCCGTATTTTCTGCAAGCTTTTCCGATTGCTGATCTCGGGTTGTTTCAGCCATGCCACTTAATGGGCTGGCTTCCACGTCTTCTATGTGATTTTCACCAGGCTCTTCTCTCTGATGATGATTTTGGTTTTCGGCACGAGCTTCACGCCTATTGGTCTCACGACGACTATGTTTGATTCTGAACCCGGGAGGGGGAATAATGCGCCATTCTTCCACGCCATCTATGCGTACGCGGCGAGCGGCCCAGCCCTCGGGAAGGTGATTACCCCAACGACCCAGTATTGAGCGCTCAACACCTCTAGTTGATCTTCCTAACATACTGGCGGCTTGATCAACCGTGAGCCAAGGTCGAGGCACTTCGTAAGACCAGCTGTCTGCGTAATTGTCGACAATTTCGTCGCCATAATCGTCGTCGTTGCTGTCACGGCTACTTTTTTCTTCAGCATCAGCCTTGGCGGCACTGCTGTCATTAACTTGACGGTCGACCTTGACCTCAGCAGCGACATCTTTGTCTAGACTTACTAGGTCGTCAATATCTACGACTAGTTCGTGATCTTCGGTGATTTGTCCGATTGAACCCAGACTGGTTGTTGTTGCTGTTTCTTTCATGAGCGTCAGCCTTTGATTCTGCAAGACCAGTGCTTATTCTACTGTTCTCAAGAGGCGCTGTCTCGTTTCTCGCCCCCAATTTAGGGTTGATTTCTTTTAAGCCCAGCTTTTTACCGGCTTTTATAACTCTTGCGCCTGACCCTGTAAGCAGAGAGGGAGAGAATTTAATTCCCTCCCTCTCGCAATATCACTTATTTTTTCTGAAGTTAAGCTTGCTAAAACTGTCTTATTTCAGAAGTCTGGCTTCAACTTTTTCCCAGTCAATGTTGCTGTAGAAAGCTTCAATGTACTTAGGACGATCAGCTGGAACGTAATCGAGCAAGAAAGCATGCTCCCAGACGTCCATTACTAGTATTGGTTGGAAGCCAGCAATGTTGCCTTCTTCGTGCAAAGTAATCCAGTGGTTGGAAAGAGTTTTTGTGAAGGGGTCTTGGAACAAGACAGCCCAGCCAACACCGCGCATGGCGCCGACTTTGAAGAAGTCATTCTTCCAAACGTCAATTGATGAATAGGTTTCGGTGATCAATTTACCAATGGCGCTTGATTCTTTCAGCTCAGAACCGCCTGGCTTGAGGTTGCCAAAGTAGTACTCGTGCAGTCTCATGCCGTTGTATTCGAAGCCATAACGACGCTTCAATTCTGCGTATTCTAGTGAGCCGCTTTTGCCAGCTTCTGTTAGTTCGATGATTTTCTCGTTCAAATCATTTGTGTTCTTGACATAACCAGCATAAAGCTTGAAATGAATTTCCAAAGTCTTGTCTGAAATGCCGGTTAAGCCCAACAGGTGTTTGAAATCCTGAACAGGGTATGGCTTGTAAGTAATTTTTTGCTGAAGCATGAAGTTCTCCTATGCAGCGCAGTATTTAGTCTGGGTGCGGATCTTGATTGCTATTCATACCATGCGCTTTGTGATTATTGAGTGAATTTCATAAAATCTGCATTCTTGGCTGGTTTTCTTCTCTTTTGATTGACCAATATTCGGAAGGCCTACTCCTTGGAAACCGCCTTCAAGGCTGGGATTTCATCGTTAATTTCTATCTCGATTCTGGGCTCAGTCTCAAGCTTAATTTAGTTGTTAATTGGCCAATGTGCGCGACACCATTGGCGGTGCTTGTTAGAGGTCTCTGTGAAATGGCTGCAGGTAAATTCAGTCTTTAGGGAATTAAGTCTGCCAGACGTTTCTTCACAGAGGGGCCAGCTGGTGGTTTGTCGTTTGCTGATGCTGTTTGGCTGGGATTATCTTGGGTGCTTTGTTGTGCGGCCACTTGTGCGGCTCTAGCAGCGGCGTCAGCTTCTTCTTTCTTTCTGATAGGCGACATCTCACCAGTATCGTAAGGTTGCAGACTTCCTTGCTCAACGGTGAGATTTTGCCCAACTGGCATAGCTGGGAGGTTATGGGCTGTAGCAGATGAACTACTTTGTCTATTGCGCCCAGAAATGGCCTGGTCAAGTTTGGAAGTTTTAGGCAGCGAGTGTTCGCCAGTGCGGCTCTGTTGAATGATGTTTTGGTTGGTCGTCGAATTAGTTGCAGCTGGAGCTGGCGGAGCAGCTGGAGTTGGCGGAGCAGCTGGAGTTGGCGGAGCAGCTGGAGCTGGCGGAGCAGCTGGAGTTGGCGGAGCAGCTGGAGCTGGCGGAGCAGCTGGAGTTGGCGGAGCAGCTGGAGTTGGCGGAGCAGCTGGAGTTGGCGGAGGAAGAGCCGATGAAATAATGGCTGAGCTCCAGCCGAGTTGCTTGAAAGCCTCTTCTAGTGTGGCTTTGCTTTTCCAGCAAATGCCAAGCACAATTACAGCTTGCTCTGTTTTTAATATTCCTTGAGCCATGAGGCTTGAGCAGTTCATGGCAATGCCAAGCAGATTTTGATCGATTGCACCGGTCATCATCAACATTTGTCCCATAAGGTGTGTGTCTCGCGAACCCACCTTAAGAGCTTCTTCAATATCTGGAGGACCGATTACTCCGGCTAATTGCAAAAATTGGTAGAGGGGAAGATTGGAGGTGTCTCTTGGTGGTGTTGGTTGCACCCTTTCAACTGCTTCGGCTAAGGAAAGCTTCTCGGTGTTTACCAACTCTAAGACGCGCCCGCATTGTACTTTGCGCAGTTCGCCTTTGGTAACCATGGTTTGTATTGCCAGAGCCGTTTGTAAGACGGTCTCGCTCACCATGCCATTTTTGACTAGTACCTGACCTATGGGTTGTTCATTGACGAGACCAAGTTCTACTGCTTGCATCAGCTTTGCTTCGTCTAATAGCTTAGCCATGACTAGCAGTTCACCAAGGCGCACAGTTTCATTAGCTAGATGGAGCGAAACTCCGGTTTCGGCCAAGGTTTGTTCGATTGGAACTTGTCTTTCAAGGGCTGCTCGTAAGCTAGAAATAGCTTGCTCTCTAGTTACTCGGCGATCGCGAACTAGAATTTGGGCGTTTAGCGCTGATGAAAGCAGCTGTTCTGACAACCAACCGTTGGTTACTAAAACTCTGCCGAGGGGAAGCTTGGTGCTCTCGCCTTGAATTAAGGCAGCGTCTAGTTGTGCGCGGCTAACTAGGCCGGCTTCGATTAAGAGTTCGCCTAGTTTGTTGGTTACTTGGTTGACTGGTTGAGCCCAACCCATTTTAGAAAGAGCCTGATCTATGGTCAGGCCATCGCGAGAGATAACTCGCAAGCTGCCAAGGGCGGTTTCTAGGTCAATCAAGCCGTCTTTCAGCATCGACTGAGCCTGCACTGCTGCTTGCAGGTGCGGTTCAATAATGTAGCCAGACATAATCAGCACACGACCCACTGGAAGTGACTGAGTTTTAGCAACTAACATTGCCTGCCTTAGGTCTTCGGCTTTGAGTAAACCGGCGCCGGTCAGTAAGTCTCCCAGTCTAACCGGAGAGGCTTGTTGAGCAGATTCTTGATTTTCCGGCGGCATCATTGGGTTTGTCCCTAACTGATCAAGGAGTCTTGATTCTAACCCAAGACCTGCTCTTGATATGGTCGCTGAGGGGGCCCTGAGAAGAAATTGTTTCCACTTCTTAAGTCTTGATTCCTAAAGATTCTAAATACTGACTATTTTATTCCTGGAAAACTGAGCTTGAAAACCTCACGTTGCGAAATGACACTAAAAACTATTGGAAGTGGACCTTGGTTCAAGGCCAGCGAGTGGCACTGCTGGTGGTGTCATAACAGAAGCCGGACGACGAGCGCCCGGCTTCTTAAACACATAGTGTTAAATGTGCAGCCACCTAGTGGTGGAATATCCCGTTTGGGTTTTTAGTAGACACGAGGTATGACCTAGTTTTTGCTCTAACCGATTCCTCCGTGAGAGCTTTCGTCCACACAGTATTAATACCCCGCTTATAGCGACTTATAAACCTGTTTTTTTGTTGTGCAGCTAACAATTTGTGCAAAGAAAAAACCGCCAGAATTAAGCATTGTGATTGCGCATTGAAATTACGCTGGAAATTACGCTGGAAATTACGTATGTACATCAGATACATACGGGTGTAGACTCCGTTTTGATGGATAAGTTGCTGCTATCACTCCGAAACAGAATTCTCGTGCCAGTTGTCTGCATGGCCGGAATACTCTGTTGGTTGGCGTTATGCTCGATTCAATATCAGAGCTATTGGTTGGGTACAATCGCCAAGGTGCAGACCACCGATTTTAATCTGCTTCATCACACCCTGCCAACGACTCTCTCGGCCATGATTCAAGAGGGTCGCGATGACCTTATTCAGAAAACGCTTGACTCAAGCTATGGCTTGTTTGGCTTAGTTGTTACTGATCCATCGGGGGAGAACGTCCTTTATAAGACGAACAAGATTTACCATCGCCAGTCTTGGCAGAAGAATGCTACTGCCGAGGGTCTAGCGAAGAGCAATGAGCCCTACGATTTAATCACTGACCCTCCGCAGCTAGAGCCGTTGTTTGCCCATGATTCCCCGCGGGTGGAAAAGGCCAGAGCGACGGGGGCTAAGGTTCGTGGCAAGGTTCTTGGTCGCATCTACTATATGCGCAGTCCGCCGCCACCTTTCGCTGAAGACTTAGGCAATTTCTTGTTGACTGGAGTGGCCGAGATGTCGGGCGCCAAGAGAGGATATTTCTATGTGTCGATAATGTCTATTGCCTTCTCTCTGATTGTGATCTTGCTGGTCTACCTACGCCGGCGTGGTCTTGAGCTTAAGCAGAAAGAAGTTGAGCACGTCAAACGTGAGCTTGAGATTCGCAAAAAGGCTCTTGAACACTTGAGTAATGAATTGGCTACCCAGAAAGCTCGTAAGGTCTGGCTTGAGAGAGAGGCCGATCAGGCTTATCGCCGTGCTATCGGTCTTAAGCAGAATTTAGAGCGTCTGCGCGATGCCCTAGCGGGAACGATGCAGTCTAACTTTAACGCCCCATCCTCACCTACGATTGCTCGACCAGCGCCCTCTTCTCCTACTTCTCCAGCAGCAATGACCAATTCAGCCGGACAACAAGTGGTGTCTCATGTGCGTATTCGGCCTCCTGTTAGCCCACCATCCTCAATTCTTGAAGAAATAGAGATTTTAATCCCGGACCTATCCGATAACGCCAAGGCTTTGCGTAGCCAGGCAGAGATTCTTCATGATTACTGTAACTCGCTTGAAGAGAGACAGGTGGAGATGAAGCGTATTGTTGAAGGTGCCTTCAACCGGGTGCCCCAAAGGACCATGCCAGCGCCAGCTCCAGCCCCTTCTGAGGCTATCGACATGAGTCCCCGTTAATATTGCTCTGTTCCTTTATACTTTGTGCCTTGCTCTTCTCAACATGGCGCTAACTCGTGCTAAGCTAATTCTTGACCATTCGGCTTTCGCTTAGGAAAGCTCCCGCCCACCGCTGTAAGCGGTCGGTTGTTCTTATTGTTGGTGCTTGCATTGCCGCAGTGCCCTTTCAAGGCTAATTTTGCATGAAGCAAATCTCGGGTTCTGGTAAAAAACTATCTCTTGCTCTTTCTGCCCTCCAAGAGGCTAGCAGCGAGCCTGTTTATCGTCGTGGTGTGCAGTACTATCGACGCAAAAAAGTATTGAAATATTCAGAGAGCGACGATGGCTCGGAGATAGAAGCTCTTGTAATCGGTTCAGAGAAAGACGCCTACAAAATTGTGGTTGATATAGATTCTCCCAATTCTTTTAAGGCCGCGTGCTCTTGTCCATATTTTGAAGATGTCTGCAAGCATTCTGTAGCTGTCGTTCTTACCCATATTGCCAAGCACAACCCTGGCATTAGATTCGATATGGCTGATGAGCA
Source organism: Candidatus Melainabacteria bacterium (assembly GCA_030696635.1). Taxonomy (GTDB): domain Bacteria; phylum Cyanobacteriota; class Vampirovibrionia; order Obscuribacterales; family Obscuribacteraceae. Next base: position 301,854 of record JAUYRX010000043.1, read on the forward strand.
GAAGCGCGAGAGCCCTCAAGAGAAGGGGCCAAGAGCCAAGGAATTACTAGACGACCCTCGTGAAGAAGGTGTCGAGCCTGATGAACGTGATTTCGAATTGGGCTTATTGGTGCTGGAGAAGCCACTGGCTATGATTGTTGGCGTGGTGCCCAACGAACCGCAAGGTAAGGTCAACATTCTTAAGGTGCCGGTTGAGGTTGTACCGACCTTGCCACCAGATTCGCGTATTCAGCGCCTAGCTAAGTATCTCACGGGCTTGCCTCAAACCACCAAGGGCCCGGCTGGGGGGCATCGTATTCCGCGTGGTGATGAGGGAACAGTGATTGGTCACTTGAGCCTTTGCTGCAAATTGACCAACACCACTACTAATCAGATTGTACAGTTCTCTGATAAGCCTCTAACACCACGGGCGGTGCTGTCTGAGACTGAGAGTGGCGAATTAATGCTGCGCTTAGAAGGAGTAACCGAAGAAGGCGAAGCTGTTGAACATCCAGTGTTCTTTATGGGGCCTTCAAGCTGGATTCTTTCAAAAGATACTTTCTATCCTATTGATTTAACAGCCATTCATCGTTCGTTCCAGTACTTTGATTCGTTTGGCTACATGGTGGTCAAGCTTGAGGTTGTGCCCAAGTTCTTGTCTGTAGATTTGCCAGTTTTGAAAAAACGGATGCCAGTCATTCTTGATGAGTCAACAGCTCCGTTTCCTGTTGCCATAACTGAACCTCCCCAAGTAGTAATTAAGCTGTCAGAGCGGAAATTGCCCGGGGCCGGTTCTAACAATACAATTATTTCTTCGAATGGCAGTTCAGCTACAATCTCGAAGAAGCCAGCTGCAGAAGCTTCAAGTCTTGAAGTATCACTCGGATTTCGTTACGGCGATCTGGTCTTGCAATCGCGCGATGAAACTAGTGCTGTTGAGTCAGAAAAATTTACTCGTACAATTTCAGAAGTGGGGCAGAGTGTTTGGGTAGAAAGGCAGTGGGAGCCTGAAAACCAGGTGCGCCGCTTCCTTACCAATATGATGCCAATTAGAACAATTGCCGACCGATTTTCATTTGTAGATGAGCCGGCTCTTGATGCTCTTTTCCATCTCTCGTCAGAACAGTCTGCCGAATGGGATACGTCTGGCTGGGAAACTCTCAGTGCTTATCGTGTGCGTAAAGAAGAACTGAGTCTCAAAGCGAAACTGTCTCTGAAGAAAGATTCTTATAAGTTCGAGTTTGATTTGCTGTGCTCGGCTGGTGATGAAGAAGTACCATTCCCATTAGTTATAGAGGCGCTATTTAGAAACCGTAGCTATTTGAAGCTTTCTGATGGCGACTATGTGCGCGTTCCCACTTCAACATTAATGGGACTGCTTAAATCAATTGGTCAAAGCAAAGATAGCGCCCGTCCGCTCTATCAAGCTCTTGGTATTTTACACGCTCTAGAAACACAAGAGATTCCAGTTCAAGCCGACAAAGGCTTTGAAGAATTCATTCACAAGATTCACCATTTCCGTGAATTGCCACCATTTGAATTGCCAAAAGATTTCAAAGGCGAGTTGCGTGAATATCAAAAAGAAGGCTGTAATTGGTTGATGTTCTTGCGAGAATATGGACTGGCAGGTATTCTCGCTGATGATATGGGTCTGGGTAAAACTATCCAAACTTTAGCGATGTTGCTCAAGCATTATCAAGGAAAGGGCAAGGCCGATAGAGCACCAGCTTTGGTGGTGGCACCTACTTCGGTGGTCTATAACTGGTTGTCTGAGGCTGCTAAGTTTGTGCCTGATCTCAAAACTGCTTTGTTTATGGGTCGCGACCGTGGTGAAATGCTCAAGCGTCTGGGCAAGGAAAGCACTAACAAACCCCATGTGATTTTCACTACTTACGGTATCATTCGCCGCGACTATGAACAGCTGAAAAATATTCAGTTCGAGTTTCTTATTCTTGATGAAGCTCAGAATATCAAGAACCCTGAGTCTGTAGGTGCTATTGCTGCTAAGAGCATCAAGGCCTTCCACCGCCTGGCCTTGTCTGGTACACCAGTCGAGAACCGCCTAAAAGAATTATGGTCACTTTTCGACTTCCTTATGCCAGATTTCCTTGGTCAGTACAAAGACTTCAATGAAGTCTTTGAGAGACCCATAGAAGCTGGTCTTGATGGGGCTGGTATGAAGTTGCGCAAGACCGTGCATCCATTTATTCTGCGCCGTCTAAAGAGTCAGGTAGAAAAAGATCTGCCTGATCGTACTGACATTATTCAACTTTGTGAGTTTGACGATGAGCAGCGCTCGCTTTATCTTGATGTGCTTGATGAGTGCCGTCAGCGCGTGTTTAATGAAGTGGCTTCTCGAGGCATTAAGCGTTCTTCAATTTCAATTCTGGCCGAGTTGTTGCGTTTGCGTCAGGTTTGTTGCGATCCACGCTTATTGAAAAATCGAGAGAAAGCAACAGATCAATCTGCCAAGCTCGATGCATTGCTCGCTATGATTGGCGAAGTCGTAGATGAAGGCCACAAGATTTTGATTTTCAGTCAATTTGTGGAGATGCTTTCTATCATTCGCAAAGAGTTGGAGAAGGCTGGTTATACCTACGAATATCTCGATGGCCAAACGCCGGCTAAAGAAAGACTTGACCGTGTCGAGCGCTTTAACCAAACGCCATCTATTCCTATTTTCTTGATCAGCTTGAAAGCTGGTGGAACAGGTCTCAACCTGACTGGTGCTGATTATGTTATTCACTATGATCCTTGGTGGAACCCAGCGGTAGAGAATCAAGCCACCGACCGAGCCCACCGTATTGGTCAAACTCGTCACGTATTCAACTATAAGTTGATTACCCGTGGAACGGTTGAAGAGAAAATATTGGCACTTCAGCAGAAGAAGAAAGAGCTAGCCGATTTAATCATCGGTGGAGACGACAGTGTAGCTAAAGAACTTACCCAAGAAGATTTGGAATTCTTGTTCTCGTTCTAAGTCCCGATTTTTTTGACAAGTTCTCTGGCATCTTATGTCAGTTCCAAGTGCGGTTTTTCAAAAAGGGAAGATTTTTCCGAAAAAATCTTCCCTTTTTGGCAACGCATTGACTCATCAAAAACCTGACCTTCCTCGAACCGTTGCAAAGAGAGAGCGAAGATTTCAAACGGATCAGCTCTTGGTGAGCAGGTCAGAATCTTAAGTGGGCATACAAGAAATTAGGCGTACAAAAAAGCCACCCAGATAAATCTGCGGTGGCTTTTTCACTATCGTCTGACTGCCTATTGCGTAGGCTCGATATTTCTTGCTGCTTCAAGTCAGAATCCACAGCTAGCGGGTTATCGCTACAATTTCCGGTCTGCGCAGACCTGACGTTTCCACTTAACCCCTCGGCTCA